>NZ_JBKFFP010000005.1:0-265007 GCF_046506625.1 Zhengella sedimenti
GCGCCGCTGGAGCCGACCGGCGTCACCGCGACACCCAACGATGACGGCACGCTGTCGGTGACGGGTTCCGGCGAGCCGGGCTCCGAGGTCACCGTGACCTTCCCGGACGGTTCGACGGGCACCGCGACGGTGAACCCGGACGGGACCTGGGGCCCGGTCACCTCGACCGCGCCGCAGACCTCCGGTGACGTCACGGCGAGCCAGGAGGACGAGGCGGGCAACGTGTCGGGCGAGACTGGCTTCTTTGTCCTGGTGCCGCCTCTTGGTTCCGGGCCCGGCTCGAGCCTTCCGGAACTGCCCTCCGGTGAACAATCGGGCGGGACCGGGACGGCCGGCACCGGGGCTGGCGAGGATGTAAGACGCGCCTTCAGCAATGAAGGGACGATCGCCGGCACACTGCGCTGGATCGACAACCTTGGTTCGGACGAGCGCGGCACCGGGCATCCGGCCGGTTTCGAAGCATCCGGATTGAGCGGGGGCGGTCTTTCGATATCCCTCGGCGATGGATCCCAAGGCGCGGAAATCACCACCTTCGGCAGGGATGGACGCACCTATCTGACGGTCGGTCTCGACGGATCCGGCTCGGTGGAATGGAGCGTGACCGGACCCGGCGGCGGGGGGCTTCCGGCGTGGGTTGTCCGCCAGTCGGATGAGCAGGTCCTCATTCTCTGGCCGGCTGACGAGGCCGATGTGGCGCTGGAGATCAGGATCCGCAAGGGAGACGGCACGGAAGCGGTCATTCCGGTGAGTGTCGACAGGGTCTCCGGAGAGGTGATCCAGACCGGCGCAACGCAACTCGTGCTCGATGCATCCGCCGCAGTCGAGGACCGGTTGACGTTCCTGTCAAACCGCGCGGCGAATGAAACAGCCAGGCTTCTCCAGGCACTGAAGGAATAACGATGGCAGGCGTCATCAGAAATCGGCTTGGCCGGATATGCAACCTTGAGGGGATTAAGATGGAAAATGCACATAAAGCGAGTGGAGCCCGTTCTTTGCCGGGCCGCCGGCTTGCCCTGGCAGCGGTGGCGGTATCCGGCCTGCTGTCGGGTTGCGCCGTGACGGCCGTACCATTGACGCAAGCCGAGATCGCCAGCAAGGCGGCGGCGAACATGGACAGCCTTGACCGGGGCCAGGAACCGGTCACCAAGCCCATCGGTCTCTACGAGGCCATGGCAAGGGCGGTGAAGTACAATCTCGATCATCGCGTCGAGATGATGCGGGTGACGCTGTCCCAGAAACAGTTGCGCAATGCATCCGCGCAGATGCTGCCGCAACTCGTGGCCAATGCAGGCTATGCCGGGCGTGACCGCTTCGACGCCAGCTACTCGCGCACCCTGTTTTCCGGCACGCGTTCGGCCGAACCGAGCACGTCGTCCGAAAAACAGACCCTGGCCGCGGACCTGACTTTCTCCTGGCATGTGCTGGATTTCGGCCTGTCCTATGTCCGCGCGCAGCAGGCCGCCGACAAGGCGCTGGTTGCCGAGGAGCAGAAGCGCAAGGTGGCCAACCAGATCATGGAGGACGTTCGCACCGCCTACTGGCGTGCGATCAGCGCCGAGCGCCTGCTCAATGGCCTCAATGCCCTTGAGGCCCGTGTCCATGAGACCCAGCGCAAGAACCGTGCCCTGCGCAGCGCCGGGCAGACCTCGCCGCTGGTATCGCTCACCTACGAGCGGGAACTCGTCGATATCAAGCGCAAGATCCAGAAGCTGGAACGCGAACTGACCACTGCGCGCCACAAGCTGGCGGCGCTGATGAACCTGAAGCCGGGCACGAAGTTCACGCTTGTCGTCCCCAGGCGCGAGATGGTGGACCTGAAGCTAGCGGCATCGCCGGATGAAATGATGACGGTGGCCCTGCGCAACCGTCCGGAATTCCGCGAGGCTCTCTATCACGGCCGCATCAACCAGAAGGAAGCCCGCGCCGCGCTTCTTGAAGTCCTGCCCGGTGCGCAGCTCTATGCCGGTCTGAACATCGATACCAACGACCTGCTGTTCAGCACCGACTGGGTGAACTGGGGCGCCAAGGTCGGCTGGAACCTGATGCGGGTCATGCAGTATCCGGCGGCCAAGGCGTCCATCGAGGCAGACGGCAAGCTGCTCGACGCACAGGCAAAGGCCTTGACCATGGCCATCATGACGCAGGTCTTCGTGGCAAGGACGCGTTACGAGCACCTGCGCAGGGAAGCGGCCACCGCGGCCGAATACTACAATGTTCAGCGCAAGATCCTCGGACAGCTCAAGGCGCAGGCGAATGCCAACGCAACCAGCGAACAGAACCTCATCCGCGAGGAAATGAACACGCTGATTGCGGCTGTCGAGTTCGACATCGCCTATGCCGACATGCAAAACGCATTCGGCGCCGTCTATACATCGCTTGGCGCCGACCCGGTCGACACGCCGATCGACACCGGCGCGCCGGTCGACAATATCGCCTCCGTCCTGCGCGATACCTGGCGCAAGCGGGGCGACATGGAGGGCTGACAGCCATCCGGTCCGCAAGCCGGTTGATCCTGTCAGGCCCCGCAGCTAACGTCTGGACAGGATCAACCGGGGGACTCGCTGTTGGACCCGATCGAGAAGGCGATTCGCGCCGCGCTGGAAAAGGGCGATGCTTCCGACCCGAAGCATCGCGAGCGCGTTTACCTGTCGGCGTTGTCGGCGCTCGAACGGTCGCTGAAATCCGGTCCGGACATCCCGGCGGAAACCGCCGCCAGAAGGCGCGACGCCCTGCGTCAGCGCATCCGGGCCATCGAGACGGAATTCCGCCCCGCCATCGAACCGGAACCGGAACCGGTACCCGAACCCGAAGCCGGTCCGCCCGTGGAGCCCGCCGTTCCGCCCGTGCGGGAACCGGGCGCCGGCGTGCACGCGGCGGCGCCGCCTGTCGGGATTGACACACCGCAGGGCACGGCGCGCGAAACGGATTTCGTGTCGCAATTGCGGGTGGACCGCCGGGATGACGGGCTGGAGTCCGCGCCTGGCGACGATCCGGGCAGCGTGGAACGCCGGCCGCGCCGGCGCCGCCCCTTCGCCCGACTCCTGACGGTGAGCCTGCTGCTTGTCTTCGTTGGCATCGGCGCCTGGTGGCTCTATTCCAGCCAGGCCCTGGTACCCTTGTCTGTGCGCGATGGCGCGGTGCCCAACCCGCCGGCCCGTCTGAACGAGGACGAGTTCAGTCCCGCTGCGCCAGACGGCGGCCGGCTTGGCGAGGTGCCGCAGGGCGGAAGCTGGATCACGATCTTCACGCCCGACGACCCGACGACCGTGAGCGCCCCCTCTGGGACGACGGTCGACATCGCCGGAGAAGGGCGCGACAAGGCATTGCGCATCACGCCCAGCGCGCCCGATTCGGCCGCCGTCTTCGATCTGGGCGAAGGCGTGCTGGCACAGCTTGCCGGCCGGCGCGTCACCTTCGATGTCAATGCCGCCGCGCCGGAAGGCGAATCCACCCAGATGTCGATCCGCTGCAACCTTGCCGAACTCGGCGATTGCGGGCGCAAGCGGTTCGACGTGGAGGCCTCGCGGCGGGATTTCCTTTTCGAGGTCGAACTTCCGGACCGGCAACCGGGCTCCTTCGGCTCGATCAGCCTGACGCCGGACATCTCGCAGGGCCGGGTGCCCGTGGACATCTTCGGCATCAGGGTCTTCATCCCCGATTCCTGATCCCGGGGCGCTGGCGTGAAAAGGCAGTTGATTTCGCCCGCGTTCGGCGCCATTAGCGCTTGTCCGTCCTTTCCGGGTCCCGTCCTTCATGAAACCTGTCCTGTTATCGTCCGGCGACGTGCTTGCCGACCGGCGCGCCGAATATGGCGAAATGCTCCTGCAAGCCGGCGATGCCCCCGCCGCTGCCGATCTCTTCCGGCAGGCCCTCGAACGCGCTCCCGGCTGGGCGGCCGGCTGGTTCCGGCTGGGCGAAATCGAGGAAGCGGCGGGCAACCTCCCGGCTGCGTTCGAAAGCTGGCGGCGCGCGCTCGGCCTCGATCCGGCCGATCCCTTCGGCGTGACGCTGAAGCTGAAACTCGCCGGACAGGCCGGCGATGCCGCCGTCATGCCGTCCGCCTTCGTCGAAACACTGTTCGATGCCTATGCCGATGATTTCGACCATGCGCTGGTCGAGCGTCTCGGCTACGCCGCG
Organism: Zhengella sedimenti; assembly: GCF_046506625.1. Lineage (NCBI taxonomy): Bacteria > Pseudomonadati > Pseudomonadota > Alphaproteobacteria > Hyphomicrobiales > Notoacmeibacteraceae > Zhengella > Zhengella sedimenti. Next base: position 4,138 of record NZ_JBKFFP010000005.1, read on the forward strand.
CCGGACCGCCTTGTCGAAGCCATTTCGGAGGTGCATGGCACCGGTTTTGCCAAGGCGCTGGATCTGGGTTGCGGTACCGGCCTGATGGGCGCGCGCCTGAGAGCCATCACCAGCCACCTGGAAGGCGTGGACATCTCCGCGGAAATGCTGCGCAAGGCAGCGGCGAAGGGCATTTACGACCGGCTCGAACAGGCGGACCTGACCTTGCTTGAACCATGGCCGGGCATCGCACCCGATCTCGTCACGGCGGCCGATGTCTTCATGTATCTCGGCGAGCTCGAGCGCGTCTTCCAATGGATCGCCGCGACGTTGGCGCCGGGCGGCTTGTTCGGCTTCACCGTCGAGGCGGCACCCGCCGAAGAGGATATCGTGCTGCGGCCGTCGCTGCGCTATGCCCATGGCAAGGCCTATGTCTGCAAGCGGCTTGAATCCTGCGGGCTCGACCCCGTGTCGATGACGCGGCACACGATCCGCATGGATCGCGGCGAACCGGTCGAGGGCCTCGTCGTGGTGGCAATGAAGCCGGCAATGCGCCCGTCCGCACTTCCGGGCTGGACTTCCGCGGTGCTGCCCGACGAGGAGGCCGCGAAGGAACGCCTGCCTGCAATGCATTGACGCTTGGCCGGACGCTTGCCGGACCCTATCTTGCCGGCGTGACAGAGCAATCCGATCATGAGCCGGACGATCCGGGACAGCCGGTTCTGCCCCCGGCCTTTCAGGCATGGTTCGACAGCCGTGGCTGGACGCCGCGTCCCCATCAGCGTGCGATCCTGTCCCTGGCGAGGGCCGGACGATCCGCGCTCCTGATCGCGCCGACCGGCGCGGGAAAGACGCTGGCCGGTTTCCTGCCAAGCCTGATCGCGCTGGCAAGTCGCAAGCCGTCCCGTCCCGGCGCGCCCAAGCGCGGCATCCACACCCTCTACATCTCGCCGCTCAAGGCGCTGGCTGTCGACATCGAGCGCAACCTGGCCCGTCCGGTCGCCGAAATGCGGCTCGGCATTGCCGTCGAGACGCGCACCGGAGACACGCCGGGCCACAAGCGCCAGCGCCAGAAACTCGCGCCGCCCGACATCCTGCTGACGACGCCGGAACAGCTCGCGCTCCTGCTCGCCTCGAAGGATGCCGCGCGCTTCTTCGCCGATCTGGAAACGGTGGTGCTGGACGAGTTGCATTCGCTGGTCACCTCCAAGCGCGGCCATCTTCTCGCCCTCGGTCTGGCGCGCCTGCACCGCCTGCGTCCGGGTCTGGTGACCATCGGCCTGTCGGCTACCGTGGCCGATCCGGACGGGCTGCGGCGCTGGCTGGTACCCCAGTCGCCCCCCGGCGCCATGGCCGGCATCGTCGAGGTCGAGGGTGGGGCGAGGCCCGTCATCCGCATCCTGGAATCCGAGGAGCGCATTCCCTGGTCAGGGCATTCCGCCCGCTATGCCATCGCGGATATCTACAACGAAATCCGACGGAACCGGACAACCCTGATCTTCGTCAACACCCGCAGCCAGGCCGAGATGGTCTTCCAGGAATTGTGGACCATCAACGAGGACAGCCTGCCGATCGCGCTTCACCACGGTTCGCTGGATGTCAGCCGCCGCCGCAAGGTGGAGAAGGCGATGGAGACCAACAGCCTGCGTGCCATCGTGGCCACCTCCACGCTCGATCTCGGCATCGACTGGGGCGACGTCGACCTGGTCATCCATGTCGGTGCCCCGAAGGGCGCCAGCCGGCTTGCCCAGCGCATCGGCCGGTCGAACCATCGCATGGACGAGCCGAGCCGCGCCATCCTGGTGCCCGCCAACCGCTTCGAGGTGCTGGAATGCCGCGCCGCGCTCGATGCCAATTACCTGGGCGCGCAGGACACGCCGCCGCTGGGGGAGGGCGCGCTCGACGTGCTGGCCCAGCATGTGCTCGGCATGGCCTGCGCCGCGCCCTTTCGCGCGGACGAACTCTACGACGAGGTCCGGCTGGCCGAACCCTATGCCCGGCTGGCGCGGGAGGATTTCGACCGGGTGGTCGCCTTCGTGGCGACCGGGGGCTATGCCTTGCGCAGCTATGAGCGCTTCGCCCGCATCCGCCAGACGGCTGACGGGACATGGCGCATCTCGCATCCCTCGGTCGCCCAGCAATACCGCCTCAATGTCGGGACGATCATCGAGTCGCCCATGCTCACCGTGCGCCTGGCGCGATCCGGCGGGCGCGGCGGGCCGTTGCGCGGCGGGGCGGTTCTCGGCCAGGTGGAGGAATATTTCCTCGAACAGCTTGCCCCCGGCGACACGTTCCTGTTCGCCGGCAAGGTGCTGCGCTTCGAGGGCATCCGCGAGAACGAGTGCTTCGTCTCCCCGGCCGCCGATACGGAGGCCCGCATTCCCGCCTATGCCGGCGGCAAGTTTCCCCTGTCCACCTATCTCGCCAGCCAGGTCCGCGCCATGCTCGCAGACCCGGATAGCTGGTCGAAACTGCCCGGCCAGGTGGCCGGCTGGCTGCGCCTGCAACGCGAGAAGTCCCTTCTGCCGGATCGCGACAACCTGCTCATCGAGACCTTCCCCCGCGCCGGCCGGCATTACATGGTCTGCTATCCCTTCGAGGGGCGGCTGGCCCACCAGACGCTTGGCATGCTGCTGACCCGGCGGCTGGAGCGGATCGGCGCGCGCCCGCTCGGCTTCGTGGCGACGGACTATGCGCTGGCGGTCTGGTCGCTCGGCGACATGGGCGCCATGGCGGGCAATGGCCGCCTCTCCTGGGCTGCCCTGTTCGAGGAGGACATGCTGGGCGACGACCTGGAGGCCTGGCTGGACGAGAGCTTCATGCTCAAGCGCACCTTCCGTTATTGCGCGGTCATTGCCGGCCTGATCGAGCGCCGCCATCCGGGAAAGGAAAAGACCGGCCGCCAGGTCACCGTGTCCGCCGACCTGATCTATGACGTGCTGCGCACCCACGAGCCCGACCACATCCTGCTCAAGGCGACCCGCGCCGATGCGGCGGCGGGCTTGCTTGATGTGCGAAGGCTGGGTGAAATGCTGCAGCGAATCAGGGGACGGATCGTCCACCGCGCGCTGGACCGCATTTCGCCGCTTGCCGTTCCGATCATGCTGGAGATCGGACGCGAACGGGTCGAGGGCAGTGCCAGCGACGCGCTTCTGGCGGAGATTGCCGATGAACTGGTACATGAGGCCGCCAATGGCTGACATGGCCACGCCCCCAGCGGCGCGCGGGCCGCGTGCGCCGGCCTGCCTGGAAATGCCGGTCGCCGGAGAAACCATGCTCCTCGATCCGTCCGGCGTGGCTGTCCTGCCGGAAAGCCGCGCGCTGCTTGTCGCCGACCTGCACCTTGAGAAGGGATCGGCCTTCGCCGGTCGGCGGCAATACTTGCCGCCCTACGATACCCGCGCGACCCTGCTTCGCCTTGCCGCGGCCATCGCCCGCCACGATCCGGCCGTCGTCGTCTGCCTCGGCGACAGTTTCCACGACGCAAGGGCGGCGGCGCGCCTGCCCGGCGAGGACCTCGTGCTGCTGTCCTCGCTGATGACGGGTCGCGACTGGATCTGGATTTCCGGCAATCACGATCCCGATGCTCCGGCAGGGCTGGCCGGCGAAACGGTGAGCGAGATCTGCATGGGATCGTTGACCCTGCGCCACGAACCGGCTGCCGCCGGTGGCTCGGAAGGCGAGGTGGCCGGTCACCTGCACCCTGGCGCACGCGTCGTCCATCGTGGCCGCTCGGTGCGCCGCGCCTGTTTCGCCACTGACGGGCGGCGGATGATCCTGCCTGCCTTCGGCGCCTATACCGGCTGCCTCAACATCCTCGACGGCGCGTTTTCGGCCCTCTTCGAAAAATCGTCCCTGCGCGCCTGCATGCTGGGCGGGGAGCGGCTCTTTCCCGTTGCCGCCAGCCGCCTGCGGCGCGGCTGACGCGGGCCTGCCCTACCGGGTCAGCCACAAGGCGGCGACCATGACCGGGACGACGAGCAGGCTGAGGCGCATGCGCAACCGTCCGAACCAGGCCGGGGCCTGCCCGGAATGGACCGCGAACTGGTCCCATGCGCCCTGTGCTGCGAAGGCCATGGCGAGCAGCGCGAAAGCGTAGACATCCGGCAATGCCATGGCCGCCCAGCCGGCCAGTGACGGAACGGTGGACAGCACCAGGTCGCGCCGCGCGCGTTCGTCATCGCGCGCCGTCGCCAGTCCCCAGCGGATTCCGCCGAGAAAAGACAGGATGACGGCGCCATAGCCCTTGAGCAGCGCAATGGTGGCGTCGCGCCAGGGATGATCCTCGCTGATCCCGGCCAGCCACAGCGTCAGCGCGAGAAACGGCAGGAAACCCGCCAGCGCCAGCGCCATGGCCCACTTTCCGTTCGATATCGAGACCGTGTCGTCCATGCTGCCCCCGGTTGCCATGCCGGCCTCAGTCGCGCCGGAACAGGAAACGCCCGAGCCATCCGGTGAAGACGGCCAGCGCCACGGCGAGAATCCCGTAGGTCAGGCCCTGGGTCTTCGCCATCGTGTATATGGTGGCCTCGAATCCGGATTTGACAATGACCAGCGGGGCGGACATCTCGTCGATGAACACGCCGTTGCGGAACAGGAAGGCGCGCGCGCGATGGGTGCCGACGGGAACGTTGGCGGGAATTGCGACAGACGCGCGAAACAGGTTCTGCGAAAGGAAGCGGACGCCGCCGATCCGCTCGGTATAAAGCCCGGTGCGGCGCTTGATGGCCCGCAGCGCCTCGGAGAATTCCGCAATGCGGGCATTCCCGGCTGATCCCTGGTTGAAGGCGAGATTGGGCGCGCCCAGTGCAAGCTGCCGGTAGCTCGTTTCCGTGGTGATGTCCTGGATCGCCCGCGTCGTGGAAATCGAGTAGGAGGCCGGCACGTTCTGGAATTCCTCGGCTTCGCGGTTGATCCACAAGCCGAAGAAGCTGTCCTTGCGCCGCACGGTCGCCGTGCGCGGCGGACCTTCCAGCACCACCACCACATCGTAGCGCCCGGTCCGCCGGACTTCCGGATCGGCGTTTTCGAGCGCCCCGAACACCGTCAGGTCGGCGCCTGAAAAGCTGGACGTGATGCCGATCTTGTCGGTGGAAAGACCGATCTGGATGGATTCCCGCAGCGGTTCCTGTGCCAGGCTTGGCGGGATGGCGCAGGCCGCAAGGGCCAGCGCCAGCCAGGCCCGGGCCAGCCAAGCGCAACCCGCGCCCATCAGATGCCTCCCGCCGCGGCGATCGAGTAGACGTCGGATGGCTGCAGGAAAAGGTCGACGGCAAGGCGCAGGCCGACCAGCAGCACAAGCCCGGCGAGCAGGGCGCGCAACTGTTCGCCGCGCAGCCGCTGCCCGACCTTGGCTCCGTATTGCGCGCCGATCACGCCGCCGATCATCAGCAGGAAGGCTAGAACCACATCGACCGTCTGGTTCGTCATCGCGTGGACGATGGTCGTGAAGGCGGCGACGAAGACGATCTGGAACAGCGATGTGCCGATGACGACATTCGTCGGCACCTTGAGCAGGTAGATCATCGCCGGGACCATGATGAAGCCGCCGCCCACGCCCATGATGGAGGCCAGGAAGCCGATGAAGGCGCCCAGCCCGAGCACCGGGATCACGGAGACGAACAGCTTGGAGGAGCGGAAGCGCATCTTCAGCGGCAGCTTGTGGATCCAGTTGTGCTGGCCCGGCTTGCGCAGGCTGGGCGCGGGCCCGCCCTTCGCGCGCGCCATGGCGCCCAGGCTTTCCCACAGCATCAGGCCGCCGATCGTGCCGAGGAACACGACGTAGAGCAGCGAGACGATCAGGTCGAGCTGGCCCAGTTCCCTGAGCTTTGCGAAGACGAAGACACCGGCGAGAGACCCCGCAATGCCGCCGATCAGAAGCATGGTGCCGAGTTTGAAGTCGAGGGTCTTGCGCTTGAAATGGACGAGCGCGCCGGAGACGGAGGAAGCGACGACCTGGTTGGCGCCCGTGGCGACCGCAACGGCGGGCGGAATGTTGTAGAAGATCAGCAGCGGCGTGATGAGAAATCCGCCGCCCACGCCGAACATGCCGGAAAGGAAACCCACCGCCGCTCCCATCGCCAGCAGAACGGCCATGTTGACAGACAATTCGGCAATCGGGAGATAGATACTCACCCGCCAGTCCCGCGTGTTCTGGAACCCTGGGGCACCCCGTCCCCGTTGCGCCCGTTCTTGCGCCTTCCCCGCGCGCCTGTCAAATCCTCAATGCCGCGATGGTTCACGAAGTCCGGCGGACCGCGAGGGCGGCCGCGCCTTCCCCTGCGCCCTACTTCTTCTCCAGCAGCCGCGTGATGAGCGCGTTGTCGACCTCGCCGGTGGCCGGCAGGCCGTTGGCTGCCTGGAAGTCACGGATGGCCTGCTTGGTCTTCTCGCCCATGATGCCGTCCGCCGCGCCCGCGTCGAAACCGTTCTTGTTCAGGATGAGCTGGATGTTGCGGACGGCCTTGGTCATGTCGACGCTGGCCGTTGTCTCGCCGGAAACCGTCCAGGCTTCGGGAATGGTTGGCGTGTTGGCTTCCAGGTCGGGCGTGCGCGGCTTCCAAAGGTCGGCCTTGGCGCGCGCCCTGTCGAGCTGTTCGGGACGCATGGCCTTGGCGACCTCGTCGCGCTTCTTGGCGGCATCCTTGTCGCCGTTGCGGGCGGCGACGGCGAACCACTTGTAGGATTCCTCCAGGTCCTGGCTCATCCCCACGCCCTTCGCCGCGAGTATGCCCAGGTTGAACTGGCTGTCCTTGATGCCGAGTTCAGCCGCTTCGATGAACCAGCGCACCGCCGAGGCATTGTCGGTGACGCCATCGGCGCCGGTGGCGAAGAGAACGGCCAGGTTGTGCATGGCGCTGGCATTGCCCTGCTGCGCGGCCAGCTGATACCAGGTCTTGGCGGCTTCGAGGTCGCGCTCGACGCCGATCCCCTTTTCCAGCATGTTGCCGTAGCGGTATTGCCCGGCGGCGAAGCCGGCTTCGGCTGACCTGGCATACCATGCCGCCGCGTCCTCCGGGGAGGCTTCGACGCCGCGTCCCTCGGTGTAGCGGTTAGCCACCTCGAAGAACGCCTTGGGATCGTTCGCGGCCACGGCCTCCTTGAGCGCGGCCGGCCCGAAAGGCAGCGACAGGGCGGGCTCCTCGCCGCTCGCGGCATCGGTCATTTCGTCCGCGGTGACGGCGCCCTGCGCGTCCTCCTCCGCCATTGCCTCGTCTGCCGGCAGGTCGGCGGTCATTTCCATGCCGGCGTCCGGCGCATCCGAAGTCCCGGTTCCGGTTTCGGCCAGGTCGGTCATTTCCCCGGTGCTGTCACCGGCCGCTGCCGGTTCAGCCGGCAATTCAGGTACCGCCTGGCGGACGGGGATCTCCGCCGTCGTCTCGGTGTCCGGCGCGATCGGTGCGCTCTGCATGGCCGTCGCCGGCACGTCCTCGTTGCCGCCGAGCACCATGCGGCCCACCTGCAAGCCGGCCAGCAGGATCATGACGGCCCCTGCCGCCATCAGGATCGGCTTGCGCTTTTCCTGCAGCAGGTGTCCCATCCCGAGCCTGGAACCGCTCCCGGCAAGGGTGCTCCGTCCCTTGAGCATCTCTGCTTCCGCCGCAGCGGCCTGGGCGGCGCGCCGCGCCGCGGCGATGAAGTCGGCCTTGGCGGCATCCGGGTCGCTGGCACGCTCGGTTTCCCGGTCGGCGCGGACCTTTTCCATGATCGCGGTCAGGTCCGGCGTGCCGTTTCCGGGCGCCAGCGGCGCATCGTCATCCTCGTCGTCGAGGATGGGCGCGCCATCCATGGAAGGCTCCTTCGGCGCGGCGTCCTTCTTGCCGCGGAAGGCGCGGGTCAGTCCGTTCAGCACCGAAGGCCGCTTTGCCGTTTCCGGAACGTCGGCCGGCATGTCTTCCGCCAGGGCGGCGACAGCGGCGGCAGCCGCCGCCTGCGAGGGCGAGACGGCTCCCGCCATGCGGCCCGTATCGGCCGGCGCGACAGCCAGTTCGGCATCGGCCAGGGCATCCGCGGTATCGATGGAGGGCGTTTCGTGGATGGTGCGCTTCGCAGCCTTCGGCGCGGGCCGTGCCGCGCTTGTGCCGGACGGCGTGCCCGGCTCAGCCTGCTCCCCCCTGGGACCCGATGCCTCCAGCATCGCAAGGCGGTCGACGATCTTCAGGAGGGTTTCGTGGATCGCCTCGAACGTCTTGGTGTTGCGTTCCTCCGAGCGCCGCGCGAGCTTGTCGAGCGACTTCAGGTCGTTGGCCAGTGCCGCCACGGCGTCCTGGTGCACGCTGTTGCTGACCGAGGCCGAGCGCAGCGCGTCCTCGGCGGCCCGCTGCGCTGTCTGGAGAATGGTCTCGTGATTGGCGTGCAGCGCCCGCTCGATCTCTTCCAGCCGCGGCGCCAGGTTTTCCAGTTCCGGCAGCGTGGAGCCGGGCTTGGACATGAAGCGGGCCATGTCGGCCACCTGGGCTTCGAGGTGTTCGATCAGGTTCCGGTCGGCCGCTTCCGCATTGCGGCTGGTTTCGTCGAGGCGGCTGGCGATCTCGTCGAGCCGGTTGCCGAGTGACGCGACGAGCGAGGCGTCGGCTTCCGGCAGGATGGCGCGGCTGGCCTCGTCGAGCCGGGCGGAAATCGCTTCGAGGCGGGACTCGATGTTCTCGATCGCCTTCGTGTCGGTTCCGGCCGGCATCCGGCGGTTCTCAAGTTCCTTCTGGAATCCGCGCAGCCGTTCGTCCAGCGTGTTCAGCAGCGCCGCCTCCGTGCGCGACTGCTGCTTCGTGCTTTCGTCGAGGCGCGTCGCCAGGTCCTGGAAGCGGGCTTCGATGTCGCGGGCATGACCGGTCCCGCCATCGCGCGGCATGGCCTCGATCTTCCCTGCCAGGTCGGCGATGCGCCCTTCAAGGTCCTTGAAGAGCGTCAGGCTCTGGCGCGAGGCGTCATGGGTGCGGTTTTCGACCAGCGAGCCGAGTGCGTTGATGCGGGTTTCCACGCCGTCGAGGATCACGGCCATGTCCGGCGGGGCAGGCGAATCAGAAAGGATGCGGGTGATCGAGCCCAGTTGCGATGCGATGCGCTCCAGGTCCTCCGACGGCAGTTCCCGGTCGCGCGCAAGGTCGTCGACGCGCTGGGTCAGCGTGTGAAGCTGGTCGACGAGCGCGGCGTTGTCATGGCTGGCCACTTCGTTGATCTGGCTTGCCAGCGACGCGATCCGCGCCTCGATCCGCTCCAGTGGCGCCGGGTCGAACTGCAGCGGCTGGCTCGACACCGAGGACGCCACGATGGCGCGCGAGATTTCGTCCAGCCGGTCTTCCACCATGTTGAACATGTCGGGCGAGACGCGCGCCTGCACGTCGGCGATCTGGGCGACGGCTTCGGTCAGCGTGCGGACCTTGTCTTCCAGCGAGGCCATGGCACTGCGCGATGGCACCTGTGCCAGCGCGTCATAGATGGCTTCCATGCGGTCCGAAAGCCGGTCGAACATGGCGTCGGCGCGGCCATGGGCTTCCATGCCGCCCTCGATATGGTCGGCAATCCGGTCCCAGCGCCGGTCGAAATCGTCCCAGCGGTTGTTGACCGACTGCAAGGTTTCCTCGCGCGCCAGCGCAGCCACCGTTTCGCGCAGGTCTTCCACGTCATGGCGCAGGGCCAGCACGTCGCGGTTCCCGCTGCGCTCCGAAAGGGAGGAGACGCCGGCGGCGATGCGTTCCAGTTCCGGCACAAGTTCCCGGCTGCTCAATCCCGATTGCACATCCTGGTAGAAATCGGCCATCTGCCGGCGCAGGCTGTCGAACTCCTGGCGGATGCCGTGGCTCATCTCCTGCCGCAATTCCTCGCGCAACGCCTGCAAGTCGTGGGAGATCCGGCTGATCGATCCGAATTCGTCACTGCGCTCGCGGGCGCGCTCGAGATCGCGGGCAATGTTGTCATAGATGTTTGTACGCGCCATGCGGCGCGGCGACGGCGCCGTGGCGGCGCTTTCGGGCAGTGACCTGGGCGCCGGTCTTGCCGGCTTTGCGGTCCGCTCGCCTGCGATCCGCCGCTCAAGGGCGTCGAGCTTCTCGGTAATGTCATCCAGGATTGCGCCCGAACGGCGTTCGCGGCCTGCATTCAGGGAGCCGATATAGGATTTCTTGTCGTTCATCGAAACGCCCGCTCGCAAGTTGATGGCACCGTGCCGGATGCCCGCTTTGTCTTGCCTGGCGGTCCGGCTGGCGTGAGTCGGCAGGGATGCTGCCGTCCTGGCCAGGTTCGTCCGCCTGGGTGGTGGGCCATGAAACGCGAAACAGGTGGCGCAAATCACCGACGGCCCACATTCATCCGATCATGGTAAACAAGGCGTTAACCGCACGCCGGATGGCGGGGTGCTTGCACAATCCCGACCAATTGGTAAAAAATCCGGGTCGAGCCTGGCAGGTCCCTCTTGAAAGCGCGCCTTACCCGGCGTATATGGCGCTTACGTAAACGTCATATAGCCACAAGCCGCCACCGGACTGCATGTCCGGGCGTCCGCGTCGATTTGCGGATCGGGCCAGGCGCGTCGTGGATACGGAAAGATGAAGACATGATGGACATGAGCACAGCCGCGGCATCGGGTGCCGCGAATACGCGGCCGGACGGAGAGGCGGTTGCCGGTTACAAGCGCATCGGCGAGATGGCCGAGGCGTTCGGTGTGACGCTGCGCACCTTGCGCTTCTACGAGGACAAGGGCCTGCTGACCCCGCTGCGCGAAGGCAACATGCGCCTTTACGATCGCCGCGACCAGACGCGTCTGAAACTCATCCTGCTGGGGCGCAAGGTCGGCTTCTCGCTGCGCGAGGTGAAGCAGATGATGGATCTCTATGAACCGGAAGGATCCAACGTCCGGCAATTGAAGGTGACGCTGGAGAAGTCCGAGCGGCAGATGGCCAGGCTGAACGCACAGCGCGAGGCCCTTGACGAGGCGATCAGCGAACTGTCGGGCGCCGTGACCACCGTGAAGCGGCTCTTGAAGGAAAGAACGGGCGCAGCCGGCCTCCTGTGAGGCTGGAAACGCCCCGAAAGCCCCTCCGCCAGACCGGCGCGAGGGGCTTTTTCATGAACGGTATCAAGGTGTGCCCGATCTTTGACGCACATGCCAAACTGAAACGGCCCGATCGCTATTGACGTTTGCGTAAACGTCAATATTCTTGCGGACGAAATGGACACGCCGGAAAAGACGGCGCTGTGCCCGGATCATCTCATTGGAGGAACCCATGCCGACCTATTCCGCGCCGGTGAAGGATACGCTTTTCGTCCTCAGGGACGTGCTCGGTTACGAACGCTTCAGCAACCTGCCCGGCTTTTCCGACGCCTCGCTCGATGTCGTCGAGGCCATTCTGGAAGAAGGTGCCAAGCTGGCCGAGAACGTGATGTTCCCGCTCAACCAGGTGGGCGACCAGCAGGGCTGCACCCGCCAAGACGACGGTTCGGTCACGACGCCGGAAGGGTTCAGGGACGCCTACGAGGAATATCGCGCCGGCGGCTGGATGGGCCTTGCCCTGCCGGAGGAGTTCGGCGGCCAGAACCTGCCCTATACGCTGCATACCGCGGTCGGCGAGTACATGTCGTCGGCCAATATGGCCTTCATGATGTATCCGGGCCTCACCCAGGGTGCCATGGCGGCCATCCTTGCGCATGGCACGGATGAGCAGAAGCACGCCTACATCCCGAAGATGGCCGAGGGTGTGTGGACCGGCACGATGAACCTGACCGAGCCCCATTGCGGAACCGACCTCGGCCTGTTGCGCACCAAGGCCGTGCCGCAGGAGGATGGCAGCTACCGCATTTCCGGCCAGAAGATCTTCATCTCCGCCGGCGAGCATGACCTGTCGGAGAACATCATCCATCTCGTGCTCGCCCGCATTGAGGGCGCGCCGGAAGGCGTCAAGGGCATCTCGCTGTTCATCGTGCCCAAGTTCGTGCTCGATGCCGATGGCAATCCGGGCGCCCGCAACGGCGTGTCTTGCGGCTCCATCGAGGAGAAGATGGGCATTCACGGCAACGCCACCTGCGTCATGAACTATGACGATGCCACCGGCTATCTCATCGGCGAGGCGCACAAGGGCCTGAAGGCCATGTTCACGATGATGAACGAGGCCCGTCTCGGCGTCGGCCTGCAGGGCCTCTCGGTCTCCGAGATCGCCTACCAGAACGCCGTCGCCTATGCCCGCGAGCGCATCCAGGGCCGCGCGCTGACCGGACCGAAGGCGCCCGACAAGAAGGCCGATCCGATCATCGTCCATCCGGATGTCCGCCGCACGCTGATGACCATCAGGGCCTTCAACGAGGGCGGCCGTGCCTTCATCCTGTGGAGCGCGCTGAAGTCCGACGTCGCCCACCGTTCCGGCGACGAGAAGGAGCGCCAGGAGGCCGACGATGTCATGGGCCTGCTCACCCCGATCATCAAGGGCGTGCTGACCGACAAGGGCTTCGAGAACGCGGTCAACGCCCAGCAGATGTATGGCGGCCACGGCTACATCGAGGAATGGGGCATGAGCCAGTTCGTGCGCGATGCCCGCATCGCCATGATCTACGAGGGCGCCAACGGCATCCAGGCGCTCGACCTCGTCGGCCGCAAGCTGCCGGCCAATGGCGGGCGCGCCGTGCAGGCCTTCTTCCGGGAGGTCGGCGAATTCTGCGAGGCTCACCGCGAAGACGAGCGCATGAAGGGCTTCACCAAGGCACTCAAGAAGGGTCTCAACGACCTTCAGGCCGCCACCATGTGGTTTGTCCAGAACGCCATGGCCAAGCCCGACAATGCCGGCGCCGGCTCCACCGACTACATGCACCTCTTCGGCCTCGTGGCGCTGGGCTACATGTGGGCGATGACCGCCAAGGCCGCCCATGAGCAACTCGACAGCGGCGCCAGCGATTCGAAGGAATTCCTTGACGCCAAGCTCGTCACCGCCACGTTCTTCATGGAGCGGCTCATGCCCGAGACCGGGATGCGCCTGGCCCGCATCCAGGCGGGCGCCGATTCCATGATGGCATTGCCCGCCGAGGCGTTCTAAGTTCGTCTCGAAGGAAAGGGAACGGGCCGGTCAGACCGGCCCGCTCCGGTTTTCTGGAACCGCAGATCCGGGAGGATACCGATGGCTGCAAACCCGGCCGACATACTGGGCGTCACCCGCCCGTCCTGGGAGACGGAGGACGTCTCCATGCTCAAGGACATGGCGACGAAATGGCTCGATGCCGAGATCGCGCCCCATTACGAGGACTTCGAGAAGAACGAGATCGTCGGCCGCGACTATTGGCTGAAAGCCGGCGAGGCGGGCCTGCTCTGTCCGGCCGTGCCCGAGGAATATGGCGGCGCCGGCGGCACCTATGCCCATGAGACCGCCATCATCGAGGCCATCAGCCATGTCGGCGTCGACGGCTTCGGCATCGGCCTGCACAATTCCATCGTCGCGCCCTACATCGTCCATTACGGATCGGAGGAGCAGAAGCGCAAGTGGCTCCCCCGCATGGTCTCCGGCGAGCTGATCGGCGCCATCGCCATGACGGAGCCGGCCGCCGGCTCCGACCTGCAGGGCATCAAGACCACCGCCCGGCGCGATGGCAACCACTATGCCATCAACGGCTCCAAGACCTTCATCACCAACGGCCAGAACGCCAACCTGATCATCGTCGTCACCAAGACCGACCCGTCGGCCGGTGCGAAGGGCACGTCGCTGATCGTGGTTGAAACCGACGAGGTCGAGGGCTTCGAGCGCGGCCGCAACCTCGACAAGGTCGGCCTGAAGTCCAACGACACGTCGGAACTCTTCTTCAACGACGTTCGCGTGCCCACCTCCAACCTGCTCGGCGCGGAAGAGGGCCACGGCTTCGTCCAGCTCATGCAGCAATTGCCGCAGGAGCGCCTGATGATCGGCGCGACGGCCATTGCCATGACTGAACGCGCGCTGGCCCTGACCATCGACTACGTCAAGGAGCGCAAGGCCTTCGGCAAGGCCGTGCTGGAATTCCAGAACACCCAGTTCAAGCTGGCCGAGGCCAAGACCGAGGCGACCGTCGGCCGCGCCTTCTACAATCACTGCGTGGCCGAGCATCTGGAAGGCCGCCTGACCGCGGAACTCGCCTCCATGGCGAAGTATTGGCTCAGCGACCTGCAGAACAAGATCATCGACGAGTGCCTGCAACTGCATGGCGGCTACGGTTACATGAACGAATATCCCATTGCCCGCATGTTCCGCGATGCCCGCGTGCAGCGCATCTATGGCGGCACCAACGAAATCATGAAGCTTTTGATTGCCCGCAGCCTCTGATCTGCGGCACAGGAAGGAGACATCCCATGGCAGATGCATATGTATATGACGCCGTGCGCACGCCTCGCGGACGCGGCAAGAAGGACGGCAGCCTGCACGAGGTGCCGGCCGTGCGCCTCGGCGCGAAGGTGCTGGAAGCCGTGCGCGACCGCAACGGGCTGGACACCGGCACGGTCGACGACATCATTTTCGGCTGTGTCGATCCGGTCGGCGAGGCCGGGTCGGTCATTCCGCGCGCCTCCGCCTTCGAGGCCGGCTACGACAACAAGGCGCCCGGCATGCAGATCTCGCGTTTCTGCGCGTCTGGCCTCGACGCCATCAATTTCGGCGCGGCAAAGATCGCCCAGGGCGCCGATGACATCGTCATCGCCGGCGGCGTGGAAAGCATGTCGCGCGTCGGCATGGGCATGTCCGGCGGCGCCTGGTTCATGGACCCCTCGGTCGGCCTGCCGTCCTACTTTATGCCCCAGGGCGTCTCGGCGGACCTGATCGCCACCAAGCACGGCTTCTCGCGCGACGATGTGGACGCCTATGCCGTGGAAAGCCAGAAGCGCGCCGCCCACGCCTGGGAACAGGGCTGGTTCAGGAACTCCGTCATCCCGATCAAGGACCAGAACGGCCTGACGATCCTGGACCATGACGAGCACATGCGCCCGGGCACCAACATGCAGTCCCTGGCGTCCCTCAATCCCTCCTTCGTCATGCCCGGCGAGATGGGCGGCTTCGAGGCCGTCGCCGTCCAGCGCTATCCCGAGATCGAGGGCCTCAACTACGTTCACCATGCCGGCAATTCGTCGGGCATCGTGGATGGCGCGGCAGCCGTCCTGCTCGGCTCGAAGAAGGCCGGCAAGACCATGGGGCTGAAGCCGCGCGCGCGCATCCGCGCCTTCACCAACATCGGTTCCGAACCGGCCATCATGCTGACCGGCCCGGTGGACGTGACGGAAAAGCTCTTGAAGCGCGCAAAGATGAAGATCTCGGACATCGACCTGTTCGAGCTCAACGAGGCCTTTGCCTCCGTCGTGCTGCGCTACATGCAGGCCTTCGAAATCCCCCACGACCGGATCAACGTGAATGGCGGCGCCATCGCGATGGGCCATCCGCTGGGCGCCACCGGCGCCATGATTTTCGGCACCGTTCTGGACGAACTGGAACGCCGCGACCTGAACACCGCGCTTGTCACGCTGTGCATCGGCGCGGGCATGGGCACTGCCACCATCATCGAACGCGTCTGACCGGGAGAGAGAGAAAGAAAATGGCTGAATACAGGAATTTCACGGTCGACGTGGACGCCGACGGCATCGCGCTTGTCACGTGGGACATGCCGGACAAGTCGATGAACGTTTTCACCCAGGAGGTGATGGACGAGATCGACGCCATCATCGACCAGGTGGTCGCCGACGAGGCGGTCAAGGGCGCGGTCTTCACCTCCGGCAAGAAGGACAGCTTCTCCGGCGGTGCCGACCTGACCATGCTGCGCGGCATCTTCGACACGATCCGCGACGCCAAGGCGAAGGATCCGGCCAAGGCCGCCGAACTCGTCTTCGCGGCGGCTGGACGCATGAACTGGCTCTGGCGCAAGCTGGAGACCTGCGGCAAGCCATGGGTGTCCGCCATCAACGGCACCTGCATGGGCGGGGCGTTCGAGCTGTCGCTGGCCTGCCATGCCCGCGTGGTCGCTGACAGCGACGCGGTGAAGATCGCCCTGCCGGAAGTCAAGGTCGGCATCTTTCCGGGCGCCGGCGGCACCCAGCGCGTGCCGCGCCTGACCGACACCCAGTCGGCCATGCAGATGATGACGACGGGCCAGACCCTGTCGCCTGCCAAGGCGGTCAAGATGGGCCTGGTGACATCCGTCGTGCCGGGCAGGAAGCTCGTCGAAGAGGCGAAGAAGCTGATAAGGGATGGCCTTGAGCCGGTCCAGCCCTGGGACAAGAAGGGCTTCAAGCTGCCCGGCGGACCGGTCTATTCGGCGGCCGGCGCCAATCTCTTCCCGCCGGCCATCGCCCATCTGCGCAAGCAGACCTATGGCAACTATCCGGCCGCGACCGCCATCCTGAAGTGCATCTATGAGGGGCTCCTGGTGCCCTTCGACACGGCACTGCGGATCGAGCAGCGCTATTTCGCCGAAATCCTGCAGACCACCGAGGCGGGCATGATGATCCGCTCGCTCTTCGTCTCGTTGCAGGAACTCAACAAGGGCGCGCGCCGGCCGGAAGGCGTCAAGCCGACGAAGTTCAAAAAGGTCGGCGTCCTCGGCGCCGGCTTCATGGGCGCGGGCATCGCCTATGTCACCGCCAAGGCCGGGATCCCGGTCGTCCTGGTCGACCGTGACCAGGAAGCCGCCGACAAGGGCAAGGCCCATTCCGCCAGCCTGATGGACGGCCTCATCAAGAAGGGCCGCGCCACGGCGGAGGACAAGGAGAAGCTGCTCTCGCTGATCACGGCCACGCCGGACTATGCTGAACTGGACGGCGCCGATCTCGTCATCGAGGCGGTGTTCGAGGATTCGGAAGTCAAGAAGGGCGTAACGGAGAAGGCCGAGGCCGTGCTCAAGTCCTCCGGCATTTTCGCCTCCAACACCTCCACCATCCCGATCACCGGACTGGCGAAGAACTCGAAGCGTCCGAAGAACTTCATCGGCATCCACTTCTTCTCGCCCGTCGACAAGATGATGCTGGTGGAAATCATCATGGGCAAGAAGACCGGCGACAAGGCCCTGGCAACCGCCATCGACTATGTCCGCGCCATCAAGAAGACGCCGATCGTTGTCAATGACACGCGCGGCTTCTACGTCAACCGTTGCGTGCTGCGCTACATGTCGGAAGCATACAACATGCTCATCGAGGGCGTGCCGCCGGCCATGATCGAGAATGCCGCCAAGATGGCCGGCATGCCGGTCGGGCCGCTGGCGCTCAACGACGAGACCGCCATCGACCTGTCGCAGAAGATCCTCAAGCAGACCATCCGCGACATGGGCGAGAAGGCCGTCGACATGCGCCATGTCGAACTGGTCGACACCCTGGTCGACACCCATGGCCGTCTGGGCCGCAAGAACGGCAAGGGCTTCTACGACTATCCGGCGAAGCCCGCCAAGAAGCACCTGTGGCCCGGCCTCAAGGATCTCTATCCGCAGCAGGACCCGGACAAGGTGGATGTGGAGGAACTCAAGCAGCGCTTCCTCGTCACCATCGCGCTGGAAGCGGCCCGCGTCATGGAAGAGGGCATCGTCACCGATCCGCGCGAGGCCGATGTCGGCTCCATCCTGGCCTTCGGCTTCGCGCCCTACACCGGCGGCGCGCTGTCCTATATCGACGGCATGGGCGTGGCCGAATTCGTCGACCTGGCGAAGAAGCTGCAGAAGAAATACGGCAAGCAGTTCAAGGCGCCGAAGGGCCTCGTCGAGATGGCCGAAAAGGACGAGACCTTCTACGAGCGTTACGGCGCGAAGGCGGAAGAGAGGCAGGCCGCCTGAGGCCGGAAGGGCTCCGATCCCATGTATGTATGGGCCCGCATGATCCGGATCGCGGCGACCTACCGCCGCCGCGGTCCCTTCCGGGCCGGTGACGAAAGCCGGCTCACCTTCCGTTGCCTGCCGACGGATATCGACCCGAACCTGCATCTCAACAATGCCCGCTACATGATGCTGGCCGATTGCGGCCGGCTCGACATCTTCTTCCGTTCCGGGCTTCTCAAGCTCACCCGATCGCGCAACTGGGGCCCGCTCATGGGCGGCGTGCAGGCCGTCTATGTGCGCGAGATCCGGCTCTGGAAGCGTTTCGATGTGGTCTCCACCATCGAGACCTGGGAGGAAAGCCAGATCATCGGCCGGCACCGCTTCCTGCTGGAGGATGGCACCACGGCTGCCGTGGTCATGACGACGGCCGGCATCTACGATTTCGCCAATCGCCATTTCATCCGCGCAGGCGAAGTGGTCGAGGCGCTGGGCTACGAGGACCGGCCGCGTCCGCCGACCGCTGCCGAGCGGGCCTTCATGGCTTCGCATGCCAATATCCGCGCCTTTGCCAGGCAGGCCGCGCCGGGCAACTGACCGCGGCAGGGGCCTGTCTTTTTTCCTGTCATGTCCTAAGCTGTTGACCGGAGCGCCGGAAACCGGCGAAGCGAGGCGATCCCATGACCGCACATATCGATTATTACTTCACCTGCATCTCGCCTTTCAGCTATTTCGGCCATCAGGCCATCGGCGCGGTGGCCCGCCGTCACGGTGCGGTGCTGAACCTGCGTCCGTTCCGGCTGGGCACGGTGTTCCAGAGCTCCGGCGCGGTGCCGCTTGCCCAGCGCCCGGTTCCGCGCCAGCGCTACCGCATGCTGGAACTGCAGCGGATCGCCGCCATGCGGGACCTGCCGGTCAACCTGAAACCGGCGCATTTCCCCACCGATCCCGCGCTGGCTGACGCCACGGTCGCGGCGCTGGTGGACGACGGGGCGGATGCCTTCGCCTATCTCGACAGCCTCTATCGCGCCGTCTGGGTGGACGAGGTGGACGTCGCCGACGACGCGGTGCTGGCCGAACGGCTGGAACGAGCCGGTTTCGATGCCGCCGGCATCATCGCCAGGGCGCGCAGCGAAGCGGTCAGCGCGCTTGTCGATGCCAATACCGAAGCGGCAATCGCGGCCGGCGCGCTGGGAAGCCCGACCTATGTGCTCAATGGCGAGGTCTTCTGGGGGCAGGACCGGGTGGAGTACCTCGAACACGCGCTGGCGACCGGGCGCGGACCGTTTTTCGCCGACATGGCCTGACAGCGCTCTGGACAGGCCTGCGCCTGCACCCTTAAGGTAAATATTCCTTCGAGCGGAAAGGCTGGACCCATGCTTTCCCATTCCGGCGTCTGGGCGGCCATCGATGCCCTTGCCGAACGCCACGGCCTGTCGGCCTCCGGACTGGCGCGCCGGGCGGGGCTTGATTCCACGGCCTTCAACCGCTCAAAGCGCCTGTCCGGCGACGGACGTCCGCGCTGGCCTTCCACCGAATCGATCGCCAAGATCCTCTCGGCCACCGGAACGTCGCTCGGCGAGTTCATGAAGCTCCTCGACGCCGGTCCGGCAGGCGGCTATGGCGCGCCGGCGCGCGTGCCGCTGCTTGGCGTCGCCCAGGCCGGTGCCGGCGGCTTCTTCGATGATGCGGGCTTTCCGGCGGGGCAGGGCCTCGACATCGTGGATTTCCCCGTCCAGCCGGGCGAGGGCGTCTACGCGCTGGAAGTGCAGGGCGATTCCATGCTTCCGGTCTACCGTGACGGCGACCGCCTGATCGTGCAGCCGGGCGCGCAATGCCGAAAGGGCGACCGCGTGGTCGTGCGCACGCGCGGCGGCGAGGTGATGGCCAAGGTGCTGGCCCGCCAGGGCCGCACGGAACTGGAACTGGCTTCCCTCAATCCGGACCATCCTCCCCGTGTGCTCGATCAAGGCGATGTGGACTGGATGGCCCGCATCCTCTGGGCGAGCCAGTAGGCGGTTTCATGCGGCTGCGCTGGCTGGCCCTGCCGCTATTACTCCTGGCCGCGCTGCTGGCTGCCATGGAGTTCTGGCCCCGCGACCCGGCCGGAACGACCGTGAAGCTTGCGCCGCAATCGGAACGTCAGACGCCGGCCATGGCCCCGCGGCAGGACGGCCGTCCCGAGGCGGGAGAGACAGCCGCCGCGCTGCCGGGCTACGAACGTGTCGCGCCGCGTCCGCCGCTCAGTCCCCTTGCCGCCCCGGCAGTACCCGCGCCGCCGCCCGATCCGTCCGGTACCACCGGCTGGCAGGAGCGCCTGCTTCACCGTCCGGTGGCGCTGGAGGCCAATCTGCTGGAGGCGGAGGGCCACCGCCTGCGTCTCGACGGCATCGAGACGCCGCCGCTGGAGACCACCTGCCGCGACGGCGACGGCCAGGACCAGCCCTGCGGCATGATGGCGCGAACGGCGTTGCGCCAATGGATCCGCGCGCGTGCCATTTCCTGCCGCGCACCGGAGAAGCCCAACCCGGCCGTCATCACCACGTCCTGCGCGCTGGCCGGTGACGACATGGCGGCATGGATGGCGCGGAACGGCTGGGCCTTGGAAGTGAACGGTCCCGGCCTTGAAGCGCGCCTTGCCGAGGCGCGCGAAAAGGGCAGGGGATTGTATGCCTTCAAGGCGGTCAATCCGCTGCCAGCGTCTTCACAAGGCGGGCGCTGAGGCCCATATGCGGGCTGAAGATGCCTGACAGCAAACAGGAGCCGACATGGCCAAACCCGTCACCATCACCGTCTCTCACGAACTGGGCCGGGAAAAGGCACTCGAACGTGTGCGCGACCGTTTCGACCAGGTGGAGAAAGCCATCGGCATGGGTGTTCGCCTCGACAAGGAATGGCGCGAAGAGCAGTTGCACTTTTCCGCCGGCGCCTTCGGCCAGACCGTGACCGGCACCGTGGATGTGAGCGAAACGGACATGACGATCCAGCTCATGCTGCCCGCCCTTCTCGCCGGCATGGCCGGAAAGCTGTCCGACACGCTCGGCAAGCAGAGCCGCCTGCTCCTGTCGAAGGAATAGGCGAAAGGCTCAGGCGAGTTCGCCGCTCAGCGCCTTCCGGATCAGCGCCCGCATTTCCGCGATTCCGTAGAGCGCCGTGAACGAGCCGAAGCGCGGGCCCCGCTCCTGGCCGAGCAGCACCTCGTAGATCATCTGGAAAAAGGCGACCGAGACGCCCGGCCCGCCATCCGGGCTGGTCTTCTTGTGGTCCTGGTAGCGCTCGATGCCGCGCGCCACGTCCAGCGCCGCATCCTGGATCGCCGCGCCATCGGCATCGGCAGGCAGGGCGCCGAGCGAGGCTTCGAGTGCCTCGAGCGCCGCGCGCTCCACGTCGTCGGGCGCCCGGAACGTCTTGGCCGGCAGCACGAAATCGTCGAAGTAGCGGATCGCGTAGCCGACCAGCTCGTCGAGCTTGGGATGCGTCTGCGCGGTCACGCCGGGGGCATAGCGCGAGATGAAGCCCCACAGCACGTTTTTGTCGTGGGCGTTGGAGGCGCTCACGAGATTGAGCAGCATGGCGAAGCTGACCGGCATGTCACCGGCCGGCGGGTTGCCGCCGTGGATGTGCCAGACCGGGTTGGCAAGCCGGTTGGCCGTATCCTGCCGCTCATAGGCCGACAGGAAGGTGAAATACTCGTCCACCGCGCGCGGGATCACGTCGAAGTAGAGCCGCTTGGCCGTGCGCGGCTTCTGGAACATGTAGAGCGCCAGGCTTTCCGTCGGCGCATAGGCCAGCCACTCGTCGATGGTCAGGCCGTTGCCCTTGGACTTGGATATCTTCTCGCCCTTGTCGTCGAGGAACAGTTCGTAGACGAAATGCTCCGGCGGCCGCCCGCCCAGCGCCTTGCAGATGGAATCGTAGACCATCATGTTCGGCCCGTGATCCTTGCCGAACATCTCGAAATCGACGTTGAGCGCTGCCCAGCGGGCCCCGAAATCGGGCTTCCACTGCAGTTTCACCTGCCCGCCGGTGACCCGCTGCGTGATCTCGTCCCCCTCGTCGTCGACATAGGTGATGGTGCCGTTGTCCGCGTCCACCGCCTTCATCGGCACGTAGAGCACCCGGCCGGTCTTGGGCGAGATCGGCAGGAAGGGGGAATAGGTCGCGCGCCGCTCCTCGCCCAGCGTCGGCAGCATGATGTCCATGATGGCGTCGTAGCGTTCCGCGACGCGCAGCAGGATGTCGTCGAACCTGCCGGACTTGTAGTACTCGGTCGCGCTGGCAAATTCGTAGTCGAAGCCGAACGTGTCGAGGAAACGCCGCAGCATGGCGTTGTTGTGATGGCCGAAGCTCGGATAGTCGCCGCCGAAGGGATTTGGCACCACGGTCAGCGGCATGTGCAGATAGGGCTCCAGCGCCTTGCGGTCCGGGACATTGTCCGGGATCTTGCGCATGCCGTCCATGTCGTCGGAGAAACACAGCAGGCGCGTCGGCACCTTGTCGCCCGTCAGCACGCGGAATGCGTTGCGCACCATGGTCGTGCGCGCCACCTCTCCGAAGGTGCCGATATGCGGCAGGCCGGACGGGCCGTATCCCGTTTCGAACAGGATCTCGGCGGGAAAGCCGGTCTTCTCGTGGCGTTTGATGATCTTGCGTGCTTCCTCGAAAGGCCATGCCTTGCTGCTCTGCGCAGCGTCTGTGAGGGCCGGGGTCAGGCCGGACAGGATGTTCGAGGACGCGGTCATGGGATGGTGGCGCTCCGGTTGCGGTGCGATGCTATGCGCGACGATGCGCGGACCCTGATATTCAAGTGCCGGGCGGGGGTCAATCGGCGGACCCCTTAATTTGCTTGCGTCTGCCCGCGCCACACCATACCTATGCGGCCAACGGGATTGATCTGGAGTTGAAGATGAGCCTGCTCGCGACACAGGATGCGCTGGTTTACGTCATGGTGGTGATGTCCGCGGTGGACCGATCCATGTCCGACGAGGAGATGCGGCGCATCGGCAATGTCATCGAGACGCTGCCGGTCTTCCGCGGCTACGGTGAGGACCGGCTGATTTCGGCGACGCGGGTGTGCCGGGAACTGCTTCAGGCCGATGACGGTCTGGACCGGATCTTCGACATCGTGTCGGAATCGGTGCCGCATCGCCTGCGCGACACCGCCTATGCCCTGGCGGTCGAGGTGGCCGCGGCCGACCTGCATGTCGAGCAGGAGGAGCTGCGCTTCCTGCAGATGCTGCGTGACCGCCTCGGCCTCGACAAGCTGACCGTTGCGGCCATCGAGCGCGGCGCCCAGGCGCGGTTCCGTACCGCGGAGTGAACGCGCCGCGCCTCACCCGAACGTGACTTGCCCGTGCGCGCCGGATTTCCCATGGCAGAAGGCACCGGACATCGAGGGTGAAACACCATGCTTCAGTCGCTTCCCGAGCCCGTCATCCGCTTCGGCGCCTTCGCCTCCGTCTTCGCGGTGATGGCGCTGTTCGAACTCTGGTCGCCGCGCCTGGCGCGCCCGGAAATGGCGGGGGCCTGGAAGGGCAGGCGCTGGTTCACCAACCTGTCCATGGCGGTGCTTTCGACGATCCTGCTGCGGCTCGTTTTCCCTGCCGCTGCCGTGGGCACCGCGCTCTGGGCGGAATCGAGGGGCTGGGGCCTGTTCCCCGCGCTGGGCGTGCCGCCGCTGGTCGCCGGCATCCTTGCCTTCGTCATCCTCGATTTCGCCGTCTGGCTGGAGCATTGGGCCAGCCACAAGATCCCGCTCTTGTGGCGGTTCCACCGCATGCACCATGCTGACACCGGCTTCGACCTGACCACGGCGCTGCGTTTCCACCCGGCCGAGATTCTCGTCTCCATGGTCTGGAAGGCGGCGATCGTCGTGCTGCTGGGCCCGCCCGTGGTCGCGGTTCTCGTCTTCGAGATCGTGCTCAACGCGACCGCCATGTTCAACCACGCCAATGCCCGCCTGCCGCTGAAGCTCGACCGTGTGCTGCGGCTGTTTCTGGTCACACCCGACATGCATCGCGTGCACCATTCGTCATGGCAGCCGGAGACCGATTCGAACTACGGTTTCAACCTTCCCGTCTGGGACAGGCTTTTCGGCACCTATCGCGACCAGCCCCGGGCCGGTCATGACGGCATGACCATCGGGCTCGACGAGTTTCGCGGGCCCGCCACCGCCAGCCTGCCCTGGTCGCTCTTGCTGCCCTTCCGGCGGTCCGGATACCATGTCGGCGCCGCCGCGCGGTCAGAAGAAGCCGACCGGGAAATAGCGTAGGTAAAGCTCGTTCATCACGCCCTTGGCAGACAGTTGTTTCAACGCCTGCTCCAGCGCCGGCGCCAGTTTTTCCTGGCGTGCATCGACGGCGATGCGGTGGCCCGCCCCGAGCAGTTCCGGGGCGTAATAGGCGCCGCCGGAAAACATGCAGCAGGCATCGGCATTGGTGCCGCCCAGCCAGAAGGACAGGCGCATGCCGTCGGCGAAGACGGCGTCCGTCTTGCCATCCTTGAGATCCTGCAGCATCCAGCTTTCGCGCGAATAGACCACCGCCTGCGCCTCGGGGAACCATGCGCGCAGCATCTGCTCATGCCTTGAGCCGCCCATGACCCCCACCCGCTTTTCCGCGAGTGCCTGTGAGAGCGGTTCCTCAAGGCTGGCCTGGCGGCGGGTCGCGAAGCGCGCGGGAAGGGGGAAATAGGCGCGCGTCAGCGCGATGCCCTGCATGCCGGCATCGTCCGGCAGGCCGCTGAGCACGGCATCGCCCTGGTCGGACCGCAAGGCGCCCGGCAGTTCTTCCCATGGCAGGCCCTGGATCTGGCATTTGTCGAGCAGATCCAGTTCCCGGCAGATGGCCTGCGCCAGGTCCACATGAAAACCTGTCAGCCGGCCATTGGAATCGAGGAAGCTGAACGGTGGAAAATCGGTCATGACCAGGAAGCGCAGCCGGCTCGTCTCGGCAAGGCTCACCGCCGGCAGGCGTTCGCCGCTGTCCCAGAGCACCGGGAAGCGGCTTGCAGCCTGCGCCACGGGCGCCTGCATGACGACGGCCATGGCGAGCGCAGCGGCCAAGCGGACCAGCGATGATGTGCCGTATGGCGCCACGGGACGCGTCTCCTGCCTGCCTTTGGAAATGCGGCTGCTGCGCGAGCAACCGCGCCCGCCGCGTTCCATAGCACGGCGCAGGCCGGCTTGCGACCGGTCATGATCGCGTTCTTCTTGCAACCACTGATCTATGGAAACGCGCATCGCACCTTGGTCTAATGCGCGTGTGTGCGGATACAGGAATGCAATCAGTGGGGGCGGAATGACAAGTCGTCAGCTTTTCGATGAGACGCTGGAGCATATCAGCCAGATCAACCGGGCGAATTCGGCCCAGGAGGTCTGCAACCGCTTGCTGGCCATGACGGGCCGCTTCGGGCTCGACCGCATGATCATCGGATCCCAGCAGGACCCGGCGGCCGAGCCCGAGATCAGGCGCGAACACATCCTGCTCGGCGGCTGGTCCGCGGAATGGATAGAGCGGTATATCGGCTGCAACTATGTCGCGGCCGATCCCGTGGTGCACTTTGCCAAGCACAACATGCAGCCATTCACCTGGGACGATGCGGCCCGCGTGACGCGCGGCAACAAGGCCGCGGACCGGGTCATGGCGGAGGCCGGCGAGTTCGGCATGCGCCGGGGCATGTCCATACCGCTCGTCACGACGGACGGCACGCTGGCATTGCTGTCGCTCGGCGGCGAGCACATGGACCTTCCGCCCGCGCATTTCGGGATGGTGTCTCTCGTTTCAACCTATGCGATAGAGCGCGCGCTGCATCTGTCCCGCGGTTTCACGGGCGAACGGGCCGGGCGCCTGACACGGCGCGAGGCCGAATGCATCCGCTGGGCGGCGGCGGGCAAGAGCGAGTGGGAGATTTCCCGCATCCTCGGGATCTCCGAACATACGTCGGAAAAGCACCTTCTCAGCGCAAAGACGAAACTCGGCGCCGCCAACCGGACCCAGGCCGTCGCCGAGGCGATCCGGCAGGGCTACATTACGTGATCGCGCCATATCCTTCCCGTTCAGGGCGCCTATGTTCCCGGCAAGTGTCAGGGGGCGGCCTTGCGAAGGAATGCGAACAAGGGAAGCGGGTCGGAAACCAGATTCCGGCTTAAGCCTGGTCCGGAAAGGCCGGAAGATCATGTGGATGTGGGGCGCGGGAAAGGCGGCGATCCTTCCTCCGGCGGAATCTGGCAGGACGCCGGCCTGGAAGGCCAGGGCGAGAAGCGCAAGCCCGGACGCCTTGAAAGGCTCATGCGCCTGTTCGCGCCGGTCATCTGACCGCTCCGCCGATGCAGGTTCCCGCCTCCGCTTCGGCCAGAACGATCCATCACCCCGAAACTGTCCGGCTTGTCCGCATCCTGGCGCGCGCCGGCGTCGCGCCGCGCGAAACAGTGGCGCTCATGCGCCGGGCTGCCCTCAATGGCACAACGGTCCAGCGTGAATTGCTGGCCTCGCCGGGCTTCGACGAAACGCGCTATTTCAGGGCGGTGGCGAGCGAACTCGGCCTGGCGTTTCGCGACACGATCGATCCCGGCAGGCTGATCGGGACGCTTCGGACTGCCCCCGGCATGTCTTCTGCGCAGTCGCATCAGGCTGTCTTGTATGCATGCGATGGCGCGCCGCCCGAGACCCTGTTGTCGCCCGATGTCACCGATCTTTCGGCCCTGAGGGCGTCATTGAAAGGTGCGGCGGGGTCCGGGCAGCAGGCGACGGTCGTTGCGCCCTCCCGCCTTCGCGAGGCGCTCTTGCTGCGCCACGGGCGGGCGATCCGGGCCGAAAGCACGGACCGGTTGTTCGCGGCGCGGCCGGACCTGTCGGCGCGGCTTGTCGCGAACGGTTGGCAGAGCTTCGCCGCGGGCGCCCTTCTGGTCGCCATACCCGCCGGTCTTTTTGCGGTCCCGCAACTGACCCTGGCCGCCGTGCACGCGGCGGCAAGTCTCTTCTTCCTCGCCTGTCTCCTGCTGCGCGCATTGGCGGTACCCTCAGCCGGGACGCGGCGGCCTGCGGCCCTCCGGCCCGTCCGGGCCGATGCCCTGCCGGCCTATTGCGTTCTGGTGGCTGCCTACCGCGAAGAGGCGGTGATTGGCGAACTGCTCGTCAATCTCAACCAGTTGCGCTGGCCGCGATCAAAACTGCATATCGCCATCGCTTGCGAAGCCGACGACCATGGCACGATCGCGGCCATACGGGATCACCCCCTGGCCCCCACGGTGGAGGTCATCGTGGTTCCGCCGGGCGGACCGCGCACCAAGCCGAATGCGCTTGCCTATGCCCTCAGGATTACGCGCGGCGATCTCGTTGTGCTTTACGATGCGGAGGACCGGCCGCATCCCGAGCAATTGCTGGAGGCCTGGCAGGCATTCAGCATGGGGGACGGGAATCTGGCCTGCGTCCAGGCGCCGCTGTTCATCCGCAACGCTCCGCATTCCTGGCTGACATCCATGTTCGCCCTCGATTACGCCGCCCTGTTTCGCGGGCTTTTGCCAAGGCTGGCCCGCAGCAGGCTCTTCCTGCCGCTGGGCGGCACCTCCAATCATTTCCGCCGCGACATCCTTGAAGAAGTGCTCGCCTGGGACCCTTACAACGTGACGGAGGATGCCGACCTCGGCGTCCGGCTTGTGCGCAGCGGCTATCGCGCTGCAATGATCGAGAGGCCGACCCTCGAGGATGCACCCGATACCCTGTCCGACTGGCTGGGGCAGCGCACGCGCTGGCTGAAGGGCTGGATGCAGTGCTGGCTGGTCCACACCCGCCATCCCCGCAGTCTGGCCGCGGAATGCGGTCTGGCGGATCTCCTCGTCATCCAGGTTTTCCTGCTGGGGATCGTCTTCTGCGCGCTGGTGCATCCGCTGTTTCACCTGACGGTCCTGCTCCATCTGGCCGGCGTTCTGGATACCCCGTCCGGTCCCGCCTTCATCCTCTGGTGCCTGGACCTGGGCCTCATGCTCTGCGCCTATGCGGTGCATTTCGCGCTGGGATGGAAGGCGATGTCGCCGCCGGAACGCCGGCGGCTGTCATGGTGGCCGCTCGGCCTGCCGCTCTATTGGCTCATGCAGTCATGGGCTGCCTGGCGCGCCCTTCTGGAACTGGTCCGCGCGCCGCACCGCTGGAACAAGACGCCGCACCGGCCCGCCTCGCTCAGTCCGCGCCGTCCCGCTCCAGGAAGTCCGCGCCGGAACAGATGATGGCCGCGTCGGGCTCGCCGATCCGTTCCTCGTCGCGCTCCGGAAAATCGATCGACCGCAGGACATGACGGATGATCTCGATGCGCAGGCGCCGCTTGTCGTTGGCGCGCACGACGGTCCATGGCGCGTGATCCGTGTGGGTTTTCTCCAGCATGGCGTCCCGATGCCGGGTATAGGCATCCCACTTGGAGATTCCGGCAATGTCGATGGGCGAGAATTTCCAGTATTTCAGGCGGCTGTGCACCCGGTCATGGAAGCGCTTGAGCTGCGTTTCCTGGCCGATGTTCAGCCAGAACTTGAACAGGTGGATGCCTTCCTCTGAGATCATGCGCTCGAAATCAGGCACGTCGTCCAGGAATTTCAGATACTCCGCCGTCGTGCAGAACCCCATTACCGGCTCCACCACCGCGCGGTTGTACCATGAGCGGTCGAACGTCACGATTTCGCCGGCCGTCGGGAAATGGGCGACATAGCGCTGGAAGTACCATTGCTGGCGCTCCGTCTCCGTCGGCTTGGAAAGCGCGACATTGCGCGTGTGGCGGGGATTGAGGAACTGGCGGAATGCAGCGATCGACCCGCCCTTGCCTGCCGCGTCCCGACCCTCGAAGAGGATGATCACGCGGTGGCCGGATTTCTGCAGCCAGGTCTGCAGCTTCACCAGTTCCTCCTGAAGCGTTTCAAGCGTCCGGTCGTAATCCTTGCGGTTCAGCTTGTCGTCATAGGGGTAGCCGCCCGCCGTCATGACGTTGTCGCTGATCCAGTCCGGCAGGTCCGGATCGCCGATGTCGAACACCCGCTGATGGCCGTCCACCTCGATGGAGACAGGTTTCAGTTCGGTATCGCCGGCATGGCTGAGACGCTTTCCCATTGTCATCAAACCTTCATTCAAACAAAACAAGGAAGCTGATCATTGCCCCAAACCGCCATCGAAGGGAACCGGGGCTGAACACGGGCGCCATGCGGGCGCCTGGCCGGAAAGGAAACCATGCGAGCGCCTGAAGATCCCGGACGCGCCCTGACTGTTCTGGCCCTTGCGGGGTTGGCGTCCCTTGGCCTGGCCCTTTTCGGCGGGGGACTTGCATGGACGGGCGTCGTGTTCCTGCTGCTTGTCGCGGTCTTGCAGGTTGTCCGGATCGCCGGGCGCGGGCGGGGCGAGGCGCGTCCGGCGGCCGCCCTCCAGACGGCGGGCGACGGCGCCGTGCGCCGGTTTGCCGATGCCATGCCCGACCCGCTGGTTGTCTTCGGGAGCAGCGCGGAGGTGATCTTCGCCAACCAGCCGGCCCGCGAGATGTTCGGCGAATTGCGCCAGGGCGCATCGTTCCGGCTCCGTTTTCGGAGTGCGGAGATGATCGACCTGGTCGACAGCGTGATCCGCGATGCCAGGCCGCAATCGGCCGATTATGTCGAACGGCTGCCCCTTGAACGCCGCTTCCGCGTCACGGTGAGCCCGCTGGGCGGCACGCCGGAAACCTTCCTGGCCACGTTCTCCGACCGAACCGAGGTCTGGCGCATGGAGCGGATGCGGTCCGATTTCATCGCCAATGCCAGCCACGAACTGCGCACGCCGCTCGCCTCGGTTTCCGGGTTCATCGAGACTCTGCGTGGCCCGGCCAAGGACGATCCGAAGGCGCGAGAGCGTTTTCTTGGCATCATGCAGGAGCAGACCGGGCGCATGGCGCGCCTGATCGACGACCTGCTGTCATTGTCGCGTCTTGAAATGAAGCCAGTCTTGCGCGGCCGCAAGCCGGTCGACCTGACCGCGCTCATCGAGCGCCTGATCGGCTCGATGGCGCATCTGGCAAGCGAAAGCGGTGTGGCGATCCGCAGCGAATGGGACGAGGCGCCCAGGGTGGTCCCGGGCGAGGAGGACGAGTTGTTCCAGGTCTTCGAGAACCTTCTGGCAAACGCCTGCAAGTACGGCAACGCCGGCGGCCGCATCGATGTGACGGCGAGCCCGGCCCGTGTTGATGGAATGCCTGCCGTTGCGGTATCGGTGCGCGACTATGGCAGGGGCATCGCCAGGGAGCACTTGCCGCGCATAACGGAACGCTTCTACCGTGTCGATGCCGATGAAAGCCGGATGCGCAAGGGAACCGGGCTGGGGCTTGCCATCGTCAAGCACATCGTCGCCCGCCATGGCGGCCAGTTGAAGGTCGAATCCGTCCCCGGCGAGGGGTCGACATTCACGGTGGTCCTGCCGTCGGCATGAGTGGGCGTGACAGCATTGCCGCGCGATGTGCCGGGGTTTTTCCGCGATGAATGAATGCACGGCGGGACACGACAACGCCGGCAATCTATGTTAGCCGGTTATGCAAACGGACCGGCGCCCACGTCGACGCGCCGCCTGGGAGGACAAGGAACCGGAAATGGCGGAATCAAATCACACCGTGCGCGGCTTTGACGCCGATCTTCACATGCTGGCTGACCGCATCGCGCAGATGGGCGGCATGGCGGAGTCCATGGTCTATGACGCCGTTTCGGCCCTGGTCCGGTCCGACGAAAGCCTCGCCGGGGACATCCGCGCGCGCGACATCGTGCTGGACCGCCTCCAGCGTGAGATCGATGACAAGGCTGTGCGGATCATCGCCCTGCGCCAGCCGATGGCCCAGGACCTGCGCGAAGTGGTCGGCGCCATGCGCATCGCCGCCGACCTCGAGCGGGTGGGCGACCTGGGCAAGAGTATCGCAAAGCGGATCGCCGTGATCAGCCGCGAAAGCCAGCCGCGCAGTTTCTACCGCGGACTGGAATCCCTGGCCGATCTCGCGCTTGGACAGTTGAAGGATGTCCTCGATGCCTATGCCACACGCTCGGTCGAGCGCATTCCCGACATGCGCGACCGCGACGAGGCCATCGACAGCATGTATACGTCGCTCTTTCGCGAGCTTCTGACCTACATGATGGAAGATCCGCGCAATATCTCGCCCTGCACGCATCTGCTGTTCTGCGCCAAGAATATCGAGCGCATCGGCGATCACGCGACGAATGTGGCCGAAACCGTCTATTACATCGCGACCGGACGCCAGCTCGAAGCGGATCGGCCCAAGGACGACGACAGCCACAAGGTCATGGTCAGGGAGTGAGGCGCCGGACGCGCCTCGTCCGCCACCGGTTCAGCGGTTGCGCCGCCGGTCGGAAGCAGGCTGGAAAGCCAGCCGGGCGTGATACTTGCAGTAGGGGCCGCTTTCGCCGGACTCGTGGCCGCAGAAATGGAAATCCTCGGCCAGCGGGTCGCCGATGGGCCATTTGCAGGTCCGCTCGGTCAATTCCGTGAGTGCCAGGTGGCGTGAAATCGGCACGACGATTTCCTGGCTGCGCGCGACCGGCACCGGTTCGGCGATCACGTCTTCCTCGTAATCCGCTTGGAGTGCGTTGGCTCCCGACGTCATCGGCGCCATGCGCGGCGCGGGACCGGCCGGGCGCGCCGCCGGTTTTGCGTTCGAGGGCGCGGCTGCGGCGGGCCGGGCCGCCTTCTTCTGCCGTTGCGGGCTGGCCGCCGGCCTTCCGCGCCCCGAAAGCTTGAGCCGGTGAACCTTGCCGATCACCGCGTTGCGGCTCACCCCGCCAAGCTGGGCCGCGATCTGGCTGGCGCTCAGGCCTTCGGCCCAAAGTTTCTTGAGGAGTTCAACCCGCTCGTCGGTCCAGTTCATCGTCATTGCTCCGGTCGCCGCATTTCAATGAATCCGCCGGCGTTCGCCCGGATCACCGGACGCCCTGTCTTTCAACATTTTGGGTTCGCCGCACGAGATGTAGTCTCTGATTGACCGATAACTACAATACGCGGTGACTCGGTGACAAGAGTCCGGCCCCCCGGCTGCCGGGCTTTTCGCCGTTTTCCCCAAATTTGCTTCCGGGGTGAGTCCGAAATGCGACAGATGGGCCTGGCGGGGTTGCCTGGGGCCCGTTTCGCCGCCTGCCGCGGCCGCAAAGATTGACTTGAAGGCTTGAAACGGGAATAGTGCGAGCAAGCCGCCCGGAGAGGCGGCTTTTTTGATTGTCCTTGCCCCGTGCCGGTGCGTTCCGGCAGCCCGGGGCTGCTCTGGAGATGACTAGCAATGCCCGGCTCCGCCTTGTTCGATACCTATGCGCGCATTCCGGTTTCGCCGGAACGCGGCGAGGGGTGTTGGCTCATCATGAACGATGGCGACCGATACCTGGATTTCTCCGGCGGCATCGCGGTGAACTCGCTCGGTCATTGCCATCCGCACCTGGTCGCAGCCCTCACCGAACAGGCCGGAAAGCTGTGGCACACCTCCAACCTGTTCGAGATCCCGGGCCAGCGCCGGCTTGCCGATCGGCTGGCGGAGCATACCTTCGCCGACCGCGTCTTCTTCACCAATTCAGGCGCCGAGGCCCTGGAATGCGCGATCAAGACGGCGCGGCGTTATCATTACCAGAAGGGCCATCCCGAGCGCATCGACATCATCACCTTCGAGGGCGCGTTCCACGGACGCACGCTGGCCACCATCGCGGCCGGCGGCCAGGCGAAATACCTCGAAGGCTTCGGCCCCAAGGCGCCGGGCTTCATCCAGGTTCCGTTCGGCGACCGCGAGGCGCTGCTGGCGGCCATCGGCGAGACGACCGCCGCCATCCTCATCGAGCCCGTCCAGGGCGAGGGCGGCATCCGTCCGGTGTCCAGCGAGACGATGCGCGACCTGCGCGAATTGTGCGACAGCAACGGCGCGCTGCTGATCCTCGACGAGGTGCAGAGCGGCGTCGGGCGCACCGGCAAGCTGTTTGCCCATGAATGGTCGGGCGTGGCGCCGGACATCATGGCCATCGCCAAGGGCATCGGCGGCGGCTTCCCCGTCGGCGCCTGCCTTGCCACCGAAGAGGCGGCCGCCGGCATGGTCGCGGGAACGCATGGCACGACCTTCGGCGGCAACCCGCTCGCCATGGCGGTCGCCAACGCCGTCCTCGACGTCGTGCTGGAGGATGGCTTCCTTGACGAGGTGTCGCGCAAGGCGCTGCTGTTCAAGCAGGGCCTGGCCTCGGTGGTCGACGAATTCCCCGACGTGCTGGCTGAAGTGCGCGGATCGGGCCTGATGCTGGGCGTGAAATGCGTCATGCCGAACGCAACGGTCAATGCCGCCCTGCGCACGGCCAGGCTGCTGGCCGTTCCCGCCGGCGACAACGTGCTGCGCTTCCTGCCGCCGCTCACCGCCTCAGACGACGAGATCCGCCAGGCCGTCGAGCGGGTGCGCGAGGCCGCCGCCAGCCTTTCGGCGGCTTAGCCAATGACAAGAAACACGGATGGAGCCTAGCCATGGCCGGAACCATGCGCCATTTCCTCGACCTTTCCGCCGTCACCGCGTCCGAATTGCGCGGCCTGCTCGATAGCGCCCGCGAGATCAAGGCCGCCACCAAGGCCGGTCATGGTCCGCGCCCGCTGGAAGGCAAGGTCATGGCCATGATCTTCGAGAAACCGTCGACGCGCACCCGCGTCTCCTTCGATGTCGGCATGCGCCAGCTTGGCGGTGAAACCATCATGCTGACCGGCGCCGAGATGCAGCTTGGCCGCTCCGAGACCATCGCCGACACCGCGCGCGTGCTGTCGCGCTATGTCGATGCCATCATGATCCGCACCACCGAGCATTCCCGCCTGCTGGAACTCGCCGACGCGGCGACCGTGCCCGTCATCAACGGGCTGACCGATGACACCCATCCCTGCCAGATCATGGCCGACCTGCTGACATTCGAGGAGCATCGCGGCCCCGTGGCGGGCAAGCGCTTCGCCTGGACGGGCGACGGCAACAACGTGCTCCATTCGCTGATGGAAGCCTCGGCGCGGTTCCGGTTCGAACTGGCCATCGCCTATCCCGAGGGCAGCGAGCCCGCGCCGGCCTTCGTCGACTGGGCCCGCGAGAATGGCGGGACCATCACGCTCACCCGCGATCCGGTCGAGGCGGTTACCGGCGCCGACTGCGTCGTCACCGATACCTGGGTTTCCATGGGACAGGAGCATCGCGCCCGTGGCCACAACGTCTTCCTGCCCTATCAGGTGAACGCCGAACTCATGGCCCATGCCAGGCCCGATGCCCTCTTCATGCATTGCCTTCCCGCCCACCGGGGCGAGGAAGTGACCGACGATGTCATCGACGGCCCCCATTCGGTTGTCTTCGACGAGGCGGAAAATCGCCTTCATGCGCAGAAGGCCATTATCAACTGGTGCTTTGCGGCGGGGCTCTGACCGTGACGAACAATGACAAGGAGCTTGGCGAGATCGGACACGCCGGCGACGATGCCGTCGTGCCGTTTCAGGTTTCGGCCCTCGATGTGCGCGGGCGCATCGTTCAGCTGGGGCCGGAACTGGATTCCATCCTGGCCCGCCATGCCTATCCGCCGGAGGTCAGCCTGCTGCTCGCCGAGGCGGTCACGCTGGCCGTTCTGCTTGGCACATCGCTGAAGTTTAGCGGCAAGTTCATCTTCCAGACCCAGTCCGACGGTCCCGTCGACATGCTGGTTGCCGACTTCACCACACCCGACGGCGTGCGCGCCTATGCCCGCTATGACGGGGACAGGCTGGCCGAGGCGGTCGCGGCCGGCCGCACGGCGCCCGAGGAACTGCTCGGGACAGGCATCCTGGCGCTGACCATCGACCAGGGCGTCCACATGCAGCGTTACCAGGGCATCGTGGAACTGGACGGGTCCAGCCTCGAGGTCGTGGCGCAGAAATATTTCCGCCAGTCCGAACAGATCCCGACAGCCGTGCGCCTTGCTGCCGGCCAGCAGATCCTGTCCGGCAACCGCACGCAGTGGCGCGCCGGCGGTATCGTCGCGCAGTTCCTGCCCGATGCCCCGGAGCGCATGCGCATGCCGGACCTGCATGGGGGCGATGGCGACGACGGCAGCGGCCATGCGCCCGTGGACAATGCCTGGCGCGAGACCGAAGCGCTGCTGGCCACGATCGAGCCCACGGAACTCTGGGACCCCAGTGTCGGCGCCGAGCGCCTGCTCTACCGCCTTTTCCATGAGCACGGCGCGATCGTCTACGAACCGGCTGCGGTCCACGACAAATGCTCCTGCACGCGCGAGAAGATCGGCGCGATCCTGGACGGTTTCACCGCCGACGAGATCGAGGAAAGCATCGAGGACGGCAAGATCAGCGTCACCTGCGAGTTCTGCTCGACCAGCTATACCTTCGATCCCGGCGATTTCCGCGACAAGTAAACCGGATGCACCCGGTCAGTTGACCATGCGTGCCACGCCGGGAATGTCGAGCGAGAAGGCGGGAATGTCGACATCGAACTGCCGGCCATCGGCGTCGCTCATCGTGTAGCTGCCCTGCATGATGCCCGACGGTGTCGGCAACGGACAGCCGGACGTGTATTCATACTGCCCGCCCGGCGCGATGACCGGCTGCTCGCCGACGACGCCGGGACCGCGCACTTCCTCCACCCGTCCGAACCCGTCCGTGATCCGCCAGTAGCGGGACATCAGCTTGACCGCGACGGTCCCCCTGTTGGCGATCTGGACCTGGTAGGCCCAGAAATAGCGGTTCTCCTCCGGCGCGGATTCCTCGTCCAGATAGATCGGTTCGACGCTGACTTCGATGTTTTCCGTATTCGCGCGATACATGGCAAACTCCACATCCCGATCATACACCCGCCCCGCGCCCTGCCGTCAACGGTCTGCTCGCAAGCACTTGATTGGCAACGCGCGGGCGCATTTGCTACCCCTTCCCGCGAAAGGAGAGGGCACATGCTGGATGGCTGGGTGCGCAGGCGCATCGATCCGGGGCTGAGAGCCATGGCGCGGCGCATCGCCGCGGCGGGCATGAGCGCCAATCAGGTCACATGGGCCGGCTGGCTTGTCGGCATGGCCGCCGCCGCCGCCATTGCGAGCGGATGGCTTTGGACCGGGCTTGTCCTGCTGCTGGCAAGCCGGCTGGCCGACGGCCTTGATGGCGCCGTCGCGGCCATCAATGGCAAGACCGGCTATGGCGGCTATCTGGACATCGTGCTCGACTTCATCTTCTACGGTGCCATTCCGCTGGCTTTTGCCGCGCTCGACCCGCAGGCCAATGCGCTGGCCGCGGCGGCGCTCCTGTTCAGCTTCTACGCCAACGGCGCCAGCTTCCTCGCCTATGCCGTGCTGGCCGAACGCCATGCCATGGAGACGGTGGCGCGGGGCGACAAGTCGATCTATTTCACAACCGGCCTGGCCGAGGCCACCGAGACCATCGCGGTCTTCGCCGCCATGTGCCTGTTCCCGTCCTGGTTTGCCGTCATCGCATGGGGCTTTGCCGCCGTCTGCCTCTACACGGCAGCCATGCGCATCCTTCTGGCCCGGCGCACTTTCGCCGGGCGCGGCTGAGCGTTTCACACCCGCGCCAGCGCCTGTTCGATGTCGGCGATCAGGTCGTCGCCGTGTTCCAGTCCGACAGACAGGCGCACCGTGCCGGGCCGGATGCCCTGTTCCAGCCGCGCCTCTTCGCTCAGGTTCTTGTGCGTCGTCGTGGTGGGATGGGTCACGAGGCTCTTGGCGTCGCCCAGGTTGTTGGAGATGGCGAAGATCGAAAGCGCGTTCTCGAAGGCGAAGGCCGCTTTCTTTCCGCCCTTCAGCTCCATGCAGACCATGGTCGAGCCGCCCGTCATCTGCCGCGCCACGATGCCCGCCTGCGGATGGTCGGCCCGGCCGGGATAGATGACCTGCGCCACCTTGCCGTGGCCGGCCAGGAAATCGGCGATGCGCGCGGCCGACGCGGTCTGTTGCGCCACGCGCAGCGGCAGGGTTTCGAGCCCCTTGAGCAGGGTCCACGCGTTGAACGGCGAAAGGCTGGGGCCGGTGTGGCGGAAATAGTCGTGCAGGTTCTCGTCGATCCAGTCCTTCGACGACAGGACGATGCCGCCGAGGCACCGGCCCTGCCCGTCGATATGCTTGGTCGCCGAATAGACGATGACATGCGCGCCAAGCTCCAGCGGCTTCTGGTAGAGCGGTGTGGCGAAGACATTGTCCACGACGACCGTGATGCCGTTGGCATTGGCGATGTCCGCGACCGCGGCAATGTCGATGACCGCCAGCGTCGGATTGGTCGGGCTTTCCAGGAAGAACACCTTCGTGTTGGGCCGGCGCGCCGCTTCCCATTCCTCAAGCTTCGTCCCGTCGATGATGGTCGCCTCGATGCCGAATTTCGGGCACAGCGTCTCTGCCACCCAGCGGCATGAACCGAAAAGCTGCTTGGCGGCGACGAGATGGTCGCCGGCCTTCAACTGGCAGAGCAGGGCGGCCGACACGGCGGCCATGCCGGAAGCCATCGCGCGCGCATCCTCCGCGCCCTCCAACGCCGCCATGCGCTTCTCGAACATGTCGACGGTCGGGTTCGCATAGCGCGAATAGATGAAGCCGGGTTCCTCGCCCTTGAAACGGGCTTCCGCGGCTTCCGCGCTGTCATAGACAAAGCCCTGCGTCAGGTACATCGCTTCCGACGTCTCGCCAAACTGCGAACGCAGCGTGCCGCCATGAACGAGGGTGGTCTGCGGGTGGAGGGGGCGCTTCGTGTCGACCATCATGTCTGCCTTCACAAACAAAAAACCGGCCGCGAAAGTCGCAAAGCCGGTGTCATGCGGCCCCTTTTAGCGACTTGTTTAACGTGGCTGCAAGCCGGCCGGCCAAATCACCACGGGATAAACCGGCTTATATGGCCGCGCGCGCCTTGCGTCAACGAAGTTGCGCGCTAAAGCTGTCCGGTCAGACAGGGGAGTGGGCAAAGTGCGCCAGACAGGCATCCTGCCGGACCGGGACATAGCGGAACTGTTCAGCAAGGGCGGGCTGAAGAGCAGCCGTCCGCTGGACGACGACCAGATCCAGCCGGCGAGCCTGGACTTGCGCCTCGGCCACACGGCCTATCGCGTGCGCGCCTCCTTCCTGCCCGGCCCGGTGGCGACCGTGGAAAGCAAGCTGGACCGCCTCAAGCTGCACGAGATCGACCTGTCGGAAGGCGCCGTGCTGGAAACCGGCTGCGTCTACATCATCCCGCTGCTTGAAAGCCTCGCCCTGCCCGACACCGTCTCGGCCTCGGCCAATCCGAAAAGCTCCACCGGACGGCTCGACATCTTCACCCGCATCATGACCGACCATGGCCGCGAGTTCGACAAGATCGCGCGCGGCTATGCCGGTCCGCTCTTCATCGAGGTCAGCCCGCGAACCTTTCCGATTGTCGTGCGCACGGGATCGCGGCTGAGCCAGATCCGTTTCCGCACCGGTCATTCGCTGCTGTCCGAAGGCGAACTGATGCTCCTGCATCGCTCCGAGGCGCTGGTCGACGAGGGCGAGCCGCACATTTCCGGGGGTGGCCTGGCCGTGTCGATCGACCTGATGGGCGGCGAAGGCGGCCTCATCGGCTATCGCGGCAAGCACCACACCGGCCTTGTCGACGTGGACCGGCGCGCCGCCCACGACGTGCTCGACTTCTGGGAACCGCTGCAGGGCAGGGGGCTCGGCGAACTGGTGCTCGATCCGGACGAGTTCTACATCCTTGTCAGCCGCGAGGCTGTGCACGTGCCGCCCGACTTTGCTGCCGAGATGACGCCCTTCGATCCGCTCGTCGGCGAATTCCGCGTCCACTATGCCGGTTTTTTCGATCCCGGTTTCGGCCATGCCTCGGCCGGCGGTCAGGGTGCGCGCGCCGTGCTGGAAGTGCGCAGCCACGAAGTGCCCTTCATCCTCGAACACGGCCAGATCGTCGGCCGGCTGGTCTATGAGCACATGCTGGCCCGGCCGGACATGCTCTACGGCGCCGACCTGAAATCCAACTACCAGGCGCAGGGCCTGAAACTGTCCAAGCATTTCCGCTGAGCGTTTGCGCCTTGACGCCGGGCGGGCCGCATGGCTCGCTGGTCTGTGCAACACGTGCTTCACCGGAGCGGGGATACGGCAATGGCGATCTACCCGGAACTGGCCGAGAAATTCGAGAAGCTTCAGGACGATCTGGAAAAGGCGATTGCCGAGCAGCGCCAGGCCTTCAACTACCGCATCGAGCGTGGCCGTGTGGTCTTC
This sequence comes from Zhengella sedimenti, assembly GCF_046506625.1. Classification (NCBI taxonomy): domain Bacteria; kingdom Pseudomonadati; phylum Pseudomonadota; class Alphaproteobacteria; order Hyphomicrobiales; family Notoacmeibacteraceae; genus Zhengella; species Zhengella sedimenti. The sequence goes on from NZ_JBKFFP010000005.1 coordinate 43,058, forward strand.
GAGAAGGAGGTCCTGCGCCTGCACAGGCAGATGCGCACGCGCTTGCTGAGCTATGTCGCGGGCGCCCGGCTTCGCGTGGTCCTGACGGCGCCCTTCATCTATTCCGTCTTCGTTCCGCTCGTCCTGCTTGACCTCTTCGTCACGATCTACCAGGCCGTCTGTTTCCCCGCCTACGGCCTGCAAAAGGTGCGCCGGGGCGACTATATCGTCTTCGACCGCTACAAGCTGGCCTATCTGAACGGGCTGGAAAAGCTCAATTGCTGGTATTGTTCCTATGCCAACGGCCTGCTTGCCTATGTGCGCGAGATCGCCGCGCGCACGGAAACACGCTGGTGCCCGATCAAGCATGCAAGGCCAGCCAAGGGGGTTCATCCCTACCATGCCGGTTTCGCGGATTTCGGCGATGCCGAGGCCTATCAGGCGCGCAGTGTCGCCGCCGCCACGGACAGCCAGGGCTGAAATGTCCATGTCCGCTGGCCGGGCGGCATGAATCCTGGCAGGCCGTTCGCTATTCTCCGGCCCTGCGCCAGATCGCGTAGCCCGGGATTTCCGTGTCGAGACGGTAGTCGCGCCAGGCGCCGGCGAAGTCCGGATCGGCCTTGAGGAAGGCCAGCCAGTCGAACGGGATGTCGCCGAAGCCGGTCTTTTCCTCGCGCATGTCGACGATCACGATGTCCGGCCGGTTCTTGACGAAGTCCTCCGCGGCGGTCTGGCGGGCATGGGCGGCCATGTCCTCCAGCGCCTTGCGCCGCTCCACGTCGGTCTCCGGCGTGGATGCAAGCCCGGCAATCGCGCCGGGAACAAGCCACTGGCTCGGATAGCGGCTGGTCCAGCGCATGTCCGTCATGTTCACCATCGGGAACGCGGCCCAGACATTGCTGGCAAAGACCATGACGCCCTTGCCTTCCGAACCGCTGCCGATGGCGTCCGCCATCGCATGGGCAACGGGGTTCTGATGCGGTCCGCGCATCAGCGGTATCACGACGCAGGGATAGACGATCAGCATGGCGATCGCGAGCGGCACGATGCGTTGCGCGCGCAGGAGGAGCGCCCCTGTCCATGCGCTGGCGATCAGCGCCATGCCCAGCGCCGGAAGCAACTGGTAATGCCACCCCTTGAACTGGATGACATAGATGGCCGTGAGCGCCAGCGTGGCCGCCAGCAGTCCCGCGCCGAAACGGCCTTCGGCGGTTCGCGGCAGGTACGGAAGCAGCAGCGCCGCAACCAGCAGCGCAATGTAGTCTTCCACGAGCCAGGGCAGGAAATCGGCAAGCCCGCCGCCATAGCCGCCATAGACGAGACGGCCGATCGGCACGACCAGTTCAAGGTAATCGGGAAAGAAGGCAAGGATGGCGGCGAGGTAGAGAAGCGCCGCGCCGCCGAAGACGAGGTTGTCCGCGGCGAAGGCCGGCCGCAGGCTGCGCGTGGCGACGATCTGCATGAGGGTAAAGGTCGCCGGCAGGATCAGGAAATGCGGCTTCAGAAGCAGGCCCGGCACCGCGTAGAGGGCAAGCGCCGCCATGGCTGCCGCAGGCAGCGTCCAGCCGGCAAGGCGCATCGCCGAGGCCACGATCCAGGGCAGGGCAAGGATGAGGAAGATGTGCTCGCGCTGGCCGAAATCGAGCAACGACGTGATCAGCAGCGCCCCCGCCGATGCGGCCACGAGCAGCGTGCGCGGAACATTGCCGGCCGGGATCTGCCGGGCAAGCCGGTCCACCAGGAACACCGTGACGGCAATGGCCATGAACAGGGCGGCTAGCAGGGCCGTGCCATCCTGCAGGCCGGACCAGTCGCCGAAGACCAGCACCGCGCGGGTGATCAGGAACGCCATGGGCGGATTGATTTCCATGACGTCGGAATAGAGCGAAGCGCCATCCATCCACATGCGCGTGGCGACCAGATACCAGCTTGTGTCGCCGTTGAAGGGCCGCCCGTGGAGCATGGTCCAGGCCACCGCGCCGGCAAGCGCGGCCACGGCCAGCCCGGCATGGCCGTGCCAGGCTCCGGTCCCGGACGCCGGACGGTCCGGCGCTTGGGCCGCAACGGGCGCAAAGGCCCAGAAGCGGCTGGCGAGATAGGTCGAGGCGGGCACCACCGCCACGATGGCCAGCAGCGCGAGGCCATAGTCGAGCCCGAGCCAGCCGGTCACCGCAAGCGTGATCGCATGGCTCGTCAGGAAGGCGACCAGCGAGACCACGAGGAAGCGCCGCAGGTGGATGTCATGGTTGCCCTGCCGCCGGAAGCTCCAGTGGTGGTGCCCGAAATAGGACGCCAGGAAGGCGGAAACGAACCCGGCAGCGTTCGCAGCCGCGGGCTCGAATGCCAGGCCGCGATAGGCGAGCCATGCCACCGCGACATGAATGCCGGTGGCCAGCAGGCCCACCATGGAAAAGCGGGCCAGTTGCCTTATGGACGCGATGGTCATCGCCGCTCGGCCACCGCATAGAGGGAAAGCCCGACCGGAAAGCGGATGCTCGATCCCAGCGCGTGGCGCTCAAGGGAAAAGACCTTGTAGAGAAGGCGGTTGACCGGCCCGGCGGGCATCTCCTCGCCCGGCTTGCCCGGTCCGAACAGCCGCGCCTTGATCCGCGCCGCGACGGCCAGCGGAAACAGCAGGACGTTGAAATAGCTCATGCGCGAAACGCTGAGGCCGGCCGCCTCGATGGTCTCCCGCAAGGCGGTAGCTGTGTAGCGGCGCTTGTGATGGTGGCGCTCGTCATGCTCGGACCACAGCCAGGGCATGGCGGGAACCGTGATGAGGATGCGCCCGTCCGGCCGCAGCTTCGCGCCGAGCGCGCTGAGCGATGCCCGGTCCTCCTCCACATGCTCCAGCACGTCGAACAGCGCCACGAGATCGTAGGTCCCGTCCGGCTGCGTGATGCGCGAGGGCAGTTCACCGGGTTCCACGGCCGTGATGCCGCGCGCATTGGCAAGGCGCCGGGCGTCCTCGTCGAACTCGAAGGCGTCCACATGGCCGAAGCGGGCCAGCATTTCCAGGTTGCCGCCGGAGCCGCAGCCGGCCTCCAGGATCGCCAGTTTCCTGGACCCGGCCGGGAAATTCGCCTCGATCAGCCGCTCGATGATGGCGCGGCGTCCGGCGAACCACCAATGGTCCCTCTCGTTTTCGGCCATGGATTCATAGGCGCCGCGCTGCATGGCTTCAGAACCCTTCCATTTCGTCGATGACATAGAGCGGCCGGCGGCGCACAGCATTGGCCGTGCGCCCGACATATTCGCCCATCACGCCGAGGCCGAGCAGGTTCAGCCCGCCCAGGAACAGCACCGCGACGATGGTGGAGGTGTAGCCGGGCACGTCATTGCCGGAGATCATCCACGAGGCGACCAGGAACAGCGCGTAGAACATGGCGGCCAGGGCGATGGCGCCGCCAATCGCCGTCCAGACCCGCAAGGGCAGGATCGAGAACGACACGATGCCGTCCACGGCCAGTTGCAGCAGCTTCCAGTAGCGCCACTTGCTTTCCCCGTCATTGCGCGCGGGGCGCACGTAATGGACTTCCTCGGTACGGTAGCCGACCCAGGACACCAGCCCCTTGTTGAAGCGGAATCCCTCTTCCAGCGTGTTGAGCGTATCCACCACCTTGCGGTCCAGCAGTCGGAAATCGCCGACATTGTCGGGGATCGGATGTTCCGACAGGTAGTTGAAGAGACGGTAGAAGCCGTTCGCCGTGCGCCGCTTGACGGCGGTGTCGGACGTGCGGTCGATGCGGCGCGCATTGACCACGTGGGCGCCCGCGCGCCACTTGGCGACCATCTCGGCAACCAGGTCGGGCGGATCCTGCAGGTCGACATCCATCGGGATCACGGCGGCGCCTGCGGCATGCCGGATGCCGGCGGCAAGCGCGGCCTCCTTGCCGAAATTGCGCGACAGGCGGATGACGCGGATATCGCCGCATTCGGCGGCCATCCGGCTGAGCAGCGCAAAGGTGTTGTCGCTCGATCCGTCATCCACGAAGACGAATTCGGCCCCGGCGTCGCTGTCTGCGGCCTCGAGGGCCCGCGCGACGGCCGGCCGTGTGACCGAGAGGAACCGGCGGATGCTGTCCTGCTCGTTGAGAACCGGGACGACGATGGAAAGGCATGGAGCCGGCCGTTCGGCCATCGTGGCGTGCATGCGCGAGACTGTCTGCATCTCGGAAATCTCTCGAACGGGTGGCCAGACCGGACCAGAAGCAACCGGCCGGCGGAATGCATCGGCAGCCTCATTCCTAGGCCCGGTACTGTAAAAATTCTGATAATTGCCGGCCTGGATGGTCTTTGCCGCAGGGCCTGCCCGATCCGGTCAAGGCCGGTTTCCGCGATCCGGGATCGATGCATTCAGCGGTGAGATCAACGGTGGTCGTTATAGCGGTGGACTTGATGGCGGTTGGCAACGCCGACAGATTTTGATTGCCAGAGTCGCAATCCGTTCCCGTCCGCCGCTGCCATCGCAATACTCGTCGCTTTCTGGGTATGATAGGGTCTGAACCCTAATTCCGAGTAATAAAATCAAAAAATTTAATATTCGGATACATAATACGGTATTTAACAGCTATATTTAACGCCCATTCATTCAGCTTCAATGCATTTACAACAGAAGAAAGACGAAAAAAATGTTCAAATAGAAAGCGATCAGTCAATTCATCGATTTCCGAAAATATCATTTCTAAATAAGTACGATCTTTTGCTGCAATTGAGGAGCGTATTGCCAGCTCTATTGCAGCCGGATGATAATTAAGAAATTTCAAGGATTTATATGAAAGTTCAAGGCTACTAGAGTAATGCCCCGCTCGAAAAAGTACACGCGCTAAGTCTAGTTTGAAATGGGACAAAATATATCTATTCAAACTGGATTGTTCAGAGTCTTGTGATTCCAAACCGCGCTCAACAATAAGTTTATTATGATGTGAATTTTCGGAAACCAGGTCTCGCCATAGGTAATATAATGGAGTATTCGCCCAATTTATCTCCAAAGTATCAGCCGCCATTAAATCAATCGGATGTAAATTTAAGAAAAAAATTCCAGGGCTATTTTTTAAATTATTAATAAGGTTATTTACATCCAAAAAATTATTAATACAATTCCAATTATCAAACGACAATTCAATTATACTGGAAAGCATTTCACCGGTAACATGACCGGGATGAAAAAAATTGCAATTCTCCTTCTGTGACTTCCAAAAACGGTTATGATCAAATGATCCCACCCCGCACTTTTCTATTGTATTTCTAAACTCGATTTTTTCAAACTCAAGCGAGCGAGCTATAGAGCGTTCTGTCACTACCCTTTCACGAACAGCCATGAACTGCGGCCAGGGCGCTCGATAATGTAAGTATGGGAAATTAATGATATGATCAGCATAGCTCTCATACTTCGAAGATATCTTTACAAAGCGATCAAGGCTTGACTGTTGTACGATAAAAATAACTAAACCATCGTATCGGTCAAGAAAAGATTGGAGAAAAGATTCGTCTATATAAGAAATCCCATCAACAGGTTCAATACCATCGAACTTCTCCCCAAATACCAATAAATCGATATCTGAAGATACAAGAAACTTGGCAAAATATTGAACCTGACAGTTTCCAAACAGTACGATCAACATACTGTTACCCATTTTTGCGCAACATTTCAGCTTCTTTAATCAATTCACCGACATTCTCGAGACTACCTATTTTTTCAATATCGAATTCAAAATTCAACGCATCTTCAATTGCCATCAATAAAGCGACATTTTCTACGGAATCCCAACCCGGAATATCAAGGGCAGTAGTTTCAGCATTTATTTTCTCAATCGGGTAATCAAAATGAAGGGAAATTATGCTCTTAATTGATTCAGAAATGTTTTCATATTTCATCGGTATTTACTCCGTTTTTCCTCATCGATATCATCTCCTGTTCGAAGTTATTAAAACTCCAGAACCTCAAAGCTAGATCATTCCCTCTTACGACTTGTAGTTCAACCGAATTAACTCCGTTGTCTCGAAACCATTTTTCCAAAGTTTGATAGAGCTCCCTGGCCAATCCGCTGCGGCGGAATTCTGGAGTTACATATATAAGATTGACAAAGCCAACCAGTTCAGGAGGAGCTGTCGATGGTGAATTCTTCAAAGATCCCTCGATGAAGCCAACAAATTTACCATTAGAAAATGCACCATATATTATTCGTGACTTATTTCGGCTCTTGCCATAGTTTCTGACCCAAAAATCGAATGCATCATTTCTAATCAGGGGCCTATTGATAAGACCATGAAAAACGCTATAGCACTCGAAATACAGATCGCGTATATTCGAGTTTAGCAACTGGGATTCATTAATCGCTATAACTTCATAAATCATGGTTTTTACCAACCAATTCCTTTAGATAAACATAATCAATTTTATCATTAGTGTTTTTTGGCATACTTTCTAAGAAAATAATTCGATCTGGAATCATATATGTTGGCAATATTTCACGTAGTCTAAATATGATTTCTTGCTCACGGAATGTTGCTCCCGAAACAAACCCAAAGAGGCGAGTATATGATGAAGGTGCATCTGGACTCCCTGCTACGGCAGCAACGAGGTCTGTATTTGCTGATTGGCGCAATGCTCCCTCGACTTCGCCCAATTCGACGCGATAGCCTCTAAGTTTGATCTGGCTGTCTAGCCGTCCGCGGAAAAGAAAGCCCGATTCTTGATCATATGTGCCGAGATCCCCCGTTAAATACCAACGCGTTCCATCTTCAATTACAAATTTTTCTTTTGTCTTCTGATTATCATTGAGATAACCTGGAGAAAGCTGCAGGCCAGAGAGCATTATTTCTCCGTCGACAGACAATTTCATTTGCTGGTTGCCTATTGGTTCCCCTAGAGGGACTGTTTCGTTGTTATTCGGTGATATGCCCCATTCATATGAGCTGAACGCGATTGTTGCTTCGGTGGGACCATACAGATTGACAATTCTTGCGTTTGGGGCGGCCTGTGCGCAAGTGATTGCCAAGCTTTCTGGGAGTGCTTCACCACAGAAAAATAAGGTCTTCAGACTCTGTAATGTTTTCGGCTTCAATAGGCCGAGAGTTTTGGCTTGTGCAGCTGCCGAAGGAACTGTTAACCAATGATTTGCATTTGAATTCTTAATCATTCGAGGCGCCATTTGTGCGGCTCCGGCAGGGATGGATAAAAGCTTGCCGCCCTGCATCCATGTTAGAACCATATCATGAACAGACAGATCGAATGTCATCTCAACGGCTTGTGCAATAATTTCCATGTTGGAAAAGGGATAGATATCAATCATGCTATCTGCATAAGATAATAAATTATCATATGTAATAGGTACGCCTTTCGGCATCCCAGTAGAGCCGGACGTAAACATTATATATGCTAAATTATTTAAATTATGTGATTGAAAAATAATGTTATCAGTAACACTAAATTCGATTGGATCCCTATCCAGGGACATATGGATAATTGGGATTTGGACAGCACGAACACATTCCATAGCATGTTTGTTTTTGTCCGGGGAGCTACAATATACAAGTGAAGGTTTAGCCTGCGCGAATACATTTAATATTCTATCATTAGGCCAATTTGGATTAATGGGTATGTAACAATATCCGTTAGCGAGGCATGTATAAATCGCGGAATAAGTCGCGACATCGCGATTAGTAAAAATTGCGATTCGAATTTGAGTGTTGTTATTCGACAAAATTTGTAAGGTGCGGTCTAAAGTATTGGCCATGCTTATAAGTGCACCATACGAAATCTCATGCCCTTGAGCGCGGATCGCTGGTTGTTCAGCGTATCTCTCCGCAACATTTCGAAGCCGTGACGGAAGCGAATTTGCAGCCAACATGTGACACCCCATTTGCCTTTTTTGGTAATCACTGAAGTTTCACATTTCAACTCCCTAGCTCAGCAGAATAACAAAAAGAATGATAATTTCCATTATCCATCCCGCCCACCACCCCCCCCCAAAAAATCCGCCACTCGCGGCACCCAACCGCCCCACATTTCTTCCGAGGCGCTCGCCGCGGTCCGGTCCCTCTTTCCCGCCCGTCTGCGTGCTTGACTTCCGTTTCGCACCGGTCAATCTAGGCGCCTGGCCCGGCGGGTGTAGTTCAGTGGTAGAACGCAAGCTTCCCAAGCTTGATGTCGTGGGTTCGATCCCCATCGCCCGCTCCAGCCCTTTTCCGGGTATCCGGCAGTCGCTTTCGTCCGGGCTGCGCTGGCAAGGCGGGTAAGGGCGGCGCACACGGTCTCGCGCTTTCCCTTTCGTCGGTCCCCCGGCATCCCGTCCGTTTCGCCGGCATGCCGCAAGCCTCCCGTGCTATCCGCGCGGCGCCCGCGCGCGGTCGAACGCCGCCAGCATGGCCGCCAGGTATGCAATCGAATCGCCGGTCGAATCCTCCAGGTCCGATGCCGCCGTCCGCGAGACCGAGAGCCGCCCGTCCGCATCCCGGATAATCCAGCCCTTTTCCTGGAGCACGGCGACCTTGCGGCGGACGGTTTCGCGCGGAATGCCGGAATAATCGGCGATCGACTGGATGTTGATCGGCTGCTGAAGATGCTCGTCATCGCCCGGATGGGTCATCTGGCGATGGGTGAGCAGTTCGGGCGACCAGTTCTCCGGCCGTGTCCTGTCGCCGATGACCGCCAGGACAAGCAGCAGGTCGAGATCGCCGTCGAAACGGGCGCGCAACTGGGTCAGCAGGCGGATGAAGGCTGCCAGGTGGACTGGCCAGACGATGCCGAAGTGCTTTCTCACAAATGCTTCGGGCTTTTCGTCGTCCAGTGCCGCGCGCGCGGTTTGCTGCTTGTCCATCCGGTCCGCCCATTTTGGGTGTCGATCAGCTTGAGCTTCTTACGAAGCTTAATACTATCCGTGGCTGGTTGGAAATCCGTTAGGGTGTCGAGGAATGCCAGTGAAGAAACCGCGCAGACCCGCTGCCCTTCCGATCCGCGCAGCGGCACGGTCCGGTTTGCAGGCGATCGGTGGCAAGCGCCGCGCCGTTCATGGCGCGCTGGCCCTGGTCTTCCAGGCAGCGCTCGCAGTCGCCGCGCAGGCGCAGGCCGCTGACCCGATGCTGCTTTACGACGAGAACGGGACCACGGTGCGCGGCCACCTGCAGTTCGGCATGAATGCGGTCGCCGAGCGAAACCTGTTCTGGAACCTGTCGAACACGTTCGCTCCGGCGTCCGGTTTCGATCCCGACGCGAACTGGCTTGAGAGCTTTGTCAAGGCCGGACTGAGCTTCGAGCGATCGCTTGATGGCGGGCCGGTGCTTTATGGCAAGGCGTCCGCGATCGCGTCCTACACGCTGGGAACCGACGCTTATGATTTCCGCAATACCGGCCGGGTGACACTGGAGGAAGCCTATCTCGGTCTGCGCATGCAGGGGGACGGGCGGACCGGTTTCGACATCTCGGCCGGACCGCGGGAACTCAAGCTCGGCACGGGCATGCTCATCGCCAATGGCGGTTCGAGCGGCTTTGAGCGCGGCGCGCTGAAAACCGGCCCGCGCAAGGCGTGGGAAATGGCTGCCATCGGACGGATTTTCAGTGACGGCCTCACCGGAACCGCCTTCTACATCGATCCGAACGAACGGCCCGCCAATGACGGCAGGAACGCGCTTGCGGGGCTGGACCTGCGCTTCGATGCCGAAGAGGGCGGCTTCCTCGGGATCACCTATCTCAACGTCCTGAAGTCCCTTTCACCCTACATCCAGGCTGCACCCGGCGGCACCGGGGCGCCGGCAGTCCTGCCGGGGGCGCGTGAGGGCACCCAGGCGCTGAATTTCTACGCCAGGACGAGCCCCTTCTCCGGAGCCCTGGAAAACTGGACATTCGCAACCGATTTTGCCTACCAGTGGAACGACCGGATAGACCTGAATGCCTGGGCCGGGCGGGTGCAGGTCGGCTATGCATTCCCCGGCCTGCCATGGTCGCCGAGCCTGACCTACTCCTACCAGGCGTTCTCCGGCGACAATCCCAATACCCCGGCGCTCGAACGCTTCGACCCGCTTTATTACGAGGGATCGCCCAGCGCCTGGGCGACCGGCTCGAAGTCGTCGATGGTCTTCATCAACTCCAATGTCCAGGCGCATGGACTGGCGTTGCGCATGCAGCCGACGGCCCGCGACACGATTACCCTGCGCTATGCCCATATCCGGGCCATGCGGCTCAACAGCCCCTTGCAATTCGGGCAGGCGACGCGTGTCGATACGACAGGCGGGACCGCCAATGTCATCGCCGGGGTCACCCATCCCCATCTGGCGGACGATCTGTTCCTTGAATACAGCCGCATCATCAATCCCAACACGTTCCTGACGGCGGGCTTGAGCGTTTCCTTTCCCGGGAAAGGCATCCGCAATGTAGTCGGAGGCCGGGCTCCGAACTGGACGGGAGGATTCCTGAATGTCTTTGTCAATTTCTAGGCTTGCCGCCGCCTGCGCGGCGTTCTGGCTCGCGGTCGCGATGCCGTCCGCTGCTGCGGCACAAGCCGCGCCGCTTTCCGCGCAGGAGTCCGACCCGCAGGTCATGGGCTGGATGGAGGGCTTTCCGCCGCCGGCGGACAAGCTGATCACGCAACCCGATTCCAACTACTTCAGTTTTCCCAAGCTGCGGTGGTCGGTCTGTCATCTTCGCGAGTTTCTGCCCACCGAGGAGATCAGCCGTGGCATTGCTGCGCCGGTTCCGCTTGATTACCTGCCGCCGGCAGCGTTCAGCGACATGGCGCGCCGGATCGACGCGGTGACCTTCACGCCGCTCAATGGCGACAGGCCGATGACCTTCGAGGAATCGCTCTACGCCAACTATACCGACGGGATGCTGATCATCCACAATGGCAAGGTGGTCTACGAGCGTTACTTCGGCTGTCTGGAGGAAGACGGCAAGCATGCCATCATGTCAATGACGAAGTCGATCACCGGTCTTCTTGCGCAGATGCTGGTCAGCGAAGGCGTGCTGGACGATACGCGGCTGGTGCGTGACGTCATTCCCGAGATCGGAAACAGTGCTTTCGCCACCGCGACCGTGCGCCAGGTCATGGACATGACGACAGGCGTCAAATACTCGGAAGACTATTCGGATCCGAACGCCGACATCTGGCTCTATTCGCGCGCCGCCAGCCCGCTCCCGAAGCCCGAAGGTTACAATGGTCCTGACGGCTACTGGGAGTATCTGCAGCAGGTTGAGCCCGAAGGCGGGCATGGAGAGGCATTCCACTACAAGACCATCAACTCCGACATGCTGGGATGGATCATCAGCCGCGTGACCGGCAAGGCGGTGACCGACCTTGCCTCCGAGCGGCTGTGGCGGCCCATGGGCGCAGAGCAGGACGCCTACCAGACGGTTGACGGCAAGGGCGTTCCGTTTGCGGGCGGTGGCGTGACGGCCGGCCTGCGGGACCTTGGACGGCTCGGCCTGCTGATGCTGAACGAGGGCGAGATCAACGGCAGGCGTCTCTTCCCGGCCGAGGTGGCGCGGACCATCGCTGCGGGTGGGGACCAGTCCAGGTTCGCCGGTTTCCCCACCATCCCGAATGGCAGCTATACGAGCCAGTGGTGGGTTTTCCATAACGCCCACGGCGCCTATGCCGCACGCGGGGTACACGGCCAGACCATCTATGTCGATCCCGCGGCCGACATGGTGCTGGTCCGGCTGGCTTCATACCCGCGCGCCCAGAACGGGTTCATCGATCCGACCTCGCTGCCGGCCTACCAGGCGGTCGCCGAGTTCCTGATGCAGCACAACTGACCGCGGCGGTGCGCTGGAATGGGGCGCACTCCTGGTCTGACTCGCAGGCTCGATGCCATGGGCTCGATCCCCATCGCCCGCTCCAGACCCGTCCTCAGTGCGTCTTCAGTGCCGGGTTCGGCGTGTAGCCCGGCCCGATTGTCAGCGGCTTTTCGGCGATCATGCCGGAGCCGACCTGGCTGCGGAACGTCATCGACGTGCGCCAGAGTTCCCGCGTCCCGTCACGCGACAGCAGCCGCACCTCCACCGCGTAAGGCCTGCCCTTCTCCACGCCCTTGAGGGCCGGCGTGCGCAGCATGATGCGCGGCGCCCGCACCCGGAACCGGTCGCTGACGCGGATCGGCGGCCCGCCTGCCGGGTTCTCGAACGTGGCCTGCAGGATCGCGCCGGTCTCGACCGGCCTGACCGCGATGGCGGTGAAACCGGCAAAGATCTCCGACACCCGGTAATTGGCGATGAAGCCGCCGCCGGCGATTTTCACCGGGGCCTGTGCCCCCTTGTCCTCGCGCAGCAGCCACAGCGCGCCAAACAGCAGACCCGCCACGGCAAGCGCCGCCAGGCCCGCCGCCGTCAGGGAAATCTCGTGTCGCGCGGCTGCTGCCATGGCTCACCGTCCCTTGAAGTCGCCATCATGAGACCGTATCTGACGGGCGTCAATCACAGCCGGGATGAGCAAATGGGCAACGCACTGGTCAGGTTTCTGGGAGACACCCCGGCGCGCGTCGCGCTGAAGCTCATCGTCGTCTCCTTTCTGGTCGGCCTTGTCATGGCCGCGCTGGACTGGACGCCTTGGGACGTGCTCTTCGCCATCCGCGAGTTTTTCCATTCGCTCTGGGCCATGGGCTTCGAGGCCATCGAACGCTTCTTCGGCTATTTCCTGCTCGGCGCCGTCATCGTCGTTCCGGCCTTTTTCATCCTGCGTCTCATTAACTACCGCAAGGGCTGAGGCGCGCGACCGTCATCCGCCGGAAAATTCGGCTGCCACCTCGAACAGGATGGCATGGCGCTCGCCAAGACCCGCCATGTCGCGCGCATAGCCGCCGCCGATCACGCCGCATACCGGAATGCCACGCTCGCGGAAATGGTAGAGCACCATGCGGTCGCGCGCCCGCAAGCCCTCGTCGGTGAGCGCCAGGCGGCCCAGCCGGTCGCCGTGATGCGCGTCGACACCGCCATTGTAGAAGACGAGGTCGGGCAGGAATCGCTGCCCGATCTGCCCCAGCGCCTCGGCGAGCGCCGCCAGGTAGGCCGCGTCGCCGGTTCCGTCGGGCAGTTCCATGTCAAGGTCGCCGGGAATCTTGCGCGCCGGGTAATTGCGCGCGCCGTGCAGCGAGAACGTGAAGACACGGGGCTCCTCGCGAAAGATGTCCGCCGTCCCGTCGCCCTGGTGCACGTCGCAGTCGACGACGAGAATGCGTGCGGCCTCGCCCGTGGCCAGCAGCACGTTCGCCGCCACGCCCACATCGTTGAAGGTGCAGAATCCCGCGCCCTGGGCACGCCTGGCGTGGTGGCTGCCGCCTGCCGCATTGCAGGCCACGCCGTGTTCCAGTGCCAGCCGCGCGGCAAGCACCGTGCCCGCACCGGCCAGCCGGGCGCGCCGCGAGACCGCCGCATCGACCGCAAAGCCGATTTCCTTCTCGATTTGAGTCGGAACCGCGCAGCCGATCACCTGGTCCACATAGGCCGCGTCATGGGCCAGCGTCAGCCATGGCCGCGGCGCCTCGCCCGGTTCGTGCAGATGGCCGGGCCGGACCAGTCCGCGCTGCCTGAGCGCCGTCATGAGCAGCGTGTACTTGCTCATCGGAAAGCGGTGGACAGGCGAGAACCGCGCGTCGTAATCGGGGTGGTGAACGATATGCAGTGCCATGCCCGTTCAATAGGGCGGGACCGGGCGCACCGGAAGCCCGCAAAGCGGCAATGACGTGCAAAACACGAGGGAGACCAGCTTGGCCGTCGACGATCCGGATCCGGCCGCCATCCGGCCCTTCGCGGTGACCAACCGGCTGGTGCTGGCCATCGCCGTGCCGATGACGCTGGCCTATCTCTCCACGCCGCTGCTCGGCCTGACCGACACCGCCGTGGTCGGCCGGTTCGGCGATCCCGGGCTGCAAGGTGGCCTCGCCGCCGGCGCCATCGTCTTCGACGTGGTCTTCACCACCTTCAATTTCCTGCGTGCCGCGACGACCGGCCTGGTGGCGCAGGCCAATGGGCGCGGCGATGCCATGCAGGAACGCCTCGTCCTGTACCGGGCGCTGGTGGTCGCCCTGATCGCGGGCCTTGCCGTCACGCTGGCCGGACCGCTGATCGCCGCCGGCGGCCAGGCCTTCGTCGATCCCGGTCCGCGCGCGGCCGATGCCATGGCCCTCTACATCCTCATCCGTGTCATTTCCGCGCCCGCCGCGCTCGCCAATTTCGTCATCCTTGGTTATGTGCTGGGCCGGGGCGAGGGACGCACCGGCCTCGCCCTGCAATTCCTCCTGAACGGCATCAACATCGCCCTGTCCGTCTGGCTCGGCCTTGCGCTCGGCTGGGGACTCGAAGGCGTGGCATGGGGAACGGTCATCGGGGAGTTCGTCACGCTTGCCGCCGGGCTTGCCCTGCTGTCGCGCCGCTTTGGCCGGCATTGGCGCGTGCCCTGGGTGTCCGTGCTCGACGCCACGGCCCTGACGCGCCTGTTCGCGCTGAGCGGCGACATCATGATCCGCTCCTTCGCGCTGCTGGCGGCCTTTGCCTGGATGACCCGCGCCGGCGCACAGCTTGGCACCGTGACGCTTGCCGCCAATGCCATCCTGCTCAACTTCTTCATGGTGGCCGGCTATTTCCTCGATGGTTTCGCCACCGCCGCCGAACAGCTTGTCGGCCGCGCCGTGGGCGCGCGCTTCCGCCCCGCCTTCGACCGCGCTGTGAAGCTGACCCTGTGGTGGGGCCTGGGACTTGCGCTCATCCTGCTGGCCGTTTTCCTGGCGGGCGGCGAACGCCTGATCGACGTCATGACCACGGCGCCGCAGGTGCGCGAAATGGCCGTGGATCACCTGTTTCTGGCCTCGCTCTGCGCGCTGACCGGCGTCGTCGCGTTCCAGATGGACGGCATCTTCATCGGCGCCACCTGGTCGCGCGACATGCGCAACATGATGCTTGCCTCGCTGGCGCTCTACTTCGCATCCCTGTGGGCGCTGGTGCCGGCCTTCGGCAATGCCGGGCTCTGGGCGGCGCTGCACGTGTTCCTCGTTGCCCGCGGCATCAGCCTCGGCGCCATCCTGCTCGTCCGCCGCCGCCAGGCCTTCCAGCCATGACCGGTCAGAGCGGCGTGGAGGCCCATTGCTCCAGGCCCGTATCGCGCAGGGCGCCCGGATGGTCGATGCCTTCGCGGTCGAGGAAGGCGGAAAGCCCTTGCAGGATGCGCCGGGGCAGGCCGGGGCCGCCATAGATCATGCAGGAATAGAGCTGCACGAGGTCCGCGCCCGCCCGGATCTTCTCCAGCGCCGTCGCCGCGTCCTCCACGCCGCCGACCCCGATGATCGGCAACGAAGGGCCCACGCGCTTGCGCAGTTTCGCCAGCACCGCCGTGGAGCGCCGGAACACCGGCCGACCGCTCAAACCGCCGGCCTCGCGGGCCGCGGCCGTATCCGCCAGGCGGTCACGCGCAAGCGTTGTGTTGGAAACGATCAGCCCGTCGGTGCCCTTGTCCAGCACCTCTTCGGCAATGTCGTCCAGTTCCGCTTCGGAAAGGTCGGGCGCGACCTTGAGAAAGACGGGCGGCGCCTTGCCGGTCGCCGTGGCGCTGGCATCGCGCGCCACCTTCACGCGGGCCAGAAGGTCGCCCAGGCTTTCCCGGCTTTGCAGGTTGCGCAGTCCCGGCGTGTTGGGTGAGGACACGTTGACGGTGAGATAGGAGGCCAGCGGCGCGAAGACCTCCACGCCCTTCACGTAATCGGCCACGCGGTCCGCGCTGTCCTTGTTGGCCCCGATATTGACACCGACGATGCCGCCCCGGTCTGCCCGCGCCTTCAGCCGCGCCAGGCAGGCGGCATGGCCTTCATTGTTGAAGCCCAGCCGGTTGATGACGCCCCGGTCCTGCGGCAGGCGGAAGATGCGCGGCTTCGGATTGCCCGGCTGCGCCAGCGGCGTGACCGTGCCCACTTCCGCGAAGCCAAAGCCCAGACGCAGCAGCGCGTCGGGCACCTCGCCGTTCTTGTCATAACCTGCGGCCATGCCGAGCGGATTGGGAAAGGTCAGGCCGCAGACGGTCGTCGCAAGGCGCGGATCGAAGCCCGCGTCAAAACGGCCGCCAAGCCCGGCCTTCAGCGCGGTGATGGAAAGCCCGTGCGCGGTTTCCGGCGAAAAGCGGAACAGGAGTGCCAGGCCGAGCCTTTCGCCGATCATGGCTCACTCCGCTTCCAGCGGGGGGAAATCGTGCCGGCCGTCCGCCCGCAGCGGCAGCGGGCGGACCGCGCGAACGGCGGAAAGGTCGAGCGGTGCGTAGAGATGGGGAAACAGCGCGCCGCCGCGCGATACCTCGTAGGTCAGCGCGTCGCCCAGCGCTGCCGCTTCAACCGACACAAGCAGCAGGTCGTCCTGTCCGGCGAAGTGCTTTGCGGCGGTTTCCCTGACCTGCGCGGCCGTGGAAAAGTGGATGAAGCCATCGGCCAGGTCCACCGGCGCGCCATCGAAACGCCCGGCTGCCTCGGCCGCCTGCCATTGTTCGCGAGTCGCGATCTTGTAAATGATCCGGTCCATGGCATGCGCTATAGTCCGTTCCGGCCCGTTGCGAAAGCGCGCTGCCGGGGTTTGGGCACGCTTTCCCCATTTCCGGCCATTTCGGCGCGCATGCTGCGCAATCCGCGAAACCGACAAGGACAGGGATCATGATTTCTTGGAAGACAGCCGCGACCGGCCTGGCGCTTGCTTTTCTTGCCGCAGGCCCTGTTTCCGGCGCCGAGATGCGCTTCGACATGCACAAGGACGGCGACCGCTGGGTGCGCCTCGACCGCCAGACCGGCGCGATTTCGGTCTGCCGCGAGGAACGCGGCGAACTCGTCTGCCGCATGAGCGCCGACGACCGGACCGCCTGGGACACCGAGGTCGCCGATCTTCGCAGCCGCATCGACAGCCTGGAAGCCCGTGTCGCGCAACTGGAAGGCCTGCCTCCGGCGCCGGGAGACAACGGTCTTCCAAGCGACGAGGAATTCGAGAAGACGCTTGGTTTCATGGAGAAATTCATGCGCCGCTTCATGGGCATCGTGAAGGATCTCGAAAGCGAGCAGCGGCAGGGCCTTCCGCCGGACCGGACCTGATCGCCTCAGCCGGCCGCCTGCAGTTCCAGCTTCACCGACTTTCGCGTCGCCAGATCCATGACCAGGCCCACCACCTCGCCGCTGGCGACAGGCATGCCGTCGGTGGCGCGGAAGAGTTCATGGTGTAGCCGGATCGTCTTGCTGGCGCCCGTTTCCGCGCGTGACACGAGGATGAGGGCGTCGCCCGCCATGGCCGGATTGTGATGGCGGATCTGCATCTCGACGGCGACGCGGCCGAGCCCGTTGTCATTGAGCCATCGTGTGCTGATGCCCGCATGGTCCCAGACATGCGGCGCGCCATCGGTAAACCGCGAGATATGGAACTGCTGGGTCAGCCGTCCCTTCGCGTCGCATTCCGCCGGGGTCACGATGCAGCGATGGGCAATGACACCGCCCGCCGCCAGCATGGCGGCCTTGTCCAGGCCAGGCCGCGGCGAAGGATCGATGCTGCGCGGCAGCGCCGGGGCGGCTTCCGCCTCATCGGCGATGGCGCCGGATTCGGGCGCTCCCGGTCCGTCCAGCGCGGTGGCGCAGAGGCGGCCGGTGGCGTTTTCCTCCATCCGGTGCACCACGCGCCCGGCAAGCGGCCCGCTGGCGATGACGCCGGAGCGGACCACCGCCGATTGCGCGGCCGCCAGTTCCGAATGGTAGCGCACGTGACGCACCGGCGGCAGGCCGGCCATGTGGTCGCCGCCATGGGCAAGCGCGAAGAACCGCGCCGCCTCGTCGAAGCGCTTCATGTAGAACTGCACGTTCATGTGCGCATTCTCGTCGCATTCCCACGTGTTGACGAAGGAACGGTGGGTCTCGATCATCTGGCTCACGCTTTGGCACCCGTTGCAGTGGTGAGGAAGGTTTCGATTTCGCTGAGACTGCGGTCGGCCTGCCCGGTGGCAAAGGCCTGGAAGACGTGACATCCGCCGGGCCAGATCGAGACCTGCGCCCGGTTGCCCGCTTCGCGCCAGCGCGCAGCCATCATGAGCGTGTCGTCGAGCAGCAGGTCGCGCGTGCCGCAGGTGAACAGGGCAGGCGGCAGCCCGGCCAGGTCGCCATGGAGCGGGGAGACCGAAGGCGACGTCCTGTCCGTGTCCTCCGGCAGGAACCGGGCGAGGAACTGGTCGATGTCGCCGGTGTTCAGGACAAGCTTTTCCGTGCCCCAGTTGCGCACGCTCGGCGTGCCGGAAAGGTCGTAACAGCCGGCATTGAGATTGGCGGCAACAAACGGCGAAAGCCCGTGCCGGTCGCGCAGCCGCATGAGCGTCAGGACGGCGAGGTGCGCGCCGGCGCTTTCGCCGCCAATGGCCAGCACACCGGCGGGGAGATCATGGCCGCCGCCGGCAAGCCAGAGTGCCGCTGCCTCGCAGTCGTCCGGCCCGGCGGGGAAGGGCTGTTCCGGTGCAAGCCGGTAGTCCAGCGAGATGACGGTGAGACCGGTGGCCTCCGCAAGCCTCCGGTTTCGCGCGTCGTTCTCGCGCGCGCTTCCGAGGACCCAGCCGCCGCCGTGCAAATGCAGGTAGGTTCCGTGTGACCGTCCGCCCGACGGCCGGTGGAGCCGCGCCGGCATGGCACCTGCGGGTCCGGGAATGGTGATTGTCTGCGCTGCCGTGTCTTCCGCACAGATCGGGAATGGGCCGCGCCCGTCGAGGCGCAATTGCCGCAGCACGGGCGGCGGAAACTGCCACATGTCCGGCGCCGCGCTGAGTCGCTCCACGATTTGTGCGTTCAGCGCGCGCGTTTCGGCGGGAACGCTGTCCGGGTCGAGAAGTGCGGCATCAAGACCGAGCGCCGCAAGGTATTCAGCGCTCATTGCGCAATCTCCTCCGTCTGTCGTCTTGTCCCGTCGCGGACCATCAGCGAGCCCAGGACAAGGGTGCAAAGATTCGCGACGGCGCCGAGCAGCACCGCATCGGGCAAGCGCATGGCGGCAAGCCATTCGATGCTCGTGGTATCGCTCAGCACCGCGTCCGGGAATGCCATGAGCGCGCGTGCCGCCAGCACCAGCGCGGGGACCATGGCCCCGGCAAACATCGCCGCCATTACGGGCGCGGCATGCAGCTTTTTCCGCCAGCCCATAGCCAGGAAGGGAATTGCCAATGCCGAAATCGTCAGGCTGCCGGGCCAGATCGCGTGGTCGAACGGCCGCACGCCCCCGTTCGTGCCGAGCCATGCCGCGCCGGCGCCGGCTGCCAGCATCCCGGCGCGCGCCATCGCCAGACGCCGCGAAGCCGGACGGGGCGACCGTCCGGCCCGGGGGACGGCCCCGCCTTCCGCCATGAGCCTGCCGATGGCCGCCAGCATGGCGGCCGCCGTTCCCGCCGACGCCAGGACCACGGCCAGCAGGATGGCCGGCCACATCACCGCCGGCATCCCGAAGGCGGCAGCGGGAAGCAGGAAGGCGGTCACGGGATTGAGCCGGATGTCGGCGGCCGTCAGCACATGGTCCGCTGCGCCGCAGGCGGCCCGGACGCTGCCGGGACTCGTGGCGGGCACGCCGCAGATGTCCACGAAACCCGCCAGGGCGTTCATGCCGTCCCTGAACAGCCAGCCGGCTTCCTCGCCGATCAGTCCGGCCGGAATGTCGGTCAGAGATCCGCCGGCGATCATGCCGGCGGTGCGGGCATTGACAACCAGCGCCATGACGGCAAGGAGCACGAGGCCGGCCGCCAGGAGCGGCACGGATCTCCGGCGGCCTTGGCGCTTCCCGCCGTTGGCTGCCGGCAGCAGCAGGGCAAGAACCATCCCGGTCAGCACCATGGTGGCGAACAGCGCCAGACCCGCGGACCAGCCGGATGCCGGCTCGATGCCCCACTCCCAGGTGGAAACGGCCAGGGGCAGGACAGGGAGGCCGCCCTGCACGACCCCTGTTTCCGGCACGCCCGCGAAGAACTCCGCCCAGGTCAGGTCTCCCGCCGCATGGGTCAGGACAGCCAGCGGCGCGGCCAGCCCGATGAAAACGATCGCGAAGGAAAAGGGCAGGCTGCGCGACGCGCTGCTGAACCCGCCGGTCCAGGCGCCGGCCAGCCCGATCCCGGCGGCAACCAGCCAGTGTGCGGGCGCCATTGCGGGAAAAAGGACGTCCAGCATCAACACAAGGATCCGGAACTGGGCGGCCAGCACGCCGAGCGCCAGCAGTGCCAGGAACAGGCCGGCCACCAGCCGGACCTGCCGGTTGCCGGTCGCGCGCGACAACTGCCAGGCAGGGCTCCCGACCGGGCTTCCTTCCGTGCCCGGTGGTGCAATGAATCCGTGCAATCCGATACCCGTCGCCACTCCGGCGACCAGGATCAGGCCCAGGGCGGGATCGCTGACCGCAAGCCGGGAGGCGAGGAACATCATTCCGCCCGTGATGACGGCGCCCGCCAGGCCGGCGGCATCGTGGACAAGACCGCCTTGCAGCCCTTTGCCGGCGAAACTGCCCGTCTGCATCGTGCCGGAAAGCAGGCCGAGCAGCAGGAACGGCGCGAGGGCGCCGGCGATGACGAACCACTGGATGATGGCGGCCGGCACGCCGAGCCGTTCCAGGATCATCCCGGCGACGAGGACGCCGCAATAGCCGGCCGCGAGGATGCCTGTCAGGACGGGCGCCGGAATGTCGCTTTCACTGGATTGCAAGGTGGTCTGTCCTGCCGTCTTTCCATCGCTCGTGCTGCCGGCACGGGTCAATTGGTCCTCCGCCCATCTGCCCCCGATGCGCGGATTGCGAAAACTTCGCCTTGAAAACAACTCGTAACATCGGATAATTCAAACGCAAGCATCGCGCACGCGTTTGCCGTGTGCGTCTGCCGCGTCGGGGAGGGTGATGTGACGGCTGGAACGAAATTTCTCGTGGCGGACGATCACCCGTTGTTTCGCGGCGCACTCAAACAGGCCATCGGCGGCGCGGCCGGGGACATCGAGATCGTCGAGGCAGGGGATTTCGAGACGGCCAAGGCCATTGCCGCGACCCATGACGATCTCGACCTGATCCTGCTCGACCTGTCCATGCCCGGAGCCTCCGGCCTGTCCGCGCTTGTCGGGATGCGCGGCCTGCAGGCGGCCGTGCCGGTCATCGTGGTGTCGGCGAGCGACGATCCGGAGACCATCCGCCGGTCGCTGGAACTCGGCGCGTCCGGCTTCATTTCCAAGTCCTCCAGCATGGAAGACATCCGCAACGCGGTCGACGCCGTCCTCCAGGGCGAAATCGTGACACCGGCCAACATCGACCTTGGCGAGGAGCACGACCCCGAGATTTCCGACCTGATCGCCCGCATCCAGACCTTGACGCCGCAGCAGACGCGCGTCCTTTCCATGCTTGCCGAAGGCCTGCTCAACAAGCAGATCGCCTATGAACTCAACGTTTCGGAAGCCACGATCAAGGCGCATGTCTCCGCCGTCCTGCAAAAACTGGGCGTGGACAGCCGCACCCAGGCGGTCATTCGCCTGTCGAGGATCGGCACCGAGCCCTTTTCGGTGACAGGCTGACCGCCACCCCGCCGCCTATTCGGCCGCCTTGGGCAGCATCTTGCGGCTGCGGTTGAGAGCGGTGCGCAGCGCCGCCGGCTTCACCGGCTTGTAGAGCAGCGGGATCTGGCGTTCCTCCGCCGCCGCCTTCACCTCGTCGGACCGGTTCGCGGTCAGCATGATGGCCGGTACATTGCGGCCGAGCCGCTCATGAATGCTGGTGATGGCGTCGAAACCCGTCGCGCCGTCCAGATGGAAATCGGCCACGATGACGTCGGGGACCAGGCCATTCCGGTCGAATGCCGCCTCGAACTCGGCCGCGCCGGCATGGGCGATCACCTCGCAGCCCCAGTTCTCCAGCAACATGCGCATGCCGTCGAGAATGCGCATGTCATTGTCGATGCACAGCACCCGGGTCCCGGTCAGCGAGCCGCGCGCGGCCTGTGCCGTGGCGGCCGGGGCGGCCACCGCGTCCTGTTCGGCTTGCGTCACGGGGATCAGGACCGAGAAGCGCGTCCCCTTGCCGGGCTCCGACCAGATGCGGATCTCCAGCCGCAGCACGCGCGCGATCCTGTCGACGATGGAAAGCCCGAGCCCTAGCCCCTCGGCCTCGCGCGCGCCTTCGTCGAGGCGTGTGAACTCGCGGAAGACCGTATTGAGCTTGTCGGCGCGGATGCCGATGCCGGTGTCGATCACCTGGATCTCGCAAAGCCGGCCGCGCCGCCGTACGCCGACGAGCACCTTGCCGCTGCGCGTGTACTTGATGGCATTGGACACGAGGTTCTGGAGAACGCGCCGCAACAGGTTGCGGTCGGTCTCGACATTCAGGCTGGACGGCACGATCGTCAGCTCCAGTGCCTTTTCTCTCGCCGCCGGCGTGAAGTCGTTGCGCAACTGTTCCAGCATTGAATCGAGGCGGAAAATGCTCTCCTTGGGCTTCATTGCGCCCGTGTCGAGCCGCGAGATGTCGAGAACGGCGCCGAGGATGGTCTCCACCGAATCCAGCGAGGAATCGATGTTGGAAAGCGCCGAGCGCGTTGCCTGGTCGGCGATCGATTCCTTGAGCGCCGAACAATAGAGGCGCGCGGCGTTGAGCGGTTGCAGGATGTCGTGGCCGGCACCGGCAAGGAAACGCGTCTTGCCGAGATTGGCCTCTTCCGCGAGACGCTGCGCCTGCGCCAGTTCCTCGTTCAGTTCCAGCAGTTCGGCTGTGCGCGCCGCCACCCGCTGCTCCAGCGTCTCGTTGGCGCGCTTGAGCGCGAGGTCGGCCTTGACCCGGTCGGTGATGTCGGCATAGCTGGCCACGACTCCCCCGTTCGGCATCGGATTGGAACGCACCTCGATGATGCGCCCGGTGCTCAGGAGTTCCATCTGCCAGGTCGCGTGGGTCACGGTCAGCCGTTCAAGGATCGTTTCCTCGTCGTTCTTGGCGATGTCGCCGCGCCGCACGAGATAGTCGATCACCTTGGAAATGGACGTGCCGACCTGGCCCAGTTCGTCGGGCAGGTCGAACAGCGTGCGGAACTGCCGGTTCCAGCACGACAGGCCGAAATCCTGGTCGTAGACGGTGATGCCGTCCTCCATCTGGTCCAGGGCGATCTGCAGCAGGTCGCGGTTTTGCTGCAGCGCTTCCGAGGCGTCGTCGAGCAGCCGGTAGGCGTTGCGCGAATTGGCGTCGACGCGCTGGAAGAGCAGCGACAGGATCAGCCGCGCCGAGGACGATCCGACCGCGCTGGCCAGCAATTGCTCGGCAAAGCGGATCGTCCCGGCATCGGCGATCTGCGAGGCCATGTACTTGCGCCCCTCGTTCTGTTCGAACGTCTGGAAGGAGCGCTCCGTGCGCTCCGCGCCAAGGTAGCGCGAGATGGTGTCCTTCAGTTCGCTGTTCGTCACCGCCGTGCGGAAACGGCGCAGGCCGGGGATCTGGGCGCTTTCGCGCGGCACGAAGATCGCCGCCTGGATGCGCTCGCGCGGGGTCGCCGCGCGCGACAGGCATCCCATGATGAAGAACAGCGTATTGGCCGCAAGGCTCCAGAGAACGCCATGGTTCAGCGGTTCCGCCTCCACGCCGAAAAGGGCTTCCGGCCGCAGGGCGGTGAAGCCCCACAGTCCGTCGGTGATGATGTGCGCGTCGTCGGGCAGGAAGGACGGCAGCAGCAGCGTGTAGCCCCATACCAGGATGCCCGCGCTCATCCCCATGACCGCGCCGCGCGCATTGGCACCGCGCCACAGCAGCGCGCCGAAGAAGGCGGGTGCGAACTGTGCCAGCGCGGCGAACGACAGCAGCCCGATGGATGCCAGGCGGATGTTGTTGGCGATCTCGCGATAGTAGAGCAGCGCCGCCACGAGGATGAGGCAGATGGCCGCCCGCCGCACGTTCAGGATGATGCGCGACCAGTCTTCCTTCTCGCCCGCCGTCGGGATCTGCGCGCGCTTCAGCAGGACCGGAATGACGAGGTCGTTGGAGATCATGATCGAAAGCGCCACGCTGGCGACGATGACCATGGCGGTGGCTGCCGACAGGCCGCCGATCAGCGAGACCAGGGCGAGGACATCGCTGCCATGCACCAGCGGAATGGCCAGCACGTAGAGATCGGCGCTTGCCTGGTTTCCGATCGTGGTGATGCCGGCGAAGGCGATGGGCAGCACGAAGATGTTGATGAGGACCAGATAGAGCGGAAACAGCCATGTCGCCGTGTCCAGTTCGCGCTCGGACCGGTTCTCCACCACCGAGATGTAGAACTGGCGCGGCAGCATCAGGATGGCCATGCCGCTGAGCATGGTCATGACGATCCAGGTCGTCGGACTGGTCTCATAGGTCAGCGCCGCCTGCACCCGTTCGTTGGCCTGCATGGCGTCCAGCAGCGTCTTCGGCGTGTCGAACATGAAGAAGGTGACGGCCACGCCAATGGCCAGGAAGGCGACCAGCTTGATGACCGATTCCACCGCGATCGCCAGCACCATGCCGTCCTGGTGCTCGGTCGCGTCGGCATGGCGCGTGCCGAACAGGATCGCGAACAGGGCCAGCAGAGCCGCGACGGTCAGTGCCATGTCGCCTGGGATCGGTATGCTTGCCCCGGCGCTTTCATGCGCGATCATCAGTTCGATGGAACCGGAGACCGCCTTGAGTTGCAGCGCGATGTAGGGAACGGTGCCGACCGTGGCGATGACCGTGGCCAGCGCCGCCACGGAGAAGCTCTTGCCGTAGCGCGCGGCCAGAAAGTCGGCGATCGAGGTGATGCGTTCGGCCTTCGACACCCGCAGGATGCGGCGCAGCATGCGATGGCCGAAAAGGTAGACGAGGATCGGACCGATATAGATGGTCAGGAATTCCAGCCCGCGCTCGGAAGCAAGCCCGACCGAGCCGAAGAAGGTCCAGGAGGTGCAATAGACCGCCAGGCTGAGCGAATAGATCATCGGACGGTATTCGCCCGCGCTCCGCTTGCGCCGCTTGTCGCCCCAGCTTGCAATGGCGAACAGCAGTGACAGGTAGGCGAGCGCCGTGAAAATGATCACCCAGCTGTTCATCCGGCCCCGCTCCTCCACTTCCAAGGACCATGCGTCACCGTCCAGTCATAGAAGATAGCGGCGTTCTGCGCGAGTCGCGTCGAGCCGGATTGTGGCTCACGGCTTCAAGCGCCCGGCGCTGGCGCATCCTGCCACTGCAAAAAACGGTGGCGTTCTCCGAAGGCCGTGCTACCGGTATGACTGCCGGCCAGCAAGTACACATCGGCCTGATTGGAATGAAGAACGGAGAGGGAAAGCATATGTTGAAGGAATTCAGGGAATTCATTGCCAGGGGCAATGTCATGGACCTGGCTGTCGGCGTCATCATCGGCGGCGCGTTCGGCCTTATCGTCAAGTCGCTGACCGACGACATCATCATGCCGGTCGTCGGCGCCATTTTCGGCGGGTTCGACTTTTCCAATTATTTCATTCCGCTCGCATCGGGCGTGACGGCCGACACGCTGGAGGCCGCGCGCGAACAGGGCGCGGTGCTGGCCTATGGCAACTTCGTCACCGTCGCGATCAACTTCCTGATCCTCGCCTTCATCATCTTCATGATGGTTCGCACGGTCAACAGGATCCGCCGCTCGATGGAAGAGCCGGAGGCGCCGGCCCCCGAGGCGCCGCCGCCGGCCGATATCGTGCTCCTCACCGAGATCCGCGACGCGCTGGTGAACAGGAAGGCCTGATCTGGCCGCCATGGCCGCCGGACAGCCGGTCCGGCGGCAAGCCTGCCCATGGTAAACACTTGCTTTCCCCGACGGCTAAAAGGCGGATGCGCCTGATCGGGGGATTTCAACGCCATGCCGCTATCCTGCGCGCCAACGGGATGACAAGTCCGGGCCGCATGGGGCGGTCCGCGGCCTGGTCTGCGCGACGGAGGCACGGCAATGGCGGTTCTGGTGACGGGCGGCGCCGGATATATCGGCTCTCACATGGTCTGGCGCCTGGTGGATGCGGGCGAAAGGGTTGTCGTCATAGACCGCCTGTCGACGGGACATGCCTGGGCCGTTGCCCCGGCAGCCCGCCTGGTCGTCGGCGACATTGCCGACACGATGATGGTCCGCCGCATCCTTCGCGAGGAGAAGGTGGACGCCATTCTCCATTTCGCCGGTTCCGTCGTGGTGCCGGATTCGGTTGCCGACCCGCTCGGCTACTATGACAACAATACCTGCGCCACGCGCGGCCTTCTGGAAGCGGCGATCGATACCGGGGTTGGCTGCCTGGTATTTTCATCCACGGCCGCCGTCTATGCGCAGGGCGACGGAACCCCGCTGACCGAAGACGCCCCGCTGGAGCCCGCCAGCCCCTATGGCAGGTCCAAGCTGATGAGCGAGATGATGCTGCGCGATACCGCCGCGGCACATGACTTCCGCTACGCGGCCCTGCGCTATTTCAATGTCTCGGGCGCCGATCCCGAGGGGCGGACCGGTCAATCGACGCCGGGCGCCACGCACCTGTTGAAGGTGGCCTGCGAGACCGCCGTGGGAAAGCGCGCCTTCATGAGCATCTACGGCACCGATTATCCGACACGCGACGGCACCTGCATCCGCGATTTCATCCACGTTGCCGACCTCGTCGAGGCGCACTGGCTGGCGCTCGCCCACCTGCGGGCCGGCGGCGAAAGCCTCGTGGCCAATCTCGGCTATGGTGACGGCTTTACCGTGCGGGAAGTCATCGAATGCGTGCAGCGGGTGTCGGGCCGCGATTTCGAACTGCGCCGGGAAGGCCGCCGCCCCGGCGACCTCCATGCCGTGGTCGCCAATGCCGCTCGCGCCCGCAGCGTGCTCGGCTGGCACCCGCGCCATGCTTCGCTGGAAGGAATCGTCACCAGTGCGCTGGCCTGGGAAGAACGCCTTCGCCGCCGCCGCACGGTTGCGGCCGGACCGGCCATCGAATCGCCGGAACCGGAGCACTGGCCCATGCCGGCCGAGCCGGCTCTGGCCCGGCGCTGACCCACCGGCGAGGATGTCGCCCGTCAGGGCCTTCCCGCTGGCCCCGGCCCGCGCCATGCATTCCCGGACACGGACCAGATCTGCCCGCCTGCGCATCGAAGCCCGCTATGCCGCCCAGCACCGATCGATTGAAGGAGTCCGCTCGCTTCGGATGCTTTTGCTGTCCTGCCGAGACATGAAGAACCCTGGCATCTATGATTGCTCGAATCGGGGCTGGGCCTTCGGACAGCCAGCATGGGAGGAAGACCGAATGCGAATCACAGCGGTGGAAACGATCTGTCCGGCCGACATGCCGAACCTCCTCTGGGTCCGGGTGCACGGGGAGGACGGGCTGACTGGCCTGGGCGAGCTTTTCTTCGGTGCGACCGCCGTTGAGGAGGACATCCACACCCGCATCGCACCGATGATCCTTGGTCAGGATTCGCGGCGGATCGAATACCTGAACAGGAGGATGCAGCCCTATGCCGGCTTTTCCGGAACAGGCGCGGAAATGCGTGCCCTGTCCGCGGTCGACGTGGCGCTCTGGGACCTGCTTGGCAAGGAAGCCGGCATGCCCTTGTGCGATCTGCTCGGCGGTCGCATGCGCGAGCGCATCCAGGTCTACAATACCTGTGCCGGTCCGCGGTATCTGTCAGCCTCTTCCGCTGTCCGGCCGGAGAATTTCGGCAACAGCGGGGGCGAGTTGTCGCGCGGCCGCCACGAGGATCTCGAAGGTTTCATGCACTACCCGGACGAGCTTGCCGCTTCGCTGCTCGAAATGGGTATCGAATCGATGAAGATCTGGCCGTTCGACTTCGCGGCAGGTGCAGCCGACGGGGCCGACATTTCTCCCTCCGATCTGGCGAAAGGACTGGCACCCTTCCAGAAGATCCGCTCGGTCCACGGGTCCCGCATGCGGCTGAAGGCGGAGTTGCACGGCCTTTGGTCGCTGAACGCCGCCCGCAAGATATGCGCCGCGCTGGACGAACTGGACATCGACTGGATCGAAGACCCGATCTGGATGGATCGCACCCCCGAACTCGCGACCCTCGCGAGCGAAACCCGCACACCGATTGCCGGCGGCGAAACGCTGGCAGGCATCGGCGCCTTCACCAACCTGATCGAAAGCGGTGCTGTGGCAACACCGATCATCGACATCACCTGGGGCGGAGGGCTGACCCTGGCGCGCAAGGTCGCGGCCCTGGCAGAAGCACATGCCAGCAACGTCGCCTTTCACGACTGCATGGGCCCGGTCACCCTTGCGGTGTCGACGCACATTGCGCTGGCGGCACCGAATGTCCGCGAACAGGAGATTTCGCGCGGATTCTACTATGGCTGGTACGGGGACTACGTCGATGCCTTGCCGCCGGTCGAGGGAGGTTTCGTAACTGTCCCGGAAGGCCCCGGCCTCGGGATGCAACTGTTGCCCGGCATCGAGAAGCGGGCAGGGACACGCCACAGGATCAGCCGGTGACAAGTGGTCCGCGGGCAGTCAAACCTTCAATCACGGTCGTTCGTATTTCGTACCCGCCTCGGTAAGGACAAGGTCCATGGCGATGTCGTGGGGCTGTGGAAATATCGTGTCCAGGCGTGCGGCAGCATATCCTATCCCGATCGTGAAGGGCCGGGGAGTCAATGCCGCCAGCGTCCGGTCGAAATAGCCGCCGCCATAGCCGAGGCGATAGCCGTCACCTGTCCAGCCGACGACGGGTGCCAGGGTGATCGAAGGAATGACTTCCGGTGCGTCCGGCGGCGGAACCGGGATGCCCCAGTCGCCCTTCACCATCTTGGTGCCGGGTGTCCAGCGGCGGAAGACCAGCGGGGCCTGTTTCACCTCGACCAGGGGCAGCGCGATAACGACACCAGCCTTGTGCAGTTCATCCATCAGGGGGCGCAGGTCCGGCTCGCCCTTGATGGGCCAGTATGCGGAAAAGACCTGCCCGTGCATGTCGCCGAACCGTTCCCGGAGATATGTTCGCAAGTGGGCTGCAAGCGCCGCGCCGGCGGATTTCCGTTCCGCCACCGACAGGGCGATGCGATCGCCTCGAAGGCGCATTCGTTCCGCCTTTCGCCAACGCGCGACGTCGCGGGCCTGTTCGGGATCGACGGCCAGCGGATCGAAGTAGTCGGTTGCGACTTGCGCGGCGTAGCAAGGCGGCGAGGCATAGGCACGGGCGGCGGGTGTGTTGTCGAACTTGTCCCTCATGATGCCACCTCTTGTCGGCATTCCGGTTTCACGGCATTGACAGGATGGTTCCGGTCTTCGCATCCTCGACCGCCCTGTGCAGCGCGCGCGCGATCCGCTCGGCCCGTTCGATGACATGGGCCGCACCCTCCGGCGGGCAGGTTTCGCGGGCGGTCTGACGAAACAGCGCCAGCCAGCGCTCGAAATGCTCCCACTGGACCGGCAGGCCGGCATGGGCGGGAACCGGCGCGCCCTGGTATCGTCCGGTCATCAGCGCGACCGAGGACCAGAAAGCCACCATTTTCTCCAGATGGGGTTCCCATTCGGAAATCCGGGCCGCGAAGATCGGCCCGAGAACCGCATCGGCGCGCACCTTTTCGTAGAAACGATGCACCAGCCGGGTCAGGATTTCCTCGTCCAGCCCGGTCCGCGCCATGATCTCGGCGGTCATCTGCGGGCGGGCGGAAACGATCTCGGTGTTGATGGAGGCCATGGCTGGCTCCCGTGTTCGGGGTTGCATCTGTGTCTATATCTGATAAGTGGTATTGTAAATACCTATTCAAGCGGATGGCAACCCGGAATGCGACTGACCTCCTTCGCCGACTACGGACTGCGCATGCTGATGCGCATGGCGAGCGCCCCGGACCGGGCGTTTTCCACCGCTGAACTGGCCGTCGAGTTCGGGCTCTCGCGAAACCATCTGATCAAGATCATGCAGCAGCTGGCCCGTGGCGGAATCGTCGAGACCCGGCGCGGCGGCAGCGGCGGGGCCATCCTGCGCCGTGATCCAGCCGATATCCGGCTGGGAGAGATTGTGCGGTTGCTGGAACAGGGCCAGGCGCTGGTGGAGTGTTTCCAGGAGCGCGGAAGCGGCTGTACCATCGATGGCTGCTGCCGTCTCAAGGCGAGGCTGCGGCGAGCCGAAGCGGCATTCATCGACGATCTGAACACGTCCACGCTCGCCGATATCGCCCTGCCGGAACCGGCGGCGGCGTGAAATGGCAGGGCGGAACCGGGCCATGGTCCTGCGGTCCGGCAGGTTGTCCTGTACGCCAACGCGAAGAGAAAGGAATGCATCATGACGGACTGGCTACCGACGCTGCGCACGAAAACACCGCAGGAAGGCTATGACCTTGCCGTGAAACTGGCGCGGGTCGCGGTCAAGGCAACCCAGCCGGATGCCGGCGTGCGCGACAGGCTCCGCCCCGACTATGCCGAGGACGCCAATGCGTTGATTGCGGTCAGCCATGTGGTCGCGACCCATTTCGCGACCGTGGCCGCGGCAAACGATTATTGGCGAGGGCAATCATGAGCGGCATCGAACGCGACGATGACGGCTTCGTGGTCGACGCGGCCGTGCTGGCATCCGGGTTCAGACTGCCGGTCGAGGAAATCCGGAGCCTGATGCGCGACGGGCGCATCACCTCGAAGACCGAAGCCGGCGAAGGCGAGGACCAGGGCCGCTGGCGGATTACATTCTACCATGGGGAACGCGCGTTCCGTCTGGTCCTGAACCCTGACCACACGATCCGGTCCCGGGGGACATTCCCGGTTCCCGGACGCAGTTCGCCGACCAGGTCTGTCCGGACAGACACATGACGTCCGGTCCGCTGGCCGCTGCTGAAATCCTGCCATGTGGATCCATCCGCTGACGGCCCTGATCCACAGGCCGTCATCGTGACCGGACAAGGTCCAGCAGGCTTTCCACCATCGGATCGACGAGCGAGCGGTCCCGGTCGTCACGCAGGACCAGTGAAGACGGAAGATCGAAAGCAGGGGCGTCGTCCACGACATGAAAGACCCCGGCATCGAGTTCGCGGCGCACGAACTGTTCCGGAAAATAGGCGCAGGCCGGCGCCGTCTTGAGAAACCGGACGCCGAGCCAGCCGATGTTGAACGACAAGCGGGTCCGGAAGAACTCCGGGAAACTGCTGGCCAGCTGGGCATCGAACTCGGGTCCCCACTCGATATGGATGTAGCTGTCGGGCGTGAGCGAGGCATTGCGCTCCGAGGACACCAGCCGAAGCCGCTCCGTCATGAATGGCCGGATTTCCAGTTTCGGCCGGTGCTGCGGCGTGTACATGATCCCGATGTCGAGATGGCCGTCGATCAGGCCCTGCATCAATTCTGGCTCGAACGCGATCTCGGCATGGAACGAGACGTCGGGGCGATCCTTTCGCTGCTGCGCCAGCCATTGCACGGCGAGGCTGTCCCAGAGCCCGAAACGCGCTCCGATAGCGACCTGGGCGCGGATCGTGTCCGGCAGGCCGGTTTCTCGCCTCGCCCTTTCGAATGCCCTGACCATCTGCAAGGCATGGGTCTGGAACCGGACGCCCGCACCGGTCAATGACGCACCGGTCTTGTTGCGCACGAAAAGGACGCAGCCAAGCGTTTCCTCCAACGCACGGATTCGCGCGCTGATCGTTGACTGCGTGACATGCAGGCGTTCGCCGGCCGCGACGAAGCTGCCGGTGTCGGCCACGGTGAGGAAGCTGCGGGCCTGTTCAATGTTCATGGGCTATCCAGCGATATTTTCGATATCATCCTGCATTTATATTCGTTTTACAAATCTCATCCGGCGCGTAACCTGTAAGAAAAATCAAAACGGGATCATCGCAAACGGAGGGACGGGTCTTGGCACGCTTCAAGGCAATCGGGACAGGCGGTCAGCAGCAGCTTTTCGCAGGGCTCGTCATGTCCGTCCTGGGCATCGGATTGATCTGCATGTCCGGGATGGAATCATGGGATTCACTGGCGAATACCGGCGCGGCGCTCGTTCTGACGGGAACGTTGCTTTGGTTGTGCGGTGCGGTCCGGCACCAGAACGAACTGATGGAAGCCGCAACGGGGCAGTTGGCCGACTCGTAGGAAACGTCGTGCGCCTCCGGCCCACCCCTTTGCGAACGGATGAAACAAGGAACAACCTGGCAGAAGGTCCGTGGAGCGATGCGCGCCGATACCCCGCCTTTCGACGTCATGCGGCACAGTTTCTGGCTTGGCGATGAGCCCGAGGAATCGAGCGCGCAGATGCGGTGCATCGCCGAGTGCGTCGGCGCCGTCCGGCCGGAGATTCATCGATTGAGCGAGATCCACGGGGACCGCCGGATGATCTGGTCGCTCATGGCCATCATTGTCGACATGTCACTTGAAGCCGACGAAGCCGCCCTCACCGCCGCCTTGATGAAAACGAATGCCCGGTTGCTGGAACTCGAGGCGGGCAACGACAGTCCCGGTTGCACGGCATCGATCTTGTAGCGCAAGCGTTCGGCGATCGGACCCGGTTGCAGGCAATAATGCCAATTGGTTATTGGCGATCAACGGCATGAGATGGCGCTGCCGGAGAGATCCGAAATCTTGATCACTCCGATCGTGTGAATAAAAACATTATCTCGCATGGCATGATGATGACGTTTTTGGAACATGGGCGAAGCGGGTCTTGGAACATGAATGCCTGTCCGAAGCCACTGGCCGCGGCGGGCTGATCAACAGGCAAGCCTGGCCGCATTGTAAAACGCCCAGGAAAACCGGGACGAGCAGTTATTGCTCAACCGCAAGTCTCTTTCTGCCCCGTTTCATGCCCTGTCGATCGTTATGTTGACCAGCCTGTCACCCCGACGGGATGTCTTGATCTCACCGCGTCGCACGAGGCGGTTCACATGGGCCAACGTCTCGGTGAAAGCGAAGCTCATCTGGTGTGGATCGAGCGCGCGCGTGAACAGGATGGGCACCAGATCCGCGACCGTCTGCGGGCGCTCGGCGCAAGCCGTGCGGATGAGTTGGCACCGTTCCTCGTGATGGGCTTCCAATTCGGCGCAGCGTTCATGCAGACCAAAAAACGGGCGGCGGTGCCCGGGAAGAACCAGCACGTCGTTCGGTATCTCGGACCGCAGAAACCGCAGCGACCTCAGGTAATGACCCAGTGGATCACCGTTCGGTTCTCCGGCAAAGACGCTGACATTGGGCGAGATTTTTTCGAGAACCTGGTCGGCCGCGAACAGGAGCTTTTCGTTTTCGCAGTAAAGCAGAACCTGTTCGGGCGCATGCCCATCGCCGCTGAGGACGCGAAAGGTGCGATCGCCGATCTCCAGGATATCGGGCATCAGCAGTCGAAGGAATGACAGTGGCAGGTCGGAAACGCGGCGCAGATAGTCATTGCCCTGGATGGCGACGATCCCGGCTCCCTCCTCGCTCATGCCGTGGCTCATGTAGAAATCAAAATTGTAGCGGGTAACATCCTCATGCGACCCGTGTGAAATCACCTTGCTGCCCATGTAAGTCGAATAGCTGGTCAAAAGGGGCGCTTCGAAACGTTCGCACAACCATCCGGCCAGGCCGATATGGTCGGGGTGATGATGCGTGACGATGACTTTGGTGACTTTTCTCGATTTCAGGGGCCCCGCAAACAGGTTCTCCCAAACCGACTTCGCGGCCTCTGTCTGGATCCCGGTATCGACGACCGCCCAACCCTCTCCATCGCGGATGAGATAGATATTCACATGATCGAGACGGTAAGGAAGGGGAATCCGGGTCCAAAGCACATCTTTGAGAACTTCGACCACATCGCCAAAGGCCGGCATTTCTTCAAAAGGAAAAATCAAGGCATTTTCTGTCGTGTGAGTAAGTGTACTGACCATGAAAAATCTTTCTTCCGATTGAATGTGTGACGGTATTTTGGGTCAAAGCGCGGGCTGGCTCAACGCCGCGGGCTGGCTTCGCCATCTTTGGCTGCGCCGGGTATTGCAGACAAGCCCCTTCGAGAGCGCCGGTCGGGCCAGACGCTGTCATAAGGACCCTCGATTTCGGGGCAAGTCCAACACGGATGAAAACCGTCTGCGTGTCTTCATCGTCAATCGTCTCTCTCATCAGCCGATCCACCTTGGAGCCATGTCTCGGAAACCGGGGCCACCGCAGCTTTTCGACATGTCCAATTGGACTTGAGCAATATTTGGGATCATGCTTCATTGAAATCACGGACGAGGGCCCGGAGGGTGGCCCGCCCGAAATCGAATGGGAGGATAAAAATGACCAGTGGAAACAAGCTTAGCCGTCGCTCTTTTCTGAAGAAATCGACGATTGCCGGTGGCGCGGTTGCCGGCAGCGCGCTTGCAGCGCCCGCTGTCCTGGCGCAGGCGCCCATCGTCATGAAGATGCAGACCTCGTGGCCGGCATCCGACATCTGGGACGAGTTCGCCAAGGATTACGCAACGCGCGTCGATGAAATGTCGGGCGGCCGCCTGAAAGTCGACGTCCTGCCGGCCGGTGCGGTCGTTGGTGCCTTCCAGGTGCTCGACGCGGTCAATGACGGTGTCCTCGATGCTGCCCATTCCGTGCCGGTCTACTGGTACGGCAAGAACAAGGCAGCGTCCCTGTTCGGCACCGGCCCCGTCTTCGGCGGCTCGGCAACGACCATGTTGTCCTGGTTCTACCAGGGTGGCGGACAGGAACTCTATCGCGAGCTGACCCAGGACATCATGGGCCTCGACGTGATCGGCTATATGGGCTTCCCGATGTTCGCCCAGCCCTTCGGCTGGTTCAAGGGCGAGGTCAACTCGGTCGCCGACCTCCAGGGTTTCAAGTACCGCACCGTCGGTCTGGCCGCAGACCTCATGGCAAAGCTCGGCATGTCGGTCGCCCAGCTTCCCGGTGGCGAGATCGTTCCGGCCATGGAGCGCGGCGTGATCGATGCCTTCGAGTTCAACAACCCGACCTCCGACCGCCGCTTCGGCGCGCAGGACGTGGCCAAGAACTACTACCTGTCTTCCTATCACCAGGCATCGGAAAGCTTCGAGTTCCTGTTCTCGAAGACCTTCGTCGAGGATCTTGATCCCGATCTCCAGGCAATCCTGAAATACAGCGTCGAGGCAGCCTCCACGGCCAACACCGCCAAGGCGATGAAGCAGTATTCGGCCGACCTCCGGGATCTCGAGGCAGGTGGCGTTACCATCCACAGGACCTCGAAGGAAATCCTCGATGCCCAGTTGAAGGCATGGGACGAACTGATCCCCGAGCTGGAAGCCGATCCCTTCATGAAGAAGACGCTGGACAGCCAGCGCGCATGGGTCGAACAGGTCGCATATTACGAGCTGATGAACGCCCCCGACTATGCGCTCGCCTTCAACCACTACTTCCCGGGCAAGCTGAAACTCTGAGGCTTGTCGACCTGACATCAACTGTCCCGGCACGGGCATGATCGTGCCGGGGCATCACGTTCGGGGAGGGGCAACGTGCTGTCATTCATCAAATTTGCCGACTCGCTGTCAGCCTGGTTCGGCAAGGCTTTCGCCTGGCTGATCATCCTCATGTCGGTGGGAACCGGCTATGAGGTCTTCGTCCGTTACGTCCTCAACAAGCCGACCGCATGGGCGCTCGACGTGTCGTTCATCATGTACGGCACCATGTTCATGATGGCAGGGGCCTACACCTTGTCCCAGGGCGGGCATGTGCGCGGTGACTTTCTCTACCGCCTCTGGCAGCCCAGGACCCAGGCCAAGGTCGATCTCGTCCTCTATTTCCTCTTCTTTTTCCCCGGCGTTCTGGCGCTGATCATCGCGGGCTGGAAATATGCCGCCCGGTCCTGGCAGTTCGGCGAGGTATCGGTGAACAGCCCCGCCGGCATTCCGATCTACCAGTTCAAGACCGTGATCGTCGCAGCCGGGATCCTCCTCTTCATCCAGGGAATTGCGCAAGTCATGCGCTGCATCCGCTGCATCCAGACCAATGCATGGGAAAATGCGGATGAAGACGTCATGGAGACCGAAGACTTGTTGTTGAAGCAGGCCACCATGGCCGAGAAGGATGCGCATCCATGACCGACCCTCAAGTCGCCTTGATGATGTTGGGGCTGTTCATCCTGTTCGTTTTCCTGGGATTCCCGATCGCCTTCACACTGATGGCGATGGGCATCGGCTTCGGCTATTACGCCTATTTTGACGCAGGCCGGATGTGGCGTTCCTTCAACCGGCTCGACGAGGCTGCCTCGACCTGGGACCAATGGTCCACCTGGCTGGAAGGCTTCATCAACAACCGCGTCTTCGACCTGTTCGTGAACCAGACCTTCACGGTCATGTCGAACGAGGTGCTGACGGCAGTTCCCCTCTTCCTGTTCATGGGCTACATCGTCGAGCGCGCCAACATCGTCAACAGGCTGTTCTCGACGCTGAACATCGCGGCGAAGAACGTGCCGGGATCCATGGGCGTCGCAGCCCTCGTCACCTGTGCGCTTTTCGCAACCGCCACCGGTATCGTGGGCGCTGTCGTTACCCTGATGGGGCTGCTGGCACTGCCTGCCATGCTCAAGGCGCGCTACAATCCTTCCTTTGCCTCCGGCATCATCTGTGCCGGCGGCACGCTTGGCATCCTCATCCCGCCGTCGATCATGCTGATCGTCTATGCGGCAGCTTCGGGCGTCTCGATCGTCCGCCTCTATGCCGGCGCGCTGCTGCCGGGCCTGACCCTCGTGGGCCTCTATCTCATCTATGTCGTCGGCCGCTCGATCCTGCAGCCCTCGGTGGCGCCTCGCCCGACCAAGGACGAGGTGCCCGATGTACCGGCCGGCCAGCTGATCCTGATGTTGATTACCAGCTTCCTGCCCCTGGCCTTCCTGATCCTCGCGGTTCTGGGTTCCATCCTTTTCGGCCTTGCGACACCGACGGAAGCCGCCTCCATCGGCGCGTTGGGCGGCATGCTGCTGGCCGTGGCCTACCGGGCCATGACATGGAACCGGCTGCGTGAATCGGTCTACCTTACAGTGCGCACGACGGCGATGGTCTGCTGGCTCTTCGTCGGTTCCTACACCTTCTCGGCGGTGTTCTCCTATCTCGGTGGCGAGCACGTCATCTCGGAATTCGTGCAGGGGCTAGACCTCGAGCCGTGGCAATTCCTGATCCTGGCCCAGCTGATCATCTTTGCCCTTGGCTGGCCGCTCGAATGGTCGGAGATCATCATCATCTTCGTGCCGATCTTCCTGCCGCTCCTGCAGTTCTTCAACATCGATCCCCTGTTCTTCGGGATCCTTGTCGCGCTGAACCTGCAGACGAGTTTCCTGACGCCACCCATGGCCATGTCGGCCTATTACCTGAAGGGCATCGCACCACCCGAGGTGAAACTGACGCAGATCTTCGCCGGCGTGATGCCGTTCCTTTTCTGCGTCATCATTTCCATGGTGATGATGTATGTCTTCCCGGATATCGTCTTCTACCTGCCGGAACTGTTCTATGGCTGATACCGGTGGCGCAGGGGCTCACCAGGGCGGCACGCTCGCCCTGCGGGACCGGCTCGCGTCGGGAGCCCTGCGGGCCGAGGAACTCCTGGATACCTGCCTCAAGCGCATCAAGGCGCGTGAGGACGAGGTAAGGGCCTGGGCCTGGATCGATGCTGATTTCGCCCGCGATCAGGCACGGCGCCTGGATGCCTACCGTCTGTCCGGCAGGCCGCTCGGCCCGCTGCACGGCATGCCGGTCGGTATCAAGGACATCATCGACACTGCCCGCATCCCGACCGAAAACGGCTGTGCACTCGATGCCGGGCGCGTGCCGGCGAAGGATGCCGCCCTGGTCGAACGGTTGAAGCAGGCCGGTGCGCTGATCCTTGGCAAGACGGTGACCACCGAACTCGCCTTCATGCACCCTTCCGGGACCCGCAACCCCCACGATACCGGCCACACCCCCGGCGGCTCGTCGTCCGGTTCGGCGGCAGCCGTGGCCGATCAGATGGTGCCGCTTGCGATCGGTACCCAGACCGCCGGCTCGGTGATCCGGCCCGCTTCCTTTTGCGGCGTGACGGGTTTCAAGCCGACCTTTGGCGCCATCCCGCGGCGCGGCGTGCTGGCCCAGGCCCCGTCGCTCGACACGGTTGGCGTCTTCGCCGCCGACCCGCTTGGCGCTGCGCTGCTTGCCGACGCGCTGTTCGGCCATGATGCGGCCGACAAGGCGACCAGCCTTGCTCCCGCGCCGAGGCTTGTCGAAACCGCCGCCTCGAAGCCGCCGCTCCCGCCGGTTTTCGCCTTCCTGCGCATGCCCGGCTGGGACCAGGCGCATGCGGACGTGAAGGATGCCTTCGGTGAACTCGCCGGCGCGCTCGGGGATCAGGTCTTCGAAGTGGAACTGCCCGGAATTTTCGCCGGTGCGGCCAGTCAGTCGCAGATCATCCAGCTTGCCGAGCTGGCGCGTTGCTATCACCGTTACGAGAGGGATGGCGCGGACCAACTGGGGCCGGAAACCCGCGAAGCGCTGGAAAAGGGCAAGGCGATCCCGGCACGCGATTACCTGGCGGCCCTCGATTGGCGCGACGTGCTTTATTCAGGGCTCGAAGAGGTTTTCGAGCGTTGCGATGCCATCCTCTGTCCTGCCGCGCCCGGACCGGCGCCAGAGGGCCTGTCCTCCACCGGAACCCCGGTATTCAACAGCCTGTTCACCATGGTTGGCACACCGGCAGTGACCGTGCCGCTGCTCACCGCTTCCAACGGTCTGCCGATCGGGGTTCAACTCGCCGGTCCGCGCGGTGGCGATGGCCGGTTGCTGCGGACTGCTCAATGGCTGTACACATGGGCTGACCAGGCATGATGATGAGGGTCTCGAAGATGAACCATATGCTTGCCTTCGCTGCGTTCGCCGTACTCGCAGGTTTCCTCGGCATTCTGGCTTTCGAGGCCTTCAGCCCCGACCTGATGCTCGTAATCGCGCTGACCATTGCCTTGGCCGGTTATGATTTCTTCACGACGATCCGCAACCGGACCCATTGACGCCATGGCGAAGCCGGTTGTCTGGATCCCGCGGCGCCTGTCGACGGCGACGCTAGAACGCGCGGCGCGCGACTACGAGGTGATCCTGAAACCGCAAGATGAACCCGGAACAGCGGAAGAGATCATTGCCATGTCGGCAAGTGCCGACGCGATGATCCCGTGTCATTCGGAGCATTTTTCAGCCGATGTGGTTGCCCGGCTTTCAACGCGCCTGAAGATCGTCGCCAATCATTCCGTCGGGGTCGACCATTGTGACCTGACGGCATTGCGCGCCAGGGGGATAGCGGTCACCAACACGCCGGGCGTCCTCGCCGATGCGACCGCCGAACTCGCCTTCATGCTGATGCTGGCTGCGGCCAGAAAGGGCGTCGAAGGCGATGCGATGGTCCGCACCGGGGCATGGGATTCCTGGTCGCCAGCACTGCTTGTCGGCAAGCAGGTTACCGGAGCACGGCTCGGGATCGTCGGAATGGGCGGGGTAGGCCGCTCGCTGGCGCGCAAGGCGCGCGGCTTCGACATGGAAATCCACTACCACAATCGCACCCGGCTCGCCCCTGAAGAGGAGGCCGGTGCCCGGTTTCACGAAACCCTCGGCAGCCTGCTCGCCGTCTCTGATTTCCTTTCATTGCATTGTCCTGCAACACCGGAAACCATCGGCCTGATGAGTGCGGAGCGTTTTGCGCAGATGCCGGCGGGCAGCGTGTTCGTCAACGCTGCCCGCGGATCGCTGGTTGATGAAGACGCCTTGCTGGCCTCGATACGCTCCGGCCATCTGGCGGCTGCCGGGCTGGATTGCTTCCTCACCGAACCGGGCGGCAATCCTCGTTTTGCAGACCACCCCAACATCGTGATGATGCCGCATGTGGGTAGCGCGACCGTGCGCACCCGTGATGCCATGGGCAGTCTGGCGCTCGACAATCTCGACGCCTTCTTTGGCGGGCAGACGCCACCCAATCTTTTGTGATGAAAGAAGAGCATGCTTTGGCTCGGGTTGCTTGATCTGCCCTGCGCCACGTTCCTCGAAACGCTCCGGTGCTTCAAGTTGAACCTCGGCGAGTGTCTTGGGGAGAAGCGGACGGGGAATGTCTGGCGCCAGTCGTCGAGCAATCATGTCATGCGCGGCATGACCTATGAGAGCTTCAGCTTCCTCATGCTCGACATTTCCGGCGATCAGAAGGCGAAGTCTGTTGGCATGAATTGATCTGGAATACGCAATCTCCCGTGCAAACTCGTTCGCCATGGGGACAGCGCGTTCCTTGTCGTCGGGTTCGAGCTCGGGTCGACAATGGTCCTTTGTTGCCGTGGACAGTGTCGGTTTGGTTGTCTCGAGCTTCGCACGCTTCATCAGGCTCGGCTTCCCGACGGTTATGCAGCGCCAGCGCACGGCGTTCCGCTTCGCGCTTTTGGACGCCGATGTTTTCTCGGTACTCGAACCTGCCTGTGATCGGGCGAAGCTCCGCAGGAAGTCCCCTCCGGGCTTCGAACTGCTCGCGCTTGCTGTTCCAGAGTGCCAAAATCCGCACGACCGATCTCCGTTTTTGGAACGCCGTTGGAACAGATTCCGGAGCGGAGCACCTTGAATCACAAGGAGAATATTGTTTTTCAATGGGATATGATGGTGCTGCCGGAGAGATTTGAATTCTCCAAAGCGCATCCAAAAAGTGTTCGAATTCAATGCATTAGTACGACTGATCCGGCTTGGAACGTAACAGGTCACTGTATCACATTCAACCTGAGCAGACCAAAATTTGTGGGATCAGGGAAAGCTCCATCCACGGCAGCGCGGGCAGGGGCTGGTGCCCCGCCGTCTGAGAACGGCGAGGCGCTGGTTTGAACGGGTGAGGCTGCCTGGATCGGGCGGTTGCCTGTGCATTTTGCACAGCCTAGGGGATGCACACCCAGGCCGCTTGTGGCGTCCGAAGCCATTCAAGATGGCTCAGCGGATTCCGCTGGCGTTCAGTAGTAAGCATTTGGATCATCCCATCCGGGGCGCTCCCTGAGACCGGGTACGTATTTCGCGAGGGCAGGATCAGTCTCGCACCTTTCAATCATCTCCATGATCACCTGCGGCGTGTTCCTGCCGAGGAACTTGGTGAGTCCCCGGGCCATGATTTCGTGATGCTGCGCCCGTTGTGTGCCGAGTGATCTCGCCAGCCGGTCTGCTATTTCCTGTGCTCGTTCTTCCAATTCTTCTTCTCCAAAGGGCTGAAAGGGTTTTCCTGGTTCCTGTCGGGCAAGCGCTTCCTGGGCGGCTCGCCATGTCGTGATCTCGTCAGCGTCTTCGCCGAGGCTGTTCGCAGTTCGCCGCATGGCTGCGACCGTTCCCTGCGAAACGCTGGCTGACCTGACGATATCGCGGCGGCTGAAGAGCCACGGCGGTTGTCGCTGGGGGTCCCTGAGGACAACCAGCCGCCAAGCGAAGTTGACCCGTTGCTCAAGTGTCAGGGGGAGCGTCACGCAGCTGTTCGCCGATCCGGATCGCAGGAGGGCATCCTGGACGGTCCCCCCGAAGAACTCGACGGGAATCTCCTCGCGACCTTCCATCTGGTAGGCCTCCAACCGGTGATGCCCGTCGATGACCACAACATGGTCGTCCACAGGCAACACGAGAATTGGCGTGAGATCGTCCAGGTTCCTCAAGGCGGAACGCAGGTCGCCGACGTGTTTTTCCGACACTGCCTCCATGCGAGGCTGGAAGACCGTTGGCATGGTTCGCACCTTGTCCAGCGGCAGTGCCCGAAGATCGGTGTCAGCGAGACATGCGTTATCCCGTTGCTCTTGAAGCATTGCCAGCGTTGTCAATCGGCATTGTATCGGGACCCCCGATCGGCGTCCAAAAGGGACCCCTTTAAAGGGCACGGCGGTGAGCGCCCGACCGGGTGGAGCTGGTCGGGGTTGCGCAGCCCGGTCGGGCGCGCCTGATTGGCGTTTCGACTTTAGCTCTGAGAGCGGTTCTTGAAGCGCCAGCTATCGTTGCCGGTCTCGACGATATCGCAATGATGCGTCAGGCGGTCGAGCAGCGCGGTGGTCATCTTTGCATCGCCGAAGACGGTCGGCCATTCACCGAAGGCAAGGTTGGTGGTGACGATCACCGATGTCTGCTCGTAGAGCCGGCTGACGAGATGGAACAGCAACTGGCCGCCGGACTGGGCGAAGGGCAGATAGCCGAGTTCGTCGAGGATGACGAAGTC
Organism: Zhengella sedimenti; assembly: GCF_046506625.1. NCBI lineage: Bacteria > Pseudomonadati > Pseudomonadota > Alphaproteobacteria > Hyphomicrobiales > Notoacmeibacteraceae > Zhengella > Zhengella sedimenti. Next base: position 85,082 of record NZ_JBKFFP010000005.1, read on the forward strand.
GAGGCGGCACAGCCTGTCATTCAATCGCCCCTGGCGACCGGCCCGGGCTTCGGCTTCGAGCTGGTTGACCAGATCGACGACATTGAAGAAGCGGCCGCGTGCACCGTCGCGGATGCAGGCGCGGGCGATGGCGACGGCGAGATGGGTCTTGCCGGTTCCGGTGCCGCCGACGAAGACGGCGTTGCGCTGATGGGTCAGGAAGTTGCCGCCGGCAAGGTCACGCACCAGGGTCTCGTTGATCGGCGTGCCGTCGAAGGCGAAGTCCTCGACCTCCTTGGCCAATGGCAGCTTGGCGATCGTCATCTGGTATTTGATCGAGCGCGCCTTCTTCTCCGATATCTCCGCATTCAGGAGATCGGCGATGATGCGCTGCGGCTCGTGCTGGCGCTTCACGGCGGTCCTGATGATCTCGTCATAGGCCGCCTTCATGCCGAAGAGCTTGAGCGTTCCCATTGCGGCGAGAATCTCGCTGCGATCCATCACACGGCCCTCCTCAGGCTGTCGTAGCGGCCGCAATCGGCCTTCGGTTCGTGGCGCAGCTTCAGGGCATCTGGCGTGGCCATGGTGAGCGGCCGCGCGATGTCGCGCCGGCGTGCAAGAATGTTGAGGATGACATCGGCCGAACATGCGCCTTCGCCAAGCGCTTCCGTGCAGGCGGCTTCGACCGCCGGGATGCCGTCGCTCAACACGGCCGACAGGATACCCACCATCTGCCGGTCGCCGTCATCGAGCCGCGAGAGCCTGCGGCGCACCCGTTCCAGGCTGGCCGGAAGAACCCAGTCCTTGAACGGCGCGCCGTTGCGCAGCGCGCCGGGCTTGCGGGCCAGAACCGGCACGTAATGCCAGGGGTCGTAGATCGTCTTGCCGCGGCCGAAGGCGCGGCGGTGTTCGCCGACGGTTCGACCATCCTGGCGGATCACGATCCTGTCGGCATAGGCGTGGATCTCCACCGGCCTGCCGAGCGCGCTGGCCATGACGGAGTATTTGTTGGTGTCGAAGCGCACCAGGCAGGTCTTCGACACCGAGGCCGGCACGGCATGGAATCCATCGAAGCGGCCGGCATAGGGCACCAGGCTCGCCCGCTCCGCCTCGAAGGCCTCCCAGACCGTCTGGTCAGGCCGCTCGGAATGGCGATACGCCTTGGCAAAGGCGATGCACTGATCCAGCAGCCAGGCGTTCAGTTCCTCGTAGTTCCTGAAGCGCAGCCGCGGCGTGAAGAAGCGCCGGCGCACCAGCCCGACCTGGTTCTCGACCTGGCCCTTCTCCCAGCCCGACGCCGGCGTGCAGGCGACCGGCTCGACCAGATAGTGGCTGCACATTTGCAGGAAGCGGCGATTGTATTGCCGGTCCTTGCCGACGAACACCGCATCCACAGCCGTCTTCATGTTGTCGTAGATGCCGCGCGTGCAGGTTCCCTTGAAGAAGGCAAACGCCCGGTCATGGGCATCGAACACCATCTCCTGCGTCTCGCGCGGATAGGCCCGCACGAACAGCATGCGGCTGTGGCACAGCCGGACATGGGCGACCTTCACCGTCGTCGTCACGCCGCCCAGCAGGATGATCTCGTGGCTCCAGTCGAACTGGTAGGCTTCACCCGGCGCGAAGCTCAGCGGGACATAGGCTGCCGGCAGCGAGGGACCACGTTCGGTCTTCCAGCGCTTCGCATAGCGCCGCACCGCGTCATAGCTGCCTTCGTAGCCCTGACCGCGCAGCGCCTCGAATATCCGCACCAGCGTCAGGCGCTCACGCGCAGGCTTGTCCTCGTTCGTTGCCAGCAGTTGGTCGAGTTCCCCCGTCCACGCTCCCAGCTTCGGGCGGGGCTGGCGATCGCGCTCGTAGCGAAACTCCGTCGCTTGCGAACGCACCACCTTGCGAACCACTTTGCGCGAGACCTTCAGCTCCCGGCAAATCGCCTTGATCGGCTTCTTCTGAATGAAATAGGCGCGACGTATCTTCCCAATCGTCTCCACAACCAGCATCCCAAATGAGGCTCTCCGTTAATCTCGAGAGCCTTTGTGAACCCCATTGTTTACGGGGCCCCTTTTGGACGCCGGTCACCCCGAAAACGGGGTCCTTATTCCACGCCGATCAACAAGCGTTTCCGGCGTCAGGGCCTCTCGCCTGACAGGCGTTGATCGAAAGAGGTTTCTCATCTGCATTGCTCCAGTTGGCGGGCTTGCTTCCATGCTTCTTCTTTGGCGAGCCTGTCCGCCATTTCGTTGAAGTGGTTGCCGGAATGGGCGCGAGTCCATGTCCAGGTGATCTCGTGTCTTTCCATCTCGACGATGAGTTGACGCCAGAGGTCAGTGTTCTTGACGTTGATGAAACCGCGTTCGCGCCATTCATCCAGGCGGTCTCGCGCACTCAGCACGAGATACTCGCTGTCCGAAATGATCTCGACCTGCGAGGGGCGTGAAAGCGCCCTCAGTGCTTCGACGGCCGCCGTCAGTTCCATGCGATTGTTGGTGGTCGCCGGAGCACCGCCAGAGAGAAGCTTGGGCGCTTTTCTGCCGGTCAGGACTGCGGCCCAGCCGCCAGGTCCGGGGTTGCCGATGCATGAGCCGTCGGTATGGATCGTGATGGGGGATGATGAGCTCATGGACTGAACTCCTCCTTGTTTGATTGTGATCGGAAGTTGGAAGGTGGGCGGAGACAAGCGGGCTCCGGACCGGCCGGAATGATCCGGCCAATCGGCCTGTCGGAGACGAGTGCTGGTTTCCGCCAGATGGCGAAGACGGGACAGGGGCCGAGGCCGTTTCGTCCGTGTCTTCAGTATGAGCCGGTTTCAAACCGCGCGGGCGTCGCCGTCTCTACCGTATGGGCGGGTTTTGGCCAGGGGCGAAGGAGCCGCTGGTACCGTATATGAGGACAAAATGCCGTTCGCTTGCCTTGGCGTTGTCGTCCGCCTTGGTCAGTCGGCGGTTCCGCTGGTGGCCTTGTGGGCGAGACCCTTGGATATCCCGAAGTGATCCGCAATCCGCTGGACTGACCACCCGTCTTCCATGCGCAGACGCCTTGCCTCGGCTTGCTGGTCGTCGGTCAGGCGCGGCTTGCGACCGAACTTGATGCCCTTGGCCTTTGCCTTGGCGATGCCGTCCATCTGCCGTTCCTTGCGGATGTCGGCTTCGAACTGGGCAAAAACCGCGAGCATCCCGAGGAAGGCCCTGCCAGCAGCGTCCCCGGTGTCGATGTTCTGGTCCAGCACCTTCAGCGTCACGCCCTTGCCTTCGAGTTGGCGAACGAGCGAGAGGAGGTGTTCAGCCGAACGCGCCAGACGGTCGATGCGGGAGATGACCAACGTGTCGCCCTTGCGGACATAGCGCAGACATTCGGCCAGCTTGGGGCGCTCCGTGTCCAGGCCGGAACGCTTCTCGGAGAAAACCTCCTCGCACCCTGCGGCTTCGAGCTTGTCCAGCTGCACCTCAAGGGACTGGCCGACCGACGAGACCCGGGCGTAACCGACGCGTGCCATGTGTTCACCTCATCCTTAGACATTACTGACCGTTCATTGTTGAACGGAAAATGACCGGCCTGTCAAGCCGATCATCAGTCGGTCACGAATGTATACCTTGATGAACAGATCAGGTGGTGCGGCAGGAGCGCAATGGCCGCGCGTATAGGAGCAAGGCACCGCGAGCCCCCCCCCACGGGGGGAACAGGCAAAAGCGAAGGTAACGAATTGCCCACACAGATTTTTCGGGAAAAACCGCGCGGTTCTCCGGTGGGACCGTTCAGTCCTCCGAGAAGAAGTCCTCATCCAACCGCTGGACCTGAATCGTCCGATGTGGCCTTGTGCCGACCCCATGCTCAATCATCAGGTCAGCGAGGCGGAAACCGTCGATCAGGATGACACGCTGCTGTAGGTTCTTCGCGTATTCAATCGCCCCGTCCGAAAATCGGGAGGCGGTCACGAAGACGCCCTTGGTTGCCCCCAGGCCCACAAGGCTGCCGACGAATTTCTGGATGTCCGGTCGGCTCACGCTGTTCTCTTCGGCATAGCGCTTGGCCTGGACATAGATGCGGTCGAGCCCGAGGCGGTCCTCATTGATGACGCCGTCAACGCCACCGTCGCCAGAGCGCCCAAGTTGCTCGGCTGCATTCCGGTGCGAGCCGCCATAGCCCATGGAGACCAGCAGGTCGACGATGAGTTTCTCGAAGAAGGCAGGGGAGTTCTCGCGTATGCGGTCAAGCAGGTCGGCCCGAAGCGCGGCGTGAAGTGCGGCATAGGCTTCCTCGATGCGCTCTTCCGGTGTGGCCTCGCGGGACGCGGCTTCTGCAAGACGCTCGTCTCCGGATGCCGCCGCATCGTCTCCCGCCTTGGTGCTTCGCGAATAGAACTCGCGGAACGCCTCGATTTCCAGCAGGCGCTCCGTGTCGATCCTCTCCGGATTGGTGGCCAGCAGCGCCCTGCCAGCCGCCGAGGCGGTGAAGCGTCCCCGGGCAGGCGACTCGATCAGCCCAGCCTTGGTCATGTAGAACTTCGCCCAGTGGATGCGATTGTGCAGCAGCCGCTGACGGCCACTCGGCAGCATTTCCTCGCGTTCCTCAAGCGTCAGCCCGAGATCATCGGCGATCCGTTCGGCCACCTCGGGCACCCGCTGCTCGCCCAGGGCGGCATGGCGCAGGACTGGCAGCATCAGCGTCTGATAATCGGGGATCAAGTTGCTCTCCTTGCAGGACGCCCCATAATCTCGACCATGGCAGACATAATGGCCGTTTCAGTCGGTCCGGCAATGATCTCACGATTGCTTTGCAGCCGGTTGCTTTCGAACCGCTTCAGCAGTTCCTGTTCGACCTGCCGCGCTTCATCTTCGGAACCGGTTGGCTGTTTCATGGCAAGTCTCCAACTGAGTCCTGTTACCTCTCCTGCCATGGGCGTCTGGTAAGCGTTGCAGCGCTGCTCGGGTTCATTCGAGTATCCGAGTTTCAAGGCAAGAAGCCGCTTGGCCCTGTCTTCCAGCGCGAGGGCATAGACATACCAGATCGCATGATCGCCAAACCGCCCGCTGAATTCGCCCTCATGCTTCGGAGCAAGCTTGCTGTCCTTCTGCGCAACAAGTCCGCGCCCGAGAAAGGTTGTGGGTTTGGCAAGTTGAACAGGCCGTCGTTTCAGGGCCAAAAGGGCTTGGCCGGTTTCTCCATCGATTTCGGCAACAGTGTTTCGAGCCGTGAGATGGTGTGTGCGTGTCAGTCGCCCGACGATATCCGAGAAGATGTTATTAGGATCGGTGATCTCCCAGACGGCAATAGGATGCATAGCGACGGGGAACTCGACGACTGCCCGCTCCTTCAGAATGCTGTCGGCAATCTGGTTGGCGTAATCCCGAGTGTTCACTTCAAGATCGGAAACCTGATAGAGGCCAAGCACCCGGCCCCGGTCTTCGGGTGCCGTAGGCTCTTGCTTCGTTCCGACGGTGAAAACGAAATCGCCCTCGGTCAGCGCTCTTCGCGCCTGTGTCCGGGCCGCCTTGGAACCGAACGTGAGCGGCCAGCAGGGATTGCCGGGATGACCCCAGACATAGGTAAAGAAAATCCTTGCCATCTTCCCCTCCCGCAAATCCGTCCGGCACACCCTCGCGTCTCAGGTCAGCGCCCAGACGCCGCGTCGGCTGCCGTCGATGACGCCCGACCTGCGAAGAGCCCATCGCGCGAAGCGTATTTCCTTCTCGTACAGCGGTTCGCCGTCCGGCGTGGAACCGTTCAAGTCGGCTGCCGGAACAGGGCGGTTGGCCTTGATCCACGCATAGACCTGTTTCGGCGTGGCCGTTCCAAGGTCCTTCAAGGCGTCAATCACCCATTGGCAATATTGATCCCGGCTTGCCGCAGCCATCACGCCTTCTCCTTCTTTCCCCGCCCCCGCCCCCGCTTCGCCTTCGGTGCAGCCGCGCGTTCGGCCTTGATCCGCTCAAGGAGGACGCTGGCGGGTTCGTCATCCGGGTCCTGGGGCACCAGTTCGCCTCGAAATGCCTTTGCTAGAATGGCCTCGTCCAGCCTGTCCGTCAGCTCCAGCGCCCGTTTCGCCTCCGCTGCCAGCCGGTCGATCTTCCCGAAGGCGCTCTCGATGCGGCGGACGATTTGTTGAGCTTCATCGAATGATGGTACAGGAATTTGCATCGCCGAAAGTTTGGACTTGCTGATGGACGCAAGGTTTGTCGTCTGTTTTCCCTGATCGAAGAAGTGGCGCTGCCCGAACGCATTTGCAAAATAGGAGACAAAGCGAGGCGGGAGGACTTCGTTTTGAAGGCGTACGCGGAATACGTGGTTCTGGTGGATACACCGGTCGATTTGGCCTTCCCAGACCCATCCACGGCCGAGCTTATCGCGGTCGCCCCCCTCGTTCATGAGAATATCGCCGGGATGAAGGAACAGCTTCTCGGCTTCTTTCTCGGTTACACCAACCGTTTTGATCTCATCGAGAGCTAACCAGCCACGTTGGACATTTGCGACCCGAAGATATGGCAGTTCGATCAAGTCAACGTCTGCTTTACGCTTCTTGCCGAGCGCGAGGCCTGACTGGATTTCTGATATTGAACCGAGTTCTTCGATCTTCCAGGCAGCTGGAAGCTGACCGCTTCTCACATAGACGGCGAAGTCATCTGGACATGGTTTCCACTTCGATTGCGCCGTCAACTCCCCGCTGAACGCCTTGCTTAGCACGGCCTGTTTGTAGCGCTTGACGAGGGTGTCGATGCGGTCGAGTTCGCCACGTGCCCGGGTGGACCGGGCGCTCAAGGCATCCAGCTTGGTGACAATGCGCTTCTGTTCGGCCAGGGGAGGGAGGGGGAAAGGAGCCTTTTGCAGCTTTGAGCCGGAGAGTTCGAGAAAAGTTGTCCCGCTGGCCATAGTTTCCAGGAATGGTTTTGACCATTTCAGATATAGCCGTGTGTACTCGGCAGAAATGCCGCCATACAGCGTGAGACTTTTGAAACCTTGGTTGGTGGCTATTGGGTTGGATGCGATTGCGCAGTAGCCTATCGGTGCGCGTGAGGTGAACAGAACCGCACCAGTAGGGAGCAGCTTCGCAGATGATTTCGCGTATCCCTGATCAGAGAGATTTCGCTTTCCGCGTGAAATATACGCCCCTTCATAACCGGTAAGGTCAGCTGGCGTTATCCAGGGTATGCCGCCATCATCGACAAAGTTTTCCGAGTTTCTTACAGAAGGGGTGCCCCCTCCAGTAACGTCTGCAATGTCACTGACCGTTACCCAATTCCATTCTTGGGGCACGGACCAACGTGGAGACGCGCTCATTCCGCCGCCTCCGGTTCACTCTCCTCCAGTTCCGCGCTGAGCGCCTCGATTTCCACCATGGCCGCCTGAAGGTGGCCGAGGATCGCCGCGGCGATATCTTCCGGCTCGGTCAGTCCCTCTTCGGCCTCGTCCTCCGCCTCGCGCAGCCAGGAAATGTCCAGGTTGTCGCCCCGCGCCTCGATCTCCTCGCGCGTGAAGCAGCGCCAGCGGCCCTGCTCGCCCTCGTCCGGGCCGCGCTCATGGCCGAGCGGATGGGTGCCGTAGGCCTTCTCGAACGCCTCGAAATGCGCATTCGTCAGCTGGTTCGTCTTGCCGAACTTCGGCATCTGGGCGCGGAGGTCATAGACCCAGACCTCGCTCGTGTTCGCGGTCTCGCCCTTGCCGCGCGTCAGGAAGATGACGTTTGTCTTCACCCCTTGCGCATAGAAGATGCCGGTCGGCAGCCGCAGGATGGTGTGCAGGTCGCACCAGTCCATCATCATCTGGCGCAGCGCCTTGCCGCGCCCGTCCTCGAACAGCACATTGTCCGGCACCACGATGGCCGCCCGTCCGCCGGGCTTCAGCGCCCGGATGCAGTGCTCCACGAAGGGCAACTGGTAGGAAGAGACCGTCGCCGTGACCGACAGGTCGTCGCGCGTCGGTGCCCCCCCGGCCGGGCCGAAGGGCGGATTGGTGAGGATCAGGTCGGCCTTGCCCAGGCCCTTGCCCTTGTCCGACAGCGTGTCGCCGAGGTCGACATGGTCGCTGTCCAGATTGTGCAGGTAGAGGTTCATCAGCAGCAGGCGGAGCGTGCCCGGCACGTTTTCCATGCCGTGGAAGGCCTGGTGCTTCTGGAAGGCCTGTTCCTTCTCGCCAAGCGCGAAATAGTCGTCCGTCCGTTCCCGCATGTAGCGGTCGGCGGCGATCAGGAAGCCGCCCGTGCCCGCCGCCGGGTCCTGGATGATCTCGCCGGGCCTGGGCTGCATCAGCCGCACCAGCACCTCGATCAGCACACGCGGCGTGAAATATTGCCCGGCGCCGCGCTTGGTTTCCTCGGCGTTCTTCTGCAGCAGCCCTTCATACAGGTCGCCGAACTGGTCGCGCTCCTCGGAAAACCAGTCGAGCTCGTCAATGGCGGTGATCAGCGTCGTCAGGTTCTGCGGCTCGCGCACGAAGGTGGACGCGTTGTCGAAGATCGCCTGGACCATGCGCGGCAGTCCGCTTTCCGGGTCGCCCAGCTTCGTCAGCGCCTCGCGGTAGAGCCGCAGCTTCTGCAACGGTTCGGCCTTGACCAGCGCCGCCCAACGATAGGCCTCGGGAATGTTGCCGTCCTCGCGGCCCCGCTCCGCCATCATCTTCAGGAACAGCAGATAGGTCAGCTCCGTGACATATTGCTGGTAGGTGATCCCGTCCTTGCGCAGGACGGCGCACAGACGCCAGAGCTTCTGGACGATGGCATTCGCGTTCATGGGCGTTTCAGTTCCTGATCCGGTGCTTCTGTCGTGGTTGTAACCTGATTCCGCCGGGAATGCTCATGCCGCCGGTGATCCCCAGATGGCTTCGTTGAACTGCTTGAGAACCGTTTCGAGTTCGCCGTCGAAGTCCTGCGAGATGCGCTTGAACCCGCCCTTGTCGGCAAAGGACCCCTGATCAAGCAGCGACGGGTCCGCCACCGGCTTGTCCTTCAGCGCCCGGCCGATCCGCCGCAGCCATTCCTTCTGTTTTTTCGTCCAGTCGCGCGAGGCCTCGATCCGGTCAATCGCCGCGTCCACCCGGGTGGCATAGGGCACCAGCGGATCGCCAAGCGCCGCCTGGCGGACGAAGCCGATGATGTGTGCCGCGATGTCGGCATTCCGCGCCTTGCCATAGGCCGCTCGGAGCATGGATTCCGAATAGTTCTTCTCATCGAGGAGCCCGGCGAGTTCGGAAAGCTCCTTGCGGGTCAGTTCGCGCGGCTTGCTGGTGACCGCGATCAGCGCCGGGACCGTGTTCATATTCTCCCGGACGAAGCGCTCGAAGCTCTCGATGTAATCCTCCGGCGTGGTGTTCTTGCCGAAGATTTCCTCGATGCGCAGCAGTTCGTCCTCATGCTTGGAGATGACAACGCCGTCGCCGCGCCCGTTGGTTTGCACCGGCTTGCGTTCGAGCAGTTCGACGGAGCGCGGATGCGCCTTGAGCCAGTCTTCCAGTTCCGCGCCGGACTTTGCCGCCAGCGACTGGATCGCCGCTTCCGGCGTCTGGCCGGTATGCCGTTCGAAGCTCTCCCGGGTCTCCTCGTCCATTCGGTTCGAAAGGCCGCGCATCCGTACGACGACCTGCCCGGCGACCCAGTCCTTGTCTTCCGCGTCCTGCGCCTGGAACAGGTCCGCGACCAGCTGTCCAAGCGAGACGTTGGGCTTCACGACGACAGGCCGCATGTCCGACATCTCCTGCAGCTCTGCATAGAGGTCCACGGCGTCGAAGATGCGGAAGAACTGCTTGCCGATCTCGGGGCACAGCCGGGTCGCCCGTCCGATCATCTGGTCATAGAGAATGCGGCTCCTGATGCGGCGCAGGAACACCAGGTTGCAGATCGACGGCACATCGACGCCCGTGGTCAGCAGGTCCACCGTCACCACGTACTTGGGATAGGTGTCATTCTTGAACTTCAGAATCCATTCCTGGCTGTTGTCGACGTTGCCGGTGATCTTCATCACCATGTTGTGGGGGATCGCATCCTTGCCGTATTCGTCCTGGAGCTCCTGCGTCAGGAGGCGCACGACATCGTCGGCATGGGTATCGCGAGCCGCGAAGATCAGCGTCTTGCCGGGGCTGTCCGGCGGGATTTCCTGCGCAATCGCCCGGCAGACGACCTGGTTGAAGGCCTCGGAATAGACGCGCTTGTTGAAGGTTGCCAGATCGTAGTCGAGGTCCACGTCGTCGGGCAGGGAGAAGAGATCGATCTGGCCCGTCTTGCGGTCGACGATCTCGACTTCCTCGCCGCCCTCGAAATGGATTCCCGCCTCTGCCAGCGCCGTGGTGATCCGTTTCGGCGGCAGGTGGTCATTGAGATAGCCTTCGACAACCGCCTGCCGGTAGCCGTAGTGAAACACGGGGTGGCCGAAGATTTCGCGCGTGTGAAGGGCAGGGGTCGCCGTCAGCGCGATCTTGACGGCATCGAAGTAGTCGAGAATCTGCCGGTAGGCCGACTGGTAGTCCTCCAGGTTTCGAAAGCCGCTCTCGCTTTCGCGCAGTTCCGCGTCCAGCGTGTAGCCCCGGTGGGCTTCGTCCACGATGATGCAGTCATAGGTCCCGGGTGTGGGCCGCTTGCCGACATCGGGCTCGTTGAGGATCCGCGCGATCAGGGATTGGACCGTTGCCACCTGCACCTGGTCTTCCGGCTCCGGCATCTTCTTGTCCAAACCGGCGACCTTGTAAATCTGGGCGAAGTTGAGGAGCCCTTCGAGTTCCGTGGTCTCAAGTGCGTCTTCCGTCTGCTTGCCCAGCGCCTTGCGGTCGACCAGGAAGAGGATGCGTTTGAAGCGCTTGTGCTTGAGCAGCCGGTACATCAGCGCGATGCTGGTCCGCGTCTTGCCGGTCCCGGTTGCCATCGAGATCAGCACGTCCCGCTGCCCGGCCTCGATTGCCTTCTCGATGGCCTCGATGGCGTCTTCCTGGTATGGGCGCAGCTTGCCCTTGCCGAAGCTCTCCTCCGCCAATCCTTGCGCTGCCGCGTCGACATCGGTGTCCAGCTTGTCCAGCAGGTCTTTGGGCGCAAACCATTGCGGCAATGCCACCGCATGATTGGTCGACCGCCGGACATCCCGGTACCAGATTCCGGACTTGGTCTGCCACTGCCGGACAAAGGGCCGCCCATTGGTAGCGAACACGAAAGGAACCCGGAAAGGGTCGTCCAGCCCGTGCTTCCAAGGCCCGTATGGGTATGCTTCCTCACTGGTCAATCTTATGGACTGCGCATAGCGTTCGGCCTGGATCAGCGTCGAGGGGACATCGACCGCTTCCCGCTTGGCCTCAACCACACCGACACAGGTCAGTCCGACGAACAGCGCATAATCGACGGGGCCGGTTTTCGTCGGCCATTCGGCGATGGCGAGATTGCGACCGGCTTCCGGCCGGACCCCTTTGGAGTATCGGAACTCACTGGTGTCCGCCTCCCAGCCCATGTCCATCAACTGGACATCGATGAGCAGCCGGGTGTCGGCCTCGTCCAGTTCCAGGCGGCTGGCGGCTTCCTTGGCTGCCTGCTTGAACTCCAGTTTGAGTTGGTCAGGTTCGGACTCGGCCTGTTTCTGCAGGTCTGCAAGTTTCCTGGCTAGTTCGGCCTGGTTGGCCTCCATCTCAAGCGCCGACTGTTCCCAGACAGCGCTTTCCTCGACCGACTGCCTGGCAAGTTCCTCCGCCGCTTCTCGGGCTTTGGCCTGTTCTTCCGCTGAGGCTTGCGCGGCGGCGAGCTCCGTTTCCCGCTCAAGGACCTTCTTGCGCAGTTGCTCCAGTTCCGCTCGTGTGGCGTCGTCGGCTTGCCCGGTGTCCCTTGGAGGAACGAATGGGCCTGGCTTGAACTTGGCGTCACGCCCGTATGTCCTGCGGTACCAGATGCCGAGGGTCCGGCAGAACTTCAGCGCCGAAAGTGCTTCCGCTGGGGTCCCTGTGAAATTGTGCGTTGCCTCATTTCCCTTTTTGCGTACGGCGTGGAAAACGTCAGCGACTTCGCGCGGGAGAACCTGTTCGGCAGACAACCGCCGAAGGAGATCATTTGTGCTTTCTTGTTTTGCGGGGTCATAGCTTCCGGAAAGCGCCGCGATTTCCTTGACCATGTATTCGGCGAATTGCCTGCTCTTGATGAGCGACGTATTCGCGTCTTCTGCGAAAAAGCGTTCAGCCAGCACACCAAGGCGGTGCAACTCGCTGCTGAGTGGTTCCAGATGATCGAAATTGGTTGAACTCATGTCGCCGTCATTCCGCAAATCATCGCACTGCAATTGCTACGGCATGAGACGCGGTCGCACAACCTGCCGCTATGTGGATCGCAGGTGGGATAAATCCAAATTCCCGTACTCCAGCTTTTCCATTTCCTCCGCCAAGCGCTTCAGGCTGAAACCGCTGCCGTATCGTGCGGCCATGCCATGCTCGGCATGTCCCTGAAGGGCGTTCATTATATCCGAAGAGATGCCGCTGTCCCTGCAGGCATCCTCGAAGCAGTGGCGGAAGCTGTGAAACGAGTTTTTCGAGTGCTTGATACCGGCTGTTTCGAGCAGTCGGCGGAACTGGCGAGAATAAGGCGAAGAGTAGTAGCCGTCGGAGCCCTTCCGCATCTCGGGAAACAGGCGCTCCTGTTTTCGCTTGCGGCACCTTTCGACGAAATCGCCAAACCCGAGGTCTTCGAGTGCCTTGTGTACGGGGATCATCCGGTGCGACCCGGCCGTCTTCAGGCGTTGATCTTCACCCTCGTCCGTCAGCTCGAACCGCAAAATCCCGTCCTGCGAGGCAATGTCCTCCATGCGCAACTGGATGATCTCCCCGGCTCTTGCACCTGTGAAGAGAGCAATCAGGGGAACCCAGTATAGGCCGCTGTCTCGCGGGATGACATTGCCCGGCGTTCTCCACGCCTGCGCCGACCGGCAACCCGTATACAGGGGTGTCCGGAAGATCGCCTCCAGTTCCGCAATGGTGAACGGATGCCGCTCGTCCCGTGCCCGGCTGTTCCTGGCTAGCTTCATACCGTCAAACGGGTTGCTGCTGATGTCATCGTAATTGACTTTTGCCCAGTTCCAGAAGGCCGCCACGAAGCCGATGATCTTGTTGATGTTGGAAACAGACATAGGCGGGAGGCCAAGTTCCTTCGACTTCTTCGCAGCCTCGTCGAACCGCAGGTCTCGCAGTTCCGGATTGTTCGTCCAGTTCGCCGGGAGGGCCATCAGGGCATCTTTGAACTCCCGCGCGTCTGCTTTGCGATAAGTCTCAATCGGCCTGTCTCCGCACACGATCAGAAAGCGGTCCGTCCAGATGCGGTGATCATCGGCGGTCTTGGAGACCCATGAGGTTCTCCGCTTCTCGGATATCCATTCCGCAAGTGCGACCGAAAGCAACGGCGTGTCACATGAAGAAACTTCCATGGCGGACGGGATCAAGGGTGTCTCGATGACTTCACCGGCATTGCGCCGCCGCTTTGCCTTGGCAGCCTGTATGGTCGCAGCTTGCAACGCGCGAATGACCTTTGGCCAACTTGGTGACTCTGGCGAGAGCGTCAGGTTGACGTTGCTCCACGAGAGAACTTCCGCTGCTTCATCGGGGAAAAAGATACCGCGCTCCCCTCGCGCGTATTCATATCGGTTGATCGCATCGAGGTCTTCGACGTCTTGCTCGTACGCGTCGAATGGCCGATCTTCGAACCCATCGAGCCGCAAGTCTTCATCTTCGTCCAGAAGGTGAGCGTAGTAGACCTGCCGAATATGCTCCAGCTGCGATTCAGACAGTTCGGCGATGGAGGGCTTGGCTGGCTCAAGCAGGCTCCGCCTGTGCATATCGAACAGTCGGTCAACCCGTGCCGCCTCGATCCGTACACGGCGAACCGCTTCACGAAAGTCCTTCGTCCTCAGCGACGAGACCTCTTCGGTCTTGGGATAGGTTTCCTTGATGTCCGCCGGTATAGCGGCCCGGTGATAGAACGTCGCACCACGGCGAAACAGGCGGGGGTGATTTGGCATCGCTTCCATGGCTCCACTGTAACAGTCGAATGGAGCAGCCGGAAGGATTTCGCCTTCGAAACCAACAGTTTGTTTGAATTCAACGCTTTGGAATGGTGCTGCCGGAGAGATTTGAACTCTCGACCTCTCCCTTACCAAGGGAGTGCTCTACCCCTGAGCTACGGCAGCGCTCTTGGATGCGGCGGACTTCTGCCACAGAGACGGCGGCTGCGCAAGCACTGCCGGCGGAGTTTTTTCGCCTTCGGGCTTGCCATGAAAACGGCGGCGGGCCATGTGCATTGCGGAACCGCTTGGAACGGAAAAACGGCGTCATGGCGATTGATAGGGAAAAGGTGCCGGGAGACCCGGCCGAGGAACGCAGGCGGCGCCTGGCGGAGGAATTGCGCGCCAACCTGCAGCGGCGCAAGGCGCAGGCCCGCGCGCGCCGGTCCGGAGAGTCCGACGGACGGCCGGAAGGCTTGCCGGCAGCCGCTCGCCCGGCTGCGGAAGGCGACGGCTGAGACCCCTATCGCCTCTGGTCCGGCGCGCCGTCGCCAGGCCTTGCTTCACCATTTCCTTGAACCCCATGTATCGATGGTCTAGAGCATCCGCTCGACCGGGTCTCCCGGCATCCACCCATTGCAACGGCGGGAGCGCATGGACAGGATACGCATCAAGGGCGGCAATGAACTGCGCGGGGTGATTCCCATCTCCGGCGCCAAGAACGCGGCCCTGCCGCTGATGATCGCCTCGCTTCTGACAGACGGCACCCTGACGCTGGAGAACGTTCCGCACCTGGCCGATGTGGAGCAGTTGACCCGCATATTGGGCAATCATGGCGTCGACTACATGGTCAACGGCCGCCGGGAGCGTCAGGGCGAGGGCTATTCTCGCACCATCCATTTCACCGCCCGAAACATCGTCGACACCACCGCGCCCTATGAACTCGTCTCGAAGATGCGCGCAAGCTTCTGGGTCATCGGCCCGCTTCTGGCCCGCATGCACGAGGCCAACGTCTCGCTTCCGGGCGGCTGCGCCATCGGCACCCGCCCCGTCGACCTGTTCATTGACGGACTGGCGGCGCTGGGTGCCGACATCAACATCGAAAACGGTTATGTCCAGGCCCGGGCGAAGGGTGGATTGCGCGGCAACCGCTACACCTTTCCCAAGGTCTCCGTCGGCGCCACCCATGTGATGCTGATGGCCGCGAGCCTGGCCCGCGGCGAGACGCTGATCGAGAACGCGGCCTGCGAGCCCGAGATCGTCAACCTGGCCGAATGCCTCAATGCGATGGGGGCGCGCATCGAGGGGGCGGGAACGCCGACCGTGCGCATCGATGGCGTCGACAGCCTTTCCGGCGCCCAGGTCTCCGTCATTCCCGACCGCATCGAGACCGGCACCTATGCCATGGCCGTGGCCATGACCGGCGGCGATGTCCTGCTCGAGGATGCGCGTGCCGACCTCCTGCAGACCGCACTCGACAGGGTCCGCGCCACAGGCGCCACCGTGGAGCAGGCCAAAGGCGGGATCCGCGTCGCGCGCGCCGCCGGGGATGTCATCCGTCCGGTGGATGTGACGACGGAGGTCTATCCGGGCTTCCCCACCGACCTGCAGGCCCAGTTCATGGGGCTGATGACGCGGGCCGGCGGTGTCTCGCACATCACCGAGACGATCTTCGAGAACCGCTTCATGCATGTGCAGGAACTGGCCCGCCTTGGCGCGCGGATCACGCTGTCCGGCCAGATCGCCCGTGTCGAAGGCGTTCCGCGTCTCAAGGGTGCGCCGGTCATGGCGACCGACCTGCGCGCCTCGTCCGCCCTGGTCATTGCCGGGCTGGCGGCGGAAGGCGTCACCGAGGTCAACCGTGTCTACCACCTCGATCGCGGGTTCGAGCGGCTGGAGGAAAAGCTCTCGCGCTGCGGCGCCGAGATCGAGCGTGTCTCGGGCTGATACCTTCTTGGCGGTTGCGCAAGGCGCGCGCCGGGCCTAACTAGGGTCGGAAGCGCGAGGCCCTCAGGGGCCGGCCAAGGACGAAGCAAAACCATCGGGGCGGGTCCGGACCATGAAGCCGTTGAAACTGATCGCCTTTGACAGGGAAGACCTGCGCATCGTCTCCGCCCACGTGCAGGATTCGGTCCTGCGCGTGGCCGACCTGACCCAGGATCCGCGCAGCGGCTCCTTCATTCTCGAGATGAACCGCTATGCCTGGGAAAGGAAGCGCGGCTTCTTCGATCGCCGCGGCGAGCGCCGCCGGTCTGTGCTGGCCATCAAGCGCGTCCGCTCCGTTCAGGCCACCGGCATCGACCGGTCAAAGGGTGAGGATGTCCTCAACCTGCTCGCCGTGACCTTTCAGCGCGGCGAGGAACCGGCCGGCACGATCGAACTGACGTTTTCCGGCGGAGCGGCCATCCGCATCGCGGTCGAATGCATTGAAGTCCAGTTGACGGATATCGGCGCGGCATGGGAAACGCTTGCCAGGCCGGACCACGACAGGGACGACGGCGAAGGGTAGGACGGGCAAAAGCGATGGCCATCACGTTGAGACAGTCGGATCCGGATTTCGAAAGCCGGTTTTCCGCCTTTCTTGCCACCAAGCGGGAAGTCTCGGCCGATGTGGATGCCGCGGTCCGCGACATCATCGCCGCCGTGCGCCGTGATGGTGACGCCGCCGTCGTGGAGTTTACCCGCCGCTTCGATCGCGCCGACCTGTCGGCCACGGGCCTTGCGGTCAGCGAGGCCGAGGTGGATGCGGCCCTTGCCGCCGTCGATGCCGAAACCATGCGGGCGCTTGAACTGGCGCGCGACAGGATCCGCTCGCATCACGCTCGCCAGATGCCGAAGGATGACCGCTATACCGATGCAATCGGCGTGGAACTCGGCTCGCGCTGGACGGCGGTCGAGGCCGTCGGCCTCTATGTGCCCGGCGGCACGGCCAGCTATCCCAGTTCCGTGCTGATGAATGCGGTGCCGGCGCAAGTGGCCGGTGTCGAGCGCATCGTCATGGTGGTGCCCGCCCCCGATGGCCGCATCAATCCGCTGGTGCTTGCCGCGGCCCGCCTCGCCGGCGTCTCCGAGATCTACCGGATCGGCGGCGCGCAGGCCGTTGCCGCGCTTGCCTATGGCACGGAAACGATCCGCCCGGTTTCCAAGATCGTCGGTCCCGGCAATGCCTATGTCGCTGCCGCCAAGCGGCAGGTCTTCGGCACGGTCGGCATCGACATGATCGCCGGCCCGTCGGAGGTCCTCGTGATCGCCGATGGCGAGAACGACCCGGACTGGATCGCCGCCGACCTGCTGGCCCAGGCCGAACACGACACCGCCGCCCAGTCGATCCTGTTGACCGATGACGCCGCCTTCGGCGCGGCCGTCGAGCAGGCCGTCGAGCGCCAGTTGACACGGCTCTCGCGCGGCGAGACCGCTGCTGCCTCCTGGCGCGATTTCGGCGCCGTCATTGTCGTCGGAAACCTGGACGATGCCGTTCCGCTGGCCAACCGCATCGCCGCCGAGCACCTGGAGATCGCAACCGCCGATCCGGAATCGCTTGCCGCCCGCATCCGCAATGCCGGCGCGATCTTCCTAGGCCGGCATACGCCCGAGGTCATCGGCGACTATGTCGGCGGAAGCAACCATGTCCTGCCGACGGCACGCTCGGCGCGCTTTTCCTCCGGCCTTTCGGTGCTCGACTTCGTCAAGCGCACATCCATTCTCAAGCTCGGGCCCGAACAGCTTGCCGAACTCGGCCCCGCCGCGATCGCGCTGGCGAAGGCGGAGGGGCTCGATGCGCATGGCCGCTCCGTGGCCATCCGCATGAACCGGGCGGGCGGCACCTGATGGCGGCCTCCGGCGACACGGCGCGGCTCATCGATGTCGTGCTCGACGAATCGATCGGCCGTTCCACGCCCGATGTCGAGCACGAGCGCGCCGTCGCGATCTTCGACCTTGTCGAGGAAAACAGCTTCAGGCCGGTGGGCGACACGGGGGATGGCCCTTACCGGCTGAAGCTGTCGCTGGTTGAATCGCGCCTCGTCTTCGAGGTCACGCGCGAGAGCGGCGATGCCGTCATCACGCACATCCTTTCGCTGACGCCCTTCCGGCGCATC
Source organism: Zhengella sedimenti (assembly GCF_046506625.1). NCBI lineage: Bacteria > Pseudomonadati > Pseudomonadota > Alphaproteobacteria > Hyphomicrobiales > Notoacmeibacteraceae > Zhengella > Zhengella sedimenti. The sequence continues at coordinate 103,095 of NZ_JBKFFP010000005.1, forward strand.
GTGAAGGATTACTACATGATCTGCGAGAGCTATTACGAGGCGATCCGCACCGCCTCTCCGGCGCAGATCGAGGCCATCGACATGGGCCGGCGCGGCCTTCACAACGAAGGCTCGCAGACGCTCATGGAGCGCCTGGACGGCAAGATCGAGGTGGATTTCGATACCGCGCGGCGTCTCTTCACGCTGGTCTGCGTGCTGCATTGGCGTGGATAGGCGGAGCGGCGGATGACGGCGCGCCCCGGCTCGATCCTCTTCCTCTGCTCGTTGAACGCGATCCGTTCACCCATGGCCGAGCAACTGGCCCGCGCGATCCTGCCGTCCGGCACCTATGTGGCCTCCGCAGGCGTGCGCAAGGGCGAGCGCGACCCCTTCGTCGATGCCGTCCTTGCCGAGCGGGGGCTGGACCTCGGCAAGCGCCTGCCGCAGACGCTGGACGAACTGGAGGACGACTATTTCGACCTCGTGGTGTCGCTTTCGCCGGAAGCCCATCACAAGGCCGTCGACATGATGCGCACCCATGCCGGCGACCTCGAATTCTGGCCGCTGCATGACCCGAGCGACACCCGCGGCACCCGCGACCAGATCCTTGGCGCCTATCGCGACGTGCGCGATCTTCTGGAAGACAAGATCAGGCAGCGGTTCGCGTTGCCATCCGCCGGAACAGGCGGCAAATAAGCGTGTTCACAATCCGGCGGCAATCATATAGGTTCCGCCGGAAATTTGGCGCCGATACGAATTCGACGAGAAAAGGCTACGCATGGCGAAGGAAGAAGTCCTGGAGTTTCCCGGGGTGGTTACGGAATTGCTGCCCAACGCGATGTTCCGCGTGAAGCTTGAGAACGACCACGAGATCATTGCCCACACGGCTGGCCGGATGCGCAAGAACCGCATTCGCGTGCTCACCGGCGACAAGGTGCTTGTCGAGATGACGCCCTATGACCTGACCAAGGGGCGCATCACCTACCGCTTCAAGTAACGCGTCCGGTCGCTGACAACCGGCCGCCGACAGGAACGAAACCCGTCATGAGCGTATTCCAGAAGCTTGTCCTGGCATCAGGCTCGCCGCGGCGTGTGGAACTGCTCCAGCAGGCGGGGATCGAGCCGGACCGGTTGATGCCGGCCGACATCGACGAGGAGCCGCAGCGCGCCGAGCATCCCCGCTCGCTGGCCAAGCGGCTGTGCAGGGAAAAGGCCGAGAAGGCGCTCGCCGCGCTGAAGGCGGAACCCGAATTCGACCATCCCTACGTCCTAGCCGCCGATACGGTGGTCTCGGTCGGCCGTCGCATCCTGCCCAAGACCGAGATGCTGGACGAGGCGGCCAACAGCCTGCGGCTCCTCTCGGGCCGTTCGCATCGCGTCTACACGGGCATCTGCCTTGTCACCCCGCAGGAGAAGTTTCGCACCCGTCTCGTGGAGACGCGCGTGCGCTTCAAGCGTCTTTCGCGCGAGGAACTGGAAAGCTACCTGGCCTCCGGCGAATGGCGCGGCAAGGCTGGCGGCTATGCCATCCAGGGCCTCGCGGGGACCTTCGTCGTCAAGCTGGTCGGCTCCTACAGCAACGTCGTCGGCCTGCCTCTCTACGAGACGGTCGGCCTGCTGACCGGCGAGGGCTTCAAGGTGCACTTCAACTGGCTGTCCGGCAGCCAGCCGGTATGACCATGGCCGGTGGCGACAGCAAGGTCACGCCGCTGCGGCCGAAACGCGCCTGCCCGGAATGTGGAAGGCCCTCGGCCCGCGACACATATCCGTTCTGCTCGGCCCGCTGCAAGGACGTCGATCTCAATCGCTGGCTTTCCGGCTCCTACGCCATTCCGGTGACGGAGGCGGAGGAAAACACCGATCCCGGTTCCGGCGATGGCGATTGAGACCCGTGAAACCCGCCAATCGGCGCGCTCGGTCAACGCATGGCGGCGCGAAAAAACCAGAAAATGCAGGGCTTTGACAACCCTGGCCCATCGCGTCGCATCCTGTCTGGACGAGGCGCTGGAAAAATGCGCGGCAGGCGCTTGCCAGCGGCAAAACTCATGATATAACGCCCGCCAACGCCGACGGAATGCCAACGCCGCCGGCCGCCGGAACCGGAAAGGTTCGGCAGACGTGCCCAGGTAGCTCAGTTGGTAGAGCAGCGGATTGAAAATCCGCGTGTCGGTGGTTCGATTCCGCCCCTGGGCACCATCTATTTCAATTTCCTGGCACGCGTGCGGCTTCCCTTGTCGGTCTGGGAAACTGCGAACGGAACAGGATTTATATCCACCTTGGTCTCCCGAATCCGAAGAAGCCATTGCAAATTGATTGCTTCAAACGTGGCGCTGTAAGGTGTCCCTGTGCAGTCATCGCATCTTCGGGAGAACGGTGAATTCCGCTGCAGGATGCCGACGTATTGCAACATCCGCCCCGCACAGACCTCTCAGCTCCAGTGTGTCGCTAGCCTGATACAATATTGCGGTCGCGTGAACATGTTCAGCATCAACACAGTCTTTGAACGCGAAGGCAGACGGCGAAACTCTTTACTTGACGCAATATCTATTTTAAAAAGATCTGGCAAAGGAGTCCAAAATGTCAAGTCGGCTCATCTTCGTAGCAATATTCTCCGCTGCTGTTGCCGCGCTTTTGGGGACCCCGGTTCTGGCGGCTGGTCCTCAAAACACGACATGCACAGCCAATTTTCCCGGATATGGCTCTGGAACGCTCACGTTCAGAAACGGGAACCCGATCGCCTATCGAACGCCATCATATCGAGCAAGATCAGTAGGGCGATCAGGAAATACGATCCGCATTGATAGAGCGACTTTTCGGATAAGAAGCGAAAGTCCAAAGATGGTCGTTGGAACTTGGCGTTTGAACGGATACGTTCAAAACAATCTGCAATTCCGATGTAAATGAAATATTTAAACGGTGCATATAAAAATATGTTGAAAAATATGGTGTTATATGACTGAAAATATAATTGATGGTCAGATCGTTATTAATTCGGATCAGGTGCTCGAATTAACCGGAGATATATTCATACAATACGGAGCAGGAATTGAATTTCATGTAGCATCAGATGGTTCGTCATGCGGTTTCGTGCAACATTCATCTGGAGTCTTGACCGGGCCTGAGTTTGACGTAACTATTGTCGCAGATGGCAACTATTCTTTCATTAATGGTGATAGGTATACAATTTTCCAAACCGATGGTACATTTTTATTGGACTTTGGAGAATTTGACAGCGAGGTGAGAGTAACAGGTCAAGATTCGGGGTTTGGATTTTATATACAGCAATCAAATAATAATATTGATTTTGTTGCTTTAAATAACGGGGATGGCACAGGAATTGCTGATGTAGATATGGGATCAACATCGCAAAATGGTGGATATATTTATTATAACACAACAACAGAAATAGGTGGTATATCGGGCGGTGATTTGGAATATTGTTGGGTGTTCAACATACAGTCAGTGCACGGCACGGATGCAAACGATACATTCATAATAATTGGAGCAGAATATTTTGCCGGTTACGGACGCGGCGGAACTGACAGCATGGTAGGAAATAGCGGCGGAAACTATTTTGATGGTGGTGACGGAAATGACCTCATTTTTGGAGGTGCCGGAAATGATGCCCTACTTGGTGGCGACGGTAATGATCTTGTAATCGGTGGAACGGGCGCGGATACCCTTTCGGGCGGATCCGGGTATGACACGTTGGGCTACAATGGTTCCAGTGGTGCCGTATATGTCTTCCTCGGCGGCAACGCCGCGACAGGTGGCGACGCTACGGGGGATACGATTTCCGGTTTTGAAAATGTAATCGGATCGGCCTTCGATGACCGTCTGTTCGGCTCCGCGCAGGTCAATCTGCTTGACGGCGGTGCCGGTAGTGACATCATGCTTGGCAATAACGGCAACGACACTTTGCGAGGCCGTGAAGGCCGTGACATCCTCTATGGTGGCAATCAAAACGACCGGTTTGTCTATTTTGACATCTCGGATACCGGCCTGCTGTTCGCGGATCGGGACCGTATCCAGGATTTCGGCAATGGTGAAGACGTGATCGACCTTTCCGCGCTCGATGCCGACACAAATACAGGTGGCGATCAGGCCTTCATCTATGTCGGTAGCACGTTTACCGGTTCAGCGGGTCAGTTGCGGTCTTGGGAATTGGGTGGCCTGACCTTCATAGAAGGCGATGTGAATGGCGATGGCATGGCTGACTTCCGGATCGAGCTTCTCGGTACCGGTTTTGGAATCGATGCCACGGACTTCGTTCTCTAGATCGTTCGGAAATGCGCTGCGTTGAGCGGGCGCACCACGGCTGCTGGCGCCATGTTTTCCATCGCCAGGCAATCGGTGAGACGTCCGCATCCGGCCGGTACCTGCCGGCGCCGCCGCGTCACAGCGCCAGGACCAGTTTCCCGCCGTCGGCGGCACGCGAACAGCACGCCATCATGCGCCGGTTGTCTGCCCGCTCCGGCCTGGAGAGCACCCGGTCGCGATGGTCGATCGACCCCTCCAGCACCTCCACTTCGCACGAACCGCACAGCCCCTCGCAGCAATCAGAGGCAATGTCGATGCCCGCCGCGCGCAGCGTGTCGAGCAGCGTCGTGTCGGCGGCCACGGTCAGCGTCAGTCCGGAATCGCGCAGGCTCACGTCGAAGGCGCTTTCCTTCTCCGGGTCGAGCGTGCCGAGCGAGGTTGCGAAATGCTCGAAGCACAGCGTGCCGGCGGGAAGCCGGGCGGTCAGGTCCTCCAGTGCCGCGATCATCCGGTCCGGGCCGCAGGCATAGACCTTTCCGCCGGCAGGCAAACCGGCGATCAGCGCGGCCAGGTCGGCCCGGTTTCCCTCGTCGCCGGCATGGATGGAAAGCATGGCGCCATGATCCGCAACCAGCCGGTCGAGAAACGCCATCGATGCGCGCGAGCGGCCGCAATAATGGAGTGCATAGGGCTTGCCCAGCGCCTTGAGCCGGTCGGCCATCGCGATGATCGGCGTGATGCCGATGCCGCCGGTCACCAGGAGATGGAATGGCGCATCCTCGTCCAGGCGGAACAGGTTGTGCGGCCCCCGGAGCTTGCAGGTCATGCCCGGGCGCACCGTATCGTGGATATGGCGGGAGCCGCCGCGCCCGTCCGCCTCGCGCAGGATCGCCAGGTCGTAGGTGCCGCTGTCGGGGCGCCCGCACAGCGAATACTTGCGGTCATAGCCGTCGATGACGAGTTCGACATGCGCCCCGGCGCTCCATCTGGGAAGCGGGAGGCCCCTGGCATCGGCGAGCGTCAGGCCGATCACGCCGTCGGCCTCGCGGCGCACGGAGGCGATGGTCACCTGCCGGGCGATTGCCTTGCGCTCCGGCGCGCCAACGGGGAAATGCCGCCGGCTCTCCCGCAGGGACGGATCGGCCCGCTCCGGGTTGGCCGTAGGATCCCATTCCACCCAGACATGGTCCGGCCCCCGGAAGGATGTGTTCGGCAGATAGGTGAAATCCTGTTCGGCGAGCTTCATGTGCGGGAGGCGCCGGGTCATCTCCTCCAGGAAGATGCGCATTTCCATGCGCCCGATATTCTTGCCCATGCATTGGTGGCTGCCATAGCCGAAGCTCAGGTGCTCCACCGCGTTGTCGCGATAGATGTCGAAGCGGTCGCCATCCTCGAAATGGCGTTCGTCCTGGTTGCCCGATGCCATCACGATCAGCAGCTTGGCGCCTTCCGGCAGATCGATCCCGCCAACACGCGCCGGCCCCGTCGTCTCGCGCCGCCAGGCGATGATGGAGCCGCAATAGCGCAGGCATTCCTCCACCGCATTCGGGATCAACGACGGGTCGGCGCAGATGTCCCGCCAGGCATCGCGATGGCTGAGCAGGGTCCGGAACATGTTGGCCGAAGCCAGCGCCGTGGTCTCGTGTGCCGCCACGATGATCGCCATCATCATCGAATGGACATAGCTGTCGGTGACGATGTCGGGCATCATTGCGTTCTTGCGGATCGTGTCATGCATCCAGCCCTTGCCGTCGGGCTCGGCGCGCATGCGCTCGATCACGTCGCCGGCATATTGCCAGAACCTGCCCACCGAATGGGCCACGGCGACCTGCTGTTCGGGCGTCGGCCGTCCCCATGTGTTCACCGCATGGGCAACCGAGAAGCGGCGAAGCGTTGCGACGTCGTCCTCCGGAACGCCAAGGAAGTTCAGCGCCACCGTCAGCGGCACCTCGTAGAGCATGGCGTCGACCAGGTCCACGCGGCCCGAATCGACAAAGGCATCCACCTTTTCCCGCGTCAGGCGGCGGATCATCGCCTGCTTGGTTTCCAGGTTCTCCGGCAGGAAGTGGTCCATCAGCACGCGCCGGCGCGCCATGTGGGCCGGTTCGTCCTCGTTTACCATGGTCCTGTTCATCGCATAGCCATAGGAGGCCAGCACATCCATGGCCTCCTGGCTGACCGGCGTGATCTTTTCCAGCGCGTTGCGCGGCGAGAACAGGATGTTGTCGCGAAACACCGCCTTGATGTCGTCGTAGCGGGTGACGATCCAGTAGCCGAGCTTCGGGCTGAAGAAGACCGGCAACTGCTCGCGTGACCAGCGCAGCGCCTGGCCAGGATCGGCCAGGTACGGATCCCCGAAGAAATCGAACTGCGCCGCCATGGCCTCCACCGGACACCCCGCCGCCGGACCATGCGCAACGGGACATGCGGTGCCGCTTTCATGCTGCCGGTCGTTCATCGCGGGCTTCCTTGACTTTGTGCGATTATCGAACTTAGTGTTCATTATCAGTGAAGGTTACGAAGACCCGCCCTGCGCGTCAAGCACCGGCGGCCGGAGCAATGACATGAATGACACGGCTGACCGCAAGGCGCGGCTGCAGACACTAGACCGGGGGTTGGTGGCGTTGCGCCTTCTGTCGCAGGCCAATGGCGGCATGAGGATTGCGGACTTGGCCGGGGCGCTGGGCGTCCATCGCGCCATTGCCTACCGCATTGTCGCCACGCTGGAGGATCACGCCATGGTTTGGCGCCTGCCCGATGGCCGCGTCACGCTCGGCAGTGCGGTCATCCCTCTGGCTGCAAAGGCGGAGGGCAATCTGCGCCTTGTCGCCCGGCCGCTGGTGGAGGCCCTGGCGCGCCGTGTTGACGCCGCGGCGTTCCTGTCGATCGCCGATGGCGGGGAGGGCGTGGCTATCGTCACCGCCGCGCCGCCGGGCGGCTTCCTGGATATCAGTTACCGGGTCGGCAGCCGCCATCCACTGACGGTCGGGGCGGCCGGCATCGCGATTCTCGCAGGCCGTCCGGAGCAGCCCGGGGAAGACGAGGCCGTACGCGCGGCCCGCCGGGATGGCTACAGCCTGACGCGGGGCCAGTTGCAGAAGGGAGCTGTCGGTCTGGCAAGTCCGGTCCGCGCGCCAGGCGCGCATGCCCCCGCGCTCGACTGCGCCGTTGGCGTTGTCGGACTGGAAGGGCTCGACATCGACCTGGCGCGCCGTGCCGTGCTTGGCTGCGCGAACGAACTTTCGGCTCGTCTTGCGGGCTGATGCAGCTGCTGGAACTAGTTGGACACCCGCAAGTCAGGGCACCGCATCCGCCTTTCTGGCAGGCGGATTTCCAAACGCTGCCAAATTGGCAGTGACTAAACAAATGATTTTTATGAAGAAATTTTCCGGCAGCCTGAAAGGCCTGCCAACTTGTCATGGTTTTTGCTGGTGCGATCAGCCCGCGTGAACACGCGCTCCCGAAAAGCGATTGATTAACAGAAGGTTGGCGCCGTGCTGTCAATTGGCGCGCTTCTTGCTGACCTTTTTCCTGCCGGCCGCCGGATGATCGGGGGGCGGTGGAAAAAGGGGGCTTTCGCATGTCGTTCAACGGAAAAATCCCGCTGCTTGCGTGCGCCGCTATGTTGGCATCCTTGCATTGTTCGGTTGCGCAAGATGTCTTCATTGCCGGTGTCGAGCCGGATCGCCGGCCCGTCGATGCGCCGAGCATCGAAACGTTCAACAAGCCCGCGGATTGGTCCGACCGGATGATGCACGGCATCGCCGAACCCGTCCCGTCCGGTCTCGCAAGTCTGGACGCGTCGGGGGCTTGGTACACGCCGTTCAATCACCCTGGAATGACGGGTCACTACGACATCCGCAATTGGCATCAGGACGACTGACCCGGTTCGCGGAGGGGGACACCCTCGGTTTCCGGCCGGGATTTCCCGGCTGACCCAACACAGAGCCAGGCGCACATGCCGGCCGTGTCTTCAAGCAAAGAGGAGAGTGAAATGAAGTCGAGCAACATCAGGAAAGCCGTTCTGGCCGCAATGTGCAGCGCTTCATTGCTGGCGGTCGCTCCGGCCATTGGTGCCGGCATGAGCGGAATGTCCGGCATGGGCGGCATGTCCGGCATGGGTGGCATGGGCGGCATGTCCGGCATGGGTGGCATGGGTGGCATGTCCGGCATGGGTGGCATGGGTGGCATGTCTGGCATGTCCGGCATGGCCGGTAACAATTCGGGCTGGACCTGCACGCAGTGGACCTATGCTGGCATGGGTGGAATGAGCGGCATGTCCGGTATGGGCGGAATGAGCGGCATGTCCGGCATGGGCGGAATGTCCGGTATGGGCGGCATGTCCGGCATGGGCGGCATGAGCGGCATGGGCGGCATGTCCGGCATGGGTGGCATGGGCGGCATGTCCGGCATGGGTGGCATGGGCGGAATGTCCGGTATGGGTGGCATGGGCGGCATGTCCGGTATGGGCGGCATGAGCGGCATGTCTGGAATGGCCGGCAACAATCCGGGCTGGACCTGCACGCAGTGGACCTATGCTGGCATGGGTGGCATGAGCGGCATGTCCGGCATGGGTGGCATGGGTGGCATGAGCGGCATGTCCGGCATGGGTGGCATGGGTGGCATGTCCGGCATGGGTGGCATGTCCGGCATGGGCGGCATGGGTGGAATGAGCGGTATGTCTGGCATGGGGGGCATGTCCGGCATGGGTGGCGACAAGAAGTGATCGCCACAACCGCTTGAACGGGGAGGCGGGCGACCGCCTCCCCAATCTGCCACTCTGGAAAATGAAGCAGCTGTCATGAAACCACGCCGTATCGTCCATGGCCTTGCAATCCTGTCGTCAAGTGCATTTGCCGTTGCCGTTCTGGCTGCGTTGAGCATTCCCGGCCCGGAAGAGGACAAGGGATCCAGGCAGCAGGCTTCCCTTGTCCAGGCTGGGACGAACACGGCCGTCGAAAGGCGCGAACCGGTTACCGGTCCCGCGACAGCCTCGGCCGAATCCGGAATGCCGGATGCAAACAGGGGGCTATCCGGCATTGATGGCGCCGGCCGGTCCGACGCGTCACCTAGCTCCGAAAGTCCGGGCGCGACGGTGCTGGCCGGCGTCAAGTCCCCTGCTGCCGGCGGGCAGGCCATGTCCCCCGGGAAGAAGATGGAGATCGCTGAACGGGTCGCAGCGCTGACGGAGGAAGTGAAGACGCTGGACCACCAGCGCGCCCGCTACCATCCGCTGCATTTCTCGCCTGCCATCGAAACGTCGAGCAGCCAGGAGTGCCTTGTCTGCCACCAGGAAATCCTGGAGCACAAGCCGCTCGAGGAATCCCCTGCCGGGGTGAAGGCCATCGACACGCTGGCATGGTACCAGACACTGGACACCTATGAAGGCGAACAGCAGACATTCCATTGGCGCCACATCGAGAGCCCGTTCGCCAGGCAGGTGATGAATCTCGAGTGCAATTTCTGCCACAAGGGCAATGATCCGCGCGAGGAATCGCCGGACATGGTGCCCAATGCGGCCGCGTTCAGCGCGGATCCGGTCACGCCGGCCTTCACCAACCGCAAGGTGGTGAACCCGTCGGAGACCTGCCTTCTGTGTCACGGAGCCTTCCCCGATCCCGAAACGATCATGGGTCTCGGAGGACCATGGCACGAGGTTCGCGCCGACATGGAGGACGAGGAGACGCCCAATGGCTGTCTAACCTGCCATGAGGACCTGTTCCGCACCGTGCGCCACCAGGTGACCTACCTGAATCCGGAAGGCATCGAGGAAGCAGCGAAGGCCGGGTCCGATACCTGCTACGGCTGCCATGGCGGCCGGAAATGGTACCGCATTTCATATCCTTATCCGCGCAATCCATGGCCGGACATGGATCCCGAAACGCCGGACTGGGCCAGGGATCGTCCCACCCAGTCCAGGGAAGAATACCGATTGCAGCCTTCGGCGGCGAAGTAAGGAGGACCGAACCCGTGACCAAGATGGACAATCGCCCGATCGCCGCGCCCTTCAGCGACGTCAGCCGCCGCACATTCCTGAAATCGTCCGCCGCCACGGCTGCAACGGCCCTCGTGACCGCCTCAGGCGCCGACAAGGCCAGGGCATTCGCCTACGCACCTTATCCGCGCGATGACGATCTGACGACGGTCGTGACGAGCTGCGCGCACAATTGCGGCTCGCGCCACATGCTCGTGGCGCACAAGAAAGGCGACGTCATTGTTCGCCTTTCGACCGACAACGGCACCTATCAGGGTGACGCCTACGGTACGGACACCGAGGAATTGCCGCAATTGCGGGCCTGCCTGCGCGGCCGTTCCTACCGGGCCCGGATCTACTCGCCCGAGCGCCTTCTCTACCCCATGAAGCGTGTGGGAAAGCGCGGCGAGGGCAAGTTCAAGCGCATCAGCTGGTACGACGCCGCCAGGGAAATCACCGAGCGCATGGTCTATCTGAAGGAAACCTACGGACCGACCGCGCTGCTCGACCAGTCCTATGCCGGCGCGTCCTACGGCGTCCTGCACAAGTCCGACCAGATCGAGGGCCTTCTTGGCCGTTTCCTGGGCATGTTCGGATGCCGCACATCCTCCTGGTCCGTTCCCTCCTACCAGGGCACGACCTTTTCCTCGCGCATGACCTTCGGCACCATCGAGGATGGCAATGAGGACGATGCCTTCGCCCATTCCAAGCTGATCATCATGTGGGGCTGGAATCCGGCCTACACATTCCATGGCGGCAACACGTTCTACTACATGCGGCTGGCCAAGCAGCGCGGCTGCAAGTTCGTCCTTGTCGACCCGCAATACACCGACTCGGCGGCTGCCTACGATGCCTGGTGGATTCCCATCAAGCCGAACACCGATGCGGCGATGCTGGCCGCGATGGCCTTTCACATCTTCGAGAAGAACCTGCACGACCAGGACTACATCGACCGCTTCGTGCTCGGCATGGACAAGGGCACCATGCCTGACTGGGCGCGGGACAAGGAGAATTTCCGCGACTATATCGAAGGCGACTATGACGGCCAGCCCAAGACCCCGGAATGGGCCGAGGCGATCTGCGGCGTGAAAGCCGATGATATCCGCAAGCTCGCCGACATGTACGCGACGACCAAACCAGCTGCGCTCAAGGCCTCCTGGGGGCCGGGCCGCAACGCCTACGGCGAACAGTACAACCGGATGGCTGCCGCGCTTCAGGCGATGACGGGCAATATCGGCGTTCTGGGCGGCTGCGCCGAAGGCGTCGGCAAGGCCTGGCATGCGGAGGCCGTGGCCTATCCCTATGACCAGTTCGCCAATGTCTGGTACGCCTCCATCAAGTCCGACCGCTGGGCCCACTGCGTCCTGAATTATCCGGATGTCTCCCGCGAGGAGATCGGACTGTGGCCGCGCGGCGACAATCTCGACGGTGTCATCCCCAATATTCGCGGGATTTTCTGGCAAGGGTCGGACTGGCTCAACCAGCTGACCAACATCAACAAGGAGATCGAGGCCATCAGGAAGCTCGATTCCTACGGCGAGGGCGAAAGCCTGCTGGTCTGCATGGATTCCACCATCACGCCGACCGGCATCTGGGCGGACTACCTGCTGCCGGTGGCCACCCATTTCGAACGTCACGACGTGGCACTGCCCTGGTACAAGGGCCACTACTACATCCACCGTCCCACGGTCATCGAGCCGCTGGGCGAGTCGAAGACCGACTTCCAGATATTCACCGAGTTCGCCTACCAGCTCGGCTTCGGCCAGGCCTACAATCCGCGCGCGACGCCGGACTACTGGAACAATCCGGAGCCGGTCGACGAGGCCTATCTGGCCGCCTGGTGGAACGAAAAGGTCATACCCCATCAGAACGTCGAGATATCCTGGGACGAATTCAAGCGCCGGGGCGTCTACAAGTTCCGCTTCTCCGAGCCGCACGTGGCTTTCCGCCAGCAGATCGAACAGGGCGTTCCCTTTCCAACGCCCTCCGGCAGGATCGAGATTTTCTCCACGCAGCTTGCGCAGATCACGGACTGGAAGCGCACGCAATACGGCTACGAGATTCCCTACATCCCGAAATGGATCGAGCCCTGGGAATACCTCGGCAGCGAGAAGGTGAAGGATTATCCCTTCCATCTCATCTCGCCGCATCCGCGCCACCGCACCCACTCGATCTTCAACAATATCGGCTGGCTGCGTGAGACCTATGCCCAGGAAACGACCATGAACGCCGCCGACGCGGCAAGACTGGGTATCCGGACAGGCGACACCATCGAGGTGTGGAACGAGCGCGGCAAGGTCGTCACCCCGGTCTATGTGACCGAGCGTTGCATGCCCGGCGTCGCCGTGCTGCACGAGGGGGCCTGGATGGATCTGGACGAGAACGGTGTCGACAGGGCGGGCAATCCCGATTTCCTGACGCTCGACGAACCGAGCCCGGCTGGCGCCTTTGCCTACAACACCGTCCTTGCCAACATCCGCAAGTCGGATCTCGATCACCGGCCTGGCTGGGATGAACTTGCGACGTCGCGCAGCCACGTTTTCCGCCGCGACCTCTGACCTTCCGAACGGAGACACCTGATGGCTCAGCAACTCGACAAGACGAAGATCAAGGCCGCGGTCAAGAAGCGCAAGCGCGAGGTCTATGAACCGGTCGTCCCGGACATGCAGCTCGGCTTCATTCACAACAATGTCGACTGCATCGGCTGCCGCGCCTGCGAGATCGCATGCAAGGACAAGAACGGACTGGCGCCCGGCCCCCGTTTTCGCCGGGTCCAGTACATCGAGGGCGGGACCTATCCGGAGGTCTTCGCCTTCAAGATCAACATGTCCTGCAACCATTGCGCCGAACCGGCCTGCCTGCCGGCATGCCCGACCGGGGCGATCTTCAAGCGCAAGGACAATGGCGTCGTCGACATCGATTCCACGTTGTGCATCGGCTGCCGCAAGTGCGAGGCTGCCTGTCCCTTCGGTGCACCGCAATTCGATCCGGAGGACAATCTCGTCAAGAAGTGCAACATGTGCATCGACGAACTGGAGGCCGGCCGCAAACCCTATTGCGTCAGCGCCTGCATGATGCGCGTGCTCGACATCGGCCCGATCGACCAGTTGCGCGACGGCACCCATGACACCAAGGCGCGCGGGCCGCTGGACCAGGTAGTCGATCAGGTTCACTCCATGGCCGATCCCGAACTGACGCATCCCTCCATCGTCTTCGTGCCCCATTCCAAGGGCGTGGTGACCAAATGACGCAGGATCGGGACCGCATGGCCGATGCGCCGGCGCTGGCCGATGTCGTGAAGCTGCTCGCGCGCATTCACGACCGCGAGGTCGATGCCGCCTTCCTTGAAGGCTGGCAGTCCTCGGCGGTGACGGACTGGATGGCGGGAATCCTGGAATCCGCAGGGGCCGTGGAGGCGCTTTCTGACATGGGCGCGGCGCTTGGCGCCTTGTCCTCGCCGCTCGATTCGGCGTCGCTGGATGATCTGGCATCCGACTATGCCGATATCTACCTGACCCATGCCTATCGGATCTCGCCGAACGGGTCCGTCTGGTTGACCGAGGACGGGCTGGAACGGCAGGAGCCCATGTTCGAGACACGGTCGTGGTATCGCCGCTACGGTGTCGAGGTGCCGGACTGGCGCAAGCGCCCGGACGACAACATCGTGCACCAGTTGCAGTTTACGGCGCATCTTCTGTCCATGGATACCGATGAGGCCCGCGCCGACTGCGCCCGGTTCCTCGATTCCGGCCTGCTGGTCTGGCTGCCCGATTTCGCTGCCCGGGTCGATGCGCGCGCCCGCACACCGTTCTACAGGGCGGCAGCACGCCTGACGCATGCCGTGGTCGAGGAGATCCGCGACGGCCTGCTGGCCAGCACCGGTATCGAGCGCCGGAGGCCGGAGGAGAAGGCGACCGCCAGCGGGGCGAGCCCCGAACCGGAAATGGTGGCTTATGTCCCCGGCCAGGCGGAAAGCTGGTAGGCGGATGCTGCCATTCACCGGTCGCCGGTCAGACGGAAACGGGCGAGGCCCGGCAGTCTTGCCGGAAATCGATCCGGACCGCTGCCTGCTGGGCGGGCCGCTGCCCGCGGAATGCAGCCTTTGCCAGCAGGCTTGCCCGCATGGCGCCATCGTGCAGGACGAGGACAGTCTGGGCATCGACACACAGGCCTGCACCGGTTGCGGCCTGTGCCAGCCCGCATGTCCGCAGGCCGCGATTGCCGTCCTTGGCGAATTGCCCCGCCACGGCGATGCCGCACTGGCCGTATGCGGCAAGGCCGGCACGCGAACGAAGGCGACGCTTCCCTGCATCCATGCCATCGACCTCGCCATGCTCGCCGCCATGCACGCGAAGGGCGTGCGCCGGCTCGAGATCCATACCGGAGACTGCGACGATTGTGCCTGGCGCGCCGGGGAGACCTTCACGGCCCGTGCGGATCTTTTCAACCGCATGATGACATCGCGCGGCCTGGCATGCGTGGAGGTGACCCGCCCGCCGGCGCTTTCGGTCCATTGGCGCCATGCCGGCGGCGAGGATCGCCCGGATCCCGCGCGCCGGCGCTTCCTGCTGGCGGCTGCCGGTCAATCCGTTGCGGACACGCCCCCGCGCCGGCAGGCACTGGTCGAACTGCTGACATCGGGGCCATCGTCCGCAGACGGTGGCGCGGTCTGCCAGGCCGTTCCGCATATTGACGAGGCCGCCTGCAGCGGCTGCGACCTTTGCGCACGTGTCTGCCCGGAAGGCGCGATCGGCCTTGCCAGCGGATGCGAAGGCGGCGCGGAATACCGCCTGTTGCCCGACGCCTGCTCCGGTTGCGGCTTGTGTGCCGCCATCTGCGACAGCAATGCGATTGGTGTCGGCATGACGGGAACTGGCAAAGAAGTGCGGATCAAGCTAGACAGGTTGACGTGTGCGGCATGCGGGGCGGGGTTTCACCGGCCGAGCCGCTCTGCGTCCCGGTCACGGCTATGCCCGACATGTCAGAAAACAAATCATCATGCGAAGCTGTACCAGGTCTTGCCATGACACCGCAGGACATGTCCGCCGGTGTTGCATCCTTCGTGAACGCGAGCTTGGGCAGGCGTTTCCTGGTCCTGCTGGTCGGTATCCTGACATTCGTGTCGCTCTGCTTTCTCGCCCTTGTGATGATCATCTATCGCGGCCAGTTGATCGCGGACCATGCCCGCGCCTCGATGGAGGTCAACCACCTGCTTGAGGCGGCACTGGAAAACGCCATGCTCAAGCGCGACATTCCCGGCTTGCGCGACATCGTCGACCGGCTCGGCCGGCAGGAGCGCATTGCCGGGGTCACGATCCTCGATCCGCATGGCGAGATCAGGTTCACCTCGACTCCCCACGTCCTCGGCACGCGGCTGCGCAACGAGCAGGTGGACCTGTCGCTGGCCGATGCAGCCCCGCGAACGGCCTTTGTCAAGGGACCGCAGGGCGGCGAATGGCTGCGCTCCATCAACCCGGTCCGGAACCAGCCGGCCTGCCGCGAATGCCATGGACCGGCCGGCGAACATCCCGTCAACGGCGTCCTGGTCGTCGACTACGACGCGGCCGGCATTCGTTCCAGCGCCCTGCGGACCGCGGGCATCCTGGGTCTCAGCGGCCTGGTCGTCATCCTTGCAAGCGGCATCGCCCTCTGGTTCGCGGTCAACAGGCTCGTGCTGGCACGCATCTCAAGGCTTCGCGCCGCAAGCGAGCAGATCGCCGGTGGCGTGCTGGGCGCACGGGCGCCGGTGCATGGTCATGACGAGATCGGAAGCTGCGCGGTGGCGTTCAACCGGATGGCAGGCCGGATCGAAGCCATGCTCGACCATGTGGCGGCTGCCGAGCGTTCCCTCCAGTCGGTCATCGATTCCATTCCCGATGGCATCCGGGTGATCGACGGGGATTTCAACATACTCAAGGCGAACGACGCCTATTGCCGTCAGGTGAACCAGGAAAAGGCGCGGGTCATCGGCGAGAAATGCTACAGGTCGAGCCATGGACGCAGCGAACCCTGCCCGCATACGGTCGTCACCTGTCCCGTGATTGCCCTGCAAGCTCCGGAACGGTCCTCGGTGAAGTTCACCGATGCGCACCTTCCGGAGAAAGATGGGCAGGTCTTTGTCGAGGTGTCGGCCGCCCGGGCGGACATACCGTCCGAGGCAGGGGTGACGCGTTGTGTCGTGGAATCGATCCGCGACCTGTCTCAGGATGTCGTTCTGTCGCAGAAGCATCGCCTTTCCGAGATCGGCCTTCTGGCAACCGGCGTCGCCCACGAGATCCACAATCCGCTTTCCTCCATCGAACTGGCGCTCTCCGCGATCCAGGACACCATGCCCGCAGACGGCCTTCCCGGGACCTACCGGCACTATATCGACATCGCCCGGACCGAGATCGACAAGTGCCTGAGCGTGACGGAAAGCCTGATGCGCCTCGCCGAACCGCCGAGGGAGCGGGAACTCGTTCCCCTCGACACGGTCATTCCGGATGTGATGGCGCTCTTGTCCTTCCAGTTCCTGCAGGCCGGGATCGAATGGAAACTGGCGATCGAACCCGGCCTGCGGGTCCTCGGGGCCGACAGCGATTTGCGGATGATCGCCGTCAACCTGACCCAGAACGCCATTCATGCCATGCCTGAAGGCGGGACGTTCCACGTTGGCGGCACGGTTTCGGGCGGACGGGTCGTCCTGCGTTTCTCCGACACGGGAACCGGTATTGCGTCGCAGGACCTCGAAAGGATATTCCTGCCCTTCTGGAGCCGGCGTGCTGACGGCACCACCGGCCGCGGCCTGGGGTTGTCCATCTGCAAGGCCATCGTCGAGCGCTATGGCGGCTCCATCATGGTCATCAGCACGCTTGGGGAGGGCACCGAATTCATGGTCACGCTGCCGGCTGCCGATGCGTGAAAAAAGGATCGCAGGGTCCCGCCGGTCGGGACGCGTCCTGGTGATCGAGGACGACAACACGCTCAACCGCCTGCTTGTCGAGCAACTCGCAAGGCTCGGTTTCGAGGCGCGCGGCGTGACCTCGCGCGCCGAGGCCGACCGGGCCGTGGCCGAATTCGAACCGTCGCTGGCCATGCTCGACATGCGCCTGCCCGACATGGACGGGCTGGACTACCTACCCGAACTCTCCGGACAGTGCCCGGTCATCATCCTCACGGCCTTCGGCTCCATCGCGCAGGCTGTCGAAGCGGTGAAGGCCGGCGCCTCCGAATACCTCGTCAAGCCGGTTTCGGCGCAGAGCCTGGAACTGGCGATAGCCCGCGTGCTGGAGAAGGCCGAGTTGCGGCGTTCCGCCGAGTTCTGGCAGTCCCGGGCAAGGTCCTCGGCAGGGCCGAACATCATCGGCGAGAGTGCCGCCATCAGCGAGGTGCGGCGCATGATCTCGATTGTCGCGGGCGCCGATACCACCGTCCTCATTCTCGGCGAAAGCGGTGTCGGCAAGGAACTGGTCGCCCAGGCAGTGCATGCCAATTCGGACCGCGCCGACAAGCATTTCGTTGCCATCGATTGCGCCTCGCTGCAGGAAACCCTGTTTGAATCCGAACTGTTCGGTCATGAACGGGGCGCCTTCACCGGCGCCGACCGCCGCAAGGAGGGCCTGGTCGAGATCGCCGATGGCGGGACCGTGTTTCTGGACGAGATCGGCGAGATCAGCCCCACCATCCAGGCCAAGCTCCTGCGCGTGCTGGAAACGGGCAAGTTCCGCCGTCTCGGCGGCACCCGTGACCTGGAAGCCGATGTCCGCTTCGTCGCGGCGACCAACCGTGACCTGCGCGCCATGGCCAGCGGCCAGGAGTTCCGCAACGATCTCTACTACCGGCTCTCCGCTTTCGAGATCCACGTTCCGCCATTGCGCGAGAGGCGCGAGGACATTGCCGCGCTCGCCGAATTCTTCCTCGCCAACCGCAAGTTCTCGCGCAACATCGCAAAGCAGTTCGCGCCCTCGAGCCTCAGGGCGCTCACCCGCTATGGCTGGCCGGGCAATATCCGCGAACTGCGCAATGTGGTGGAGCGGGCCTTTCTCATCTCCGGCAAGAGCGCCCGCATCCATCCGGAACACATCTCGCTGCCCGATGATGGCGACGGCAGGGCCGGCACGGGAATCGCGCTCGCCTTTGCCAGCGAGCCGACACTCGACGAACTGCGCGACGCATACGTTGCCAAGCTCCTGGAGCGCCATGGCGGCAACAGGCAGGAACTGGCATCCCGCCTGGGCATCAGCGAACGCAACGTCTACCGGATCCTTGGAAAGCTCAAGGACCCGCGCTGACGGGCAGCCCGGCCGGTCGCCGGGCCGCCGCCGCGCTGGCGCGGATCAGTATTTCTGCGGCACATAGAGTTCCGGGGGCAGCACCGCGCGCTCGTAATCCGGATTGAACACACGCTCGGGCAGCGTGATTTCCTCGCTTGGCACTTCCTCGTAGGGAAAGAGCGAAAGCAGGTGGTCCATGCAGTTGAGCCTCGCCCGCTTCTTGTCGTTGCCTTCCACGATGTACCATGGCGCTTCGGGGATGTTCGTGCGCGCGAAGGTTTCCTCCTTGGCCTTGGTATATTGCTCCCAGCGAACCCGCGATTGCAGGTCCATGGGCGACAGCTTCCACTGCTTCAGCGGATCGTGGATGCGCATCAGGAAGCGCAACTGCTGTTCCTCGTCGGTGATGGAGAACCAGTATTTCACCAGCTTGATGCCGTCGCGGGCCAGCATCTTCTCGAATTCCGGCACGTCCTGGAAGAACTGTTCCACCTGCGCCGGCGTTGCAAAGCCCATCACCCGCTCCACGCCGGCCCGGTTGTACCAGGAGCGGTCGAACAGCACGATCTCGCCGCCGGCCGGAAGGTGCGGCACGTAGCGCTGGAAATACCACTGCGTCTTTTCCCGGTCCGAAGGCGCCGGCAGGGCGACCGTGCGCACGACGCGCGGGTTGAGCCGCTGCGTGATCCGCTTGATGACGCCGCCCTTGCCGGCCGAATCGCGTCCCTCGAAGATCACGACTACCTTCTGGCGCGTATGCACCACCCAGTCCTGCAGCTTGATCAGTTCCGCCTGCAGCCGCAGCAGCGCCTGGAAATACTCCTTGCGCGGAATCGTCTCGCCATGGGCGCGCTGGTAGATCTTCCTGATCTCCATGGAAAGCGCGGCGTCTTCCAGTTCAAGTTCGTAATCCTCGTCCAGCGTGTCCGCCAGTTCTGCCTCCAGCCAGTCCCTGGCTCCGCTGTCGATCGCATCGTCGTCCATGTCTTCTCCCTGCTCCGGTGTCAGTCGCGCCCTGGATACCGCGCGATCCTCTTGTGTTTTGTGACAGGGCCGATTTTCCGGTCAACGACACAGATCAAGAAAGCGACCCGGCAGGATAGGTTTTTTCCAGCAGCGGCAGGATTTCCGGCCCCTTCAGGCGCAGGAACTCGTCCAGCGCCAGCATGGCGGGTGTCGGACTGCGGTCCGCATGGCGCACGGAATACCATTGCCGGCGGATGGGCGTCTCCTCCACGTCCAGGACGGCGAGCGTCCCGGCGCGCATTTCCTGTTCGATCGTATGGCCCGAAATGAATGCGACGCCGAGGCCGGCCATCACCGCCTGCTTGATGGTCTCGTTGGAATCCATCTCGGTCATGGTCAGCTCGCTTTCGCCGCCTTCGCCCGCCATGAAGAACTCGAACGATGCCCGCGTGCCCGATCCCCGTTCGCGCACGATGAACTTCTGACGGGCCAGTTCCTGGCGCAAAATGTCGCGGCGGCGCGCCAGCGGGTGGCCGGGATGGGCGATGAAGACGAGCGGATGGTCGCCGAAAAGCGTCGCCTTCACGCCGAAATGCTTCGGCGGCCGGCCCATCAGCGCCATGTCGATCTCGTGCCGTTCCAGCATGGCAATGACCGCGGTCCGGTTGGCCGTGTTGAGCCCGATCTCGATGCCCGGATGGGCGCTGTTGAAGGCGGCGATGAGGCGCGGCGCGAAATATTTCCCCGTCGAAACGACGCCGAGACGGACCCGTCCGGCCCTCAGTCCCTTGTGCTCAAGTATCCGTTCCTGAAGGGTTTCCAGCTCGTCGAGGATGCGCTGCGCCGCCTCCAGCGCGATCTGGCCCGTCTCGGTGGGAATGGTGCCCGTGCGGGTGCGGATGAAGAGCTGCGTGCCCAGTTCCGCCTCCAGCTGGCGGAGCTGGATGGTGACGGCTGGCGAGGTCAGTCCGAGGGCGCTTGCGGCGGCCGATATCTTGCGGTGCCGGCGCAGCGCCAGCAGGGTTCGCAATTGGCGGATGGAGGCGTTGATCATTGTACATAAAAATAATTAAGGCTGATTGCTAATAGAATAAATTTTACAAACATTCAAGCGACTGCATTCATTGCGGCCATGGAGGAGGCAACCATGGCTGGACAGACACTGCATGCATTCCTGCGTTCGGGCGGTTTCGCCGAGCATGCCCATGCCGGGGCGATTGCCGGCGTCATCATGGGGCTCGCGGCCAAGGCCGTCGCGGTGCGCAAGCTCACGAAGCAGGGCGCCCTCATCAGGGGCTTTGCGGCCTCGCGCGGCGAGACGAATGCCGGTGGCGACACCCAGAAGGATCTGGATGTGATTGCCGACGGCATGTTCCTGGAAGCCGCCCGCAACGAGGCGATCGCCCTTTACGGATCGGAGGAAAACAACTTCCCCATCCTGCTCGATCCGGACAAGCCGCTGGCGCTCGCCATCGATCCGCTCGACGGTTCGTCGAACATCGAGACCAATGTCTCGATCGGAACGATCTTTTCCATCCTGCCGGTGCAGGGCGATCCGCGCGTCGCGCCGGAAGCCTCCTTCCTGCAATCGGGCAGGAACCAGCTTGCCGCCGGCTTCTTCATCTACGGTCCGCAACTCGCACTCGCCCTGACCGTCGGGTCCGGCACGCGCATCTTCGTCCATTCGCCCAAACTTGGCGATTTCGTCGAGGCCTATGACGCGGTCTCCATCCCTGGCAAGACGGGTGAATTCGCCATCAACGCCTCCAACTACCGGCATTGGGAGGATCCGGTCCGCCTCTGGGTCGACGATTGCCTTGCCGGCACGGACGGCCCGCGCGAGCGTGACTTCAACATGCGCTGGATCGCCTCGCTGGTCGCCGAGACCTACCGCATCCTGGTTCGTGGCGGCGTGTTCCTCTATCCCGGCGACCGCCGCAAGGGCTATTCGGCCGGCCGGCTACGCCTCGTCTACGAGGCCAATCCGATCGCCTTCCTCGTCGAACAGGCCGGCGGCAAGGCAACCGACACGGTCAACCGGATCCTCGATCTCGTGCCGGTGACGCTGCACCAGCGCACGCCGCTCGTTTTCGGTTCTGGCGACGAGGTCGAGCGGATCGCCCGCTACCACGTCGATCCCGCCATGATTTCAGATCGCTCGCCGCTGTTCGGCAAGCGCGGCCTGTTCCGCGTCTGAGGAAAGCATCATGTCCGCCAAGCACCCCATCATCTCCATCACGGGTTCATCCGGGGCCGGCACCACCACGGTGAAGGAAACCTTCGGCAAGATCTTTGCCCGCGAAAGCGTCACCGCCGCCTTCATCGAGGGCGATGCCTTCCACCGCTATGACCGCCAGGCCATGAAGCAGCGCATCGCCGAGGAAAAGGCGCAGGGCCGCGATTTCACCCACTTCTCCGCCGAGGCGAACGAACTGGAGATCCTTGAAAGCGTGTTCGAGGAATATGGCCGCCGGGGCAGGGGCCGCACGCGCCATTACATCCACGACGAGGACGAGGCTGCCCGTTACGGCGCGGCGCCGGGCACCTTCACCGAGTGGGAGGAATTCGGAGATTCCGACCTGCTGTTCTACGAGGGCCTGCATGGTTGCGCGGTGACCGACAAGGTCAATCTCGCCCGCCATGGCGACCTGAAGATCGGTGTCGTGCCCGTCATCAACCTCGAATGGATCCAGAAGATCCACCGCGACAAGGCCGCCCGCGGCTATTCCACCGAGGCCGTGACCGATACGATCCTGCGCCGCATGCACGACTACGTGCACTACATCTGCCCGCAATTCTCCCACACCGACATCAACTTCCAGCGCGTGCCCATCGTGGACACGTCCAACCCCTTCGTCGCGCGCTGGATCCCGACGCCGGCGGAATCGATCCTC
Source organism: Zhengella sedimenti (assembly GCF_046506625.1). NCBI lineage: Bacteria > Pseudomonadati > Pseudomonadota > Alphaproteobacteria > Hyphomicrobiales > Notoacmeibacteraceae > Zhengella > Zhengella sedimenti. The sequence continues at coordinate 125,420 of NZ_JBKFFP010000005.1, forward strand.
GTCATCCGCTTCGCCAATCCGCGCGGCATCGATTTCCCCTACCTGCTGTCCATGCTGCACGACAGCTACATGTCGCGGGCCAATTCCATCGTCGTGCCCGGCGACAAGCTCGACCTCGCCATGCAGCTCATTTTCACGCCGCTCATCCACAAGCTGGTCGAGCGCAAGCGCCGCATGGCCTGACCACGGGAGCCTGCACGATGAACATGAACCCCACCATGACGGCCAGGACGGCCACCGCCGAACGCGACATGGCCAATGCGCTGCGCGTCCTTGCCATGGATGCCGTCCAGAAGGCCAATTCGGGCCATCCCGGCATGCCCATGGGCATGGCCGATGCGGTTGCCGTGCTTTTCAACCGCTTCCTCAAGATCGATCCTTCCATGCCCGAATGGCCGGACCGCGACCGCTTCGTCCTGTCGGCGGGTCATGGCTCCATGCTGCTCTATGCGGTTCATCACCTGCTGGGCTTTGCCGACATGACGGCCGATGAGTTGCGGAACTTCCGCCAGCTTGGAGCGAAGACGGCAGGGCATCCCGAATACGGCCACGCGCTCGGCATCGAGACGACAACCGGTCCGCTGGGACAGGGCATCACCACCGCCGTCGGCATGGCGCTGGCCGAGCGCATGATGGCCGCGCGCTTCGGCCACAAGCTGGTCGATCACTTCACCTACGTCGTCGCCGGCGACGGCTGCCTGCAGGAAGGCATCAGCCATGAGGCCATCGATCTGGCCGGACATCTGAAACTTTCCCGCCTTATCGTGCTGTGGGACGACAACGGCATCTCCATTGACGGCAAGACCTCGCTGGCCACGTCCATGAACCAGGCCATGCGTTTCCGGGCGGCCGGCTGGGATGTGCAGTCGGTGGACGGCCATGACCACGAGGCCGTCGCCGCGGCAATCGCCAAGGCCCGGACGACCGGCAGGCCGTCGCTCATCGCCTGCCGCACCGTGATCGGCAAGGGCGCACCAAACCTCCAGGGATCGCACAAGACCCATGGCGCGCCGCTGGGTGCCGACGAGGTCGCCGCCACGCGCCTGCATCTGGGCTGGACGGCCGCGCCCTTCGAGGTGCCCGAGGGCGTTCGCAATGCATGGGAAGGGGTCGCCGCGCGCGGCCGCGCCGAACGCAGGCTCTGGCAGGAACGCCATGACGCGGCACGGCTGCGCAAGGCCTTCGACAGGGCTTTGGCCCGCGACCTGCCCTCGCTCATGAAGCGCAGGCTGGAACGCTTCCGCCGTGACCACCAGTCGGCCGCCACGAAAACGGCCACGCGGCAGGCCTCGCAAATGGTGCTGGAGGTCGTCAACGGAGCGACGCCGCTGACCATCGGCGGCTCGGCAGACCTGACCGGTTCCAACCTGACGCAGACGAAGGATCTGGCGCCGGTCCTGCCCGGCCGCTTCAAGGGCCGCTACATTCATTACGGCATCCGTGAACACGCCATGGCCGCGGTCATGAACGGCCTGTCCCTGCATGGAGGTTTCATTCCCTATGGCGGCACATTCCTCGTCTTCTCCGATTATGCGCGCGGCGCCATGCGCCTGTCGGCATTGATGGAACAGCCTGTCGTCTATGTGCTGACCCATGATTCCATCGGCCTTGGCGAGGACGGTCCCACCCATCAGCCGGTCGAACACCTGGCCATGCTGCGCGCCACCCCGAACATGAATGTCTTCCGTCCGGCCGACATCATCGAGACGGCGGAATGCTGGGAGATCGCGCTTTCCGAAACGGGAACGCCGTCCGTGCTGGCCCTGTCGCGCCAGGGCCTGCCCATGCTGCGCGCCCGCCACACCCGTGAAAACCTGTCGGCCCGCGGTGCCTATGTGCTGCAGGAAAGCGAACGCGCCCGCGACGTGACCATAATCGCCACCGGTTCGGAAGTGGAGATCGCGCGCACCGCGTCGGACCGCCTGCTGGCCGAACACGCCATCCACGCCGCCGTCGTTTCCATGCCCTCATGGGAAAAGTTCGAGCAACAGGACTCGGCCTACCAGGCCTCCGTTCTCGGCACGGCGCCGCGCATCGGCGTGGAAGCCGCCGCCCGCATGGGCTGGGACCGCTGGCTCGGCGAGAACGGTCATTTCATCGGCATGCCGGGTTTCGGCGCGTCCGCGCCGGCTTCCGACCTCTACCGCCATTTCGGCATCACCGCCGATGCCGTCATCGAAGCGGCGCGCCGCATGACCGGAGCGGTAGCATGAGCGGCCCGCGCGACCTGGACGGCGCGACGGTCCTGGTCCGTTGCGACCTGTCGCAAGGTGTGAGCGAGGACTGCGCCAGCGCCATCCGCGCGCTTGCCGCGCGCGGCGCCCGCGTTGCCGTCATCGCCGGCCATGACGATCCGGCAGGCGACATCAACCCGGCCATGTCGCTGCGCCACTGGATCGTTCCCCTGCGCGAGGCCACCGGCATGGCCGTCCATTTCGTGCCCGATTGCGTCGGACCCGTGGCCGAGGCCGGGCTCGCCGCCATGCCGGCCGGCGCCGTCGCGCTCATGGAGAACATCCGCTTCCACCGCCAGGCCCAGCGCCACAGCCGCATCTTTGCCATGCGGCTCTCCGTCCTCGGCGACTGTTTCGTCGTTCCCGGCGGCATGCCGGACAGGCCGTCGCCCTGGATCCGCGAACTCGCCGCCCTGCTTCCCGAGCCCGACCCGGCTTTTGCCGCCTCTGCCTGAAAGGACACATCATGGCCCGCATCACGCTCCGCCAGCTTCTCGACCACGCCGCCGAATACGGCTACGGCGTCCCCGCCTTCAACATCAACAACATGGAACAGGGCCTCGCCATCATGAAGGCGGCCGACCGCTGCGATGCGCCGGTCATCCTGCAGGCCTCGCGCGGCGCCCGTTCCTATGCCGGCGACATCATGCTGCGCCACATGATCGAGGCGCTGACCGAAATGTACCCGCACATTCCGGTCTGCATGCACCAGGACCATGGCAACAACGAAGCCACCTGCCTGACCGCCATCCGCCACGGCTTCACCTCCGTGATGATGGACGGCTCGCTGGAGGAGGACATGAAGACGCCTGCCTCCTATGAATACAACGTCGCGATCACCGAACGCGTGGCCCGGATGGCCCATTGGGTCGGCGCTTCCGTCGAGGGCGAACTGGGCGTGCTGGGCAACCTGGAAACCGGCGAGGCCGCCAAGGAGGACGGGTCGGGCGCCGAAGGCAAGCTTTCCCGCGAGGACATGCTCACCGACCCGGACCAGGCCGCCGACTTCGTCGCCCGCACCCGTGTCGATGCGCTGGCGATTGCCTGCGGCACGTCGCACGGCGCCTACAAGTTCTCCCGCCAGCCCACCGGCGACATTCTCGCCATCAGCCAGATCGAGGCGATCCACGCCCGCATCCCGAATGTCCACCTCGTCATGCACGGGTCGTCCTCGGTGCCGCAATACCTGCAGGACCTCATCAACGAGAATGGCGGCGACATGCCCCAGACATGGGGCGTGCCGGTGGAGGAAATCGAGCGCGGCATCCGTTCCGGCGTGCGCAAGGTCAATATCGACACCGACAACCGCATGGCGATCACCGGCCAGTTCCGCAAGGTCGCCATGACGAAGCCGAAGGAATTCGACCCGCGCAAGTTCCTCATCCCCGCCATGGAGGAAATGGAGAAGCTTTGCCTCGACCGCTTCGAGCGCTTCGGCACCGCTGGCCACGCCAGCAAGATCAGGGTGATCGACATGGACGACATGGCGCGGCGCTATGCCAGCGGCGCCCTCGACCCGCAATTCGCCACGGCGCGCGCCGCCTGACATCCGAGAGACCAGCGAAAGGAAATGCCATGACCATCGACGCCAAGACCGAGATCAAGGGCAAGGAACGCTACAAGGCCGGTGTGCTGAAATATGCGCAGATGGGCTATTGGGACGGCGACTACGAGCCCAAGGACACCGACGTCCTCGCCCTGTTCCGCATCACGCCGCAGGAAGGCGTGGACCCGATCGAGGCGGCGGCCGCCGTCGCCGGCGAATCCTCCACCGCCACCTGGACCGTGGTCTGGACCGACCGCCTGACCGCCTGCGAGAACTACCGCGCCAAGGCCTATCGCGTGGAGCCTGTGCCGGGCCAGGAAGGCCAGTATTTCGCCTATGTCGCCTATGACCTGATCCTCTTCGAGGAAGGCTCCATCGCAAACCTGACGGCCTCGATCATCGGCAATGTCTTCTCCTTCAAGCCGCTCAAGGCAGCAAGGCTCGAGGATATGCGTTTCCCCGTCGCCTATGTGAAGACCTTCCGCGGACCTCCCACCGGCCTCGTCGTCGAGCGCGAGCGCCTCGACAAGTTCGGCAAGCCGCTGCTCGGCGCCACGACCAAGCCCAAGCTGGGCCTGTCGGGCAAGAATTACGGCCGCGTCGTCTATGAGGGCCTGAAGGGCGGCCTCGATTTCATGAAGGACGACGAGAACATCAATTCCCAGCCCTTCATGCATTGGCGCGACCGCTTCCTCTACTGCATGGAGGCGGTCAACAAGGCCTCGGCCGAGACCGGCGAGATCAAGGGCCATTATCTCAACATCACCGCCGGCACGATGGAGGAGATGTACCGCCGCGCCGAGTTTGCCAAGGAACTGGGCTCGGTCATCGTCATGGTCGACCTGATCGTCGGCTGGACAGCCATTCAGTCCATCTCCGAATGGTGCCGGCAGAACGACATGATCCTGCACATGCACCGCGCCGGCCACGGCACCTATACGCGGCAGAAGAACCACGGCATTTCCTTCCGCGTCATCGCCAAGTGGCTGCGCCTTGCCGGCGTCGACCACCTCCATTGCGGCACCGCTGTCGGCAAGCTGGAGGGCGACCCGCTGACGGTGCAGGGCTACTACAATGTCTGCCGCGAGACGAGGAACGGGATCGACCTGCCGCGCGGCCTGTTCTTCGAGCAGGACTGGGCGGACCTGAAAAAGGTCATGCCGGTGGCCTCCGGCGGCATTCACGCCGGCCAGATGCACCAGTTGCTGGACCTGTTCGGCGACGATGTCGTGCTTCAGTTCGGCGGCGGCACCATCGGCCACCCGATGGGCATCCAGGCCGGCGCCACGGCCAATCGTGTGGCGCTCGAAGCCATGGTCCTTGCCCGCAACGAGGGCCGCGACATCGCCAATGAAGGCCCGGAAATCCTGCGCGAGGCCGCCAAGTGGTGCAAGCCGCTGGAAGCCGCGCTCGATACCTGGGGCAACATCACCTTCAACTACACGTCCACCGACACGTCCGACTTCGTGCCGACGCCGTCCGTGGCCATCTGACGAACCAGAGGGAGAACCGACATGCGTATCACCCAGGGATGCTTTTCCTTCCTGCCCGACCTGACCGACACCCAGGTTGCCGCCCAGGTCGAATATTGCCTGTCGCGCGAATGGGCCATCGGTATCGAGTTCACCGGCGACCCGCACCCGCGCAACACCTATTGGGAAATGTGGGGCAATCCCATGTTCGACCTGAAGGACGCCAAGGGCGTGATGATGGAACTGGACGCGTGCCGCAAGGTGCACGGCGACAAGTATATCCGCATCAATGCCTTTGATGACACGCGCGGCTTCGAGACGGTGATGATGTCCTTCATCGTCAACCGGCCGGCGCAAGAGCCGGAAATCGAGATGGTGCGCACAGATGTGCGCAGCCGCAGCCAGACCTATTCCTGGCGCGTAGCCGGCTGACGCTGGCAACAAGCGGGCGGCCCGATGTTAGGCGCGGCCGCCCGCCTTCCACGGTTTTCCCACACCCTGTCCACACGTTTTCCCCAGGAGGCGAGGCTTCATGAGCGACGAGCAGACCGCTAGCGAGGTGCAGGAAAAGCGGCCTTCGGCCATCGACCTGAGGGCCGAATTCCAGTCGTCGGGCGTGGCCGGAATTCTCGACGAACTGGACCGCGAACTGATCGGCCTGAAGCCGGTCAAGCAGCGCATCCGCGAAACCGCCGCCCTGCTGCTGGTCGACCGCGCCCGACGCCAGATGGGTCTTGCCACCGAAACGCCCACCCTGCACATGAGCTTCACCGGCAATCCCGGCACCGGCAAGACCACGGTCGCGCTGAAGATGGCCGGCCTGCTGCACCGCCTGGGCTATATCCGCAAGGGCCATCTCGTTTCCGTCACCCGCGACGACCTCGTCGGGCAATATATCGGCCACACGGCGCCCAAGACCAAGGAAGTGCTCAAGAAGGCCATGGGCGGTGTGCTTTTCATCGACGAGGCCTATTACCTCTACAAGCCCGACAACGAGCGCGACTATGGCCAGGAGGCCATCGAGATCCTGCTCCAGGTCATGGAGAACAACCGCGACGACCTCGTCGTCATCATGGCCGGCTATGCCGACCGCATGGACCGCTTCTTCTCGGCCAATCCCGGTTTCCGGTCCCGCATCGCCCATCACATCGAGTTTCCCGACTATTCGGACGCGGAGCTCCTGCGCATTTCGAGAACCATGCTGGAGGCGCAGAACTACCGTTTCGACGCGGCGGCCGAACAGGCCATGGCCGAATATATCGCGCTGCGCCGCGCCCAGCCGCATTTCGCCAATGCCCGTTCCATCCGCAACGCGCTGGACCGCGCCCGCCTGCGCCAGGCCAACCGCCTGTTCGAAAGCGCGGACGGTCCGCTCGATGCTGAGGCGCTCAGCACCATCACCGCGACCGACATCCGGGCAAGCCGCGTCTTTTCCGGCGGGCTGGATGCCGACCGCGCCCCGCGCGCGGCTGCTGAATAGGAGACCATGCCGATGACATTCGACCGCGCGATCAAGATAGCGCCCTCCATCCTGTCCGCCGATTTCGCCGATTTCGGCCGCGAGATTCGCGCCATCGAGTCACAAGGCGCCGACTGGGTCCATGTCGACGTGATGGACGGCCATTACGTGCCGAACCTGACCTTCGGCCCACCGGCGGTGAAGGCCTTCCGACCCCATGTAAAAACCGTCATGGACGTGCACCTGATGATCGCGCCGGTCGATCCCTGGATAGAGGCCTATGCCGAAGCCGGCGCGGATGTGCTGACCGCTCATCTCGAAGCGGGGCCGCACATCCACCGCACGCTGCAGGCCATCCGCGCGGCGGGCATGAAGGCCGGTGTTGCGCTCAATCCGGGTACGTCGGCCGAGGCAGTCACGCATCTGCTGGACCTCGCCGACCTCGTCCTGGTGATGACGGTCAATCCGGGTTTCGGCGGCCAGAAATTCATCGACATGACGGCCAAGATCCGCGCGCTGCGCGCCATGATCGGTGACCGGCCCATCCATGTGCAGGTCGATGGCGGCGTCGATCCGGCGACAGCGCCTCTGGTGGCGGAGGCGGGAGCAGATGTGCTGGTCGCCGGGTCGGCGGTATTCCGGGGCGGGTCGGTGGACAATCCGGCCATCTATGGCGAAAACATCCGGGCCATCCGCGCCGCCGCCAATGGCACGCGGGCGGCGGCCTGATCGAAACAGCAAACCATCGGAGTTTTCCCATGGCAGCCATTCCTCCCGTCTGCGACTTCGGCTGGAAGCCGGTAGACGCCACCCTGCCGGGCGTGGACGGAAAGACCCGTTCCATTCTCGGCGAGACAGGTCCCAATGGTCTTGTCGTCGCCTTCATCTGCAACCATTGCCCCTACGTGCTGGCGGTGATCGACCGCATCGCCCGCGATGCCCGCGACTTGCAGGATCTCGGCGTCGGCTTCGTCGCCATCTGTTCCAACGATGCCACGGCCTATCCGGCCGACAGTTTCGACAACATGAAGCGCTTTGCCGCCGCTCACGATCTGCCTTTCCCCTATCTGCATGACGGGACACAAGAGGTCGCGCGCGCATGGGACGCGGTCTGCACGCCCGATTTCTTCGGCTTCAACAAGGACATGGAACTGCAATATCGCGGCCGTCTCGATGCTTCGCGCAAGGAAACCGCGCCGGCCGACATTCGCCGCGACCTCTACGAGGCCATGAAACAGGTGGCCGAAACCGGCCAGGGCCCGCGCGACCAGATCGCCTCCATGGGCTGTTCGATCAAGTGGAAGGACGCCGCATGAGCCGGATGTTCGCTCAGACCGGAGACCGCTGCGGCTGGCCGCAGGCCATCTTCTTCGATCTCGACGGCACACTCGTCGATTCCGCGCCCGATCTCGCCGCCTCCGTCAACGAGGTGCTGGCGCTGGAGGGTCACGCACCCCTGACGCTGGACGAGGTGCGCGCCATGATCGGCAATGGCGTGCGCAAGCTGGTGGAACGCGCCTTCGCCGCGCGTGGCGTCGCGCTGGAGGATGCGGCACTCGATGCCCGAACCGAAACCATGATGGAAACCTATGGCCGCCAGGTGACCGACCGCACCACGTTGATGCCCGGCGCCGAGACAATCGTGAAGGCCTATCACCGCGCCGGGGTGAAACTGGGGGTCGTCACCAACAAGCCGGAAGGCTTCACCCGCGCCATCCTCGACCACTTCGGCTTTTCTGACCTGGTGCCCGTCGTCGTCGGCGGCGATACCGGCCCGGAAAGGAAGCCGGCGCCGGACATGCTGCTTCACGCGGCGCAAGAGGCGGGCTTTCACGCCTCGCGCTGCCTCATGGTGGGCGACAGTCCGGCCGATGCCGGCGCCGCGCGCGCCGCCGGCATGGCCTGCCTGCTGGTTCGCGGCGGCTATACCAACATCCCCGTGGAGGACATCCCTTGCGACGGGGTGATCGACAGCCTCGCCGGGCTCGGCCAGGCCATCGAGAAGCTGAAGGAGCCGGCCTGAGAAAGCCGGCCCCTTCGCCGGGTCATCCGTTGACGGCCAGCGCCTCGACGGGCGGGCAGGTGCAGACCAGGTTTCGGTCGCCATGCACATTGTCGATGCGCGCCACCGGCGGCCAGTATTTCGAGGCCGGCGATGCGCCGTCCGGCATGGCCGCTTCCGCCCGGCTGTAGGGATGCGTCCAGTCGCCGGCGAGCAGGTCCTCGGCGGTGTGGGGCGCATTGACAAGCGGATTGTCATCCTTCGGCCAGGTGCCGTCCTCCACCTTCTTCGCCTCGGTAGCGATGGCCAGCATGGCATCGCAGAACCGGTCGATTTCCCGCTTCGGCTCGGACTCCGTCGGTTCCACCATCAGCGTTCCCGCCACCGGCCAGGACATGGTGGGCGCGTGGAAGCCGTAGTCGATCAGCCGCTTGGCGATGTCTTCCACGGAAATGCCGGCACTGTCCTTGAGCACGCGCGTGTCGAGAATGCACTCATGCGCCACGCGGCCCTTGCGGCCCTTGTAGAGCACCGGATAGGCGCCTTCGAGCCGCCGGGCAATGTAGTTGGCCGACAGGATCGCCACCTCGGTCGCCCGCTTCAGCCCGTCCGCGCCCATCATCCGGATATACATCCAGGTGATCGGCAGGATGGACGCGCTGCCGAACGCGGCGGATGCCACCGCATGGTCGCTGCCCTGCGTGACGTGGCCCGGCAGATAGGGCGCCAGATGCGCCTTGACGCCGATGGGCCCGACACCCGGTCCGCCGCCGCCATGCGGAATGCAGAAGGTCTTGTGCAGGTTCATATGGCAGACATCGGCGCCGATGTCGCCCGGCCGCGCCAGTCCCACCATGGCGTTGAGATTGGCCCCGTCGAGATAGACCTGCCCGCCATGGGCATGGACGATCTCGCAGATTTCCGTGATCGCTTCCTCGAACACGCCGTGGGTCGAGGGATAGGTGACCATCAGGGCCGCCAGCCGGTCGCCATGCTGCGCGGCCTTGGCCTTGAGGTCGTCCACGTCGACGTCGCCGCTCTCCGTGCACTTGACCACCACCACGTCGAGGCCCGCCATGTGCGCGCTCGCCGGGTTCGTGCCATGGGCGGAGGAGGGGATGAGGCAGATCGTCCGGTTACTGTCGCCGCGCGCCTCGTGAAAGCGGCGGATCGCCAGCAACCCGGCATACTCGCCCTGGCTGCCCGCATTGGGCTGAAGCGAGACGGCATCGAAACCGGTGATCTCTCCCAGCCATTTTTCCAGGTCGTCGAACATGGCGCGGTAACCCGGCGCATGGGCTTGCGGCGCGAAGGGATGGATGTTGGCCACCTGCGCCCAGCTGACCGGCGCCATCTCTGCCGCCGCATTCAGCTTCATGGTGCAGGAGCCGAGCGGAATCATCGCCCGGTCCAGCGCCAGGTCCTTGTCGGCCAGCTTGCGAAGAAGACGCATCATCTCCGTTTCCGACCGGTTCTCATGGAAGACCGGCTGGGTCAGGAAGCCCTTGGCCTCGCGCGGCGCGGGCAGGGCGCTGGCCGCCACGTCCGGCAGCTTCGCGCCGAACAGCCGGGCAAGGCCGGTCACGTCGTCATCCGTGCTGGTCTCGTCGAAGGCCACGGACACCGTGTCGGCGTCGATGACGCGCAAAAGCCGGCCGTCCGCTTCCGCATCCGCCGCAATCGCCTCGGCCTTGCCGGGCACGCTGACGGTGACGGTGTCGAAGAACCGCTCTCCGGCAAGCCTCAGCCCGTGATCGGCAAGCGCACGGGCGAAGCGCGCGGCCTTCTCGTGCACACGTGCCGCGATGGCGCGCAGCCCCTCCGGCCCGTGCCAGATGGCATAGGCAGCCGCCATGTTGGCCAGCAGCGCCTGTGCCGTGCAGATGTTTGAGGTCGCCTTTTCGCGCCGGATGTGCTGCTCGCGCGTCTGCAATGCCAGCCGGTAGCCGGGGCGGCCCTTCGCATCGACGGATTCGCCGACGAGACGGCCCGGCAGCAGCCGTGTCAGATTGTCCGTCACCGCCATGTAGGCCGCGTGCGGCCCGCCATGGCCCATGGGCACGCCATAGCGCTGCATGGAGCCCACCGCGATGTCCGCGCCCCAGCCGGCGGGCGCCTCCAGCAGCGTCAGCGCCAGCGGGTCGGCCACCGCGACGACCAGCGCACCCACTTCCTTTGCCTTGGCGATCAGCGCGGAATGGTCGCCGTACACGCCGTTCGTGTCAGGCCAGGCAACGAGCAGTGCGGCCGTCGTCTCGTCCACCGTCTCCGAAACCGTCAGGCCCAGCGCCTGGCCGCGCGTCAGCACCACGTCCATGGTCTGCGGGTGCAGGCTGCCGGCCAGCGCCACATGCGAGCGCTTCTCGCGGTGATGCCGGTAGGCCACGCCCACGGCCTCGGCCACCGCGGTGCCTTCGTCCAGCAGCGAGGCGGAAGCCACCGGCAGGCCGGTCAGTTCGGCCACCAGGGTCTGGAAATGGAACAGCATTTCCAGCCGGCCCTGGCTGATCTCGGCCTGGTAGGGCGTGTAGGCGGTATACCAGGCGGGGTTTTCAAACAGGTTGCGCTGGATGACCGGCGGCACGTGGCAGCCGTGATAGCCCTGGCCGATGAAGCTCCTGGCAAGGGTATTGCGCGTCATCATGGCGAACAGTTCGCTGAGCGCTTCCTGCTCGCTCGCCGCCGGTGGCAGGTCGAGCGCCCGGCCGAGCCGGATGGAGGCGGGGACGCTCTCGGCGATCAGTGTCTCCAGCGACGGAACGCCGATCTTTGAAAGCATGGCGCGCAGGTCCGTTTCGGAAAGCCCGACATGGCGGCGCACAAAGGGGGCTGCAGCGGTCATGGGTGCTCCTTCAGCCGATCATGGCCTGATAGGCGTCGGCGTCCATCAGTCCGTCCAGTTGGCTTTCGTCGGCGAGTTTCATCTTCCACAGCCAGCCATCGCCTTCAGCCGCGCTGTTGACGAGTTCCGGCTGCGAGGACAGCGCATCGTTCACTTCGGTGATCTCGCCATCGGCCGGCGCATAGACATCGGACGCCGCCTTGACGGATTCGACGACCACCGCGGCATCGCCCTTCGACACGGTCTTGCCGGTCTCCGGCAGTTCCACGAAGACGAGATCGCCAAGCTGTTCCTGCGCGTGGTTGGTGATGCCGACCGTCGCCACGCCGTTCTCGACGCGGATCCATTCATGGTCTTCGGTGAAATAGGTCTTGCTCATGGAGTTCATCCCTGGGTGCTGCGTTTCTGAATGAAGGGAAGCTTGACGACGGTCATGGCGACGGGCTTGCCGCGCACCTCCGCCGTCAGGGCCGTGCCCGGTCGTGAAAGGTCTTTCGGCACATAGCCCATGGAGACGGGATGGCCGGCCGACGGACCGAACCCGCCGGACGTGACCGTGCCGATGGCCTGGCCGTCTTCATCCTTGAGCGGCGCGCCGGCGCGAACAGGCTGGCGGCCCTCCGGGACAAGACCCACGCGCTTGCGCCTGGCGCCTTCGGCAATGATGCGGGCCAGTGCGTCGGCGCCGAAATGGTCCCCGCCTGCGCGCAGGTCCTTCGGGATTGCCCAGAGCAGGCCCGCGCTCACCGGGTCGGTGTCCTCGTCGAGGTCCTGGCCATAGAGGCACAGCCCGGCTTCCAGCCGCAGGCTGTCGCGCGCCGCAAGCCCGATCCAGGCCACGCGCTCGTCACCGGCCAGGCGGCTGGCAAAGGCGCGCGCCTCATCGGGCGGCATGGCGATCTCGAAGCCGTCCTCGCCGGTATAGCCCGAACGCGTCAGGAACCAGCCGGGCCGGGGTTCGGTGCCCGACATGAAGGTGAGAGCGTCGATCGCCTCGCCGGCATCGCGCATCACGTCGGCGGCCATCGGGCCCTGCAGCGCCAGCAGCACCCGGTCGAGCGGCGTGACCGTGCAGTCGAACGCACCGGCCGCCTCGCGAAGGCGGGCGAGATCCACCGCGGCGCGCGATGCGTTCGCCACCACCATGAACCGCTCGTCCCCGAGACGCGTGACGATCAGGTCATCGATGATCCCGGCCCGGTCGTTGAGAAGGAAGGTATACTTGCTCTGCCCGCCGGCCATGGCGCCGGGCTGCAGCGGGCAGGCCCGCGCGATCGCCGATGCCGCGCCGGCGCCTTCCACCAGCACGAGCCGCATGTGGGAAATGTCGAAGAGGCCGGCCTTCTCGCGCACATGCAGGTGCTCCTGCAGCACGCCCAGGGGATAGCTCAGGGGCATGGACCAGCCGGCAAAGGCACCGAACTTGGCGCCTGCCTCGGCATGGAGATCATGCAGGGGGAGGGTATTCAGGTCATCGCATTCGCCCACGGGCAGCTCCTTCACGACAGAAATCGTGGTCCGCCTTCGGGAGGAAGGCAAGGACCGCCCCTCTGTCGGAAGCCTGAGAGATTCGCGCCGCGGGAACCCTGTCCGCACCGCTTACACCGTCGGCGCAAGCCTCTCCTCACAGGGAGAAACCTGACTTTCCAGAGCGCCTTGACCTGTCCGCGGTTCTTTTGCCTGAGAGATTTCGGGCGATTTCCCCTTCGGCGGCTTCCCCATTCGCGGAGAAACTCTCTCCCGCCAGACAGACCGGTCATTCGACCGTGAGCGCGCCGAACCTATGACGATTCCGAGCGCTTGTCACGTCCCATTCGCTGGCGGGAATTCACGAGCCCAGTTCGGCCGACCGGTCGCGGGCTGCTTCGACAGCCTCTTCCACGAGCGTTTTCAGGCGGTTGTCACCCATCAGCACAGCCAGCGCCGCCGCCGTCGTGCCGTTCGGGCTTGTCACCTGTTCGCGCAGCGTGCCCGGCGCCTCGCCGCTTTCGAAGGCCAGCCGGGCGGCGCCCAAAACGGTCTGGCGGGCCAGAAGGCCGGCCGTCTCGGCGGGCAGCCCGGCCTTTTCGCCTGCCGCCGTCAGAGCCTCGATGAAATGGAAGACATAGGCGGGGCCCGAGCCGGAAACGGCTGTCACCGCGTCCATCAGGTCTTCCGACGGGATGGATGTGACAGCACCGTTTTGCGCCAGGAGCATGTTGACAGCCTCCATCGCCTGCGGCGTCACCCGGTCATTGGCGAACGTCACCATCATGCCCGCGCCGATGGCGGCGGGCGTGTTGGGCATGCAGCGCACGATGGCGGCCTCCTCGCCCACCAGGGACTGCAGGGTTGCGATCCTCGTGCCGGCGGCGATGGAGAGGATGGCGGCCCCGGCATCGGCGAACCGGCGATAGGCCGGCGCGGCATCGCCCATCACCTGCGGCTTGACCGCGAGCACCACCACATCGGCTGCGGCGCCGTCCGGGATGGCGGATGCCTCGGCATATACGCTCACACCCTGTTCGGCCGCCCGCGCGCGCAAGGCGTCCGCCGGTTCCACCACCATGCAGTCGGACGGAGCCAGGACACCGCCCGCGATCCAGGCTTTCAGCATTGCAAAACCCATATTGCCGCACCCGGCCATGATCACGCGCATGGTGTCCTCCTTTGCCTTGCCGTTGCCGGTCTTCTTGGCAAACCGGAGCCGGCTTTGCAATCACGGCAGGCGTCAGCCGTGCGACGGAAGCGTCACGCGCGACGTCATGCGCAGGCCGAGCGTGGCCAGGACCAGCAGGACCCAGACGGGATCGGCCCGGTGGAAGAAGAACGTCTCCACGAAGGCGTTCAGCGTGGTGAACAGCAGGATCATCATCAGGAAATCGGCGAAGAAGACGCTGTCTTTCAGCCGCGGCACGCGCATGTAGTCGAACAGCGGCGCGATGTTGAACACGATGACCGCCGCCGCCAGTGCCGGCAGACCCATGGCGATGGCTGTATCCATGTAGCCGTTGTGCCCGTGCACGATGCCGCGGAAATCCCAGTCGGCATCGAAGTGCAAATCCTGGTTGGCGATGAAATCCGTGCCCCAGAAGCTGACATAGCCGTAGCCGGTCCACGGCTTCTTCATGATCATTTCGCCACCGAAGGCCCACAGCGTCGTGCGGCCCGTATAGGTGAGGTCCGGGGCCAGTTCTGCCGCCAGGTCCTTCAACGTGTCGATATAGACGATGCCGAGCGTGGCCAGCCCGAAGGTGACGATGGAAACCACATAGGCCAGCACCACGGCCCGGCGCATGCCGACAAGATTGGGCAGCATGACCAACAGCATGGCAGCGGGCACCAGTCCGGCGGTCGTCTTCGAGCCCGTGTTCATCACGAACACCATGGCGGCCAGGAAGATCGCGGCGCCGGCCTTCCGCTCCCCGCGCCGCCACAGCCACAGGCCAGCGAAGGCGAGGCAGGCCATGACCGGGCCGGCGATGTTCTTGTGCGAATAGATGCCGCGCCAGAAGCCCGCATGTTGCGCCTCGTAGCCGCCGGAGCCGTGGATCGCCGCCTCCGGCATCAGCACCAGTCCGGCATAGGACAGGACGAGGATGATCGCCGCGGCGGTCTTGATCATCGTCGAAAGGCCGTCGAAGCTGCGCGGCAGGGCCAGCGCGGCGGCAAGCGACAGGATGATGATGATCGAGAAGGAAGCCGCCCGCGCCGCTGCGCCGGGATCGTCTGCCCGCAGGACGGAGAGCGCGAAAAAGCCCAGCAGCAGCGCCCACCACGGACTGGCCAGCGCGACCAGCCTGCGCGGATCGGCGAAGAGGGCCAGGCACAGCATGGCCAGCGCCCCCAGCGAGCCGTAGCCAAGCTGGTTGACGATGTCGCCGCCTCCGTCCTGGGGACCGGTGCCCGGATCGAGCGGCTTGAAGGTGACCAGCAGCATGACGAAGATGACCGTGGCCAGGCCTGTCGCCAGCCGCGCACCGGAAAGCGCTGCGCCAGCCCTGCCTCGCTCAGTTCTTCTCGGCGTTGCGATACTGTTCATTCGTATAGCCGAATTCCGCGATCACGCGTCCGATGCCGACAAGGACGGGGTAAAGCCCGGTCGATACGGAGCCGGTGCGCGCCAGCGCCGCCAGTCCGCGAATCGGCGAAGCGGCCAGGAGCGCCAGGCTTCTGGCGACCACCTTGATGCGCCCGAACGGTTCGCGCGCCCGTTTGCCTCGCTCGACAAGCGTGGAGATCACGCCGTTGCGGATGCTGCGCGCGCGGATCCAGTCGGCTTGCAGGCGCCTTGACGGAATGGTTTCGCGCACGGGTGCCTCCGCGCACCAGGCCTGGCGGAAACCCTTTTGCCGGGCACGGCTCAGGAAATCGCTGTCGCCGCCGCCCATGAAATTGAACCGCAGGTCGAGGAAGGGATAATCCATCGCCTCCAGCACCGCCCGTGCGATCAGCAGGTTGCCCGACGAATAGAGGGCGTCTACGCGGCCGGTCTCGGCATGGGGCGGCCGGAACACCGGATGGCTGCGCCAGTGCTCCATGTCGGGCCGCTCGAACATCGGGATTTGCGGCCCGCCGACCAGGTCCGCGTCCAGGGCCTCCGCCGTCAGCACCATCCGCTCCAGCCAGTTGGGATCGGCCAGTTCGTCGTCATCGATGACGAGCAGGTGCCGGAAATTGGGAAAGGTCTCCAGAGCCGTCTTCCAGCCCGCATTGTAGGCACAGCAATTGCCGCGTTCATGGGCGATGATGACGAGCCCCGGCAGGATGCCGGCGTCAAACAGGGGTGCCGCCGCCGCCGCACCCTCGCGTTTCTCCGCCTCGTTCTCCATGACGATCACGGCAAAGGCCCGGTCCGTCTCCTGCAACCGCAGCGTTTCCAGCGTGGCGAGGAGGTGGTCCGGACGCTTGTAGGTCGGGATCGTGATCACGGCCTCGATCCGCTCCGGCGCGAGACGGGGAGAACGTGTGACGATGGTGATCGAATCCTGCATCGGAACGCCATGGTTTGCCGCAATGCCCCATCCTGCCAGCCTTCGATTAAGGCGGCGTTAAGCCTGTCACCGGAATCGCGGTTTTCTGCGTCTCCATTCGTTGCTCACGTAAGTTGCTTAAAGATGATGAAACCGCTTGCCGGTTAGGTTGCGCACCATGAATGGCAGTTCGCTGGTCGCATCCGGGAGCAGGAAACCAATGGCAGGTGCGCCGAAGGCAGGCATGACAGCTAGAATGCCGGCTGGCCCGGCCGGCGGCGGATTCCGCCTGCCGTTGCGCTCATGCATCCGGGATGGCGGAGCGTGACCATGCATCTTGTCTTTGTCAGTTCCATCGTGCCGCATGGCACGCCCACGACGGGCTACGAGATCGCCAACGCGGCCATCCTGTCAGCCTTGCGCAGGGCGGGCGCGCGGGTGACCGTGCTCGGCTATGCCCGGCCCGGACAGAGACCGCCGGACGATGGCGGCAGCGTCGTGCTTGGCGAGATCGACCCGACGACCGCGCACGCGACCCAACTCAGGAAGGCCCAGTGGCTGGGTCAGGCCGTTGCCGCCGGGACGACGGTCTCGTCCGCCAAGCTGCAGATTGCAGGGCGCGCTGCGGTCGAGCGTGCCCTGGAAGGCATCGGACCGTTCGACGGCTTCGTGCTGAATGCCGTGCAGATGGCCGGCGCCTATCCCGATCTCTTCCTGTCGCGCCCCGCCCTGTTCGTGGCGCATAATGTCGAGTACGTCTCGGCCGCGCAAAACGCCGAGGCAGCGGGCAGTCCCCTGCAACGTTTCCTGTTTCGCCGCGAGGCGCGCCACCTGCGCGCGCTGGAAAGGCGCTTCTGCCGTGCCGCCGCCCATGTGCTGACGCTGTCGGACGATGACGCCGCCGTCCTGTCCCGGGAGGCCGGACACGATCGCTTCACCACGCTGCCGCTCGTCACCTGCACGCAAGCGCCCTTGCCTGTCACCGAAGAGGCCGAATACGACGCCGGCCTCATCGGCACCTGGACCTGGGAGCCCAATCGCATCGGCCTGGACTGGTTCCTGCGCGCCGTGACGCCCCATCTGCCGGACACCTTCACGGTGCGGATCGCCGGCTCGGTACCGGAGGGCATGCCTTCCGGGCATCCGGGGACACGCTTCGTCGGCCGGGTGCCGGATGCCGCTTCCTTCATTCGCCATGCCCGCGTGGTGCCGCTGGCCGCGCGCGCCGGCACCGGCGTCCAACTCAAGACCATCGAGACCTTCGAGCACGGTCTCCCCAGCGTGGCCACGGCGCTGGCCCTGCGGGGCGTTGCCCGTGTGCCGGACAATTGCGTGACCGCCGAGGACCCGAAGGACTTTGCCGCGGCCCTCGTGCGCCAGGCGCGTTCTCCGGTACGCCTTGACGGGGCCGCCTTCCATGCCGCCCAGTTGGCGGCGCTCGATGCGGGGGTGACACGGGCGCTGGACGCTTTCGCCGCCGGTGCCGCAGGCAGGCGCGCGGCATGAACGTCATTTTCGATCAGACCGGTTCCAACACCCGTTCCGCCGAGATCCTCGGCCTGCCGGTTGCCGTGCTGACCTGGGAGGAGGGCATCGCCCTGCTGGACGATCTGGTCGAGAAGGGGCGCTTCACGCCTGTCAGCTTCCTCAACGCCCACAATGCCAACGTGGCCGCCGTGAATGCCGAATTCGCCGAGGTCATGCGCCGTTTCCTCGTGCTTCCCGACGGGGTGGGCGTGGACATCGCCTCCAAGCTTCTCTACGGCGAGCCGTTTCCCGCCAACCTGAACGGCACGGATTTCATACCCGCCTTCCTGAAGGACCGGCGGACGCCGCTCACGGTCGGCCTGCTCGGCACCACCAGCGACAACGTGGCCGCCGCGTGCCAGGCGCTTCGCACCCAGGCCCCGCAGCACCGCTACGAGGTCATCGGCGACGGCTTCTTCGACGCAGCAGCCGAGGAGGCGATACTCGCGCGCCTGCGCGCCCTGCATCCCGACATCCTCCTTGTCGCCATGGGCGTGCCGCGCCAGGAATTGTGGATCGGCCGCAAGCTGGGCGGGGAGCATTGCACGGTTCCCGTCGGCGTTGGCGCGCTGCTCGATTTCCTGTCCGGCGCGGTGCCGCGCGCACCGGCATGGATCCGCCGGTTGCGCCTGGAATGGGCCTACCGGCTCTGGCTGGAGCCTTCGCGCCTCTGGCGGCGCTATCTGGTGGGCAATCCGCTGTTCCTCTGGCGGGTCGCCAGGCAACGTCTTGCGAAGTCCGGCCATGGTCGCTGAGGCGAAGGCCGCGCGGGCGCGGCGCACCGTTCTTGTCACCGCCAGCTATGCCGCGGATTTCGAGCGTTGCCGCCTGCTTTGCGAAACCGTGGACCGTCACGTCACGGGCGCCACGCGGCACCTGCTTCTCGTCTCCGGTCCCGATGTCGCCCTGTTCCGCCAACTGGAGGGGCCGCGCCGCGAGGTCGTCGGCGAGGGGGACATCCTGCCGTCCTGGCTGCATGACATGCCGGATCCGCTGTCCGGGTTCCGCCGGCGCATCTGGCTCTCGGCCCGTGTTCCGCCTCTGCGTGGCTGGCACGTCCAGCAATTGCGCCGTATCGCCATTGCCGGGCATGTCGATGAGGATGCGCTCTTCTTCTGCGATTCCGATACGGCGTTTCTCCGTGCCTTCGATTGCGCCAGCCTGTGGCGGGGAGACCGGCTGCGCCTGTTCCGCCGCGACGGCCGGTTGGCCGAGCCCGGTCATGAGACGCAACGTGAATGGGCGCGCAATGCCGCCGGAGCGCTGGGCTTGGGCAATGCCTTTCCGCCCGCCCACGACTACATCGCCACGTTGATCGCCTGGCGCACCGATGCCACGCAGGCAATGATGACGCGCCTTTCCGCGGCCGGCGGACGGCACTGGATCGAAGCGATCGCGCGCAACCGCCGCTTTTCCGAATGCATGGTTTACGGGATCCATGCCGATGCCGTGCTGCACGGCGAGGGCCACTTCCACGACAGCCATGAATTGTGCCGCATCTACTGGACCGGACCGGCCCTCGACGGGGCCGGCATCCGCGATTTCATCGGTGGTCTCGCGCCTGGCCAGGTGGCCGTCGGTCTCCAGTCGTTTACCGGCGCCGATGTCGGTGATATCCGCTCCGCCGTGCTCGCCGCAGCGTGATCTTCCAGAGGCTATAGCGGGCGGGCGGGCTGGCGCAGCGCCGGGTAGGTCAGCAGAACGGACGCCAGGTAAAGGCCCGCGAAGGCCCAGGTCAGGCTGCCGATGATGGCGGCCTGGGAACCGGCGCCTGAGAGGAGAAACGTCAGCAACCCCGCCTTGAGCACGGCGAGGGCGGCCAGGTTGACCGCCCGGCGGAAGGACTGGCCGCGCGCATAGAGCAGTTCGGCGTGATATTCGGTCAGGTTCCGGAAACCCGGAATCAGCAGGGCCAGCATCAGGATGGGCGCGGCCTCGGCCACATTCGCGCCCATCAGTCCGGGCCGCCATGCCAGCAGCAGCGCGATGAAGGCCATGCCGGCCGTCGAGATCGCGAAGATGCCGGCCTCGAACCCGATCCGCCGCATCCGGCTGCCGATTTCCCCGCCGCGCCGCATGATGGCCTGCACGAGCATCATGTTGAACGTGCGCATCGGGATCGCCGTCAGGTCGACCAGTCGCATGATGATGGCATAGAGACCTGCCAGCTTGGGCCCGCCGATCCCCAGCACCAGCAGCTTGTCCAGTTCCATCTGCAGGTAGAACAGGATCTCGGCGCCCGCGACCGAAAGGGAATCGGCCATCCGCCGCCGGATGATGCCGGTGTGGAAGCGGATCCGGTAGCGCGGGAAGAACCAGACGATCGCGATCGCGAGCACGGTCAGGTTGGCGGCCGCATACCACGGCGCCCATGTGTCGACGCTGTTGCCCGCGCCCGTGAACCAGAAGCTCAGCGCGGCCAGCGCACGAAGGGCCGTGCTGGCGATCACCAGCGCCGCAGCCCGGCCGAACAGGCCCATGCCGTTGTTCACGATGACGACGATTTCGGCGCTGCGCCAGATCAGCGCTTCGGTCACGATGATGAGCAGGAAGGTTGCCAGCGCCATTTCCCCGGCAAAGACGAGCCCATGCGCGAGCATCGCCGCGGCGGCCAGAACGGGCAGCGAAACCAGCATCATCGCCAGGTAGCCGCCCGCATACAGGCCGATCAGGCGCGGCCGCATGGTCGCGGCCCTGTAGAGCGGCGAGGAAAACCCGAAGGCGACGATGCGCGAGAGCACGACGCCGGTTGCCGAGGCCGTGGCGAAGAGCCCGAAATCGGCGATGGTCAGCGTGTTGGCGAGAATCACGAAATAGGCGAGCGAGAAGACCAGTCGTCCCAGCGATCCGCTGATGGCCGCCATGTAGTCGCCCACAAGCGCACGCCAGTTGCCCGGAATGAGACGCGCGACCGCATCCGGCATTCGCCGGCGCGTTGCATTCCGGATCGGATCGACGGCGTTGCTCATGCGGAAACTCATACATTTCAAAGATTAAGGCTGCGTGTGCGGACATATGATTAGTTTCACTAAAAAAGGAAAAAACAAAGTGACGGACTGCCGCGCCGTTTTCGGTCTCATTAACCTTTTGTTACCCGTGCCTGTTTAGCTTGGGTTAACGCTTTCGCCTTTCGCGAAACGGATCAAGCCGGGACACCATGAGCCGTCGCGACGACAACGATACCGCCAGAAGCCGCTCGCTGTTGTCGCGACGCGAGACGGACCACGCGCGCGGAACGGATGCGCTCAGCGAGCGGCCGGAACGGCATGAAAGCCTTCTTTCATTGCGTTCCGGCGACCGGTCGGACAGATTGTCGGCGGACGGTTTCGATGCCGCTTGGCCACCTGTCCGTCCGCCACGCCGGCGCCGGTTTTCCCTGTCGGCCGGCGATCGCGACAAGCTCTCCCAGGCCATGCAGCGTGGCAATGACACCGGAACGCCGCCACGGCCGCCGGCCGGTCCGTCCGGGGGCGGTCAGCAGGAGCCCTGGCAGCCGCTGGTCCACCCGATGGCCGTCGTGGGGGGCATCTTGCGGTCGGGGCGGATCGTTGTCGCGACAACGCTGGCCGGAGCCGCTTTGGGCGTCCTGGTCGCTCTGGGCACGCCGAAGCACTACATCTCCACGGCCGAGGTGATCGTCGACCCGCGCGACATCAAGATCGGCGATCGTGACCTGACCGCCGGCGGGCTTCCCTCCGACGCCACGCTGGCCATCATCGAGAACCAGGTCCGCGTGATGTATTCGGGCAAGGTGCTCGGCGATGTCGTCACGGCGCTGGATCTCGCCGACGACAGCGAGTTCAACGGGCAGGCCGGCGGTTTTTCGTTTCGCGGCCTTGTATCCGATCTCAAGTCGCTGCTTCGCGAAGGCGGTGGCGTCGCCGACACGGACCGCGCCCGTGCGCTCGCGGTGGAGAACCTGGCCGAGAGCCTCGAAATATCGCGCGGCGACAAGACATTCGTGATCTATGTCAGCGCCCGCACGAAGGACCCGGAGAAATCCGCGCGCATCGCCAACACGGTGGTCGAGGTTTTCCGTCAGGTGGCTGGCAGCATCCAGTCCGACACGGCCGGCCGCGCCGAGACCGAGATCACCTCGCGCCTGGCCGAGTTGCGCCAGGGCGTGCTCGACGGCGAGAAGGCGGTGGAGGAATTCAAGGCCGCCAACGATCTCGTCGATGCACAGGGACGGTTGATCACCGACGACCAGATCGTCAAGCTGAACGACCAGTTGTCAGTCGCCCGCGCGAAGACCATAGAGTTGCAGGCCCGTGCCAGCAGTGCCCGCGATGTCGATCCGGATGCGGCGGTCAGCGCCTCCCTTCCCGAATACGTCAATTCCGCCGTGCTGTCCGAATTGCGCTCGCAATATGCGCGGCTTGCCCAGCAGGCCGATGCCCTTGCGGTGCGGCTCGGGCCGCGCCATCCCGAGCGCCAGGCGGTCGAAGCGCAGCTCGCGGGCGCCCGGCGCCAGATTGCTGCTGAATTGCGCCGCATCGTGTCGTCCATCCAGGTGGACCTGAAGCGCGCGGTGGAGCAGGAGCAGCAGCTGAGCGCCCGCCTCGCCCAGGCCAAGGCCCTTCAGGCCGATGTCTCGGGCCGTCTCGTGGAATTGCGTGAACTTGAACGCGAAGTGGCCGCCCAGCGCGCTGTCTACGAAAACTATCTCTTGCGCGCCCGCGATGTGGCCGAGCAGAAGGGGTTCAACACCGCCAACGTTTCGCTGATCTCGCCCGCCACGCCGGCACTTCTGCCGACCGGCCCGTCCCGTGCGACGATTGCCATCCTGTTTACCGTTTTCGGTTTCCTGGCCGGCGTCGGCATCGGGATTTTGCGCGGGATTTTCGCCGCGCTGGGCGGACGCAATGCGATGGCAACAGCCTTCAGGCAGCACGGCCGGCCGGAATCGGGCGGCGAACCTGTCACGGCAGAACCGTCACCGCCACACGGGCCCCTGCCGCCGGCAGGCCGCCGCGGCACAGGGCGCCTGCAAGAGCCGGACGCGCCTGCCGGACGGTCCATGCACCATGCCGGCGGCCCCGCAGGTGCGGCCGCGATGATGCCGGGGTCAGGCCACGGCGGCGCTCCTGCCGAAGCAGCATCACAACCGCAACTCCATGCCGGGACCGGTCCGCATGGACAGGCCGGCATGATGCAACCGCCGCATTGGCCGCAGCAGCCACCGCATTGGCCGCAGCAGCCGCCGCTTGCCTATGCGCCGGGTTCCGGATCGCCCACTGTGCCCGTCCCGGGCTGGCTGCCGGACCCGCGCTACGGCCCGGCCCCGGTTGCACCGGCGCCAGCACAGCACGGCCTCTGGAGCGGCGCGCCGCATCCCTGGATGGCGCCTGCCGCCGCACCGGTGATGCCTGCCGGTTACTGGCCGTGGACCCCCCAATGGGCGCCGCCCGTTGCCCCGCCTGTCCAGTTCGCGCCGCAGCCGGTTTACCATGCATCGGCCATGCCCGGTTCGGATCCGCATGACGCGGGCGGGGATCCGGCGGTCGACGCCGAAGTGCGCGCGCTGCGATCGGCACTGCGCAGCTTGCGCGACCGCGTGGAACGCGCATCCTCCGGGCGTCGCCGCGCATCCTGACATTCTCGCCGAAACGGCATGCATGTGTCGCATTCGGGAGATGAATCCGCCTCCCGGACATGCTAACCGGCCAGTCGCAATGGTATTTCAGCGAAAGGCGCGGGCGCTTCGGCATCCGGGCAAAGGCAAGGACCGGCACGAATGGCGACGATAATCGACGGCAAGGCGATCGCGGCGGATGTCGCGGCAAAGGTGAAGGCGCAAACCGCACATCTGGTTGAAAGCAGGGGCGTCACACCCGGACTTGCGGTCGTCATCGTGGGCGAGGACCCTGCCTCGCAAGTCTATGTCGCATCGAAATCGAAACGCGCCAGGGAATGCGGGTTTCATTCGGTCCAGCACGACCTGCCGGAAGACACGCCGGAAGCGGACCTGCTGGCGCTGATCGCGGACCTCAACGCCGATCCCGCCATTCATGGCATTCTGGTTCAATTGCCGCTGCCCGGCCATATCGACGCCGGCAAGGTCATCCAGGCCATCGATCCGGACAAGGATGTCGACGGTTTCCACTTCATCAATGTCGGGCGGCTGGCTACCGGGGAACTGGACCAGGCCTTCGTCCCATGCACGCCCGCCGGTTCGATGATCCTGATCGAGCGGGTGCGCGGAACCGATCTGTCCGGCTTGAATGCCGTCGTCGTTGGCCGTTCCAACATCGTCGGCAAGCCGATGGCCCATCTCCTTCTGGCCGCCAACTGCACCGTGACGATTGCCCATAGCCGCACGCGCGACCTGGCCGCACTCTGCCGGACGGCCGACATCCTGGTCGCGGCCGTGGGCCGGCCGGAAATGATCCGCGGCGACTGGGTCAAGCCGGGTGCGACGGTCATCGACGTCGGGATCAACCGGATCGCGGCGCCGGAAAAGGGCGAGGGCAAGACCCGGCTCGTCGGCGATGTCGCCTATGCGGAAGCAGCCGCCGCCGCCGGCGCCATCACGCCCGTTCCGGGCGGCGTCGGCCCGATGACGATTTCCATGCTGATGGCGAATACGCTGGTTTCGGCCTGCCGCAAGGCCGGCGTCGAGGCGCCCCGGTTCTGAGCCCGCCGGTCAGGCGGCGACGTTGACCGAATCGCCGTTGCCGACGCCGTCGCCGTTGATGGCGTTCTCGACGGACTGGATCGCCCATTTGCGGATCTGTTCCTCCAGCTCGGCATTCTTGGCGCGAAGCATCTCCACCTGCTGGTCGATCTGCTCCTTTTCCGCGGCGCGGATGGCGTCGAGCTGCGCCCGCAATTCCTTGTTCTCGGCGAGAATTTTCTCGTAGTCCTGGCCGGTCATGGCGTCCAGCGTGCTCTGGAAAGAGGTCAGGCGCGCATTCACCTTGCTCTGCAACTCGTGCAACTGTTCCGCCATCACGCCATCCGTGCCTTCACCGCCGGCCATGGCCGCGGCCGCCTTGCCGCCCATGAAGATCGCGGCCAGCGCGCCGACGAGATAGAGCGGCACCAGCACGATGGCGACGCCTTCGAGCATGTGCACCAGTCCGAGATGACCGACGTCGTAAAGGCCCGCCAGCAGCGCCGCGCCGGACAGGACCGACAGGGCGCCCATGATCTTGGGGGCCAGCGTCATGATCCCGCCGCCTGCGCCATCGCCGTTGCCGGCGGCTTTCTTGTCCTTTTCCGGCTTTGCGGGCTTCTTGCCAGCCATTGTGCGGTCTCCACGGCCTTCGCGCCCGGCTCGATCAGCGAAGGCGGTTCGTGATGGGAAACATGCTTGCGACAAGCAGCGGGCGGCCGCCGGAGCATCATGCGCCGAAAACAGGCGCGACCGTCCGAGCCGAACGTTAGCGGGCCCGGGCTAATGAACGGTAAACCGGCTGCGTGCCGCCGGGCCTCGGCCGTCAGAAAACGGTGGCGCCTT
Organism: Zhengella sedimenti; assembly: GCF_046506625.1. Taxonomy (NCBI): domain Bacteria; kingdom Pseudomonadati; phylum Pseudomonadota; class Alphaproteobacteria; order Hyphomicrobiales; family Notoacmeibacteraceae; genus Zhengella; species Zhengella sedimenti. Next base: position 150,916 of record NZ_JBKFFP010000005.1, read on the forward strand.
CGTCCGCGCGTCCTGCCATGCGGCGGAAATTGGCGAAAAGTTCCCGGCCCGTGCCGTGGCCGTTGCCGGAAAGGTCCGGCACCGCGGCGGTGCGGGCGGCCAGTTCCGCCGTTGGCACATGAACGTCGAGCCTGCCGGCTTGCGCGTCCAGCGTGATCAGGTCGCCGTCGCGAATGCGCCCGATCATGCCGCCGTCCAATGCCTCCGGCGTCACATGGATGGCTGCCGGCACCTTGCCGGAGGCTCCCGACATGCGCCCGTCCGTCACCAGCGCCACCTTGAAGCCCCTGTCCTGCAGCACCCCCAGGGGCGGCGTCAGCTTGTGCAGTTCCGGCATGCCGTTGGCCTTCGGCCCCTGATAACGCACCACCGCCACGAAATCACGGTTCAGTTCCCCGGCCTTGAAAGCCGCCTGCAGCGCTTCCTGGTCCTCGAAGACGATTGCCGGCGCCGTGACGGCGTGACGCTCCGGCTTGACGGCGGAAACCTTGATGATCGCCTGGCCGAGATTGCCTTTCAGCAGGCAGAGGCCGCCGGTGGGCTGAAAGGGTTGGGCAACCGTCGACAGGACCTTGGGGTCGTGAGCCGCTTGCGGTGCGCGCTCACGCACCACGGTCCCGTCCTTCCCCAGCCGGGGCTTGATCACATAGGCTTCGAGACCCTCGCCCCAGACGGTGCGCACATCCTCGTGCAGAAGTCCTGCAGAGAGAAGCTGGCCGATGAGGACGCCCATGCCGCCGGCGGCATGGAAATGGTTCACGTCCGCCAGGCCATTGGGATAGACCCTCGCGATCAGCGGTGTGACGTCGGAAATGTCGGAAATGTCCTGCCAGGTCAGGCGGATCCCCGCCGCTGCCGCCATGGCGATCAGGTGGATGGTGTGGTTGGTCGATCCCCCCGTGGCATTCAGTCCGACCACGCCGTTGACGATGGATCGCTCGTCGATCATGCGGCCCACGGGCATGAATTCGTTGCCGAACTGCGTGATGGCGAGCGCCCGTCTGGCCGCCTCCTTCGTCAGCGCGTCGCGCAGCGGCGTGCCCGGATTGACGAAGGAGGAGCCCGGCGTGTGCAGGCCCATGATCTCCATCAGCATCTGGTTGGAATTGGCGGTGCCGTAGAAGGTGCAGGTGCCCGGCCCGTGATAGGATTTCGATTCCGCGTCGAGCAGTTCCGCCCGCCCAACCTTGCCTTCGGCATGAAGCTGGCGCACCCGCGCCTTCTCGTCATTGGGCAGGCCCGATGTCATCGGCCCGGCCGGGATGAAGACGGCCGGCAGATGGCCGAATGTCAGCGCCGCGATGGTCAGGCCGGGCACGATCTTGTCGCACACGCCGAGGAAGACGGCGGCGTCGAACATGTTGTGCGACAGGCCGATGGCCGCCGCCATGGCGATGACGTCGCGCGAGAACAGCGACAGCTCCATCCCCGGCTGGCCCTGTGTCACGCCGTCGCACATGGCCGGAACGCCGCCGGCCACCTGCGCTACGCCCCCCGCCTCGCGCGCCGCCGCGCGGATCAGCGCCGGATAATGCTCCAGCGGCTGGTGCGCCGAGAGCATGTCGTTATAGGCGGTGATGATGCCGAGATTGGGAACCGCATCGCCGGCAAGCGCCGCCTTGTCGGTCGCGCTGCAGGCGGCAAATCCGTGCGCGAGGTTTGCGCAGCCCAGTTGCGTCCGGTGTACGCCGCGCGCGGCCGCCGCGTCGACGCGGGCCAGATAGGCTTCTCGGGTCGGCCTGGAGCGCTCGCGGATGCGCTCGGTAACGGTGCGGATGGTCTGCGCGGCAGTCATGGTTTCAGGCCTTTCCGCCCGGCGACCAGTAGATCTGCACGGGCGATTTCGCGTGTTCGAACAGGGCGGCGACGGGGAGGCCGGTGTCCTGGCCGGGTTCGGTCGCCTTGAGCGCCACGTCCTTCTTCTCAAGCCCCTCGATGTGCAGGACCAGGAGCGAGGCGGAAGCGAGCGCGGCGAGGTTCCAGGTCAGCCGGTCCTCTCCCGCGCTTGCCGAATGCACGGCGCTCAGGCCGGGCGCGGCACCGGGGTCGAGCAGGTCCTTTAATTCCGCAGCGTCGGGAAAGAAGGAGGCGGTATGCCCGTCCAGCCCCATGCCCAGGATGGCCACGTCGAAGGGCGGGGGGATGAGGCGCAGCAGGCGTTCGGCCGCAGCCGCTGCCGCCTGTTCAGCCGTGTCGGCGCGCTCGTACAGGCCCTCGAAGGAGGCCCGCGCCGCCGCCTTTTGCAGAAGCCGCATGGTCACCAGCCGCATGTTCGAGCGGTTCGAGGACATTGGCACGAAGCGTTCGTCCACGAGCGTGACCGTGACCTTGTTCCAGGCGATCGGTTCGTCGGCCAGGCAGTCGAAGAAACGGCCGGGCGTCGTGCCGCCGGAAACGGCCAGGACGGCATGGCCCTTCTGCTCGACGGCCAGCGAAAGCACACCCGCCACGCGGCGCGCCAGCGTGCGTGCCAGCGCATCCGGTCCTGCGAACTCATGCCAGCTCTTGCCGGCCGGTGCGGGTGTTTCCGCTAGATGCTCTCGTGCCATGTGCGTCCGTCCCGTTCGATGAGGCCGATGGAGGCCGACGGCCCCCAGGTGCCCGCGGTGTAGCCATGGACGTCGGTGGGCCGGTCGGCCCAGGCCGCGAGGATCGGATCGATCCAGCGCCATGCGGCTTCCACCTCGTCGCGGCGCATGAACAGTGTCTGGTTGCCGCGCAACACGTCCATCAGCAGCCGCTCATAGGCGTCAGGATGGCGCACATTGAAGGATTGCGCAAAGCTCATGTCGAGCGGCACATGGCGCAGCCGCATGCCGCCCGGGCCGGGATCCTTGATCATGATCCACTGCTTCACGCCCTCGTCGGGCTGCAGCCGGATGACAAGCTGGTTGGCATGGACGATGCCAGCCGCCGGTTCGAAGATCGAATGCGGCACCGGCTTGAACTGAACGACGATTTCCGAGACGCGCGAGGCCAGCCGCTTGCCGGTGCGCAGGTAGAACGGCACGCCGGCCCAGCGCCAGTTGGCGATCTCCGCCTTGAGCGCGACGAAGGTTTCCGTCGTGCTGGACGGATCGGCCAGTTCCTCGAGATAGCCGGAGACCGCCCCGCCGGAGGACGCGCCCGCGCGATACTGCCCCCGCACCGTCTGGCGGATGGCCTCCGGGCCGGTGAGCGGCACCAGCGAGCGTAGCACCTTCAGTTTCTCGTCCCGCATGGAATCGGCATCCAGCGAGGCCGGCGCCTCCATGGCCACCAGGCAGAGAAGTTGCATCAGGTGGTTCTGCACCATGTCGCGCAGCGCGCCTGACTTGTCATAATATCCGGCGCGCTGCTCCAGGCCGACGCTTTCGGCCACCGTGATCTGCACATGGTCGATATGGGCGGAATTCCAGAGCGGCTCATAAAGGGCATTGGCAAAGCGCAGCACCATCAGGTTCTGCACGGTCTCCTTGCCGAGATAGTGGTCGATGCGGAAGATCTGGCTTTCGTCGAAGGCCGCCCCGATCGTGTCATTGAGCGCCTGTGCGGAGGCAAGGTCGCGCCCGACGGGTTTCTCCACCACGATCCGTGTCTGCGGCGTCGCAAGCCCGTGCGCATGGATGCGCCGCGCGATGTCGCCGAAAAGGCCCGGCCCGACCGCAAGGTAGAAGGCGCGGATGCGATCCGGCGCATCCAGCTTCGCGGCAAGATCGGCCCAGCCGCCATCGCCCGTGGCATCCACCGGAACATAGGACAGCCGGTCGAGGAAGCGGGCGATTTCCGCCTCGTCGCGCTCGCCCGGTCCGACGAAACGCTCCAGCGCCTGGCGGGCGTGGTCGCGGAAGGCGTCATCGCTCATCACCGAGCGTGACGCGCCGATGATCCGGCTCGGTTCGGAAAACTGGCCGTCGCGCTGGCGTTGATAAAGTGCGGGGAGCAGCTTGCGTTCAGCCAGGTCGCCGGTGGCGCCGAAGATGATGAAGTCGAAGGGATCGACGGGGATGATCGTGCTGGTCATGATGTCCGCTTCTCAACTCTGCGTCTTTCTATAATCTAATCGATTTAAAGACGCCAGTCCCCGCTCCGCCTTTTTTCAACCTTCCGGGGAGGAGGCCCGGCTTGACAGTCCGGGTCCAAGCGTTTCAAGTCGCTGCCCTGACTGCCGGCACGGGCCGGCGCGGCAAGACGGGAGGAACATCATGGGCGCACATCCGGCGACCACGGTCGCGCAAGGCATCGCCTTCATGAACATCATTGACGGCAAGCGTGTCGATGCCGCCTCCGGCGAGCGCATCGACGTGGTCTGTCCGTCCGACGGCATGGCCTTCGCCTCCATTCCCTCCTCCGGCCAAACCGATGTGGATGGCGCCGTCGCGGCTGCGCGCAGGGCCTTCGACGACGGTCCGTGGAGCCGCATGCCGGCGGTCGAGCGGGGCCGCCTGCTGACCAGGCTCTTCCATCTTGTCGAGGAAAACGGCGATGAACTGGCGGCGCTGGAAAGCCGCGACACCGGCAAGCCCGTGCGCCAGGGCAAGGCCGACGTCACCGCCACCATGCGCTATTACGAGTTCTATGGCGGTGCCGCCGACAAGATCCACGGCGATACCATCCCGTTTCTCGATGGCTACACGGCGCTGACCCTGCGCGAGCCGCATGGCGTGGTCGCCGGCATCATCCCGTGGAATTATCCCATGCAGATTCTGGCCCGTGTGCTCGGCGCGGCCCTCGCCATGGGCAACACGCTGGTGGTCAAGCCGGCCGAGGACGCATCGCTGACCGCCATCCGCATTGGCGAACTGGCATTGCAGGCCGGCTTCCCCGAGGGCGTTGTCAACGTCGTGACCGGTTATGGCGCGACGGCAGGAGCCGCGCTCTCGGCCCATCCGGGCGTCGATTACGTCACTTTCACCGGATCGACGCTGACCGGCACGCGCATCCAGCAGGCCGCCGCCGTCAACAATCGCGGCGTGACCATGGAACTGGGCGGCAAGTCGCCGCAGATCGTCTTTGCAGATGCCGACCTCGACGCGGCCCTGCCGGTGCTCGTCAACGCCATCATCCAGAATGGCGGCCAGACCTGTTCGGCCGGGAGCCGCATCCTGATCGAGACGCCGGTCTACGAGCGTGTCGCCACGGCGCTCGCCGAACGCTTTTCCGCGCTGGTCGCCGGGCCGCACCAGGCCGATCTCGATCTGGGTCCGATGATCAATGCCAGGCAGCGCGAGCGCGTGACCGGCTTCATCGACGCCGCGCAAGAGGCCGGCGTGCCGGTCCTGGCGCGCGGAACCGTGTCGCCGGATGCGCCGGATGGCGGATACTATGCCGCGCCCGCCCTGTTCGGGTCCGTCGATCCCAAGGCGGCGATCGCCCAGGAAGAGGTTTTCGGCCCGGTGCTGTCGCTTTTCGCCTTCGACGGCGAGGAAGAGGCGGTGCGTCTGGCCAACGGCACCGAATACGGCCTTGTCGCCGGCATATGGACGGCCGATGGCGCCCGCCAGCACCGCATCGCCAAGCGCGTGCGCGCCGGCCAGGTCTTTGTCAACGGCTATGGCGCGGGCGGCGGCATCGAACTGCCCTTCGGCGGCTTCAAGAAATCCGGCCATGGCCGCGAAAAGGGCTTCGACGCCCTGTATGACATGTCGGCAACGAAAACGGTCGTGTTCAACCACGGCTGAACGAGACGAACGGGAAGGAGACATCCATGGGGCGCCTGCAAGACAAGGTCGCGATCATCACCGGCGGCGCGTCCGGTTTCGGCGAGGGCATGGCCAAGCGCTTTGCCGAAGAGGGTGCGAGGGTGGTCGTGGCCGACCTCAACGCCAGGGGTGCGGAGCGCGTCGCTTCCGAGATCGGCGACGCGGCCATTCCGGTGACCGTGGATGTGGCGCTGCGTGACGAGATCGAAGCCATGGTGGATGCCGCCACGCAGGCCTTCGGCCGCGTCGACATCATGGTCAACAATGCCGGTTTCACCCACAGGAACGGATCGCTGCTGGACGTGGACGAGGACACGTTCGACCTCATCACCGCCGTCAACATGAAGGCCATCTATCATTCCACGCAACTGGTCGTGCCCATCATGGAGCGCCAGGGCGGTGGCTCGATCATCAACACGGCGTCGACGGCCGGCTTGCGGCCGCGCCCGAACCTGACCTGGTACAATGCCTCAAAAGGCTGGGCGATCACCGCCACGAAATCCATGGCGGTTGAACTTGCGCCCAAGCGGATCCGCGTCAATGCGCTCTGCCCGGTGGCCGGCGAAACCGCGATGCTTGCCTCCTTCATGGGCGAGGACACGCCGGAAATCCGCGAGAAGTTCAAGTCGGTCATCCCGCTTGGACGCTTCTCCACGCCGCTCGACATCGCCAATGCCGCGCTGTGGCTGGCCTCCGACGAAGCGGAATTCATCACCGGCGTCGCGCTGGAGGTCGACGGCGGCCGCTGCGTGTAAGTGCAGGAACAAGGGGGCAGGAACCATGAATGCAGTCGCCATCACCGGCACCGGCGTCTTCACGCCGCCGGCAGTGATAACCAATGCCGAACTCGTCGCCTCGTTCAACGAGCATGCGCGCCGTTTCAACGAGGCCAACGCGGATGCCATTGCGCGCGGCGAAATCGAGCCTAAGCCCATGTCGAGCGAGGAATTCATCCTCAAGGCATCCGGCATCGAGCGCCGCCACGTGATGGAAAAGGACGGGGTGCTCGATCCCGGCCGCATGTATCCGCGCCTTGCGCCGCGCGCCGATGACGACCTGTCGATCATGGCGGAAATCGCGCTGGATGCCGCCCGCCAGGCGCTTGCCATGGCTGGCCGCGGGCCGGAGGACGTTGATGCGGTCATCTGTGCGGCGTCCAACCACGAGCGCGCCTATCCGGCCATCGCCATAGAGATCCAGCAGGCGCTCGGCATCGGCGGCTTCGCCTTCGACATGAACGTCGCCTGTTCGTCGGCCACCTTCGGCATCCAGGCCGCCGCCGACATGATCCGTTCCGGCTCCGCCCGCGCCATCCTCATGGTCAATCCGGAAATCACCTCCGGCCACCTGGAATGGCGCGATCGCGATTGTCATTTCATCTTCGGCGATGTCTGCACGGCGGTCCTGCTTGAACGTGCCGATGCGGCCGCAGACGGCGGCTGGGAAATCCTTTCCACGCGCTGCCGCACGATGTTTTCCAACAATATCCGCAACAACAACGGCTTCCTTCGGCCAACCCATGACCAGATGGAGGACCGCCGCGACATGCGTTTCTACCAGGAGGGCCGCAAGGTCTTCAAACAGGTCGTGCCCTGGGTATCGGACATGATGCTGTCGCATCTGGAGGACGAGGACATCGCCCCGTCGGACCTGTCGCGGCTTTGGCTGCACCAGGCCAACAAGGGCATGAACGACCTGATCGGCCAGAAGGTGCTCGGCCGTGAGCCGGAACCCGGCGAACAGCCCAACATCCTGCAGGAATACGCCAACACCTCGTCGGCCGGCTCCATCATCGCCTTCGCCCAGAACAATGCCGACCTGCCGCGGGGCAGCCTCGGCGTCATCTGCTCCTTCGGCGCCGGCTATTCGGCCGGATCGGTGATCGTGCGCCGGATCTGATCCGCGCTGGCCGGCTCCGGTGCTGTCCCCTATGCGCTCGAGCGGGGCAAGGCCGGCGAAAGTGGTTCCCGGTTTCGCGTCCGGCCCTTGCCGGGAAAGAATCGATGCGGGAGAGCCGGGTCAGAAGGTTCAGATGCGGTCGAGCGGGGCAAGGCCAGCGAAAGTGGTTCCCGGTTTCGCGTCCGGACCTTGCCCGGAAAGAACCGATGCGGGAGAGCCGGATCAGAAGGTTCAGATGCGGTCGAGTGGGGCAAGGCCAGCGAAAGTGGTTCCCGGTTTCGCGTCCGGACCTTGCCCGGAAGGAATCGATGCGGGAGAGCCGGGTCAGAAGGTTCAGATGCGGTCGAGCTGGGCAAGGCCAGCGAAAGTGGTTCCCGGTTTCGCGTCCGGACCTTGCCCGGAAAGAACCGATGCGGGAGAGCCGGGTCAGAAGGTTCAGATGCGGTCGAGCATCGAGAACCAGGTCATGGCGGCCAGCAGCAGCGGCTTGCGGAACATGCGTCCGCCGGGGAAGGGCGGAATCTTCAGGTCCCGGTAGTGGCGCAGCCGGTCCTCCTTGCCGGCCACGGCCTCCGCGTAGAGCCGGCCCGTATGGTTCGACAGCAGCACCCCATGGCCGGAAAACCCGCCGATGGAGGTGACGCCCAGCATCACGTCGCGCACGAAGGGCTTGCGCGGAATGGTGATGCCGACCGAGCCGCCCCAGGCATGGGTGATCTCGATGTCGCGCAAGGCCGGATAGATCTCCGCGATCTGCTTGCGCACATGGGTGGTGATGTCGTTGGGCTCTTCCGCCGTATAGGCCTCGCGTCCGCCGAACAGCAGCCGGCCGTCGCGTGACTTGCGGAAATAGCGCACCACGAAGCGCGAATCATCCACGCTTTCGCCGCCCGGAATGACGCTGCTATCGCCGCCGAGCGGCACAGTGGCGCCGATGAAGGAGCGGATCGGCATGATATGCGCGGCCGAGACCGGCTCCAGAGTCTCGCCATAGGCATTCGTGGCGACAAGGCAGCGTTCGGCGCGGATCGTTCCTTCCGGCGTCGTCACGGCCACCTTGCCGCCCTCGCGCGCGATGGAAAGCGCCGGCGTGTTTTCGTGGATCGACGCGCCGGACAGCGCCGCGACGCGCGCCGTGCCGAGAACCAGTTTGAGCGGATGGATGTGGCCGGTGGCCGTGTCGCGAATGCCGCCGTGATAGCGTGTCGAGCCAAGCCGCTCGGCGGTCTCCGCCTTGTCCATGAAGCGGACATGCGGATAGGCGAAACGCTCTGCCATGATGTCGGCATGGGCGCGGAAGGCATCGAGATAGCGCGGCTTGTGCACCACGGACATCTGGCCCGGCACGTATTCGATGTCGATCTGGTGCGTCCGGGCGAATTCGAGCAGATGCGTCTTGGCGTCCTCGGCGATGGCGAAGAGGGTGCGGGCCCGTTCCAGGCCGATCTCTGCCTCCAGTTCCTCCGCCCAGGCCCGCTGCCCCGTGCCCAGTTGCCCGCCATTGCGGCCCGACGCGCCGTCGCCCACGCGGTGGCCCTCGATCAGGATGCAGCCGATCCCGTCTTTCGCCAGTTGCGCTGCCGCCGAAAGCCCGGTGAAACCGCCGCCGATGACGATGACGTCCGTGGTGTGGTCGCCTTTCAGCGCCGGCCATTCCGTCCGCTCTCCGGCGGTCGCTTCATACCAGGACAGGCCGGGCGAGATTGCACTCGTATGGACCATGATGGCGTTCCGGTCAGACGTTGAGGAGCAGGAACTCGCGTTCCCAGGGGCTGATCACCTGCATGAAGGTCTCGAACTCGCCCCGCTTGATCGCCGCATAGGTACCCACGAACCCGGCGCCGAAAATCTCCGTCAGGGCCTCGTCGGCCTCGAACAGCGCCGTCGCCTCGATCAGCCCGCGCGGCAGTTCGATATCCGCCTCGTTGGCGGAATGGCCGGCCGGGTCCTTCGGCTCCAGCTTCTGCTTCATCCCGATCAGCCCGCAGGCGAGCGATGCGGCAAGCGCCAGATAGGGGTTGGCGTCGGAGGAGGGAATCCGGTTCTCCACGCGCCGGGCCGCCGGGTCGGAACGCGGAATGCGGAAGGCCGTGGTGCGGTTGTCATAGCCCCATTCCACGTTCACCGGCGCCGTGACGCCCTTGGTGAGCCGCCGGTAGGAATTCACATAGGGCGCGAACATGACGAGTGCGTTCGGCACATGGCGCTGCATTCCGCCGATGAAATGCCGGAACGCCTCCGATTCCGATCCGTCCTCGTTGGTGAAGATGTTGCGCCCGGTCTTCTTCTCGATGATCGACTGGTGGATGTGCATGGCCGAGCCCGGCTGGCCCTGGATCGGCTTTGCCATGAAGGTGGCATACATGTCGTGCTTGAGCGCGGCTTCGCGCAGCGTCCGCTTGAACATGAACACCTGGTCGGCCAGTTCCACCGGATCGCCGTGGCGCAGGTTGATCTCGAGCTGGCCGGCGCCTTCCTCATGGATCAGCGTGTCGATCTCCAGCCCCTGGGCTTCCGAGAAATGGTAGATGTCGTCGATCAGCTCGTCGAACTCGTTGATGCCGGCGATGGAATAGCCCTGGCCGCCGCCGATCGGGCGTCCCGAACGGCCAAGCGGCGGCGTCAGGGGATAGTCGGGGTCGGTGTTCTTGGAAACGAGGTAGAATTCGATCTCGGGTGCGACAACGGGTCTCAGGCCGAGCTTGTCATAGGCGCGGATGACGCGCTTGAGCACGTTGCGCGGCGTGAATTCCACTTCCCGCCCGTCCTGATGCACCATGTCGCAGATCACCTGCGCCGTCGGATCGCTTTCCCACGGCACCACCGCCAGGGTGGAAAGGTCCGGCATGAGCTTCAGGTCGCCGTCGTCCTCCGGATAGCGAAAGCTGTCGCTTTCCTCCGGATAGTCGCCCGAGATCGTCGTCATGAACACCGCGGAGGGAAGCGCAAGCGAGGTGTTCGACGTGAATTTCTTGGACGGCATCATCTTGCCGCGGGCAACGCCGGCCTGGTCCGGCGTGATGCACTCGATATCCTCGATCCCCCGCCATTCGAGCCAGGCGTTGGCCTCTTTCCAGGATTTCACGCCGCGCAGGTTGCTGACGAATTTCGGCGGTCGGGTCCGCCTTGCGGACGTTACGCGCACATCCCTTTTTTCGGAAGTCATACATCACCGGATCAGGTTGAGATGACCGACTATAGGAGATGCGCGAAGTGAAAGGAAAGGGGGACGATCAAACCTGTGGACCGGCAATCGTCAGGATGACCTTTTCCAGCTGGTCCGGAATGATCGGCTTTCGCAAGATGATGTCCGCCTGGATGTCGTCAGGCTGTTCATCATTGCTGAACATGATGATCCTGGGCCTCGCCTTGCCGGTGAAGGCGCCGGAATAGCGCCGGCAAAGTTCGGACGCATCGCTGCATTCGAGAATGACAAGGGTCGGCATGCCCATGTCCTCGACGGACGCCATTGTCGAGGGCTCCATCGCACGGCATGTCTTGCCCATCCTCTTGAGTGTCCCCTCGATGACGATGCGGCTGACGCGGTCGGCCGTGACGATGACGATGTCGTCCTTCGCCCTGGTTCCCGCACCGGAGACCCCGGTCTTGCCATGGCGGAGACCAAATTCGCGATTGTCCTGCTTCATGGATGGTGCTTCGCTCGGTTCAACGTTGGCGTGTCCTATCGCCAGCGCATTAAACCATGTTGTAGGGCACCGCCAGAATGCAATCTTAAATTTAACAAAATAGTGAACGCAACAAGGCCGCACCCTGTGCGGGCACGGCCTTGCATGGGAATCCGCCGGCTTGCGGGTCAGTCGTTGGCAGCACCGGCATTGTTGGTCACGATCACCGGAATGAGCAGGTCGCCCCAGTTGCCGTTGCCGCAGTGATGGCGCGCCGAGCGAACCAGTTCCACCGACACGCCGGCCTCGACGGCCTTCATCACCGACTGGTTGAGGCGGTGCAGGTCGTTGGCCACCATGCGGATCACCGCCTGCTGGTCCATGTTCATGGCCGAAGCCTGTTCCTCGGCGCGTTCCTTGACTCGCGTTTTCGGTGCCATCTGTCTCTCCTTGTCACCGGGCACCGGCCCGGTTGCGATATCGACGGCGCTTTGACAGGTCTTTCGGATTCATGCCGGACCGCCTGTCTGCGCCGCCTTCATGGTCAAGCTAGCGCTCGTATCCTCGATATGCGAGGGAAAACAGCCGTTTCGAGCGGTGAATCGGGTCAAGCTGTGGAGGCTTTGACGAGCCGGCCTTGTAAGCATGTAAATATTGTAAAATCCACAATGTGCCCCTATTCTGTAAAGCGGTGTAAATCAGCAAGGCATGGAGCGCCGCCGTGGCGGACCAGAAGATATTCGTCGGCCCGCGCATCCGCCGGATCCGCAACGCCAAGGGCCTGACCCAGACCGCGATGGCCGAGGCGCTCGGCATATCGCCATCCTATCTCAACCTCATCGAGCGCAACCAGCGCCCCCTCACCGTGCAGCTCATCCTGAAGCTGGCCTCGGTCTACAAGATCGACCCGGACGAGTTGCAGGGCGAGACCGGCGCGTCGCTTGCGGCATTGCGGGAGGTCTTCGCCGATCCGTTGCTCGTCGGCGAACTGCCCGGCGAGCAGGAACTGATGGAGATCGCGGAGGCCGCGCCGAATGTGTCCGCGGCCGTCGTGAAGCTTTACCGCGCCTATCGCGAGCAGGCCGAGCGGCTGACCGACCTGTCCGACCTGCTGGCCCGCGAGGGCCATGCGACCGCCTTGTCGGGCGCGCGCCTGCCGATCGACGAGGTGCACGAGGTCCTGGAGCCGCGGGCGAACCATTATCCCGTGCTGGAGGAGGAGGCGGAGGCCTTCACCGCCCTGTTGCAGCCCGGCGACGACCTGATGGGCGCCCTGAAGACCTGGATGCGCGCGGAACTGGGGATCACGGTCCGCGTGCTGCCCGTCGCGACCATGCCCAACTGGCGCCGCCGTTTCGACCGCCATTCGCAGCGCCTGTTCCTGTCGGAACGCCTTTCACCCTTCGACCAGTTGCGCGAGGTGGCGATGGAGGCGGTGCTGCTGCGCATGAACGTCGCCATAGCGCGCGAGATCGAGGCGCTGAAACTGTCCACCGACGAGGCGCGCCGTCTCGCCCGCTTCGAGATGGCGCGCTATGCGGCCCATGCGCTGATGATGCCCTATCAGCCATTCCTGCAGGCCGCGCAGAAGGCCCGCTACGACATCGACGTGCTGCGCTCGCGCTTTGGCGTTTCCTTCGAGCAGGCGGCCAACCGCCTGACCATGCTGGGCCGGCAGGGCCAGGCCGGCATCCCCTTCTTCATGCTGGAGGTCGACAATGCCGGCCACCGCTTCCGCCGCGCCGGTGCCCAGGGGTTCCCCCAGCAGCGCTTCGGCGGCATGTGCCCCAAGCTCGCCATCCATGCCGCCTTCACCCAGCCCGGCCAGATCTTCGTCGAGGCCGTCGTCATGCCCGACGGCACCGAGTTCCTCACCGTGGCGCGCACGCTGGAGGGGCCGCAGGGGGCATTCGCCGAGCGCCCGCGCCGCACCGCCATCCTTCTGGGCTGCGACATCGCCTTCAAGGACGAGATCATCTATGGCGGCGCGCTGCCCGGCGTGGTCCCGGGCGTCACGCCGAAGAACGGCCAGGTGCCCGCCACGCCGGTCGGGCCGGCATGCCGCCTGTGCGAACGCTCCGGCTGTCTGGCCAGGGCCGAGCCGCCGATCACCCGGCCGCTGGGCCTGGACGAGATGGTGACCGGCCTGTCCGCCTTCGACTTTCAGTGAGTTGGGCGGCGCGGCGCAAGCATCCGTGCCGCTTCCATGGCAATCAGCAGGCCGGTGATACTCCAGAAGAGCCAGTCGCCACGGGCTTGAAGATACCAGTGCCACGCGCCGAAAGCCGCGGCCGGCCAGGTCAGCCGCTGCACGGGCTTCCAGCAGCGGTCGAGCCTTGCCCTGACCGAAGGCAAAGACGAGAGGGCAGGAGGCAGGAGCAGGACGAAGGCCGCCCAGCCGGTCCAGATGCTGGTCCAGGCCAGCCCCTGGATCACGTGGTCGAGCCGTCCGAGCGCCAGGACCGTCGCGGCCATGTGCAGCGCGGCGAAACCGAAGGCTGCAAGGCCCATGTCGCGGCGCATGGCGGCCAGCCCGGCAATGAACCGGTGGCCCGGAAGGAGGCTTTCCAGCGGCGCCACCGCCAGTGTCGCCGCCATCAGCAGGGCCGCCGCCAGGCCGCTCGGCTCCAGCGTGTGCCGCCATTGCCAGCCGCCGGTCAGGACCCTGGCCACCAGCCATGCGGCCCCGGCCAGGGCGGCGAACCGGAACAGGAAGCGGGCAGGGCGGGTGAACATCGGGGTCGCCATGCCCTGTCATTAGCGGCAGACGGCCTGCACATACAGGTATTTCGACTTAGCTTAAATGACAGGGACCGAGTTGACATCCGGTCCGGCGCGCGGTCAGTCTTGTCCGTCTTCAACAATTGCGGGTAGCACATCTTGGAACAAGGGGCATCTGCCGCCACGGCGGCCAATACGAACGGCAAGGGCATGGACGCCAAGGACATGGTACCCGACACCGGCACCCCCGATGGCTTCATTTCCGCAGATCACAAGGCCGAATACGAGACGTTCGTCGCCACCCATCCGGATCTGGAGGCCGTCGAGTTCCTCATGGTCGATCCCAACGGCGTGATGCGCGGCAAATGGGCGCCCGCGGATGCGCTCAAGAAGGCCTTTCAGGAGGGCGTGAACTTTCCCATGTCGCTGCACGGGCTGGATGTCTGGGGCCGCGAGGTCGAGGAAACCGGCCTGCATATCGAGACAGGCGACCAGGACGGCTATTGCCGCGCCACGCGCGGTTCGCTGTCCATCGTTCCATGGGCCAAGCGCAAGACCGCCCAGGTCCTGTTGCAGACCTTCTCGCCCGAGGGTGAGCCCTTCATGGCCGATCCGCGCCAGGTGCTCAAGCACAAGGTGGCCGAGGCCAATGCGAGGGGCCTTTATCCCGTCGTTGCCTTCGAACTGGAGTTCTATCTCCTGGAGCCGGGTACGGACTGGGACGACGGCATGCCCGCACCGGTCGGCGCGATGGGCGGGCCGGACCGGCTTCGCATGTACGGCCTTGACGATCTGGCCGAGCACGCCGCGCTCTTCGACATGATCCGCGACGCCGCCGCCGATCAGAACCTGCCCATCGACACCATCATCAAGGAGGCCGCGCCCGGCCAGTTCGAGGTCAACCTGAAGCATCGCGGCGATGCGCTGCGCGCTGCCGACGACGTGATCAAGCTGCGCCGCATCGTCATGGGTTGCGCCCGCGCGCACGGGCTCCAGGCCACCTTCATGGCCAAGCCCTTCATCGAATATGCCGGCAACGGCATGCATGTTCACACCTCGGTGCTCGATGCGGCCGGCGTCAACATCTTCTCCGGCGAAGGCGGCCGCCAGCGTCTCGAATACGCGGTGACCGGCCTGCTCAAGACCATGCCCGAAGCCCTGCTGATGTTCATCAACACCTGGAACGGCTTCCGCCGCATCACGCCCGGCTCCTATGCGCCCACGCGCGCCGTCTGGGCGGAGAACAACCGCTCGGTCGCCGTGCGAATCCCGGTCTCCAACGAGTCCAACAGGCGCATCGAACACCGCATCGCGGGCGCCGACGCCAATCCCTATCTGGTCATGACGGCCATCATCCAGGCCATCATGGAGGGGCTGGAACAGCGGGTGCCGCCGCCGCCCCCGGTGGAGGGCAACGCCTATGACGAGGACGGTCTTTCGCTGCCCGACGACATGGACGACGCGCTCCAGCTCATGGATCGCGGCGGTTTCGCCGAACGCGCCATGGGGCCCTTGCTCGCCAAGGTCTTCAAGGACCTGAAAAGGGCGGAAATCCTCGCCTTCTGGCAGGAGATCACGCCGCTGGAGCGCACCAGTTACCTGTGAACCGCAAACCGGAAAAACCGGCTTGAGCAAGGCGGGAAAGGCCAATAGGCTTTCTATCGGAACCGGCCGCAAAGCGCTCGCCACGAGAGCCGGAAGAACCTTCTGAGAGGAGAATGAGATGACCCGATCCAAACTGTTCCTGACCGCCGTTTCGGCGCTCGCGCTCGGCCTGGCCGCCGGTGGCGCGGCCGCCCAGGAACGCGTGGTGAACGTCTACAACTGGTCCGACTATATCGATGAATCCATCCTTGAGGATTTCACCAAGGAAACCGGCATCAAGGTCGTCTACGACGTCTTCGATTCCAACGAGATCCTGGAAACCAAGCTGCTGGCCGGCGGCACCGGCTATGACGTGGTCGTGCCCACCGGCACCTTCCTGGCGCGCCAGATCCAGGCCGGTGTGTTCCAGAAGCTCGACAAGTCGAAACTGCCCAACCTGGAGAACATGTGGGACAAGATCGCGCAGCGCACCGAGAAATA
Organism: Zhengella sedimenti; assembly: GCF_046506625.1. NCBI lineage: Bacteria > Pseudomonadati > Pseudomonadota > Alphaproteobacteria > Hyphomicrobiales > Notoacmeibacteraceae > Zhengella > Zhengella sedimenti. The sequence continues at coordinate 166,928 of NZ_JBKFFP010000005.1, forward strand.
CGATCCGGGCAACGACTACTCGATCAACTACATGTGGGGCACCACGGGCATCGGCTACAATGTCGCCAAGGTCAAGGAGGCCCTCGGCATCGAAACGATCGACAGCTGGGACGTGGTCTTCAATCCCGAGAAGATTTCCAAGCTCGCCGATTGCGGCGTCTACATGCTGGACGCCCCGGCCGAGATGATCCCGGCGGCGCTCAACTGGCTCGGCAAGGATCCCGATTCCAAGACCGCCGAGGACATCGAGGCAGCCCAGGCCGCGCTGGAGGCGATCCGTCCGTCCATCCGCAAGTTCCATTCGTCGGAATACATCAACGCGCTCGCCAATGGCGACATCTGCCTGGCCGTCGGCTGGTCGGGTGACGTCTTCCAGGCCCGCGACCGGGCCGCGGAGGCCGACCAGGGCGTCGAAGTCGCCTATTCGATCCCCAAGGAAGGCGCGCAGATGTGGTTCGACCAGATGGCGATCCCGGCCGATGCGCCGCACGTCGCCGAGGCACATGAGTTCCTGAACTACATCATGAAGCCCGAAGTCATCGCCAAGGCATCGAACTATGTCTTCTACGCCAACGGCAACAAGGCCTCGCAGCAGTTCCTCGACGAGGAAGTGATCGGTGATCCGGCGGTCTACCCGGACGAGGCGACCACCGACAAGCTGTTCACCACGACGCCGCCCGATAACAAGGAACAGCGGCTGATGACCCGGGCCTGGACCCGCGTCGTGACCGGCCAGTAACAGCGGACAACAGCCCCGGCGGATCAAGGTCCGCCGGGGTTTTTGCAAGAACAGGCCAACAGCCATGAAGGCGGCGCTTCGCAGGGGGATGAGGGGATGAAATCGCTTGGCAGCATCAGGAAGAGTTTTGCACCCTGGAACGATCCGGACGCCAGGCCCTACATCGTCTTTCGCAACGTGACCAAGCGCTTCGGCGATTTCACCGCGGTCGACGACCTGACGCTGACCATCTACGAGCGTGAGTTCTTCGCCCTTCTCGGCGCCTCGGGCTGCGGCAAGTCCACCCTGCTGCGCATGCTGGCCGGGTTCGAGGAACCGACGTCCGGAGAAATATTGCTGGATGGACAGGACCTGCGCGGCGTGCCGCCCTATCGCCGGCCCGTCAACATGATGTTCCAGTCCTACGCCCTGTTCCCGCACATGACGGTGGAGGCCAACATCGCCTTCGGCCTCAAGCAGGACGGCATGGCGAAGCCGCAGATCCAGGAGCGCGTGGCCGAGATGCTCAGGCTCGTGAAGCTGGAGAAATTCGCCCACCGCAAGCCGCACCAGTTGTCGGGCGGCCAGCGCCAGCGCGTCGCGCTCGCCCGTTCCGTGGCCAAGCGGCCCAAGGTTCTCCTTCTCGACGAACCGCTCGGCGCGCTCGACAAGAAGCTGCGCGAGGAAACCCAGTTCGAGCTCATGGACCTGCAGCAGGACCTCGGCCTGACCTTCGTCGTCGTCACCCATGACCAGGAAGAGGCGATGACCATGGCCGACCGCATTGCCGTCATGGACCATGGCAAGATCAAGCAGGTCGCAACGCCGGCCGAGGTCTACGAGGCACCGTCCTCGCGTTTCGTCGCCGATTTCATCGGCAATGTGAACATCTTCGAGGGCGAGGTCAGCGAACTCGGATCCGGTGGTGCCGTCATCGCGGGACAGGACGGCCTCGAAATCCGCGCCGCCACCGCCGGCCAGGCGCGCAAGGGCGAGAAGGCATGGTTTGCCATCCGCCCGGAAAAGATCCGCATCATGCCGGACAATCCCGGCGCCGCGCCCAACACCATCGACGGCGAGGTCTGGGACATCGCCTATCTCGGCGACATGACCATCATCCATGTCCGGCTGGATTCGGGCAAGGTGGTGCGCGCCTCCATGATCAACAGCGCCCGCGGCTCCGACAATCCCCTGACCTGGGGCGACCGCGCCTGGATCAGTTTCGAGCCGGATGCCGGCGTCATCCTGACAAGCTGAGCGGAGGCGGCCATGCAGAAACTGATCTCGTCGATCGCCAGCCGCCTGGTCATCCTGGTGCCCTATGCCTGGCTCCTGTTCTTCTTCCTCATCCCCTTCCTGATCGTCTTCAAGATATCGCTGTCGACATCGGCCATTTCCATGCCGCCCTACACGCCCGTCTTCGAGGGGGTCGGAACCTGGCTGGAGAGCGCGCGCCGCTTCACCATCGACAACTATCTCTGGATCACCGAGGACGCCCTCTATGTGAAGGCCTACCTCTCCAGCGTCATCATCGCCGCCGTTTCCACGTTCCTGACGCTCCTGATCGGCTTCCCGCTCGCCTATGGCATGGCGCGTGCCCCGCATGGCATCCGCCCCACGCTGCTCATGCTCGTCATCCTGCCGTTCTGGACGTCATTCCTCATCCGCGTCTATGCGTGGATCGGCATCCTGAAGCCCGAGGGCCTGCTCAACCAGTTCCTGATGTGGTTGGGCGTGATTTCCGAGCCGCTGCAGATTCTCAACACCCACACCGCCATCTTCATCGGCATCGTCTATTCCTATCTGCCCTTCATGGTCCTGCCCATCTATTCCACGCTGGAGAAGATGGACTATTCGCTCATCGAGGCGGCGCAGGATCTCGGCTGTCCGCCGATTTCGGCCTTCTGGAAGATCACCCTGCCGCTGGCCGTGCCGGGCATACTCGCCGGCTGCCTGCTGGTGTTCATTCCCGCCGTCGGCGAGTTCGTCATTCCCGACCTGCTCGGCGGTTCGCGCACGCTGATGATCGGCAAGACGCTCTGGTCGGAATTCTTCAACAACCGCGACTGGCCGCTGGCCTCGGCCGTGGCGATCATCCTGCTGCTCTTGCTGGTGGTTCCCATCGTGCTGTTCCAGAACGCCCAGGCGCGGGCGCAAGAGGCGGGGAAGTGACATGAACACGACCTGGTCCCGCTTCAACATCGCTTCCGTCGTCTTCGGTTTCGCCTTCCTCTACCTGCCCATCGTGCTGCTGGTCATCTATTCGTTCAACGAATCGCGCCTCGTCACCGTCTGGGCAGGCTTTTCCACGAAGTGGTATGCCGAGATGCTGCGCAATGACGGACTGATGAACGCTGCGTGGGTGACCGCGCGCGTCGCCTTCCTGTCAGCCTCGGTCGCCACCGTGCTCGGCACGCTCGCTGCCCTTGCGCTCGACCGGTATACCCGCTTCCGCGGCCGCATCCTGTTTTCCGGCATGGTCTATGCGCCGCTGGTCATGCCGGAGGTCATCACCGGCCTGTCGCTGCTCCTGCTCTTCGTGGCTGTCGGGCTGGACCGTGGCTTCCTGACGGTCACGCTCGCCCATGTCACCTTTTCCATGTGCTTCGTCGCCGTCGTGGTCCAGTCGCGCCTCGTCAGCTTCGACCGTTCGCTGGAGGAAGCGGCCATGGATCTCGGCGCGCCGCCTGTCACCACCTTCCTCCAGGTGACCCTGCCCAACATCCTGCCCGCCGTCATTTCCGGATGGATGCTCGCCTTCACGCTTTCGCTGGACGATCTGGTCATCGCGTCCTTCACCTCCGGTCCGGGCGCCACGACCCTGCCGATGAAGATCTACAGCCAGGTCCGTCTTGGCGTCACACCGGAAATCAACGCCGTCTGTACCGTGCTCATCGCCTTTGTAGCGACCGGCGTGATCATCGCTTCCATCGTCAACAAGCGAAAGGACCTGCAGCGCCGCCGCGACGAGCAGGCGGCCTTTGCCAATGCATGATTCGCTTCAGCTTCGGGGCGGACGCAGCAGGAAGACCACGACCCATACCGGGACGATGACCATCGAGCCGAGCACGATGTTCGGAATGGCCCATTCCGCGCCCTTCTGAAGCAGGCCCAGAACGCGCTCCGGCGTCATGCCGACCTGTTGCAGGATGTCGGCGGCCGTCAGGTTGAATGCGGACAGCCCGGCTCCGGTGATGAGCGAGATCACCAGGATCTTGAACAGTCCGATCAGGAATTTGAACACGCCGCCACCCCGCACCCTCTTGCGGTCATTTGATCGAAACTAGACTGATTCGCCGCGAATGAGAATTTGCCGGCAAATGCCGTCCGGAAAGGCGCCGCCGGCCGGTTTTATTGCGGGGCCGCGGCCGGCGCAAGGACCGGGGAGATCAGCGGGGCGTTCCAGGACCCGCCGGCGAAGAAGGACAGTGGCGCCGTGCCCGCGCGGTTTTCACCCAGCGGGGTGACGGTGCCGGCGATGGCGAGGCTTCGCCCGGCCAGCGGGATCAGCCCGACGAGCTTGACCTGGCGCACCGCTGTCGTCAGCGTGGCCTTCTGGATGCGCGCAACGCCTGTTTCGATCGCCAGTTCCACCTCCGCTGTCTGGAATTCGAGCGGCCTACCCCTGGCTTCGGAAAGCCGGAAGAAGCCCGACGTGCGCAGCCGGTCCACGAACCGGTCGAGATCCACGTCCGGGATGACGCCGGCGGCCATTTGCGCCGAGAGCGAACCCGTGGAGTTCTCGATCAGGTCGCCCCAGGTGGCCCCGGGTCCTTTCAGGATCAGCGAGAACGTCGTGATCGCATCGGGCACGCCATTGGCCAGCGGTATGGTCTCCCCGATCAGCCGCCCGTCCACTTCCGTGGCCAGCAGCCGCAACTCGCTCGTGCGTCCTTCCCTGCTCCGGTTGATCCTGAGCCCGGCCTGGACGGTGCCGCCGAAGGCGCGTGCATCGGAAATGTCGAAGACCGAAAGGTCGTCCTTGACCTGCGCCGTTGCGGCAACCTCGTTCAGCGCCACCGCGCCGAAGCTCGCATTTTCCGCCGAAAGCCGCAGGTCGAGATTGATCCTGTTGGCGGGAACCCCTGTGAGCGGGCCGCCGGAGGGATCGCCAGGCAACACGTCCGGAAAGGCATTGAGGATGGTGGCGAGATCCATGGTCGGGAAATGCAGCGTGCCGGCCACCACCGGCACCGGCCCGGGCAGGCCGAACTCGAGGACGCCGCTGCCCGTGCTGTCGCCGAAGGTGAGTTCGGCCTGTTCCAGCTTCAACCGTTCCGGTCCGCCGCTCAGCCGCCCGCTCACCGCGATCCGTCCGGGCAGCAGGCCTTGCGAGGCTGTCAGGCGCGACCATTCCATCGCCCGCGAAAGCGATGGCGTCGAAAAGGATGCGACACCGTTGAGAAACAGGGCGGGCCGCCGCGTCACGATGCCGTCATAGGACAGGGTGAGCGGCTTGGAGGCCAGTTCGAGGGTCAGCTTCGACTGGCCCCCGGCCATCAGCATCAGTGGCTGCTGGGCCGACAGCCGCAGGTCCGCCTGCTCGCCGTTCCAGATGGCAGACCCCATGGCGCTCATCCCCGCGGCAAGCCGGGGCCATGAGACCGTTGCGTTGATGCTCGAGACGACCGGAAGCTCCTGGCCGTCCTGCGTATAGACGGCCCGTCCGTCGACAAGGCTGACCGTGCCGAGCGGTTCGTCGGGAACGGAGGAAAGATCGGGCGCATCGCCGTCGGCGGACACCGCCGATTCCGCCACCCTGATCGCGGTCACGAAACGGCCGCTCGAGGGTGCCGCCGGAAGCGACGTCGCGTCGGGCAGCTTGAGCACCGGACGGACGATGTCGATCCGCGTGAACCTTATGCGCCCGGAAACGGCGTCGAGGGCCGACAGCGCGACGCGCACCTCCTCCGCCCGTGCCACGGTCAGGTCCGGATTGCCCCAGGGGGTCAGTTGCACGCCCGACAGCTTGACCTCGACATTGGGAAACAGCGAAATCTCGGGTGCTGCCGTCAGTTCGACGCGATATCCGGTCCAGTTGCTCAATTCGGCGGCAATGCGTCCGCGAATGATCGACGTGGAGGCGAGGAACGGCAGGGACAGGAAGATCGCGACCGCGAGCAGGCCCAGCAGCAGACCGGAGAGAAAAAGCCTTCTGATGACCGGTGCCGACATGCGCGCCCTTTTTCCTGCCCTTCGATCCTCTTCAAGCTGTAACCGACGCGATGGCCTTTTCAAGGAGGCCGGGCGGTCATCACCCTTTTTACCACAGGCATCTGCCGGGCGCCGCTTGCACTGGCGGAGGCGGGCGGTGTTTATACGCTCTTGCGAATTCAACACGGATCGGCAACACAGGCCCGCATGAAAAGGGAGGTTAGCATGACCCAGGACGCCCCGTTGTGGACTCCGTCTCCGGACCGCATCGCCGCACACCCGATGACGGCCTTCATGGCAACCGCCGGGGAGCGCGCCGGCCGGGCTTTCGCCGGTTATGACGATCTCCACGCCTGGTCGATTGACGACCGCGAGGCGTTCTGGAGCCTGGTCTGGGATCATTGCGGCATCATCGGCGACAAGGGCGAACGGGTGCTGGTCGATGGCGACCGGATGCCGGGCGCCCGCTTCTTTCCCGATGCCCGGCTGAACTTCGCCGAGAACTTCCTGTGGAAGACCGGCGAGGACGACGCCCTTGTCTTCCGGGGCGAGGACAAGGTGGCCCGCCGCATGTCGTGGAACGAATTGCGCGCCCTCGTCTCGCGGCTGCAGCAAGCCATGCGTGCCATGGGCGTCAAGCCGGGCGACCGCATCGCCGCCATGGTTCCCAACATGCCCGAGACGGTGGCCTGCATGCTGGCCGCCACCTCCATCGGCGCCATCTGGTCGTCCTGTTCGCCCGATTTCGGCGAGCAGGGGGTGCTGGACCGCTTCGGCCAGATCGACCCGGTCCTTTTCGTCGGTGTCGACGGCTACTGGTACAACGGCAAGCGCCAGGAGACGGGTCCGAAACTGGCCGCCGTCTTCGCGAAGCTGCCGGCGAAACAGTGCATCGTGCTGGACTATCTCGGCGATGCGGCCGCTGTCGCCGCCTCCATTGATGGCGCCGCGACGCTGGACGATTTCATCGCCCCCTTCGAGGCCGGCGATCCCGTCTTCACCCGGCTGGAGTTCAACCACCCGGTCTACATCCTCTATTCCTCCGGCACGACCGGCATTCCCAAGTGCATCGTCCACGGCGCCGGCGGCACGCTGCTCCAGCATGCCAAGGAGCAGCGCCTCCACGCCGGCATCGGCGAGGGCGACCGCTTCTTCTACTTCACCACTTGCGGCTGGATGATGTGGAACTGGCTGGTCTCGGGCCTGGCGGCCGGCGCGACCCTGCTGCTTTACGACGGCTCGCCCTTCCACCCGGACGGCAATGTCATCTTCGACTATGCGCGCGACGAGAAGATGACCTATTTCGGCACCTCGGCCAAGTTCATCGACGCGGTGCGCAAGTCCGGCCTGAGGCCGATCGAGACCCACGACCTCTCCACGGTGCGCGTCATCTCCTCGACCGGGTCCCCGCTGTCTCCGGAAGGCTTCGAGTTCGTCTATGACGGCATCAAGGCCGACGTGCACCTGGCCTCCATTTCCGGCGGCACGGATATCGTGGCCTGCTTTGTCCTTGCCATTCCGGGCAAGCCGGTCTGGTCGGGCGAGATCCAGGGGCCGGCGCTCGGCATGGCCACCGATGTCTGGAACGATGACGGCAAGCCCGTGCGCCAGGAAAAGGGCGAACTGGTCTGCACCCGGGCCTTTCCCTCCATGCCGATCGGTTTCTGGAACGATCCCGACGGCATGAAGTATCACGGCGCCTATTTCGAGCGCTTCGACAATGTCTGGTGCCACGGCGATTTCGCCGAATGGACCGAACACGGCGGCATGATCATCCATGGCCGCTCCGACGCGACGCTCAATCCCGGCGGCGTGCGCATCGGCACGGCGGAAATCTACAACCAGGTCGAACAGCTTGACGAGGTGATCGAGGCCCTGTGCATCGGCCAGCAGTGGGAAGACGACGTGCGCGTCGTCCTGTTCGTCCGTCTGGCGGAAGGCGTGGTGCTCGACGCCGACCTGGAGAAGAAGATCCGCACGAAGATCCGCACCGGTGCCAGTCCGCGCCATGTGCCTGCCAAGATCGTGCCTGTCGCGGACATCCCGCGCACCAAGTCGGGCAAGATCACGGAACTGGCCGTGCGCGACGTCGTTCATGGACGGCAGGTCAAGAACAAGGAGGCGCTCGCAAACCCGGAGGCCCTTGAACTTTACCGGGATCTGGAAGCGCTCCGGAATTGAGGCTGGTCCGGCGTGGTTAATGGAAGGTCGCCTTCAAATTTACCACGCGTCAGTTCAGGGGCGGATGCCTAGAACACACAGTCCGGCGGTAATGTTTCGTTAAGGTCTTCGCCGCATGATCGCGTTAACTGATTGTTGAAGTCTTTCGACCTGATACCGACTGACTGAGCTTGAGCAAACTTGACAGCTTGCCGATCAATTGGGCGCTTTCCGCGGAAAGACGGAAGGCGCCTTTTTCTTGTCCGCCGTCAGGAGGCCTCGTCGCGCATCAGTGCGCGCGACAGCAGGATCACGGGCGCCAGCGCGGTCACGATGATGAGCAGTGCGGCCATGGCGCCGTCTTCGACAACGCCGCGCGAGGCGTTTTCATAGACATGGGTTGCCAGGGTGGAGAAGCCGAAGGGCCGCAGCAGGATCGTCGCTGAAAGTTCCTTGACGGTGTCGACGAAGACCAGGACGCCGGCGGTCATGATGGCCGGTGTCAGCAGCGGCAGCAGCACGATCCGGGCCGAGCGGGCCGGCGAACAGCCGAGCGAGCGCGCCGCGTCGTCGATATTGCGGGGCAGCTTCTCCAGGCCTGAGCGGATCGTGCCTTCCGCCAGCGCCAGGAAGCGGATCGTACAGGCATAGATGACGGCGCCCGCTGTGCCGCTGACCAGCAGGCCGGTGGAAAGGCCGAACCAGTCGCGTGCCAGTCCGTCGACCGTGTTGTCGAACCGGGCCAGCGCAAACAGCAGGCCAAGGCCGAGGATCGTTCCGGGCAGGGCATAGCCGATGGTCGATACCCGCGCCATGGCGAGCACGCCGGGCCTGCGGACGAGCCGGTTCGCATTGAGCAGCACGAGCGCCACGCTGACGGTCAGCACGGCGGTTGCCGCGGCAACCAGGACGGAACTGACAAAGGCATTCTGCAGCGCCGGCTCGAAGATCTGGTCGATGCGCCGCAAGGCAAAGGCACCGAGGACCTGGATGGGAATGCCGAACCCGGCCATGATGGGCAGCAGCACGGCAGTGAAGGCGGCGGCAGCGCGCCAGCCCGTCAGCTTCAGCCGGGGCGGGCGCGCCTTGATCTGCGTGGCGCGGGCGGCATGGAAGCCCTGCTTGCGCCGCGCCCATTGCTCGGCCATCAGGATGGCAAAGACGATCACCATCATCACCGCGGCAATCTGCGCGGCGCCTTCCAGGCTGCCCCTGTTCAGCCAGGTCGAATAGACCGAGAAGGTCAGGGTGCGCACGCCCAGATATTCCACGGCGCCGATGTCATTGAGCGTTTCCATCAGCACCAGCGCGACCCCGGCAATGATGGCGGGGCGTGCCACCGGCAGCAGGATGCGCCGGAACACCTTGCCCGGGCGGGCGCCAAGCGTGCGGGCGACATCGGCGATGGTGCGCCCCTGCATCAGGAAGACCACCCGCGTCGTCATGTAGACATAGGGATAGAGCACCGCCGACAGCACCAGCGCCGCGCCTTCGGTGGAACGGATGTCCGGAAACCAGTAGTCGCGCGGGCTCTGCCAGCCGGAGACTGCGCGCAGCGCCGTCTGGACCGGCCCGGTGAAATGGAAGAATTCGCCGAAGGCATAGGCGGCCAGATAGGGCGGCACGGCGACCGGCAGGATGAGCGCCCAGGCAAGCAGGCGCCGCAACGGAAAGTCGTAGGCGACGATCAGCCAGGCCGTGGTGACGCCGATGCTGGCGGTTCCCGCCGAAACCATGGCCAGCAGCCAGAGTGTTGTGAAGGTCGACCGCGGAAGCACGTGTTCGATGAGGTGCGGCCAGTCCTCGCCGCTGCCCGTCACGCCCACGCTGACCAGCACGAGAACCGGAAGCAGGACCAGTGCCGCGATCAGCGCGGTCGCGGTCAGGATGGCGCGATGGCGCAGCCGGCGCACGGGCGGCAGCCGGTCAAGGGGCAGGGGGGCTGGATTGACGGCCTGGCTGGGTTGCATGGAATGCGTCCTTTGCCCCGCTCACGCCGTCATGGCAAGCAGCGAAAGACGGAGCCGTCTGCCGGCTCCGCCTCCCCTGGGCCTTGATGCGGAAACGGGCTCAGCTCTGCGGGCCGTCATCCAGACCAACCCGGTCGACCATTTCGGAGGCAGCCTTGCGCTGTTTCGCGATATCCGTGAGCGGCAGCGTGTCCGCCTTGATTTCTCCGAATGACTGGACGATCTCGGAGGCTTCCACGCCCGGCTTGACCGGATATTCGAACACCTGCTCGGCATAGACCTGCTGGGCCTTTTCGCTGGCCAGGAACTCCATCAGCTTGATGGCGGCTTCCTTGTTGGGCGCATGCTTGGCCAGTGCCATGCCGGACACGTTCACATGGGTGCGGCCGTTTTCGAAGGTCGGGAAGATGACCTTCATCGCATTCGCCCAGTCCTTCTGCTCCGGTTCCTTCTCGTTGGTCTTCATCAGGCCGACATAGTAGGTGTTGCCAAGGCCGATGTCGCACTCGCCCGAATAGATGGCCTTGGCCTGGGCGCGGTCATTGCCTTCCGGCTTGCGGGCCAGGTTGTCGCGCAGGCCCTTCATCCACTCTTCGGTCTTCTCCGCACCCTCATGGGCGATCATCGCGGCGAACAGGCCGATATTGTAGTCGTGCTGGCCGGTACGCATGCAGATGCGGCCCTTGAACTTCGGGTCGGCGAGGTCGGCATAGGCCAGTTCGTCCTCCGCCACGCGCTCCTTCGAGGCATAGACGACGCGGCCGCGCTGCGTGAGGCCGAACCAGTTGCCTTCCGGATCGCGAAATTCGGCCGGGATGTGAGCGTTGATCTCTTCGCTGTTCACCGGCTGGGTGATGCCGGCTTCCTTGGCCTTGGTCAGGCGCGAGATGTCGACGGTCAGGATCACGTCGGCGGGCGAGTTCTGGCCTTCCGCCGCGATGCGTTCCTCAAGACCCTTGTCGAGGAAGAGAAGCTGCGTCTCGATGCCGGTCTGCTCGGTAAAGGCGTCGAGCACGGGCTCGATCAGGTCGGGCTGGCGGTAGGAATAGATGTTGACGACGTCTTCCGCCATTGCGGGGGCGGCAGCGAACGGCGAAAGCAGGACGGCGGTGCAAGCCAGCCGTGAGATAAGGGTCTTCATTCCGGTCTCCTGGGCTTCAGGGGTCAAGGCCCTGTGCTGAGGGTTTCCATGGGGCCGGCATGTCTGCCGGATGCGCACTTTCAGTGCCCCGGCCCCGGCCGGGAATCAAGGAAATCCCTGAAAGACTGGAACGTTTCTAAACTGGAGTGGAATGATCCTGTTCAGTCGGCCAGCACACGTGTCGGCGGGAAGATCACCTCCACGATGGTGCCTTCGCCCGGCGTCGAGGTGATGGCGAAACGCGCCCGGTTCGCCTCGACCAGCGCCTTGGTCAGCGGCAGGCCGAGCCCGGTTCCGTCGCCGCGTGTCCGGCGCATCGTGTTGAGCTGCTTGAACGGCTTCATCGCATGTTCGATGTCCGATGCCGTCATGCCGATGCCGGTATCGCGCACATGCATGACGATCTCGCCGCTGGCCTCGTAGGAGGTCGACACGATCACCTGCCCGCCGGGGGGGGTGAATTTCACCGCGTTGGACAACAGGTTGAGCGCGATCTGGCGCATGGAGCGCTTGTCGGCCACCACGTCGGGCAGGCCGGAGACGAGCGAGGAGCGGATGATGACGCGCTCCCGGTTGGCTTGCGGCTGCATGATGGCGACGGCCTCGGAGAGGATGTCGTTGAGCGGAACCGCCTCGTGCGACAATTCCTGGTGGCCGGCCTCGATCTTGGAAATGTCGAGCAGGTCGTTGACGAGGTCGAGGACGTGGTTGCCCGACCGGTTGATGTCGCGCAGGTAGTCCTTGTAGCGCTGGTTGCCGATCGGGCCGAAGCGCTCGCCAAGCATCAGTTCGGAAAAACCGATGATGGCATTGAGCGGCGTGCGGATCTCGTGGCTGACGCGTGCCAGGAACTGCGTCTTCTGGCTGGAGGCGTCCTCGGCCTGGCGGCGCGCCTCGGTCAGTTCCTCCTCGGCGCGCTTCCAGTTGGTGATGTCGCGCATGACCGCGCAGAAACCGCCGTCCGAAGGCAGCTTGCCGATGGTCATGTAGAGCGGGATGAAGCGGCCCTTGGCTTCACGGCCGATCACCTCGCGGCCGTCATTGAGCACGCTGGCAACGCCGTTCCCTGCCAGTCCGGACAGATAATCCCCGGCCGCGCGCTGGCTTTCCGTTGCGAACAGCCGGATGAAGGGTTCGCCGGTCATCGCCTCGCTGTCATGGCCGAACAGCGCCTGGGCGGAACGGTTCATCGCCCGGATGGTGCCGTCGTTCTCGATCAGGATGACGCCGTCGGTCGCCGTGTCGAGGATCGTGTTGAGCTGGCGAACCGTCGCCTGCAGCTTCTCGGTCGTGTCGGACGTCAGGAAGGCATTGACGCGCGGCGCGTCATCCGCTGCTTCGTCCGAATGCGTTCCGGAAATCTCCGGCATCTCCGCCTCGCCCTCGTCGCCGGCGTCGAGGAAGGCCAGCATGAGCGCCTTGCCACCATTCCAGCCGATGGTCTGGATGTGCGTACGCACCCGCGCCGTGCTGCCATCGGCCAGACGGATTTCCGGCCCTTCCGGCCCGGCCTCGCCGAACAGCGCGTCGAGGCCGCCGTTCGTCTCGAGGTCTGCGAGCGAGGCATGGCCGCTGAACGCGAGGAACGCGGCGTTGGCATAGGCGAGGCCGCCGCCGCCTGTGACGAGAACGGGCACCGGGAGCCGCGCCAGGAAGGACGGCGACACGTCGCCTGCGGCCAGCCTTCGCGCCAGCGGGGCGGCCTGGTCCTTCTGTCCGTCCTCCCGCGCCGTACTGTCGTCGGGCTCAAGCTGTGCATCGGCGGCATCCGGAACGTTTTCCGCATCCGGCCCCAGAATGCGCTCTGGCGCCGGATCAAAAGTCGTGTCCATGGCCGGTTGCGCATCTCCGGCCGGCCGGGTCGCAACCGGCCGGGCAAGGCCATAGGCGTTGATGGACGGAAAGACGGGCTCGACCTTTTCCGGCGCCTGCACTTCCTGCAAGGCATCCAAGGCCGTTTCGGCGGGCGCCGGTTCGAAAGATTCGGTCTCCTCGGCGTCGGCATCCGCTGCGCTGGCTCCGCCGGTCCCGATGGTCGCCGCCCCGTTGTCCTCCGGTGGAACGGTCTCCGCTTCGCGCAATGCATCCGGCGCGGCTCCCGGATCCCCGCCATCCGTTTTCCCCGCACCGGCCCGGTCGTCATTGGCTCCGGTCCTCTCCGGACCTGTGTCGAGGCTGGCGGCGATATACATCGCGCCGGAAACCCCTGCGCCTGCGAAGGCACCGGCAAAGCTGCGCCGCGCCGGCGGGCGGGAAGGTTCGCGCGGCTCGACAGGCGTCCCGGCGGACGCGGCGTCGGGCAGTTCTTCTCCGGCTTCTGCCTGTGCCTCGGCCCGATCCCCGGCTGCTGGCGGCGGGCTCACCTCCGCGCCCGGCACGCGGTCGCCCGCATCCGCTTCCGGGACGGCCGGCGCGGATTCGCGCAGTTTCCGGCCGATGGATTCGAAGGCGATCCGTTCGGCACTGGAAAGCTGCCTTGCTTCCCCGCGGTCGCGGCGTTCCTCGAGCCGGATGATCTTGTCGGCGAGCCTCCGGTTCAGCGAGGTGTCGACCGCGAGCGCCGGCGTCTCTCCCTGGAAGGGGTCATGTTCCATTTCCGGCAATGCGTCCGGTTCCGGCAACGGGTGCTGCGTTTCTCCCGGCAGCACCGCATCCGCTTGCCGGTCGTCTCCGGCCCCGTCGGCGGGGCTCATGTGCCGGCTTTCCCCGCCGGCTGCCAGCGCCATCCCCGTTCCGGCCGGATCGTCGACCGCATCGCCGGGGCGGATCACGCCGAAACCGCGAAAGCCTTCGAAGCTCCGGTCGCGGCGGTAGATCGGCAGCGCGGCGAGATCGACGGGTGCGCGCATGGCGGTTCCCTGAAGCGGCCAGTACACGCAGCGGCCCGACCATGTGTCGCGCCGCGACAGCAGACCGGCGATGTCTCCGTCCGGATCGATGCCGAATTGGGCCGCCACATCCTCGAAGGGACGGCCGATGATGTCGCTGGCCGCAGGCCCGACGACGCCGCAGAATTCGTCCGAGATGGACGTGAAACGTCCTTCCGCATCGGTTCTCCAGACGAACCGCACCGGCTGCGCGTCCCCGCCTGCCTGCGCGACGAACGGCATGCCGCCGGCCTCGTCCGCCGGGCCCGGTTCGTCAGCGGGTATACCTGTGCGTCCCTCCGGTCGCGCCGCCTGTTCGGGCTGCTCGAAATACCAGTCGTCATGCGGCGCGGTGGTTCCGGACGCGCCTTCGCCGCCGTGCTGCGAACCGGCGAAGCCCGGTTCGTCGATTGCGGATGCAACAGGCATGTCGTCATTGGCCGGACGGTCACCCCGCGGCCCGTCTGCCGGCCCGCCGCGCTCTTCCCCGGGTCTGGCCGCCGGAAAGGCCAACCCGACCATTTCGGCAATGCTGCGCGGACCGGGCCTTCCGGCATTTCCCTGCCGCTGGTCTTCGCCGCCCGCCGCGTCATCGGCCGGAAGCGGTCCTTCATCCGGCCCGGGAGCACCGGCCGGGCCCTTGTCCACCTCTGCAGCTTGCGGTTCGACGGCCAAGAGCAGGTGAAGGGCCGGATCGTCGCCAAGCCGGGCGAAACCGGCTGGCAGCGGCCCGTGACGGCTGGCGATCATGCGCTTGACGAGACGGTCCTCTTCATGCGCCACCGCCTTGACCAGGGCTGCCAGGGTTTCCGCGGTGATGCCGAGCCGGTCGTAGCCGTCGGTGCATTCCAGCACTTCGCCATTCGGGCCAATGAGCGCGGCATGGTTTTCCGGGCTGGAAAGGCCTGCGACGACCCGGGGCGAGCCGTACTCGCCGCGCGCTTCGGCGGGTATGGCCAGCAGGATGGCAGCCTCTCCCCGCGGCAAAATGATGCTGCTGGCCTGGAAGGCGACGGTTCGCGACCCGATGCCCGTGCCCATGCGCACCAGGACCGGCATTTGCCGGGGCAGGTTGGGAAACCCGCTGAGGCCGGCAATCTGGCGGCGCGCGGTCACCGACAGGCCGGTCTCCTGGCCGATGGCATCCTCAGGGCCGTCAAAGCCGAAGATCAGCGCGCCGTGCCCGTTGGCCCAGACGATCCTCGACAGATCGTCCGACAGCACCGCAAGCGCGTCGCCGGCGGCAAGCCGCCCGCGCACAGCATCGTTCACGGCGATGTCAAGAAAGGGGTATGCGCCCGTTTCCATGTCTGCGACCCTGCTTTCGCTTGTATCCGGTGTCCCGGCAGCTTTACCCTTTCTTAATAGTCCCTGGCTCCGCCACCGTCCATGTTCGACCCGGCGCGCCGGCCCGTCAAACTCCCCAAGTGGTTAATTTGCTTCCGGGAATTGTGCGCTGCAAAAAATATGTTGCAATGCACAAAAAGATCGCTATATTACCCCTATCAACTCACACCGGCGAGAGCCGGTCAACATTATGAGGATCATGATATGACCAAGGCTGCAAAGACCGCTGAAACCATCGAATTCCCTGCCTTCGACGCGACCAAGGCCACCGACCAGATGCGCGCCTTCGCCGAGAAGGGCGTGGAGCAGACCCAGGAAGCCTACGCCAAGATGAAGTCGAACGCCGAAGAAGCCCAGAAGATGGTCGAGGACTCCATGGAAACCGTCAAGGGCGCTGTCCAGTCCGTTTCGCTCAAGACCATTTCGGCCATGCGCGCCAATGCCGAAGCCGGCTTCTCCCACATGGAAGCCCTGCTGGGCGTGAAGTCGCTCTCCGACTTCGTCGAACTGCAGACCGCCTTCATCCGCAAGCAGACCGAAATGGCCGCCGAGCAGGCCAAGGACGTCCAGGCCGCCGCCACCAAGGCTGCCGAAGATCTGGCCAAGCCGGCCAAGACCGCCTTCGACAAGGCTGTCAAGGACATGAAGGCCGCCTGAGGCCGTCACGGAACTTCCCCTGCGGCCATCCTCCTCCCGGCCGCGGGGAATCGCCGGCCCGGTCCCTCCTCCCGACCGGTCGGCACGCAAAGAGACCGGGCCCCGTGCCCGGTCTTTTTCGTTGGCCGCGATGGATTTCGCGCCGGATTTGTGCTTGAAACCCGATGCGAATATGCGTATTGACGCTCCGCCGGGTCCCGGCATGTGCGGTTGTAGCTCAGTTGGTTAGAGCGTTGGATTGTGGCTCCAAAGGTCGGTGGTTCGAATCCACCCAACCGTACCACCCCCCCGTTTCCCTTCCCGCATTGCCTGCCACCGCGCCATCCGCTTGACCGGTATTTGTCCGGCTGACAATCAGGTCGCCGGGTCCGCGCAGGGACTGACAGGGGAGGGGCGCTGTGTCCGGCCGCAAAGACCGCCTTGTGATTTTCGATTGCGACGGCGTGCTGGTCGACAGCGAGCCGATCTCGATCGCCGTCCTCAAGGAGATCATTGCCGAGGCCGGCGCGGACATCCCGCTCGGCGAGGCTTACAGGCGCTTTCTCGGCCGTTCGATCAAGTCCATCGTCGCCGACCTTGCGGCCGGCAATGGCCTGGCGGTGACCGATCTTCACCTGGAGACGATGCGCGAGCGCCTCTATGCGCGCTTCCGGGGCGAGTTGAAACCCGTCGGGGGAATTGCCGAGACGCTGGCCGCGCTCGACCGGCCGTTCTGCGTGGCATCGTCCAGCCAGCCCGAGCGCATCCGCCTGTCGCTGGGCATAACCGGTCTGCTGGACCGGTTCGAGCCGAACGTCTTCAGTTCCACCATGGTCGCGCGCGGCAAGCCCGCGCCGGATCTCTTCCTTCATGCGGCCGGTGCGATGGGCGTGGCGCCTGCACGCTGTGTCGTCGTGGAGGACAGCCCGGCGGGCATCGCCGCGGCCCGCAGCGCAGGGATGCAGGTGGCCGCCTTCACCGGCGGTTCCCATGTCGGGCCCGCCGGGCTTGCATCCGTCATTACAGAGCTTGAACCTGACGCTGTCTTCGCGAACATGCGCGAACTGCCATCGATTCTGGCGCGGCTGGACGGGAAGAAGCTGACGTCCTGATGAGCGGCTCCGCGTCGACCGGATGCTCCGGCGAATGTGCGCCCACCGCCGCGAATCGTTGCCGCTCTGACCGGCCGCCGGACCGGCAATCAGAACAGTTCGCCCTGGCCTTTTGCCTGCTGTGCGGTCCGTGCCGCGCCCTTCCGCTTGCCGGTTGGTCCGGAAGGGGTGGTGCTGCCTCCGGCCGGGCCCACGGCAGCCGCCAGAAGCTGGCCGTCCTGGAACTCGATCGCCAGAGGATCGCCCGGCCGGATGCCCGCCGCGCGCGGCAGCGGTCTGCCCTCGGCGTCGCGCACCAGCGCGAAACCACGCTCAAGCGTGCCCTGGTAGGAGAAGGACCGCAGCAGGCGCCCGGCCTGCTCCAGCTGTCCGGACCGCCGCTCCAGTGACGCCGTGACCAGGCGCGGCAGCGCGGTATCAAGGCGTTTGAGGTCGCGGCGCGCCTGCGTGAAGCGGGCATCGAGCGCCTGAGGTCGCAAACGCACCGAAATCCGGTCGTAGCCCGCCTTCTTGCGTTCCACATGCACCCTTAGCATGCGCGACAGGTTGATGGCGGCCTCGTCGAAGCGCCGCCGCGGCAGAGCAAGCAACTGGTCCGCCTGGGGCAGGGCGCGTGCGGCAGCGCGTACCGCCTCGCGCTTGCGGTCCATGGAACGCCGCATGGCGCCGGACAACCGTGCCGAAAGGTTCGCCAGCGCGGCTTCAAGGTCGGCCTTCACCGGCACGGCCATTTCGGCTGCGCCCGTCGGCGTCGGCGCGCGCATGTCGGCGGCAAGGTCGATCAGCGTCCAGTCCGTTTCGTGACCGACGGCCGAGATCAGCGGGATGGCCGAGGCAGCTGCCGCGCGCACCACGTCCTCGTCGTTGAACCCCCAAAGGTCTTCCAGGCTGCCGCCGCCGCGCGCCACGATGATGAGGTCCGGCCGCGCCACCGGCCCACCCGGCGCAAGCGCGTTGAAACCGGCAATCGCGCGCGCCACTTCCGCCCCGCAGGTGTCACCCTGGACCCGCACCGGCCAGACGATCAGATGGACCGGATACCGGTCGGCGATGCGGTGGATGATGTCGCGGATCACCGCGCCGGTCGGCGAGGTGACGACGCCGATGACGCGCGGCAGCGACGGCAGCGGCCGCTTGCGCGCCGGGTCGAAAAGCCCCTCGCCGGCCAGCTTGCGCTTGCGCTCCTCCAGCAGTGCCATGAGCGCGCCGGCCCCGGCCGGTTCCAGCGTCTCGATCACGATCTGGTATTTCGACGAACCGGGATAGGTGGTCAGCTTGCCGGTCGCGATCACCTCCATGCCTTCTTCCGGCTTGAAGCGCAGCCGCTGGAAACTGCCGCGCCAGATGACCGCCTCGATGCGCGCGCGCTCGTCCTTGAGCGCGAAATAGGCATGGCCCGAGGCATGCGGTCCGCGATAGCCCGACACCTCGCCGCGAACGCGCACATGGCCGAAGGCATCCTCGACCACGCGTTTAAGCGCGCCGGAAATTTCCGAGACCGTGAACTCGGCCGCGTTGGATGATGATTCGTCTGCCATCGCCGCATTGGGCTTCGGCAGGGGGGCCGAGTCAACAGGCCCTCGCCGGATGCCTACCAGCCGGCCAGCATGTGACCGGGCCGCAGGCGCGGCGTGCGCATGCCGCCATTCGCCACCGGCAGGTCGGGCGCCGCCAGTCCCAGCGCGCCCGGAACCGACAGGTTGTCGAGGCTCTCGGAGATGTGCCTGGCCAGCGCATCGACCAGCGCCGGGTGACGGGTGCGCCCGCGCAGGATGGCGATGCCCGTTTCACCCAGCGACAGGAAGCCGTCGGCTTCGCCCAGCACCCGCATGCCGGGACGCAGCGCGCATTCGGGCAGCAGCGACACCGCCTGGCCGGACAACACCGCCGCCGCGATCACCGTTGCCGACCAGCTGTTGAAGATGAACCTGTGTTCCCGGCCCATGGCGTCCAGCACTTCCACTGCCCGCTGCCGCCACTTGCAGGACGGCCGCCCGGCCGCCAGCGGCAGGACCGGCTCCTCATGCGTGGCATGGGCGGCGGACGTCACCCAGAGCAGCGGCTCGCGGCGCACGATTTCCATGCTCCCGTCACCCTCGGTCTGCGAGATGAGCGCGATGTCGAGATGCCCGCGCCTGACATGCTCGATCAGCCCGTAGGTCGGCTCGCACATGACCGTCAGTTCGACCTTCGGATTGGAGCGCGTGAAGCGTCCGACGATCTCCGGCAGGAAACGCTCGGCATAGTCGTCCGGCACGCCGATGCGCACATGGCCCTGCAACTGGCTGTCGTCGAAGGCGGCCAGCGTCTCGTTGTTGAGCTGGACCAGCCGGCGGGCATAGGCGGTGAGCCGTTCGCCGTCTTCGGTCAGCCGGTTCATCCGCCCGTCCTTCTCGAAAAGCGGCTTGCCGACACGCTCCTCCAGCTTTCGCATCTGCATCGACACCGCCGATTGCGTGCGATGGACGATCTGCGACGCCTCGGTGAAGGAGCCGGTTTCGGCGATGGCGAGGAAGGTGCGGAGCTGGTCGAGATCGAGCGCGGCAGCCATGGCGTGATCCTATCAATGAAGTTGAAGGGTAAGATTAGAAACATTCGTTCGACTAATCAATCGCTGCAGTGCATGCTGTGCATATTCCGGAATGGCCGGTGCACACCGGCGTCGCGGGCCTTGGGTCCGCGCGCTCCATGCACTGCTGCCGTTTTTCCGGTCACCGCAAAGGAGCCCTGAAAATGACCGCCCTGCTTCACCCTGCCCATGCTTCCACCCGCCTGGCCGCCCTGACCGGCGTTGCCGCCCGTGCCGGTGCGGCCATGGCGGCGGTGTTCCGTATCTGGCGCAATCGCACCTGCCTTGGCGAACTGGCCACGCTGACCGACCGTCAACTGGCCGACATGGGCATCACACGCGGCGATCTCTTCGATGCCCGTGGCAGCCGCTGGACCGAAGACCCGACGCGCCGCCTTCGCATGTTGCGCGACGAACGCCTCACGGACGCCGAATTGGCCGCGCGCCACATTCACTGATCCCGAACCCCTTGCCGCGGGCGCTGCGTGTCCCCCATGGCCGCAGGCCGGATCCCCTCCGGCAGCCCCGCGCACCTGACCCGGCCGTGCCCCCGCGGCCGGGTCTTTTTCGTGCGCCGGCGGCCGCCGTTCAGCGCTGGCGGTCCATGCCCTTCAGGAACTGGTCGAAAATGCTCTCGACATTGCGCTGGTAATCGTCGCGCGCGCGGCGCCCGCTTTCGAACATCTCGCCGAAGATCTCGTCATACGGATTGGACGCCTTGCCCGACGTCTCGCTCGCGCCGCCGCCGCGACCTTCAGGCTGCCTATTTCCGGCCGTGCCGGCACCCTGGGCGCTGCGCAGGAAATCCTCGAAAATGCGTCCCAGCGGATTGTCGGCCATCGGGTTCTGCGGCCGTTGCTGCGCCTGCGGCTGTTGCAGGCCGCCGCCAAGCATCCCTTCGAGCATCTTGCCGAACGGGTTGTCGAACGGGTTCTGGGGCTCCGCGCGCGGTGTGCGATGCTGCTGCTGCCCGCGTGTCCACATGTCCGTGCCCTGGCGCATCATCTGCTCGATGATCTCGCCGAGCGGATTGCCGCCCGCGCCGAAGGCATTGGCGCCAAAGCCGCCCGGTTGCGCCGTCTGTCCGGTCGACTGACGGTAGAGCCCGCCCATGATCAGGTTGGCGAGAACGGGAAGCATCTGCTTGTAGATCTCCTGGCCGATCCCCGTCGCCGCTTCCGCCTGCCTGGCGATGGCGCGGCTGACCTCGGGCGAGCCGAACAGGTGGCCGAGAATGCCGTTGCCGTTCTGCACGCCCTGCGGCTGGAAGGCCGCCTGCATGTCCTCCCAGTAGCGGGCATGCTGGCCGGTCGCCAGCGCATTGAGGAAATTCGCCACGCCGAAGGGATCGGAGGCGTTGCGCTTGAGCCCTTCCGAAAAGGCCGGCATCAGCGCTTCCATGGCCTTCGCTGTCTGCTCCTGTGACAGCTGGAACTGGCGGGCCATCTGCTGCACGGCTTCGCCGTTCTGCATGTTCAGCATCATGTCGAGCAACGGGGCCATGGCAAATCCTCCTTGCCGCCAGTTTCGATCCGGCAAGGCTAGCCGGTTTGTCGGCTGTCGACAAACAGGAAGATGGTTGCAGGCACGGCTGTCAGCTCAATAGGCGTATTCGGTGAACAGCGGTTCGACCGAGTGGTCCCAGCGCGTGTGCCAGGCGGCCAGCATCTCCTGGGCGTCGGTCGTGCCCCGCGCGACGATCTCTTCCAGCGGCGCCAGGAAATGCGCCTCATCGAATCCGTCAACGTTCAGCCGGTTGCGGTTCTTCAGGCCGAGGCGCGAGATCTCCAGCGCTTCGCGGGCGACCATGTGCAGGCTCCGCCCGCCGATCCCGCTTTCCAGTCCGAGGGTCGGCGCGCTGTCGCGCAGCGCCTGCGTTTCGGCCACCGTCCAGTCCTTCACCAGCGCTTCCGCCGCGCTCAGCGCCTCGCCGTCATAAAGCAGGCCGACCCAGAAGGCCGGAAGCGCGCAGATGCGCCGCCAGGGTCCGCCATCGGCGCCGCGCATTTCCAGGAACCGCTTCAGCCGCACATCCGGAAACAGCGTCGAGAGATGGTTGGTCCAGTCGCCCATGGTGGGTTCCGGGCGCGCGATCTCGCCTTTCAGCGCACCGTTCATGAACTGGCGGAAGGTCACATGCGTTGCGTCATGGTAGCGGCCGTCGCGAATGACGAAATACATCGGCACATCGAGCGCCCATTCGGCATAGTCGGCGAAACCGAAATCGGGCGTGAAGACGAACGGCAGCAGCCCCGACCGCTGGTTGTCCACGTCGCGCCAGATGTCGCCGCGCCAGCTTTGCAGGCCATTGGGTTCGCCCTCCGTGAAGGGCGAGGAGGCGAACAGCACGGTGGCCAGCGGCTGCAGCTTCATCGAGACCTGCATCTTGCGGCGCATGTCGGTCTCGCTGTCGAAATCGAGGTTCACCTGGATCGTGCAGGTTCTGTACATCATGTCGAGGCCCTGGCTGCCGACCCTGGGCATGTAGGCGGTCATGATGTCGTAACGCGATTTCGGCATGCGCGGCGTGTCGGCCAGCGTCCATTTCGGGCTGGCGCCCATGCCGAGAAAGCGGATGCCGAGCGGCTCGGCGATCTCGCGCACCTGTGCCAGGTGGGCATTGCCCTCCCGGCATGTCTGGTGGATCGTTTCCAGCGGCGCGCCGGACAGTTCGAACTGCCCGCCCGGCTCCAGGCTGATCGCGCCCTGTCCGGTCGGCTCGACGAGGCCGATGATGTGGCCCGCATCGATGATCGGCTCCCAGCCGAGTTTCTGGCGCATGCCTTCGAGGATGGCCCGGATGCCGTTGTCGCCGCCATAGGGAACCGGCCGGTTGCCATCGACGTAGAAGGGAAATTTTTCGTGCTCGGTGCCGATGCGCCAGTCGTCCACCGGCTTGCAGCCGGCTTCCATCCAGCCGACCATGTCGGAAAATCCGCCGAGCGGCCTGTCGTCAGTGGTGTCCCGCGCCATGAAACGCATTCCTTCATTCGTGTCGCACGGTCGCGGGCGCGGCCGTCTGGTTGCGTGGCATCATTGGACGAGAATGGCGGACCGGATCAAGCGAAAAGTCCTGAACATGACGTCAACAGGAATTGATGCGTTCATGTCCAGTCGCCGCGCGCGGCCTGCAGCACGGCCATTGCCGCGACGGCTGCCGTGTCGGCGCGCAGGATGCGCGGGCCCAGCGGAATGGCGGTGACGAAGGGCAGGGCATGAAGCTGGCGGCGCTCCTCCTCGGAGAACCCGCCTTCCGGGCCGATCAGCAGGCCGAGCTTTTCCTCCTTGAGTTGCGAAAGGATGGGCAGCGGGTTGTTTCCCTCCGCCGCCTCGTCGCAGAAGACGAGCCGCCGCCCGTTTTCCCAGCCGGCCAGGAGGCGGTCGAGCTTCAGCGGCTCGCCTATTTCGGGAATGGCCAGGATGCCGCACTGTTCCGCGGCCTCCACCGCGTTGGCCCTCATCCGGTCGAGACCGGGCTTGTGCACCTGCGTGTGCTGGGTGAGGACCGGCTGGAGGACGCCCGCGCCCATCTCCACCGCCTTTTGCACCATGTAGTCCAGCCGGCCGGCCTTCAGCGGCGCGAAGCAGTAGACGAGATCGCCCGGCTCCGGCTGTGGCCGCGTCTGCACCGCCACCGTGATCGCTGCCCGTTTCTTGCCCGAGCGGGTGACATGGGCGAGCCACTCGCCCTCGCGCCCGTTGAAGACCAGCAGTTCGGCGCCGTCGTCGAGCCGCAGCACGTTGAGAAGGTAGTTCGACTGCCGCGAATCGGCGTCGATCACGATCCCGCCGGCCAGGGCGGCGTCGAGGAAAAGGCGGGGAAGCTTGTAATTGGCGCGCATCGCGGATGGATGGCCGAGGCGGCGGCCAAGGTCAAGCGGTCAGCTTTCCCGCCACACCGGCCGGTAGCCGTTTCTCAGCGCCGCCACGGTCGCCTTCGGCGTGATCAGCGTCACCGGCGCGCGCATCAGGTCCGAAAGCGCCAGCGCCGCGCCGTAGCCTGCCGGATGCCAGGGCAATGCGCGGCGTTCCCTCAGCGCATAGGCCTTGCCGCCCGATTCCACCATGGTTCCGTCCGGCAGGCCCGGCAGGTCTATGGGGGAAAGGCGCTGGGGCGCGCCGTCCATAGACAGCCGCCGCTGGCCGTGGAGAACAGCGTCCATGTCCGGGGCCGCGATATCCGGTTGGCCGGCGCCCTGCGCGAAGGCGGACCGGAAGTCTTCTGCGGCATCGCGCCGGCACAGGAAGCAGGGCCGGTGCCCGCTCGCAAGTGCCGTTACCTCGTCGGCGAAGAACAGTTCCGTCCAGCCGGCGCCCCCGTCCGGGCCGTTGCGGCCCCAGACGTCCCGCTTGCGCCCCTTGTAGTCCAGCGCACAGCAGATCCAGGCCCGGGTCGTCCAGCGCCGCCCCGTCGCCGTCTTCGTGTCCGGGTCGTGGATCACGCCGCGATTGCCGGTGAACATCCCGCGCGCCGGATCGGCGAACAGCGCGCCGAAGGGATCGACCCGGTTGGCCAGCGCCATGGCTCAGGCCGCCCGCTTGACCATCAGCGAGGCAAGGCCCGCCGAAATGAGGAAGCCAGCGCCGGTGCGGGTTGCTGCCTTCAGCACGGCCGGACGGCGGATGGCCTGGCGCGCCGACCCTGCAAGCAGGGCATAACCTGCCGCGTTCAGGATGCCGAGCAGCGTGAACACGCTCACGAAGACGGCCGCCTGCGGTGCAAACGCCTGCGAAGGCACGATGAATTGCGGCACGAAGGCCATGAAGAACACGATGCCCTTCGGGTTGAAAAGCGTGACGAGAAAGGCGTCCCGGAATACGGTCCGGTGGCGGACACCCGCGACAGGTTCGCCGGCCGCAAGCCCGGACAGGACCGGAGAAAACGGCGCCCGCCACATCTTGATGCCGATCCACACGAGATAGGCCGCGCCCGCCCATTTCACGATCGTGAACGCCGTGGCCGAGGCCGCCAGCACCGTGCCGACCCCGACGAGGGAAAGGCTGGCGGCGATGAAGTCGCCGAGCCCCACGCCCGCGACGCTGGCCAGCGCAACCCGGCGGCCGTGCGCCAGCGCCTGCGCGACCACCATGATGATCGTGGGCCCCGGGATGACAAGCAGCGCCAAGGATGCCGCGCAGAAGGCCAGCAGGATGGGCATGTCGACGGGAAAGGTCATGGTCTCTTGCTCCGCAAAGCGCCGCGCGCCCGGACAGGTTAGGACCGTGACCCGTGCGCCTGTCAATGCTGCCGGACGCCGCGCCGGGCGTTCGCGTTGCCGCAATGCAACATACGGTTCATTCCGTGTGGAGTCCGTCACAGACGGCTGGTAATCGATCGGTTAATGCAATAGGGAACCGCGCGTCGGGGCAGGGTGGCCTGTCGGCATGAATTGGAACAGTCGGGAATCATTCGCGTTGTCGAGGCAACCGAATGGTAACCAAACCTGCCGCAAGTATGACGGAAAGCAAATCGAGATGAATCCCGTGAAAGCAACTCTTCTTTCCGTTTTCGTGCTGACCGCTGCCGCGATGTGGAGCATCGGCTTCTTTGCAACCGACGCGGCGGCCGGCCGGTCCGCCGCCCATGACGGCTACGGCATCGTCGCGCTCAACGATTGAGCGGGCCGCCGATCCGCCCGTCTTTCCTGGAAAATCCGGATACTGACGGCCGAATGACCGCTCAGCCGGCCGGCTCGTGCATGGGTGCCCGCCTGCCGGTCATGTCGCCTTGCCGACCACGATGACGTGCAGCGCCTTCGGACCGTGGGCGCCGAGGATGATCTTCTGCTCCACGTCGCCCGAGCGCGACGGCCCTGTCACCAGGTTGACCGCGCGGGGCATGCCCTTGCGCGCTGTCGCCTTGCGCAGGCGCGCGAACGCTTCTTCCATCGTTCCGTCGATATCGGCGGCGTCGATCACCACGATATGATGTTCCGGCAGGAAATTGATCGTCGTCGGGTTGTCGGGGCCCGCGGTCAGCATCAGCGTGCCGGTTTCCGCGATCCCGCAAAGACCGTGGCTCACGCCGGTCAGGTCGTCGCCATCCGATGCACCGGCCTTCACCTCCAGCGAGCGCTGCTTGTCCCAGGGCATGGCCTTGAGCCGCTTGTCGGTGCCCATGCGCACCGATGCAGGCAGGTTGCGCGCGCGCAGATAGGCCGACACCGCCTTCGGCACGTCGTCGCCGGATTTCACTGTCTGCACCGTGGCCTGCACGCCTTCGGCCTTCCCGATGAACAGCTTCACCCGCTCGGCCGGGGCGATCTGCGCGCGTTGCGGCACCACGCCTTGCGGATGCCTTTTCAGCCGGTCGGCAACGGCCTTTTCCCGGTCCGACGCCGGAGCGGCCCCGGCGGCCTGCTTGCGGATGCGGTTGAGAATGGCATCGCGCGCGCTCATGGCCGTGCCTCCTGCTTCAGCGCCTCGCGCTGGGCCCATTGCTGCATGAAGGTGCGCGATTCCGGTGCCGGCAATTCGCGGTGCTTCGTCCATCCGCCGGCCAGCGGCAGCCAGGAAAACCGGCGCTTGGCCCCGCCGAAGGCCGAGAGCACGGGAATGGCGAAGGATGTGGCCAGCCGGTAGAGCCTTGGGCGCCGCGCGAAGAAGGCCCAGCCCTTCAGCCCGAATCGCTGCGTCGCCGGGTTCAGCCCGCGCTCGAATTCGCGTTCGCGCCAGTGCCGCATCATCTTCGGCAGGGGAATGCGCATCGGGCACACCGCCTCGCAACGCCCGCAAAAGGTCGAGGCATTGGGCAGGTGGCCGGACTTGTCCACACCGATCAGCGACGGGGTCAGAACCGCGCCCATGGGGCCGGGATAGACCCATCCATAGGCGTGGCCGCCAACGGTGTGATAGACCGGGCAATGGTTCATGCAGGCGCCACAGCGGATGCAGCGCAGCATCTCCTGGAACTCCGTGCCGAGCATCGATGAGCGCCCGTTGTCGAGCAGGATGACGTGGTATTCCTCCGGTCCGTCCGGATCCTTCTCGCGCTTCGGCCCGGTCGACAGCGTCGTGTAGACGCTCATTTCCTGGCCGGTCGCCGAGCGCGCCAGCACGCGCAGGATCTGCGACACGTCCTCCAGCGTCGGCACCACCTTCTCGATGGAGGCCATGACGATATGCACCTTGCCCAGCGTCTGGGTCAGGTCGCCATTGCCCTCGTTCGTCACGATGATCGACGAGCCGGTCTCCGCCACCAGGAAATTGGCGCCGGTGATGCCGACATCGGCCTCGAAATAGCGCGAGCGCAGAACGCGCCGCGCCTCGCCCAGCAGGTCCTCGGGCTGCGAAAGGTCGCGGGACGGCGGCAGGTGGGTGTGGACGCGGCGGAAATCCTCCTCCACCTGGTCCTTGTTGACATGCACAGCCGGCGCGATGATGTGGCTGGGATGCTCGCCGCGCAACTGGATGATGTATTCGCCGAGATCGGTCTCCACCGGCTCGATGCCCGCATGTTCGAGGAAATCGTTGAGACCGATCTCCTCGGTGATCATCGATTTCCCCTTGGTGACGGTGCGCGCACCGGCCCGACGGCAGATGTCGAGAACGATGCCGCGCGCATCCGCCGCCGTCTCCGCCCAATGGACATGGCCGCCGGCCGCCGTCACCGCCTTCTCGTAGGTTTCGAGATAAAGGTCGAGATGGGCCAGCGTGTGGTTCTTGATGTCGCGCGCCTGGTCGCGCAGGGCCTCGAATTCCGGCAGGCCCGCCGCCGCGGCCGCCCGTTTCTCGATGAAGCCGGAACGCACGTTGCCGAGCGCACGCTGAAGCTGGCGGTCGTCCAGCGCGGCGCGGGCATTCTTCTTGAAGGTCGGAGAGGTGATCTGCATCGCGTCAGCCTTTCCCGGCGATCGGTGGCGTATCGGTCATGCCGGCCAGCACTTCCGCGACATGGCGCACCTCCACGGGTGAGCCCTCGCGTTTCAGCTTGCCGGCCATGTTCATCAGGCAGCCGAGATCGCCGGCCAGCAGCAGCGACGCGCCGGTGGCGGTGATGTCGGCGGTCTTTCGCTCGACGATGGCGTTGGAGATGTCGGAATACTTCACGCAGAACGTGCCGCCGAACCCGCAACAGACATCCGGGTCGCGCATTTCGCTGACCGACAGGCCGTCGACGCTGGCAAGCAGCTTGCGCGGCTGCGCCTGGACCTTGAGTTCGCGCAGGCCCGAACAGCTGTCGTGATAGGTCGCCACGGCGTCGAGTTTCGCGCTGACGCTTTCGATTCCCAGCACATCGGTCAGGAAGCTGACCAGTTCGTGGCACTTGGCCGAAAAGGCGTTGGCGCGTTCCTCCCAGGCCGAATCGCCGGCAAACAGGCCCGGATAGTGCTTCTTCAGCATGGAGGCGCAGGAACCCGACGGCGCGACGACGTAATCGAAATCCTCGAAGGCGCGGATCGTCTGCTCGGCGATGGCGCGCGTGTCGGCCCTGTCGCCGGAATTGTAGGCCGGCTGGCCGCAGCAGGTCTGGGCGCGCGGCACGTCGACCCGGCAGCCGGCATCCTCCATCAGCTTGATGGCGGCGAAGCCGACGGCCGGCCGGAACAGGTCGACCAGGCATGTGACGAACAGGCCGACGCGGGGAGGGGAACTCTCTGACATGGACAAGGCTTCCGGGTTACTCGATGGGTGTCTCGCTGCGCTGGCGAAGCCGCAGGCGGGAGATGCGCTGCCAGTCCTCGGTCCGCTCGGCATCGCGCATGGAATTCTCGACATAGGCCATGTGGGCCTCGGCCGCCGCGCGCGCCGCCGCCGGATCGCCGGCCATGACGGCATTGTATATGGCCAGGTGCTGTTCCAGCAATTTGTCGCGCGCGCCGGGGAAGTTGTAGATCATGGAGCGGTTGTAGAAAACGCCGTCGGAAAGCAGGCGGTAGCAGGAACGCAGCGTATGCAGCAGGATGATGTTGTGCGCGCATTCGCCGATGGCATTGTGGAATTCCACGTCGATGGCGGCTTCTTCCTCGAAGTCGTCCTTCTGGTGTGCTTCCTTCATGCGCTCGATGATGCGCGTCAGCAGCGCCTTGTCGTCCTCCGTCGCCCGCTTCGTGGCATATTCGGCCGCCACGCCCTCAACTTCGCGCCGGTACTCGAGGTAATCGGCAATCGCCTTGCGGTGCTTGGAGATCAGTTCCATCACCGGCCCGGTGAACACCTGGCCGATCACGTCGGCGACATAGGTGCCGCCGCCATGGCGCGTGACCAGCAGGCCGCGCCCTTCCAGCATCTTCAGCGCGTCACGCAGGATCGGCCGCGACACCTCGAACTGGCGCGCCAGGTCCCGTTCGCCCGGCAGCTTGTCGCCGACCCGCAGGATGCCTTCCAGGATCAGCACCTCGATCTGCTCGACGACCTCGTCGGCAGTGCGTGAATGCTCGATCCGGGAGAAGATCTCGTTCAACGGCTTGCACCATCCCTGCGGCAATTTCGCGCGAGTCTATCGCCACGCGGGCGAAGTGGTCAATTTGTTTATCCACTTGCCCGCGATTTCCACCCATGTGCAGGAATGGTCAGCCGCTTTGCGGCACTGCGATATGTTGCTAAAGCTTCCTGGGAAAGATGCGTTTGCGCACAGGGACGAAGAAACAGGCGGCCGGCAATCGGCCGCGAGAGGGGATATCGATGCCATCTGGCTCCGAGGATCAGAACCGCATCACCGCAGCCACCGTGCTGGGCTTTCCGGTGCATTCCGGCCGCACCGCTGCGCTCGGCGAGGTTCATGCGCGTCCCGCGCCGCTCGTCAAGACGCCGCACCTGCTGATCCAGCTTGCCTTCATGACGGAAGGCGGCGCCACCGTCGACCATGCGGTCCTGGCGGAACTGTCGCGGGCCAATGGCGTCGCGCCGCCGGATCGCGGCGCCCGCCACCACACGATCCAGCGCGGCAAGGGTGCGCTGCGCTGGGAGCGCCACACCGAGTTTTCCACCTATCTGTGGAACGGTCCGCTGTCTCCAAGAACCGGAAAGCCGTTGGAAGAACCGCCCTTCGGCCCGTCCTTCGCGCTTCCGGGAGTCGTGCTCGGCGGCGTGCGTCTCGAAATCCGCAAGTGGACCGAGGCGGCCGAACGGCTGGTCGAGGGGTTCGACGCGGCGAGCCTCTGCTACAGCCTGGTTGAGAACGGACAAGCCGCGGCGATCACCGATTTCCGCCAGGATGGCGACGGCCTGACCCGCATTCTCGTGCTGGATCGCGGCCTGACCCCTGCCCGCGCCGGGGCGCTTGCCCAGCGCCTCATCGAGATCGAGACCTATCGCATGCTTGCCATGCTGGGCCTGCCGCTGGCGCAGGATCTGTCGCCGCGCATCCGCCGCATCGAGGACCGGCTTGCCGACGTCACCAACAGGATGCGCGCCCGTGGCGAGGCCGAGAGCCAGACGCTGCTCACCGAACTCACCGACCTTGCCTCCGAACTGGAGGCCGACGCGGCGGCCAGCCTCTACCGCTTCGGCGCCAGCCGCGCCTATGACGGCATCGTCAATGAACGCCTGGCCGCCATCGGCGAGCAGCCGGTGACCGGCTACGAGACGTGGAGCGCCTTCCTGAAACGCCGCATGGCGCCGGCCATGCGCACCTGCCGCTCGGTCGAGGAGCGCCAGGCCAACCTGTCGCGCAAGCTGGCCCGCGCCACGACCTTGCTCAGAAGCTGGGTGGAGGTGGACTTGCAGCGCCAGAACAGCGACCTGCTCAACTCGATGAACCGGCGCGCGCAATTGCAGTTGCGCCTGCAACAGACCGTCGAGGGCCTGTCGGTCGCCGCCGTGTCCTACTACATCGTCGGCCTGATCGGCTATCTGGCCAAGGGGACAGGGCTGCTCGGAGAAGACCTGAAGCCGGAATACGTCACCGCCGCCTCGGTGCCGGTCGTCATCCTGTTCGTCTGGTGGATGGTGCGGCGCATCCGCAATACCCACGGGGAACGCGACTAGGTCGGATATCCGCCCGCCGGACATGGATCAGCGGATCATTCGGCTGCCAGCGCGCGCGGCGTGCTGCCGTCTTCCCAGTAAGGCGCAGGACCGTAGAGTCCGGCGAGGAAGTCGATGAAAAGACGCACCTTGGCGGGCAGGAACCGCCGCGACGGATAGACCGCGTAGATGCCGACATTGCGCGAGGCGGAATATTCCGGCAGCACCCGGCGCAGTTCGCCCGACGCCAGTTCCGGGCCGACATCCCATGTGGAACGCAGCGCGATGCCGATGCCGGCCAGCACGGCCTGGCGCAGCACCTCCGAGGAATTGGTCAGAAGCGGACCTTCCGGGCGGTAGATCAGCGGTCCGTCAGGGCCTTCCAGCCGCCACGGTTCGTTGTTGTGCGCCGGAAGCACGACATGGTTCTGCAGGTCGGTGATGGATTTCGGCTCGCCATGCTTTTCCAGATAGGAGGACGAGGCGACGAGGAAGCGCTGGACCGGCGCAAGCCGCCGCGCGACGAGGCTCGAATCGGTCAACTCGGCGATCCGGATGGCGAGGTCGAAACCCTCGCCGACGATGTCCACGAATTCGTCGGACAGGACCAGGTTGATCGCCAGATCCGGATTTTCCCGCATGAAGGCCTGCAGGTGCGGCGCCACATGCATCCGCCCGAACGAGGTGGGCGCGGAAACCTTCAGCGTTCCGCGCGGCTGGGCTGACCGCCGCGACACGAAGCTTTCGGCTTCCTCGACAGCGGCGAGGATGGCCACGATCCGCTCGTAGAAGCCTTGCCCGGCCTCGGTGAGCGCGATCTGGCGGGTCGTGCGTTGCAACAGGCGCGTGCCAAGGCTGTCTTCCAGCCGGCGCAACCGTTTCGAGACGACGGCCGGCGACAATCCCATCTCGCGGCCCGCAGCCGAGAGGCTGCCCGCGGAAACGACCCGTGCGAAAATTTCATAGTCGGCAATATGGCTCATGTGAGACTCACCTGACATCTGAACCTCACTACGTTGGGGCAGAAGATCCGGATCACCGGATGCTTAAATGGTTCAGGTCGTTCCGCCGGTCACAGGTTGACGGTGGGCCGCGGCTTTTGTTCCCTCCGGGCGAAGGGGTTTCAACCGTGCGGCGGAAATCCTGTTGATTGCGCATTGCCTGCGCAAGTGGTAAACCATTTTGACCAGTTTGAGGGAGGCGCTCATGGCAGGTATCCGCTTTCACGATCCCGATCCGGCGATCCTCGCCCGGCGCGCGGAGATCGTCGCCGATCTGGCCGACCTCGTGCCGCCGGAGTGTTTCGTCGGCGATGAACGGGAACTGGTTCCCTTCGAGACGGACGCCTTTACCGCCTATCGCCGAGTGCCGCTGGCGGTCATCCTTCCTGAAACGACCGAGCAGGTCGCCCGCGTGATGAAGTATCTGGCCCGCGAGAAGGTGCCGGTCGTGGCCCGCGGCGCCGGAACCTCGCTGTCGGGCGGCGCCATTCCGCAGGAGGATGCCGTTGTCGTCGGCCTGTCGAAGATGAGCCGCATACTGGAAATCGACCTGCCGAACCGGCTCGCCCGCGTTCAGGCCGGTGTCACCAACATCAACATTTCCAACGCCGTGGATGGCGACGGCTTCTTCTATGCGCCGGATCCGTCCTCGCAGCTTGCCTGCACCATCGGCGGCAATATCGGCATGAATTCCGGCGGCGCGCACTGCCTGAAATACGGCGTGACGACGAACAACCTGCTGGGTGTGCGCCTTGTCACCTTCGACGGCGAAATCCTCGATATCGGCGCGGGCGAACTGGACGCGGCGGGCTATGACCTGCTTGGCCTTGTCTGCGGCTCCGAAGGCCAGCTTGGCATCGTCACCGAGGCCACCGTGCGCCTGATCGCCAAGCCGGAGGGGGCAAGGCCCGTCCTGTTCGGCTTCGATTCTTCCGAGGTCGCGGGCGCCTGCGTGGCCGAGATCATCGCCGAGGGGATCATCCCGGTCGCCATCGAATTCATGGACAAGCCGGCCATCGAGATCTGCGAGGCCTTCGCCCAGGCGGGTTATCCCCTGGATGTCGAGGCATTGCTGATCGTCGAGGTGGAGGGCTCGGACGCCGAGATGGACGACATGCTTGCCCGCATCGTCGCGATCGCGCGGCGCCACGGCGTCAGGACGGTCAAGGAAAGCCAGTCGGCGCTGGAGGCCGCGCTCATCTGGAAGGGCCGCAAGTCGGCCTTCGGAGCGACCGGGCGCATCGCGGACTATATCTGCATGGATGGGACCGTGCCGCTCGGCCAGCTTTCGCATGTGCTGCGCGAGACCGACGTGATCGTCAAGAAATACGGCCTGCGGGTCGCCAATGTCTTTCATGCCGGCGATGGCAACATGCATCCGCTCATCCTTTATGATGTCAACGACCCGGAAGAGGCCGCGAAGGCGGAAGCGGCGGGCATGGACATCCTGCGCCTTTGCGTCGATGCGGGCGGCTGCCTGACCGGCGAGCACGGTGTCGGCATCGAGAAGCGCGACCTGATGCGCCACCAGTATGGCGAGGCCGATCTCGTCCAGCAGCTTGCCGTGCGCGATGCCTTCGATCCCCAGCGCATCATGAACCCGTCAAAGGTCTTTCCGCTCGACATGACGAAGGCGGGCGCGAAGGGAAAGGCCGCATGAGCACGACGCATTGTCCCGCCAGCGAGGCCGAGGCCGCCGGCATCATCCGCGACGCCTGCCAGGCGCGCACGCCGCTGGCCATCGAGGGCGGCGGCACGCGCTCGGGCATCGGCCGGCCGGTGCAGGCCTCCGCCACGCTGTCCTCCCGCGCGCTCACCGGCCTCGCCGAATACAATCCGGCCGAAATGGTCATCACCCTTGCCGCCGGTACGCCGCTGGACGAGGTGGAACAGGCCCTGGGGCGGGCCGGCCAGCGCTTTGCCTTCGAACCGGCCGACTACCGCGCGCTGTTGGGATCCGGCGGCGAGCCCACAGCCGGCGCGCTGGCTGCGGCCAACATTTCCGGTCCGCGGCGTTTCGTGGCCGGTGCGGCGCGCGACGGCCTGCTCGGCGTGCGCTTCGTCAATGGCGCGGGCGAGGTCATCCGCAATGGAGGCAAGGTGATGAAGAACGTCACCGGTCTCGACCTCGTCAAGCTGATGGCCGGTTCATGGGGCACGCTCGGCTTCCTCACGCAGGTCACGTTCAAGGTCCAGCCCGTGCCGGAAACCGAAATGACGCTGGCCCTGCGCGGCCTGCTCGACGCCGATGCCGTCAATGCGCTGGCACACGCCATGGCGACGAGCGCGGAAGTGTCCGGCGCCGCGCATCTGCCCGAACTGGTGGCGCAACGGGTCCTGGACGGCGCGCTTGGATCGGCCCCGGCCACGCTGCTGCGCCTCGAAGGCTTCGGCAAATCGGTGCGCATCCGCGCGGACAAATTGAAGGCGCTGCTGGGCGGCATGGGCGAGATCGAGGAAATCGAAGCGGAACGGTCGCGCGCCCTGTGGAAGGATGTCCGCGACGTGGCCCCCTTTGCCGGCGGCGGCGAGGACAAGCCGGTCTGGCGCATCTCGATGAAGCCCTCTCAGGCGCACCATGCCGTGATGGCACTGCGCATGGAAGCCGGCGCTTCCGCCTTCTATGACTGGCAGGGCGGCCTTGCCTGGGTGCAGATGGAGGGCCTGGACCCGCAGGACGACGCGGTGCGCGCCGCTGTCTCCCGCTTCGGCGGCGGTCATGCCACGCTGATTCGCGCCAGCGCCGCCGCTCGTGCCACCATTCCGGTCTTCCAGCCGCTGACCCCCGCTGTGGCCGCGTTGTCCAGGCGGATCAAGGACACCTTCGACCCCGCCGGCATTCTCAATCCGGGCCGCATGGCCGCGGGAGCCTGACACGATGCAGACCAATTTCACGCCCGAGCAATTGCAGGACCCCGGCGTCGCCGAGGCCGAATCCATCCTGCGCAAATGCGTCCATTGCGGCTTCTGCACCGCCACCTGCCCGACCTATGTCACGCTTGGCAACGAACTCGACAGCCCGCGCGGGCGCATCTATCTCATCAAGGACATGCTGGAGAACGACCGGCCTGCGGACAAGCAGGTGGTCACCCATATCGACCGCTGCCTGTCCTGCCTCGCCTGCATGACCACATGTCCGTCGGGCGTCGACTACATGCATCTCGTCGACCATGCCCGCGCCCATATCGAGAAGACCTACAGGCGCCCGCTCCACGACCGGATGATCCGCGCCATGCTGGCCATGGTGCTGCCGTATCGCGGGCGTTTCCGTGCCTCGCTGAAACTGGCCAGGCTGGGCCGGCCCTTCGCGCCCGTCTTCGAACGGATCGGCCCCTTGAAACCGTTGGCGGCCATGCTGCGCCTGGCGCCGAGATCCGTCGCCGGCCACGCGCCTTCGGCATTGCCGGGGCCGCGCCCGCAGCGTGGCGCGAAGCGCGGCCGCGTCGCCATCCTGTCGGGCTGCGCGCAACCCGTTCTGGACCCCGGCATCAACCAGGCCGCCATGGACCTGTTGAACCGCTTGGGCGTCGAGGTCTTGGTGCCGAAGGGCGAGGGCTGCTGCGGGGCGCTGGTCCATCACATGGGCCGCGAGGAACAGGCT
This sequence comes from Zhengella sedimenti, assembly GCF_046506625.1. Classification (NCBI taxonomy): domain Bacteria; kingdom Pseudomonadati; phylum Pseudomonadota; class Alphaproteobacteria; order Hyphomicrobiales; family Notoacmeibacteraceae; genus Zhengella; species Zhengella sedimenti. Next base: position 202,112 of record NZ_JBKFFP010000005.1, read on the forward strand.
TTCGAACAGGCCCGGCGCAATGTCGAAGCCTGGTGGCGGCTCATCGAGGATGGCGGGCTTGACGCCATCATCATCACCACGTCGGGCTGCGGCACGACCGTCAAGGATTATGGCCACATGCTGCGTCACGATCCGGCCTGGGCGCAGAAGGCGGCGAAGGTCTCTGCGCTGGCGAAGGACGTGACCGAATATCTCGCCACGCTCGATCTGCCCGATCCGGTCAACGCCACGGGCCTGACGGTCGCCTATCATTCGGCCTGCTCCATGCAACACGGCCAGAAGATCACGGCCCAGCCGAAAATGCTCCTGAAAAAGGCGGGCTTTACCGTGAAGGACCCGGCGGAGGGGCATTTGTGCTGCGGTTCGGCCGGCACCTACAACATCATGCAGCCCGACATAGCCGCCACCCTGAAGGCGCGCAAGGTGAAGAACCTGAAGGCCACCAGGGCCGAGGTGATTGCCGCCGGCAATATCGGCTGCATCACCCAGATCGGCGACGCTGCCGGACTGCCCGTCATCCATACGGTCAAGCTGCTGGACTGGGCCTGGGGCGGGGAAAGGCCGCCAGGGGTGCCGGAAGGCCGGCCGAAGAAGGACCTGCTTGCCGCCGGCTAGCCGCTCTTGCCGTGAAGGTTACCCATTGAAGGTGATCGTGAACGTGGTGCCGCCGGGCCCGGATGTCCGCTCGACGGTCCCGTTGCCCTGCTGCGCCAGCGCCTCGATCAGGCGCATGCCGAGGCCGGGCTTGCCACCGTGTCCGCCCTCATCGGCGATGCCGTGGCCATTGTCGGATATCGCAAGGACCTGACGCCCGTTTTCCGGACGGAAGCGCACCGTGATGCGGCCCTTTCCCTCGCCGAAGGCATGCTTGATGCTGTTGGTGGCCACCTCGTTGACGAGCAGGCCGATGACGATCGCCTTGTCGCGGTTGATCGGCAGGCGCTCGGCATCGCAGGAAAAGGCGATGCGGCGGTCCGCCGTCGCCGTCTCCTCCAGTGCGGCGCACAGGTCGCGCAGATACTCGTCGATATGCACCGATCCGGTATCGTCGAACTGGAACCGCAGATAGCCGTAGGCCCGCGCATAGCTCTCGATCCGCCCGAGCGCGGCCTGCAGCAGCGCCTTGGCCTCGGGTGCCGCATCGCGCATCTGCATGCGCATGATGGAGGCAATCGAAGCGAAGCTGTTCTTGACCCTGTGCTCCAGTTCCACCAGCAGCATTTCCCGGTCATGCAGCGCCTTGCGCGCGGCGCGCCGGAAGATCTCGGCCAGCAGCACCGACAAATAGCCCGACGCCAGGTTGACGAAGACCCGCGGGCCGTCGCTGAGGTCCTGCAGCGAGAAACTGCCGGCGACGGGCAGCACGAAATACCAGGCATGCAGCCCGGCGATCGTCTGGCAGACGATGCCGGCCGCGAGGCCGCCGAAAAGCGTGGCGATGAGAACCACAGGCACCGCCAGCGCGAAGGGTCCGGCACCGGGCAGGTACACGTCTGTGAGCATGCGCAGGCCGACCGCCACCACGCTGCACAGCAGGCCGAAAAGCCCGGCGCTCAGCGGGGCAGGAAGCGGTCTGGCGAGTTCGGTTATGTCAATGCGGGCGAGGCGGTCCAGGGAGGTGGCTCCAGTCGGTCTGTTGACGGAAGCATATCAGCGAACCCTGATGCGGCAAGCGGTCGACGGGGTGCTCTTGCGTCATCCGGCCCCAAGATGGACGGCGCGGAGAATGTCTCCCCGCGCCGTCGTGCCGAATGGGGCCGGCGGCGTATGTGTCCCCCGCCGCTGGCCCGTCCCTCTCCGGCAAATGTGATTTACCGGACCACGACCTTCGTGCCCACGCCAACGCGGTTGTAGAGGTCGATGACATCCTCGTTGCGCATGCGGATGCATCCCGACGAGACGTTCTGGCCGATGGTCCAGGGAGCGTTGGTGCCGTGAATGCGGTAGAGCGTCGAACCGAGATAGAGCGCGCGCGCGCCCAGCGGATTGGCCGGCCCGCCTTCCATGTGAACGGGCAGGACGCGGCCTTCCTGGCGCTTGACCCGTTCGATCATTTCGGCCGGCGGCCGCCAGTCCGGCCATTCGCGTTTCATGGTCACCTTGTGCGTGCCGGCCCATTCGAAGCCGGGCTTGGCCACGCCCACGCCGTAGCGCCGCGCCATGCCGCCCGGCTGGACGAGGTAGAGAAACCTGTTTTCCGTGTCGATCACGATGGTGCCCGGTTTCTGCGGCCCGTCATAGGACACGTCCTGCGGCAGGTAGATCGGATTGATCGTGCGCTTGGGCTGGGAGGGCAGGGGCCGTGCCGCATAGGCCGCCGTGCGGACCTGGCTGTCCACGACGCTGCGCTGGACCGGGCGCTGGCGGACGACGCGCTTGGCAGGCGGCGCCACGCGTACCGTCACGCCCGATGGCAGGCTCCGGTACTGTCGTGCCGGACGCGCGCCGACCGGCGCCCGTTGCAACTGCATCACCCAGGGGGCCGACAGGTCGGGACTGACCACCACCGGGGGCCGGCTGCCATAGCGGCCGTCGGCCAGGGCCTGCCCGGCGGCCAGCATGCTAAGGCATGTGGTGCAGGCAAGAAGAAGGGATTTCAGCATCGGACGTGTTCTCCGGCTCGTTCGTCACAGGGGCTCGCCCGGCAGCAGGCGTCAGCAGGCGCCATGCCGCACGGTTGACGCGATCCTGTGCCCGTGGCGGAGTCGGAAAGGTGAATCGGTTTTCATAAAATGCGATTCGGAGGCGAAACCTTCCGGTGTGGTTACCGGCGGCTTCAGGAAACTGGTGAATCGCTCATGAATCCGGCACCAGGGCCGGTTAACGCGGGGAGACATGGGGTCGATGGCGGATGAACGGGACGGCCTTCTGGCCGGGCCGGACGGCAAGCCGCGCTGCTTCTGGCACGGCGGGCTGGACGATTACGTCAGGTATCACGACGCGGAATGGGGCTATCCCGTCGCCGACGATATCCGCCTGTTCGAGAAGATCTGCCTCGAAGGATTTCAGTCCGGCCTGTCCTGGCTCACGATCCTCCGCAAGCGGGAGAATTTCCGCGCCGCCTTCGCCGGTTTCGACTTCTCTCGCGTCGCGCGTTTCGGCGAGGACGACATCGTCCGCCTCCTGGCCGACAAGGGCATCGTGCGCCATCGCGGCAAGATCGTCTCGACCATCAACAATGCGCGCCGGGCCGAGGAGATGAAGGCCGAGTTCGGCTCGCTTGCCGCCTATTTCTGGCGTTTCGAGCCCGAACCGGGCGACCGTCCGGACCGGGTGACCCGCGCAGCGCTCGTGGCCAACCCGCACACGGAAACCTCGCGCCGTCTTTCGAAGGATCTGAAGAAGCGCGGCTGGACCTTTGTCGGCCCGACCACCGTCTATGCGTTCATGCAGGCCATGGGACTGGTCAATGACCATGTCGAGGGCTGCTGCTGCCGTGACGCCGCGGCATCGGCACGCGCGCGCTTCGTTTCGCCCGCCCGCTGAGCGGCCTTTTCCGCCGCGCCCGTCCGGCAGGCCGGTCGCGGTGTGACCTTCGTTACAGTGCGTCTGGCATTGAGTATTTTGCCGCATACTTCACGGTTCGCTGTTTCCGAAGTCCTGTGCTAACATTGCTTGCAAGGGACGTGTTGAACAGGAGATCAGAATGACGAGAAGAACAGGTTTGATTGCATCGGCGCTTGCCGCCGCAGTCATGACATTCGCGCCGATGGCCCCGGCCAGCGCCGTTCCGGCGATCCCGCTGAGCGCGCAGAACAGGGTGACGTCCTCCGATGTCACCCCGGTGCAGAACCGCTCCATCGATGCCATGCGTGAGGCTCGTCGCAACCAGTGGCGCATGTATCGCGGCCATGGTTATTACGGCCGCTATCGCGGTTCCAGGCACTATCGGCCCGGCTGGCGCCGTCACAATGGCTGGTGGTTCCCGCCCGCCGCCTTCGCCCTGGGCCTGGCGCTCGGCGCCGCTCCGCGCTATGCCGAACCGCCGCGCCGCTACCGCGATCTACCGCGTGAGCATTATCGCTGGTGTGACCGGAATTACCGGACCTACCGGTTCTCCGACAACACCTACATTCCGCGCCGCGGTGTCCGCGCCCAGTGCCGTTCGCCCTACTGGCCGTGATGCCGGCAAGCGGATAGATGCATGAACGCATTGCCGGCGCGGCTGCATGGCGGCGCCGGCAGGAACATTTGTCGTGCGGGTGGCGTTTCGTCTCGCGAGGGACGAGCAACCCAGGAGCACGACATGACAGGAAGATCCGGTTTTTTCGCATCCATGCTGGCCGCGGCCGCGATGACCATCGCGCCCATGAGCCCGGCCCTGGCTCTCCCGATGGTTTCCCAGGTCCCCACGACGTTCCAGTCAGCCGGTGACGTGACCAAGGTGCAGGACCGCCGTGACCGCCGCCGCCACTTGCGCCGGCATTTCCGCCGTCACGATGACCGGGCATGGCTGCACGGCCATCGCGGCCGCCGGCACCATCGCCGGGGCTGGCGTGAATACAATGGCTGGTGGTTCCCGCCCGCCGCCTTCGCCCTCGGCCTGGCTTTGGGCAACGGGCGCCGCCATGCCGACCCGCCGCGCCGCTACCGTGACTACTCGCGTGCCCACTATCGCTGGTGCGACCGCAAGTACCGGTCGTACAGGCATTGGGACAATACCTACCAGCCCTATGAGGGGCCGCGCCGTCAGTGCTGGTCGCCCTACAACTGACGGTCCTTTGAACTGACGTCGACGATGAACCCGGCCGCTTTCGGCCGGGTTTTCGGCCTTGGCTACGGAAACGCCCGGCCGCCCGCCAGCCCGCCCTTGCCGCATATCCCCTTGTCGGTTAGGAGAAACCCGGTTTTTCCGTTTCCCGCCGCTTGGGGCCGTTTCCATGTCTGAGAAGAAGAACAAGAAGCCGCAGAAGCTGAAGGCGCGCCTGCCGCGCGGCTTTGTCGACCGCTCGCCGGAGGATATCCGCGCCACCGACGAGATGATGGCGAGGATACGCGCCGTCTACGAGCGCTACGGTTTCGATCCGCTCGAGACGCCGATGTTCGAATATACCGACGCGCTGGGCAAGTTCCTGCCCGACAGCGACCGGCCGAACGAGGGTGTGTTCTCGCTGCAGGACGACGACGAGCAATGGCTGAGCCTGCGCTACGACCTGACCGCGCCGCTGGCCCGCCATGTTGCCGAGAACATCAACGAAATCGCGCTGCCCTACCGCACCTACCGCGCCGGATGGGTCTTCCGAAACGAGAAGCCGGGCCCCGGCCGCTTCCGCCAGTTCATGCAGTTCGACGCCGATGTTGTCGGCGCGCCGGGCGTCCAGACCGATGCCGAGATGTGCATGATGATGGCCGACGCCATGGAGGCGCTCGGCGTGGCGCGCGGCGACTATGTCATCCGCGTCAACAACCGCAAGGTGCTCGACGGCGTGCTGGAGGCCATCGGCCTTGGCGGGGACGGGAATGCCGGGCGCCGCCTCACCGTTCTGCGCTCCATCGACAAGCTGGACAAGTTCGGTGTCGAGGGCGTGCGCCTGTTGCTCGGTCCCGGCCGCTGGGATGGCGGACGCGAAGGCGAGGGCGATTTCACGCCCGGCGCCGGGCTGGACGAGTCGCAGATCCGGACGGTGCTGCGCGGGATCGGCTTACTGACCGACGATGCCGGCGAATATCCGGCCTCGCAGGCCTATGCCCATGGCATGTCGGAACTGGTGATGATCGAGAAGCTGGTCCAGGCCGCAGGCTACGGGCCGGACCGTATCCGGATCGACCCCTCCGTCGTCCGTGGGCTGGAATACTATACCGGCCCGGTCTACGAGGCCGAACTGACCTTCGACGTGGTCAACGAGAAGGGCGAGACGGTGCAGTTCGGTTCGGTCGGCGGCGGCGGGCGCTATGACGGCCTCGTCAAGCGCTTCACCGGGCAGGACGTGCCCGCAACCGGCTTTTCCATCGGCGTCTCGCGCCTCATGACGGCGCTGAAGAACCTCGGCAAGCTGGGCCGCACGCCGGTCGTCGCGCCCGTGCTCGTCACCGTGATGGACGGCGACACGGAGGCGCTCGGCCGCTACCAGAAAATGGTCCAGGACCTGCGCGCCGCCGGCATCCGCGCCGAGATGTACCAGGGCAACTGGAAGAAGTTCGGCAACCAGCTCAAATATGCCGACAGGCGCCATTGCCCCATCGCCATCATCCAGGGCTCCGACGAGCGCGAGAAAGGCATCGTCCAGGTCAAGGACATGATCGAGGGGCGGCGCCAGGCCGAGGCCATCGCTTCCAACGAGGAATGGCGCGAGGCCCGCCCCGGCCAGTTCGAGATCGCCGAGGCCGATCTGGTGGCCGAGGTGCGGAAGCTGCTGGCCGCGCAGGCGGAAGGCTGACATGACGCCGCGCTTTCCGTCCAGTTCCCGCGACATCCTTGCCCTGTTCGAACAGCGCGGCGCGCAAGCCGTGGACGTCCCGGTCATCCAGCCGGCCGATCCCTTCCTCGACATGGCCGGCGAGGACCTGCGCCGGCGCATCTTCCTGACCGAGAGCGAGACCGGCGAAAGCCTTTGCCTGCGCCCCGAATTCACCATTCCGGTCTGCCGCATGCATATCGAGGCGGGGGAGACGGGGCATCGCCGCTATGCCTATCTGGGCGAGGTGTTCCGCCAGCGCCGCGAGGGCGGCAACGAGTTCTTCCAGACCGGCATTGAGGATCTCGGCGATCCGGACACCAACAACGCCGACGCCCGCTCGCTCGCCGATGCGCTGGCCATGGTCGGGATGTTGATGCCGGGCCGGGACCTTTCTGTTTCCATGGGCGACCAGGCGGTCTTCGAGGCCGTGCTCGCGGCCCTTGGCCTGCCGCGCGGCTGGCAGCAGCGCCTTGCCCGTGCCTTCGGCGCGCCGGAGCAACTGGCCGCCGCGCTTCAGGCCCTCTCGTCGGGCAGTGCCGCCTCCGCCTTGCAGCCGCCGCTGGCCGAACTTGTGGAACGCGGTGACCGCGAGGCGCTGGAGGAACAGGTCAAGGCGAGAATGGCCGAAACCGGCATTTCGCCGTCCGCCGGCCGCTCGCCCGCCGAGATCGCCGCGCGGCTGATCGACAAGGCCCGGCTTGCCTCCACACGGCTGGCGCCTGAGGCCTTTGCCGCGCTGCGCGAATTCCTCGCCATCGGCGCGCCGCTGTCCCAGGCGGCCGGTGCCCTGCAGGCTTTTGCCGGCAAGGCGGGGCTGGAGATCGGTCCCGCGCTCGCCGCCTTCGATGCCCGCGTCGCGGCCATCGCCAATGCCGGGCTGGATACCGGGGCCATCAGGTATGACGCCGGTTTCGGCCGCCCGTTGGATTACTATACCGGGCTGGTCTTCGAGGTGCATGCGCCCGGTCTTGACAAGCCTCTTGCCGGTGGCGGGCGCTATGATCGCCTGCTGACGCTTCTCGGCGCATCCGATCCGATCCCCGGGGTCGGATTCTCCGTCTGGCTCGACAGGGCCGACAAGGCGAGGGGGAACTGAGGCCATGAGCGTGACCATCGCCCTGCCTTCCAAGGGCCGCCTGAAGGAACAGGCCATCGCGGTCTTCGAGAAGGCCGGCTACACCATCCGGCAGCCGGAGGATTCGCGCCAGTACCGCGCCAGCGTGGACGGCCATGACGGCATCGAGATCGCCTTCCTCTCCGCCTCCGAAATCGCCCGTGAACTGGGGGCGGGCACGGTGGACATGGGCGTGACCGGCGAGGACCTGGTGCGCGAGTCGCTTCCCGCCTGGGAGGAAAGGGTCGAGATCTCGGCCCGGCTCGGCTTCGGCCATGCCGATGTGATCGTCGCCGTGCCGGACGTCTGGTTCGATGTCGATACCATGGCCGACCTCGACGACGTGGCGGCCGAATTCCGCATGAGCCACGGCCGCCGCCTGCGCATTGCCACCAAGTACTGGCGCCTGACGCAGCAGTTCTTTTCCCGCGCCCACGGTATCCAGGTCTATCGCATCGTCGAAAGCCTCGGCGCCACGGAGGGTGCGCCGGCAGCCGGTTCGGCCGATGTCATCGTCGACATCACCTCGACCGGATCGACGTTGCGCGCCAACCATCTGAAGATTCTCGACGATGGCGTGATCCTGAAATCACAGGCGTGCCTCGTGACCGGAAAGCCTGTGCTGGCGGGTCCGGATGCGGCACTGGCCCGTGAGATTGCCGGGCGGATCGCGGCAAGCCTGGCCTGAGCCGGACGGTCATATCTTGCCGATTGCTTTTTTGCTTGCTTCGGGGCAGAACGTGGCGGTCGGACGATGTGTCCGGCCCGAACGCGTCCCCCGGAGCCCAAGGCTCACCGGTGCGGCTCCGCCAACCACAAAGCCAGAACACATGCGTTCCGTTCATGCGTTTGCGCCGGATGGTCCGGCGAAACGGGTTTGCGGAGCCTCTATCAATGGAAATGACATCTGGTCTGGCCGTTTACGGCCTGTCCGCGGCGCTGTTGCTCTGGTTCGGCACTAGCAGGCTGCCGGCATGGATGAACCGTTTGCTCAACAATGAAATCGGAGCGGGCATTGCATGCGCGCTTCTCACCGTCAGTCTGGTGCTGGGTCTCCTGCTCGTCTATTTCGGCGCGCAGGCGGCCTTCGGCATGTCCGTTCTGGGCGCCTCGGCGGATCTTGCCGTGATCATTGCAACCTTCGTCATCGCGTGGATGTTTCGCAGGAAAGGCAAGGCGGAAGCCTGAAGGAAAAAAAGCCCGCCGGCGCGATGCCGGCGGGCCTCTCATGCGGTGACGTTGTGGTTCACGCGGTGGCGAGCTTGCCGCCGCCAAGGCGCGCATCCACGGACCAGGCGCCCGGTCCGGAGACGGCCAGGAAGGCAAAGCCGCCGGCAATCGCCAGGTTCTTCATGAACGAGATGAACTGCATCTGGTCGGCCGGGTCGAAGTGAAACACGAAGCCGGTGAAAACGCAGAAGGCGGCGAGTGCAAGGCCGGTCGCCCGCGTCAGGAAGCCGGCCAGGATGAACAGGCCTGCCACGAGTTCGAAGATGGCCGCCAGCCAGGCAAGCAGCGTGGAAGCGGGCAGGCCGACCGACGCGATGTAGCCGGCCGTGCCGTCGATGCCGCCGGCCAGCTTGCTCCAGCCGGCCATGATGAAGATGAAGGCAGCCAGGACACGCCCGGCAAGCAGCAGAAGATTGGTGTTCATGGGAAGTCCCTCAACGTTTGTTTTCGCTGAGTGGACAATACTCGTTTTATCGTTCACGAATAGGCGTCATTTGTGCAACGCAGCGTAAATGCCTGATAAACGCGGCGGAGCCGCTCACCCGCCGCTGATCATCGTTTCCGGCCGCACCAGCCTGTCGAAGGTCGATGCATCCACATGCCCGCTCTTCAATGCTTCCTCGCGCAGGGTCGTGCCATTGGCATGGGCGGCCTTGGCGATGGCCGCTGCCTTGTCATAGCCGATTTCGGGCGCCAGAGCCGTCACCAGCATCAGCGACCGCTCCACCAGTTTGGCGATATGGCTTTCATTGGCCGTAATTCCGTCGACGCATTTGTCGGCAAAGGAAACCATGGCGTCGGCCAGCAGACGAATGGATTGCAGAACATTCTGCGCGATCACCGGCTTCATCACGTTTAGTTCGAACTGGCCCTGCGAGGCGGCAAAGGCGACGGTGGCCTGGTTGCCCATGACCTGCGCCGCCACCATGGTCAGCGCCTCGGCCTGCGTCGGGTTGACCTTGCCCGGCATGATGGAGGATCCCGGCTCGTTTTCCGGCAGGGACAGTTCCCCAAGCCCCGAGCGCGGCCCGGAGGCAAGCAGGCGGATGTCGTTGGCGATCTTGTAGAGATCGCCTGCAAGGGCGGCAAGCGCGCCATGCAGGTTGGTCAGGGCACCATGGCTGGCCAGCGCCTCGAAACGGTTGGCCGCGGGCCGGAAGGCGAGGCCGGTCAGCGCCGAGATTTCCTCCGCGAAGCGTGCGGAAAAGCCCTCCGGCGCGTTGAGCCCGGTGCCGACGGCCGTTCCTCCCTGTGCCAGCGCATGCACGTCCTCAAGTGCCGCGGCGATGCGGCCGCGTCCGAGGTCAAGCGCGGCGGCATAGCCGGAAAATTCCTGGCCCAGCGTCAGCGGCGTGGCATCCTGCGTATGCGTGCGTCCGATCTTGACGATGGAACCGAAGGCCTGCGCCTTCGCGTCCAGCGCATCATGCAGCCGGGCGAGCGCCGGCATCAGGCGGTCATGGGCTTCGCGGACCACGGCCACATGCATGGCCGTGGGAAAGGTGTCGTTGGACGACTGGCTGCGGTTGACGTGATCGTTGGGGTGGACGGGCGTCTTGGAGCCCATCGCGCCGCCGGCCATCTCGATGGCCCGGTTCGCGATCACCTCATTGGCGTTCATGTTGGTCTGGGTGCCCGAGCCGGTCTGCCAGACGACGAGCGGGAAATGGTCGTCCAGCTTGCCCGACGCGACCTCCCCCGCTGCGTTGTCGATGAGGGCGGCCAGTTCGCCGTCGAGTTCGCCGAGCGCGGCATTTGTCCGCGCCGCCGCCTGCTTGACGAGACCGAGCGCGTGGATGAGGGCAGGCGGCATGCGCTCCGCGCCGATGCGGAAATTCTCCAGGCTGCGCTGTGTCTGCGCGCCCCAATAGCGGTCCGCGGGCACGTCGATCGGCCCGAACGTGTCGGTTTCGGTGCGTGTTGCCATGGCGTCTGCTCCTCTTGTCCCTCAACACTATGTGGGATCGGGACTTCTTCAGCCAAGGTCTCCGCAGGACGGGCAGCCTGCCGGCAGGTCAGCGCGGCACGGTGGTGCGCCGCCCGAAGACCGGACGCCTGACAGCAGGCCGGTTGACCGGAGCCTTCACCGTCGGAGCCGGCGGTTCAGTCATGTCCGTTGTGTCGGACCACATGGAGGCGGTCATGGACAATGTGCCGGAATCGCCACCGCCGCGCGCCGATGGCCAGCGCAACAAGGGCTTTTCCGGCGGACCGAAGTCGTTGGGACCGTCATCGCCTTTCTTGAAACCCAGCTCGAAGATAACGTCATGCGTCCAGCGGCAGCAGAGATTGGACATGGTCGCCGCCTTGTTGTGGTCGTGCAGGCGCTTCACACCGGTCGACCACCCAATCCACAGAATGGCGGCAAGCGCGATCAGGCCGGTCTCGGTTGGTTCGGTATCGCTGCGCCGGTCCAGAATGGTGCCGACGTCATCCCATGCCAGAACGCCGATGGCCACGGTGAGCAGTTGGCCCAGCCACCAGGTGGACCGCCCGATCCGCCCGGAAAATCCCAAGAAACGCCACATTGTTTCTCTCCCTTCCGAAAACCGGGACGGTCAGGCATATCGCCTTCGCCCGAACCCGGTTCTCTGCGACGGGGCGAGTTGCAGCCGGTCGATTTCCTGCTTGCGCCGGACCAGATGTGTTTCGGCCGGGAGTTCCTCCTTGAATGCAGTTTCGGGCAGGACCCTGCGCCGCCGGTTTTCGAGGGCAAAAGCCTCCTGGTCTTCCTTCGCGGCGGTTTTCCTCTCGCGACGGCTCCGGAGCCCGTCACGCGGGCCGTAGCCGTTATCGTCCCGCCCGGTACCCGGCATGAGACCGAGCGCGACCAGCGCCCAGAGCGGCCCGATGACAGGGACGAACAGCAGGAGATACCACCAGCCCGTTTTCCCGCGGTCGTGAAGCCGCTTGATGCAGCCGACGGCGCTGATCCAGAAAGCCAGGACCACCAGTACCGCCGAAAGCCAGAACCGTGGGTCCCCGTCGTCCGGAACGATGAAGCCGTTCTCGAATGTTGTCTTCTTGAACTCCTGTTGGCCCGCAAGCCAACTCAGGCCTGTTGATATGGCCATGGATAACCAGAACATGGTCCGGCCATAGCGGCCGGACATACTGAAGAATTCCAGCATGGAAGAAAGCCCCCGATTTCATTTCGCACACGGGGACCATGTGACAGCATCAGGGTTCACGAGGCCTTAATCGCAGCGGCTTGCCGGTATCGGCGTTAACGCGCGGTGAATAACCGGGCTGGCATTTGATGCTGCCCGAGCCCGTTGCCAGCCACGTCCGGCCACCGCCGGACAGGGAAAGACCGGCATGGCCGCATGACAAAAAAGGGCGGCCCTTGCGAGCCGCCCTTTCCATGAGATCTGGTTGGAAGCAGGACTTAGAAGTCCATGCCGCCCATACCGCCGCCCGGCATCGCCGGAGCAGCCGAGTCCTTCTTCGGCAGTTCGGCGATCATGGCTTCGGTGGTGACGAGCAGGCCGGCCACGGAAGCGGCATCCTGCAGCGCGGTGCGAACCACCTTGACCGGATCGACGATACCCATGGCGATCATGTCGCCATATTCGCCGGTCTGGGCGTTGTAGCCGAAGGTCTCCGAGGCGTTCTCGAGGATCTTGCCGACCACGATGGAGGCCTCGTCACCGGCATTGGTGACGATCTGGCGCGCCGGGGACTGGAGGGCGCGGCGCACGATGGCGATGCCGGCATCCTGGTCCGCGTTGACGCCCTTGACGGTCAGGGCGTGGGAAGCGCGCAGGAGAGCGGTGCCGCCGCCGGCCACGATGCCTTCCTCGACGGCCGCGCGGGTCGCGTTGAGGGCGTCGTCGACGCGGTCCTTCTTTTCCTTCACTTCCACTTCGGTCGCACCGCCGACGCGGATCACGGCCACGCCGCCGGCCAGCTTGGCGAGACGCTCCTGGAGCTTCTCGCGGTCGTAGTCGGAGGTCGTCTCCTCGATCTGGCCCTTGATCTGGGCAACGCGGCCCTCGATCTCGGCCTTCTTGCCGGCGCCATCGACGATCGTGGTGTTTTCCTTGGAGATGGCAACCTTCTTGGCGCGGCCCAGCATGTCGAGGGTCACGTTTTCCAGCTTGATGCCGAGGTCTTCGGAGATGACCTGGCCGCCGGTGAGGATCGCGATGTCCTCCAGCATGGCCTTGCGGCGGTCACCGAAGCCCGGAGCCTTGACGGCGGCGATCTTCAGGCCGCCACGCAGCTTGTTGACCACCAGCGTGGCCAGGGCCTCGCCTTCCACGTCTTCAGCGATGATGACGAGCGGCTTGGACGACTGCACGACGGATTCCAGCACCGGCAGCATGGCCTGCAGGTTGGAGAGCTTCTTCTCGTGCAGCAGGATGTAGGCGTCTTCCAGTTCGGCGACCATCTTTTCCGGATTGGTCACGAAGTAGGGCGACAGGTAGCCGCGGTCGAACTGCATGCCTTCCACGACTTCCAGCTCGGTCTCGGCGGTCTTGGCTTCCTCGACGGTGATGACGCCCTCGTTGCCCACCTTCTGCATCGCATTCGCGATCATGTCGCCGATTTCCTTTTCGCCATTGGCGGAAATCGTGCCGACCTGGGCCACCTCGTCGGAGGTGTTGATCTTCTTGGCGGCGGAAACGAGCTTGGCGGTGACTTCGGTGACAGCGAGGTCGATGCCGCGCTTCAGGTCCATCGGGTTCATGCCGGCGGCAACCGCCTTGGCGCCTTCCTTGACGATGGCCTGGGCGAGCACGGTTGCGGTGGTCGTGCCGTCGCCGGCAATGTCATTGGTCTTGGAGGCGACTTCGCGCACCATCTGCGCGCCCATGTTCTCGAACTTGTCTTCCAGTTCGATTTCCTTGGCGACGGAGACGCCGTCCTTGGTGATGCGCGGAGCACCGAAGGCCTTGTCGATGACGACGTTGCGGCCCTTGGGACCCAGCGTCACCTTCACCGCATCGGCCAGAATGTCGACGCCACGCAGCATGCGCTCGCGCGCGTCACGGCTGAATTTTACTTCCTTGGCTGCCATGTTTCCATAACTCCCGGGCTTTTGCCCTAAACGAGGATTGGGGATAGTGAGCGGATATCCGGCCGGATCAGCCGATCACGCCCATGATGTCGGCTTCCTTCATGATCAGAAGGTCTTCGCCGTTGAGCTTGACTTCGGTGCCGGACCACTTGCCGAACAGGACGCGGTCGCCGGCCTTGACGGACATCGGGATCAGTTCGCCGCTGTCCTTGCGCGCGCCTTCGCCAACGGCGACGATCTCGCCTTCCGACGGCTTTTCCTTGGCGGTGTCGGGAATGATGATCCCGCCGGCGGTCTTCTCTTCGGACTCAACCCGGCGCACGACAACGCGGTCGTGGAGCGGGCGGAAATTCATCTCGGCCATGTCTGTTACCCTCGGGTGAATGGATTTCAACTCAATGGGGACCGCTTGCGCGGTGTTAGCACTCACATTGGGTGAGTGCTAACGGCGCTGGAAATAAGCATGGCGGATGGCGCTGTCAAGAATTCCGCACGGGAAAAAATCTGTCCTGGCGAATGCGGCCGGCCCGTCTGCGTTTGGCTTGCGATCCGCCGCCCGCATGGTCACGAAAGCGGCGCGCCCCGCCTGCCAGGCAGGGCGCGCCGTTCGTCTTGCGCTCTCTTTCCGGCGATCAGCCGACGATGCGCAGGTTTGAAAGCTCCTCGGCGATCGCCTTGAAGACGTCCATGAGTTCGCCGCCGGTCGTGTTGTAGAACAGCTTCTCGTAGTTTCCGTTGGCGTCCTTGCGGAAACGCGATTCCGAGGCGCAGCTGCGCAATTCGTTGATCGCATTGGAATTGGACGGCAGGTCCAGCGCCACCGAGAAGATGATGATGCCCTCAGACTTGGCGTTGGAGCACAGCGTCTGCATGTGTTCGTCCATGGCCTTGGTGTAGCTGTTATCGTTGAAGGACCCGGTTGGAAATCCGGAACTCAGCCCTTCGTAGAGCCGCGGCTTGGTTCCGCCGTCATAGTTCATGCCCATGTAACCGTGCGCGGCGTAGGTGGATTTCTTGATGCCGTCCGGGTCGTAGTAGGAACCGGGCAGGTGGGTATAGGTATTGGCGCCGTCGGTCAGCACGATGATGACCTTGTCGTTGTTCTCGTCGGAGTCCGGGCGGCCTTCGCTGAAGGGTGGCGCCTTGGTCAGCGTGTGCCATCCCCAGGCCATGCCCTCGGGGACGTTGGTGTTGCCATTGGCCTGCATGGCGTCGATGGCCGCCAGCACCTCGTCGTATTCGGTCCTCTTCGTCACGTCCTTGAGCGGCGTGATGGGGGTCGTCGTGCAGGAGAAGTTGGGACCGCGATCCAGGCCGGACGTGTAGGAATCCGGCAGCGGCTCGAAGTACTTCACCATGTCGCGGTGGCGCTTGAGGTTCGTGTAGCTGGAGGGCTTGCCGTCGTAATCGTCGTCCATCCAGTTGTTGTGCCACCAGCCATTGTCGCCATTGTCGGTCTCGTCATTGGCGAACATCGGCACGATCAGCGATTCCGGCTCGCTGCTGTCGGCGATCTTGCCGTTGACGTTGAAGGGATAGGGACGGGCCTCCACGCAGCCCTGCCAGGAATCCGCGCTGCCATAGATGGGTTCCTTCACAGGCGGGACCCACTTGTTCTCGTACCAGCAATATTGCCGGCCATACCACCACCCGCACACCTTCTGGGACTGATTGTAGCCTTCCTGGACAACTTTTTCCCCGACCTGCTTCTTCAGCCCGCCATAGAGTGAGAAACGGGTCAGGACTTCGCCCTCTTCTGCGCCCCAGCCTGAGCCGGACTTGTACCAGCGGTTCCCTTGCTGGACCGCCTTCTTGTTGTCGCCCCAGGCGTCCTTCAGGGAATCCCAGTTGAAGTTCTCGTGGTGAACGGGGGAATCGCCGTACTTGTCCATCCAGTCGGCATCGGCGTGCTCTGCACCGATATTGACGGAGGCGGCAAAGGGAACCACGGAAAACTGCACCGGCTTGACGATCTGCTTGATCTTGGAAGCGTCCTTGGCCAGTTCCTCCACCAGATAGGTCGCGGCCTCCTTCAAGAGTTCCAGGCGCTTCTTGCTGGAACCCGTGCCCCTGTTGTCCATCGATCCGGAATTGTCGAGCACGAGCGCGATTTCGGCCGTGTTCTTGGTCCGCACCTTGACGGTTTCCTCGAATTCGAAGGTCGTGATGTTGCTGTACATGCCCGAGAGGCTGGAGGTCAGGAACAGCGGCTTGAAGTCCAGCGCGGTGA
Source organism: Zhengella sedimenti (assembly GCF_046506625.1). Classification (NCBI taxonomy): domain Bacteria; kingdom Pseudomonadati; phylum Pseudomonadota; class Alphaproteobacteria; order Hyphomicrobiales; family Notoacmeibacteraceae; genus Zhengella; species Zhengella sedimenti. Next base: position 218,107 of record NZ_JBKFFP010000005.1, read on the forward strand.
TCAGCTTGATGTCGCCGCCGCTGCCCGTTTCTTCGGGAAGCAGGATCTGCAGGTTGGCCTGGCCGATCTCGACAGGCCCGAGATTGGCCTCGAAGAACTTCTTGCCATAGGTCTTCAGTTCGTCGTCGGACATGCCTTCCTCGATCTGGCGGCCGATGGCGATGCCGGCCGCTTCCATTGCATAGATCGTGGCATGTCGCTGGCGCTCCATCTCGGTCAGGTCGATCGCGACGCCGACCGAGAGTATGAAGACGGGAAAGAGAAAGGCGGCCATGATGGCAAAATTGCCTGACTCGTTTTTCGCAAAGATCCTGAACACGGTGAAGCTCCCTGCCTGATGGAACGGCAAGGAACTATATTATGACTCCATTTAATTAGGTATTACGAGAACAAAATAATTAGAAAATATGGATTTACTTTGTGTTTACTATGTTTCAGGCGCTTTCTTTGTTCATGAGCCGGCGCGCGCGCCCTTTCCGGCGGCGAAGCCCGGCTTGAGCCGCCTGGGCCCGTTGAAGCGCAATCCCGACATGACGTCGACGCCGATATCGATCAGGCTGATGGCTTCCTCGTCCGTATTCACCTCGATGGCTGCAACCAGGATGCCGGCATCGGCGCAAGCGGCCACGATGGTGTCCGCGTCGAGATCTTTCGGCCGCAGCTTTTCGCGCTCCAGAAGCCGGTTGGCAGTGATCTTGACGCAGTCGACGCCATGGCCTTTCAGCGTTTCCACGCCCTGCAGGCCGCCAAGCCAGCCTTCCGCCGCGAGCTTGATGCCGCCGTCGCGCAGCCGGTCAAGCGCGGGAGCCTGCTTCCGGTTGGCCCCTGTCATCAGGTGGACCGGCACCGAGAGGATGAGCAACCGGCTCATCCGGCTGTCGCCCGCATACAGCTTCAGGACGCTGTCCAGCGATGCGCTGTCCTGGAGCAGGCTGGCGGAGACAGGAACGTAGAGCGGCATTTCCTCGCCGCTTTCCTCGAACTGCTGGCAGGCCACAGCCGCCGCCTTGCGCACCAGCGCCGCTTCGAAGGCGAGGCGTGCGCCCGCGCGCGGTTCGCTGGCCATGCGGTACATGAACCCGTCATCCGCGCCCACGGTCGCATGCACGTCGAAACCGACCGCCCGGGACTTCGAGATCGAGATCATCGGCTCCAGCGCGATGTCGAAGCGTCCTTCGCCAAGGGCCTCGATGGCGCCCGCCGGCCATGTGCGCAGAGACGATGCGGCCGCCGTATCGGCCACGGGCCGGGCTGCCTGGGTCACTTCGGCGCTGAGCCGGATCACGTTGGCTGCCGGTTCGTCGGCTTCGTCGATGATCCTTGCATCGGGGGCCTTCGCAGGGGCTCCGGCGGCAACGTCCGGTTCGGTGACCTGAAGGCCGCGACGTGATGGCGCTTCGGCTTCCGGTTCGCCGGGGCGGCCGGTGCCGGTCCGCGGGGCCGGCCCGTTGCCGTGGCTTGCCAGGCTGCGTTCGACCATCTCCATCAGCCGGCGCTGCTCGCGAAGGGACCGGCGTTGCAGGATGAGCGCCCAGAGGCCGGCGGCCAGCCCGGTAAGGCCGAAGAGGGCGGCAAGCCCGATGCCGCCCGCAACGAGCCGGTCGTCGAGCGCGGCCTGCGCCGGCCCGCCGGCAAGAAGGCCTGCGCCAAGCACGACTGGAATGATTCCTCTGCGCATTCCCATCTGAGCGGACATCTCCCCGCCGCAGCGGCCGCTTCGTACGGCGCACCGGCCTGTTCGTTTTCGCACGGCCGCCGGGAACTGTCAGCCCAAAGCTGGTGACAGGGTGAACGGCTTGGGTTAATTCCGGTGCCGCCGGACAGATGCCGGGAACAGGATGAGATCGATGAATGCCAAGCCTGCCATGATCGAGCGACTGGATGACCTGGCCGCGGACTATGCGGCCATCCTGTGCGATGTCTGGGGCGTCGTGCACAATGGCGTCCGTGCCTTTCCGCAGGCCTGCGCCGCGCTGGCGCGCATGCGTGCCGAGGGTCGCCGGGTCGTACTGCTCACCAACGCACCGCGCCTCTCCGCCGGCGTCATCACGCAGATCCGCGGCCTCGGCGTTCCCGACGATGCCTGGGACGATGTCGTGACGTCGGGCGATGTGACGCGGCGCCTGATCGCCGAAGGGCCGCGCCGCGTCTTTCACCTGGGTCCGGAGCGCGACCTTCAACTGTTCGACGGGCTCGATGTCGAACTGGTGGAGGAATTCGAGGCCGCGGCGATCGTCTGCACCGGGCTTTTCGATGACGAGACCGAAACGCCGGACGATTATGCACCGATGCTGCAACGCCTGCGCTCGCGCAATCTGCCCATGATCTGCGCCAATCCCGATATCGTGGTCGAGCGCGGCGACCGCATGATCTGGTGTTCCGGCGCGCTGGCCCGTGACTACGCACAGTTGGGCGGCCGTACGATGATCGCGGGCAAGCCGCACGCACCGATCTATCGCGCGGCCATGGCACGGTTGGGCGAACTGGCGGGCGCGCCGGTCGGGGAGAAGCAGGTCCTTGCCATCGGCGACGGCATGCTGACTGACATCAAGGGCGCCGTGAATGCCGGCATCGATTCACTCTATGTTTCGGGCGGCATCCACTATCGCGACTATGGCGATTCGTCCGACGCGCCCGACCCCGCCCGCCTGTCGGCCTTCTTCGAGAGGCACGCCCTGTGGCCGGCCGCATCCATAACGAAACTTCGGTGAGCGCCATGGCGAATGCATCCCTGCTGCGCTTGTCGGACCCGGTGCACCTGCCGCGGGAATTGCGCGGCGCGGTGGTGGCCATCGGCAATTTCGACGGCGTCCACCGCGGCCACATGGCTGTGCTGGAAAAGGCCCTGACCCTGGCTGCCGGGAAGGGTGTGCCCGCGCTGGTGCTCACCTTCGAGCCGCATCCCCGCACCGTCTTCAGGCCGGATCAGCCGGTGTTCCGGCTGACGCCCGCGCCCTTGCGCGCCCATCTTCTCGCGGCACTCGGCTTCGACGCGGTGATCGAGCAGCCGTTCAGCCGCGAGTTCGCCTCCACCGAGCCTCTGGATTTCGTGCAGGGCATCCTGTGCGACGGGCTGGGAATCGTCCACGCGGTGACCGGCTTCGACTTCCATTTCGGCCGCAACCGCGCCGGCGGTCCGGCCTACCTCATGGCAGCCGGGGCTGAACACGGCTTCGAGGTGACGCTGGTCGATGCCTTTCGCGACGAGAACGCCGACGTCATCTCTTCGAGCCGCATCCGCGAATGTCTCCAGGCGGGAAATGTTGCCGAAGCCGCCGGCCTGCTCGGCTACCGCTACGCGGTCGAGGCGCCGATCATTCGCGGCAAGCAGCTTGGCCGGACGCTCGGCTATCCGACCGCCAACATGGCGCTCCCCGAGGACAACGGCCTTGCCCATGGCATTTATGCCGTGCGGTTCACCCGTCCTGACGGTTCGGTTCACGATGGCGTCGCCAGTTACGGGCGCCGGCCCACCGTCGACAGCGACGGGTCTGCCCTTCTCGAAACCTTCCTGTTCGATTTTGCCGGCGATCTCTACGGCGAGACCTGCACGGTCGCCCTGTTCGGCTTCCTGCGCGGCGAGGAGAAGTTCGACGGCCTCGACGCGCTCGTTGCGCAGATGAAGCGCGACGAGGACGAGGCCCGTGCGCTTCTCGCCGGCGTTCGCCCGCTTTCGCCCCTCGACGCCTTCGTCGCCTTCGGGGAGCGCGGATGACGCGCGGGGACGGACGCCGGATCCTGATCACTGGCGGCACCAGCGGGCTGGGCCTTGCGCTGGCGCGCCGGCTCTGCGGGCGTCACGCGGTGATGATCGCCGGCCGCAGGACGCCGCAGGAGGCGGCCGCGCTGCTCCCGCCCGCCTGCCTGTACGTTCGTGCCGGTCTGGCCCGCCCCATGGAAGCCGTTGAAGCCATCGCCGATGCGCTCGAAGAGGCCGGCTGGGACGGTCTCGACCACGCCGTGCTCAATGCCGCCGCAGGTTATGCTGTGCCGGACGGGCTTGAAACCGCCGCCCAGATCCGCGAGACGCTCGACGTCAACCTGGCGGCAACGCTCGTGCTCGCCCGCATGCTCCATCCCCGTCTGGCCGAAAGGAACGGACTGCTGACGCTGGTCGGGTCGACCGCCCGCAAGGGCGCGGCGCTGTTTCCCGCCTATGCCGGATCGAAGGCCGGCCTGCATGGGGTGGCGCGCGCCCTGCGCAGCGAGTGGAAGGGCGAGGCGGGCGTCCAGGTGGTGCATCCCGGGCCCATGCGCACCGGCATGCATGCAAGGGCCGGTCACGATCCCGGGTGGATCGGGCGGTTGTTCCTCGACCCCGACGACGCGGCCGCCATGCTCGCCCATGACCTTGCCACGCGCCGCTCTCCTGTGGCGCTGGGCTGGTTGCGCTATCTTTCCGGCGCGGCCCACTGGAGGCCGAGGCTGTGAGCGGCGCCAGGAGACGCGCGCTCGTCACCGGCGCTTCGTCGGGCCTTGGCGCCGCCTTCGCGGACCTGCTGGAACAGCGCGGCCACGACGTGGTGGCGCTGGACCGGCACGAGCCCCCGGTCGCCATGGACGGCCGCCTTCACGTCGGCTGCGACCTGGCCGACCGCGATGCGCTGGACCGCACGCTGCCGGCGCTGCTGGCAGCCGGTCCCTATGATTGCGTGATCATGAATGCCGGCATCAGCGCGACCGGCCGCCTTTCGGCCATGCCGCCAGAGGTCCTGCTGCGCATCGTCCGGGTGAACGCCGAGGCGCCCATGGTCATCGTCTCCACACTGCTGCGCGAGGGCGCGGTGAGGACGGGCGGCCGCATCGGCTTCGTTTCGTCGCTCTCCCATTTCACCGGCTATCCCGGAGCCGCGGCCTATGCCGGCTCCAAGGATGCGCTGGCGGTCTATGCCCGCTCGCTCAGGAAGCCCGCCGCCCGGCTCGGCGTTTCGGTCTCCACCATCTTCCCCGGTCCGCTGGATACGCCGCAAGCCGCGCGCCACGCGCCGCCCGGCGCCGATGCATCGCGGCGCATGGCGCCCGCCGAGGCTGCAAGGCGCAGCCTCGACGCCATGGAAAAGGGCCGCCGCGCCATCATTCCGGGCGCCGGACCGGTTGTCTTTGCCGGGTTCGGGCAGCTCTTTCCCGGTCCCGTGACGGCGGTCATGCGCCGCATCATCTTCGAGAAACTGGACAGGGAAACCTGGTAGCGGCGCGCCCGTGCCCGTCAGGCCACTTTTCAAGCGGATCAAAAAGGACTAAGACCCGCGCCCATGAAAACCGTTCCGAGCGCCTTTTCCCAGCGAATTATTGGCCCGGCCTTCCGCGGCGCCTGACCGGGCGCGGGAAGGTCCGGGATAAAGGCTCGCGCGCCGTCCTCGGGCGCCTGCGCGGCCATCCGTTTCACGCCCGAATGAAGCCAGGCCATCCGGCCGCACGATTGGCAAGACAATGACCGATACGCCCGAAAAGCTCGACTACTCGAAGACGCTCTACCTGCCGCAGACCGAATTCCCCATGCGCGCCGGCCTCCCCAAGAAGGAGCCCGAGATCGTTGCCCGCTGGGAGGAGATGAACCTCTACCGCAAGCTGCGCGAGAGCGCGGCCGGCCGGCCCCTCTACGTGCTGCATGACGGCCCGCCCTACGCCAACGGCAACATCCATATCGGCCACGCGCTCAACAAGATCCTCAAGGACGTCATCACGCGCTCCTTCCAGATGCGCGGCTACGATTCCAACTACGTGCCCGGCTGGGACTGCCACGGCCTGCCGATCGAATGGAAGATCGAGGAACAGTACCGGGCGAAGGGCAAGAACAAGGACGAGGTGCCGGTCAACGAGTTCCGTCAGGAATGCCGCGACTTCGCCAGTCACTGGATCGCGGTGCAGACGGGCGAGTTCAAGCGCCTCGGCGTCATCGGCGATTTCGAGACGCCCTACACGACGATGGATTTCCATGCCGAGAGCCGCATTGCTGGCGAACTGCTGAAATTCGCCATGTCCGACCAGCTTTACCGCGGCTCCAAGCCGGTCATGTGGTCGGTCGTCGAGCGCACCGCGCTGGCCGAGGCGGAAGTCGAATACCAGGATTATGAATCCGACACGATCTGGGTGAAGTTCCCGGTCACCTCCGGTGGAGATCTGGAAGGCGCCCACATCGTCATCTGGACGACCACGCCCTGGACCATCCCCGGCAACCGCGCCATCTCCTACTCCTCGCGCATCGCCTACGGCCTCTATGAAGTCACGGCGGCCGAGAACGATTTCGGCCCGCAACCGGGCGAAAAGCTGGTCTTCGCCGATGCGCTGGCCGAAGAGAGCTTCGCCAAGGCCAAGCTGGGCCACAAGCGCCTGCGCGATGTCGCGCCGGACGAATTGTCGGTCATCACCTGCGCCCATCCGCTGAAGGGTGTCGGCGGCGGCTATGATTTCGACGTCCCGCTGCTGGAAGGCGATCACGTCACCGATGATGCCGGCACGGGCTTCGTCCACACCGCGCCCGGCCACGGCCGCGAGGACTTCGACGCCTGGATGCACCATGCCCGCGACCTGGAAGCGCGCGGCATTTCCAGCCGGATCCCCTTCACCGTGGATGATGCGGGCTTTTTCACGAAGGATGCGCCGGGGTTCGGTCCGGACCGCGAGGGCGGCCCGGCCCGCGTCATCGACGACCACGGCAAGAAGGGCGACGCCAACAAGGCGGTCATCGCCGCGCTCATCGACGCCAACATGCTGTTCGCGCGCGGCCGGCTCAAGCACACCTATCCTCATTCCTGGCGCTCCAAGAAGCCGGTCATCTTCCGCAACACGCCGCAATGGTTCGTCCACATGGACAAGACGCTGGAGGATGGCACGACGCTGCGCGAGCGAGCGCTGAACGCCATCGATGCCACCCGCTTCGTGCCGGCCGCCGGCCAGACGCGCCTGAGGGCGATGATCGCCGACCGGCCAGACTGGGTGCTGTCGCGCCAGCGCGCCTGGGGCGTGCCGATCTGCGTCTTCGCCGATGCCGACGGCAAGGTGCTGAAGGACGAGGCGGTCAACCGGCGCATCCTGGAGGCCTTCGAGGCCGAGGGTGCGGATGCGTGGTTCGCAGATGGCGCGCGCGAGCGCTTCCTCGGCGACCGGGCCGGCGAGCCGTGGATCCAGGTGCGCGACATTCTCGACGTCTGGTTCGATTCCGGCTCGACCCACACCTTCACGCTGGAGGATCGGCCGGACCTGAAATGGCCGGCGGACGTCTACCTTGAAGGCTCCGACCAGCATCGCGGCTGGTTCCATTCCTCGCTGCTGGAAAGCTGCGGCACGCGCGGCCGCGCGCCCTATGACACGGTCATCACCCATGGCTTCACCATGGCCGAGGACGGGCGCAAGATGTCCAAGTCGCTCGGCAACACGGTCACGCCACAGGATGTGATGAAGGACGCAGGCGCCGACATCCTGCGCCTCTGGGTCATGACGACCGACTACTGGGAGGACCAGCGGCTCGGCAAGTCCATCATCCAGACCAACATCGACGCCTATCGCAAGATGCGCAACACCATCCGCTGGATGCTCGGCACGCTGGCCCATGACGAGGGCGAGACGGTGGCTGTGGCAGACATGCCGGAGCTTGAGCGCCTCATCCTGCATCGGCTTGCCGAACTGGACCGCGTCGTCAACGAGGGCTATTCCAACTTCGACTTCAAGCGGATCGCCCGCAACCTGATCGACTTCATGGTCATCGACCTGTCGGCCTTCTATTTCGACATCCGCAAGGACGCGCTCTACTGCGACGCGCCGTCGAGCATTCGCCGCAAGGCCGCGCTGCAGGTGGTCCGCACGGTCTTCGACGCGGTGGTGAAATGGCTGGCGCCCATGCTGCCCTTCACAACGGAGGAGGCGTGGCTGGACCGCAATCCGGATGCGCTTTCGGTGCACCTGGAGCAGTTCCCGGCCATTCCCGCCGAATGGAGGGACGAGAATCTCGCGGCGAAGTGGAAGAAGGTCCGCCAGGTCCGCCGCGTCGTCACCGGCGCGCTGGAAATCGAGCGCCGTGAAAAGCGTATCGGCTCGTCGCTGGAGGCAGCCCCCTTCGTCCACGTCACCGATCCGGCGCTGCGCGAGGCCATCGAGGGGCTCGACATGTCGGAAATCTGCATCACGTCGGGCATGTCGGTCTCCGACAAGCCCGCGCCGGAGGGCGCTTTCGTCCTCGAGGAGGTGAAGGGCGTGGCAGTCGTTCCGGCGCTGGCCCAGGGCACGAGATGCGCCCGCTCCTGGCGTGTGACGAACGATGTGGGCGCGGACCCGGCCTTTCCGGACGTGTCGGCGCGCGACGCGGCGGCGCTCAGGGAGTTGCAGGCGCTTGGCCGTCTCTGACGATCAGCGGCCGGGAAAAGGCGGGGCGGGCGCGCAAGACCGCGCGCCCGCGTTGCCGTCAGCCCTGGCTTGCGTTAAAAGGATCGCAATTGAAGTCACGTCATCTTGTTGCCGGATTGTGCCGTCATCGCATGATCCGCAAGGTGGCAGGCGCGTTGAGCGCCACAGACACACGATGAAAGGCGCGCATCGCGACATGGTTGGAAACACGCGTAAGGGCCGGGGCCTCGTGCTCGCCATATCCGCCGGCTTGGCGGCAACGGCCTTGTCAGGCTGCATGAGTTCGCCGACCTACGGCACCGACAAGACGGCCAACGAGCAGCTTCTGGAAGATCTGTCTGGCATGGTCTCGCTCGCGCCCAAGCGCGGGCCGGAGATCGACTATGAGCCGCGCCCGGCCCTGGTGAAGCCGGCCAGCACCAGCCAGTTGCCCGCACCGCAGGAGCAGATCGTGGCGGTCAATGCCGAGGCCTGGCCGGAATCCCCGGAGGAACGCCGCGCCCGCTACCGCCGCTATGCGACGGAAAACCGCGACAATCCGGATTTCCGACCGATCGTGTCCAGCGGCCGCGAACGCGATCCCGGCGAGCCGATGATCACCTCGACGGCCGCCGCCGAGCGCGGCCAGTACAGGCAGCTCGATTCCAGCCAGACCCCTGTCTTCGGCAAGAACGACCCGCAGGCGGAATACCGCCGCCGCCGTGCCGAAAGCCAGCAGGGCAGCCCGGTCAGCCGGAAATATCTCTCCGAACCGCCGCTTGAATACCGCGTTCCGGCCCAGACGGCCGCCGTGGGCGAACTGGGCGAGGACGAGGCGGACAAGGAGCGCCGCCTGAAGGCTGAATCCCGCAGGAAGGCGGGCAAGACAAGCTGGCGGGACATGCTTCCCTGGTAAGGAGCCGGACCGGCGGGGTCAGCCACGCCGGTCTGCGAAGAACGTCTTGAGCAGGAGCGCGGCCTCGCGCTCGCTCAATCCGGCATAGACATCGGGCGCATGATGACAGGTCGGCTGGCCGAAGAAGCGGGCGCCGCTGGCCACCGCGCCGCCTTTCGGATCCTCCGCGCCGTAGTAGAGCCGCCTGAGCCGCGCGAAGGATATGGCGCCGGCGCACATGGTGCATGGTTCAAGCGTGACGTAGAGATCGAGGCCGGAAAGCCGCTCCTGGCCGAGCGTGCGGCAGGCCTCCCGGATGGCGAGCATTTCCGCATGGGCGGTCGGGTCGTTGAGTTCGCGGGTCCGGTTGCCGGCCCGCGCAATGACCGTGCCGTCCTGCACGATGACGGCGCCGACGGGAACCTCGCCACGTGCAGCCGCGGCGCGGGCCTCTTCCAGCGCGATATCCATCGGTGCGGCAACGGTTCCCGTCGGTCCGGCCATGCCTGTTTTCACTCGCAAGACGTTTCAGTGTTTGCTACGTAGCCCCACCACGAGAGAATGACCAGATGAGCGACGACAGGAAAGACAAGCCCCGGGGCCCGCGCAAGCCGTTTGGCGACCGGCAGAAGACAGCGGGCACAGGCCACGCGCGGCCAGGCGGCAGGCCGGCGCGGCGGTTCGACCGCGAGGCCCCGCCCGAAGCCCCGCCCGCAGGCGAGCGGATCGCCAAGCGACTGGCCCGCGCCGGTGTCTCGTCGCGCCGCGAGGCGGAAGGCCTGATCGCCGACGGCCGCATCTCGGTCAATGGCAAGGTCATCGACAGCCCGGCCCTGAACGTCACGCACCAGGACCGCATCGCCATCGACGGCAATCCGATCCCCGAGATCGAGCGCACGCGTCTCTGGCTGTTCAACAAGCCCGCCGGCCTCGTGACCACCAATCGCGACCCGGAGGGCCGGCCGACTGTCTTCGAGTCCTTGCCGGAAGGCATGCCGCGCGTCGTTTCGGTCGGGCGGCTCGACATCAACACCGAGGGCCTGCTGCTGCTCACCAATGACGGCGGCCTTGCCCGCGTGCTGGAATTGCCGGCCACGGGATGGCTACGGCGCTACCGCGTGCGCGTCCATGGCGAGGTCGACGAGACAAGGCTGGATGACCTGAAGCACGGCATCGCCGTCGATGGCGTCTTCTACGGCGCCATGGATGCCGTGCTGGACCGCCAGCAGGGCTCGAATTCATGGCTGACGATCTCGTTCCGCGAGGGCAAGAACCGCGAGGTCAAGAACGTGATGGGTGCGCTCGGCCTCGAGGTGACCCGCCTGATCCGGGTGTCCTACGGTCCTTTCCAGTTGGGCGACCTTCCCGAGGGCGCGGTGCGCGAGATCCGCGGCCGTGCGCTGCGCGACCAGCTTGGCGAGACGCTGATCGAGGAGGCCGGCGCCAATTTCGAGGCGCCTGTCATCAACGAGTTTTCCAACAAGCCGGTCCGCAAGGGCGATGAGCCCGAACGCAGCCCGGCCGCGAGACCGCCGCGCCGCGACCGGGACGACCGCCGTGCCGAGGCACTGGACCGTTTGCAGACGCGTCCCCGGCGCGAGGAACCCCGCGAGGAGGAAGGCGGCCTGATCCGCCGCCGTGGCCGCTTCCAGTCGGGTCCCCGTCGCGATGACGACGGCGAACGCCCCCGCCGCCCGCGAGACGATCGCGACGGCCCCCGCCCGCACAGAAGCCGCGACGAGCGCAACGCCGGCGACAGGTCCGGTACACGCGAGGGCAGCGACCGGCCCCGTGAAAACAAGTTCGGCGAGGAGGCGCGCGGCGCCCATGTCTGGCGCGCGCCGGGCGCCCGCCCGGCATCCGGCACCCGGTCCGCCGGCGGCAAGCCCGGCGGAAAACCGGCGGGCAAGGGCGCCTACGGACCCGCGCGTGAAGGCGGCCGCGAGGACAAGGGACGCGTTTCCGGCTCGCGCAATCCCGGCTCTGCCGGTCCGGCGCGCGAGCGCCGGCCTGAAGGTGAGCGTCCGGCGCGCGAGCGCCGCCCTGAAGGCGGGCGTCCGGCAGGAAAGCCGGGGGGCAAGCCATCGGGCCGTCCCGCCGGCAAGCCGCGCAGTGGACCGAAAGGCGGGCCAGGTGGCGGGTCCAGGGGCGGGCCAAAGGGACGGCAATGAGGGTTGACCCATGCGCATCGTCGGCGGGCGGCTGAAGGGCAGGGCGCTTGCCGCGCCCAGGTCCAACGCCATACGCCCGACCACGGACCGCACCCGCGAGGCGCTTTTCAACATCATCGCCCACGGCCATGACGACGTGCTCGACGGCGCCCGCGTCCTCGATCTCTTTTCCGGGACCGGCGCGCTGGGCCTTGAGGCCCTGTCACGCGGTGCGGCCTTTGCGCTCTTCGTGGAACAGTCGGCGGAAGGCAGGGCGTTGCTGCGCACGAATATCGAGTCGCTCGGCCTGCAGGGCGTGGCGCGCATCTTTCGCCGCGACGCCACCACGCTGGGCGCTGTCGGCACCATGCAGCCGTTTTCGCTGATGTTTGCCGATCCTCCCTATGGCAAGGGGCTGGGCACCCTTGCGCTTGCCGCCGCGCGAACCGGCGGCTGGCTTGCGCCCGGCGCCCTGTGCATCGTCGAGGAAGCCGCCGGCGCACCGCTCGAATGGCCAGGCTTCGACCTTGTCGACGAGCGCCGCTGGGGCGATACCGTGATGCGGTTCCTGCGTCTGTCCGGCACGCCCGCCTGACCTTTCATTACGAAGATTTCATCTGCCGCGCATTTCTTGTGCCTTCACTTGGCCCTATCTTCGTGCACAGCTTCGCCAATCCGAACGGCCAGAGGGAGACAAGCTAGCCATGGCGGTCATTCGCAAAACCATGCTCGCGGCGCTTGCCGGCGCCGCCCTTCTGACAGCAGCGCCCGCCACCGCGGCAGACGGCAGGTCCGAGATTTCGCGTTTCATGCTGGACAACGGCCTGGAGGTCGTGGTGATCCCGGATCATCGCGCGCCCGTGGTCACGCACATGCTCTGGTACAAGACCGGCAGCGCCGACGAGGCGCCCGGCAAGTCCGGCATTGCCCATTTCTTCGAGCATCTCATGTTCAAGGGCACCAGCAACAATCCGCCGGGCGCGTTTTCGCGCGCCGTCTCGGAGATCGGCGGGCAGGAAAACGCCTTCACCTCGGACGACTACACCGCCTATTTCCAGAAGGTGGCACCCGAGGCCCTTGGCACCATGATGGCCTTCGAGGCCGACCGGATGCACAATCTCATCCTGACCGACGAGGTGATCGGGCCGGAGCGCAACGTGATCCTGGAAGAGCGCGCCATGCGGGTCGACAACAATCCGTCCTCGCTGCTCTCCGAAGAGATCGACGCCACGCTCTACCAGAACCACCCCTACCGCATTCCGGTCATCGGCTGGAAGCAGGAGATCGAGAAACTCAACCGGGCCGACGCCATCGAGTTCTACACGCGCTATTATGCGCCGAACAATGCCGTCCTCGTGGTGGCCGGCGACGTGACGCCCGAAGAGGTTCGCGCCCTGGCCGAGGAGACCTATGGCCAGGTGCCGCGCGGTCCGGACCTGCCGCCGCGTCTCCGGCCGCAGGAACCCGAGCAGAATACCGCCCGCGTGGTGACGATGCGCGATCCGCGCGTCACGGTGCCCAGCTACCAGGTCAACTGGGTCGTGCCGTCCTACAATACCGACGAGGGGCTTGAGGCCGAGGCGCTCGATCTGCTGGCCGAAATACTGGGGGGCGGAACCCGGTCCAGGCTCTATCAGGAACTCGTCGTCAAGCGCGGCATGGCTGCCAGCGTCGGCGCCTGGTACCAGGGAACGGCGCTCGACGACAGCCGCTTCGTTGCCTATGGCACGCCGCGCGGCGAGACGGACGTCGAGGAACTCCAGCAGGCCATCCTTGCCGAGATCGCCCGGATCGAAAGCGGCGGCGTGACGGAGGAGGAACTGGAAAAGGCCCGCAACCGCTTCATACGCCAGATGATCTTCTCGCGCGACGACCAGTCGGGCATGGCCCGCATGTATGGTTCGGTGCTGACCACGGGCGGCACGGTGGAGGATATCCAGACCTGGACCGACCGGATCAGGCAGGTGACGCCCGACCAGGTCCGCGACGCGGCCCGCCGCTGGCTCGACGAATCCCGGTCCGTCACCGGACTGCTCCTGCCGGAACGGGAGACACGGTCATGAGGAAAATGACGATGCGCAATCTTGCTCCTGCCCGGATTGCCGCCGGCCTGGCCGCAGCGGTCCTGATGCTTGCCCTGGCCACGCTGCCGGCGAAAGCGGAAATGAAGATCCAGGAAGTGGTCTCCGACACGGGCATCAAGGCCTGGCTGGTGGAGGACTACACCGTCCCGATCGTCACCATCCAGATGGCTTTCGAGGGCGGGTCCACGCAGGATCCGGAAGGCAAGGCCGGCATGGCCAACCTCATCACCGGCCTTTTTGACGAGGGCGCCGGCGACCTGGACAGCGATGCCTTCCAGGAGAGACTGGACGATGTCGGCGCGGAGATGAGTTTCTCCCAGAGCCCCGACAGCATTACCGGCTCCATGCGCATGCTGGCGGAAAACAGGGACGAGGCGCTCGACCTGCTGCGTCTCGCCATCACCGAACCGCGCTTCGATGCCGAGCCGGTGAACCGCATCCGCGAACAGATCGTTTCCGGTATCCAGTCGGAAGAACGCGACCCGCGCACCATCGCCGCCATCGAATGGAACAAGGGCATTTATGGCGAACACCCCTATGCAAGGCGCAACGACGGTACGGTGGAGACCCTGCGGGCCATCACCCCGCAGGACCTCAAGGCATTCCACAAGGCGCAGTTTGCCCGTGACAATCTTTTCGTCGGCGTCGTCGGCGCCATCGACGCACAGACGCTGAAAGCCGAACTGGACAGGCTGTTCGGCGGCCTTCCGGCGAAAGCCGACCAGAAGCCGGTCGGTCCCGCCAACCCGAAGTTCGGGCAGCGCATGGAAGTGACCTATGATCTGCCGCAGACGTCGATCCGCCTCGCCTATCCGGGCGTCAAGCGCGACAATCCCGACTTCTACGCGGCCTATGTCATGACCCATATCCTTGGCGGCGGCTCGTTTTCCTCGCGCCTGTATGACGAGGTCCGCGAGAAGCGCGGCCTTGCCTACGGCGTCGGCGCCTGGCTTTCCCCGCGCGACTATTCCGCCGAACTCCAGATATCAACGGCGACCCGTTCCGACCGGGCCCAGGAGACGCTCGACGTGATCCTGGAGGAGGTGCGCAAGATGGTGGAGGAGGGCCCCACGGAAGCGGAACTGGAATCGGCCAAGAAATACATCATCGGCTCCTACCCGATCGCCAATTTCGACAATTCGCGTGACATCGCGCGCACCCTTGTCGGCATCCAGCAGGAGAACCTTGGCATCGATTACATCAGCAGCCGTGCCGGGCACATCAACGGCGTCACGCTTGACGAGGTCCGCGAACAGGCCCGCAAGCTGCTGACGGCCGATCCGGCCATCATGCTGGTCGGTCCGAAAGGGGCAATCGCCGGGTCTCCCGCCGCGCCCGCCAGGGACGGGTGAGGCGGTCATGGCGGGGAAAAGGCGGGCGGGCGGAAAGAAGGCCGCGGCGGCGCGGGCGCCGGTCGAAATTGATTCCGGAAAGGCGCTGGACCTGCCGCGGATCGGCATCGCATTTGGCGGCGGCGGCGCGCGGGGGCTGGCCCATATTCACGTGATCAAGGAACTGGATGCCCTTGGCATCCGTCCGGCAGCGATTTCGGGCTCCTCCATTGGCGCGATCATGGGGGCGGCCATGGCTGCCGGCATGACCGGAGAGGAAATCGAGGCGCATGCCCTTGCCGTTCTCGCCGATCGCGGCGAGGCGGTCGCGCGCCTCTGGCGGGCACGCCCGGCCAGCCTCGGCGCCATGATGGAAACCGGCATCCGCTTTTCGCAATTCAACGTCGAGAGCATCCTCAAGGCCTTCCTGCCGAATGACATCCCGCATCGTTTCGAGGACCTGGAAATTCCCCTGACCGTCACTGCGACGGACTATTTCGGCCACAAGCTGTGCCTGTTCACGAAGGGCGACCTGCGCAATGCGGTCGCGGCCTCGGCGGCCATTCCCGCCGTGTTCCGGCCCGTCAAGCGGGACGGCATGACGCTGATTGACGGCGGCATCTACAACCCGCTTCCCTTCGACGTTTTCGGTGACAGCGTTGACATGGTCATCGCCATCGATGTCGTCGGTGGCCCGGAGGAGACCGGCGGCAACCCGTCCTCCATCGACTTCATGTTCGGCGCCACGCAGCTCATGATGCAATCCATCATCGCCACCCGGCAGAAGGCGCATCCGCCGGCCATCATGCTCCGCCCGCCGGTCTCGCGGTTCCGCGTCCTCGATTTCCTCAAGATCCGTCAGGTCCTGAGCGTCACCGAGCCCGTGCGCACCCAGGTGCGCGAAGCCCTCATCGAGAAACTGCCGCAACTGGCCGGCCGGGCCAAGGCGCTGAAAGCGCAGTCGGAGCCGCCCGAGGCCGAACCGGCCTGAGCCGGCCGGGCGTCAGGCATTGGCGCCGATGGAATGGGGATCGGCAGGCTTTTCCGGTTCGCGTCCTTCCGGATCGTCGTCCAGCCGCCGGCCTTCGCGGGCAGGCTTGATCAGCGGTTCCGGCGAGACCGGCCGCGTGTGCAGCTTGTCCCGGCCGGCATAGATGCCCTCCACCTGCTGGATGGCGAGACGCTCCTCGTCGCGCTTGCGGACATCGTCCTGGATTTCCAGTGCGCGGCTCTCGTCCACGCCGAGCGCCTCGATGGTCCTGCGGCCGAAGAGCAGGCCGGACTCGAAGGTCTCGCGTGCCTCGTAATCGACCCCGCGCGCCCGCAGCGCCAGCGTGTGGGTGCGGTCATAGGCCCGCGCGAAGATCTTGGCATTGGGATATTCCGACTGGATCAGATCGACGATCCGGTCGGTGATCTCGCGCTTGTGTGTGCAGACGGCCACGATCTTGGCGCGCCGAATGCCGGCCGCCTCCAGCACGTCCTTGCGTGTGCCGTCACCGAAATAGATCCGGAAGCCGAACTTCTGTGCGGCGCGCACGCGGTCGGCGGAATGATCGATGATGGTCACGTCCCGGCCGCTGGCCAGCAGCATCTGCGAGGCGATCTGGCCGAAACGCGAAAAGCCGACCATGAGGACATCGGCCCCGGCCCCGTCGAAATCCTCGTCCATCTCCTCCGCCACGGCGGTGTGCACCAGCCGCCGTGCCAGCATCATGGAGACCGGGGTCAGCGCCATGGAAAGGGTGACAATGGCTATCAGGATCGAGGCTGTGGAACTGGTGAATAGCCCGCTCGTCGCGGCGATGGAAAACAGCACGAAGCCGAACTCCCCTCCCTGCGGGATGAGCAGTGCCACGCGCACCGCGTCATTGTGGTCGGAACCGAAGACACGGCAGAGCAGGTAGTTGATGGCGGCTTTCAGCGCGAGCAGGCCGAATGTCGCGCCGGCGATGAGGAACAGGTTGTCACGGATGACCGCCAGGTCGACCGACAACCCGACGGCGATGAAGAACAGTCCCAGCAGCAGGCCGCGGAACGGCTCGATATCGGCCTCGAGTTCGTGGCGGTAGCTCGATTCGGCCAGCATCACGCCGGCCAGGAAGGCACCCATGGCCATTGAGAGCCCCGCCCATTGCAGCAGCATCCCCGATCCGATCACCACGAACAGCGCGGCCGCGATCATCACCTCGCGCGCGCCGGTATTGCCGATGAACCGGAAGGCCGGGTTGAGCAGGTAGCGCCCGGCCAGGATCACCCCGGCCACCGCCGCGATGGCGATGGCCGCGTCCATCCAGCCATTGCCCGGTGCGTCCGGCGCATAGGGCGCCAGGAAGGAGGCCAGCGCCAGCAGGGGCACGATCGCCAGATCCTGGAACAGGAGGATGGAAAAGGCGGTCTGTCCCCAGCGTGTATTGGTCGCCCCGTCGTCTTCCAGAAGCTGCAGCGCGAAGGCGGTGGACGACAGCGCAAGGCCGAACCCGGCGATCAGCGCGCCATTGGCCGACAGCGTTCCGGCCAGCGACAGGAGCCCGTAAATGGCCATGCCGGCGCCCAGCACCTGCGCCAGGCCAAGCCCGAAGATGGCGCGCCGCATGGCCCACAGCCGCGCCGGTTTCAACTCCAGCCCGATGATGAACAGCAGGAAGACGACACCCAGTTCCGCGACGTGGAGGATTTCTTCCGCATCCGCGATCAGCCGGGCGATCGGCCCGATGATGATTCCCGCTGCCAGGTAGCCGAGCACGGTGCCCAGCCCGATCCGCTTGAACACCGGCGCGGCGATCACGGCGCCTCCCAGCAGCAGCAGGGCTTCTGCGAAGAGCGATGTCGATTCTGTGGCCATCGTCTGGTCTGGATTCCC
Source organism: Zhengella sedimenti (assembly GCF_046506625.1). Classification (NCBI taxonomy): domain Bacteria; kingdom Pseudomonadati; phylum Pseudomonadota; class Alphaproteobacteria; order Hyphomicrobiales; family Notoacmeibacteraceae; genus Zhengella; species Zhengella sedimenti. The sequence continues at coordinate 235,749 of NZ_JBKFFP010000005.1, forward strand.
TTGATTGCCCCGGCGCCATTGATTGTTGCAGGCCGCGCCAATAGATGGAACAGGAAACTTGATACGGCTGGCCGGGTTTCGCCGCAGCCGTGGCAGGATCGCCGAAGCAAGGAAAGACCATGGGACAGTCCGCGGGCGGTATGCCCGAACTCGAAACACGCGTCCAGGCACTGGTCGAAGCGGCAATGAAGGCCGGCGCGGATGCCGCCGATGCCGTCGTGGTGCGCGGCGGCTCGACTTCCGTGTCGGTGCGGCTCGGCAAGGTCGAGAACACCGAATCCTCGGCAAGCGATGACGTGTCCCTGCGCGTCTTCTGCGGCCGGCGGGTGGCCAGCGTGTCCGCCACGACCGGCTACGACGCGGCCCGCCTGGCCGAGCGCGCCGTTGCAATGGCCAAGGCATCGCCCGAGGATCCCTTCGCCGGCCTGGCCGACCCTGACCTGCTGGCGCGCGACATCCCTGATCTCGACCTGTTCGATTCCACCGAACCGGCGCCGGAAAACATGACCGAAACCGCGCTCGCCATGGAAGAGGCGGCCATGGCGGTTCCCGGCGTGACGAACTCGCTCGGCGCCGGCGTTTCCGCCGGTTTCGGCGGCCTGGTGCTTGCCACGTCGCACGGCTTCCTCGGCAGCTACCAGTCGAGCCGGTTCTCCCGCTCGGTCTCCGTGCTGGCCGGTGAGGGCAGCGCCATGGAACGCGACTACGACTTCTCCTCGCGCCAGCATTTCACCGACCTCGAAGCGCCGGAGGACATCGGCCGCAGGGCAGGGGAGCGGGCGGTGCGCCGCCTCGGCCCGCGAAAGGCGAAGACCGGGCCGGTCGCGGTCGTCTTCGACCCGCGCGTGGCGCGCGGGCTGGCCGGCTCGCTGGCGGCCGCCATCAACGGTGCCGCCGTCGCCCGCAAGACATCCTTCCTGCGCGACCGCATGGGCCAGCCGGTGGCCTCTGCCGCCATCACGCTGACGGACGAGCCACGGCGTGTGCGCGGGCCTGCCTCGCGCCCCTTCGATGGGGAAGGCGTGGCTGGCGAGCCGCTGGTCATGGTGGAAAAAGGCGTGCTGCGCCACTGGTTCCTGGCGTCTGCGGCCGCGCGCGAACTGGGACTGGTGACAAACGGGCGCGGCGCCCGGTCCGCGTCCTCCGTCTCGCCCACCTCCACCAATCTTGCCATCGAACCCGGCGACGCGACGCCGCGCGATCTCATCGGATCGCTGAAATCCGGTTTCTACGTCACCGAGGTCATCGGCCAGGGCGTCAACATGGTCACCGGCGACTATTCGCGCGGCGCCTCCGGCTTCTGGATCGAGAACGGCGAACTGGCCTGGCCGGTGTCCGAGGTCACGATCGCGTCCAACCTCAAGGACATGTTCATGGCCATGACGCCGGCAAACGACATCGACCGGAGTTTTTCCACCGCCGCGCCGACCCTTCTCGTGGAGGGCATGACGCTTGCCGGCGAATGACGGAAAACTGCTGGAACTGGATGCCGACCTGGCGCTCCTGCGGGATGCCGCGGAGGAAGCCGGCCGGATCGCGATGCGCTATTTCCGCCGCGACCCCGAGGTCTGGATGAAGGCGGGCGATTCGCCCGTCACCGAGGCCGACCTGGCCGTGGACCGTTTCCTGCGAGACGCGCTGACGGCGGCAAGGCCCGACCATGGCTGGCTGTCGGAAGAAACCGCCGATGACCTGTCGCGGCTCGATGCCCGGCGCACCTTCGTCGTCGACCCGATCGACGGAACCCGCGCCTTCGTCGATGGCCGCGACACCTGGTGCGTTTCCGTCGCCATCGTGGAGAACGGCCGGGCGGTCGCCGGCGTGCTGGACTGTCCGGCGCTGGGTGAGGTGTATGAAGCGACGGCCGGGGGCGGCGCGCGCATGAACGGCATGCCCCTCGCCGTCAGCGCCATGCGCGACGATCCGGTGATCGGCGGTCCGGCCTGGATGACCCGTGCCCTGCCCGGGGAGGTGCGCCAGCGCATGCGCAAGTTCGCCCATGTGCCGTCTCTGGCCTATCGTCTCGCCATGGTCGCCGATGGCCGTCTGGACGGCACGTTTATCCGCCCCGACAGCCACGACTGGGACATCGCCGCTGCCGAACTGATGCTGCGCGAGGCCGGTGGCGCGCTGGCCGGGCAGGACGGCGCTCCTCCGCCCATGGCGACAAGCAATCCGCGCCATGGCAGCATGGCGGCCGGTTCCCCGGCGGTGTTCGGGCAATTGCTGGCGGCCCTGCGATCGCTGTCTTGAAATCGCCGTGGCGTGGTTTCATTTGAACCGCGATTATGCTCTATGCATCGACAATTCTGCCTCTGAAGGATGACATGCCATGACCGATGCTCCGGAAAAGAAACAGCTTCTTCACCTGGTTTTCGGCGGTGAACTGAAGGCGCTGAACAGCACCGAGTTCCGCGATCTCGATGCGCTCGACATCGTTGGCGTGTTTCCCGATTTCCAGTCGGCCCGGACAGCATGGCGGGCGAAGGCGCAGGAGACCGTGGACAACGCGCTCATGCGCTACTACGTCGTCCACCTGCACCGCCTGCTGGAGCCGGACGAAAAGGGCTGACCGGCGTGGCTGCGATGGCCAGCGGTGCCGGTGGACGGGCGGTCCGTGTTCCGGCCATCAAGCGCTTGTGGATCGCGCTGCGCGGCCGGCTGGTCCGGTCGCCGAGCGCGAAACGCCTTCTGGCGCGCCTCGTCTATGGCGGGCTCATGCTGGTCGAGCGCACGAACCGGCCGGTGGCCGGCTCGGTCGAACTGTCCGGTGCGGCGATGCGCCATGGCAGCGTGATCGCCACCACCTGGCATGGCAGGCACTTCATGTTTGCCTGCCTGAACCGGCAACGTATGCCCGCAACGGTCATGGTGTCGCGTTCCGCCGACGCCGAGCTGAACGCCATGGTGCTCCGCTTCGGCGGCATACGCACCGTTCGCGGATCGGGCGGCCGGCCCGGCGTCCAGCAGGCCGGCAAGGGCGGTGCCAGCGCGCTCATCCAATTGAAGCGCCGTCTCGACAAGGGCGAATGGGTGGGCATGGTTGCCAATGTGATCAAGGGCGCACCGCGCGAGGCCGGCATGGGCATCATCACGCTGGCGCGCCTGTCCGGACGCCCGATCCTGCCGCTCGCCTACCAGACGACCCGGCGCAAGGTGCTGGAGAAAAGCTGGGACCTGAGCGTGATCAACCTCCCGTTCGGCCGCGCGGCCGCGATTGCCGGGGATCCGATCCATGTCGCGGCCGATGCCACGGACGAGGACATGGAAGCCGCCCGGCAGCGCCTGACCGACGAACTGAACCGCATCCATGCCCGCGCCGATGCGCTTCTGGACGGCCGGCCATGAGCGACCGTCTCGCCCGATCGATCCTGTGGTCCTATCGCTGGCTGGGCTGGGCGGCCTATCCCTTCGTCGGCGGCTATATCGGCTGGCGCGCCGCCAAGGGCAAGGAAGACCGCCGGCGCCGGCGCGAGCGCTACGGCATCACGCGCACGGCAAGACCCCACGGGCCGCTGGTCTGGATCCATGCCGCCTCCGTCGGCGAGATGAGCGCGGTATCGCCGCTGGCAGAGCGCATTGCCGGACTGGGCGTCAACGTGGTGCTGACAACGGGAACGGTCACCTCTGCTCGCATCGCCGGCGACCGCTTTTCCGGCAATGTCATCCATCAATATGTTCCCCTCGACCTCAAGCCCGCGGTCTCCCGTTTCCTCGGCCACTGGAAGCCGGACCTTGCGATCATCGCCGAATCCGAGATCTGGCCGATGACCATTCTGGAACTCGGCGCGCGCCGTGTGCCGCAGGTTCTGGTCAACGGCCGTCTGTCGGACCGTTCCTTCAAGGCCTGGAGCAAGCGCTCCTGGCTCGCCGAGGCCCTGCTGGAGAACCTCGCCCTCGTCATGGCGCAATCCGACGTGGACGGCGAGCGCTACCGCGCGCTGGGCGCACGTCCGGTGATCGTGACCGGCAATCTGAAGGTCGATACCGAGGCTCCAGCGGTCGACCTGGGAGAACTGGAGAAGCTGACCGCGCAGATCGGTGAGCGGCGCACCTGGGCGGCGATCTCGACCCATGACGGCGAGGAGGTGATCTGCGGCGATGTGCACCAGACGCTCGCCCGCCGCCATCCCGGTCTGCTCACCATCATCGTTCCGCGCCATCCCGTTCGCGCCGACGAGATCGAGAGCCAGTTGAAGGCGAAGGGCCTGAACGTGGCGCGGCGCAGCCGTGGCGACACGGTCGGCGGCCAGACCGACATCCTGCTCGGCGACACGATCGGCGAGATGGGTCTCTACCTGCGCCTGACCGATGTCGTCTTCGTCGGCAAGTCGCTGACCGGCGAGGGTGGCCAGAACCCGCTCGAACCGGCCATGCTCGACGCCGCCATCCTTTCCGGCAAGAATGTCCAGAATTTCCGCGAGAGCTATCAGCGCCTGATCAAGAACGGCGGTGCGAAACTGGTCAAGGACAAGGACATGCTGGCCGGGGCGGTGAACTTCCTCTTCAACAATGACGAGGTGCGCACCACCATGAAGAAGAACGCCCTGCGCACGGTGGAGAGCATGCGCGGCGCCCTGGCGCACACCATGCGCGGACTGGAACCCTTCATCCATCCACTCGTCGTCGAGGCCCGTCTCGATCGCGGGCGCAAGGATGCCGGTGGATGATTGGCGATGCCCCGCCTTTCTGGTGGGAAAGGCCGGGTTGGCAGGCTCTGGCACTGCAGCCCGCCGCCCTGGTCTATGGCCGCGCCGCCGGCTGGATGATGGACCGCGCCCGTCCTGCCGCGGTGCCGCTTCCCGTCCTGTGCATCGGCAATTTCACCGTGGGCGGATCGGGCAAGACGCCGGCGGCCATCGCCATGGCGCAGGCGGCCATCGCAGCGGGACACCGGCCCGGTTTCCTCAGCCGCGGCCATGGCGGCGCGTCGACCCACCCGCACTTGGTCGACCGCGCCCATGACAGCGCCCGTCATGTCGGCGACGAGCCGCTTCTCCTCGCCGCGCACGCATCCGTGGCGGTGACGCCGGACCGCAAGGCAGGCGCGGCGCTGCTGAAGGAGCAGGGTTGCGATTTCCTGATCCTGGATGACGGTTTCCAGAGCCGCCGCATCCATTTCGACTACAGCCTGCTGGTGGTGGACGCCCGCCGAGGGCTGGGCAATGGCCATGTCATCCCGGCCGGTCCGGTTCGCGCGCCCCTCGTCACGCAACTGCGCCATGCCGATGCCCTGCTCGTCATGGGCGATGGCGACGCCGCCGCGCAGGTCGTGCGGCTTGCGGCGCGGGCCGCGCGCCCGGTCTTCCATGCCCATGTCGAGCCGGTCGAGCCGGTGCGCTTCGCCGGCCGAAAATTCGTGGCCTTTGCCGGGATCGGCGAGCCGGAGAAGTTCTACGATACGCTGGAATCCTGCGCGGGATATATCGCCGCCACGCGCAATTTCCCCGACCACCACCTCTATTCCGATGACGACCTGCGCGAATTGCAGGCCCTCGCCGCTTCCAATGGCGCGCGCCTGATCACCACGGCCAAGGATGCTGCCCGCCTCATCGGCGGTTCCGCCCTTGCCAGGACCGTGCTGCAGGAACTCGAAATCCTGGAAGTGCAGACCGTGTTCGACAGCGCCGGCGCGGCCGAACGCATCATCCGTCAGACGATGGAGGCGTTTCGCGAACGCCGTGCGAAGGGTCCGGCCTGACCGGCCCTGGCAGGTTTCAGCGCTTGCGCCACTCCGGATGGGCATCGAGTTCGCGCTGATGCGAGACGATGGCGTCGCGATAGGCTTCCTGACGCTCGACCGACCAGTATTTCAACTCGTCCAGCGCGATCGGCTCGCCGGTGACGGCGCAGCGCACGAACGCGCCCGGCGACAGCACCTGGTAGTCGCCGTCCAGATAGCGGATGCGGGCTTCGCGCGCGCCGGGTCCTTCAAAACGGTTCATGTGAGCCTGCCTTTCCTGCCGATCGTTGACGCCACAAAACCTGCTTCCCGTCAAGGCAATTGACCGTTCAGCGCCGCGCGAACAGCCTTTCGATATCGCTGAGCTTGAGCTCGATATAGGTGGGCCGGCCGTGATTGCATGTTCCGGAACCGGGGGTCGCTTCCATCTGCCGCAGCAGCGCGTCCATCTCTTCCGGTTTCAGCCTGCGGCCGGAACGCACGGACCCGTGGCAGGCCATGGTGGCGGCAATGTGGTCGATGCGCTCCTTCAGCAGGTCCGCCGTCTCGCTGTCGGCCAGTTCGTCGGCAAGGTCGCGCACAAGCCCCGCCACGTCCGTCTCGCCCAGGATCGCCGGCGTCTCGCGCACGGCGACCGCGCCCGGCCCGAAGCGTTCCAGGCTGAGGCCGAACCGTGCCAGCGTTCCGGCATGGCTGGCAAGGCGCTCCGCATCCTCCTCCGGCAGATCGATGATTTCCGGCAGGAGCAGCATCTGCGAGGGAAGCGGGCGGGCATGGATCGCCTGTTTCAGGGCCTCGTAGACAAGCCGCTCATGGGCGGCGTGCTGGTCCACGATGACCAGCGAATCCGCGGTCTGTGCCACGATGTAGTTCTCGTGGATCTGGGCGCGCGCCGCGCCGAGCGGCCGCGCCAGCGTCTCCGCAGGGGCCGGCTCACGGCCCGCGCGGGCGTCACCGGACGGCGTGGCGACCGCGTCAAAGGCTGCCTGCATGGTTTCGCCGAAACCGCCGGGAATGGTCAGCGGCCGGCTGGGCGATGTTGCCGGGTCGAAGGGCGCGGACGGGCGGTCCGCGCGCCAGCCGCCAAGCCCTTGTGAAAACCCGCCGCCGTCACGTGGCGATGCCGCCCCGCTTCCGGGCCGGAATGCGGCCATCATGGCGTCGGCTGCGCTCGACGACGGGCGGATGCCCGCGCCGGCAAGCGCCTGCCGGATCGCGCCGATGATCAGCCCCCGCACCAGGCCCGGATCGCGGAAGCGCACATCGGCCTTGGCCGGGTGCACGTTGACGTCGACCAGCGCCGGATCGATCTCGATGAACAGCGCGGCCACCGCGTGGCGATCGCGTGGCAGCGTGTCGGCATAGGCACCGCGAATGGCGCCCGCCAGCATCTTGTCACGCACCGGCCGCCCGTTGACATAGACATATTGCGCCAGCGCGTTGCCGCGCGAATGGGACGGGATCGAGGTATGCCCGGTCAGCCGCACGCCCTCGCGCTCGGCGTCGATTTCAAGCGCGTCGGCGGCGAATTCCTCGCCCATCACCTGCGCGATGCGGCGGATCCGTCCCGTCAGGCCATCGCCGCAATCGGCCAGTTCGAGCAAGGAGCGGTCAGAGCCGGACACGGAAAACCGGACGGAGGGAAAGGCGATCGCGACCCGCCTGATCACGTCCGTGATGGCCGCGCTTTCGGCGCGCGCGCTCTTCATGAACTTCAGCCGCGCCGGCGTGGCGAAGAACAGGTCGCGCACCTCCACCAGCGTGCCGGGATTGCCCGCCGCAGGGCGCGGTCCCGTCACGCGGCCGCCCTCCACCTGGATTTCCGCGCCGTCGCCGCCATCCCGGGGGCGCGAGCGTATGGTCAGGCGGGCCACCGAGCCGATGGAGGGCAGGGCCTCGCCGCGAAAACCCAGTGAACGGATGTCGAAGATGTCGTCGGAAAGCTTGGACGTGCAGTGGCGCGAGACCGCCAGCGGCAGGTCGGCCGCGCTCATGCCGCTGCCGTCGTCGGTCACCCGGACCAGGTTGACGCCACCACCGGCGGTGACGACCTCGATACGCCGCGCGCCCGCATCCAGCGCGTTCTCCACCAGTTCCTTCACGACCGACGCCGGCCGTTCGACGACCTCGCCGGCGGCGATCTGGTTGATGACGGTTTCGGACAGTTGGCGGATGGTCATCCGCGCTTCATACAGGGATTCGGGTGGGCGAGGCGAGAGCCGGCTTCGTCGCTATCCCTCGCGATTGCGCATGTGGTGGCCGAGCCGTTCCACGTTCTGCCAGATCACGTCGCGCAGTTGTGCCTGCGGAACCGTTTCGTCCAGCGCCTGCCGGAAGCAGGCAAGCCAGCCCTCGATTTCCGCCGTGCCGATCCCGAAGGGCAGGTGCCGGCGGCGCAGCATGGGCGCGCCGCGCTTCTCGATGAAGGTCTGCGGTCCCCCGAGCCACATCATCAGGTATTCGGTGAACTTCTCCTCGCTCTCGGCAAGGTCGGCGGGATGGATGTCGCGTGTCGCCTTCGCCTCCGGCAGCGTGTCCATGAGCGCATAGAAGCGCGCCGTCAGGCGCTCCACCGCGGGCTTGCCGCCGATTGCCTCGTAGAGGCTGGTCTTCTCCGTCACGATGTCACTCCGGCTTGCAGATGTCGCCCCGCGCGATAGCCATGCCGGTTCTGGCGAGCAGCATGGCGATCACCGCGACGAGCACGCCGTAGAGGATCTGCCCGGCCAGGATCAGGCCCGCAACCCCGGCTGCCGCGCCATAGGCCAGGGTCGAGATGGTCAGCGCGGCGAGCGGGAAGGAATAGGCCCACCAGGTGATCATGAAGGGCAGGCGGCTCACCTTGCCGATCTGGGTGGCGAAAATGAGCGCGAACAGGACGCCGCTGTAATAGAGGATGCGCGCGAACGGGTCGATACCGCCCGTCATGCCCTGCCAAGAAACGAAACCGACGGCCGGCGGCGCGATCAGGATCATCAGCGTGGGCATCAGCCGTTCCGGCAGCGGCGCGTGGAAGATCAGGCGGTTGAAGACCAGCGTCGCCAGCACGATCCAGAACAGGATGCCGACGGAAAAGAAGAACCACGAGACTTCCGTATAGCCAAGCCGGATGCCGGCGATGGGAACGAGGATGTTGCCGACGGCGGGAATGAACCACGCCGGGTTCAGGTGCGCGGCTTCGAACGTGCGATGCCCGATCCACGCCGACACGACGGACAGCGTCAGCACGAGTTGCAGCAGCGTGCCCGCCCCCCAGATGATCTCGCCCCATCCCGCATGCATGGGCGTGAGCGCCGTGGCGATCAGGATCAGGCTGATGCTGGCAGCCGGGAAGAAGGCGATCCGCACCGGATGGTTCCAGTCGGCGCGCACGGCCGCAGGATATCTGACCGCCTTGGCCCCGTAGAGCACGGCGATGGCGGCGAAGGCGAGGCCCGTCAGGCCGAGCAGCAGGCCGGGAGCGATCGTGTGCATGCCGCCGACATGCTCCAGCCGCATCGTTGCCAGTGTCAGTCCGGCCAGCCCCATGACGATCGCGAACATGCCCACCGGCACGTGTTCGAGCCTGGAATGGGCTGCGGGAACGGGCGCGGCCGCTGCGAGATCGGACATGATGTACTCCATCAGCTAATATATGAACATATGATAATCTATTGGTCATATATCCGCAAGTGCGACATGTTCGCATTCGCCCGGCAGTGCGCGCTTTCAGTCCCCCGGATCGCCGCGCAGACGCAGGCAGGTCTCCAGCCGTGTCAGGCCCTGCACCAGTGCGTTCCAATCCGCGTCACCCATCTCGGCGACGACGGCGGCTTCGTAGTCACGGGCGAAAGGCGCCAGTTCGGCATGGATTGCCCGCCCGGCCTTCGTCAGTTCCAGGTGTTCCACCCGCCGGTCGTTCTCGTCCGATTCGCGTTTCAGCCAGCCACGCCGTTCCAGCGCCGCCACCGCCCGGCTCACCTTGGTCTTGTGCTGCGAGGAGTGCGCCACAATGTCGCTGGCTGTCGCCCGGCCGAACTGGCCAAGCGAGGCCAGCACGCGCCATTCCGGCCGCGTCATTCCATGGCGTTCGCGATAGATGCGCGAGAAGGACCGGCTGACCAGATCGGCGAGGCGGTTGAGCCGGTAGGGAAGAAAGTCCTCCAGCGCCAGCTCGGTTCCGGTCCCGGAAGGAGGCTTGGTTGTCATGACCGGCGCAGCCCTCATTGTTACAGTTTCAACAGTTGCAATTTCAACAAGCGATCGGGAAAGTCAATGCATCCCGCCGGTCCCTGCGGCGCCCGGAACCTTCCGGCCCTGTTCCGCGCCTGTGCCGGCCCGTTCCCGGTGCATCTGCGGGCTTGCCGTCGCGGCCGCCATTTGCTTCAACTGTGCGAGAAATGCGCGGCTCAGGAGGAATGGGTGGAAGAATCGGGCGCCGTTGACGGATTTGATCGCAAGATCATGGCATTGCTGCAGGAAGATGCGCGCTTGACGAATGCCGAATTGGCCGAGCGCGTTCACCTGTCTCCCTCGCAATGCTCACGCCGCCGCCAGCGGCTCGAGGAAACCGGCTACATTGCCGGTTATGCGGCACGCCTCGACCGCGAGCGACTCGGCTTCGGCTTCGTCAACATCATCTCGGTGACGCTGGCGACGCACAATCGCGACAGCGCCCGCAGGTTCGCCGAACTGGTCCGCCATCTGCCGCAGGTCCAGGAGGCCCATGCGCTGACCGGTGAGATGGATTACCATCTCAAGGTGGTGACCCCGGACCTCAAGGCCCTGTCTGCTTTCGTGAACGACATCCTGCTTCCTCACGAGGCGGTTGCCCATGTGAAAACGGCCATCGTGCTGGAGACGCTGAAGGAGAGCGGCGCACTGCCGCTCGAAATTCGTTGACCGCTTGGACGGTTTATTGAATGATACGCCCTGCCGCCGGATGCCGGCGGAAAAGGGGAAAGGGCAGGGTTGCAGCAGTCTGCGCAATATAATGCATCGACATGAAGTCGAATGTTGCAAAATCCTGCATGAAATGGAATGAATGCAGCCGGAGGCAAGCCTGCTTGTCCCCGTCTGGGAAAAGCTAGGAAACCGTAGGGAGGAGTTCCGGTGAAACCTTTATCTCTGAAATCGCTTGCAATGGCCGCCGTCATCGGCGTGGGCGCCGTCATGGGCACGTCCGTCGCTTCGTTCGCGCAGGAGGTGACGCTCAAGCTGCACCAGTTCCTGCCGGCGCAGGCCAATGTCCCCAAATACGTGCTCGACGTCTGGGCCGACAAGGTCGAGGAACAGTCCGGCAACCGCATCAAGGTGGAGCGCTATCCGTCCATGCAGCTTGGCGGCAAGCCGCCGGAACTCATCGACCAGGTCCGTGACGGCGTGGTCGACCTCGTCTGGACGGTGATCGGCTACACGCCGGGCCGTTTCCCGCGCACCGAGGTCTTCGAGCTTCCCTTCATGGTGACGACCGCCGAACCGGCCTCGCGCGCCTTCTGGGAAATGTTCGAGAAGGACATGAAGGACGAAGAGTTCAAGGACGTCCACATCATCGGCGGCTGGGTGCATGGCCCTGGCGTCATCCATGCCAACAAGGAAGTGCGCGTGCCTTCCGACCTGAACGGCATGAAGATCCGCGGCGCCTCGCGCACCGTCAACATGCTGCTTGAGGAACTGGGTGCCACCCCGGTCGGCATGCCGGTTCCCGCCGTGCCCGAGGCCCTTTCCAAGGGCGTGATCGACGGCACGACGATCCCGTGGGAAGTCACGGCCGCACTCAAGGTCCCCGAACTGGTCAAGAACCACACCGAGTTCAGCGGCCGCGCGCTCTACACCGTCACTTTCGTCCTCGCCATGAACAAGGCGAAGTATGAGAGCCTGCCCGACGACCTCAAGAAGGTCATCGATGACAATTCCGGCATCGAGTTCTCCGCCTTTGCCGGCAAGACGCAGGAATACTATGACGGTCCGGCCCGCGAACTGGCGGTGAAGGCCAACAACAACATCATCACGCTGAACGAGGAAGAGACCGCGAAGTGGCGCGAGGCCGCCCAGCCGGTCTACGACAAGTGGATCGCCGACATGGACTCCAAGGGCTATGACGGCAAGGCGCTGGTCGAGGAAGCCGAGGCGCTGATCAAGAAGTATTCGGGCCAGATGTAAGGTCCGGGCGGGAAGGCGGCCGGACCGGCCGCCTTTCTTCGTTTCCGGATGCCACGGACTTTCGAGAGGGGCGCCTGCGCCCTTCTGGCAAGACCCTGACAGACACCTGATCGCCAACCTGGGGAGGACCGCGATGAAACCTCGTTTCCTGAATACCCTCGCCGCTGCCGCGCTGCTGGGCGCGACGGCGCTGACCGCGGCAACCGGCGCCATGGCGCAGGAAGTGACGCTGAAGCTCCACCAGTTCCTGCCCGCCCAGGCCAATGTGCCCAAGCTCATCCTGGATGAGTGGATCGCCCGCGTCGAGAAGGATGCCGGCGGCAAGCTGGAGATCGAGCACTATCCGGCCATGCAGCTTGGCGGCAAGCCGCCGGAACTGATGGACCAGGTCATGGATGGCGTCGTTGACCTTGCCTGGACGGTCAATGGCTTCACGCCGGGCCGCTTCCCGCGTTCGGAAGTCTTCGAACTGCCCTTCATGATGACCAATGCCGAGGCGGTCTCGAAAGCCTACTGGGATCTCTTCGAGAAAGAGATGAAGGACACCGACTTCAAGGATGTCCACGTCATCGGCACTTGGGTGCACGGCCCCGGCGTCATGCACACCAACAAGCCGGTCGCCACCATGGACGACCTGAACGGAATGAAGTTCCGCGCGCCGAGCCGCGTGGCGACCCAGCTTCTCGAACAGCTTGGCGCCACGGCCATCGGCATGCCGGTGACGGCCATTCCCGAATCCCTGTCCAAGGGCGTGATCGACGGTGCGGTCATCCCGTGGGAGGTCACGGCCTCGCTGAAGGTCCCGGAACTGGTGAAGAACCACACCGAGTTCGCCGACGGCTATGCCTTCTACACGGTCACCTTCACGCTTTCGATGAACAAGGCGAAGTATGAGAGCCTGCCGGAGGACATCCGCAAGGCCATCGACGCCAATTCCGGACGTGAATTCTCCGCCTTCGCCGGCAAGACCATGGCGGGCGCCGATGGTCCGTCGCGCGAACTGGCGGTCAAGGCCGGCAACAACATCATCACCATTTCCGCCGAGGACAGCGAGAAATGGAAGGCTGCCGCGCAGCCGGTCTATGACAAGTGGGCCGCCGACATGGATGCGCGCGGCATTGACGGCAAGGCCTTCATCGCCGAGGCAGAGGCGCTGATCGGGAAATACACGGAAGAAAAGTGACGTCCGGGGCCGCCTGCTATGCAAAAAGTCAATGGCAGGCGGCCGCTTTCAATTGGCGGGAACGGGGCACATGCAGCATGTCTCGCCCGCAATTCGGCTTCAGGCGCGGGGACTGCGCCACTGGCCAGGGTCAAGGGGAGGCACAATGATGGCGCGCGCCATTGAATGGCTGGCTCGCATGCTGGCGCTCCTGGGCGGCCTCGTGCTGGTCGCTCTCACGATCATCACCTGCATTTCCATCGCGGGACGAGCGCTGATCTCGTTCGGGCTCGGCCCCGTGCCGGGCGATTTCGAACTTGTCGAGGCCGGCGTCGCCTTCGCGATCTTCGCCTTCCTGCCATGGTGCCAGCTCAACCGCGGCCATGCCACCGTGGATCTCTTCACCAGTTTCCTGTCGGAGCGGACCAACCGCTGGATCGACCTGGTCTCCGAGATCGTCATGGGCGTCATCATTGTCATCCTCACCTGGAAGCTGAAGGACGGCATGTTCGACAAGATGCGCTATCATGAAACGACATTCATCCTGCAGTTCCCGGTCTGGTGGGCCTATGCGGCCAGCCTTGTCGCGGCGGTGGTCGCCTGCATCATCGCTGTGTGGATGGTGTATGTCCGCGTGAATGAAGTGAGAACCGGCAAGTCCGATTTCGGTCCCGGCCTGGGAGTGCACCATTGACCAATCTCGAAATCGGTATCTGGTCCTTTCCGGTCCTGCTCCTGCTCATTTTCCTGCGCCTGCCGATCGGCCTTTCCATGCTGGTCGTCGGCATGGCCGGTTCGTGGATGGTGAGCGGCTTCAACTGGCTGCCGATCATGGCGAAGCTGAAGAACGAGACCTTCTCGACCTTCTCCAGCTATTCGCTGTCCATCGTGCCGCTGTTCTTCCTGATGGGCCAGTTCGCCACGCTGGGCGGCATGTCCCAGGCCCTTTTCAAGGCGGCGGAAACCTGGATGGGCCACCGCAAGGGCGGCGTCGCCATGGCCGCCGTCGGCGCCTGCGCCGGCTTCGGCGCCATTTGCGGCTCGTCGCTGGCCACGGCCGCGACCATGAGCCAGGTCGCCCTGCCGGAACTGCGCCGCTACGGCTATTCCGGTGCTCTGGCCACCGGCACGCTGGCCGCGGGCGGCACGCTCGGCATTCTCATCCCGCCCTCCGTCGTGCTCGTGATCTATGCCATCCTGACCGAGCAGAACATCGCCAAGCTCTTTGTCGCGGCCTTCGTGCCCGGCATCCTGGCCGCCATCGGCTACATGATCGCCATTTCCATCTATGTGCGCATCTATCCGAAGTCCGCCGGTACGCGCGAGCGCGCGCCCTATTCGGAACACTTCCGCGCGCTTTTCGATGTCTGGCCGGTGCTGCTGGTCTTCCTGCTGGTTGTCGGCGGCATCTACATGGGCTGGTTCACGCCCACCGAGGGTGCGGCGGTCGGCGCGGCCGGCACGGGGCTGATCGCCTTCTTCAATGGCGGCCTGACCCGCAGGACGCTGATGGAATCGATCCTGGCGACGGCGTCGGCGACGGCAATGATCTTCTTCATCGTCTTCGGCGCCTCGATCTACAACGGCTTCCTCGCGCTTTCGCAGGTGCCGCAGGAGGTTGCCGAATGGGTCGTCACCCAGGGCTTCAATCCCTGGATCGTCCTCGTCTTCATCCTCGTGATCTACCTCATCCTTGGCTGCGTCATGGATTCGCTGTCCATGATCCTGCTGACGATCCCGATCTTCTTCCCCATCGTGTCCGGCCTCGACTATGGCCTGACGCCCGAGGAATTCGCCATCTGGTTCGGTATCCTTGTGCTGATCGTCGTGGAGGTGGGTCTCATAACACCCCCTGTCGGCATGAACCTCTTCGTCATCAATTCCATGGCGAAGGACACGCCGATCGCCGCCACCTATCGCGGCGTCATGCCCTTCGTGACCTCCGACCTGGTACGCACGGCAATCCTCGTGCTGTTCCCGTCGATCACGCTCGGCCTCATGCGGCTGCTCTATTGACGGGCAGAAACGTTTCCTGAACACGGAAAGACCGGCGGCGCCAAACGGACGCCGCCGGTCTTCGTTTTCCGGGCCCGATCTCGTCGGGCGAAAAGGCAGCCTATTGCGCCGCCGGGGCCGGGGCTGTGCGCGAAGGGCCCTGCAGGCGTCCGCCCAGTTCGCGCACCGCCTGGTATTGGGTGAGGTAGACCTTGCCCGTCATGTGGTGGAAGAAGTCCGACGTCTTCAGCCGGTCCATCACCGGTCCCTTGACCTCCGACATGTGAAACTTGACGCCGAGCGCCTTGAGCCGTTCGTTGATCGCCTCGATCGATTCCAGCGCGCTCATGTCGATGGCGTTGACCGCCGGGCACATCAGGATCACGTGCTTGAGTTCCGGCCTCTTGGCCACCATGTCGTAGACCTGGTCCTCCAGGTATCGCGCATTGGCGAAGTAGAGGCTTTCGTCGACGCGCAACGTCAGTATGGCCGGGTCCGTCACCACGTCATGGCGCAGCACGTTGCGGAAATGCTCGGTACCCGCCACCTGGCCGACGACCGCCATGTGCGGTCTGGAGGAATTGTAGAGATGGATCAGCACCGACAGCGCGACGCCGGCCGAAACGCCCAGTTCGACGCCGAGAAACAGCGTCACCAGGATCGTGGCCGCCACCGCCATGAAATCGGCCTTGGAATAGGTCCATGTCTTTCTGAGGATCGAGAAATCGACCAGTGACAGCACCGCCACGATGATGGTGGCCGCCAGCGTCGCCTGCGGCAGGAAGGCGAGCAGCGGCGTCAGGACGATGGTGGCGACGGCAAGACCCACGGCGGTCATCGCGCCCGCCGCCGGCGTTTCGGCGCCCGCGTCGAAATTGACCACCGAGCGGGCGAAGCCGCCGGTGACGGGATAGCCGCCCGTGATGCCCGATGCGACATTGGCCGCGCCAAGGCCGATCAGTTCCTGGTCGGGGTTGATGCGCTGGCGCTTCTTGGCCGCCAGCGTCTGGGCCACCGAGACCGATTCCACGAAGCCGATCACCGAGATCAGCACGGCCGAACCGATCAGGCTGGCCCACAGGTCAGGGGAGAAGGACGGAAGGGTCAGCGGCGGCAGGCCCTGCGGCACGTCCCCGACCAGCTTCACGCCATGATCGCCAAGTCCGAAGACGAAGGCGATGAGCGTCGTGACCGCAACGGCGGCAACCGGTCCGGCCTTGGCCAGGATGTCGGCTGTCCGCGGCCCGAGACCCCGCGCGAGCAGGAGCGGTTTCAGCCCCTTGCGTACCCAGAACAGGAAGGCGGTGGAAGCCACCCCGATCACCAGCGTGATCGGGTTGGTCTGCGGCAGGTGCGCGATCAGCGAGACGACGAGTTCATAGAGATTGTGACCGTTCGCCGATACGCCGAGAATGTGCTTGAGCTGGCTTGCCGCGATGATGATGCCGGACGCGGTGATGAAGCCTGAAATGACAGGGTGGGACAGGAAATTGGCGAGAAAACCCAGCCGGAAGGCCCCGAGCAGGAGAAGGAACAGGCCGGACATGAAGGCCAGCGTGATGGCCGCGGCGATGTATTCCGGCGTTCCCGTTGCGGCGATGTTGCCGACCGCGGCCGCGGTCATCAGCGAGACGACGGCCACGGGACCGACCGCCAGCGCCCGGCTGGTGCCAAAAATCGCATAGGCGACAAGGGGCAGGATGGAGGCATAGAGCCCCATTTCCGGCGGCAGGCCGGCGAGCAGCGCATAGGCCAGCGATTGCGGGATCAGCATGATCGTCACGATGACCGCCGCGACGAGGTCGTTGATGGCGGTATCGCGATTGTAGCTGCGGCCCCAGTCGAAGACCGGCATCACCTGCCGCAACCGGCTGGCCGCGACCTTCATGGCATCGTTCATCGTGTCGTGCGCGTCAGGCGCGCCCCCCTTGTTGTCCGGTTGAAGCCGGTGGCGGCGGAGCGGGTCCGTTGCGCCACCTGGCTCAAGGCCGGCCGGGGAGCCCCGTCCGGCGTGTTCAGCCGCGCGTCCGCTCCACGAGCATGTAGAGGTTCATGCTGCGCGTACCGCTGCGGCAATAGGCCAGGATCGGGCGCGGCAACGCGTCGATGGCTGCCGTCATGTCGGCCACGTCCTGTGGCGTGACCGAACCCGGAACGACGGGTACGAAGCGGAACTCCAGTCCCGCTTCCTTCGCCGCCGCCTCGATCAGCGCGTGATCCACGGCGCCATCCTCGCTGTCGGGCCGGTTGCATATCAGGCTGCGGAAGCCTGCTTCCGCGATCGGCCTGACATGTTCCGGACCGATCTGCGGCGCGACGGCGAAGTCGGGCGTGAGCTGGCGAATCTCCATGGACTGCATCCCTCGTGCTGGAAGGGCCGGACCGTGTTCCTGCAGGACGGTCCGGCGCGGTGGTTGTCGTCGTCAAAGCCCGTTGACCGGGACCTTGAGAAACGTCTTGCCGCTTTCGTCCTTCGGAGGCAACTGGCCCGCGCGCATATTCACCTGCAAAGAGGGGATGATGAGCTTCGGCATGTCGAGCGTGGCATCGCGCGCCTCGCGCATGGCGACGAATTCGTCCTCGCTCACCCCGTCCCGCACGTGGATATTGTGCTCGCGTTCCGCCGCGACCGTGGTCTCCCACTGGATGTCGCGGCCGTTCGGGCCGTAGTCATGGCACATGAAGAGCCTTGTCTCGCCGGGAAGCGACAGGACCCGCTTGATGGATTTGTACAGCGTGCGCGCATCGCCGCCAGGGAAATCGGCGCGCGCCGAGCCGCCGTCCGGCATGAACAGCGTGTCGCCGACAAAGGCGGCATCACCGATCACATGCGTCATGCAGGCCGGCGTATGGCCGGGTGTGTGCATCACATGGGCGGTCATCGCGCCGATCTGGTAGCTGTCGCCATCGGTGAAGAGGCGGTCGAACTGCGATCCGTCGCGCTGGAATTCCGTGCCCTCGTTGAAGATCTTGCCGAACGTGTCCTGCACGATCCTGATGTTCTCGCCGATGCCCAGCTTGCCGCCGAGCTTGCCCTGGATATAGGGCGCGGCGGACAGGTGATCGGCATGGACATGGGTCTCGATGATCCACTCCAGCTTGAGCCCGTTTTCCTTGATGAAATCGATGATCCGGTCGGCACCGTCATAGGTGATGCGTCCGGCCGCGTAGTCGATGTCCATCACCGAATCGATCACCGCGCAGGCCTTGGAGGCCGGGTCCTTGACGACATAGGAGATCGTGTTTGTCGGTTCGTCGAAGAAAGCAGTCACTTCCGGCTTGACCGACAGATCGGGCGTGAAAGGCAGGGACATGGTTTGCTCCTCGGTTTGACTTTGCGTTTCGTTCAGGCGGCGTTGAGCCTGAGTGAGCGGTGCAGCGCCATGCGGGCGGCGACGATGCCGGCCATCATGGCCACCAGGAAGATGGCGGTGGGGCCGAAACTGACACCCAGCGCCGGAATGGCACCTCCGGGACAGAAGCCGGCAATGCCCCAGCCGACGCCGAAGGCCGCCGATCCGCCGATCAGCTTGGCGTCGATGGTGCGGCTGGTCGGCACGAAATACTTCGCAGCGAAAAGCGGCTTCCGGGTGGCGCCGAACAGGATGCGGTAGCCGATGGCCGTGGGAACCAGCGCACCGCCCATCACGAAGATGAGGCTTGGATCCCAGGCGCCGGCGATATCGAAGAAATTGACCACCTTGGCCGGGTTCGCCATGCCGGATATCGCGATGCCGAATCCGAAGACGAGGCCGGCGGCGAGTGCGGAAATTATCGGTTTCATCGTGCTCAGCCTCCGATTACGTGGCGCATGACATAGACCGTAAGCCCGGTCGTGATCATGAAGGTGATGGTCGCCAGGATGGAGCGCGGCGAGAACCGCGCCATGCCGCAGACCCCGTGCCCCGAGGTGCAGCCCGACCCGTAGACGACGCCCATGCCGACGATGAAGCCGCCGACGATCATCGCCGGCATCGACACCGGCACGGCGAACGGCACGACGCCGCCAGCCGCGATGTAGAGCGCCGGCGCGGCGATGGCGCCGATCAGGAAGGCGATCTGCCAGCCATTGCCCTTAGCGTAAGGCGGGAGAATTCCGCCGAGAATGCCGGTCATGCCGGCAATGCGCCCGTTGAACGCCATCAGCATCACCGCCGACAATCCGATCAGGACGCCGCCGAAAAGCGATTGATAGGGCGTGAAATCCGTTTCCATGCGATTTCCCTCCAGGGTGTCTTTTTTCGAGGCCGCTTGTCTTTCGCTGCTCTAGTTGCTATATATGTGCAAATATTCATATATGCAAGATAGAAGATGTGAGCGATGACGACACAAGTCAAGGGCCATGAGATGCAGATGGATATCGGCGAGATCGAGAAGTCGGCGGAGGATGCCGCGGGCCTGCTGGCGGTGATGGCCAATTCCAATCGCCTGATGATCCTGTGCCACCTGATGAACGGGGAGATGGCGGTGCAGCCGCTCGCCGATGCCGTGGGCATGACCCAGTCGGCGCTGTCCCAGCAGCTTTCCAAGCTCCGGGCGCTGAAGCTCGTATCCACGCGGCGCGACGGCCGCACGATCTTCTACTCGGTCACCTCCGACAAGGTCTGCCGTGTGCTGGAGACGCTGTACGACATCTATTGCGCGCCCCGGAAGGCCGGCCAGAACAGCGAAGCCGCCGCGGTTTGACACCGCAGCGGCTTCTTTTTCATCGGTCTTTGCCAGCCCCTAAGCAGCCTCGAACAGCCCGCCTTGCGCTGTCAGCTTCGCCAGGTGATGGTCGGTGTCGCCGAACAGGATGTCGATCATCGTGATGCGCTTGAAATAGTGCCCGATGGCATATTCCATCGTCATGCCCACGCCGCCGTGAAGCTGGATGGCGTTTTCGCCGGCCAGCCGCCCGCCGCGCCCGATCTCCGCCTTGGCCGCGGATATGGCGCGTCCGCGTTCTTGCGCATCGTCGCTGTCGGCCATCATCGTCGCATACATGGTGATGGACCGGGCCTGTTCGAGAGCGATGAACATGTCCACGGCGGCATGCTGCAGCACCTGGAACTTCGCGATCTCGACGCCGAACTGCTTGCGCGTCTTGAGATAGTCGACCGTCAGCGTCTCCATGGTTTCCATGATGCCGACCGCTTCCGCGCAGAGCGCCGCGATGGCCTGGTCGGTCACCTTGGCGATCAGCGGAAAGGCGCCGCCCTCCGGTCCGAACAGCCGTGACGCATCCACCGTGACGTTTTCCAGCGTCACGTCCGCCGCCCGTGTGCCGTCCTGCAACCGGTAGCCGCGCCGCGAAAGCCCGGCCGCGTCCGCGTCGACCAGGAAGACGCAGAGGCCGTCCTCGTCACGCACGTCGCCGGAAATGCGGGCGCTGACAAAGATCTTGTCGGCGCAATCGCCATTGAGGACGATGCTCTTGGCGCCGTTGAGCACATAGGCGTCGCCCTGCTTTGTCGCCGTGGTTTCCACATGGGCGAGGTCGTATCGCGCATGGCGCTCGACATGGGCGAAGGCCAGTTTCAGCGAACCGTCGGCAATGGCGGGCACCAGTCCGCCGCGCTGGGCGTCGCTGCCGCCCTCGCGCACGAAGCCGCCACCAAGCACCACGGTGGCGAACCATGGCTCCAGCACCAGCGCGCGGCCGAAGCTCTCCATGACAAGCATGATGTCTTCCGCCCCGCCGCCCAGGCCGCCATCGCCCTCCGCGAAGGGGAGCATCATCAGGCCCATTTCGGCATAGCGTTCCCACATCGCCTGGCTGTAACCCTCCGGCTCGGCCATGTGCTTCCTGCGGCTTTCGAAGCCGTATTCATTGGCGAGCATCCGGTCGAGCCCGTCCTTGAGCATGGATTGCTCTTCACTCAGATCAAAGTCCATTGTCCGTGTCCTGTCCGGGTCTCAAAGCCCCAGCACCGCCTTGGCGATGATGTTCTTCTGGATCTCGTTGGAGCCGCCATAGATCGAAACCTTGCGGTTGTTGAAATAGGACGGCGCGGCATGGGCGGCGTAGTCGGGCCCCACCGGCGGTTCGTTCCAGCCATCGCCCGTGTCGTGCTGCAGCGGCATGGCATAGGGACCCATCACCTCCATCAGGAGATGGGTGGTGGCCTGCTGGATTTGCGATCCCTTGATCTTGAGGATCGAGGAGGCCGGATCCGGCTTGCCGGTATTGCCACGCTTGGCATCGGCGGCCACGACGCGAAGCTGCGTCATTTCCAGTGCCTTCAGGTCGATCTCCACCGAGACGAGCTTTTCCATGAAGCGCGCGTTCTCGATCAGCGGCCGCCCGCCCGACATTTCCTTGGCTGCCAGTTCGCGGATACGCGCGATCCGCTGCTTCGACATGCCGATGCGCGCGATGTTGGTGCGCTCGTTGCCAAGCAGGAACTTGGCGTAGTCCCAGCCCTTGTTCTCCTCGCCCACGAGATTTTCCACCGGCACTTTCACGTCGGTGAAGAACACCTCGTTGATCTCGCGTCCGCCGTCGATGGTCACGATCGGACGCACCTCGATGCCCGGCGTCTTCATGTCGATCAGCAGGAAGGAAATGCCCTCCTGCTTCTTGGCCTGCGTGTCGGTGCGCACCAGGCAGAAGATCCAGTCGGCATATTGCGCCAGCGTCGTCCAGGTCTTCTGGCCGTTGACGATGTAGTGGTCGCCGTCGCGAACCGCTCGCGTCTTCAGCGAGGCGAGGTCGGAGCCGGCGCCGGGCTCGGAAAAGCCCTGGCACCACCAGTCGTCCAGATTGGCGATGCGTGGCAGGAAGTGCTTCTTCTGCGCCTCGTTGCCGAACGTGTAGATCACCGGGCCGACCATGTTCACGCCGAAGGCCAGCGGCGCAGGGCAGGGGAATTTCTGCAGCTCTTCCAGGAAGATGTACTGCTTCATCGGGTCCCAGCCCGTGCCGCCCCATTCCTCCGGCCAGTGCGGCACGGCCCAGCCCTTTTCGTTCAGGATGCGCGTCCAGCGCACCAGCCCTTCCTTGTCGGGATATTCGCCATGGATCATGGCCTCGTGAATGTCCCTGGGAAGCGCCTCGCGGAAGAAGGCGCGCACCTCATCGCGAAAGGCGTTTTCCTCGTCGGTAAAGCGAAGATCCATCGCCGTCTCTCCTCAAACGATCTCGAACAGGCCGGCAGCGCCCATGCCGCCGCCGATGCACATGGTGACCACGGCATATTTCACGCCGCGCCGCTTGCCCTCGATCAGGGCGTGACCGGCAAGACGCGATCCGCTCATGCCGTAGGGATGGCCGACCGAGATCGCCCCGCCATTGACGTTCAGCTTCGCCGGGTCGATGCCCAGCTTGTCGCGGCAATAGATCACCTGCACGGCGAAGGCCTCGTTCAACTCCCACAGGCCGATGTCGTCGACGGTCAGCCCGTGGCGCTTGAGCAGGCGCGGCACCGCGAAGACCGGGCCGATGCCCATCTCGTCGGGCTCGCAGCCCGCCACGTTGAAGCCGCGCAGGATGCCCAACGGTGTCAGGCCCTTCTGTTCGGCGAATTTCGACGAGACCATCACGTTGGCCGAAGCGCCGTCGGAAAGCTGCGAGGCGTTGCCGGCAGTGATCGTGCCACCCTCATAGACCGGCTTCAGCCCGGCCAGGCCTTCCGCCGTGGTTTCCGGGCGCGGTCCCTCGTCATGGGCGATCTCCACGTCCTTGTGGCTCACTTCCTTGGTCTGCTTGTCGATGACGGCCATGGTGGCCTTGATCGGCGCGATCTCGGCGTCGAAACGGCCGGCCTCGCGCGCCGCCGCCGTGCGGCGCTGGCTTTCGAGGCCGTATTCGTCCATCTGCTCGCGCGAAATGCCGTAGCGCTTGCCCACGATCTCCGCCGTGTCGATCATCGGCAGGTAGACCTCCGGCTTGATCGCCATGAGGTTGTCGTCCTTCAGCATGTAGGTGTTGCGCTTGTCGTTCTGGACGAGACTGATCGATTCCAGGCCGCCCGCGATGCCCGCTTCCACGCCGTCATTGCGGATGGCGTTGGCCAGCAGCGCCATGGACTGCAGGCCGGACGAGCACTGCCGGTCGATCGTGGTGCCCGCGACCGAGACAGGCAGGCCCGCCGTCAGCAGCGCCCGCCGCGCCACGTTCAGGCCCGTCGCGCCTTCCTGCATGGCGCAGCCCATGATGACGTCCTCGATCTGCCCGCCTTCCAGGCCGGACCGCTCCAGCGCGTGGCGGATGGCATGGCCGCCCAGCGTCGCGCCGGGCGTGTTGTTCAGCCCGCCGCGATAGGCCTTGCCGATGGGCGTGCGGGCAGTGGATACGATGACGGCGTCAACCATGGTTTTCTCCCTTGGGGTGATTGAGGGCGGCACGCGCCTGTGCGCCCGCCTCGCGTTTGAGATCGATCTTGGAAAGCTTGCCCACCGGCGTTCGCGGCAGGGCGTCGCGGATTTCCAGCGCACGCGGCATTTCATGCGGGCCGAGCCGCTCCTTCAGATGCGCCTGCAATGCCTCCAGGGTCAGCCCGGGGGCGCCCTCGCGCAGCTTCACATAGGCCTTGGCGCTCTCGCCGCGATAGCCGTCCGGCACGCCGATCACCAGCGCCTCTTCCACGTCCGGATGCGTGTAGATCGCCTGTTCGATCATCTGCGGATAGACGTTGAAGCCGCCGGAAATGATCATGTCCTTCTTGCGGTCGACGATCGTGAAGAAGCCGTCCTCGTCCATGAAGCCGATGTCGCCGGTCAGGAACCAGCCGTCCGCGAAACTCGCTTGCGTTTCCTCGGGCCGGTTCCAGTAACCCGCCGTGACATTGTTGCCGCGGATCGCCAGTTCGCCGGTCTCCCCCTGCGGCAGTTCGCGGGCAGGATCGGCCAGGTCGACCACGCGCAGGAAGCAGCCGGGCAGGGGAATCCCGATCGTGCCCGCCTTTTGCGGCCAGCCGCGCGGCAGGTTCGTGCCAGCAGGCGACGTCTCGCTCATGCCCCAGCCACCGAGAAGCTCCAGCCCTGTCTTCGACGTGAACCTGCGCGCCACTTCCACCGGCATGGGCGCGCCGCCCGATGCAGCCAGCGTCAGCGCCGAAAGGTCGCGTTTCTCGAAGCCGGGCGTCTGCGTCATGGCGATCCACATGGTCGGCACGCCCGGAAGGACATTGGCCCCGGCCTCGATCTCGTCGAGCGCCGCCACGGGATCGAAACGGGTGCGCAGCAGGCAGGTGTTTCCGCCTTTCAGGCTGCGCAGCAGGACCGCGGACAGGCCGTAGATGTGGAACAGCGGCAGGTAGACCAGAACCTTCTCGCCATCCGGTTTCACCAGGCCCCAGATGTCATACCATGCGGTATAGGACGATACCGCGCCGGAAATGTTTCGGTGTGTCAGCATGGCCGCCTTCGGCATGCCGGTCGTGCCGCCGGTATATTGCAGCAGGGCGAGATCGTCGATGTGCGTCGCCACTTCGGGCGGGTCGCCCGCCCCGGCGGTGAAGTCGTCGTAAGTGGTAATGGCCGGTCCTGCCGGCATGGCGCCCGTGTCGCCGCTCGGCCCCCAGGCGGCATCGTCGAACACCACCACCCGGTCCACGAGCCCCTTTTCGGCCAGCAGGGCAGCCCCGGTGGCAAGCGCGCCGAAATTCGACGAGACAAGCAGCCGCGCACCGGAATCGGTGAGCTTGTGCGCCAGCACCGCCGGCGCATCGAGCGGGGAGAGATGCACCACCACGGCACCGATCTTCATCAGGCCGAAGAAGGTGACCGGATGAGCGGGCGTGTTGGGCAGCAGCACGGCGACGCGATCGCCCTTCCTGACGCCCGCGCGCGCAAAACCGGCGGCGGCCTCAGCCGCCATCCGGTCAAGTTCGCCAAAGGTGATTGCCCGGCCTCTGAATTCCAGCGCGATCCGGCCGGCATGGTCGTGCGCCCCGTCCTCCAGGATCGACTGGATGGGAAACAGCGCCAGCGTTTCGGCGTCCGGGAGGCGTCCTCCCGGATAGACCTTTTCCCAGGGCCAGCCGCCGGCTGGCGGGGCGGGCAATGGCGTCATGCGGCGTCCTTGAAGCGCTTGCCCTCGGCCGCCAGCTTGCGCAGAAGCGGCGAGACCTCGAACACCGCATTGCCCGTGCGGCCATGCCAATGGTCGAGGCGCTCGACGATGGTGTCGAGCCCGACGGTCTCCGCCCAGTGCATCGGCCCGCCCTTGCCAACCGGGAAGCCGTAGCCGTAGATCCAGACGACATCGATGTCGGAGGCGCGCTGTGCGATGCCTTCATCCAGGATCTTTGCGCCCTCGTTGATCATCGGATAGATGGTCCGCTCGATGATCTCGTCGGCGGAAATGTCGCGCCGGTTCACGCCCTGCGCGGCAGCCGTGTCGAGGATCAGTTTTTCCACCCATTCGTCGGGCAGCGGCGTGCGTCCGTCCTCGTAGCGGTACCAGCCTGCACCCGTCTTCTGGCCATAGCGCCCGGCCTCGCACAGCGGATCACCCAATGCGGCTGTCTTGCCGAGCGACTTGCGCGTGCGCCAGCCGATGTCGTTGCCGGCAAGATCATACATCTGGAACGGACCCATAGGCCATCCGAAGTCGCGGAACGCGTTGTCCACCGTTTCCGGCATGGCGCCTTCCAGCAGCAGCGCCTCCGATTGCGCCGAGCGGGCTGCAAGCATGCGGTTGCCCACGAAACCGTGGCACACGCCCACGACCACCGGCACCTTCTTCGCCTTCTTGCCCACCGCCATGGCGGTGGCAAGCACATCCGGCGCTGTCTTCGCACCGCGCACGATCTCCAGCAGCTTCATGACATTGGCTGGCGAGAAGAAATGCATGCCGACCACGTCCTGCGGCCGGTTGGTGAAGGATGCGATCCGGTCCACGTCGAGATAGGAGGTGTTGGAGGCCAGCACCGCGCCGGGTTTGGCGATCTCGTCCAGCTTCCTGAACACCTGCTCCTTGACGCCCATTTCCTCGAACACGGCCTCGATGATGATGTCGCAATCGGCGAGATCGTCATAGGAGGTCGTCGGCGTGAACAGCGCCATGCGCTTGTCCACGTCCGCCGCCGTCATCGAGCCGCGCTTGACGGAAATGCCGTAATTGTTGCGGATGCGCTCCAGGCCCTTGTCCAGCGGTTCCTGCGCCATTTCAAGGATCGTGACGGGAATGCCGCCATTGACCAGCGACATGGCGATGCCGCCGCCCATCGTGCCCGCGCCGATGACGCCGGCCTTCTTCACCGCGCGCGGCTTCACGTCCTTCGTCACGCCCGCCACTTTGCCGGCTTCCCGCTCGGCGAAGAAGAGATGGCGCTGGGCGCGCGACTGGTCCGAATCGAGCAGCTTGAGGAAGATCTTCAATTCTTCCGCATAGCCCTCGTCGAAGGTCATGGTGATGGAATTGCGCACGGACTGGGCACAGGCGAGCGGGGCGTCCAGCCCACGCGCCTTCTTCGTCACATCCTTCACCAGCGCGTCGAAGCCGGAGATGTCGGCGCGCGCGGCGGCGATCTTGTCCTCCCGGTCGCGCGGCAGCGGCGGATGCTTGCCGTCCTGGATGGCCTTGCGCAGGAAATCGACCGCACCGGCGGTCAGGTCCTCGTCCTCGACGAGGGCGTCCACCAGCCCGTCTGCCAGGCATTCCTTCACCGGCATGAACCGACCGGCGACGATCGCCTCCAGGGCCTTTTGCGGGCCAATGACGCGCGGCAGGCGCTGCGTGCCGCCCGCGCCGGGAATGAGGCCGAGCTTGACCTCGGGCAGGCCGCACATGGCCTGTGGGACTGCCACGCGGTAGCGGCATCCGAGCGCCAGTTCCAGCCCGCCGCCAAGCGCCGTGCCGTGAATGGCGGCCACCGTCGGCTTGTTGCCATAGCTCTCCAGCGTGGCGATGAGGTCGAGAAGGCTCGGCTCCAGGCGCGGTCCGCCGAATTCGGAAATGTCCGCGCCGGCAACGAATGTCCGCCCCGCGCAGGCCAGCACGACGCCCTTGACGGCATCGTCGTCGCGCAACGCGACAAGCGCCTCGTTCAACGGCTTGCGCATCGCGTGGCTGAGCGCGTTGACAGGCGGATTGTCGATGGTGACGATCGCGATCTCCTGATCGCGCGTGACGGTGACGATGTCGCTCATAGGTCCTCCGGGAGAGACGGTCTGGTTGTTTTCCGCAGCGCTCAGGCGCCGCCGGGTTCTGAAAGGAAGTCGCCGATCAGGCGCGCGGTCGCCTCCGGCTGTTCGACGCAGGGAATGTGGCCCGCGCCGGGTATGGCCTCGAAACGCGCGCCGGCAATGCTGCGCGCCATGGCCTGCACGAGCGCCGGCGGGGTCGAGCCGTCCTCCGCACCCACGAGCGCCAGCACCGGCAGATCGAGCGCGGCGGTCGAGGCCGTCAGGTCCGCATCGCGCAGCGCCGCGCAGGTGGCGACATAGCCTTCGGCCGGCGTGCGGGTGAGCATGGTCTTCATGCCCGAAAAGAGCGGGTTGTCCGGCTTGCGGAAACCGGCGGTGAACCACTTCTCCATCACGCCGTCTGCCAGCGCAGCGATGCCGCCGGCTTCAACGGTTGCGATGCGCTGGTTCCAGCTTTCGGTGTCGCCGATCTTCGCCGCGGTGCCGATCAGCACCAGGCGGTCCACGAGGGCGGGGCGCGCCGCCGCGACGGCCTGCGCGATCATGCCGCCCACCGACAGCCCGCAGACATGCGCGCGTGCGATGCCCAGATGGCCGATCAGGGCGATGAGGTCGCCGGCATGGTCCCCGATCCGGCAGGGCAGCTGCGCGGCATCCGACAGGCCATGGCCGCGCTTGTCGTAGCGGACCATGCGGAAACGGCCGGACAGCGCCTCCACGACGCCGTCCCAGATGCGGAAATCGGTGCCCAGCGAATTGGCGAAGACGAGGACCGGCAGGTCGGTCTCTCCCGTATCGCCATAGTGAATCGCCACGCCATTGACGCGTGCGAACCTCATTCCCGGCTCCTCCTTGCTCCGGACATACTACCGAGTATGTTGGAATTTCCATGGCGGGTCAATCACCATGGCCGACAGAAGCCCACGAAAACAAATTCAAACAATTGAATGTTTGTGCCGGACGTGCTTTCCTGCATCCAACAGAACCGTTTTCAGGGAGGAAATCATGCGCCGTGACCCCAAGGTCATCGCCGACCGTTTCAATCTGACCCGCCGGCAGACGCTGATGCTGGGCAGCGCCGGACTGGCCGCGCTCGCCCTTGGCCTGTCTGCGCGCCAGGCCCGTGCCGTGGGCAATGCCACGCTGGGCGACGCCGAGGTGACGATCGTTTCCGATGGCACGCTGACGCTGCCGCTCTCCTTCATCGCCCCTGACGTGCCGGCCGCCGAAATGGAAGCCCTGCTGAAGGCAAATGGCATGGCGACCGACGCCGTCACCCCGGATTGCAATGTCACCTTCTTCCGGTCCGGTGACAGGCTCGCCATCTTCGATGTCGGGTCCGGCCCGAATTTCATGCCCACCGCCGGAGACCTGCTGGCAAACATGGAGGAAGCCGGCATCGATCCCGCCGAGGTGACGGATGTCATCTTCACCCACGCCCACCCGGACCATCTGTGGGGGCTGGTCGACGATTTCGACGAACTCGTCTTCCCCGACGCCAATTACTACATGGGGCAGGCGGAATGGGACTACTGGCGGGCCGATGACACGCTGGACAACATGCCGGAAGAGCGCAAGTCCTTCGTGGTCGGCGCGCAGAACCGGCTGGCCTTCCTGGAAGACCGCATCAACCTCATCAAGCCCGGCGACGAGGTCGTGCCGGGCGTGGAAGCGGTGGACACGGCCGGCCATACGCCCGGCCACATCTCCTACATGCTGCATTCGGGTTCGGAGTCCATGCTGGTCATCGGCGACGCCATTTCCAACGCGGTCATTTCCTTTGCCCATCCGGAATGGCCGTCGGGCAGCGACCATGACCCGCAGAAGGGGATCGAGACGCGCACGGCCCTGATCGACAGGCTCGCCGCCGACAAGTCGCGCATCATCGGTTATCACCTGCCGCATCCGGGCCAGGGCACGGTGGAAAAGGACGGGATGGCCTACCGCTTCGTCGCGGGCTGACGCGGGGGGGGGTGGGAACGCCTGTTCCCCTGCCATTCACTCCGCCGGGTCGTGTCCGGTCCGGCAAGGCAATTCCAGGAAAAGTGGATGCCGGTTTTCCGTCCGGAATTGCCGAAGGAAGGATCAAGGGATTCCGCCGGGCCAGTGCGTCCGGAAGACTATTCCGCCGGGTCGTGTCCGGTCCGGCAAGGCAATTCCAGGAAAAGTGGATGCCGGTTTTCCGTCCGGAATTGCCGAAGGA
>NZ_JBKFFP010000005.1:265100-389390 GCF_046506625.1 Zhengella sedimenti
CGAAGGAAGGATCAAGGGATTCCGCCGGGCCAGTGCGTCCGGAAGACTATTCCGCCGGGTCGTGTCCGGTCCGGCGGAATGCCGCCAGGAGCGAGCCTTCCAGCAGCCAGGCCAGGCCCATGCGCGCGCCAAGCGCGATGCACGCCATGACGACCGGCGCGGAAATCGCCAGTGTCGAAACGGCCGTCACGCCCTGGCCGATCGTGCAGCCCATGGCGAACACGCCGCCCGTGCCCATCAGGAAGCCGCCCGCCAGGTGCCGCGACAACTCGCGCGCATCGTCGCAGGCCTCCCAGCGCATGTCGTCGGCAAGCCAGGCACACAGTGCCGCGCCGAATACCACCCCGACCATCAGGCCCACGCCGTAATCGGGGATGACGCCGGTGAAGGTCGCGAAATGCATGAGCGTGTCGCCGACCGGCACGACGAAAGATCCGGCCTCGATCTGTACCGGCTCGAATGCGTGTATGGCGGCCGTCGAGGTTGCCCACCAGCCGAAGGCGACCGACAGCCCGATGACGATGCCCGACACGATACGCGCGCGGTTGCCCCGGAAGGCTTGGTCGCGGAAAGCCCAGGCCAGCAGCCCCAGCGCAGCCGCAACCGCCGTCGCGACCGTCAGGTCGGCGCCGGTGTGAACGGAGAGCAGGTCACCGAGCGATTGGCTGCCGGCAGGTGACAGGTCGATGGCAAGGTTGTCCACGACTTGGACTCGCAATTGCGCGATCAGCCCCTTTTGTGCCGCGAGCGCCGACAGGCCCAGCACGATCAGCACGACCACCGAGCGCAGGCTCCCGCCGCCCGCGCGAACCAGGGCGCCGAATCCGCAGGTGCCCACCAGCGCCATCCCGAAGCCGAAAGCCAGCCCGCCGATGA
This sequence comes from Zhengella sedimenti, assembly GCF_046506625.1. NCBI lineage: Bacteria > Pseudomonadati > Pseudomonadota > Alphaproteobacteria > Hyphomicrobiales > Notoacmeibacteraceae > Zhengella > Zhengella sedimenti. Next base: position 265,977 of record NZ_JBKFFP010000005.1, read on the forward strand.
TAGCGCCCGTCAGGCCGAACAGCGGCGAGAGATAGAAGGTGCCGGAAATATTGGCGACATCGGCATGGATGAGGGTCTGGGTGGCGATCAGAGCCACTGCGGCTGCCAGGATCCAGCTTGAAAGACCGGTGGAATCGCCTGCGTACCAGTGCCGTTCCAGCGCGGACAAGGTGCAGAAATGCGTCCGCCTGGCCGCATAGCCCATCACGAGTCCGGCAAGCAACCCGGCGACGGGCAGGAACCATGGCGATTCCGCAAGCTCCATCAGCATTTCCTCCGGGCGGTCCTCTCCGGCGAAGGGGGACGGACAGCCTCGTTGTTGTTGGCATGATCCTACCTGCCACAATGGCAGAGTTCAATCGGCTGCAAAGGGAAGGCGAACAGCGGTTCCCGGGCCGAAGGCTCCGGGCAGCAGGTGCCGTGCAAACGCAAAGGCCGGCCCATGGCCGGCCTGGAATGCGCTGTCGAAGCGTTTGCCCTTATTCTGCGGCGTCTGTCTCCCCCCCGCCGCGTACGGGCGCGCAGAACAATCCGTAGAGCGTCTCGATGACGGGCGCCACTTCCGCGCTCGCCAGCGAGTAGTAGATCATGCGTCCTTCGCGGCGGGTCTCGACCAACTGGTCGAAGCGCAACCGCGCAAGCTGTTGCGAGACGGCCGCCTGCGGCATGTCCATGATCGTTTCCAGTTCCGAGACGGACTTTTCCCCCTCCGCCAGGAGGCAGAGGATCAGCAGCCGGCTTTCATGGCTCAGCGCCTTCAGGAGGTCGCTGGCCTTGCGCGCCTGCGCGAAGAGCACGTTCATGTCCTCTGGGGCGGACGGATCGAATTTCGGAAGTGCCATGGTTTCAAATCCCGCAATCCGGGCTCCAACGACGGTTGCCGTGATATTCAAACATCTTCATTCTACCATGCTGCGCTGCAAAAAATCAATCGCGGGGCAGCTTGCCGATCAGTTCACCGGCCAGATACCAGAAAAATTCGTCACCCGGATAGCCCCTGATCCGGCCGATCTCCTTGCCGTCGTCGATCAGCACGAAGGTCGGCGTGAACCGTTCGCGCGCCACGAAGCCGATATCGTCGGGCCATGGCTTCGTGATGTCCACGCGGCGAAGCGGCGCAGCCTGGCCCTCCCGCGTCTTCGGCCATGCCGGGGCGATCTCGGCGTTGAAACGCGCGCACCAGGCGCATCCGGGGGCCTCAAGCATAAGCATCTGCGCGGCCGATGCCGGCAGCGCCAGGAGGGCAAGAAAGCCGACGACGGCCAGGGCGATGATCGATTTCACGGACAAACCTCATTTTGACATTGCAACATATAGTTTTTTCCGCATACATTCCAGCCCTCATCCGCCGTCAAGGATGGCTGCGACGACGCGGCGCGGATGAGGGGAGGGACCATGCTGGATGTCAGTTTGTGGGGCGCGCTGGTGGCAGGAATCCTGTCATTCGTCTCGCCCTGTGTGTTGCCGATCGTGCCGCCCTATCTGGCCTGGCTTGCCGGCCTGAGTTTCGAGGAACTGCAGGCCAGCGAGACCCTGTCGGGCCGTTCGCGCAAGATCGTCATGGCGGCGGTCGCCTTCGTTCTCGGGTTCTCCACGGTCTTCATCATGCTTGGCGCGACCGCCTCGATCTTCGGCCAGGCCATGCGCGAGGCGCTTGCCTGGTCGATCCGGATCGGTCCGCTGGACATCAACGTGCTGGCAGCCGTGGCCGGTCTCGTCATCCTCGTCATGGGCCTCCATTTCCTGGGCGTTTTCCGCATAGGGCTTCTCTACCGCGAGGCGCGGGTCCAGGTCGACCGCAAGCCCGCCGGCCTCGTCGGCGCTTATGTCATCGGTCTCGCCTTCGCCTTCGGCTGGACCCCTTGCGTCGGGCCTGTCCTTGCCGCCATCCTGTTCGTCGCCGGAACCGAGGACACCGCCGCACGCGGTGCCATGCTGCTCGGCGCCTACTCGCTCGGCATCGGCGTGCCCTTCGTTCTCGCTGCGGTCTTTGCCAGCCGGTTCATCGGCGCAGCGCAGCGCTTCAAGCGCCACATGCACAAGGTCGAGATGGCCATGGGAGGACTTCTGGTGATAACCGGCATATTGTTCATCACCGGCCAGATGTCGCGCATCGCCCAGTGGCTGATCGACACCTTCCCGGCATTCCAGACCATTGGTTGAGGAGAAAGAGCATGATCCGCCTGTTTGCCCTGATCGCCATGTTGCTGTTCCCCGCCGCGCTTCAGGCCGCCGAGATCGGCGATGACGGCCTGCACAAGCAGGCATGGTTTGCCAACACCTTCCGCGATGTGGCGGAGGACATGGAAGCCGCTGCCGCTGACGGAAAACGCCTTGCCATCGTCTTCGAGCAGCGTGGCTGCATCTACTGCCGCGCCATGCATGAGAAGATCCTGTCAGATCCGGAAGTGTCCGACTACATCAAGGCCAATTACATGGTCGTTCAGTACAACATGTTCGGCGACACGGAAGTCACCGATCTGGACGGCGAGGAGCTTTCCGAGAAGAACGCTGCGCGCAAGTGGGGCTTCGTCTTCACGCCGACGATCGTTTTCCTGCCGGAAGAGGTTCCGGAAGGCGAAACGACCGTTGCCAAGGCTGCTGTCGCGATCATGCCCGGCGCTTTCGGGAAGCTGACCTTCCTGAACATGTTCCGCTGGGTGCGCGAAAAGGGGTATGAGGGAGAGGAACACTTCCAGAAATATCACGCCCGCATCATCAATGAACTGCGGGCGGCAGGAAAGCTCGATAGCGAATGACGGCCGCAACGCGTCAAGCATGCCCTACGAATGACATATATTAAAATTCATATCCATGCATTGAAAGCGGACGTGACTGGCGCTATGGTGCCGGACTGAAGAGAAGGGGGAGGCGGACCAAACCGCCTGCCGGAAGAGCGGAGGAGACATGAACCCGATGAAACTGGGCACAGGACTGGTGACACTTGCGGCGGCTCTGGCCGTCGCCACGAGTGTCGGCGCTGCGGAGGTCGCGCCGGATGCTGTCGAATTTACCGATGACGGCGTGATGGCGTCGCTGACGGGCCAGCCGGGCGATCCGGCCGCCGGCGCCGAGGCGTTCAAGAACCGCAGGCTCGGCAATTGCCTGGCCTGCCACGCCAACAAGGACATGGAGAAGGAGCTTTTCCATGGTGATGTCGGTCCGGCGCTTGACGGTGTTGCCGACCGCTGGAGCGAGGCCGAGCTGCGCGCCATCATCGTCAATTCGAAGAAGATCTTCAGCGATGAGACGGTCATGCCCGGCTTCTACTCGCTGGAGGTGGGCAAGGACCCTGCCGAGGACTTTGTCGGCAAGACGATTCTGACCGCACAGCAGGTCGAGGATGTGGTGGCCTACCTGGCCACGCTGAAGGAATGATTGGCAGAAAGGAGCCTCATGCCATGAAGATGACAAGACGACAGGCCCTCGGTTTCAGTGCCGCGGCGGCTGCATTCGCGGTGACGGGTTTCCGCGCCGCGCCCGCTTTGGCTTCCGCCGAGGCAACCGAGAAGGCGATCATGGATTTCACCGGCGGCAAGACGCCCGAATCCGGCAAGATCTCGCTCAACACGCCCGAAATCGCCGAGAACGGGAACACCGTGCCGGTCACCGTCGAGGTCGAAAGCGCGATGGAAGGCGATGATCTCGTCGAATCCGTGCTGGTCCTGGCGGACGGCAATCCGAGCCCCGGTGTCGCCACCTTCCACTTCACCGCGCTCAGCGGCACGGCCAGCGCGACCACGCGTATCCGCCTTGCCAAGACACAGGACGTGGTTGCCGTCGCGAAGATGAAGGACGGCTCGGTCTACATGGACAGGAAGCAGGTCAAGGTCACCATCGGTGGCTGTGGCGGCTGATCTAGGGAAACGAGGAAGACGAAAATGGCAAAGTCCAAACCCCGCGTGAAGGTTCCGAAGTCGGCGTCGGCCGGCGAGGTCATCACCATCAAGACCCTGATCAGCCACGAGATGGAATCGGGTCAGCGCAAGGACAAGGATGGCAATCCGATCCCGCGCCAGATCATCAACAAGTTCAGCTGCGAGTTCAACGGCCAGCCGGTGTTCTCCTGCGACCTCGATCCGGCGGTCTCCGCCAACCCGTATTTCGAGTTCAACGCCAAGGTCAACGAGAGCGGCACGTTCAAGTTCACCTGGGTCGATGACGACGGTTCGGTCTACGAGACCGAGAACGAAATCACGGTAAAATAAGAACAATGCGCCGGCCGCCAGTCATGTGACGGGCGCCGGCGAATGTTCCTGGGAGGGAAGACGCGTGAAGAAAACAACATTCATGATGGGCGCCGTGTTCGGCCTGGCCTTGGCTGCCGGGACCGTCGCGCTGAAAGCCGATCCCGTCGACGATACGCTCGAGATCGATGGCAAGCCCATGGTCACCCGCACGGCGGCGCCTGAAGGTCATCCGTTCGACGAGGTCCTGTCGGGCTGGCTGTTCCGCGAGGCCGAGACCAGGGATCTGGAGCGCGATTCGTTCGAGAATCCCGGCATGCTGGCCGCAGAGGAAGGCGAGCAGATCTGGAACACGGTCGAGGGGACGGCCGGCAAGTCCTGTGCGTCCTGTCACGGTGACGCGGCAGAGAGCATGAAGGGCGTTGCCGCCAATTATCCCAAGTGGGATGCCGATGCGAAGCGCCCGATCAATATCGAGCTGCAGATCAACAAGTGCCGCGAAGAGAACATGGGCGCCGAGCCCTATGCCTTCGACAAGGGCGGGCAGAAGCCGCTGACGGTCTACATCAAGCATCAGTCGCTGGGTGAGCCCGTCTCGGTGGACCTCAGCCAGGGCGAACTCCAGTCCTGGTGGGAGAAGGGCAAGGAAGTCTACTACACCCGCACGGGCCAGTTGAACCTGTCCTGCGCCTCCTGCCACGAAGTCAACATGGGCAAGATGATCCGCGCCGACCATCTGAGCCAGGGTCAGGTCAACGGTTTCCCGACCTACCGTCTCAAGTCCGGCCTGACCTCGCTGCACAACCGCTTCCGCGGCTGCATCCGCGACACGCGCGGCGCCCAGCCCAAGGCCTTTTCCGACGAACTCATGGCGCTCGAGGTCTATGTGACCTGGCGCGGCACGGGTCTGTCGGTCGAAACCCCGGCGGTTCGCCAATAAGGCGTCTGCCCCAACCGGAGGCGGCATGACGCCTCCGGTCCATGAAGAAAAACAACAGGAAAAATCGGGAGGAGGGGAACTCCGTGCCGTTGCGGCCGGGGAACGCCTTCTCCTTGCCTGACCGACATCCGGAGATCACCGCCATGTTTTCAAGACGCGAATTCCTGCAGTTCGGCCTGACGGCCGGGGCTGCGTTTTCAGTTGCCGGTTTCGGAACCGGGCTGACCCGGGCGCTGGCACAGCAGAAGCTGAGCCAGGACGATCTCCTGAAATTCGATTCGAAGGGCCAGGTGACACTCCTCCACTTCACCGATGTCCATGCGCAATTGAAGCCGGTCTATTTCCGCCCGCCGGACACGAATATCGGCGTCGGCGCCTATGCCGGCATCCCGCCGCATCTGGTCGGCGAGGAGTTCCTCACCCATTTCGGCATCGAGCGCGGCAGTGCCTATGCCTACGCCCACACCATGGTCGACTATGTCGACATGGCGCGGGCCTATGGCGCGCTCGGCGGCCTTGATCGCACGGCGACGCTGGTCAAGGCGATCCGCGCCGAACGCGGTGAGGACAAGGTCCTGTTCCTGGATGGCGGCGATACCTGGCAGGGCTCCTACACGTCGCTCAAGACCAATGGCCAGGACATGGTTGACTGCATGGCCCTGCTGAAGCCCGACGCCATGGTCGGCCACTGGGAGTTCACCTTCGGCGCCGACCGCGTCATGGAAATCATCGAACAGATGGACTATCCGTTCCTGGCGTCCAACGTGTTCGACACCGAATGGGACGAGCCGGTCTTCGAAAGCACGTCCATGGTCGAGAAGGGCGGGGTCAAGGTCGCCATCATCGGCCAGGCCATGCCCTACACGCCGGTCGCCAATCCGCGCTGGATGTTCCCGGAATGGTCCTTCGGCATCCGCCCGGAAGCCATCCAGGCCAATGTCGACAAGGCCCGCGCCGAAGGCGCAGAGGTCGTCGTGCTGCTGTCGCACAACGGCTTCGACGTCGATCGCAAGCTGGCCACCGTCGTCAGCGGCATTGATGTCATCCTCACCGGTCACACCCATGACGCGGTGCCGCGCGCCATCGAGGTCGGTTCCACGCTGGTCCTGTCGTCAGGCAGCCATGGCAAGTATCTGGGCCGCATCGACCTCGAAGTGTCCGGCGGCAAGGTCACCGGCTATTCCTCGAACCTCATTCCGGTCTTTGCCGATGTCATCACGCCCGATCCGGAGATGAAGGCGCTGATCGACGAGGTGCGCGCGCCTTACGAGGCGGAAGCGACGCGCGTCATCGGCAAGACCGAGCAACTGCTCTACCGGCGCGGCAATTTCAACGGCACCTGGGACGACCTGATCTGCCAGGGCATCATCGCCGAGCGCGATGTCCAGATCGCCCTGTCGCCCGGCTTCCGCTGGGGCACGACCCTTCTGCCCGGCCAGGACATCACCATCGACGATCTCTATGCGGCGACTTCCATGTCCTATCCGGAAGTCTACAGGACCGAGTTCACCGGCGCGCAGCTCAAGGAAATCCTGGAGGACGTCTGCGACAACCTCTTCAACAAGGATCCCTTCTTCCAGCAGGGCGGCGACATGGTGCGTGTCGGCGGCATGACCTATACCTGCGCCGTCAACGAGGAGATCGGCAACCGCATCTCCGACATGCGGCTTTCGGCCACCGGCGAGGCCATCGAGGCGGACAAGTCCTACACGGTCGGCGGCTGGGCCTCGGTGAACGAGGGCACCGAGGGTCCGGCCATCTATGACCTGATGGAAAGCTACATCACCAAGCTCGGCACGGTTTCCGTGCCGGACGAACGCACGGTCAAGGTGGTTCTTTAGTCACGAATCCCGGAGCCGGCAATCGACAGCTGGCTCCCGTCGTGATACATAGAATAAACTATATGTATGATAGGCAGCGGTCCGGGAGGATAGCGATGACGCAAACGAACGGGAAAGGCGCTTCCAGGCGCAGCTTTCTGAAAGCCGGCCTGGCCGGCGGAGCCGCCCTTGCGGCGGGAACGGTGGGAGCGCGCGCCGCCGGCGATCCGCTCATCACGGAATTGCAGGATTGGGCGACCTATACCGGCGACGGTGTCGACGCGACGCCCTATGGCCTGCCGATCGAGTTCGAGAGCGATGTGGTGCGCCGCAACGTGCCCTGGCTGACGGCGGACCCGATCTCGTCCATCAACTTCACGCCCATCCATGCACTGGACGGCACGATCACCCCGCAGGGCTGCGCCTTCGAGCGTCATCATTCCGGCGCCATCGAGCTGCGCAAGGAAGACTACCGGCTGATGATCAACGGGCTGGTCGACCAGGAACTCGTCTTCACCTATGACGATCTGGAGCGCTTCCCGCGCGAGAACCACATCTATTTCTGCGAATGTGCCGCCAATACCGGCATGGAATGGGCCGGCGCGCAGCTCAATGGCGCGCAATTCACCCATGGCATGATCCACAACATGGAATATTCCGGCGTGACCCTGCGCACCCTGCTCGAAGAAGCCGGGCTTGGCGCCGCGGGCGATCTTGAGGACAAGTGGGTCTATGTGGAAGGCGCCGACGCGTCCTCAAACGGCCGCTCCATCCCGATGGCGAAGGCGCTCGACGACTGCCTCATCGCCTTCAAGGCCAATGGCGAAGCGCTCCGCAAGGAACATGGTTACCCGGTCCGCCTGGTCGTTCCCGGCTGGGAAGGCAACATGTGGGTCAAGTGGCTGCGCCGCATCGAGGTGACCAACGGTCCCATCGAGAGCCGTGAGGAAACGTCGAAATACACTGACACGCTGGCCGACGGCACGTCGCGCAAGTGGACCTGGGTGATGGATGCCAAGTCGGTCATCACGTCGCCGAGCCCGCAGATGCCGATCCGCCATGGCAAGGGGCCGCTGGTCATCACCGGCATGGCATGGTCCGGCCACGGCCGCATTACCCGCGTCGACGTGTCGAAGGACGGCGGCAAGACATGGGAGACCGCCCGCCTCGGCACGCAGGGCGGTGACAAGGCGCTGACGCGCTTCTACCTCGACACCGAATGGAACGGCGAGGAACTGCTGTTGCAGTCGCGCGCCATCGACGAGACCGGTTATGTCCAGCCGACCAAGGCGCAGTTGCGCGAAGTTCGCGGGCTGAATTCGGTCTATCACAACAACTGCATCCAGACCTGGCATGTCAAAACGGACGGGACGGCGGAAAATGTCGAAGTTTCTTGATACAATCCTCGCGGCCACCGCGTTCATCGCCCTGACGGCCACGGCCCATGCGGGCGATGCCGATGCCGGTGAAAAGGTCTTCAACAAGTGCAAGGCCTGCCACGCCGTTGGCGAAGGTGCGAAGAACAAGGTCGGCCCGCACCTCAACGACGTCTTCGGCCGGCAGGCCGGCGCGGTCGAGGGATTCAAGTATTCCAGCGCGATGGCGGATTCCGGCATCACCTGGAACGACGAGACGATCGCAGCCTATCTCGCCGATCCGAAGGGCTATATCCCGAAGAACAAGATGGCCTTCGCCGGGCTGAAGAAGGACGAGGACATCGCCAACGTTCTTGCCTATCTGAAGACCTTCTCCACCGCCGCTGCCGGTGAGGAAAAGGCCGAAGCCGCCCCGGCGAAGGAAGAGACCGCCGCCGCCGCAGACGAGGCGAAGGACGCAGCGGCGGAACAGCCCGCCATGGCCGACGCCGTCAGGTCGAAGGGCAAGTACGGCCTCGGCCGCCTGGCCACCCCCGAGGAGGTCGCGGCCTGGAACGTCGACGTCATGCCGGACGGCACGGGATTGCCTGTCGGTTCGGGCTCGGTTGCCGAAGGAGAGCCGCTTTTCTCCGAGAAGTGCGCCGCATGCCATGGTGAATTCGCCGAAGGCGTCGACAACTGGCCGAAGCTGGCCGGTGGCGACGGCACGCTGGCCGACGAGGATCCGCTGAAGACGGTGGGTTCCTACTGGCCCTATCTGTCGACGGCCTGGGACTATATCCACCGGTCCATGCCGTTCGGCGGGGCGCAGGTCCTCTCGGCCGACGAGACATATGCCATTGTCGCTTACATCCTGTATTCCAATTACCTGGTCGATGACGAGTTCGTTCTCAGCAACGAGAACTTCCTCGAGGTCGAAATGCCCAATGCCGACGGCTTCATTGTCGACGACCGGGAAGAGACGGAGTATTCGAAGTGGCGCACCGAGCCCTGCATGACCAATTGCAAGGACGACGTGAAGATCACGATGCGTGCCACCGTTCTCGACGTCACGCCGGACGAGGAATGAACCGGCGCTGAGAATGGATGGCAGGCACGGTTCGGGAGGAAACCGATGCTGACCGGAACAAGGGAGCGAGGGCGCGACGGCCGCCCTCCGGCAGCGAGGCGCCGGTTGTGCGGCGCCCTTGCGGCTGTTTCGCTTGCATTCGTGACCCAGGCCTTCGCTGGCGACGGTGATCCCGCCGCCGGCGAAAAGCTTTTCCGGGACTGCAAGAGCTGTCACGAGATCGGCGAGAACGCCCGCCACAAGGTCGGCCCGCATCTGGACGGCATCATCGGCCGCACCGCGGGCAGCGCCGAGGGCTTCAGATATTCCAGGGCCTTGAGACAGGCCGGCGAGGATGGTCTCGTCTGGGACGAGGAAGCGCTTTCGGCCTATATCGAGAAGCCGCGCGATTTCATCAAGGGAAACCGGATGAGCTATCGCGGCATGGCCGATGCGCAGGACCGCGCCGATCTGATCGCCTATCTTTCGCGCCAGGCGCAGGCGGCGCCCGCCGAGGACACGTCGGCCCGGCAGAACGCCGGCGTCACCGGCTTTGCACAGATCGTGCTCCAGATGGAGGGCGACCCGGAATATGGCGAATATCTCGCGGGCGAATGTGTCACCTGCCACCAGGCAACCGGCCATGCCGACGGCATTCCGTCGATCGTCGGTGTGCCGAAGGACTATTTCATTCGCGCCCTGTTCGAATACAAGAACAACATTCGTTCAAACGAGGTCATGAAACTTCGCGTCGCCAACCTCACCAACGAGGAAATCGCCGCGCTCGCCGCCTATTTCAGCGGTCTGGAACCGCAATAGGTTCATTGCAGGATTGGTCAGTCAGGAGGAAGACATGACAAGATTGAATCGCAGGCATTTCGGATTGGCGGTTGGCGCCGGTGCGGCAACCCTGGCCATGCCGGCTTATCTTCGTGCCCAGGGCAAGCCGAAGGTGGTGGTGATTGGCGGGGGTGCCGGCGGCGCGACCGCCGCGCGTTACATCGCCAAGGACTCCAAGGGCGAGATCGACGTCACGCTCATCGACGATTCCGACAGGTTCACCACCTGCTTCTTCTCAAATCTCTATCTCGGCGGCTTCCGCGATTTCGCTTCCATCACGCATGGCTACGAAAAGCTGGAGGCGAATTACGGGATCACCAAGGTCACCGGCTATGCCAGGACCGTCGATCGTGGCGCCCGCAAGGTCATCATGGCCGACGGCTCGGAAATCCCCTACGACCGTCTCGTCGTTTCGCCCGGCATCGACATGATCTGGGATTCCATTCCCGGTTATTCCGAGGAAGCCGCGGAGATTGCACCGCATGCCTGGAAGGCCGGTCCGCAGACGCAGTTGCTCAAGGAAAAGCTGGATGCCGTCGGCAATGGCGAGCAGATCGTCATGGTTGCGCCGCCCAACCCCTACCGCTGCCCGCCCGGCCCCTATGAGCGCGTCTCGATGATGGCCCACCTGCTCAAGGCCAAGGGCGTGGACGCGAAGATCATCATCATCGATCCCAAGGACAAGTTCTCCAAGCAGGGCCTCTTCACCGAAGGCTGGGAGAAATACTACCCGGGCATGGTCGAGTGGTACGGACCTGAAATTCACGGCGGCATCAAGGGCGTCGATGTGAATGCCGGGACGGTGGAAACCGATTTCGATACCTTCAAGGGCGCGCTGCTCAATGTCATTCCGGCACAGAAAGCCGGCATGATCGCGGCCGAGGCCGGGCTGACCGATGACAGCGGCTTCTGCCCCATCGACGCCGCTTCCATGCGCTCGACGATGGACGAGAACATCTTTGTCATCGGCGACGCCTCGATCGCGGGCGCCATGCCGAAGTCGGGCTTCTCGGCCAACAGCCAGGCCAAGGTCGCCTCCATGAACATTCGCGGTGACCTGACCGGTTCCAAGGTGTTCCCGGCGAAATACTCCAACACCTGCTGGAGTCTCATCGAGACCGACGACGGCGTGAAGGTCGGCGCGCAATACGCGCCGCAGGACGGGCAGATCGCGTCCACCTCCAGCTTCATCTCGCAGACAGGCGAGGATGCGGCCCTGCGCAAGGCGACCTACGAGGAATCCGTCGGCTGGTATGCCGGTATCACGGCCGACATGTTCGGCTGATCGAGCCTTCCTCCCGGTGTCCGCGCCGGGCAGCGCGGACACGGACGGCAAGCGGCGGTGCAATGGGGTTGCACCGCCGCTTCCTGTCTTGAAGGGAGGATGATTATTCCGCGGGTTGCGCGACAGCGGATGCGGCGCTCCGCCCCGCGCCGGCGGGAACATCGATGACGCGGTGCGCCAGCGCTGCCGATGCCACCATGGCGCCAAGCCCGGCCAGCGCGGAAACGGCCAGCACCGCGCCGCCGGTAAAGCCCGCGCCGATCGTGCAACCGACCGCCAGGATGCCGCCGAAGCCCATCAGCGCGCCGCCGGCGGGATAACGCCAGGCGGCCGCCGCGCCCGTATCGCGAAAACCGGAAAGGCGGAACTCGCCAAAGGCAACCGCGGCCAGGAAGGCGCCGGCAAGTGTCCCGATGAGCACGCCCTGATCCAGCCCGAAGCCTTCGGCAGCGCCCGTTGCCAGTTCGCCGGTCGTGGCCAGCGGACGGATGAAGGACAGGCTCTCTGCCTGGATCGGCTCGAACACCTGGAGCGACAGCGTGTAGGTGAAATACCAGCCGCCGGCCACGGCAAGCCCCACGGCCACGCCGCCGAGGATGCGCCAGGCCGAGGCCCGCGCGGCAATGGCCAAGGCGAGCGCCGCGATGGCAAGTGCCGCGCCAATGGCAATGCCTGCGCCCTGGCCGAGCCCGGCATGGGCCAGAAGGTCGTTCCCGCCAATGGCGGCGGTATTCCAGAGGCCGCCGATCGCGTCGCGCGCGGGCACCAGGAAGCCGGAATAGGTGGCCAGGCCGGTCCCCGCGATGACGAGCGTCGTTACCAGGGCGCGGATGTTGCCGCCGGCGGCGAGCACGAGATGGCGTGATACGCAGCCGCGGGCAAGCACCATGCCCAGTCCGAACAGGCCCCCGCCGATCAGTGCGCCCGACAGGCTCTGCGCGGTGGAGAAGAAGCGGGTTTCCGCCACGTCCACGGAACCGTTCCCGATGAGCCACTGCACCGCCACGATCGCGGCTGCGAAACCGGCCAGCCAGACGGCTGCTGCGCGGCGGTCAGAAGTGAAAAGTCCGGTTACCGCCGAACGCGTGCAGAAGGCGGAGCGCTGCGCGGCGATGCCGAAGACAAGGCCGAGGACGGCGCCGCCGGCCAGCGCCGCGCCGTTTTCGCCAATGGTGTCGATGAGGGGAACGAGATCGATCATGACCGCTATCCTTCCGGAAACAGGGGATACCGGAGGATAGGAGCCGGGGCGCAAAAATCGCCGTCCGGGATTGCGCCGGGAGGGGTCCGGGGAGAAAACCTGCCTCCGGACGAGGGTTCTCTTGGAAAAATTTGCCTCATGTCGGCAAGCCGCGAGGGCAGCGACAGGCGCGGACGGGACAGGAGCTCGTCTGCCGTTTCGTTGGCCGGGGCGGGAAACCGGAAAAATCGCACCCGTTCTCCATGCCGTCATGTCCGGTTGACACGCGCCGTGTCGCGACCGTCAACGGCACGGCCGGGCTGTTGTTCCGCATGAGCGAACGATGCTTGCCTTGTGAACCGTCACGGGGCAGTTTGGCGCCTTGCCGGATGGCAGATCTTGAGACCGGAGGACCACGATGGCCGACATCGCGCTGCACAATTATTTCCGTTCGTCCACGTCCTACCGGGTGCGCATCGCGCTGGCGCTCAAGGGGATCGAGTATGACTATGTCGCCCACCATCTGCGCCACGGCGGGAACCGCGCGCCCGAATTCCTGGCCGTCAACCCGCAGGGGCTGGTGCCGGCGCTGGTCTGGTCCGATGGCACCGTGCTTGCCCAATCGCTCGCCATCATGGAATTCATCGACGAGATGGTGCCCGAACCGCCGCTGCTGCCCGCCGATCCCCATGGCAGGGCGCGGGTGCGCATGCTCTCCCAGATGATCGGCTGCGACATCCACCCGGTAAACAACTTGCGGGTCCTCAATGCGATTCGCGAGCGTTTCGGCGCCGACGATACCGCCGTGGCCGACTGGTTCCGCCACTGGGTGGCCGAGACCTTTGCGCCGATGGAACAGATGCTGGCCGAAAGCGAAGCCACCGGCACCTTCTGCCACGGCGATCATGTGACCATGGCCGATCTTTGCCTGGTGGCCCAGGTTGCCAACAACGGCCGTTTCGGCGTCGAGATGGAACCCTATCCGACGATCCGCCGCATCCATGAGGCCTGCATGGAAATCGAGGCTTTCCGTACAGCCGCGCCGATGAACCAGCCTGACGCTGAATAGCCGAAGGCTCTTTGAACAGGCATTGAAAACCGCCAGCCAGGCTGAAATCCTGCTAGTGACGGAACGGACGGGAAAGGGAGAAACGCCGCCATGATGAGCCAGGAGCAGAACGACCTGATCACGCGAACCGGTCCGGGCACGGCGGCGGGCGCCGTCTTGCGCCGCTACTGGCAGCCCGCCGCCCTGGCCGAGGAACTGGTTTCGGCCCGCCCGGTCGTACCGGTCACGCTGCTGGGTGAAAAGCTCGTGCTGTTCCGCGACGAGGAGGGCAAGCTTGGCCTGATCGGGCGTCACTGCCCCCATCGCGGCGCCGACATGTGCTACGGCCGGCTGGAGGACAATGGCCTGCGCTGCCCCTTCCATGGCTGGCACTTCAACCGCGATGGCCAATGCGTGGAACAGCCCGCCGAGCCGGAAGGCAGCCGGATGCATGAGAACATCCGCACCGTCTCCTATCCGGTCGTGGAGCGCAACGGCATGGTCTTTGCCTACATGGGCCCCGGCGACCCGCCGCCTTTCCCCGCGCTCGACTGCTTCACCGCGCCCGACACCCATGTCTTCGCCTTCAAGGGGCTGTGGGAATGCAACTGGCTGCAGGCCATGGAAGTCGGCATCGACCCGGCGCACGCCTCCTTCCTGCACCGTTTCCTGGAGGACGAGGACCCGTCCGCAAGCTATGGAAAGCAGTTCCGCGACAAGGCCGCCGATACCGAAATCCCGATGACGAAGCTGCTGCGCGACTATCCGCGTCCGGAGATCGTGGTGGAGGAAGCGCCGCACGGCTTGCGGCTCGTCGCGCTGCGCCACATGGAGGACGGGCGCACGCATGTGCGCGTCACCAACCAGCTTTTCCCGGAAGCCATCGTCATCCCCATGTCGCGCGAGATGACGATCACGCAATGGCACGTGCCCGTCGATGACGAGACCTGTTACTGGTATTCCATGTTCACCAGTTTCGGTGCGCCGGTGAACAAGACGCTGATGCGCGAGCAGAGGCTGAAGGAGCACCGCCTGCCGGATTACGCGCCGCTGAAGAACCGCGCGAACAATTACGGTTACAATCCCGCCGAGCAGAAGGACCGCACCTATACCGGCATGGGCATGGACATCAACGTGCATGACCAGTGGGCGGTGGAAAGCATGGGGCGCATCCAGGACCGCACCCAGGAGCATCTTGGCCGTTCCGACATCGGCATCTCGCGCTATCGCCGGATGCTGCGTGCCGCCATCGAGGCCGTCGGCAAGGGCGAGGATCATGCCTTGCCCATGGCCAACGGTTCGGCGGCTGCCGTCACCGGTCCGGCGGCGGTGGACGCCATCGGCGCGGCCGGCGAGGACTGGCGGGACGTCTATGAACGTGCCGACGCCGAACGCCGTTCCGCCTGTTCCTGGGCTTGAGGCGCGCGATGGGAGCGATCACGCCAGACAGCCTGAAATCGGGTCTCACCGGCCGCAAGGGCCTGCTCGACGATGAAGGCTTCCGCCGCGCGGCCGAAATCTGCGCCGAGATGGAAGCCGGCGAGTTCGAGACCGTGCGCGTCTGCTTCATCGACCAGCACGGGATCCTGCGCGGCAAGACGCTGGTCGCCGGCGCGCTGGCCTCGGCCTTCCGCTCCGGCGTGGCCATGACCTCGACGCTGCTGCTGAAGGACACCTCACATCGCACCGTCTTCGATGTCTGGGCCGCCGATGCCGGTTTCGGCCGCGGCGTGCTGACCGGCGCGGGCGATTTCCTCATGGTGCCCGATCCGCGCAGCTTCCGTCCGCTGCCGTGGTCGCCGCATTCCGCACTCATTCTCTGCGACATCTGGCAGGCCGATGGCGAACCGCTCGCCCTGTCGGCGCGCGGCATCCTCGCGCGCGCCCTCGACCGGCTCAATGCGGCGGGCCACGATGCGCTGTTCGGCCTGGAACAGGAATTCTTCGTCTATTCGGTGACCGACGAGAAACTGGCCCATGGCGATGGCGGCATGCCCGCCACGCCGCCCGAGACGCAATTGCTCACCCACGGCTACCAGTATCTCACCGAGGCGCGCTATGACGCGCTGGAACCGGTGATGGACGAGTTGCGCCGGGCCGCCCAGGCCATGGATCTTCCCGTCCGCACCATGGAGATCGAGTTCGGGCCCAGCCAGTTCGAGTTCACCTTCGATCCGCAGCGCGCCATGGCGGCAGCCGACAATGCGGTCCTGTTCCGCCACATGGTCAAGTCCGTGTGCGCCCGCAACGGCTTGCATGCCACCTTCATGTCACGCCCGCGCGTGCCCAACGGCATGGCGAGCGGCTGGCACGTGCATCAGTCGGTGACGGATATCGACGGCGACGAGAACCGCTTCACGCCGCAGGCCGGCCGTGAGCCGACCGCCATAGCCTCGGGCTGGATCGCCGGCCTTCTGGACCACGCCGTATCCGGCTGCATGCTGGTGACGCCGACCGTCAACGGCTACAAGCGCTACCTCTCTGCATTGCTGGCGCCCGACCGCGTGCAATGGGCCCATGACAACAAGGGCGCCATGCTGCGCGCCCTGTTCCGCGAAGGCGACCCGGCCAGCCGCATCGAGAACCGGACCCCCGAGCCGGCGGCCAATCCGCACCTGGCCATCGCCTCGCAGATCCTCGCCGGCCTCGATGGCGTCACGCGGGGCCTGACCGCGCCCGCGCCGGTGGAAAGCCCCTATGCCGGTGACGCCGAACGCCTGCCGCGCAATCTCGGTGCCGCCATCGATGCCTTCGCGGCGAGCGGCTTCTGGCGCGATGCGCTCGGTGAGAATGTCGCCGGCTGGCTGATCCGCATCAAGCGGGCCGAGTGGGATCGCTACCTGTCGGAAATCTCCGAATGGGAGCACCGTGAATATTTCTCGCTGTTCTGACCGGCGGGACCGAAAACACCGAGGGGAGGGTTCGTCCGTGTATCGCAATCCGTTTTCGCTGGAAGGAAAGGTTGCCGTCATAACCGGCTCGTCGCGCGGCATCGGCAAGGCCATCGCCGAATGCATGGCCGGGCTTGGCGCGAAAGTGGTGGTGTCCAGCCGCAAGGCCGATGCCTGCGAGGAGGCAGCAGCCGGCATCCGGGCCGAAGGCGGAGAGGCGCTCGTCGTGCCTTGCAACATTTCCGACAAGGCGCAGGTGGAAAACCTGATCGCGACGACGGAACGCCATTGGGGCACGCCCGACATTCTCGTCTGCAATGCGGCGGTGAACCCCTATTACGGCCCCTTGACGGACCTGCCGGACGAGGGCTTCGACAAGATTTTCGCCAACAATGTGAAGTCGAACCTGTGGCTGTGCGGCCGCGTGATCCCCGGCATGGCGGAGAAGGGCAAGGGCTCCATCGTCATCATTTCGTCGATCGGCGGCCTGCGCGGCAATGGCGTCATCGGCGCCTACGGCATGTCCAAGGCGGCCGATTTCATCCTGGCGAAAAACCTCGCCGTGGAGCACGGGCCGAGCGGCATCCGCGTCAATTGCGTGGCGCCGGGCCTGGTCAAGACCGATTTTGCCCGCGCCCTGTGGGAAGACGAGAAGGCCATGAAGTTCCGCAATGCCATGACGCCGCTGCGGCGGATCGGCCAGCCCGGCGAGATCGGCCCGGTCGCCGCCTTCCTCGCCTCCGATGCAGCAAGCTTCATCACCGGCGAGACCATCGTCGCCGACGGGGGCGTGACGAGCGCGTGACGAAACCTGCATGGCATGACGATATCGATGCATTCTCGGCCCACTGCCGGCAGGTGCTGGCGGATGCGGCGTCAAAGCCTGACCTGCAGCCGCGCCTGATGCAGGTCGCCACCATTGGTGCCGATGGCGCGCCGCGCCTGCGCACCGTGATGCTGCGCAGCGTCGAGGAAGACGGCTGGCAGATCACCTTTCACACCGACGCGACCAGTTCCAAGGCCGCTGAACTGGCCGCCGACCCGCGCCTCGAAATCCATGTCTGGCGCCAGGATCTGCAATTGATGCTGCGCCTTCGTGGCCGCGCCAGCCTGATCCACCCACCGGACCCGCTTGTCCTGGCCGCTTGGAGGCAACTGGCGGAACATTCCCGCCATGTCTACCGGCTGACCGCACCGCAAGGACAGCCGATTGACGACGCCGGCGCCTACGGACGCCATGAACCGCCTCTGGAGGGCGCCGGCGATCCGGGCCTTGCCCGGTTCACCGTGGTCTCGGTCCGGCTGGACGAGATCGAGGGTGTTTCGCTCGAACCGGCGGGCCACCGCCGCGCCATCTGGCAGGCGCCTGGAAGCGGCCGGCCGGATCGCTGGCTGGTGCCGTGATCAGCCAGTGGCGTTGGCTGCCTCCAGTGCCGCCGAAAGATCGGCCTTCAGGTCGGCCACGTCCTCCAGCCCGATCTGCAGGCGGATCAGCGGACCGCCGTAATCGGAACGGCTGACGGTCCGGTCACCCAGATAAACGTGGACGGCGAGGCTCTCGTGCCCGCCCCAGGAATAGCCGAGGCCGAAGACTTCGAGTGCATCCAGAAAGGCATGTGCCTTCTGCGTGCCGCCGCCGTCGAGCACGATGGAAAACAGGCCGGACGCGCCGCAGAAATCGCGTTTCCAGAGATCGTGGCCGGGAAAGGACGGCAAGGCGGGATGCAGCACCTGCTTCACGCCCGGCTGCCCCTCCAGCCATTCGGCGAGCGCCAGCGCGCTTTCGCCATGGCGCTGCAGGCGGATGCCCATGGTCTTCAATCCGCGCTGCACGAGATAGACGTCATCCGGTCCGGCGCAGGCGCCGAGTGTCAGGAAGCCTTCGTGCAGCCGTTCCCAGCAGGCCTCGTTGGCCGAGACGGTGCCGAGCAGCACGTCGGAATGGCCGCCGGGATATTTCGTCGCAGCATGGACGGAGATATCGACGCCATGGTCGAGCGGCTTGAAGAAGAGCGGGGTCGCCCAGGTATTGTCCATCATGACGATGGCGCCATGCGCGTGGGCCACCGCGCAGATGGCGGGGATGTCCTGCATCTCGAAGGTGTTGGAACCCGGCGATTCGGTCCAGACCACCCTGGTGTTCGCCCTCATCAGCGTTTCGATGTCCGCGCCGAGCTCCGGCGGATAGTATTCCACCTCCACGCCGAGCCGCGCGAGCATGGTATCGGCAAAGCGCCGCGTCGGATTGTAGACCGAATCGACGATCAGCAGGTGGTCGCCGGCCGAGAGGAAGGCCAGCAGCGGCACGGTGACCGCCGCCAGCCCCGAGGGCACGCAAACCGTTCCCGCCGAACCCTCGAGCGCGTCGACCGCTTCGGCCAGCGCGTCCGATGTCGGTGTGCCCCGCGTGCCATAGGTGTAGCGCTGGTTGCGCGAGGCCATTGTCCCGGCATCGGGAAAGAGAACCGTCGAGGCATGCACGACCGGCGGCTGGACGAAACCGTGAAATGCGCGCGGATCGTGGCCCGAATGCGCCAGCCGCGTGTTGATGCCCCTGGGTTTCGTGGTCTCTTTCGTCATTTCCAGTCCCTTTTTCACGGCATGATCTTGCAGAAGGCATAGGCGCCCGACCCGTGCGCCGCAAGTATTTGCTGCCCTGAATGTGTTTCGCGAAATGACGTTGCGTCAGGCCTGTTGCGGGCATGGCGAAAAGCGCCTGCGGTTGCAGACTTTGCTTGACGATGCGCCGAAGAGCGAATTTGATAGCCCTCGCAATGGGAACCGGGCACAGGGGACCATCGGTTTGAATGGCCGGATGGAATGCCGACAACAGGCACGCCGTGGCCGGATCGAAAAACAGGGGCCGGATGAACCGGTCCGCAAACAAGGGGTTTGCCACATGAAGAAAGAACTTCTCACCGGCGTGTTCGGCGCAGCGATGCTCGCCGCCTCCGCCGCTTCCGCGGCCACGCTTGACGACGTCAAGGCCAAGGGTTTCGTGCAGTGCGGCGTGTCCACCGGCCTGGCCGGTTTCTCCGCGCCAAACGACAAGGGTGAATGGTCGGGCCTGGACGTGGACCTGTGCCGCGCCGTCGCCGCCGCCATCTTCGATGACCCGAATGCCGCGAAGTTCTCGCCGCTTTCGGCCAAGGAGCGCTTCACCGCCCTCCAGTCGGGCGAAGTGGACATGCTGCCGCGCAACACCACCTGGACGATCAGCCGCGATACCTCGCTCGGCCTCAACTTCCGAGCCATCAACTACTATGACGGCCAGGGCTTCATGATCAACAAGAAGAACCTGCCCGACATCACCTCCGCCCTGCAGCTTTCCGGCGCCGCTGTCTGCGTGCAGGCCGGCACCACGACCGAGCTGAACCTCGCCGACTATTTCAAGGCGAACAACATGCAGTACAATCCGGTCGTCTTCGAGAAGCTGGAAGAGGTCAACGCGGCCTATGATTCGGGCCGTTGCGACGTGTACACGACCGACCAGTCCGGCCTGTACGGCATCCGCCTGACGCTGAAGAGCCCCGACGATCACATGGTCCTCCCGGAGATCATCTCCAAGGAGCCGCTCGGCCCGGCCGTGCGCCAGGGTGACGACCAGTGGTTCGACATCGTTTCATGGGCTCACTTCGCCATGGTGGCCGCCGAGGAACTGGGTGTGACTTCGGCCAATGTCGAGGAAATGAAGACCTCCGGCAACCCGGACATCCAGCGTCTGCTCGGCACCGAGGAAGGCTCCAAGCTGGGTGAGAACCTCGGCCTGACGAACGACTGGGCCGTGCGCATCATCAAGCATGTCGGCAATTACGGCGAGGCCTTCGAGCGCAATGTCGGCTCCGGCTCGAACCTGAAGATCTCGCGCGGCATCAATGCCCTGTGGACCAAGGGCGGCCTGCAATACGCCCCGCCGATCCGCTAAGGGCGGGCACGCACTCCAACACGGCTTCGGGGCGGCAACCGCCGCCCCGGCCAGCTTCCCGGACCGCCGGGCAAGGCCCCTCACAAGAAACACACCGGGGCCGTTCATAAGACAAGACAAGCTCATGAGGGGATCATGGCTTCTACAGATATCTCGGGCGACCGGGGCAGCAGCGCCGCGTCGTGGTTCTACGATCCGAGGATTCGCGGGATCGTCTATCAGGTCCTGGTTTTCGCGGGGCTTGTGGCATTCGTCTGGTGGATCACCAACAACACGATCGAGAACCTGCAACGGGCGAACATCGCCTCCGGCTATGATTTCCTGAACAGCCGCGCCGGCTTCGACATCGGCCAGACGCCGATCGAATACACGAGCGATTCCACCTATGGCCGCGCCTTCGTGATCGGCATGATCAACACGGTGATCGTCGCCTTCTTCGGCATCCTGACGGCCACCATCGTCGGCTTCCTCATCGGTCTCGGCCGGCTCTCGCACAACTGGCTGATCCGCAAGATCTGCATGGTCTATGTCGAGATCTTCCGCAACATCCCGCCGCTGCTGGTCATCTTCTTCTGGTATTTCGGCGTGTTGTCGGTCCTGCCGCAGCCGCGCGACAGCGTGGACATGCCGTTGGGCTCCTTCCTGAACAATCGCGGCATCTTCCTGCCCAAGGCGGTATGGGGCGAGGGCGCCTGGCTCATCGCGCTGGCCCTGGTCATCGCCATCGTGGGCGCTTTGCTTGTGCGCCGGTGGGCGTGGCAGCGCCAGATGGCGACCGGACAGCCATTCCCGGTGCTCTGGACCGCCATCGGCCTCATCGTCGGCCTGCCGCTACTGGCCTTCGCCGTCACCGGGTTCCCGCTGTCCTGGGACCTGCCCACGCTCGGCCGCTTCAACCTGACCGGCGGCATCCAGATCAAGCCCGAATTCCTCTCGCTCTTCCTGGCCCTGTCCTTCTACACGGCGGCCTTCATCGCCGAGATCGTGCGCGCGGGCATTCTCGGCGTGCCCAGGGGCCAGACCGAGGCGTCCTTTGCGCTGGGCCTTCGCCCGGGGCAGACCTCGCGCCTCGTCATCGTGCCGCAGGCCATGCGCATCGTCATTCCGCCGCTGACGAGCCAGTATCTGAACCTGACCAAGAACTCCTCGCTTGCCATCGCCATCGGCTATCCCGATCTGGTCGCCGTCGGTGGCACGGTGCTCAACCAGACCGGCCAGGCCATCGAGGTCGTGGTGATCTGGATGATCGTCTATCTCGGGCTCAGCCTCGGCACCTCGCTGTTCATGAACTGGTTCAACGCCAAGATGGCCCTGGTCGAGAGGTGATACCAATGGTTCCCCGCTCTGATCCATTTGATGGGCAAGTCCCGGATGATCTGGCAAGGCGGATCGCGCAGGCCGATGTGGGGCATCGGTCAAGCGGTCCAACGCCGCCAGGGCTCCGGGATTGCTCACCGGAGGCCGGGTTTCCGGCCGTTCCAGCCTTGTCGCGCCGCTTGGCCGGGCAACCAGCCCGACCTTCACGTCTCTCCTCGCTGCCTCCAGCCGGAATTCCCGGTCAAATGGACCACAGCGGGAAACCATTGGTATAGCGATGCAGGAACACGACCTCTCCTATGTGCGCATGGAAATGATCAATGCGCGCGCCGCGCCGGTCAGCGAGAAAAGCTGGACGGGCTGGATCCGCAAGAACCTCTTCGCCAACGTGACCGACAGCGCCATGACGCTGATCGCGCTGGCGGCGATCCTCTATTTCCTGCCGCCCATGCTCAACTGGCTGTTCCTTTCGGCCCAGTGGACCGGCGCCGACCGCAGCGTCTGCGCCACCGAGGCCCAGGGCGGCATCCAGCCGAACGACTGGGCGGGTGCCTGCTGGGCCTTTGTCGGCTCCAAGTTCGAGCAGTTCCTGGTCGGCCGCTATCCCATCGAGGAACGCTGGCGCGTCTGGGTCACCGGGCTGACATTCTTCGGCCTGATGGTGCCGCTGCTCATGCCGTCTGTTCCGCGCAAGGGCCTGAACGCGGTGCTTTTCTTCGGCGCCTTCCCGGTCTTCGCCTTCTTCATGCTCTATGGCGGCGTGTTCGGCCTGGAGGTGGTGGAAACGCCGCTGTGGGGCGGGCTGATGGTCACGCTGGTGCTTTCCTTCGTCGGCATCGCCGTCTCCCTGCCTTTCGGCATCGTGCTGGCGCTGGGGCGGCGGTCCAACATGCCGGTGGTGAAAAGCCTGTGCGTCATCTTCATCGAGGTGGTTCGCGGCGTGCCGCTGGTCACCGTTCTGTTCATGGCCTCGGTCATGCTGCCGCTGTTCCTGCCGCAGGGCGTGACCTTCGACAAGCTGTTGCGCGCTCTGATCGGCGTTGCGCTGTTTGCCTCCGCCTACATGGCGGAAGTGGTGCGCGGCGGCCTGCAGGCCATACCGAAGGGCCAGTACGAGGGCGCCGATTCGCTCGGGCTCGGCTATTGGCAGAAGATGAACCTGATCATCCTGCCGCAGGCGCTGAAGCTGGTGATCCCGGGCATCGTCAACACCTTCATCGGCATGTTCAAGGACACGAGCCTCGTCTACATCATCGGCATGTTCGACCTGCTCGGCATCGTGCGCCTGAACTTCGCCGATTCCACCTGGGCATCGGCGCAAACGCCGGCCACGGGCCTCATCTTCGCGGGCTTCGTGTTCTGGATCTTCTGCTTCGGCATGTCCCGCTACTCGATCTTCATGGAACGCCGGCTCGACACCGGCCACAAGCGATAGGAGCCAGCCAATGGCCGACGTTCACTCCGCTGAAGCCACCTCCAGGCCCGCCGGCATGCAGGTCTCGGAAACCGAAGTCGCCGTGGAAATCATCGGCATGCACAAGTGGTATGGCGATTTCCACGTTCTGCGCGACATCAACCTGAAGGTCATGCGCGGCGAGCGCATCGTCATCGCCGGGCCGTCCGGTTCAGGCAAGTCGACCATGATCCGCTGCATCAACCGGCTGGAGGAGCACCAGCAGGGCAAGATCGTCGTCGACGGCATTGAACTCACCAATGACCTGAAGAAGATCGACGAGATCCGCCGCGAGGTGGGCATGGTCTTCCAGCACTTCAACCTGTTCCCGCACCTGACCATCCTGGAGAACTGCACGCTGGCGCCCATCCATGTGCGCAAGATGCCCAAGAAGGAGGCTGAGGAGATCGCGATGCACTACCTGGAGCGCGTCAAGATTCCCGAACAGGCGGCCAAGTATCCGGGGCAATTGTCGGGCGGCCAGCAGCAGCGCGTGGCCATCGCCCGCTCGCTGTGCATGAGCCCGCGCATCATGCTCTTCGACGAGCCGACATCGGCGCTGGACCCGGAGATGATCAAGGAAGTGCTGGACACCATGGTCGGGCTGGCGGAAGAGGGCATGACCATGCTCTGCGTCACCCACGAGATGGGCTTTGCCCGCCAGGTGGCCAACCGCGTCATCTTCATGGACCAGGGCCAGATCGTGGAGCAGAACGCGCCCGACCAGTTCTTCGACAACCCGCAGCACGAGCGCACCAAGCTCTTCCTCAGCCAGATCCTGCACTGAGGGGGCGGTATCGCACGGCCAGGTGAGGCCGGCGCTGTTTGCCGGAAAGGCTATGGAAACCGGTCGCCGGAGAGACATTGAGGCTTTCTATGGTCTCTTGAAAAGCTTGGTTAACAAGCAGCCTCTTCGTCGACTGGGAAACTCTACGGGGCGTGACGGTTGGCCAGATCGTGGAGTCTACTTCTTTTTTGAGAAGGGAGAAACGCGTTGTGACGGGTTCCCGCGCGTCGTTCGCATTGGGACACATGCGCTTCTTGAAGGAAGTTCGTCCACACTCTGGGGGCGACTGGCACAGCATCGCGGTACGTTGATACCGAAGGGAGGCAATCATCGAGGCTCTGTCTTTCGCCTTCTGGTCGGTACAGCGATTGCAGCCAAATATGACGAGCCTGTTCCAAGTTGGGGTGTCGGCAATTCGCCAACGCCTCATCTGCGTGAAGTGGAACGCGCACTGGAAACCGCAGTAAGCGACATTATTGGAGCCATGCAGGTTGCATGGTTAGAAATCCCGGATGATCCGGGGCCGAAATCCCTTCGCGGCTACATTGAACGGAATGCAATCGCGCTTCTTTCCAACTACGGCCGTGAAGCTGTCGATCCACCAAGCGAGGGATGGCTTGGGCACTACAGTAACAGGGGCCGTGTGCGTCAGTCCGGATTATGGAATAGTAATCACGTCGATGAGCAATACGATCCGGAATTCCTGAAAATCATGGCAACTCTGATTGATGGCCAACTTCCTTCGACTTTAGATCCTTCGGATCAGCGAACGATCGTCATGCAATGTGCCAAGTCGAAGATGGACGAGGGTTGGTTTCGAGACGGAAATGGCAATATCCTGAATTTCGTCGCCGATCCGGACAATAGTCCCTCCGTACCTCAATTCCGGGCTGTTCATCCCGATGAAGATGATGGTGCTGGTGAAACATGGCGTTCACGCCTTTTGAAATACAACCAGCACTACACGGCTACAGGAGAAAATCCTTTCGGCTTGCATGCAGCCGGTGCGTTGTACAGAAATCCGGCATACGCTGCCGTTTCGGGATCATTGCCTGCGGAAAATTTCTATATTCTCTCTGCTTGCTGGGGATTGGTCCGCTCGGACTTCTTGATCCCGAACTACAATGTCTCCTTCAGTAGGTCCCAAGGGGTGCCTGCATATGCCGTCCGGTCTGGATTGAAGGGGTGGCAGGACTTCAACATGCTCGACCTGCGTAGCACGCTGCCGCTGATATACGTTGGAGGTCGAAGCTATCTGCAAGCCTTTGCTCTCCTGTCTGGCGGATACAAAGGGCCGAGAATTGCGTATCACAATCTTTCGGAAGTGCCCGAAATTGATGGAATTGAGATGCGCCGTTTCGATACGGCAATCAAGACGAACTGGTACTATCAGCTCGCCCATGAATTGGTTGAAGGGCACGGGAGTCTGCCTCCAGACAGCACCGTACCGATTCGGGAGAGCAGAAAGACACAGAACCGCGCCGAGGAAAAACAAAAGCGAGGATATAGAAAGTATACCGGTCTCTACGAATTCCTGTCCAGTCTCCCGCCTCATCAGAAAACTGTAACGCTGACCTTTGCAGAGATCGAAAAATTGCTGGCTGCCCCGCTACCGCGGTCAGCGCGAACATATGTGGCTGTGTGGTGGGCGAACGGAGGCCACCCGCAGGCGCGTGCATGGCTTGCTGCAGGTTTCAGGAAAGTGAGCCATCACCTGGAGGATACCAGTCATTCCAGTTGGATCCGTTTTGAAAGGGCGGTCTGAAAAGGTGGCGAAATACGCAGCAAGACGCTTCAGGTGAAGCCCCTCACACCTTCCACCCGTACAACCAGTCGAAATCGGCCATCAGCCGTTCCGGCTTGCGCAGCTTGAGAACCGCGTCTCGCGCGAGCGCCACCGGGCCGCGGGCGTGCCAGGTGAAATGGTTGAACGCGCCGCGCTTGACGACCCGCGCCACGCGGGTTTTCCGCTCCGCTTCAAAGCGCGGCAGGGCCACGGCCGGGTCGCCGCCCGCTTCGGCGAGCGCCTTGGCCAGGACGCCGGCATCCTCGATGGCCATGGCCGCGCCCTGCGCCGCGAAGGGCGTGGTCGCATGGGCCGCGTCGCCGATCAGCACCACGGCCTTGCCGTCCTGCCAGGCGCCGGGGCCCACCGCATGCAGCGCCCAGGCCACCCACGGGCCGGCCTCGCGCGCCATGCGGCCGAGCGCCGGCGATGCCTTGTCCATCACGGACACGAAGGGGGCGGGATCGGCGCTCGCCGCCCATTTCTGCCCGTAGTCCTCGCCGCGCATCAGCCCGACAAGGTTGATCCGCCGGCCGGCGCTGATCGGGTAGGCGACGAGATGCACGTCCGGCGCCATGAAGGCGGTCACATGGGCCGGGTCCAGCAGGCCGCCGAGCGATTGTGCCAGGGCGCCATCGGCAGGAATGGTTGCCCGCCAAGCGACGTGCCCGGTGAATGCGCTAGTCCCGGCGCCGGGCACCTGTGCGCGCAGGCGCGACCAGACGCCGTCGGCGGCGACCAGCAGCCCGCCCACGATCTCGTCCACCCGGCCCGCCCGGTCCACCGAGAGCGTGACGCCGCGCGGATGGGTGCAATAGTCGGCCACCGTGGCCCCGGTCGCGATCTCGATGAGCGGTTGCTGGCGCGCCGCGGTGGTCAGCGCCGCGTGCAGGTCGCCCCGGTGGATCACCAGGTAGGGCGCGCCCCAGCGCTGCGCCGCCTTTTCGCCCAGCGGCACCTCGGTCAGCTTGCCCATGGCCTGCCCGCGGCGCAGCACCACGCTTTCCGGCGCCGTGGCTGCCGCCAGCAGCCAGCCGGACACGCCGACGGAGGCCAGCACACGCGTCGCATTGGGGGAAAGCTGCAGGCCCGCGCCCACTTCCGTGAGGTCCGGCGCGCGCTCGAACACGCGCACGGCATGGCCGTCACGCGCCAGGGCCAGCGCCGCGGTCAGCCCGGCAATGCCGGCCCCGGCGATCAGGATCGGTCTGTTGCGGATCATTGCGCCCCCCGCCCGGCAGAGGGGATCAGGCCGCCTTCGGCGTGAAGGTGCAGCCTTCCGGCCTTGTCTCGGACGCCTTCAGGGCGCTGTTGTAGCGGTAAAGCGTGGAGCAATAGGGGCAGACCTTTTCCGCGTCGTCGCCCATGTCGAGATAGACATGCGGATGGTCATAGGGCGGATGGGCGCCCACGCACATGAATTCCTTCACCCCGATCTGGATGGACTTGTGGCCCGCATCGTTCTGGAAATGCGGAATGGAATGTCCGGCCATCTTGCTCTCCGTTGGTGGCGGCGGGCAGGCTCCCGCCTGTCGGCTAGGCTCACGGCGACGTTTGGAACATATGGCCCGCCTTTGCAAGATGGCAGGCGCCTTTCGCCCCATTGTGCGCTGCCCGGAAGCGTGGAATGTAGGAAGGGCGCAAGTGGCAGGCCGAGGGCTTGGAACGCAGATGAACGAACTGACACCGGCAAGGACCGATTTCACCGAGAACGCGGCACAGGCCATGCTGACGCCGGGCGATCCCGAGCGCTTCGTCAACCGCGAATTCTCCTGGCTCCAGTTCAACCGCCGTGTGCTGGAGGAATCGCAGAACGCCAGCCATCCGCTGCTGGAGCGGCTGCGCTTCCTGTCCATCTCGGCAACCAATCTCGACGAGTTCTTCATGGTCCGCGTGGCGGGCCTGGCCGGCCAGGTGCGCGAGAACATCACCGAGCGCTCCGCCGACGGGCGCACGCCGGCCGAGCAGCTCGACCAGATCCTGCTGGAGGTCACCAAGCTGCAGGCCGACCAGCACAAGAGCCTCGCCGGGCTGATGGACCTGCTGCGCGCCGAGAACATCGGTCTGATCCGCGCCGACGGCCTGGCGAGCGACGAGACGGCCTGGCTGGAAGAGCATTTCATGGACGCCGTCTTCCCCGTCTTGACGCCGCTCTCCATCGATCCGGCCCACCCGTTTCCCTTCATCCCCAATCTCGGCTTCTCCATGGTGCTGGCGCTGAAGAACCGGCGCGACGGCGAGGAGATGACGGGCCTGTTGCGCCTGCCCGTGGCGCTCAGCCGCTTCATCCAGTTGCCCGAGCGCGCCGGCGTCACGCGCTTCATCGCGCTGGAGGATGTCGTCGGCCTTTTCATCAGCCGCCTGTTTCCCGGCTACGAGGTGCTGGGTTCCGGCACCTTCCGCATCATCCGCGATTCCGACATCGAGGTGGAGGAGGAGGCCGAAGACCTGGTGCGCCTGTTCGAGACGGCGCTGAAACGGCGCCGCCGCGGCCAGGTGATCCGCATCGAGTTCGACCCCGACATGCCCGAGGGCCTGCGTGATTTCGTCGCCCACGAACTGGGCGTCCAGGGCAACCGCATTTCGGTGCAGGCGGGGCCGCTGGCGCTCAACCACCTGTCGGAGATCGTCTCCCTGCCGCGCGACGAGTTGAAGTTCCAGCCCTACAATCCGCGTTTTCCCGAGCGCATCCGCGAACATGCCGGCGATTGCCTGGCGACCATCCGCGAGAAGGACTTCCTCGTCCACCACCCCTATGAGAGCTTCGACGTGGTGGTGCAGTTCCTGCGCCAGGCGGCCGCCGATCCGGACGTCGTGGCGATCAAGCAGACGCTCTACAGAACCTCCAATGACAGCCCGATCGTGCGCGCCCTCGTGGATGCCGCCGAGGCCGGCAAGTCGGTCACGGCCCTGGTGGAACTGAAGGCCCGCTTCGACGAGGAGGCCAACATCCGCTGGGCCCGCGACCTGGAGCGCGCCGGCGTGCAGGTGGTCTTCGGTTTCATCGAACTGAAGACCCACGCGAAACTCTCGCTGGTGGTGCGCAGGGAAGAGGGCCGCTTGCGCAACTACTGCCATCTGGGCACCGGCAACTATCACCCGATCACCGCGAAGATCTACACCGACCTGTCCTATTTCACCGACGATCCGCAGGTCGCCCGCGACGTGGCTCAGGTGTTCAACTTCATCACCGGCTATGCCGAACCGGCCGACCAGATGAAGCTCGCCTATTCGCCCTATACGCTGCGCCCGCGCATTCTCGGCCATATCCGCGACGAGATCGCCCATGTGAAGGCAGGGCGGCCGGGCCAGATCTGGATGAAGATGAACTCGCTGGTCGATCCCGAGATCATCGACGCGCTCTACGAGGCGAGTGCCGCCGGCGTCGAGATCGATCTGGTCATCCGCGGCATCTGCTGCCTGCGCCCGCAAGTGCCGGGCCTGTCGGACAACATCCGGGTGAAGTCCATCGTCGGGCGCTTCCTGGAACACAGCCGCATCTGGTGCTTCGGCAACGGCGACGGCCTGCCTTCCGACGAGGCCGTCGTCTATTTCGGCTCCGCCGACCTGATGCCGCGCAACCTCGACCGGCGCGTGGAGGTCATCGTGCCGGTGGAGGCCTCCACCGTTCACGAGCAGATCCTCGACCAGATCATGCTGGCAAACATCATGGACAACCAGCAGAGCTTTGAGGTACTGCCCGACGGGACGTCGAGACGGCTCCAGCCCGAGGAAGGGGAGGAACCTTTCAACGCCCAGGAATATTTCATGACCAATCCCAGCCTTTCGGGCCGGGGTGAATCGTTGAAGTCGCATGCGCCGAAGCGGATCGCCCACTTCAGGCGCCGGAAGAAAGACAAGTCTGCCAAGCCGTGATGGACCGCCTGTCCCAGGGTCGTCTCTACGACCGCAAGCCCGTCGCCATCGTCGATATCGGATCGAACTCGGTCCGTCTCGTCATCTATGAAGGCGTGGCGCGTTCCCCCACCGTCCTGTTCAACGAGAAGATGCTGGCGGGTCTTGGCCGCCAGATCGTGTCCACCGGCCTGCTGGACCCGGCCGGCGTGGAGCGCGCGCTTTCCGAGTTCCGCCGCTTTCGGGCGCTGTGCGACCAGGCCGGCGTCGAGGAGGTGCATGTCCTGGCCACGGCCGCGGCGCGCGAGGCCGAAAACGGCCCGGCCTTCATCGAGCGTGCCGGCGAGGTGCTGGGCACGGAAATCCGGGTGCTGTCGGGCCGCGAGGAGGCGCTCTATTCCGCCTATGGCATCATGTCGGGGTTCCACAGGCCCGACGGCATCGTCGGCGACCTTGGCGGCGGATCACTGGAACTGATCGACATCAGCGGCCACGGGACCGGCGACGGCATCACCCTGCCGCTTGGCGGCCTTCGGCTGCAGGAGGTCACCGGCGGCAAGCCGGAAGAAGCCGGCGCCGTCATCGCGGCGCAGATGAAACGGGCGGGCCTCTTGCGGCAAGGCGAGGGCCGGGAATTCTATGCCGTGGGCGGCACATGGCGAAACCTGGCGCGCCTGCACATGATGGAGCGCGATTATCCCCTGCATGTCATGCACCACTACGTGATGGAAACGGACGAATGCGTTCCCTTCCTCATGCAGGTCGCCCGTGGCGACACGGCGGGCATGAAGGGGATCAAGCGCGTCTCCAAGAACCGGCGCGGCCTGCTGCCCTATGGCGCCGCGGTCATGCTGGAAGTCATCCGCGCCATGAAGCCGGCCCGCATCGTCATTTCCGCGACGGGCGTGCGCGAGGGCTATCTCTTCGAGCAATTGCCGGACGAATGGCGCAAGGCCGACCCGCTGCTGACCGCCGCCGACGAACTGGCCATCCTACGGTCACGCTCCGAACGCCATGCCCGCGAACTGGCCGACTGGACCGGCACGGCCTTCGCCGCGCTGGGGCTCGACGAGACGCCGGAGGAACACCGCCTGCGCCGCGCCGCCTGCCTCGTGGCCGACATCGGCTGGCGCGCCCATCCGGAATATCGCGGCACCCAGTCGCTCAACATCATCTCCAACGCCTCCTTCGTCGGCATCGACCATCCCGGCCGCGCCTACCTGGCGCTGGCCAATCTCTACCGTCACGAAGGGCTGATCGATGACGCGGTGGCGCCCGAATTGCTCAAGCTGGCGCCTGCACGCTACATCGAGCGGGCCAAGGCACTGGGTGCGCTGATGCGCGTCGTCTACCTGCTGTCGGCCTCCATGCCGGGCGTCATTCCGCGCCTGTCATGGCGCATCGCCGCGGACGGCGGCCTGCAGCTTGTCATCCCGAAAAGCCATGCGAGCCTTCATGGCGAGCGGCCAATGGCGCGCATGGCGCATCTCGCCCGCTTCACCGGCCGCCAGATCGATCTCGTCGTCGCGGAGTGACGCGGAGCAGACGCTGACCTTCAGTCGATATCGAATACCTGCACCTTGCGGTTGGCGAAGCGGATGCCGAGTTCGCCGCGGATCAGCTTGAGCGCCTTGTCGCCGAAGGCTTCGCGCCGCCAGCCGTGCAGGGCGGCCACATCGGCCTCCTCGCCTTCCGCGGCCAGTTTCTCGATGTCGTCGGCCGTGGCCAGCACCTTGGCCGCCACGCCTTCCTGCTCGGCCACCTGTTTCAGCAGCACCTTCAGCAGTTCGGTCGCCGCCCCAGTGCCTTCCGGCTGCTGGTTGGGGCGGGGCACGCGCGGCAGGTCGTCACGCGGGATGGCGAGTGCTTCCCGGACAGCGTCGAGAATGCCCTGCGCCGCCGAGGAACGCTCCCACCCCTTCGGGATGGAGCGCAGCCGGCCGAGCGCCTCGACGGTTTCGGGGCGCTGCTGCGCGATCTCGTAGATGCCGTCGTCCTTGATGATGCGCCCGCGCGGGACGTTGCGGTTGCGCGCCTCGCGCTCGCGCCAGGCGGCCACCTTCTGCATCACGGCCAGTTCCAGCGGCTTGCGCACGCGCATCTTCAGCCGCTTCCAGGCGTCGTCGGGATGCAGTTCGTAGGTCTCGCGGGAGGTCAGGACGTCCATTTCCTCCTTCAGCCAATGGGCGCGGTTCTCGCGCTCCAGTTCGGCGGCCAGATGGGCATAGACGTCGCGCAGATGCGTGACGTCGGCCAGCGCGTAGGAAAGCTGCTTGTCGGTCAGCGGCCGGCGGCGCCAGTCGGTGAAACGCGACGACTTGTCGATCTGCTCGCGCGTGATCTTCTGGACAAGCTGGTCGTAGGACACCGAATCGCCGAAGCCGCAGACCATGGCGGCCACCTGCGTGTCGAACACCGGATGCGGCACCAGGTCGCCCATCTTGACGATGATCTCGATGTCCTGGCGCGCCGCGTGGAACACCTTGAGCACGCTTTCGTCGGCCATCAGGCGGAAAAACGGGGCGAGATCCATGCCGTTGGCCAGCGGGTCGACCAGCGCGGTCTCCTCGACCGTCGCCATCTGGATCAGGCAGAGTTCCGGCCAGAAGGTCGTCTCGCGGATGAATTCGGTATCCACGGTCACGAAATCGCACTTCGCCATCGAGGTGCAGACGGCTTCCAGTTCGGCAGTTGAGGTGATCACATGCATGAAGACAGGACGTCCGGATGGGATATGGATAGCCGTCTATTCGCGTTGCAGGACCGCAAGTCAAGCCGGGCAGGGCGGTTTGCGGCCGCAAACCTTGACAAACAGCCTCGCCCGTGCGCTTTTCGCGCGGATTTTGACCGGGCGCCGGTTTCTAGCCGACGGCCGCGCGCCCCTTCCCGTACGAGCCATAACCGGACCTGATTTCCATGCACCGCTACCGCAGCCACACCTGTGCCGCTCTCCGCAATGCCGATGCCGGCGCCACCGTCCGCCTTTCCGGCTGGGTTCACCGCGTCCGCGACCATGGCGGGGTGCTCTTCATCGACCTGCGCGACCATTTCGGCATCACCCAGGTGGTCGCCGATCCGGATTCGCCGGCCTTCAAGGTGGCCGAGACCGTGCGCGGCGAATGGGTGATCCGTGTCGACGGCGTCGTCAAGGAGCGCGCGCCCGAAGCGGTCAACCCGAACCTGCCGACCGGCGGCATCGAGGTCTTCGCGCGCGAGATCGAGGTCCTGTCCAAGGCGGCCGAACTGCCGCTGCCGGTCTTCGGCGAGCCGGACTATCCGGAAGACATCCGCCTGCGCTACCGCTTCCTCGACCTGCGCCGCGAGACCCTGCACGCCAACATCATGCTGCGCACGCGCATCATCCGCGAGATGCGCCGCCTGATGGAGGATGCCGGCTTCAACGAGTTCTCCACGCCCATCCTTACGGCTTCCTCGCCGGAGGGCGCGCGCGACTTCCTGGTGCCGAGCCGCATTCATGCCGGCAAGTTCTACGCCCTGCCGCAGGCACCGCAGCAGTACAAGCAGCTTCTGATGATGTCGGGCTTCGACCGCTATTTCCAGATCGCG
Organism: Zhengella sedimenti; assembly: GCF_046506625.1. Classification (NCBI taxonomy): domain Bacteria; kingdom Pseudomonadati; phylum Pseudomonadota; class Alphaproteobacteria; order Hyphomicrobiales; family Notoacmeibacteraceae; genus Zhengella; species Zhengella sedimenti. Next base: position 299,282 of record NZ_JBKFFP010000005.1, read on the forward strand.
CCCTGCTTCCGCGACGAGGATCCGCGCGCCGACCGCCTGCCCGGCGAATTCTACCAGCTTGACCTGGAGATGAGCTTCGTCGAGCAGGACGACATTCTCGGCACGATGGAGCCGGTGCTGCGCAAGGTCTTCGAGGCCTTTGCCGACGGCAAGCCGGTCACGGCGGAATTCCCGCGCATTCCCTATGACGAGGCCATTGCCAAATACGGCAGCGACAAGCCGGACCTGCGCAACCCGATCATCATGGAGGACGTGTCGGAGCATTTCCGCGGCTCCGGCTTCAAGGTCTTCGCCAACATCCTGGCCAATTCGCCCACCGGCGCCGTCTGGGCCATTCCCGCGCCCACGGGCGGCAGCCGCGCCTTCTGCGACCGCATGAATTCCTGGGCGCAGGGCCAGGGCCAGCCGGGCCTCGGCTACATCTTCTGGCGCGAGGAGGGCGGCAAGCTGGAAGGCGCCGGCCCCATCGCCAAGAACATTGGCGAGGAACGCACCGAGGCCATCCGCCTGCAGCTGGGCCTGAAGGCGGGCGATGCCTGCTTCTTCGCCGCCGGCGACCCGAGGAAGTTCGCCTCTTTTGCCGGCGACGCGCGCACCCGCGTCGGCGAGGATCTCGACCTTGTCGACCGCGACCGCTTCGCGCTGGCCTGGATCGTGGATTTCCCCTTCTTCGAGTGGGACGAGGACAACAAGAAGGTCGAGTTCGGCCACAACCCGTTCACCATGCCGCGCGGCGGCCTGGGCGCGCTGGAAAACGAGGACCCGCTGGCCATCAAGGCCTGGCAGTACGACCTCGTCTGCAACGGCTACGAGATCGCATCCGGCGGCATCCGCAACCACCTGCCGGAAGTCATGGTCAAGGCCTTCGGCATTGTCGGGCTGGATGCCTCCGTGGTCGAGGAGCGCTTCGGCGGCCTCTACCGCGCCTTCCATTACGGCGCACCGCCCCATGGCGGTATGGCCGCCGGCGTGGACCGCATCGTCATGCTGCTGGCCGGCGCCAAGAACCTGCGCGAGGTCACGCTCTTCCCGATGAACCAGCAGGCCCAGGACCTGCTGATGGGCGCGCCGTCGGAGGCTGCGCCGGCGCAGTTGCGCGAACTGCACCTGCGCACCGTCATGCCCGCCAAGGAATGAATGCGCGTCCGCGCATTCTGGTCACGGGCTTCGGCCCGTTTCCCGGGGCGCCGGAAAACCCGACGGAATGGCTTGTCGGCGAACTGGCCGGCGCGGCGGGGTCGCGACGGGAGATCGCCACGGCTGTCCTGCCGGTCGATTATGCGCTGGCCGGTCCCGCGCTTGAGGTGGCTGCCATTGCGGCGGCGCCGGACATCGCCATTCATTTCGGCCTTGCTGCATCGGCAAACGGCTTCAGGCTGGAACGGGTGGCAAGCCACGTTCAGGACCGGTCCAAGGCGGACAATTCCGGGCGTGGCGCACCGGAATGGCTGGACGCGGACATGCCGTCGGCATCGCAATTGCCCCTGGCTTCGATGCATGCCGCACTGACCGCCGCCGGACTTCCCGTGGAATGGTCGCAGGATGCCGGCGGATATCTTTGCAACCATGTTTTCCACCTGTCCTGCTCCGGCCGCTGCCTGCCACTGGCGCAGGCGACAAGCGGCTTTGTGCACATACCGCATGTGGGGGACGGGCAGCGGCTGACGCGGGAAGCCGCATTGCGCGGCACGCTGATCATCCTTGAGACCTGTATCCGGGAATGGTGCGCGGCGCGGCCATGAAGAAAAACCCGGCGGATCGCTCCGCCGGGCTTTTCATTCGCGCGCTGTCCTGTCCTGTCAGCAGGTGATCGTGCCGCATTCATTGGCGGTGACAGTGACGGCGAGGACGTCCGGGATGGTCTGCGGCGCGCCCATGGCCGCGCCCATGATCTGCGGCGCCGGCACCGGGGCATCCGGCTCCGCCTCGACCGTCAGGGTCTGCGGGTCGTCCAGGTACTCGCCGACCGCCTTGGACACCATGCTGGCAAAGGACGGATTCTGGAGTTGTGAAAGCAGGATCGGCATCATGCCCTTGGCCATGTTGACGACGTCCTGGCGCTTCGCGCCCTGCTGGGCGGCCACGAAATCGAGGATGCGGTTGGTCAGCGAGGCATCATCGAGCGCGATCGTCGCGCTGTTGAAGGAGAGCTGCTGCATCAGCCCCATCATGGCGAAGCCCATGGCCTGCTCGTTCATCTCGCCGCTCTCCCGCTTGGCGGCGATCTCCTGGAGCTGGGTCATGAACTCCGTCGTGAAGCCGCTCAGGTCCATGGTGATGTTCAAGGCCGCGGCGTCGGTCATATCGAGCAGCCATTCATTGATCTCCATGCGGCCGCCGGCCGGGTCCCAGCGTCCTTTCATGGTCATGCCGCCTGAAAGCGTCGGATAGCCGAGCGCCTGCATCACCGCGCGCGCCTTCTCGTCGGGCAGCTTCGTCATGTCGGCTTCCACCCCTTCGATGACCATCTCGGAGAGCATCGGCTGGCCTTGTTCATAGGCGCTGGCCGTGTAAACCATGCCATCCATCTTGAAGAGCGTGGCGTCACCCTCCGACACGCGCACCGGACCCATGGTGGCGCCTTCAAGGAGCACCGAGATCTGGCGCACAGGGTCCGGCTCGTTTTCCTTCGGCACCTGCAGGCCGGTAATGGCAGCGCCGCCGAAGTCCAGCGTCATGCCGTCCTTGCTCATTGAGAAGGCGGGCGCCTCGATCGCGCCGATGCGGAATCCGGTGTCGTCCTCTGTGACGTCCTGCAGCCGGATTTCGCCGATTTCGGCCGCGTTGGCCTCACCCGGCTTGATCGAGACGTCGGTGAGGACGACATCGTCACCATCGGAGGTCGCTGCGCCGATGGTCAGTTCGGTCCCGCTCTTCTCGAATTGGCGAACGAGGGCGTTGGTCAGCGCCTGCGCGTCAGCTTCGGCCCAGGCCGGCGCGGAAAGCATGCAAAGAACGGCCAGCGCGGTTGCGGATTTCAGAAACGGTCTGGTCATGGCGGTTTCCTTCGATGGTCGGCCGGCGTGCCGGCTGGAAAACGGGAAAGGAGGCTCACCGGACAGTGTCCGGGTCCGTCCCGGACGTCCAGTTGTCTTGCACAGTTTAGTTTATTTTTTGGCTGTTGGCTTGTGATGCCCGCCACAAGGCCTGAAACGCGTGGCGCACTTGCCCCGAATCACCGCTTTCTGTAACCGGGTTCCATGGGAAAAAGCCTCATTCCGCCCGGCGGGGGCGATGGCAAGGACATTGAATCGGTCGACCTGAAGCGCGCCCTGGAGGAGCGCTACCTGGCCTATGCGCTGTCGACCATCATGCACCGTGCGCTGCCCGACGTGCGCGACGGGCTGAAGCCCGTGCACCGGCGCATCATGCATGCCATGCGCCTGCTGCGCCTCGATCCCGACCGCGGCTTCGCCAAATGCGCGCGCATCGTCGGCGACGTGATGGGCAAGTTCCACCCGCATGGCGACCAGGCCATCTACGATGCCCTTGTCCGGCTGGCGCAGGATTTCGCGGTCCGCTATCCGCTGGTCGACGGCCAGGGCAATTTCGGCAATATCGACGGCGACAACGCCGCCGCCATGCGCTACACGGAAGCGCGCATGACCGACGTCGCCGCGCTGCTGCTGGAGGGCATCACCGAGGATTCGGTCGATTTCCGGCTGACCTACAACGAAGAGGACGAGGAACCGGTCGTCCTGCCGGGTGCCTTTCCCAATCTTCTTGCCAACGGCGCCTCGGGCATCGCGGTCGGCATGGCGACCAACATTCCGCCGCACAACGCCGCCGAGATCTGCGACGCCGCCCTTCACCTGATCGAGCATCCCGACGCGGCGAATGCCGACCTGATGCAGTTCGTGCCGGGGCCGGACTTCCCCACCGGCGGCATCATCGTCGATTCCAAGGCGTCGATCGCCGAGGCCTACGAGACCGGGCGCGGCGGCTTTCGGGTGCGCTCGCGCTGGCATCAGGAGGATGCCGGGCGCGGCACCTGGGTCATCGTTGTCACCGAGATACCCTACCAGGTGCAGAAGGCGCGGCTCATCGAGAAGATCGCCGACCTGCTGATCGGCAAGAAACTGCCGCTGCTCGACGACGTCCGCGACGAGAGCGCCGAGGACATCCGAATCGTCCTGGTGCCAAAGAGCCGCACCGTCGATCCCGGACTGCTGATGGAATCCCTGTTCAAGCTGACCGAGCTTGAAAGCCGGTTCCCGCTCAACATGAACGTGCTCAGCCACGGCAAGGTGCCGAACGTGCTGTCGCTGCGCGAAGTGCTGAAGCAATGGCTGGAGCACCGCAAGGACGTGCTCATCCGCCGCTCCCGCCATCGCCTCGGCGTGATCGAGCGGCGGCTGGAAATCCTCGGCGGTTATCTGATCGCCTATCTCAACATCGACGAGGTGATCCGCATCATCCGCGAGGAGGATGAGCCCAAGAAGCAGTTGATGGTCACCTTCGAGCTGACCGACAACCAGGCCGAGGCCATCCTCAACATGCGCCTGCGCAACCTGCGCAAGCTGGAGGAGTTCGAGATCCGCAAGGAATTCGATGCCCTGACGGAGGAGAAGGCGCAGATCGAGAAGCTGCTGGCCTCCGAGGCCCTGCAATGGAAGACCGTGGCCTGGGAAGTGGCCGACGTGCGCAAGACCTTCGGCCCCGAGACCGGACTTGGCCGCCGCCGCACCACCTTCGCCGAGGCGCCGGAGCGCGATCTTGAGGCCATCCAGCAGGCGATGATCGAAAAGGAGCCGGTCTCCGTCATCGTCTCGGAAAAGGGCTGGCTGCGCGCCATGAAGGGGCACCTGTCCGACTGGTCGGGCCTGTCCTTCAAGGATGGCGACAAGCTGAAGCTCGCCTTCCATGCCCAGACCACCGACAAGATCCTCGTGCTGACCACCGGCGGCAAGGTCTACACGATTGGCGCCGACCGCCTGCCCGGCGGGCGCGGCCATGGCGAGCCGATCCGCATCATGGTCGATATGGACAACGACCAGGACATCGTCACCGCCTTCGTCCACGATCCGCAGGTGCGCCGCCTGCTTGTCTCCCATGAGGGCAACGGCTTCGTCGTGCCGGAGGCCGACGTTGTCGCCAATACCCGCAAGGGCCGGCAGGTGATGAACGTGAAGACGCCCGACGAGGCGCGTTTCTTCGTGCCCGTGACCGGCGACCATGTCGCCATTGTCGGCGAGAACCGCAAGCTGCTCGTTTTCCCGCTCGACCAGGTGCCGGAAATGACGCGCGGCAAGGGCGTGCGCCTCCAGCGCTACAAGGATGGCGGCGTGTCCGACATCAGGACCTTCGCCATGGCCGATGGCCTGACCTGGACCGACAGCGCCGGGCGCACCTTCACCCGGAGCCAGGCGGAACTCGCCGAGTGGACCGGCGCGCGCGCCGCCGCCGGACGGATGGTCCCGAAGGGCTTTCCGCGCACCGGCAAGTTCGGCTGATCCGGCCGTCCCGTCTGGTATCCCTCTCCATCTTGTGATCGGGCACCTGCGGTTTTTTACGCAGGGGCAACCGAACCGAAACCTTTTTTGTGCCGTAATGTTGACATTGAGAATGATCATTCGCATATAGCGCGAACGAACGTTCGCACTCTATTTTTGACGATATCGATATGACCAGCGATCTAGCCACCTCCCAGCGGCCGCATGATCCGGCCGAGGATGAAGACACCGGGGGACCAGTGACCCGCGCGGAGCGGCGCGAGGCGCAGAGCGCCCGCATCCTCGATGCCGCGAAGAAATGCTTCGTGCGTTCCGGTTTCCAGGGTGCCTCCATGCATGACATCTGCCGCGAGGCGGAGATGAGCCCGGGCGCGCTCTACCGCTACTTTCCCTCCAAGGAAGCCATCATCGAGGCCATCGCCGAGGCGGACCGGACGAAGGACGCCGCGCTCCTGTCCGAGGCGCTCGCCAATCCCGACATTGTCGAGGGCATCGTCCAGGCCATGATGACGCATCTGCGCGTCAGCCACGAGAACAACATGGCGCCGCTGTTCACGGAAATCCGCGCCGAGGCGCTGCGCAATCCGTCCGTTCTGGCAACCTGCGAATGCTCCATGCGGCAGGTCCATGAACTCATCTTCAGACGCATCCAGGCCGCCATTGCCGCTGGCCAGATAAGGCCGGCTGTCTCGGTGGAGACATTGATGGCCGTCATGGTTTCCATCGGGGAAGGGATCGTGCTCAACGACCTGCCCTCGAAGGGCATCGATCTCGACGAGGTGGAGCACATGGTGCGCACCTCCGTCACAGCCAATCTGCGCCCCGTCGCGCAATGATCCGGACACGACCCATGCCGCTGACCCATGCCCTGAAGCCGGTTTCCGCCGCCTTGGCGTTGACCCTTCTCCTGGCCGCCTTCCCGGCGGCCCAGGCCTTTGCCCAGCCGGCCGGAGCGCCTGCCGTTTCCGCACCCGCGCCTGCCATTCGCGTGGTGGAGGTTCAAACCCGGCATCTTGTCGAAAGCCTGCCGGTCAATGGCACCGTTGCGCCGCGCGAGGAAGCCGCGGTCGGCGTTGACCTGAACGGCCTGACCGTTCTCGATCTCAGGGCGGATGCGGGCGATCTCGTCGAAAAGGGCCAGGTGCTGGCGGTGCTCGACAAGTCCGGCCTTGAACTGGCCCTGCTGCAGGCCCGCGCCCAAAGCGCGCAGATCGAGGCGCAGACGGCCCAGGCCAGCGCCCAGATCGCCGATGCCGAGGTGGGTGTCCGCCAGGCAAGCGAAACCCTTGAAAGGGTGAAACAGTTGCGCGAGAAAGGCGTGGCGTCCCAGGCCCAGTACGACAACGCCGTCAACGGTCTCGACAGCGCCCGCGCCAAGCTGGAGACCGCGCGCAAGGCCGTGGTTGCCGCGCAGGCGCAGTCCGGTGTCAATGCCGCGCAGATCAGCGAACTTGAGCGCCAGATCGCGCGCACCGAGGTCAAGGCCCCGGCCGATGGTCTCGTGCTGGCCCGCAGCGCCATGCTGGGCGCGGTGGTTGGCGCGTCGGCCGGGCCGCTGTTCCGCATCGCCATCGACAATGAACTGGAATTGCAGGCCGCGGTTTCCGAAACCCACCTGCCGCGCCTGCGGCCAGGCCAGCCGGTCAAGGTCCACGCGCCGGGGGTCGCGGAAACACTTGAGGGCACGGTGCGCCTGGTTGCCCCGGAGGTGAACCGCACGACGCGGCTCGGCACGGTCTACATTTCCCTTCCGCAGGATGGCCCGGTCCGCGCCGGCAACTTCGCCAGCGCCAGCATCGAACTGGCCAGCCGTGACGGCCTTGCCGTTCCGGCCAGCGCTGTCCTCTTCCGCAACGGGGCCGCCTATGTCCAGAAGGTCGTTGACGGCAAGGTCGCCTCCACGCCGGTCGTGCTGGGCTTGCGCGTCAATGGCGCCGTCGAGATCACGGACGGTCTTGCCGCGGGCGATCAGGTCGTTTCGCGCGCCGGCGTCTTCGTCAGTGACGGTGAGGCCATCACACCGGTCCTTGAAGAAGCCACTGGAGCGCTCACGCGATGAACTGGAACATTTCCGCCTGGGCGATCCGCAACCCGCTGCCCTCCGTCCTGCTCTTCATCGTGCTCACCGTGCTGGGCACGATGAGCTTCATGCAGCTTCCGGTCACGCGCTTCCCGAATATCGACATTCCCATCGTTTCGGTCGTCGTCACCGATCCCGGCGTGGCGCCGAGCGAACTGGAAACCCAGGTCACCAAGCGCGTCGAGGATGCCGTGGCCAACGTGACCGGCGTCAAGAACGTGATGTCGACGATCACCGAGGGCCGCTCCTCCACGGTCATCGAATTCCGCCTTGAGGTGGATACGGCAACCGCCGTGACGGACGTCAAGGACGCGGTCGAACGCATCCGCTCCGACCTGCCGGCCACCGCGGATGAGCCGATCGTCAACCGCATCGACGTGGAAGGCCAGGCGATCCTCACCTATGCGGTTCGCGCGCCGTCCATGACGCTGGAGGAACTGTCCTGGTTCGTCGAGGACGAGGCGATCCGTGCGATTCAGGGGCTGAAGGGCGTTGCCCGCGTCGACCGCTATGGCGGCGTGGACCGCGAGATCCGTGTCGAGCTTGATGCCGACCGGATGAACGCGCTCGGCGTCACGGCCTCGGCCGTCAACAACGCCCTGCGCGCCGCCAATGTCGACCTGACGGGCGGGCGGACCGAGATCGGCGGGCGCGAACAGACCATCCGCACGCTCGGCGGCGTCGACAACGTCAATGCCCTGCGCGCGCTCGAGATCCCGCTTGCGGGCGGCCGGCGCGTCATCCTGTCCGATATTGCCACCGTCACCGACAGCTGGGCCGAGCCGCGCTCGTTCGCCCGCGTCAACGGCGAGCCTGTCGTCTCCATGGGCGTGTTCCGCGGCAAGGGCGAAAGCGATGTCGACGTCTCGCGGCGCGTCACCGAAGCGGTGGAAAAACTGCGGGCCGACCATCCCGGCGTGACCATCGACCGGGTCGACAACTCCGTCGACTACACCGTCGGCAATTATGAATCGGCCATGCAGACGCTGCTCGAGGGCGCCGCGCTGGCCGTCATCGTCGTCTTCCTGTTCCTGCGCGACATCCGCGCCACGCTGGTTTCTGCCGTGGCACTGCCTTTGTCGATCATCCCGACCTTCCTCGTCCTCGATCACCTCGGCTTCTCGCTGAATCTCGTCAGCCTGCTGGGCGTGACGCTGGTGACGGGCATCCTGGTCGACGACGCGATCGTCGAGATCGAGAACATCGTCCGCCACATCAAGATGGGCAAGACGCCCTACCGCGCGGCGGTCGAAGCCGCCGACGAGATCGGACTGGCGGTCATCGCCATTTCGGCCACTATCATGGCAGTCTTCGCGCCGGTCTCCTTCATGTCCGGCGTCGCGGGTCAGTATTTCAAGCAGTTCGGCCTCACCGTGGCCGTGGCCGTCTTTTTCTCGCTCCTCGTGGCGCGCCTGATCACACCGTTGATGGCCGCCTATTTCCTGCGGTCCCATGGCCAGCATGAATACCGGCCGGGCTTCGTGATGCGCGGCTATCTTGCCCTGCTCGGAACCAGCCTGCGGTTTCGCTGGATCACCTTCGTTGCCGGCGTCGCCTTCTTCGTGGCGGCAATCATGGCCACCACCATGCTGCCCGCCGGCTTCGTGCCGCGCCAGGATGCCTCGCGCGTGGTCTTCTCGCTGGAACTCCCGCCCGGCGCGCGGCTGGAGGATACCGGACGCGCCACCGATCGCGCCGCCGAGGCCGTGCTGGCCATCCCGCAGGTGGAGAACGTCTACGTGGTCGGTGGCGCCAATCCGACCGGCACGCTGGAACTGCGCCGCGCCACCATGGTCGTGGACCTCCAGCACAAGAGCGAACGCGAGATTTCCCAGCACGATCTCGAAAACCACATCCTCGACATCCTCCAGACGATCCCGGACCTGCGCGCGTCCTATGTGAACGACCGCGGCCAGCGTGCGCTCGAAATCGGCGTGATGAGCACCGACGGACAACTGCTTGACGACGAGGCGCGCAAGATCCAGAGCGCCATGGCCGAAACCGGCCTGTTCCGCGCGATCACCTCCAATGCCGCCCTCGACAGGCCGGAAATCATCGTCGAGCCGGATCGCGACCTGATGGCCCAGCTTGGCGTCTCGACCGCGGCGCTTTCGGACGTCCTGCGCGTGGCAACCATCGGTGACGTTGACGCCAAGCTGGCGAAGTTCACGGACGGCGTGCGCCAGATCCCGATCCGCGTCCAGTTGAACGAGACCGCCCGCGACGACCTGTCGGTTCTCTCGCAATTGCCGGTGCCGCTGGCATCCGGGGCGACGGTGCCGCTTTCCGCCATTGCCGACATCCATTACGCCCAGGGACCGTCGTCGATCCAGCGCTTCAACCGCGAGCGCCGCGTCGTCATCGGCGTCGACATGGCCGGCAAGGCCGAGATCGGCGTGGGACTGGCCGCCATCAAGGCGCTTCCGGAAGTGCAGAACCTGCCGGCAGGCGTGCGCATCCAGGAAACCGGGGATGCCGAGGTCATGGGCGACGTGTTCACCTCCTTCCGCAATGCCATGATCACCGGCCTGATGCTGGTCATGGTGGTGCTCATCCTGCTGTTCGGATCGGTCTTCCACACGATCACCATTCTCCTGTCCCTGCCGCTTTCCATCGGCGGCGTCGTCGGCGCCCTCTGGCTCACCAACCAGGCGGTTTCCATGCCGGTCGTGATCGGCATCCTGATGCTGATGGGCATCGTGACCAAGAACGCGATCATGCTGGTGGATTTCGCCATCGAGGCCATCGCTCATGGCGTCTCGCGCGGCGAGGCCATCGTCGATGCCTGCCGCAAGCGCGCCCAGCCGATCATCATGACGACGATCGCCATGTCGGCGGGCATGGTGCCCGCGGCGCTTGCCCATGGCGATGGCGGCGAGTTCCGGGCGCCCATGGCCATTGCCGTGATCGGCGGCCTGCTCGTCGGCACCGTGCTCAGCCTGCTGTTCGTGCCCTCGCTGTTTTCCATCATGGATGATGTGCGCAGGGGCGTCAGCTGGCTCGCGGTCAGGCTCCTGCGGCCCAATGAGCGCGACGAACCCGGCGAAGAAGGCGCACAGCCAGGCCTGCAGGAGGGTCCGCTCGAACTGGCTCCCGCCCGCCTGCCGGAAGCGGCGGAATAGGCCGGGGCCAACCCCCTCCAGCACCCGGGGCGGAACCGTCCGCAAGGGGCCTTTCAGGTTTTCTGAAGGGCCGGCGCCATGGCGGCCCGCTTTGGCTCTCCGTTCACAGAGGGCGTGCCGCCAGCCGCCGTTTGCGGTCCCTTGCGATCTGGACGGCGGTGTGGATGACGAGCGCGCCAAGCACGATCGCGCCGCCAATGAAGGTATGGCTGCCCGGCACTTCCCGGAAGATCAGCCAGACCCAGACCGGGGCCAGCACGGTTTCCAGCATGTAGAACATCGCCACTTCCGGCCCCGTCAGCCAGCGCGTGCCGGTTGCCAGGCAGAACATGGTTACCGGCAGCAGGATGGCGCCATCGAGGATGATCCAGACCGGATCCTCGATCTGGTAGCCATTGAACAGGACGACCACGCCGGCAATGACAGCGAGGAACGCGCCCGACATGACGGCCGAAAAACCCATGTCCTGGCCGCTGGCCCTCGACACGGTCAGTGCGGCGGCCAGGAAAACGGCGGCGCCCAGCGCCAGCAGGTTGCCCGCCAGGCTGCCAGCCGAAATGCCGCCGGAGACGATGATGAACACGCCGGCCGCCATGGCAACCATGGCAATCAGCGTTTCCCGCCTGATCCTCTCGCCGAGGAAGATGCGCGCCAGCAGGGCGGCGATCATCGGGTTGAGCGCAAGGATGAAGACCAGGTTGGCGGTCGGCGTGAGGAACACCGCCAGCAGGAAACACAGCCCGGTCAGCGCATAAAGGACAGACACGATCCATCCGGTCCGGCCCTGGATGAGCGGCAGCGGTTTGCGCCCGAACCACTTGAGCGCCAGCCAGACGATCAGCATGACGACGATAGAGCATGTCGAGCGCAGGAAGATGACTGACCAGGACTCGCCATTGCCCAGTCTCAGCAGCGGAATGTCGAAGGTGAGCAGCATGCCGCCCAGGCCTGTGATCGCGAGGCCCTTCACGTGATCGGTCTGAATTGTCAAATCCTGTCAGTCCTCATATCGGCCCCAACCCGAGGGGCCGAGATGCTCCTGCGGCCTGAACCGGATCTTGTAGTCCATCTTGCGCGAGCCACGGACCCAGTAGCCCAGATAGACGTGGGGCAGGCCCATCGACCGTGCGCGCTGGATGTGGTCGAGAATCATGTAGGTGCCCAGCGAGCGTTCGGGCATGTCCGGGTTGAAGAAGGAATAGACCATCGACAACCCGTCGCCCATCACGTCGGTCAGCGCGATGGCGACGAGTTCGCCTTCGCCCTTGCCGGTGATGAAGCTGTCGGGCCCGCGCTTGCGGTATTCGATGATGCGCGTGTCCACATGCGTGTCCTCCACCATCATCGCGTAGTCGAGAACGGTCATGTCGGACATGCCGCCGCGCCGGTGCCGCGCATCGAGATAGGCGCGGAAAAGGCTGTACTGCTCGGTCGAGGGCTCGGCGTCGTAGATGGCGGCGACGAGGTCGTCATTGGCTGCCAGCACCTTGCGCATGTTGCGCGACGGCTTGAATTCCTGGGCCAGGATGCGCACCGAGACGCAGGCGCGGCATGTTTCGCAGGCCGGCCTGTAGGCGATGTTCTGGGAGCGGCGGAAACCGCCCTGGGTCAGCAGATCGTTCAACTCGCTGGCCTTGTCGCCGACAAGGTGCGTGAAGACCTTCCGCTCGAATTGCCCTTCCAGGTAGGGACAGGCCGACGGCGCGGTCAGGTAGAACTGCGGATTGTGAACCGGTTGCTGAGTCATGCGTGTTGAAGATAGTAGGCGCCGGTCCGTTCGCCAATGCCATTTTTTGGCAGGCCGTTTGCTGTCAGAGGCCGTAATACCAGGGCGCGAACAGGGTAAAGGTCAGCCACATGAGCAGGACCAGTGGCAAGCCGGCCTTCACGAAATCGGAGAACCGGTATCCGCCAGGCCCCATCACGAGCAGGTTCGTCTGGTAGCCGACCGGCGTGGCGAAGGAGGCGTTGGAGGCGAAGATCACGGCCGCGATGAAGGGCGCCGCCGGTATTCCGGTGCTTGCGGCCATGTCGAGCGCGATGGGCGTGAACAGGACAGCCGTCGCGTTGTTGGACAGGACGTTGGTCAGCAGCGCGATCACCAGGAACAGCCCGGACAGCAGGACGACGGGCCCCTGGCCGGCCATCGCCATCACGGCCGTGTCGGCGATCAGTCTTGCGCCCCCGGTCTGTTCCAGTGCCGTCGCCGCGGCGATGGAAGAGCCGACAAGCAGGAAAATCTGCCGGTCGAAGGCGCGCGCCGCCTGTTGCAGCGTCAGGCAGCCGGTGGCGATCATCACCGCCGCGCCGATGACCGAGCTTGCCACGATCGGCACGAGCGACGTGGCCGCCGTGGTCACGATCAGGGCGAAGATCACGAAGGCGATCCAGGCCTTCTGGCGCTGCGGCACCGCCTGGGCGGACCATTCCAGCAGCAGCAGGTCATGGCTGTCGCGCATCGACAGCAGGTGCTGCTCGTCGGCGCCCACCAGCACCGTATCGCCGGGTTCGAGGCGGATGTCGGCGAGCGGCACCCGACCCATGCGGCTCTTGCGCTGGATGCCGAGCACGTCCACGCCGTGGGTCGACTGGATGCCGGCATTGCGCACCGTGCGTCCGGCATGGCGCGAACCGGGTGTCACCACGGTCTCGGCCACATGATAGGCCGGTCCGGGCTTGACGCGCGGGTTGTCGTCGCGGTCCTCGTGCGTCGACGGCGTCGCCGATCCGCGCGCCAGTGCGTTCATGAAGGCGCGCCGCGTGCCGGAAACCACCACGCGGTCGCCTTCCGAGATGACCATGTTCTCGAAGGGCGGCAGGAATTCCATGCCCCGCCGGATGATCAGCCGCGGCATCAGGTCCTTCAGGCCGGGGAACAGCCCGGCGCGCGACTCCATGCCGAGAAAGGGATGACCGGCCCCGACGGTGATCTCGCCGATGAACTGGGCGCCCGCCGCCCGGCGCTTTTCCTCGCTGCCGCGGCTTGCCCGGCCGAGGATGCGTGGCATGACGAAGAAGATGTACAGGGCCCCGGCCGCCGCCAGCGTAAGCCCCGGCGCGGTGATGTCGAAGAAGCCGACCTGGTGCCCGTTGCGTTGCGCCACGCCGGCGACGAGCAGGTTCGTCGACGAGCCGATGATCGTGGTCATGCCGCCCAGGATCGAAAGGAAGGAAAGCGGCATGAGGGCGCGCGAGGCAGGGAAATTGCGTTGCGCGGCCAGCACGGTCAGCACCGGGATGAAGATGACGACCACCGGCGTGTTGTTCAGGAAGGCCGACAGGAACGCCGCCGCGAGCAGCGTGACGGCGAGCGCCCGGAAAGGCGACGCGCCGCCAGCCCTCGATGCCATGCGGGCCGGCCCGTCCATGGCGTCCGTGGCGAACAGGCCCTGGCCCACGATCAGCAGGGCGATGACCGTGACGAGGGCCGGATTGGCGAAGCCGGCAACCAGTTGTTCCGGCCCGATGGCCTCTCCGGCCGCGTTTGAATAGGGAAACAGGGCGAAAAGGGTGAGGAACGCGGCGAGCGAACCGATGGCCACCGACTCCAGCGCGAAACGGTCGCTCACATAGGCGATCACCATCACGGCAATGATGGCGAAGGTGGCATAGGTATGGAAATCGGCCATGCAGCGTCCGCGGGCGAGGATTCGTCCGAAGCCACTTTAGAATCCCGCGCCGGCAATGGCGAGTGCGGATTTTCAGGCGCGCGGCAAGCCGCGACGGGCAGGGCCCGTCAGGTTGCGGTTTCGCGGACGACGACGGTTCCCAGCAGCAGGTCGTGCACCGTGCGCTTGCGGTCCAGCACAAGGGTGGCCAGCAGGATCAGGCCCGATGTGAAGACGTTTCCGGCCCAGAAAAGGACCGTATGGACGATGGCAAGGAGCGGGTCGACGCGCAGGCCGTCGAGGCGGGCCAGGCGGATGCCCGTCATCTGCATGCCGACCGTCGCTTGCCGCCGTCCGCCAAGCGTCATCGCGACATAAGTCAGCGCCACGAAGGGGCCAAAGACGGCAAACAGCATCCAGCCCAGGCCGAGCGTCACGATGCCGAGCAGGAACACCAGGATGGCAAACGGGATCATCAGGAGCAGGATGATGACGTAATCGATGAAAAACGCCATGACGCGGCGTGTCCGCACACCCTCATAGAGGCGCCAGTCCTCCTCTGCCGGAAACCTGCCGTCGTTTTCCCGGTGTTCAATCGTGTTGTTCATCGCGCGTGCCAAGAGCCCTTCCGCCTTCCTTCCCCTGCGGGAAATTCGTCCGTTGCAGGTTTTCACATGGGAAGGCGATGGGTCCGGTTCAAGCGAGTGCCGTTCCGGCAGTCTCCCATGGAAGGAATTTCAATCCGGATGCTTGAAAACGGGAAAGAGTTATCGGAGAGTGATCTTTGGCAATTCGGATAAAGTGACCTTGAACACTTGCCGAAAAACGCCTGGATTGATCCGTTCCGGTTGCGGGTTTGCCGTCTGATGGACGAAGGGTTTCTCCGGATGGCCATGCCGGAAGCGGATGCCGGCAGGGGGCGAAAGAAAGTCAAGCGCAACAGGGAGGGACCCGGCTATGCGCGGAACAGCTTTTCTTTTTGTCGCCACCGCAGCGCTTTTCGTGACCATCGGCATGGCCTGGGGAATCCAGATGTCGGCCACCGGCAATCACATGCTGGCCGGGGCCCATGCCCATCTCAATCTCGTTGGCTGGGTGACGATGGGTCTTTTCGGTTTCTACTATCACCTCGTTCCCGCCGCCGGTGAACGGATGCTGGCCAAGATCCACTACGCGATCGCCACGCTGGGCGTGGTGACCATCGTGCCGGGCATCGTCATGGCGATCACCCGGCAGGGCGAAACGCTGGCCAGGATCGGCTCCGTGCTCACCATCCTGTCGATGCTGATCTTCCTGTACACGGTCGTGACCACGCGGGCGCGGGCCGCCTGACAGGTCCTTGCCGGGAAAAGGAGGGATGAACGCGCCGGCGTTCAGCCCTTCAGCATTTCGGCCACCTGCGGCGCGAAATAGGTGAGGATTCCGTCGCAACCGGCCCGCTTGAAGGCCGCCAGGCTCTCCAGCATGGCCCGGTCATGATCCAGCCAGCCATTGGCCGCCGCCGCCTTGATCATCGCGTATTCCCCCGACACCTGGTAGGCGAAGGTTGGCAGGCCGAACGTGTCCTTCAGGCGCCGGCAGATGTCCAGATAGGGCATTCCGGGCTTGACCATGACCATGTCGGCGCCCTCGGCAATGTCGGCTTCGGTCTCGCGGATTGCCTCCTCGCTGTTGGACGGGTCGATGTAGTAGGTCTTCTTGTCGCCCTTGAGCAGGCCGCCGGTGCCGACCGCCTCGCGATAGGGGCCGTAGAAGCCCGACGCGAACTTGGTCGCGTAGGACATGATCGCCACGTCCTGGAAACCGGCCGCGTCCAGCGCGTCGCGGATGGCGCCGATGCGCCCGTCCATCATGTCGGAGGGCGCGATGATGTCGGCGCCGGCCTCCGCCTGGCCCACCGCCGCGCGCGCCAGCAGTTCCACCGTCTCGTCATTGACGATGATGCCGTCGCGCAGGATGCCGTCATGGCCGTGGCTGGTGAAGGGGTCGAGCGCCACATCGGTGATGATGCCGATTTCGGGAACCGCGGCCTTGATGGCGCGGCTGGCCTTATTGATCACGTTGTCGGCGTCGAGGATGTGCGAGCCGGTCTGGTCACGGCGATCCATGGCGATGTTGGGGAAGGTCGCCAGCGCCGGAATGCCGAGCCTCGCCGCCTTTTCCGCCTCGCGCACGGCAAGATCCACCGTCATTCGCCGGACGCCCGGCATGGCGGCGATGTCCTCGCTGCGGTTCTCGCCCTCGATGACGAAGATCGGCCAGATCAGGTCGTCCACCGTCAGCCTCGTCTCCTGCACAAGCCGGCGCGACCAGTCGGCCTTGCGCATGCGCCTGAGGCGGCGCGAGCCCGTGATCTCGTCGACGGAACGCGGCATCGAAAACTTGTCCATGCGATTCATGATCCTGTCCTTCATTCTGTCCGCGCGGGCGGTTGTGTGGTTGAACCACAGGAAGATGGCGCCCGGCAACCTGCGCCATTGACAAAAAAGCACGCCGCCCCGTAAGCCCGGCAGGCCGGGAGACACAGGAGAGGGAGGCAGGCACGGCATGGAAATCGATTTCGGCGGCGGCGGGGAAATCCGTTTCGAGCAGATCGGCAGGGCGGGCGTCATCACCATGACGCGGCCGAAGGCGCTCAACGCATTGACCCATTCCATGGTCAAGGCCATGGGGCGCGCCATGGATGCCTGGGAAGGCGACGACGGCATCGCACTCGTCGTCATGCGCGGCGAGGGCCGGGCCTTCTGCGCCGGCGGCGACATCATGGACATCTACCGCGCCGGGCGAGAAGGCCGGGTGCTCACCGCCTTCTTCCACGACGAATACCGACTCAATGCCCGTATCCACCGGTTTCCCAAGCCCTGGGTGTCGCTGATCGACGGCATCGTCATGGGCGGCGGCTGCGGCGTGTCGATGAACGGCGCCGTGCGGGTCTTTGGCGACAAGGGCGTGATCGCCATGCCCGAAGTGGGCATCGGCTTCTTTCCCGATGTCGGCGGCAGCCATTTCCTGCCGCGCCTGCGCGGCAGGTCGGGCTACTGGATGGGCCTGACGGGCGAGCGGGTCAAGCAGGGCGATGCCCTGGCCATTGGCGCCGCCACCCACGCGGTCGCCTCCGCCGATCTCGAGGCGCTCCTCGACGCCCTTTGCGAAACCGGCGATGCCGCAGCATCGCTGATGCGCTATTCCGTGCGGCCCGAACCGGAGACCGGCGCGCAGACCTTCGCCGCCATCGACAGGCTCTTCGCGGGATCGAGCCTCGAGGCGGTTCTGTCGGCGCTGGAGAAGGCGGCCGGTGAAGGTGAGGAATTCGCCGCCAAGACGCTTGGAACGATGGCCGGCCGCTCGCCGACCTCCCTGCATGTCGCCTTCAGGCAACTGGCAAGCGGCGCGGACCTGTCCATGGACGACTGCATGCGCATGGAGTTCAGGATCGTCAACCGGATGCTCACGGGCCATGATTTCTACGAGGGCATCCGTGCCGTGCTCGTGGACCGCGACAACACGCCCGCATGGAAGCCCGCCACCGTCGAAGCGGTCGATCCGGCGGACATAGACGCCTATTTCGCGCCGCTGCCCGGCGGGGAGTTGCCCTTGCCATGATCGAAGCCGCACAGGCCGGCCTGTTCAAACCGACGCGTGCCGAACAGGCATTTGTCCTGTTCATGCGCGTTCTGGCGGTGCTTTCGCTCTGGTATGGCCTCACCTACTGGCTGCGTCTTGTCGGGCTGGAGGCAGGCAGCCTCTGGCGCTTCGATCTCATGCCCGTTCACTGGCAGGTCGCCAGCGTCTGCCTGGCCGTTCTCTATCCCTTTGCCGCCGTCGGCCTCTGGCTTCCGGCATCCTGGGGGCCGGTGATCTGGTTTCTTTGCGCAACTGCGGAGATCGTCATGCACGCCTTCTATCCCGGTCTTTTCGGTCATCGCCAGCTGCTCGTTTTCGCGCATGCGGGCGTGCTGGCGGGCTTGCTCGCGCTTCGCCTCTACATCTGGCTGGAGGCCCGCCGCACCCGGGATGCGGCCTGAGGCGCGTTAACCTTTCATTGTCCAAGCGGACTCGACAGGGCCGGGGAAGGTTTTGTTAACGCAAGCCTTTAAGTCGACTTTTAAATGCCTTCGCTAATGTGGGCGCCAAGGTGACGAAGAAAAACAAGTCGCCAGGCGTCAAACAGAAGGCAATGTACAATGATCAACGCACGTCGCGCTGTCACGCAGCAGCCAGAGGCCAATGACAAGAAGGAAAACCCGATCCATTCCCTCTACATGGAATCGGTGCATCTTCTGGAGCGTCTGCACCGCCGCCTCCTGGATGTGGTCAAGGACGAGTTCGAGCGCAACGGCCGCTCCGACATCAATGCCGTTCAGGCGCTGCTGCTCTTCAACATCGGCGACAGCGAACTGACCGCCGGCGAACTGCGCACGCGCGGTTACTATCTTGGCTCGAATGTCTCCTACAATCTCAAGAAGATGGTCGACATGGGCTTCCTGCACCATCAGCGCTCGCGGGTCGACCGGCGCTCGGTCCGGGTGAGCCTGACGCCCAAGGGCAAGGACGTGGCGGCGATCGTCTCCGGCCTCTATCACCGTCACATCGGCTCCATCGAGCAGGTTGGCGGCATCGGTCCGGACGAGTTCCGCCAGATGAACCGGGCGCTGCAGCGTCTCGACCGCTTCTGGAACGACACCATCGCCTACCGCATGTGATCGTCCGGTACCCGCCGGATGCCTGATCGGACCCCGCGGCATGCCGCGGGGTCCGTCATGTGCGGGGTCCGGCGATGACATCCTCGTGAACGGATGCCCACAATCAGGCCATATTCGCGTGGCATCGCCTCTTTCCATTGGGTCAGGGGTGGCGGATCGTGTCCGGCGCGCAGCAACCGGCGGCAATGGTCTTGGCGCTTTGTTAACGTTGACGTGCAAAATCTCCCTTCCCATAATCCGGTGAAGCAGTGCCTGATCCGGTCATGAAGGTTCGATGAGGGAAGTAGACCATGGCAACCAGCCGCCGCCTGTTTCTTGCCGGTGCCGGTGCGACGGCGCTGTCCGCGATGAGCGCAGCCGCCCGCGCGGACGATATCATCCGGAATATCATTGAATCGCCGAGACGCGGCAACTGGGATACCGAATTCGATGCGCGCGCCACCCAGGCCGGACGCGTGGCGTCGAACCTTCCCATCTTCAACCCGGAAACCGTTGCTCATGTCGAGCGCGCCATCGTGCAATACCAGGACATCGTCGCGCGCGGCGGATGGCCGGTCGTGCCCGCCAGCCAGAAGCTCTCGCTTGGCATGGTCGACCCGGCGGTCGAGACGCTGCGCAAGCGGCTGATGATTTCAGGCGATCTTTCGACGCGCGCCGGCATGTCACCGGCCTTCGACACCTATGTCGATGCGGCCGTGAAGCGCTTCCAGGAACGTCACGGCCTGCCCTCCGACGGCGTGATGGGCCGCTACACCTTTGCCGCCATGAACGTCTCCGCGCCGGTCCGCCTTGGCCAGTTGCAGACCAACCTGGTGCGCCTGCGCTCCATGTCCGGTTACCTTGGCGACCGTTATGTGATGGTCAACATCCCCGCTGCCCAGATCGAGGCGGTGGAAAACGGCCGCGTTGTTTCCCGCCACACCGCCATCGTCGGCAAGGTGGACCGCCAGACGCCGATTCTCAATTCCAAGATCAACGAAGTCATCATCAATCCCTACTGGACAGCGCCGGAATCGATCATCCGCAAGGACATCATCCCGCTGATGCGCAAGGACCCGACCTACCTGTCGCGCAACAATATCCGCATCTTCGGCCCCGATGGCAGCGAGATCCCGCCGGAAATGGTCGACTGGACGACGGACGAGGCGGCCAAGTACCGGCTGCGCCAGGATCCGGGCAAGATCAACGCCATGGCGTCGGTCAAGATCAACTTCCCCAATCCGCACGCCACCTACATGCACGACACCCCGCAGCAGAGCCTCTTCGGCCAGCTTGCGCGGTTCGAAAGTTCGGGTTGCGTGCGCGTCCAGAACGTGCGCGACCTCGTCAGCTGGCTGCTGCGCGGCACCGATGGCTGGAACCGCCAGCGCTTCGAGGCGACCATCAAGTCCGGCGAGAGCACGCCCGTTCAACTGGCCGAGCCCGTGCCGGTCTATTTCACCTACGTCTCGGCATGGTCGACCGGTGACGGCGTGGCGCATTTCCGCGACGACATCTATGGCCGCGACGGGGTCGACGAGTTGCAGCTGTCATCCACGCTCTGAAACGCTGGCGGCTCCATGTCGCAACGAAACGTCTGGACGCCGCTCCGCCATGCGGGGCGGCGTTTTCGCTGGCGCTACGGTCTTTCGCGGGCGACGGGGAAAACCGCGTCCACTTTGCCCGCCTGCCAAGTGGCAGGCGCCGAAAAACTGTGTTAAGGCGCGCTCTCGTTTCCGCAGAGACCGCTGACAGGAAGGGACCACACAGCATGTCCGATACGCGCGCTTTCTTTTCCGCACCGCTGGAAGAGATCGATCCGGAAATCTTTGGCGCCATCCGCGACGAGCTTGGCCGCCAGCGCCACGAGATCGAACTGATCGCCTCCGAGAACATCGTCAGCCGGGCGGTGCTGGAGGCCCAGGGCTCGATCATGACGAACAAGTATGCCGAAGGCTATCCGGGCAAGCGCTACTATGGCGGATGCCAGTTCGTCGACGTGGCCGAGACGCTCGCCATCGAGCGCGCCAAGACGCTGTTCGGCGCCGCTTTCGCCAATGTCCAGCCCAATTCCGGCTCGCAGATGAACCAGGCGGTGTTCCTGGCCCTGCTGCAGCCGGGCGACACCTTCATGGGTCTCGACCTGAACTCCGGCGGCCACCTGACCCACGGTTCCCCGGTCAACATGTCCGGCAAGTGGTTCAACGTCGTCTCCTACGGCGTGCGCCAGGACGATCACCGCCTCGACATGGATGACATTGCCGCCAAGGCCGAGGAATTCAGGCCCAAGCTCATCATCGCGGGCGGCACCGCCTATTCGCGCATCTGGGACTGGAAGCGCTTCCGCGAGATCGCCGATTCCGTGGGCGCCTACCTCATGGTGGACATGGCCCACATCGCCGGCCTGGTGGCGGGCGGCGTCCATCCCTCGCCGGTTCCCCATGCCCATGTGGTCACCTCCACGACGCACAAGTCGTTGCGCGGACCGCGCGGCGGCCTCATCCTCACCAATGACGAGGCGATCGCCAAGAAGATCAACTCGGCTGTCTTTCCCGGCCTCCAGGGCGGTCCGCTGATGCATGTCATCGCCGCCAAGGCGGTGGCCTTCAAGGAGGCGCTGGAGCCGTCCTTCAAGGATTATGCTGCCGATGTCGTCGCCAATTCCAGGGCACTGGCCGCGTCCCTCAAGGACAACGGCCTCGACATCGTCTCCGGCGGCACCGACAACCACTCCATGCTGGTCGACCTGCGTCCCAAGAACGCCACCGGCAAGCGCGCCGAGGCAGCGCTCGGCCGCGCCAACATCACCTGCAACAAGAACGGCATTCCCTTCGACCCGGAAAAGCCCTTCGTCACCTCCGGCATCCGGCTGGGTTCGCCGGCAGGCACGACGCGCGGTTTCGGCGAGGCCGAGTTCACCGAGATCGGCAACCTGATCTCGGAAGTTCTCGACGGCCTCAAGGCAGCCAATTCCGACGAGGGCAATGCAGCCATCGAGGCCGCGGTGCGCGACAAGGTCGTCGCGCTGACCGGCCGCTTCCCCATGTATCCCTACATGGGCTGACATCACGCGAACGGGGAATGGCGGACAGGGGCAGCTTGACGGCCGCCGCCGCCGTCCGGACTTCCCCGTTTGCCACTCACTACTCGCTACCCGCCCGGTGAACCATGCGCTGCCCCTATTGCCAGTCCGAAGACACGCAGGTGAAGGATTCCCGTCCCGCCGAGGACGGCGTGGCGATCCGCCGCCGTCGTGTCTGTCCGGATTGCGGCGGCCGCTTCACCACTTTCGAGCGGGTGCAGTTGCGCGATCTGACGGTGCTCAAGCGCTCCGGCCGCAAGGTGCCCTTCGATCGCGACAAGCTGATGCGTTCCTTCGACATCGCCCTTCGAAAGCGCAATGTCGATCCCGAGCGGGTGGAGCGCGCGGTCTCCGGCATCGTGCGCCAGCTTGAAAGCTCCGGCGAGAGCGAGATCAAGGCCGACGAGATCGGCCAGCTGGTCATGGAGGCGCTCAAGGCGCTCGATGACGTGGCCTATGTGCGATACGCCTCTGTCTATCGCAATTTCCGTGAGGCCCGCGATTTCCAGGAACTTCTGGGCGAACTGGGCGGCGAGGATGCCGCGGCTACGCGGGAAACCGGGAGATAGCGCCGATGGCGGGCACGTTCGCACCGGGCGAGGCCGGTGACCGGCGCTTCATGGCCGCAGCCATCCGCCTGTCGCGAAGCCATCTCGGCCTGACCGGCACCAATCCCTCCGTCGGCACGCTGATCGTGCGCGACGACGGCGCGGGACCCGTCATCGCCGGGTCGGGTGTCACAGCGATCGGCGGCCGGCCCCATGCCGAGCCGCAGGCCCTGGAAGAGGCCGCAGGCCGCGCGCGCGGCGCCACCGCCTATGTCACGCTGGAACCCTGCGCCCATCACGGGCGCACGCCGCCCTGCGCCAACGCCCTTGTCGATGCCGGCATCGCCCGCGTGGTGATCGCCGCCAGCGACCCCGACCCGCGCGTTTCCGGCAAGGGCTCGGCCATCCTGCGTGCCGCCGGCCTGGATGTGACGGAAGGCGTGCTGGCGCGCGAGGCGGCGGACCTGATGGCAGGCTACCTGACGCGTTCCTCCGCCATGCGGCCGGAAGTCACGCTGAAGATGGCCGTCTCCGCCGACGGCATGATCGGCCTGGAGGGCAGGGGACAGGTCGCGATCACGGGAGAGATTTCCCGTGCCCAGGTCCATGTCATGCGCGCCGAGGCCGACGCCATCCTCGTCGGCGCCGGCACCGTGGCCGCCGACGACCCGGAACTGACCTGCCGTCTGCCGGGCATGGAAGACCGTTCGCCCATCCGCATCGTGCTCGACAAGGGGCTGCGCACACCGGTTTCGTCGCGCATCGTCCAGTCGGCACGCACCGTTCCGGTCTGGATCGCGGCCGCAGCCGATGCCGGTCCGGACCGCCGTCAGGCGCTTGCCGATTGCGGCGTGGACTTCCTCGCCGTCGATCTGCTGGACGGCCGCATCTGCCTGCCCGAACTGCTGGAGGATCTGGCCGCGCGCGGCATCTCGACGCTGTTCGTCGAGGGCGGAGCCACGACCGCGCGCCGCTTCCTCGACGAAAACCTCGTCGACCGGATCTGCCTCTTCGAAAGCCGGATGCGGATCGGCAAATCCGGCGTGCCGGCGCCGCTGGTCCCGGCGGCAGTGCCGCCGGATTTCGCCTTGCAACGCCAGGCCACGTTCGGCCATGACACCTTTCGGGAATGGACGAGGACACACTGATGTTTACCGGGATTGTCACCGATGTCGCGAGGGTGGAGCGGATGGAGCCGCGCGCCGGGGGCGTGCGTATCCGCATGGCGACCGCCTACGATCCGGCCACCATCGCCATCGGCGCGTCCATCGCCCATGCCGGCGTCTGTCTGACCGTCGTGGCCCTGCCGCAGGCCGGTGACGACAAGCGCTGGTACGAGGTCGAGGCCTGGGAGGAGGCCCTGCGCCTGACCACCATCGGCGGCTGGAAGCCGGGCACGCGGGTCAACCTGGAGCGCGCGCTCAAGGTGGGCGACGAACTGGGCGGGCACATCGTTTCCGGCCATGTCGACGGCAAGGCCATGATCCTCGCGCGTCAGGCGGAAGGCGATGCGGTGCGCTTCACGCTGGAGGCGCCGCGCGAATTTGCCCGGTTCATCGCGCCCAAGGGATCGGTTGCGCTGGACGGCACCTCGCTGACGGTGAACGGCGTCGACGGCAACCGCTTCGACGTGCTGCTGATCGACCACACGCTGGGCGTGACCACATGGGGCGAGCGACAGCCCGGCGACGCGGTCAATCTCGAGGTCGACACCATGGCCCGCTACGCGGCGCGGCTTGCGGACGCGGACAAAGCGTCCTATTGACGCCTCGCGCTTGCGCGCCTGAAATTCTCGCATTCTTCGGAGCACCCGTCCCATGGCGAAAGCCCCCCATCTCCTCGTTGTCGAGGCCCGTTTCTACGACGACCTGTCCGACGCCTTGCTGGAAGGCGCCACCGCCGCGCTGCAAGAGGCCGGCGCTTCCTGGGATGTCGTGACGGTCATGGGCGCGCTGGAAGTGCCGGGCGCCATAGCGCTGGCCGCCAAGGGCAAGAAGACTTATGACGGTTATGTGGCGCTCGGCGTCGTCATCCGCGGCGAGACCTATCATTTCGACATTGTCGCCAACGAGTCCTGCCGCGCCATCATGGACCTGACCGTGGACAAGCGCCTGGCCATCGGCAACGGCATCCTGACCACCGAGAACGGTGACCAGGCCTGGGTCCGCGCCCGCAGGTCCGATCTCGACAAGGGCGGATTCGCCGCGCGCGCCGCGCTCGCCATGATCGACCTGAAAAAGACGTTTGGAGCCTGATCCCGTGACTGACGAGAACGGCAAGCCGGTGCGTGAGACAAAGCCAGCCAACAAGCGCGGCGCAGCCCGCCTCGCGGCGGTGCAGGCGCTCTACCAGATGGACGTGACCGGGGCCGGCCTGCTGGAGATCGCCTCTGAATACGAGACCTTCCGCCTCGGCAAGGAAGTCGACGGGGACCTCTACCGCGACGCCGATCCGCAATGGTTCCGCATGGTCATTGCCGGCGTGGTCGACAACCAGCGCCAGATCGACCCCGTCATTCATCAGAGCCTGCCGGAAAGCTGGCCGCTCTCGCGGGTCGATTCCACCCTTCGCGCCATCCTTCGCGCTGGCGTCTACGAACTGATGAAAAAGCAGGACATACCGGTCGCCGTCATCGTCACCGAATATGTCGATATCGCCAGGGCCTTCTACGACGCGGAGGAGCCCGGCCTCGTCAATGCGGTACTCGACCGGGTCGCCGGGCGGGTGAGACCTGACACGAAAGGACGGACGCGATGACAACGGCACTCGAGCGGGAAGCCCGGCGCACCGCGCTGATCCTGGCCGCGGCCCAGTCCGTCGTGGGGGCGGCCGCGCCGGTCGCCATTTCCATGGGCGCGCTGACCGGTGTCTACCTGCTCGGTCCCGACAAGTCGCTCGCCACCGCGCCGGTGACGGGCTACAACCTCGGCGTGGCGCTGGGTGCCCTGCCTGCGGCCGCCCTGATGCGCGCGGTCGGACGGCGCTACGGCTTCATGTCGGGTGCCGGCATCACGGCGCTGGGCGGCGCGCTGGCCGCGCTCGCCATCTTCCAGGGCTCCTTCTGGGCCTTTGCTGCCTGCCTGCTCCTCGTCGGCCTCGGCGGTTCCTTCGTCCAGCAATACCGTTTCGCCGCTGCCGACAACGCGCCCCACGCGTTCAAGCCGCGAGCCATTTCCTGGGTGCTCGGCGGTGGGGTGTTTGCCGCCATCATCGGCCCGCAGATGGTCATCTTTTCCCGCGATGCCTTCGCGCCCGTCAGCTTCGCCGGCGCCTATGCCGGAATCATAGCGCTCGGCCTCGTCGGCGTCGTCATCCTCTCCTTCCTGCGCCTTCCGCGCGACCAGGTGACGGACCCGGCGGTGCTGGACGACGCGCCGGCCCGCCCGCTTCCGGTCATCATGCGCCAGCCGCGTTTCGTCGTGGCGCTGATCTGCGCCATCGGCTCCTATGCGCTGATGAGCTTCGTCATGACCGGCGCGCCGCTGGCCATGGTCGGTTGCGGTTTCACGCCGGACGAGGCAACGCTTGGCATTTCCTGGCATGTCATGGCGATGTTTGCTCCCTCCTTCTTCACCGGCCGGCTGATCGCCCGTTTCGGCAAGGAGACCATCGTCGCCACCGGTCTGGCGCTGCTGATCGGCTGCGCCATCGTCGCCCTGTCCGGCATCGCCCTCTGGCAGTTCTGGCTGGCCCTGATCCTGCTTGGCGTCGGCTGGAACTTCGGTTTCATCGGCGCCACGGCCATGGTCGCCGAAACCTACACGGCCGCGGAGAAGAACAAGGTCCAGGGCGCGCATGATTTCGCGCTGTTCGGCACTGTCGCCTTCGCCTCGCTGATGTCGGGCCAGGTCTACAATGCCGGCGGCTGGGACATGCTCAACTGGATCATCTTCCCCGTCGCGCTGCTGTGCATCGGCGCGCTTGCGGCCTTGCTGATCCTGCGCGAGCGTGGCGGCGAAGCGGTCTCCTGACGCCTGTTTCACTTCGCCCATGCGAAAAAAGCGCGCGCTGCCACCTTTTCATGCCGAAAGCGGGGCATAGAGCCGCCCTGCGTTCTTGACGCGCCGGGGGGCGATAAGCATGATCCGCCCCGGTCCCGCAGGGGCAGGTTCCTCCTGCCCCGGGAATTTGTCACGGGCCGGCCTTGGGGGTATCGCAGGCCGGCCATGAGGAGGAAGTTTCTTCAATGACCATGCTTTACCTTGTCATCGCATGCGGACTCCTGTCCGTCGTATATGCGATCTGGGCAACCCAGTCGGTGATGGCTGCCGACCAGGGCAATGCCCGCATGCAGGAAATTGCTGGCTATGTGCGTGAGGGTGCGCAAGCCTACCTGACCCGCCAGTACACCACGATCGCCATGGTCGGCGCGGTGGTGTTTGTTCTCGCCTGGGTGCTCTTGTCCGGCACCGCCGCCATCGGCTTCCTGATCGGCGCCGTCCTGTCGGGCGCGGCCGGTTTCATCGGGATGCACGTTTCCGTGCGCGCCAATGTGCGCACCGCCCAGGCATCCGCCAATTCGCTGGCCGGCGGCCTCGACATCGCCTTCAAGTCGGGCGCCATCACGGGCATGCTGGTTGCCGGTCTCGCCCTGCTCGGCGTTGCCGTCTATTACTGGGTGCTGGTCGGTCCGATGGGCTATGCCCCCGGCGACCGCACGGTCATTGACGCGCTCGTCGCGCTCGGCTTCGGCGCTTCGCTCATCTCCATCTTCGCCCGTCTCGGCGGCGGCATCTTTACCAAGGGTGCCGACGTTGGCGGCGACCTCGTGGGCAAGGTCGAGGCCGGCATTCCGGAGGACGATCCGCGCAACCCGGCCACCATCGCCGACAATGTGGGCGACAATGTCGGCGACTGCGCCGGCATGGCCGCCGACCTGTTCGAGACCTATGCGGTGACGGTCGTCGCCACCATGGTGCTCGGCGCCATCTTCTTTGCCGGCAGCGAGATCCTCTCCTCGGTGATGATCTACCCGCTGCTCATCTGTGCAATGTCGATCATCACGTCCATCGTCGGCACCTTCTTCGTGAAGCTGGGCGCCAACGGCTCCATCATGGGCGCGCTCTACAAGGGCCTGATCGTGACCGGCCTTCTGTCGATCGTCGGTCTCGGCATCGCCAACCAGCTTTCCATCGGCTGGGGCGACCTGACGACCACCAACGGCACGGTACTGAACGGCACCAACCTGTTCATCTGCGGCATCGTCGGCCTCATCGTCACCGCGCTCATCGTGGTGATCACGGAATACTACACCGGCACCAACAAGCGCCCGGTCAATTCCATCGCCCAGGCCTCGGTCACCGGTCACGGCACCAACGTGATCCAGGGCCTTGCCGTGTCGCTGGAATCCACCGCCCTGCCGGCCATCGTCATCGTCGGCGGCATCATCGCCACCTTCCAGCTTGGCGGCCTGTTCGGCACCGGCATCGCGGTCACCGCCATGCTCGGCATTGCCGGCATGATCGTCGCGCTGGACGCTTTCGGTCCGGTCACCGACAACGCCGGCGGTATTGCCGAAATGTCCGACCTGCCGCCGGAGGTCCGCCAGACCACCGACGCGCTGGACGCCGTGGGCAACACCACCAAGGCGGTCACCAAGGGCTACGCCATCGGTTCGGCCGGTCTCGGTGCGCTCGTGCTGTTCGCGGCCTATTCCTACGATCTGCAGTTTTTCACCCAGAACGCGGAAAAGTATCCCTACTTTGCGGATATCGGCCAGGTCTCGTTCGAGCTGTCCAACCCCTATGTCGTCGCCGGCCTGATCTTCGGTGGCCTCATCCCCTACCTGTTCGGCGGCATCGCCATGACGGCCGTGGGCCGCGCCGGTGGCGCGGTGGTCGAGGAGGTTCGCAGGCAGTTCCGCGAGAAGCCCGGCATCATGGAAGGCAAGGAAAAGCCCGATTACGGCCGTGCCGTCGACATGCTCACCAAGGCAGCGATCAAGGAGATGATCATCCCCTCGATGCTGCCGGTGCTGGCGCCGCTGGTGGTCTATTTCGGCGTGCTGCTGATCTCCGGCTCCAAGGCATCCGCCTTCGCCGCGCTCGGCGCCTCGCTGCTCGGCGTGATCGTCAACGGCCTGTTCGTCGCCATCTCGATGACCTCGGGCGGCGGCGCCTGGGACAATGCCAAGAAGTCCTTCGAGGACGGCTTTGTCGACAAGGACGGCGTGAAGCACGTCAAGGGTTCGGAAGCCCACAAGGCCTCCGTCACCGGCGACACGGTGGGCGATCCCTACAAGGATACCGCCGGACCGGCCGTCAACCCGGCCATCAAGATCACCAACATCATGGCCCTGCTTCTGCTCGCCGTCCTGGCGCACTGATCGGGCCCATCCGGGAAAAGAAGAAACCCCGCGGAGCGATCCGCGGGGTTTTTGCATTCCGGGACCCTGGCAACGGCGGCGGCTTCCCGCCACGCCGCTGCCGGCGGTCCGCCGGGTCAGGTTCCGGGGAAGCGTCCCGGCCGCTTGCCAAGGCCGGTGAGCATCTGGCCGATGAACGAGGTTTCGCGGCTTGCGACCGGTGTTGTCCGCGACATGAAGTCGAACACCTTTCCGTCCTGCAGGCCGTAATTGGCGATGTTGGAGACGCGGCCGTCCTCGCCGAAGAAGATCGTCAGGATCCGCTGGTCCACCAGGCGCGCGTTCATGAAGGCGACGGGGCGCTGGCGTTTCTGGGAAATGTAGTAGAAGACCTCGTTCTCGAAGGTCGAGGTGGTCGATGGCGTGCCGAGCGCGAGCAGCACCTGTTCGCGCGAAGAGCCGACCGGCACCAGTTCGAGCGCCTGCTCATCCATCACGTAGCCCTGTGTCAGGGTTTCCGAGGGCGAAAGCGTTGCCGAGGCGTTGCAGCCGCCCAGCACGGCCAGCGTCGTCAATCCGGCCGCCATCGCGGCCGCGCGGGTGAAATGAAGGGTCTTGAATTCACAGGAACGCAACGCAATCTCCTTCGTTGGGGCCGCGGGATTGAAACTGCGGCTCGGGGCGTCTCTCTTGCTTGCGCCCGTGCCGAAACTCGGTAAACCAGCTTGAGCGCCGATGCAACCGCGCCCATCGGACCGCTGCGCGTCAACCAGGAGAGCAACCCATGTTCGCAAGGCTGTTCAGCCGCAAGGCCAAGGCCAACCACGAACTCACCGATGGCCTTTACGGGCAAATCGTGGCAGCCGCGCGGCAGCCGCGCTTCTATGCGCAATGGGATGTGCCGGATACGCCACTCGGCCGGTTCGAGATGATCGGCCTGCACATGTTCCTTTTCCTGCGTCGCGCCCGCGGCGAGCGGCTTGAGTCGCTGGCGCAGGATGTGACCGATGTCTTTTTCAGGGAGGTCGACCATTCGCTGCGCGAACTGGGCATCGGCGACACGTCCGTACCGAAACGCATGAAGAAGCTGGCACGCATGTATTTCGGGCGCCTCGATGCCTACGAGAAGGCGCTCGGCGAGGGCGATGCCGAGGGACTGGCCGTAGCGCTCCGCCGCAACATCCGCCCCGATGACACGTCATGGCCGCAGGCAAGCAGCCTTGCAGCCTATGTGCTGGCGGCCGATGAGGCGCTTGCCGGTCAGGGCGACGATGCCATCCTCGCCGGCCGGATAACCTTTCCCGACGTGGAAACGATGGAGGCAAGATCATGAACCAAGGTGAAGGAAGCCCCGTTTCCTGGCCCGTCCATGTTGCCCGGTTGCCGGAGAAGGGCTTGCCGGTCTCGTTTTCCGCAGATCGGGAAAGCAGGGAGGCCCTGGCGGCGCAGCACGGCCTTGAGGATGTGCTCGAATTCTCCGTCGATCTTCTCGTGACCCGCTGGAAGAAGGATGGCGTGAAGGTTTCCGGCAAGGTGAACGCACGGATCGTGCAGCAATGCGTCGTCACGCTGGAGCCGCTGGAGAGCCGGATCGAGGAGGAGATCGAGGCGCTGTTCGTGCCCGAAGGCTCCCGCCTTGCCCGCCCTCACGATCCTTCCGGCGAGATCCTCGTCGATGCCGAGGGCGAGGATGCGCCCGAACCGTTTCATGGCGACACGGTGGATGTCGGCGCCGTCGCCGAGGAGTATTTCGAACTGGCCATCGATCCCTATCCGCGAAAGCCCGGCGCGAAAATTCCGGCCGGACTGGAGCCGCAGCCGGAAGACAAGCCCAATCCCTTTGCGAAACTCGCGGCGCTGAAGGGCGGCAGCAAGGATTGAACGCCGCGACGGCGCAAAAACGAGCCCTGCCCATTGTGCGGGCGAGCAAAACCGCTATTTTCGCCGCACTTGCAAGACCGGTCCGCGAGGCCGGATCATGACGGGGAAGACGAACGCGTGATTCGCATTTCAATTGATGCCATGGGCGGGGATTTCGGTCCGTCCGTCGTTTTGCCCGGGCTTGAGCACGTGCTGGAACGGCGCGCCGACGTGACCTTTCTGCTCTATGGCCGGGAGGAGGCGATCCGCCCGGTTCTCGACGGATTGCCGCGCCTGAAGGCAAATGCCGAGGTCTTTCATTGCGAAGTGTCCGTCGCGATGGATGACAAGCCGAGCCAGGCCCTGCGCAACGGCCGCTGGAAGTCGTCCATGTGGCGGGCCATCGAGGCGGTCAAGAAGGGCGAGGCCGATGTCTGCGTTTCCGCCGGCAATACCGGCGCGCTGATGGCCATGTCCAAGTTCTGCCTGCGCACCATGGCCAATATCGAGCGGCCGGCCATCGCCGCGATCTGGCCGACCGTCCGCTCCGAAAGCGTGGTGCTCGATGTGGGCGCCACCATCGGCGCCGATGCCCAGCAACTCACCGATTTCGCCATTCTCGGCGCTGCCATGGCGCGCGCCCTGTTCGGTGTCGAGCGTCCGAGCGTCGGCCTGCTCAATGTCGGCGTTGAGGAGATCAAGGGCCAGGAGGAGGTCCGCGAGGCCGGACGGATGCTGCGCGACGCCGCCCTGCCGTCGATGACCTATCACGGCTTCGTGGAAGGCGACGATATCGGCAAGGGCACCACCGACGTGGTGGTGACCGAGGGTTTCTCCGGCAATATCGCGCTGAAGACGGCCGAAGGCACGGCAAAGCAGATCGGGGGGTACCTGCGTGCCGCCATGCAGCGCACCTTCATGGCCCGGCTTGGCTATGTCCTGGCGCGCGGCGCCTTCGCCTATCTTCGCGAGAAGATGGATGTGCGCAAGGCCAATGGCGGCGTCTTTCTGGGTCTCAACGGAATTGTCGTGAAAAGCCATGGGGGAACGGATGCTGAGGGCTTTGCCGCTGCCGTCGAACTTGGCTATGACATGGTCCGCAACCGGCTGCTCGAACAGATCGGACGCGACCTTGAGCATTTTCACGCCGGCCGGCCGGCCGCCGCGTCGGGGGAGAATACATGATTCGTTCGGTCATCCTGGGAGCAGGCTCGGCCTTGCCGCGCCGTGTCATGGCCAATACCGATTTCGAGAACATCGTCGAGACGACTGATGAGTGGATCGTGCAGCGCACCGGCATCCGCCAGCGCCACATCGCGTCCGAGGACGAGACCACGGCCTCGCTCGGCGAGGCGGCGGCCCGCGCCGCGCTGAAGGCGGCAGGGTTGCAGCCCGATGACATCGACCTCATCGTGCTGGCGTCCTCGACCCCGAACCACACCTTTCCGGCCACCGCGGTCGAGATCCAGGACCGGCTCGGGATCCGCCATGGCTATGCCTTCGACATGCAGGCGGTCTGCTCCGGCTTCGTCTACGCTATCAACACGGCCGACCTGCACCTGCGCGGCGGCATGGCGAAGCGTGCGCTCGTCATCGGCTCCGAGACCTTCTCGCGCATCCTCGACTGGAACGACCGCTCCACCTGCGTGCTGTTCGGCGACGGCGCCGGCGCGGTGGTCCTTGAGGCACAGGAAGGCGCGGGCACCATCGCCGACAGGGGCATCCTCGCCGCTTCGCTGCGCTCCGACGGCTGCCACAAGGACAAGCTCTATGTCGACGGCGGCGTATCGACCACCGGCACGGTCGGCCACCTGCGCATGCAGGGCCGCGAGGTCTTCAAGCACGCGGTCGGCATGATCACCGATGTCATCGAGGATGTCTTCAACCAGGCCGGCATCACCGCTGCCGACATCGACTGGTTCGTGCCGCATCAGGCCAACAAGCGCATCATCGACGGATCCGCGAGAAAGCTCGGCATCCCTGAGGAAAAGACGGTCGTGACCGTGGATCACCACGGCAACACATCGGCCGCTTCCGTGCCCCTGGCGCTGACCGAGGCCATCCAGGATGGCCGCATCCGGAAGGGCGACCTCGTCCTGCTGGAGGCCATGGGTGGCGGCTTCACCTGGGGCGCCGTGCTGGTGCGCATGTAGCGAATTTGCTTTTGCCTGCCAGCATTTGCAGGCGACTCTGTTGGCTTTGCACCTTGACCTTGGCTCCAAGACGCGGGTAGGTTTCAGGCTGTCAGGGAGAGGACGGGCTGGAAGCGGCGCATGAGCGGGAAAACGATAACTCGCGCTGATCTGGCGGAGGCGGTCTACCGGAAGGTGGGATTGTCCCGCACTGAATCGGCCCAACTTGTTGAAATGGTTCTTGATGAGATCTGCGACGCCATCGTGCGTGGCGAGACCGTCAAGCTGTCGTCCTTCGCCACCTTTCAGGTCCGATCGAAGAACGAGCGCATCGGGCGCAACCCGAAGACCGGGGAGGAAGTCCCCATCCTTCCGCGCAAGGTCATGACCTTCAAGGCATCCAATGTGCTGAAGAGCAAGATCATCCAGGCCCACAAGCTGTCGCGCGGCAAGGGCTGATTGTCCTGCCATGGCGCTTCGGGCGCTTGCATCCGGCCACCTCCGGCGGTCTGATGGGCAACCGTGATTCGTTGGCGGCTTCCGCCGCCTTCAAGGGAGAGCGAGCCCATGGAAAAGAGCCCGGACGCCTTCAGGACCATTTCGGAAGTGGCGGAGGATCTCGACCTGCCGCAGCATGTCCTGCGCTTCTGGGAAACGCGCTTTTCCCAGATCAAGCCGATGAAGCGCGGCGGCGGGCGCCGCTACTACCGGCCCCAGGACGTCGAACTCATCAAGGGCATCCGCCACCTGCTCTATGACCAGGGCTACACGATCAAGGGTGTCCAGCGTCTCATCAAGGAGAACGGCATCCCCTTCGTGGTGGCGCTGGGAACCGGCGACGTTTCCGCCATCGAGGCCATCGCGCAGAAGAAGCAGGCCGAAATCGAGGCGCAAAAACCCCATCCTGCACCTGAAGGGCCGGCCGATGACGACAAGCTCGTTGGCGAGGCGCGGCCCAAGCAGCCGCGCCGCTTCTTCGGGCTTGGCCGTCCGGACGACGACGGCCCCGTGGACGCCGGCCAGGCCAGCCTGTCGAGGGACAACCGGGCGCTTCTGCAGGAAGCGCTGTTCGATCTTCTGGAATGCAAGCGCCTGCTCGACCAGGTGCGCTGAGCCTTTCCCGATTCGCCTGACAGGGAGGAGTGACCCATGGCCGCCTTCATCATCGCCGACGTGGATATCCGCGACGCAGAAGCCTACAAGGACTACATGCCCAAGGCCAGGGCGCTGGCCGAGAAGCATGGTGGCCGCTACCGGGCGCGCGGCGGCGAACTGGATGTCGTGGACAGCGAGTTGTGGACGCCGACCCGCCTTGTCATCATCGAGTTTCCGGACATGAAAAGCGCACAGGCCTTCGCGCGCTCGGAGGACTACGCTCCGGTCGCGGCGATCCGTCATGCCAATTCGAAGAGCACGGTCGTCATCGTCGACGGAATGGATTGATCCACGTGGCAAGGCCGCGGGGCTGTCTGGCCTGCCTGTTGCTTCCGGTGAAATGGTCGGAGCGGCGGGATTCGAACCCACGACCCCTTGACCCCCAGTCAAGTGCGCTACCGGGCTGCGCTACGCTCCGACGGTTGGCCTTCTAGCTGGCATCGGGGCCTCTGGCAACCGGAATAATCGCACACGGCGGCAATTGGGATCAGGTTCCGGCCAGCGCCGGGTGCGCCCGCCCGGCCGCACGCGCCGCCTGGACACGGGCTTCCAGCGCGATGCCCCCCCACACCATGCCGAGCAGGATGTAGAAGTGGCGCCAGTGGTCGATGTCGATCACGGTTCCGAGCAGGATGTGGCCGAGGAAGGCGACATAGGCCGTCATGAAGAAGGGCTGCCACGGGCGCGGCCGGAACAGGATGCGCAGGCCCGCGCCGAGCGTCCAGACGGTGAGCAGGGCGAAGGATATGAAGCCGAGCCAGCCATAGTCCATCAGCGCCTTGAGCCAGATGTTATGCGTGTCCTCGCCGAAGATCAGGCCGAAATTCAGCGGGCCGATGCCGAGCGGTTTCTCCGTGGCCATGATGAAGCCGATGATGTGGCGGGCGAAGCGACCCAGCCGTGCGCCGTCGTATTCCTGCACGAGGCGCGCGCGGGTTTCGAAGAGTTCGGCGACCGACGGGATCTGGAGCGCGACGAGAATGGCGATGATCAGCAGAGCGATGGCGACGAGCGCCATGACCGCGATGCGAAGCCTGAACAGCGTCGACCTGCTCTGGATGAACATGAAGCCCACCAGCACGGTGATGCCGAGGCCATAGAGACCCCAGGCGCCGCGCGAGAACGACATGAACACGCCCAGCGTGATGAGGATGAGGGGAACGGCGACGCGGACCATGTCGTGAAAACGGCCGGCCACCAGCCGGTAGACAAGGTAGAAGCCGGGCGCGGCAAGGTAGGGGCCGAAGACGTTCGGATCCTGGAAGGCGCCGGCGGCGCGCCCGTAGAGCGTGAACACCTCGGCGCCCGGAAAGGCATGGAAGTAGCCGAGGATGCCGAGCAGCGACGTGCCCGAGGCGCCGATCACCCAGGCATGGAACATCGGCTTGAAATAGTGCGGCCGCGTTTCCAGGACCGCGGCGAAGAAGATGGCGGTGAAGCCGAGGAAGAGCGAGACCGCCAGGTAGAGCGGTGTGCCCCGGAGTTCGGCCATGGTCAGCATCGACAGGAAACCGCCGATGTTGAAGATGACGATCAGGACGATCAGCGGCGTGATTGCGCGCGAGAACGTGATGGCGCCGGCCAGCGCCCAGACGGCCATGAGTCCGACCAGATAGAGTTCATAGGGCGCGGGCTCGCGAATGACGAAGCCGGCCAGCAGCGGGCCGATGGCCACCGAGAAGGTGGCTGTCATGGCGGCGAGCCTGGCATGGACGGCGGCCCGCGGAATGTCCTGCGCGATGGCGCTCAATAGGCGTTTTCCGTTTTCAGCAGGCGGATCGGCGTGAGGAACAGGATCTTCAGGTCGAACAGCAGCGACCAGTTCTCGATGTAGTAGAGATCGAATTCCGTGCGCCGCTGGATCTTCTCGTCATTGTCCACCTCGCCGCGCCAGCCGTTGATCTGCGCCCACCCGGTCACGCCCGGCTTCACGCGGTGGCGCGCGAAATAGCCGTCCACGACCTCGTTGAACAGCAGGTTGTGGGCCTGGGCGGCCACCGCATGCGGGCGCGGGCCGACCAGCGACAGTGATCCGAACAATGCGTTGAAGAACTGCGGCAACTCGTCGATGGAGGTCTTGCGGATGAACCGGCCGACCTTCGTGACGCGCGGATCGTTCTTGGTCACGGCCTGCTTTGCCGTCGGATCGCACATCTCGGTATACATGGACCGGAACTTGAAGACCTCCACGGTCTCGTTGTTGAAGCCGTGCCGCTTCTGCTTGAAGATCACCGGTCCCTTGCTCTCCAGCTTGATGGCGATGGCTGTCGCCAGCATGATGGGCGAGAAGGCGACGATCGCGAACAGCGAGAAGACGATGTCGAAGATCCGCTTGGCGACCGAATCCCAGTCGGTGATCGGCTTGTCGAAGATGTCAAGCATCGGCACCGTTCCGACATAGGAATAGGAACGCGGACGGAACTGCAGCACGTTGGCATGGGCCGAGAGGCGGATATCGACCGGCAGCACCCAGAGCTTCTTCAACATGGTCAGGACGCGCCGTTCCGCCGTCAGCGGCAGCGCCACGATCATCATGTCGATGCGGGCGATGCGCGCGAAGTCGATCAGGTCGTCGATATTGCCGAGCTTCGGATAGCCGGCAACGATCGGCGGCGAACGGCTGTCGTCGCGGTCGTCGAAGATGCCGCAGATGCGCACGTCGTTGTAGGGCGAGCGTTCGATGGAACGGATGAGCTTTTCCGCCTCCTTGCCGCCGCCCACGATCACGGCGCGCCGCTCCATGCGTCCGTTGCGCGACCAGCGCACGATCAGGCGGGCAATGACGATGCGCAGCACGACGATGCCCGCAAATCCGGCAACCGCCCAGCCCGCGAACCAGACGCGCGAATAGTCGGCGG
Source organism: Zhengella sedimenti (assembly GCF_046506625.1). NCBI lineage: Bacteria > Pseudomonadati > Pseudomonadota > Alphaproteobacteria > Hyphomicrobiales > Notoacmeibacteraceae > Zhengella > Zhengella sedimenti. The sequence continues at coordinate 336,166 of NZ_JBKFFP010000005.1, forward strand.
AGTTCTTCAGGAAGACCGAGGCGAGCGCCATGAGCGCGAAGGCGCCGGCATATGCAAGGATGGAGCGCCCGAACCGCAGGAAGGGACGGCGCAGGCGGCTGACGCGATAGCCCTCCGCGAATTCGAACGCCACGACCGTGAGAACGGAGCCGAACAGGATCGTCAGCGCATAGGCGGGTGCCGTTGCCGGTGCAAGGCCGACATAGTGGAAGAAGACGGCGAAGCCCGCAATGCTCATGGCGCAGAATTCAAGCAGCCGAACAATGCCGCTGATCATGGCCGGCGAAAGCGAATCGTCGCGGTATTGCGCCGCGACCGTCTTTGCCATGGCATTGAGCGCGCGCTTTTTCTCGCTCCGGTCGTTGTCTTCCGGCTGGAAGGCGCGAACGGAATCGGGCGAATAGGCGAGGGTCGGATCGGTCTTGCTCATCGTGGTCCCGCGAAACCGGCAGAGCCGGGATGTATGACGCGAGGGAACATATCAGCGGGGTGCTAAGAAACCCTTGACCCGGGTGAAAGGATGTCCCGGTAGATCGCGGTCACCTGGCTGGCCATCGCCGCCGCCGAGAAACGCGCCTTGAGACTGTCAATGTCCGGCATGGCCGCCTTGAATCCCGCCTCGTCGTCGAGCGCCGCCTGCATGACGGGCGCCAGGCTGTCCGGGTCCGGTGCGCAAAGTGCAGGCGAATCCGCGCCGAGGATTTCCGGAATGCCGCCGACCCGGCTTGCGATCATGATCTTGCCGGCGGCCAGCGTCTCCAGCACGGTATAGGGCAGGGCCTCGGCGCGCGACGAGAGAACCATGATGCGCCCGAGGCGAAAGGCATCGCGTGCGGGCATCGGCATGTGAAAGCGGATGCGCTCCTGGGCGCCCGTGCCGGTTACCCGCTGCATGAGCGCTTCACGGTCCTCGCCGTCGCCCACGATCGCGGCCGTCGCCGGAGATCCGTCCGGCCGCTTCACCCGAAGAACGGCATCCAGGAAGATGTCCGGCCCCTTCAGGAGCCGCAACATTCCCATGAAGAGAAAATCGGCGGCGTCCGCATCCGGGATCACCGGCTCGAACTCGTCCGGTGTCAGGCCGTTGTAGACCAGCGCCGAGCGGCAATGCGGCTGTCCGACCTTGGTCAGGAACGTCTGCCGTTCGTGGTCGGACACGAACAGGATGCAGTCGCTCGCCCTTGAAAGCTGCTTCTCCAGGGCGAAGAAGAACCTGCCCGTCGCGGTGTTCGGATCGTAGTGCAGGCTTCCGCCATGCGGTGAATAAAGGCGGGCTACGCAAGACCTTGAAACCCGCAGAAGTGAGCCGAAGACACGGGCATAGACGCCGCCCTTGGCGCCGTGCCCGTGCAGCACGTCCGGCTTCAATTCCTTGACAAGCTTGTATGTTCTGGCCGCGGCGGCAATGTCGCCAAGGCCGATATGACGTTGCATCGCCGTTCGCTGGACACCCAGTGACAGTTCCGGTTCCAGTTCGTCGAGCATGCGGTTCTCGAAGGCCCCGCCGGTCGTCGAATCGCAGATGATGCCGACGCGGTGCCCTTCCGCTTCCTGCGCGCGCGCCAGGTCCCGGACATGGCGGAAGATGCCGCCGACAGGGGAGCGGAAACAGTGCACGATGTTGAGCGGCGGCATCGGCGTCATCCGGGATCAGAAGAACCGTTCGCGCACGTAGATGGTATCGCCGGGCAGGAGCGGATCGGACAGGATGACGCGGCCGGTCATGACCTTGCCGTTGATTGTGCGCGTGACGTCGACGCTGCCCTGGCTGGCGCGCGGCGAGAAGCCGCCGGCCAGCGCCACCGCCTTCTGCACGGTCAGGCCCGGCACATAGGCATATTGCCCGGCCGCGCCCACCTCGCCCATGACGAAGATGGGCCGGTAACGGTCGACCTCGACAGAAACGTCGGGATCGCGGATGTAGCCCTGGCGCAAGGCCTGCGCCAGTGACAGTTCCAGGTCGGCGACGGTGTGGCCGCGCGCGGCAACCTGGCCGATGAGCGGGAAGGCGATATGGCCCGACTGGTCCACCGAATAGGTGTTGGTCAGCCCTTCCTGCTCGAACACGGTGACACGGACCCGGTCGCCCGCGTCCAGCCGGTAGGGCTGGTAGAGCGCCTCGTGGAAGGCCGGCGGGGTCGGCTTGTAGGAAGAGCAGCCCGAAACGCCGGCAACGGCAAGGGCAAGGGCGGAAAGGGCGAATGCGCGGCGGTTCATCAACGCTGACCTTCTTGGATCGGCGGGCCGCCCGGTCGCGGCACCGCTTTCGTCAGCCTTGTTTATCTGTCGTTAGGGTTAATGGCTGGTAAAGCCGCCGCGATATCCGCGCGCCCGTCTGCCGTTGCGGCGAAAGCGCGACCCGGCAGGAGGCTCCGGTATTAACTGCAGCTAAACCAAACCCGTTTACCATGATCGCCGTGCAGTATTCGGAGTAGACGCATGTCCGGCGTGAATGGAACGGCTCAAGATGTGGATATCGATTTCCCGGCGCTGGTGGCGGGACTGTGGCGCAGGAAGTTCCTGGTGCTTGCCGTCACGCTCCTGGTCACGGCCGCCGCCTTTGCCGTGTCGCTCTTCGTCAGTCCGAAATACATGGCCGAGACCCGCATCCTCATCGAGACCCGCGAATCCGTCTACACACGCCCCAACTTGGAAAACGGCCGCGCCGAGTCGCTCGATCAGGAAAGCGTCCAGTCGCAGGTCGAACTGATCGCCTCCACGGCGCTTCTGTCGCAGGTCGCCCGCCAACTGGAGCTTGCCGGACGCGACGAGTTCACCAAGAGCGCCGGCCTGTCGATTCCCTTCGTTTCCGAGCCTTCGCGCGGCACGCTCGAAGAGCGCGTCCTCCGCAACATGCGCGAACGCCTGAAGGTCTACCGCACCGAAGGCACGCGCGTGATCGTCATCCAGTTTTCCTCCAGCGATCCGAAGCTGGCCGCAGACGTTCCCAACGCCATAGCCGATGTCTACATGGATCTGCAGCGCAAGGCCCGGCTTGAGACCGACACGACCGCGACCGAATGGCTGGCCCCGGAAATCGCTGAATTGCGGGACCGTGTGAAGCAGGCCGAAAGCCGCGTGGCGGAATACCGCGCGGCAAACGACATTCCGGTCGGCCAGAACAATGCGGCGCTGGCCACGCAGCAACTCTCCGAGATTTCCACCGAACTGTCGCGGGTGCGCGCAAGCCGGGCCGCGTCCGAAGCCCGCGCCCAGTCGATCGAACGGGCGCTGGCCTCCGGCGGTGCCATCGACGCGATTCCCGAGGTTCAGACGTCCGGCCTTATCCAGCGGCTGATCGAGAAGAAGGTCGACCTGCGCGCCGAGATCGCCGACCTGTCAACCACGCTTCTCGACAACCATCCGCGCATCCGCTCACTGCGGGCGCAGCAGGACCAGCTTGACAGCCAGATCCGCGCCGAGGCCGCCAAGGTGCTGACCGGACTGAAGACGGAAGCCGAGACGGCCCGTCTGCGCGAGAGCGAACTGACCGCCGCCGTGAACCGCCTCAAGGCGGAATCGGCCCGTGTCTCGGAAGGCGAGGTGGAGTTGCGCGCGCTCGAGCGCGAGGCTGCCGCCCAGCGCGACCTGCTGGAATCCTACCTGGTGCGTTTCCGCGAGGCCAAGTCGCGAAAGGAAGCGTCCTACAGCCCGGTCAATGCCCGCATCTTCTCGCGTGCCATCGTCCCGTCGGACCCTTATTTCCCGAAAAAGGTACCGATCATCGGCGCCGCCTTCGCTGCCACGCTCCTGCTGATGACCATCTTCACGCTGCTGGCCGAACTGTTTTCCGGCCGCGCCATGCGCGCGGTGTCCGCGACGCCAGCGCCGGCGACGGAGATCGCCATGCCGGCAGTCGCACGGCAAGGGGCGCAAGGCACACCACCGCCTGCAGCCCATGGCGGCGGTGGCGGGACCGGAGATGCCGAAACCCGCGAAAGCCCGAAGTCCGGAGCCACGGCTGCGGCTGCGCGCGCTGCGGAACAGGCCATGTCGGCCGCGAACACGAGGGCTGCGGCGGCGGCAGCGCGGGAAGCGCGCAAGGCGACGACTGCCCGGCAGCATCCGGGCCTGTCCGGCGAGGATCTCGCGGTGCGGCTTGTCGAAGCCGGCGCCGCCCGTGCCGTCTTCGTGTCGCCCGAGGGCCGGGAAGCAGCCGCCTCGGCCATCCTGACCGCCCGTGCGCTCGCCGATTCCGGCCTGCGCATCATCCTGCTCGACCTCACTGCGGACAATGCCGCGTCCCGGCCGATGCTGGAACGCGATGCCCGCCCCGGCATCACCGATCTGCTTGCCGGCAATGCTTCCTTCTCCGAGATCATTCATGGCGATCATTTCTCCGATTGCCACGTGATCCCGACAGGCACGGGCGATCCGGAGCGTGTCGCCCGGTCCATCGAGCGCCTTCCCATCATCCTGGACGCGCTGGGCCAGGTCTATGACATGATCGTCATGGAATGCGGACCTGCCGATGCCGAGGGCATCGCCCGCGTGTGCAGCGCCACGGCGGAAGTGGTTCTGGCTGTCGTCGATCCCGAGGCTCCGGAAGTCCTGGCCGCGGCCGACGATCTGGTGTCAGCGGGTCATGGCAACCTGCTGATCGGGCGGGCCGACATGGCCGGCCGTCCATTGCCGCCGAAAGCCGGCCGCAGCGCCGCCTGACCGTGGGATGATGGGTGCGGCCCTGTCCGCGTGAACGGTGACCGGACGCCGCCCGCCGGTTCTGGCGCTTCAGCCTTCGGCGCGTGAGGCGCGGAGTTTGCGAAGCGACTTGTAGGCGGCCCAGAGCGGCGGCGTGTTCTTGATCTGGCGTTTCAGCGACGACGTCCCGGTGCGCATGGCCGCCAGCAGCCGCCCGCGCGCGTTCAGCGGGATCAGCGTGTCGCGCTGGACGGTCTCGATATCGCACCAGAGTCGCTTGTAGGGCTCGTCGCCGACGGAGAAATCGTAGATCAGGAAGCCCTTGTCGCAGGCTTCGCGGATGGCCTCGAAAAAGAGGTAATCGCCCGGGCTCGTGTTTTCCTTCTCGTCGGGCCGTATGGCGGAAAACTCGCAGATCATGCGCTTGCCCGACAGGCTCGACCCCGTGACGGCGCGTATCTCGCCGCCGACCTCCAGCGCATGCAAGATGAATTGCGGCTCCGCCCGGACCACCGCTTCGCCGAAAAGACCGTGGAAGAAGGCCTTGATCGCCGGATTGGCGAAGACGTCTTCAATGCCCATGCTGGCGAAGCGCTGCGACTTGAGATCGAAGAAGGCGTCCAGCAGGCGCCGCGCGGTCTCTCGGTCGCTGGCGGCATGGACGCGGATATCACCCTGTTCGCTGAACTTCCGTTCGTTGGTGCGGTGTTTCTTGCGCTTGCGCTTGCCCGAATGGCGCTGCAGCGTCGCATCGAAGCCGCCCGCCAGGTCCACCGCGAGCGCGAGGTTCGCGCTGGCAGGTGACGAAGGCAGGACCAGCGGGTTGGCAAGACCGCCGATTTCCGGCTGGAGGCGGGTCAGGGCGATGAGCGCGATGTCCGGCCGGGCAGCGCGAAGCGCCTCGGCCATCATGGCGCTGAGGTCGGCGGGCGGGGGAAGGGCGGCATCCGGCGTCATGGCCGGAAAGCAGCCATTGGCATGGCGTCCGCCGACCGGCACGGCAACGCGGCCAAGTCCCTCGTCAATCACTTCGAGCGGCAGGCAGAGATGCCGGCGGTCGCCCTCGGCCACGGTGATGAAGACAATGTCCGGATTGACGTGGCGCGCCCATTGCGCAACCCAGTCCGCATGTTGCGCCGGGCCGCAGGCCACGCGCGCGCAGAAGGCCGCGTGGCCTTCATGCGCCTTGGGACCCGTCTCCACCTGCACCGCCGGTCTCGCCGCGAGGGCGGACAGATCAGCGGCATCGCCCGATACATCAACCATCCTTCAATCCTTCGGTGCTATCCAGACCGGACATCCCGCCCGAACCATGCCCGTCTGGGTATCCGAAAAAGGTGAAGGAATGATCGACAGGGGCGAGGTGATCCGCAAGGTGATCCTCAATGGCGTCAAGTGGACAGGACTTTCGCGCATCTACCGCGCCATGACGCCTTGCGCCGGCGCCATCCTGATGCTGCATCGCGTGACGGAAGCGCGGACCTCGCCGCTCGGCTTCAACAGTCATCTGGCGATCACGCCGGCATTCCTCGACTGCCTGATCCGGGACCTGAAGCGGGATGGCTACCGCTTCGTATCGATGGACGAGATGGCAGATCGCCTGGAAAACGGCGAGACCGGTGGCTGCCTGCTGGCTTTGACCGCCGATGATGCCTATCGCGACAACCTGGCCGAGGCGCTGCCCGTTCTGGAGCGTCACCAGGCGCCGATCACCGTCTATGCCGCACCCGCACAGATCAGCCGCCGCATCGCGCTTTGGTGGATGGTGCTGGAGGACATCATCGCCCGCCGCGAAGGTCTCTATGCCCCGGTGCGCGGCGAAGCCGTGCATTTCGACTGTTCCACCCCGGCAGCCAAGCGGACGGCCTTCGTCGAACTGGAAAGCTGGCTGACGACAGGCATCGACGAGGCGGAACAGGACGGCCTGATCCGCGATCTCGCCGCGGTTTCCGGTATCGATGCGCTGAAGGCCGGAGACGACGCCCTGATGAACTGGCGGGAGCTCAGGTCCTTCGCCGCACATCCGCTGGTCACGGTCGGCGCCCATACCATGCATCATTACAACCTGCGCCGGCTCGATACGGAAACCGCTTTCTCCGAAATCCTCGATGCCGCCGACGTTCTGGAAAACGAACTGGGCGCCCGTCCGCGCCACATGGCCTTTCCCTATGGCTTCGAGGCGGCGGTGGGGCCGCGGGAGGCGGACCTGGCACGCAAGGCCGGGTTCCGGACAGCGGTGACCACCCGCCATGGCCTTCTCGATCCGGGGCACAGGAACCACATGCACACCCTGCCGCGCATCTCGGTCAATGGACGCTACCAGTCCGTGGCCTATCTGCGCACCATGCTGACAGGCATCACCACGCCGATCGCCAATCGCGGCAAGCGCCTCGTGACGGTTTGACCGCTCACCCCTTGCGCGGCGGACGGTTCATCCAGCTTATGATGAACATGGCCGGCACCACCCAGAGGATGCCGGTGAACAGGAAATAGGCCAGGTGCACCAGCGGACCGGATTCGGCGAGTCGAGCCACGGCCACGGTCGTGGCCACCAGGGCATAGACGACGACGAGCAGGACGAGCAGCACGGTGCCGACAAGTTTCTTGAGGCGGACTGGCATGGCGGTGTTCCGGTATCTTTCTTGCCGGTTGTCTATTGGAAACGGACGCGGAAGGGAACAGCCTTGCGGGCGCGACAGCCTGTCACGCGAAGCTGGCACTTGAAAGCCTCGCGCCATTGCGTCAGTTAGGAGCGGATTTCAGCAAGCCGGACCTGGATACGCCGATGACCGATGCCGCCGTGGCCGTTTCGCCTTCGCCGCGCCCCTACGAGATACTGGACCGCCAGGCGCGCAATCGCGCGGCTGTGCGCCGCTGGCTCTATGTCGTCCTGCTGTGGCTGCTGGCGCTCGTGGTGGTTGGCGGCGCGACCCGGCTGACCGATTCGGGCCTCTCGATCACCGAGTGGAAGCCGATCCACGGCATCGTTCCGCCGCTGTCGGAAGCCGAGTGGCAGGAGGAACTCGCCAAGTACCGCCAGATCCCCGAATACCAGCAGATCAACAAGGGCATGAGCCTTGAGGAGTTCAAGGTCATCTTCTGGTGGGAGTGGGGACATCGCTTCCTGGCCCGCATGGTCGGTTTCCTGTTCGCCCTGCCGCTCGCCTTCTTCTGGCTGACCGGACGGCTGGAAACCCGTCTCAAGCCGCGCCTCCTGGGCTTGCTGGCGCTGGGCGGCCTTCAGGGCTTTGTCGGCTGGTGGATGGTCGCCTCCGGCCTGACGGAGCGCACTGACGTCTCGCAATACCGTCTTGCCGTCCACCTGACGCTGGCTTCGGTGATCTTTGCCGCCATCATGTATGTCGCGCGCGGCCTGGCCGTGCACAGCGGCGGCCCTTCCTCCGCTGCCACGCGCAAGGGCGCCGGCTGGATGGTGCTTCTGGTCCTTGTCCAGATTTATCTCGGTGCGCTGGTGGCCGGTCTGGACGCCGGATTCACCTACAACACCTGGCCGCTGATGGACGGCGCGCTCGTGCCCGGCGGTCTCTGGCTGCAGGAACCCTGGTGGATCAACGCCTTCGAGAACCCGAAGACCGTGCAGTTCATCCACCGCTGCGGCGCCTATGCCGTGCTCGCGGCCGCCATCGTCCACATGCTGCGCACGATGAAGCGGGAAGCCGGGTCGACCCATGCCCGCCGTTCCGCGCTGCTGGCGGGGCTGGTCGTCGTGCAGGCGGTCTTCGGCATCGTCACGCTGCTCATGCAGGTGCCGCTGTTCTGGGGTCTCGTGCACCAGGCCACGGCGCTCGTCATCCTCGGCTTCGCCGTTGCCCATTGGCGGGGCACCATCGGCAGCTATCTGCCGGAGACGGACGTCGTCGTGCGGCATTGACCCGCCCGCTTGCCGGGCGGGCGCTGGCTCATGCGCCGATCATCAGGTTCAGGTTCTGCACCGCCGCGCCGGACGCGCCCTTGCCGAGATTGTCCAGCGAGGCGATCAGGTTGACCTGGCCCATGCCCTCCGTGCCGAGCACGTAGATCTTCAACCGGTCGGTCCCGCGCATTTCCTCCGCGTCGATGCGTGGCATCGCGATGCCTTCGTCCGGCGCCACCACCTCGACCACGTCCTGGCCCGCGTAGTGATCGGCAAGCGCCGCATGGATCGCCGCCATGGACGGGTTTCCGGACATCAGGTCGCAGAACAGCGGGACATTGACCAGCATGCCCTGGGCAAACCGGCCGACCGCCGGGGTGAACACCGGACGGCGGGTGATGCCGCTGCGTGCCATGATCTCGGGCACGTGCTTGTGGCCGAGTGTCAGCGCATAGGCGAAATGGTTTGCCGTGATGGCGTCGTCGCGCGAGGGGTCCTCCATCTGCGCGATCATCTGCTTGCCGCCGCCGCTATAGCCGGAGACGGCATTGATGGTCACCGGGTAATCGCCGGGCAGAAGGCCGGCACGGACGAGCGGCGCGAGAATGGCGATCGCGCCGGTGGAATAGCAGCCGGGATTGGAGACGAACTGCGCCCCGGCGATCCGTTCCGCCTGTCCCGGCTCCATTTCGGCAAAGCCGAAAACCCAGTCCGGATGGGTGCGGTGCGCGGTGGATGCATCGATGAACCGCGTACCGGCATCGGCGGCCAGCGCCACCGCCTGCCGCGCCGCATCGTCGGGAAGGCACAGGATCGCGATGTCGGCGTCCTTGAGCATCCTTTCGCGCATCGCCTCGTTGCGCCGCTCTTCCATCGGGATCGACATCAGCGTGATGTCCGAGCGCCCGGCCAGGCGCTCGCGGATCTGCAGGCCCGTGGTGCCGTGTTCGCCGTCGATGAAGATTTTCGCGCTCATGGATATTGCCTTGGCTTGGGGGGGGGGCTTCCGGGGCTGTTTACTTTGCGCCTCGCCGCTCGGCAAGCAGGCCGAGATAATGCATGGCTATGGTGGCGCCCGCGATCGCCGTGATGTCGCCATGGTCATAGGCCGGGGCCACTTCGACGATGTCGGCGCCCACGATGTCGATATCCTTCATGTGTCGCAGCACCGAGAGCATCTTCGCCGAGGACGGCCCGCCCGCCACCGGCGTGCCCGTGCCCGGCGCGAAGGCGGGATCGAGGCAATCGATGTCGAAGGTGACATACACATGCCCACCGCCGGTGCGCTGCGCGATGCGCCCGGCAATCGCCGCGGCACTCATCTCCTCCACGTCGTAGCCATGGATGATCTCGATGCCGCAATCCTCCGGCGCATGGGTGCGGATGCCAACCTGGATCGACCGGGCCGGATCGATCACGCCGTCGCGCACAGCGCGTCCGACAAAGGAACCGTGGTCGATGCGCTTGCCATCGTCGTCCCATGTGTCCTGATGGGCGTCGAACTGCACCAGGGCCAGCGGGCCGTATTTTGCCGCATGGGCTTTCAGGATTGGCCAGGTGACGAAATGGTCGCCGCCCAGCGACAACAGGAAGGCGCCGGATTTGAGAATCCTGGCCGCCTCCCGCTCGATGATGCCTGGCGTTTTCTGGTGGTTGCCGTAGTCGAGCAGGCAATCCCCGTAGTCGGTCACCGCCATCGCCTCGAACAGGTCGCGGTGAAAGGGATATTGCGGGTCATTGTCAAAGATCGCGGAAGCGCGGCGGATCGCCTGCGGCCCGAAACGCGCGCCCGGGCGGTTGGAGACCGCCGCGTCGAAAGGAATGCCCCAGACCACGGCGTCGGCCCCCTTGGCGGATTTCGAATAGGGCCGGCGCATGAAGGAAAGCGCGCCGGCATAGGTCGGATCGCTGGCGGCGCCTGTGCGCTTGCGGGCGGTAAAGGCGTGGTCGATGGATTTTGACGGCATGAAGGGCTCCCGGATTTTTCGCGGGCGACAATGCCTCATCCTTCGCCGGACCGGAAGGGGCAATGGCGGATCGCGCGGCCGCCGGGAGGAACAGAACTTGCTAATCAAATAATTAGTGGAAGCAACCGGGCCTTCCTGTCCGATAACGAGACGGACGGGCGGCCGGCGGGATCGCGAATGGCACAGGACACAACGGCCGCGGCCATAGTGGGACAGACATGCGGACCGGGACACCATGCGTTGTCCGGCGCGCCGGTGCAGCGCGTTCCCATGCTCGATTCCATCCAGTATCTGCGCGCCATCGCCGCCTGGCTGGTCGTTGTCTACCACGTCACCGCATCGGTGGCCGCCGAGACCGGCCAGCCGGTCACGTGGGCGCTCGGCGCGGTCGGCGTCGACATCTTCTTCGTGCTCTCCGGCTTCCTGATGGCGATGATCGTGGACCGCGGCGAACCGGTCGACGGCCGCTTCGTGGTCCGGCGTGTCATCCGCATAGCACCTCTTTATTATACCATGACGATCGTGCTCTTCGTCACGGCGCTCACCTGGCCATGGCTGCTGAACACCGTCAAGGCGGACTGGCGGCATCTGCTCACCTCCCTCCTTTTCCTGCCGAGTGGCGGGATCGGCGGCGGCAACCAGCCCATCCTCATGCTGGGATGGACCCTGAACTACGAGATGACCTTCTACCTGCTCGTCTTTGCCTTTGTCCGCTGGGGGGGAGACAGGCATTTGAACGGACTGGCCGTCTTTCTTGCGGCTGTCGTCCTGGCCGGTCGCTGGATTGGCGAAGCAGGGATGGTGCTGCGCTTCTACACCGATCCCGTCATCCTGGAATTTGCCCTCGGCATCATCGTCTACAACGCCACCTTTCGTGGCCGGTATGCCGCGCAGCAGGGGTGGCTTTACTGGGTCGCGCTGGCCGCCGGCGTGTTCCTGCTCTGGGCAGGCGCCGGGGGAGAGCCCCATGAATGGCGCTTTGTGGTCTGGGGCATGCCCGCGGCGCTGATCGTGGCGGGCGGAGTGCATGTCTTCACCGCGCATGTCGGCTGGCTGCGCCGGCTCGGCGACTGGTCCTATTCGACCTACCTGCTCCATGTCTACGTCATCCAGGCGCTTGTGAAGCTCGTCCTTCCGGCGGCCGGCCTGCCGGTTTCCTCGCCCTTGTGCGTCTTTCTCACCGTTGCGCCATTGGTCGCAGCCGGAAGCCTCGTCATGTACCGCTGGCTTGAAATGCCCGTCATGGCCTGGCTTGGCCGGCGCGTCGCGAAGCGACCGGAACGGTAATCCGCCCCCGGATAGAAGAAAGCCCGGCGCGATGGCCGGGCTCTCGGGGAATGCAGGCAGTTTCGCCGGCGCGTCAGCGCTTGGAGAACTGGAAGGACCGGCGGGCCTTTGCCTTGCCGTACTTCTTGCGCTCGACCACGCGGCTGTCGCGCGTCAGGAAGCCGCCCTTTTTCAGAACGCCGCGCAGTTCCGGCTCGTAATAGGTCAGGGCCTTGGAAATGCCGTGACGCACCGCGCCGGCCTGGCCGGACAGGCCGCCGCCCTTGACCGTGGCGACGATGTCGTACTGGCCGTCACGGGCAGCCGCGACGATCGGCTGGCGCAGCACCATCTGCAGGACCGGACGGGCGAAGTATTCCTCGTAGGTCTTGTCGTTGACGATGATCTTGCCGGAGCCGGGCTTCACCCAGACGCGAGCAATGGCGTCCTTGCGCTTGCCGGTGGCATAGGCGCGGCCGTGGGCGTCGAGCTTCTGCACGTGAACCGGGGCGGATGCCTCCTCGGTCACCATGCCGGTGGCTTCACCCAGAGCTTCAAGCGAATTCAGATCGGCCATGGAAATCAGCCCTTCGTGTTCTTGGACGACATGGCGGCCACGTCGAGCGTGACGGGCTGCTGCGCCTCATGGGGATGGGTGGCGCCGGCATAGACGCGCAGGTTCTTCATCTGGCGCCGTCCGAGCGGACCGCGGGGGATCATGCGCTCGACGGCCTTCTCGATGACGCGCTCCGGAAAGCGGCCCTCGATGATCTGGCGCGCGGTGCGCTCCTTGATGCCGCCGGGGTGGCCGGTGTGCCAGTAGTACATCTTGTCGGTGTACTTCTTGCCGGTCAGCTTCACCTTCTCGGCATTGACGATGATGACGTTGTCGCCGTCATCGACATGCGGGGTGAAGGTGGCCTTGTGCTTGCCGCGCAGGCGGTTTGCGACGATTGTGGCGAGGCGGCCGAGAACGAGCCCTTCGGCGTCGATCAGGATCCACTTCTTTTCCACTTCCGCCGGCTTCTGCGAAAAGGTTTTCATCGTGGTGTCTCTCAAATGGTCCGCCTTCGGGGCCAGGGCCCTTCCCGGCGGCGATTCTTGTTGCTTGCGTTCCGGCGCCATGCACCAAAACAAACGGCGGCCCGGACCCGGACCGCTGTCGGGGCGCTTATAGGCGAGGGCGCGCCAGGCGTCAAGCGGGTGTTTTCAGCCGCGTTGCCGGGAAAGTCATAAAAAACAGGGATTTAGATATGCGGTATTATTATACCGTATCCATGGAGCGCTTCGGGGGAATGGAATAGGTGCCCGTGGCATGGGCCACGACATGCCCGGCCGACACCATCTCGATGTCGAAGACCATCAGGCTGCGGCCCAGTTTCAGGATGCGGCACAGCCCGTCCACCGGCCCCGCCTCCGCCTTGCGCATGAAATTGATGTTGAGATTGGTGGTGACCGCCAGCGCCTCGCGCCCGATATGGGACAGCACGCAGGCATAGCCGCCGATGTCGGCCAATGTGAAGAGTGACGGCCCGGACACCGTGCCGCCGGGCCGCAGGTGCCGGTGGTCCGCGTTCAGGCGCACTCGCGCCGTTCCCGGTGCGATCTCGGTGACGACATAGGCGGCGAAGTCCTCGTTGAGCTGCGGGTAGACCTCCTTGAGGAAGGCGTTGAGTTCGTCGGCGTCCATCACGGGCGCAAGGGAGTGCTTGGTCATGATCCTGGGGTCTTGTGGTTGGCGAGAAGGGTGGGGAGGGGGCGCAGGCCGGCTCAGCCGCCGCCGCGCGGATTGACCGGGCGGTTTTCGGTCCAGTCGAACGTGCCGAGATCGCGCTCGCGCACCGCTTGTTTCCAGCCCTGGGACTCCGCCCGGGCCTTGAAGTTCAGGCCTTCGGGCGAATGGCGGGTGATCCCGTCGAAAACGGTGGCGAACATCTGCGTCTGTTTCAGGCCCATGGCCTCTATGGCCTGGTTGACGACGAGTTTCTGCATCATCAGCTGGTTGATCGGCACCGTGGCCATGCGTTCGGCCAGCCGCTCCACCTCCGAGTCAAGATCGGCGGCAGGCACGGCCTTGAGGACGAGGCCGAGGCGCTCGGCCTCCGTGCCCTTGATCCGGTCGCCGGTGAAGAGCATCCGCTTGGCCTTTTCCGGCCCGAGGCGGTAGACCCACATGGCGGTCGTCGGGCAGCCCCACACGCGCACCGGCATGTAGCCGATCTCCGCGTCCTCGGCCATCACGATCATGTCGGAACACAGCGCGATGTCGGAGCCGCCGGCCACGGCGAAACCATGCACCTTGCAGACGACCGGCCGGTAGGACCGCCACAGGCTCATGAACAGTTCCGTGTTGCGCATCATGAAGGCATAGTCCTTCATGGGGTCCCAAGGCATGTCCTGGGTCACCGCATTGCCGTCCCCCGCCGCCGCTTCCGCGTAATAGGTCAGGTCATAGCCCGCGCAAAAGGCCCGGCCGGCGCCTGAAAGCACGATCACATGGACGCCCGGATCGCCATTGGCCTCCTCGACGCAGGCTGCCAGTTCGCGCGGCAGTTCGTCGTCGATGGCGTTCAGGACGTCCGGCCGGTTGAGCGTGATCCGCCCGATCCGCCCGTCCTTCTCATACAGGACCTTCGCCATGATTCCTCCCTCCGGCAACGCGTCAACTGCCTTGCGTTGACGTATTGGTAACACGAAAATCACGCTTTCCAAGCCGGATGACAGCCGATAAGTCTGGGCACGGGCAGGAAGGCACGGCCGTTTCATGGGCCGCCAGAGGGGAGACGGGAAATGCGTTCATGCGTGATCAGGCTGGCGGCGGCATCGGCGCTGGCGCTGGCGCTGGCGGCTTTGCCGTCGGCTTCGTCCGCCTTGGCCGGGGGAGGCGGCGTGACCGTGGCGGCAGCGGCCGGGACCGTCGCCCAGGTGCCGTTGACGCCCGAGACGGTGCTCCGCTTCCTCGAAAGCTGGGAAAGCGTCGAGGCGGTGTTTGCGGAACTCGACGACCAGTACGAGCCGGGCGACCCCGATGCGGTGATGGATGAACTGGCCTATCTGGTCGAGAGCGCCGATGCCGTGGCGCGGCTGGAAAGCGAGGTAAGGGCAGCCGGATGGTCGGGCTTCGAGGACTGGTTCATGACGGCGCAGTCGATCATGCTGGCCCGCCAATGGATCATCGATCCGCCCAATTCCGAGGATATGGATGCCGCGGAGGCGGAGATCCGCGCCATGCAGGGCATTTCCGAGGATGTGCGCGCCGAATTGCTGGCCAATCTGGCGGACGCGCGAAGCCAGATCGACGGCCTGCGTCCCTCGCAAGCCAATCTCGACGCTGTCCGCCCCCATGTCGAGCGGCTGGATTCGGTGCTCGGCAACCGGTAGGGTCGGACGGAAGAAAAAGGGAGCAGCAACAATGACAGCGCATGTGAAACAGGCCGAAATCCCTGCACCCGAGCTTGTCCGCACAAGCCGTTCGGGCAAGGTGCTGACCATCGAACTGGACAATCCGCCTGCCCATTCCCTTTCCTCGGCGGCCATCGCGAAACTGCACGCCACGCTCGACGAGGCACGGCTCGACCGCGGCGTGAATGTCATCGTGCTGGCCTCCTCCGGCAAGATCTTCTGCGCCGGCCATGACCTGAAGGAAATGAAGGCCCATCGCACGAATGATGACGATGGCGGGCGCCTGTTCCTGGAACGCCTGTTCCATGCCTGCTCGGCCATGATGAAGGCGATCGTGCGCCATCCCAAGCCGGTCATCGCCAAGGTTGACGGCATCGCTACCGCCGCCGGCTGCCAGCTTGTCGCCTCCTGCGACCTGGCGATCGCCTCAGACCGGTCGACCTTCTGCACGCCGGGCGTCAATCTTGGCGGTTTCTGCTCCACGCCCATGGTGGCACTGTCGCGCAATGTCGGGCGCAAGCACGCCATGGAGATGCTGCTGACAGGCGAAATGATCGACGCGCAGACGGCGCGCGATTTCGGCCTCGTCAACCGGGTGGTGCCGGCCGATTATCTGGATCAGGTCGTGGAGAAATATGCCGCCGCCATCGCGTCGAAGTCGCCGGTCGCCATCGCGCGCGGCAAGCAGGCTTTCTACGAGCAGGCCGACATGCGGCTCTCCGAAGCCTATGACTATGCCAACAGGGTCATGGTCGACGGCTTCATGACGCATGATTCCGACGAGGGCCTCGCCGCCTTCTTCGAGAAGCGCGAAGCGGCGTGGAAAGGGGAGTGAGACCCTGAGTCAACGCCGCTCATAATGGTATCGGCACATGGCAATTTGCAGGATCTGTGTGTCGCCTGGACCGGTGACACGGTAAACCAGACGATGCTCGCGCGTGATCCGTCGTGACCAGAAGCCTTGCCATTCGCCTTTGAGCGGCTCCGGCTTGCCAATTCCGGAAAACGGATTACGGCGCGTGTCGCGGATGATTTCGCGCAGGCGTGCCAGCGTTTTCGGGTCGCTCTCGATCCAGTGGTAAAAATCGTCCCACCCGAGTGGGTCGAACTGGATCCGCATGCTTTACAGGCCGAGGTCGCTGTCGCTCTTGTCGATCGCCTCGCCGGTTCGCAACCGGTCCACGGCTTCGGAAAGGCGCACGGCATTGGCCTTGCTGCCCATCAGGTGCAGCGTTTCCTTCCAGCTTTCCAGTTCCTCCAGCGGCATGACCACAAGCGGGCTCTTCCCTTGCCGGGTTACGATGAGTTCCTTGTTGTCGCGCTCGACCTGGTCGAGATACTTTGCCAGATTGGCCCTGAATTCGGATTGACTGACAATACCCATCGACCTGATCCTTGTACAATAAACCGTACGAAAATTAGCACAGAAAGGACGTGGTGCCAATGGATGGACGATTCGCGCCCCGCCTGACCATGGTCACGCTGGGCGTGGCCGATGTCGCCGCCTCAACGGCCTTCTACGAGCGCCTCGGCTTCGTGAAATCCTCGGCCTCCAACGCCAACGTCACCTTCTTCCGGCTTGACGGAACGGTGCTCGGCCTGTTCGGCCGCGCCGACCTGGCCACCGATGCGGGCGTGGAAAATGGTGCTCCCGGCTTCTCCGGCGTTTCAATCGCCCAGAATTTCAACAGCGAAGCGGACGTCGATGCCGCTTTCGCCCATGCAATTGCCTGTGGCGCCAGGGCGACAAAGCCGCCGGAAAAGGTCTTCTGGGGCGGCTAATCCGGTTATTTCGCCGATCCCGACGGCCATTTGTGGGAAATGGCCTTCAATCCCTTCGCGCCCAACGGCGAAAACGGCTTCATGCAACTGCCGGCATGAAACCGGTGCTTGACCGCCCGCGTTCCCCTGTGCAGGTGTTGCACGATGCCAGCGGAAGGACCGAGATGAATCACGACCATTATGACGACGCCTACATCGCGGGCATCCTGAACGACGTGAAGACCGTGGCCATTGTCGGCGCTTCCGCCAACGAGGTTCGGCCGTCTTTTTTCGTGCTGAAATACCTGATCGACAAGGGCTATACGGTTCACGCCATCAATCCCGGTCACGCCGGAAAGACGATCGACCGTGCCATGACCCATGCCTCGCTGGCCGATCTGCCGGAACCGGTCGACATGATCGACATTTTCCGCGCTTCGGTCGCCGTGCCCGGGATCACCGACGAGATCCTGGCCCTGCCGTGGCGTCCGAAAGTGGTCTGGATGCAGTTGACGGTGCGCGATGACGAAAGTGCGGCCCGGCTGGAAGCGGAAGGCATTCGCGTCGTCATGAACCGTTGTCCCAAGATCGAATATGCCCGGCTTGCGCGCGAGATCGGCTGGAACGGCGTCAATTCCGGCCAGATTTCCTCGCGCCGCCCGGTCCTGCGCGAAGGGTTCCAGAGCTTCGGCATCCGCAAGGGCTGACGCGGCCCATGGGTGCATTTGTCCTTGCCGTCTTTTTCCTGTTGATAACGCCTGGCCCCGGCGTGCTGTCCGCCGCCGGTGTCGGCGCCGGTTACGGCTTCCGCCCGGGCCTTGCCTATGTCGCCGGCCTGTTCAGCGGCAACATGGTCGTCGCGCTGGCGGTGATTTCCGGCATGGCGGCGGTGCTGGAACTCTATCCTGCGCTGCGCTTTGCCCTGTTTGCCGTTTCAACGGCCTATCTGCTCTATCTGGCTGCCAAGATCGCCTTTGCCGGTTCGCGCATCGCCTTCATCCATTCCGAGCGCCCGCCGGGCTTTCTCGGTGGCTTCCTGCTCCAGTTCGTCAATCCCAAGGCCTATGTGGTCAACACGGCGCTGTTCACCGGCTTTCCCTTCATGCCGGACAGCCTGATGGCCGAGACGGCGATCAAGCTTGTCCTGTTCAATGCTTTCTGGATTCCGGTCCATCTGCTCTGGCTGTCGGCCGGCGTCTGGCTGCACCGTCTCGACCTGAAGCCACGTACGCACCGCATCATCAACATGGGCATGGCGGCAGCAATGTTGCTGGTCGTCGGCATCGCCGCCGTGGCGCGGCCATCTCCGGGCTGACAGGCAGGCAAACAAAAAGCGGGGCTGTTTCAAACCCCGCTTCCGCTGCCCGGATTTTCGGTCCGGGCGCCGATCTGCGCTGACTGCCAGTACATCCGTGGTTTGCCGCAGCAGATCGTCAGACCAGTGTCGGTCCGATTGATTAACAAGATATTAACGGCCGGGCATCTTTTCAAGGGGCGGCCGCAAGAAGCAAAAAAGCGGGGCTGAACCCCGCTTCCCCGCGGCCCGTATCCGTCGGGCCGGATGCCGGGCGGCTGCCAGTTCATCCGTGGCTGGCCGCGTCCGGCAGGAACACTCCTAGGGCGCGGACATGACAGCCGTGTGAAACCGGCTGCATCTGCGCAATCCGCCGGATTGGCGGCAAGATTTTGCCAGGATCGCCCGTTTTCGGGAATGGGATTGCGCAGGCAAGGCACCGCAGCCCGACAATCGCCTTTGACCTTGTCCGTTCTCTGTCGGATAAGGTGGCGACGCCTTTTTCACGACGCACCTTTCGGGAGGGATCATGTCTCAGCGTACACCAGGTTTCGAAACCCTTGCCGTCCATGCCGGCGCAGCCCCGGACCCGGCCACCGGCGCGCGCGCCACGCCGATCTACCAGACCACGTCCTATGTCTTCAATGACGCGGACCATGCGGCCTCGCTCTTCGGCCTCAAGGCCTTCGGCAACATCTATACCCGCATCATGAACCCCACCCAGGCGGTGCTGGAAGAGCGTGTCGCCGCGCTCGAAGGCGGCACGGCGGCGCTTGCCACCGCGTCCGGCCATGCAGCCCAGCTTCTGGTCTTCCACACCATCATGCAGCCGGGCGAGAACTTCGTCGCCGCGCGCCGCCTCTATGGCGGATCGATCAACCAGTTCGGACACTCCTTCAAGAACTTCGGCTGGGAGGTCCGCTGGGCCGATGCCATGGATCCGGCGGAGGTGGAGAAGCAGATCGATGACAAGACCAAGGCCGTCTTCATCGAGAGCCTTGCCAATCCGGGCGGCACCTTCACCGACATCGCGGCCATCGCCGAAGTGGCCCACAAGCACGGCCTGCCGCTCATCGTCGACAACACCATGGCGACGCCTTATCTCGTGCGCCCGCTGGAGCATGGCGCCGACATCGTCGTCCATTCGCTGACCAAGTTCATGGGCGGCCATGGCAATTCCATGGGCGGCATCATCGTCGATGGCGGCACGTTCGACTGGTCTGCCTCCGGCAAGTATCCGATGCTGTCGGGCCCGCGCCCCGAATATGGCGGCATGGTGCTGCACGAGACCTTCGGCAATTTCGCCTTCGCCATTGCCTGCCGCGTGCTCGGCCTGCGCGATTTCGGTCCCACCATCTCGCCGTTCAACGCCTTCCAGATCCTGACCGGCATCGAGACGCTGCCGTTGCGCATGGACCGCCATTGCGAGAACGCGCTCAAGGTCGCCACCTGGCTGACGAGGCAGGACAAGGTGGCCTGGGTCTCCTATCCCGGCCTTGCCGACGACCCGAACCACGCGCTGCAGAAGAAGTATTCGCCCAAGGGCGCCGGCGCGGTCTTCACCTTCGGCCTGAAGGACGGCTACGAGGCGGGCATCCGTTTTGTCGAAGGCCTCGACATGCTCTCGCACCTGGCCAATATCGGCGATACCCGCTCGCTCGTCATCCATCCGGCCTCCACCACGCACCGCCAGCTCTCCGAGGAACAGCGGGCGGCGGCCGGCGCCGGCAATGACGTCATCCGCCTGTCGATCGGCATCGAGAATGCGGACGACATCATCGCCGACATCGAACAGGCCCTCGCCAAGGCTTGATCTTCTGGCGTTTCGCGCCAGGTCGCTCGCATGGACAGTTTTCCCGCGGGCGGCCTGGCCGTCGTCACCGGATCGTCGGGCGCCTTAGGCGGCGCGCTTGCAGACCGCCTGGAGGCTTCCGGGCGGTTTTCGCGTGTCATGCGCCTCGGTCGAAAATCCGCGCCACCCCTCGACATCACCGATGAGGCAACCATCGAAGCCGCCGCCGCGCAGCTCAAGTCAACCGGCCTGCCGCTGCGCATTGTCCTCGATGCGACGGGCTTCCTCCATGACGCGGATTTCATGCCGGAAAAATCGCTCCGCCAGATCGATCCTGTGCATATGGCCCGCGCCTTCGCGATCAATGCCATCGGCCCGGCGCTGCTGATGAAACATTGCCTGCCGCTGCTGGCGCGCGAGGGAAAATCCGCCTTCGCCACGCTGTCGGCCCGCGTCGGTTCCATTTCGGACAACCGGCTGGGCGGATGGCATGCCTATCGCGCGTCGAAGGCGGCGCTGAACCAGCTCGTGCGCACCGCATCCATCGAACTGGCGCGGAAGAACCCCGGCGCCATCTGCGTGGCGCTGCATCCGGGCACGGTGGAAAGCCCGCTCTCCGCGCCCTTCGCGAGGGCCGGGCTCGACGTCCGGCCGCCGGATGTGGCGGCAGGCGATCTCCTTGCCGTCATCGACAGCTTGACGCCGGCGCAATCCGGCGGGCTCTATGATCATCGCGGTCTGACCATCGGCTGGTGATGACACGGCCAGGGCCGCGCGGAGGCATTTCATGACAGACCCGTTCATCATGCGCGTCGCGGCATCCGTGGAAGCGGAGGTCACGCGCCCGGACCCCGGCAAGGTGATCTCCGGCGATCCCGTTCACACGACCTGGAACCTGGAGGAGCGCGACGGCCTCTATTGCGGCATCTGGCAATCGACGCCGGGCAAATGGCGCATCGCCTATGACGAGTGGGAGTATTGCCACATCCTGGAAGGCGTCTCGGTGATCGCCGAGGATGGCGGCAGCGCGATCCGCGTCAAGGCTGGCGACAGTTTCATCCTGCGTCCCGGCTTCAAGGGCACCTGGGAAGTGCTTGAAACGACGCGCAAGGATTACGTCATAAGGTTGTAGGCCGGGAATAAAGTTCGCCGTTTGCATCAAAAGGTTGAATCGATGCATGACGAATATCAACCATAAAGTGTATTTGTCGATGTAACTGCCGGAAATTGCAGGGATTGGTCCGGTAGCCATTCGCGCATGACCGACCCACCGTCAGGCCTGGGGACGCCATTGGCCGCGTCAGCATTCAACGTTTGCATCAAGGGGTTGAATCATTTTGCGCTGAGAAAAAACCTTAAGTAGCAGAACACGTCGCAACATATTGCCGGGGTTGCGCAAGCCAGTCTTCGGTCAGCCCATCACCAGCCGGTCCAGTCCGTGGAAATGATAGGCGTCGCGATAGCGCGCCGGTTCGGCGAGGCGCAGGTCCGGATGACGGTGGAACAGCACGGCCAGCGCCTCCTTCAATTCCAGCCGCGCAAGCGGTGCGCCGATGCAGAAATGGATGCCGGCGCCGAAAGTGACGTTCTTCTGGTCGCTCCGGCCGGGCCGGAAGGCGTCCGGCGCTTCGAATGCGGCCGGGTCCCTGTTGGCGGCGCCCAGCATCAGGCCCACTTGCCGGCCGGGCTGAAGCGTCACCGGACCGATGTCGACCGGTTCATAGGCATGGCGCGTGAACATGTGCAGCGGCGCATCGAAGCGCAGGCATTCCTCCACGCTTTCGGCCACCTGCTCACCGGCTGCGAAGAATCGCCGCGGATCGCCACCCTGTTCAAGGATCGTGCGGATCGCATTGCCCATCTGGTGGACCGTTGCCTCATGGCCGGCATTGAGCAGCAGGATCACCGAGGTGACGAGTTCGTCCTCCGACAGCTTGTTGCCATGGTCGCGGGCCGCCATGAGAACCGAAAGCAGGTCGTCTCCTTCGCCGGCACGACGCCCTTCGATGAGGCTGCGCAGGAAGCCCGTGAATTCCGCCGCCGCCGCATTGGCGCTGTCCTCGTCCGCGCGCGTGCGGCCATGCATGTACATCGCCACCATGCGGTGCGACCAGGAAACCAGTTGCGGCCCCATCGCGCGCGGCACGCCCAGCATGTCGGCGATGACGGCGACCGGAACCGGCGTTGCGAAACATTCGATGATGTCGTCACCGGGTCGCAGCCCGTCGGCGAGTTCCGCGGCCAGCGCACGGATGGCGGGGCGAAGCCGCTCGACCTGCCGCGAGACGAAGGCCTTGTTGACCAGCGCCCGCAGACGCGTGTGCACCGGCGGTTCGCGCTCGAGCAGCGAATGACGTTCGACCGCGTCGAAGGCGGCCAGATGCGCCCTTTCCGGTCCGCAGGCCATGGGCGGACCCCAGCGGTTTTCGCGTCCGAGCCGCCGGTCGCGCAGCAGGGCGTTGACCTGAGCGTGCCCCGCCACGCACCACAGCCCGTAGTCCTCCCAGAAGAAGACCGGAGCTTCGGCGTGGAGCCGGCGGTAGGCGGCATAGGGGTCCTGCACGAAGACATCGTCGTGCGGGTCGAGATGCAAGCGGTGGCCATCAAGCCGGAAGGAGGGGGGGTGGGCGTTCATGCCCCCTCTTCAAGCCGTTTGCCGCGCGCCTTGAAACGGCTGCTGCGAAAGCGCTGCTGCACAAGCAAGGATCAATGGACGGTCGTTGCGGCGATGGACGCCCTTGCCTTCGCCATGATGAGACCGGTTACCGTGTCGCGGCTGACCGGGGTCAGCCATTGCCCGCAGGCTTTGAGCCGCAGGGCACAGTCCCCAGCCGCGCAAATCAGCGAACCGGCGAGCCTCGGGCAGGCAAGCGCCGTGGCGCAAAGAAAGGCGGTGTCTTCCATCCCGTACTGGAGCGCCGAGACGAGGGCGAGCACCAGCCCTTCATCATGGCAGGCCGGTTCGCCGGAGCCATCATTCACGTTGTCGTGAAATGCAAGCGGGCAGGTGGCGCAGTGACTGAGCGCATGAATGAAACCGGCCAGGCCGTCCGTCACCATGCGCCTGTCTGTCGCGTGCAAGACCAGCGACTGGAGGCCCGGACCTGCTTGCCCGCCGCCGCCTTCATCAGTTGTACCGGCCGCCATCCACGATCGATAGCCTTCGAGCACCAGCCTGTCGCCCGGAAAGCGCTGCGTCATGGCCGGAGGGGTCATCTGCAACGCCTTTCCAGGCGGATACGCTGCGGCGCCGGCAAGCAAGGGTCACGGCGCCAGGCCTTGACGCGTTCGCGCAGACGGGGAAATGCGGTCATGTCCACGGGTCGGTTGCTCCGGAAAAAAGGAAGGGCCTGTGCGGCCCTCCAGAGGGGGAACGGGATGAGGGTAGGATGCAAAAAAACACGAGTAAAGAAGTATAGTTTAAAATCCTTCCAGACTGGCCCTGCCGATCCGTCCCGCCGTTTTCTGCTCACGGCCATTCACGTTAAATTAGCTTTCCCGGACTTTCACTGTGGCATACGGCTTGGCAGGCGCGCTTGCGGCCTGTATTCGCCGTCCCGCTTTGCACCCGCCCTTGCGCCGCGGCGGGCCAAGCCCTTATTTAGGGCGAGAAACGAAGCACATTGATTCATGGCCCCGGGCGTCCGCCCGTCCGGCCCAGCCCGACAAAGGAAGATGATCGCGATGAGGGACCCCGTCGAAACCGCCATGAACCTCGTGCCCATGGTCGTGGAGCAGACCAACCGCGGCGAACGCGCCTATGACATCTTTTCGCGCCTCCTGAAGGAGCGGATCATCTTCATCACCGGCCCCATCGAGGACGGCATGGCGACGCTCGTCTGCGCCCAGCTCCTTTTCCTGGAGGCGGAGAACCCGAAGAAGGAAATCTCCCTCTACATCAATTCGCCGGGCGGCGTCGTGACCTCCGGCATGGCCATCTACGACACGATGCAGTTCATCAAGCCTGCGGTCTCCACGCTGTGCATCGGCCAGGCCGCCTCCATGGGGTCGCTGCTGCTCTGCGCGGGCCACAAGGACATGCGCTTTGCCACGCCGAACGCGCGCATCATGGTGCACCAGCCTTCCGGCGGCTTCTCCGGCCAGGCCTCCGACATCGAGCGCCATGCCCAGGACATCATCAAGCTGAAGCGGCGCCTGAACGAGGTGTATGTCACGCATACGGGCAATGACTACGAGACCGTCGAGAAGACGCTCGACCGCGACCACTTCATGACCGCCGATGAGGCGAAGGGATGGGGTCTCATCGATCGTGTCATCACCAACCGCGAGGCGGTGGAAGGCGCGGGCGCGTAAGCGCCAAGCCCGCCTTACGCGCGGGCCGCCGGCGCGGCACGGGCACAAAGCGAGGCCGGATGCTGGCAATTGCCACCAAACCGCCTACGTTAAGTATATGTTGAAACCGTGGGCATTAGGTTTCATGGTTGATTTGCGGGTCATTGCCGGGTTCCGGATTTTATGTTTGGCTCGCTGGAATGGTGATTCCGGATCGTGGTCTTGCCGTTCCGGTTTGTTGGCGGAATGGGCGGACATCCTGAAGGAACGCTCGGAAGGACAGGTGACATGAGCAAAGTCAGCGGCAACGGCGGCGATTCCAAGAACACGCTTTACTGCTCGTTCTGCGGCAAGAGCCAGCACGAGGTGCGCAAGCTGATCGCCGGGCCGACGGTGTTCATCTGCGATGAATGCGTCGAACTGTGCATGGACATCATCCGCGAGGAGAACAAGTCCTCGATGGTGAAGTCGTCCGAGGGCGTGCCGACGCCGCAGGAAATCCTCGACGTGCTAGACGATTACGTGATCGGCCAGAAGCATGCCAAGCGCGTTCTCTCGGTGGCCGTCCACAATCACTACAAGCGTCTCGCCCACGCCCAGAAGAACCAGGACGTGGAACTGGCCAAGTCCAACATCCTGCTGATCGGGCCCACCGGTTGCGGCAAGACGCTGCTGGCCCAGACGCTGGCGCGAATCATCGACGTTCCCTTCACCATGGCCGACGCCACCACGCTGACCGAGGCGGGCTATGTGGGCGAGGATGTCGAGAACATCATCCTGAAGCTGCTCCAGTCCGCCGACTACAATGTCGAGCGCGCCCAGCGCGGCATTGTCTATATCGACGAGATCGACAAGATCTCGCGCAAGTCGGACAACCCGTCCATCACGCGCGACGTGTCGGGCGAAGGCGTGCAGCAGGCGCTGCTCAAGATCATGGAAGGCACCGTCGCCTCCGTGCCGCCCCAGGGCGGGCGCAAGCATCCCCAGCAGGAATTCCTGCAGGTCGACACCTCCAACATCCTGTTCATCTGTGGCGGCGCGTTCGCCGGCCTGGACAAGATCATTTCCGATCGCGGCCGCAAGACGTCCATCGGTTTCGGCGCCAGCGTCGAGAACCCGGAGGACCGCCGCACCGGCGAACTGTTCCGTCTCGTGGAGCCGGAAGACCTGTTGAAGTTCGGTCTCATCCCCGAATTCGTCGGCCGCCTGCCGGTGCTTGCCACCCTGGAGGACCTCGACGAGGACGCGCTCATCCAGATCCTGTCGGAGCCGAAAAACGCCCTGGTCAAGCAGTATCAGCGCCTGTTCGAAATGGAGAACGTGGAACTGACCTTCCACGAGGACGCGCTGCGCGCCATCGCCCGCAAGGCCATCGACCGCAAGACCGGCGCCCGCGGCCTTCGCTCCATCATGGAGGCCATCCTGCTTGACACCATGTTCGAACTGCCCTCGCTGGAAGGCGTGCAGGAAGTGGTGATTTCCGACGAGGTCGTGGCCGGCAATGCCCGTCCGCTCTACATCTATGCCGAGCGCGAGGAGGCCAAGGGCAAGACCTCTGCCTGATGGCTGTCCAGCCGGCTGGAACGCGGAAGGCGGGCCGGGAAGGTCCGCCTTTTCCTGTGGTTTCGGCCACGAAACGGCAGCGGTCGGCCGTGCATGAATTGGCGCGTGAACCGCGCCGGGTTAGTGTCGGAAACCGTGCGTATGTGCGTTGCCTTGAAAACAGGGCGCGCGTTCTCCACCTAAGTCTCGAGGGCCGGATTTTCCCGGTCTCGATGGACGCAGGAAGCCCGCTGCCACAAATGAAGGGGCGGCTTGGAGCGTTGCAGCAAGGCCCGCAAGGAGCCAGGAAGGAAAAGACATGTCGGAATTGACGCACACCGGGGGTATCGAGGCCGCGAACGGCCGTTATGCCGTCCTGCCGCTGCGCGATATCGTGGTTTTCCCCCACATGATCGTGCCGCTTTTCGTGGGGCGCGAGAAGTCGATCCGTGCGCTTGAGGATGTGATGGGCGGCGACAAGCAGATCCTGCTTGCCACCCAGAAGGACGCCTCCGTTGACGATCCGGGTCCCGACGGGATCTACGACATCGGCACGCTGGCCACCGTTCTCCAGCTTCTGAAATTGCCCGATGGCACCGTGAAGGTGCTGGTGGAAGGCAGTGCCCGCGCCAGGGTGACGGCCTTTACCGGGCGCGAGGATTTCCACGAGGCCGATATCGAACTCCTCGACGAACCGGCCGAGGAAGAGATCGAGCTTGAGGCTCTCGCCCGCTCTGTCGTCGCCGACTTCGAGAACTATGTGAAGCTCAACAAGAAGATTTCGCCGGAGGTGGTGGGCGCCGCCTCGCAGATCGAGGACTTCTCCAAGCTCGCCGACACGGTGGCCTCGCACCTGGCCATCAAGATCAACGAGAAACAGGAGATGCTCGCCACGCTCTCCGTCAAGACGCGCCTCGAAAAGGCGATGGGCTACATGGAGGCGGAAATCTCCGTGCTGCAGGTGGAGAAGCGTATCCGCAGCCGCGTCAAGCGCCAGATGGAGAAGACGCAGCGCGAATACTATCTCAACGAGCAGATGAAGGCGATCCAGAAGGAACTCGGCGAGGGCGAGGACGGCCGCGACGAGGCGTCCGAGCTGGAAGAGCGCATCAACAAGACCAAGTTGTCGAAGGAGGCGCGCGAGAAGGCCCAGGCCGAACTCAAGAAGCTGCGCTCCATGTCGCCCATGTCGGCCGAGGCGACGGTCGTGCGCAACTATCTCGACACGCTGCTTTCGCTGCCCTGGGGCAAGAAGTCCAAGGTCAAGAAGGATCTGAACTACGCCCAGAAGGTTCTGGACGAGGATCATTTCGGCCTCGACAAGGTCAAGGACCGCATCGTCGAGTATCTCGCCGTCCAGTCGCGCCAGAACAAGCTGAAGGGTCCGATCCTGTGCCTCGTCGGCCCGCCCGGCGTCGGCAAGACCTCGCTGGCCAAGTCGATTGCCCGCGCGACGGGTCGCGAATACATCCGCATGGCCCTTGGTGGCGTGCGCGACGAGGCCGAGATCCGCGGCCACCGGCGCACCTATATCGGCTCCATGCCTGGCAAGGTCATGCAGTCGATGAAGAAGGCCGGCAAGGCCAATCCGCTCTTCCTGCTCGACGAGATCGACAAGATGGGCATGGATTTCCGTGGCGACCCGTCATCGGCCCTGCTGGAAGTGCTGGATCCGGAACAGAACTCCCACTTCATGGACCACTACCTGGAAGTGGAATACGACCTGTCGCCGGTCATGTTCATCACCACGGCCAACACGCTCAACATTCCCGGCCCGCTGATGGACCGCATGGAGATCATCCGCATCGCCGGCTACACCGAGGACGAGAAGGTTGAGATCGCCAAGCGGCACCTGCTGCCGAAGGCGGTGCGTGACCACGCGCTCCAGCCGAAGGAGTTCTCCGTCACCGACGAGGCGATCCGCTCCATCATCCGCACCTATACCCGGGAAGCCGGTGTGCGTAACCTCGAGCGCGAACTGATGACGCTGGCCCGCAAGGCCGTGACCACCATCCTCAAGGACAAGGTCAAGTCCGTGGAGGTGACCGACGCCAATATCCATGACTATCTCGGCGTGCCGCGCTACCGCTACGGCCAGGCCGAGGGCGAGGATCAGCTGGGCGTCGTGACCGGGCTGGCCTGGACCGAGGTCGGCGGCGAACTGCTGACGATCGAGGGTGTCATGATGCCCGGCAAGGGCAAGATGACCGTCACTGGCAACCTGCGCGACGTGATGAAGGAATCGATTTCGGCGGCGGCCTCCTATGTCCGCTCGCGGGCCATCGATTTCGGCATCGAACCGCCGCTCTTCGACAAGCGCGACATCCACGTCCACGTGCCGGAAGGTGCCACGCCGAAGGACGGCCCGTCGGCAGGCATCGCCATGATGACGGCCATTGTCTCGGTTCTCACCGGCATTCCGGTGCGAAAGGACGTGGCCATGACAGGCGAGATCACGCTGCGCGGCCGCGTCCTGCCCATCGGCGGTCTCAAGGAAAAACTCCTGGCGGCCCATCGCGGCGGCATCAAGAAGGTGCTGATCCCCGAGGACAACGCCAAGGACCTTCCCGAGATTCCAGACAACGTGAAGGAAGGCCTGGAGATCGTGCCGGTCAGCCGTGCCGGAGAGGTGCTCGAACATGCGCTGGTGCGCATGCCCGAAGCCATCGAATGGGTCGAGCCGGCCGAAGCGCCGCCGTCCAAGACCGAGGATCAGGGTGAACCCGTCGGGATCGCCCACTGAAGTTGGCTGCAAGGCCGATTTGACGAAAAGCCGGGTCCCTGACCCGGTTTTTTGTTTGAGAACCCCAGAAAACCGGGGATTTGCGGCACTGCTTATACGTTTTCTGCTTGTTTGGCGGCCACATCTGCCTAAGGTCCTGCGCAGCCGGTTGAGTCGTATTCCCGGTAGAGGACCACTAACGACAAAGGGACTTTCAATGAACAAGAACGAACTTGTTGCCGCGGTTGCGGAAAAAGCGGGTCTTTCCAAGGCTGACGCGCAGTCGGCGACCGATGCGGTTTTCGATGCCATCACCGCGGAACTGAAGAACGGCGGCGACGTGCGCCTCGTCGGCTTCGGCAATTTCTCCGTATCGCGCCGCGAGGCGACGACGGGCCGCAATCCGCAGACCGGCAAGGCTGTCGAGATTCCGGCACGCAACGTGCCGAAGTTCTCCGCCGGCAAGGGCCTCAAGGACGCTGTCAACTGACGTTCTTCCGTCACGGTCGACCTGAAAACCCGGCACTGCTTGCGCCGGGTTTTTTCTTGCCCGCAGGGAGGAACCTCCATTGCAAGCCTTGCCGCTTTTCGGTCCAATGGCGACGGAGCGGACAGGAAAGGCGGTGCTCGGAATGACGGGTGGTGAACTGGCGAGACGTATCAGGCAGGGGCAGGGCGCTGCCAGGGCCGATCTGGTTCTGAAGGGGGGCCGTCTGTTCGATCTCGTCTCGGGCGAATTGCTGGAGGGCGACATCGCCATCTGCGGCGACATGATCGTCGGCACCTGCGCGTCCTACGAGGGCGAGCGCGAGATCGACATTTCCGGGCGGATCGTCGTGCCCGGCTTCATCGACACCCATCTCCATGTTGAAAGCTCGCTCGTCACGCCCTTCGAATTCGACCGCTGCGTCCTGCCGCGCGGCGTGACGACGGCGATCTGCGATCCCCACGAGATTGCCAATGTCGCCGGCGCCGAGGGCATCCGCTACTTCCTGGAATGCGCCGGGCGCGTGGCCATGGACCTGCGCGTGCAACTGTCAAGCTGCGTGCCCTCCACGGAAATGGAAACGGCCGGTGCGCGGCTGGAGGCCGCCGATCTCGTGCCGTTCATGGATCATCCCAAGGTCATCGGCCTCGCCGAGTTCATGAACTATCCCGGAGTGCTTGCCTGCGATCCCGCCTGCATGGCCAAGTTGGAGGCTTTCGGCGATCGTCACAAGGACGGCCACGCGCCTCTGGTGCGCGGCCTTCCGCTCAATGGCTACCTGGCCGCGGGCATCCGAACCGACCATGAAACGACCACGGCCGCCGAAGCGCTGGAAAAACTGTCCAAGGGCATGCACATCCTCATTCGGGAAGGCTCCGTGTCGAGGGATCTCGATGCGCTGATGCCGGTCATCACGGAGCGGAACTCGCCCTTCATCGCCCTGTGCACCGATGACCGCAATCCGCTCGACATCGCCGAGCACGGCCATCTCGACTACATGATCCGCCACGCGATTGCCTGCGGCGCGCCGCCGCTTGCCGTCTATCGCGCCGCTTCCATCTCGGCCGCCCGCGCCTTCCGCATGCATGACCGGGGGCTGGTCGCGCCCGGCTGGCGGGCCGATCTCGTGGTGCTCGACAGCCTGGAGGGCTGCAACGCGCAGATCGTCCTCTCGGCGGGCCGCCTCGTCGATGATGCCCTGTTTGCCGCGCGCGACAATGTCGAACCGGTCGCCCGCTCGTCGGTCAAGGCGCGGCGCATCGGCGCCGATGATCTTGTCCACCGCGCCAATACGGCCGAAACCCATGTCATCGGCATCGAACCGGGCAAGATCATCACGCAGCATCTGGTCGAGGACATGGTCCCGGACGGCGGCGTGAAGCGGGCCGATCCCGGGCGCGACCTTGCCAAGATCGCGGTGATCGAACGCCATGGAAAGAATGGCAACCGGGCGACGGGTTTCGTGCGCGGCTTCGGCCTGAATCATGGCGCCATAGGTTCCACCATCTGCCACGATCACCACAATATCGCGGTCGTCGGGATCAATGACGGCGACATGGCGCTGGCCGCCAACCGGCTTGGCGAGATCGAGGGCGGTTTCGTCGTGGTGCGTGACGGTCATGTCATGGCGGAAGTGGCGCTGCCCGTCGCCGGCCTGATGAGCCTGAAGCCCTTCGAGGCGGTGCGCGACGAACTCGTCGTGCTTCGCGCGGCTGCCCGCGGCCTTGGCGTGACGCTGGAGGAGCCTTTCCTGCAACTGGCCTTTCTCGCGCTGCCGGTGATCCCGCATCTCAAGATCACCGATCGCGGGATGGTGGATGTCGACCGCTTCGAACTGATCGCCTCGCCGGGCCAATAGGGACATCGCGCGTGATGCAACGCATGGATCGAGCGGATGTGAACAGGCGATCAGAGACCTGTTTGCCGCCGTGCCCCTGACGGGCATTTCCGTGGCCGGGCCGGCTCGGCATGGTTCCGCGAGCCCTCCCGCAGCATGCCACCTCGTACTCCCGGAGACATCAGAGGCCGTATGGCACGTGGTTTTCCCGGTCGCCTCGGCGTGCAGTCGCATCTTGCTTTATCTATTTAATCGAGTATTCTCGATATATGGATATGAATCAGGCCCTCTTCGCCTTCTCCGCCTTGAGCCAGCAGACCCGGCTGGAGGTTTTCCGGCTGCTGATCCGCGCCGGGGCGGGTGGCATGGCTGCCGGCGAGATCGGCGAGGCGTTGGGCGTGCGCCAGAACACCATGTCGACCAACCTGAACATCCTGCTTCGCGCCGGGCTGGTGCGCACCGCCCGCGAAGGCCGGTCCGTTCGCTACTTCGCCGATTTCGAGGGGATCCGGGGCCTGCTCGCCTTCCTGATGGAAGATTGTTGCGGCGGTGCGCCGGAACTCTGCGAGCCTGTTCTGGAAGCCATTGCCTGCGATTGCTGAGGAGAGACCCATGTCCGGCAAGACCTTCAACGTGCTTTTCCTGTGCACCGGCAATTCGGCACGGTCGATCCTTGCCGAAGCCATACTCAACCGCGAGGGGGCAGGCCGGTTCCGGGCCTTCTCCGCCGGCTCCCATCCCAAGGGCGACGTCCATCCCCGGGCCATCAGGCTCCTTGACCAGATGAACCACGACACATCCTTCGCGCGCTCCAAGGACTGGGCGGAATTTGCCGCACCCGGCGCGCCGGTCATGGATTTCGTGTTCACCGTCTGCGACAACGCCGCGAAGGAGGCCTGCCCCGTGTGGCCCGGCCAGCCCATGTCGGCCCATTGGGGCGTGCCCGATCCGGCCGCCGTGGAGGGCACCGAAACCGAAGTCGCGCTGGCCTTCGCCGAAACCTACCGGATGCTGACCCAGCGCATCTCGATATTCTGTTCGCTGCCGCTTTCCAGCATCGACAGGCTGTCGCTGCAGAAACGGCTCGACCAGATCGGAAGGACCACGGCCCCGGAAGAAAACGCATGACGGTCGTCATCCACCACAACCCCGGCTGCGGCACGTCGCGCAACACGCTGGAGATGATCCGCGCCTCGGGCGTGGAACCGGTCGTCATCGAGTATCTGAAGACCGGTTGGACACGGCCGCAATTGCTGGCACTGTTTGCCGGCGCGGGCCTGACGCCGCGCACCGCCCTGCGGGTGAGCAAGTCGCCCGCCGAGGCGCTTGGCCTGACCGGCCCGGACGTGAGCGACGAGACCATCCTGCAGGCGATGCTGGAGCATCCGGTTCTCGTCAACCGGCCCATCGTGGTTTCCCGCAAGGGCATCCGGTTGTGCCGGCCGTCCGAGACGGTGCTTGAGATCCTCGACAACCCCGATATCGGCACCTTCGCCAAGGAAGATGGCGAGATCATCAGGACGAAAGGCGCGTAGGCCGTGACGAATAACATGCTTGAGCACGACCTGCCCAATGTCGATTTCTCGCAGATGCAGCCGGTGGACGCGGCCTGCCTGAAAAGCGCCGATGATCCCGGCCATGCGCCGCGCATCCTGCTGCTCTACGGGTCGCTGAGAACACGGTCCTTCTCCCGCCTCGTGGCGCTGGAGGCCGAACGGTTGCTCAGGTGGCATGGCTGCGAGACCCGCATCTTCGATCCGCGCGGCCTGCCGCTGCCCGATGCCGAGGAGCCCGACCACCCGAAGGTGAAGGAACTGCGTGATCTCGCCACCTGGGCGGAGGGCATGGTGTGGGTGTCGCCCGAGCGCCATGGCGCCATGACCGGCATCATGAAGGCGCAGATCGACTGGATCCCGCTGGCGCTGGGCGCTGTGCGCCCGACGCAGGGCAAGACGCTGGCCGTCATGCAGGTCTGCGGCGGTTCGCAGAGCTTCAATGCCGTCAACCAGATGCGGGTGCTGGGGCGCTGGATGCGCATGGTCACCATTCCCAACCAGTCCTCGGTGGCCAAGGCCTTCATGGAGTTCGACGCCAACGACCGCATGAAGCCGTCGGCCTACTACAACCGCATCGTCGACGTGATCGAGGAACTGGTGAAGTTCACCTGGATGGTGCGCGGCCGCTTGGCCTGTCTCGTCGACCGCTATTCCGAACGGGTGGAAAGCGCGGCCGAACTTTCCAGGCGGGTGAACCAGCGCTCGATATGACCCGGAAGCGGCTTTGCATCACGCCGCCTCGTTGCCATGGCTGGCCTGGAACGTTCGCGCGGCCCGTCCCGAACGCCTGCTCGTCCGGATGCAGGCGCGGAAGGTCCTGGATGGCCACCAAGGCAGGACGGCTGAGTGTCGCGGTTTCATGCGACCTGTTCTTCCCGCACATGGCATCCGGTGTGCAGCAGGAAAAATCGTGATGCACACAATGCGTGCAAGGAGTGATGCGACCTGGAAATCTGCGGCATCCGGCGGGTCGAAACATCTCGGCCTATGCCTTCATCAGGACGCGCCGCAGCAACTGCACCCGTCTGAGCGTCGGGGCGGGATCGAGGCTCAAGAATGGGAAAAACCCCTTTCAAGTCAACCGTTTTCAGCGATATCAAGGGGTTGGGTGGTGGGCGGTGAGAGACTCGAACTCGCTCGTAGTCTTTCCAAGTTATTGAAATAAAAAACTAATAAGTGAACGCTGATCCTCGACTTTGTAGCATTGGAATGGGCAGAAAAATGGGTTGAGGATCGGCTCCGGTAACCTTGGCTGCTGTCGGACGGGTGGCTGTCGCTTGGGGCTTAGAGCAAAATTCAATCCGGGTCATATCCGGTTGCCTCGAAATAGTCCCGGCATTCGTCGGGGTGGCGCGGGATATTCTTTTTTTTTTGAATGTTGCGCTCTGCCTTGAGCTTCGTGCCTTCCTTGGGCAGCCGGGCAAGTCCAATGCCCCGTATCAGGTGGCGGTCACCTATTCAGCGCTGTTGCCTAATCCCTTTGGCGGGGCATTCCCGAGTGCGTCCATTCGACGGCCTTGAGGTCCCGTTCCGCGCTCAAGGCGGCTTCTGTCAGGAACTTTGTCGATGACCAGCCACCGTCGACGGCCAGGACCTGGCCGTTGATCCAGCCGGATTCGGGGGAGGACAGGAACCAGACGGCCTGCGCCACGTCTTCAGGGGTACCCCAGCGGCCGGCCGGCGTCATGTCGTAGTTCATGCGGCGGAAGCCCTCGACCTCCAGACGGTGATAGGTCATAGGCGTCGGGATTACGCCTGGGGCGACAATGTTGGAACGGATTCCGGCGGAGCCATACTGGCAGGCCATGTGCGATGTCAGCCCGTGCAGGCCGGCCTTGGCCGCCGAATAGGCGCCGCCGCGCAAGCCGCCGACAAGGGCGTAGGTGGACGAGATGTTCACGATCGTGGCCTCGTCTCCAAAGACGGTCAGGGCCTCGCGCGCGAAGCGAAACGGGGCACGCAGCATCAGGTTGAGAAAACGGTCCAGCATCGCATCATCGGTGGAATGGACGGGTTCCGGGCTGCCTTCTCCGGCATTGTTGACCAGATGATCGAGCCTTCCAAAGACTTCGATGGCATGGGTCACGGCGCGCTTCGGCGCGTCATCATCCATGATGTCGAGCGCGATGGCGGAAAACGGCGCGCCGGTGTCCTTGCAGGTATCTGCCGCCGCAGCCAGCTTTTCCGGGTCGCGGCCGACCCCGACGACGGCAACGCCTTTGGAGAGGAAAAGCCGCGCGGTCGCGAGGCCGATACCGCTCGATGCTCCGGTGATCAGGGCTACACGCATCATCATTCCTTTCCGGTTGGCGTCAGGGGTGCAGGCAAGGACAGCAGGTCGCTTGCCGGAACGAGCGCGGTCAGCACATGGGCGTGCTTGAGATAGAGATGAGCGTCCGCCTCCGCCGAAAAGCCGATGCCGCCGTGGATCTGGATGCAGAGCCGGGCATTGCGCACAGCGATGCGTGGGGCAAGACGGGCGAGCGCCGCGATCTGGAAGGCTGCGTCGGGGCGCCTGTCACGCAGGGCGATTGCCGCTATGTCGCGCTGCGCCGAGAGCATCTCGATCCCGGTCGCCATGTTGGCACAATGGTGCTTGATTGCCTGGAAGCTGCCAATGCGACGGCCGAACTGTTCCCGGACTCCCGCATAGGATACGGCAAGTTCCAGCGCTCCCCTGGCGACACCCAGAAGCTGCGCCGAAACCAGGAGGGAGGCCAGGGGGACAAGGACGGGGAAGCGTTCGTCCGTCCCGCCGGGCGAAGGCAAACGGGCGCGGCCCAGCGGCTGGCCATGGCCCATCGACGTTTCCGTGACAAGCTCGATGCCGTCCAGGGCAGTCATGCAAATGCCTTCGTCCGATACGATTACGGCATGGGCCGCGCCCTCGGGTTCGAACAGAAGCGCTCCGCGCGGGGTATCGACGCTGGCGCAAACCGCCGTCCGCCCCGCTGCGATCGAAGCAGCAAGGCCGGTTTCGCCCGCCATCAACGCCATCCGAACGGCCAGCGGCGATGCAAGCGAAAACGGGCCGGCTAGGTGACGCCCGATGGCCTCGTGGAGCAAGGCTTCCTCAACAATGGTAAAGCCGGCGCCGCCGTCTTCCTCAGGCAATGCCAGTGTGAACGCACCGAATTCCGCCAGTGCGGTTCCCGGCGCCGCAGCTCGTCCGTCGCGGAACCGCTCGACGGGATAATTTGTTTCAAGCATGGTGTGTGCCGCATCCAGGATGTGGCGTTGATCCTCGCTCAAGGTCAGGTCGAAGCTCATCCCGCTGCCTCCCTCGGCAGGCCGAGGATGCGCTCGGCGATGATGTTGCGCTGGATCTCGGCCGTTCCGCCGGCGATGGTCTCGCTGTAGCTTTCCAGATAGTCGTGGGTCCAGGGACCGTTGACCAAGGCATCCGGGCCAAGAATGTCGATGGCTGCCTGGTGAATGCGTTGTGCCAGTTCCGCGAATACCAGACGCATGAGCGATCCGTCGAAGGGCGTGGCAGGGGGGCGCAAAAGGGTGCGATAGGTCATTGCCCGCAGCGCCGCGGCTTCGGCTCTCAGGTCCGCCAGCCGTTCCGCCGTGGCGCTTCCCTTGACCGCGCCTGCGAGCGCGATCACATCCTCGATCTTCACGGACAGTTCCAGTTGCAGCGCGATGGCGGCGGTGCGCCGTTCGAAGGCCAGCGTCGTCATCGCCACGCTCCAGCCGTCGTTTACCGCGCCGACAACGTCGGAAAGCGGGATGCGCACATTGTCGTAGAAGACCTCGGCGAAATGACTGACGCCGGCCATGTTGCAAATCGGTCTGACCGTGATCCCCGGCAGGCTCATGTCACAGATCGCCCAACTGAGGCCCTTGTGCCGGCGCGAGCCCGGCTCGGTGCGGATCAGAAGTTCCTGATAGTCGGCGATGTCGGCATAGCTCGACCAGATTTTCTGGCCGTTGACGACGAGATGGTCTCCCTCGATGCGGCCAAAGGTCCTCAGCGAAGCGAGGTCGGAGCCGGCGCCCGGCTCGGAAAACCCCTGGCACCAGATGGACCGGCCTTCCAGGATGCGCGGCAGATGAAACGATTTCTGCGCTTCGGTTCCGCAGGCAATCAGTGTCGGACCTGCATGGTTCAAGGCAACGAACGTGCAATCAAGCGCTGACGGCGCGCGGGCACGCACATATTCCTCATACCAGATCAGCAGCCTTTCCGGCGACAGTCCCTGACCGCCATGCGCTTCCGGCCAGGCCAATCCTGACCATCCGGCCTTGTGACAGCGGGCGAGCCAGGCCGTGGCGTAGTCGCGCGATGGCCGCCCTTCGTGCGGCGGCCGTTCTCGAGGGACATTCTCCGCTAGCCATTCGCGCGCCCGGAGCCGGAACGCCTCGTCGCCGGTGTTCGGCTCAAGCCGCATGACACACCCCGTCCCGAATGACTCCGGTATGCGCGAAATCATCCCAATTTATGGAACATCTGTCATTCATATTCCAGTCTCCTCCCTGCTGGAATTGCGAATGTCTCAGTCAGAATAGACCCTCGATCCGCGCTTGCGTCAACAACATCGTGGTTGACAGCTTGGAAATCCCAATTCATCCTCATTTCACGGATTCAAGAAATGTCCCATAATTTGGGAGGATGATGGGCATGGACTTCACCTGGACGGCAGAGGATGCCGCCTACCGGCAGCGTGTGAGATCGTTCCTGGAACGTGAATTGCCGTCCAACTGGCTCGATATCGCACGTCACGGTCCTGGCTCGGCCGAGCAGACTGCGTTCAGCCTCGAGTTCTGCCCCAAGCTTGCCGAGGCGGGGCTGCTGGTGCCGCATTGGCCCAGGGATTGGGGTGGCGCGGAACGGCCGGCCTGGGAGCATTTGATCCTCGGGGAGGAGATGTGGCGGGCTGGCGAGCCGCGCGGGGCGCAGTACATGAACGTCAACTGGATCGGCCCGGTCCTGATGCGCTTCGGAACGGAAGCGCAGAAGCAGCGATACATTCCCGAAATGGCCCAGGGCAAGGCGATCTGGTGCCAGGGGTTTTCCGAACCGGACGCCGGATCGGACCTTGCGGCGCTGCGCACCCGGGCCGTGCGCGACGGCGACCACTATGTCATCAATGGCCAGAAGATCTGGACATCCTATGCGGCCCATGCGCGACATTGCTTCCTGCTGGCCCAGACCGGCGGCGCGGAAGGCGGACGGTCCGGTATCGCGATCTTCCTTGTGCCGATGGAGACCCCCGGCATCGAGGTGCGGGCCATCCCGAGCCTGATCGGGCATGGCGACATACACGAGGTTTTCTTCACCGACGTTCGGGTGCCCGCTTCGACGCGGCTTGGTGGCGAGGGTGAGGGCTGGTCCATCATCACCTATGCGCTGGCCAACGAGCGGGTGGGCATTCCGCGCTACGAGATGGGTGCGGCCGAGGTAGATCGCATGGTCGGCCTGCTGAAGGAAAGGGGGCGCTTCTGCGATTCCGTGGTGCGGATGCGTGCCGCCGAAGCCGCCGCGGCCTGCGAAGCTGCCCGCCTCCTCGTCTACAAGGTCGTTGACCAGCGCGCTCGCGGCGCGGCGCCGGGCAATGAGGCGAACCTGGCGCGCTACGCCGTGGTGACGGCGGAACATCTCGTTACCGATTTCGGCATGGATTTCCTGCCCGACACGTTTTCCGGCGGCGAGCATGCGTCGTTCCTGTCGCATCACGAACGCGCAATCGTTACCGGCATCGCCGCCGGGGCGGCCGAAATCCAGCTCAACCTGGTCGCCCGGCGTGAATTGAACCTTCCGAAGGAGCCATGATCCGTGCGCCTCGAATTCAACGAAGATCAGACGACCTTTCTGACCTTCCTCGGCCTGATGCTCGATTCTCCCGATGCCGGCTTCCGCACAGTCGCCGATTGGGGCCGTTTCGAGTACGGGGCCGCGCTGGATGCTCGGCTGGCAGAGAACGGATTTTTCGAAGCCGCGGCGGAGAAGGAGCTAGGCGCCGTCGCCGCCGCAACCATGATCCACGAGATCGCGCAATCGCCCGTCACGCTGGAATGTGCGGCATCCGCCTTGCTGCGCCCCTTTCTCGGCAATGACTTGCCGCGGCCTGTCGCCGTCGTGGTCGATGACGCTCCCGGTGCGGTGCGTTTTCTTCCTGTCGCCCGCACACTGGTCTCGATCAACCAGGCCGGTGTTCGGATCGCGCAGCCTGAGGCGGACGCCGTTGAGGCGGTCGAAAGTCTCTATGCCTATCCGATGGGCCGGATCGACATGAAGGCCCAGGACTGGGTCCTGGCCACCCTCGATCCGGTACGGGCAAGGGTGCTGTGGCAGGTTGCCGTCGCTGCCGAGCTTGCCGGAACGCTGAAGGGGGCCCTGAAATCCGTTCTCGCCCATGTGCGCGACAGGCACCAGTTCGGGCGGCCAATCGGCAGCTTCCAGGCCGTTCAGCATCGGCTCGCGATCAACGGGATCGAGATCGAGGCGGCGCGCATGCAGATGCTGAAGGCCGCGCAGACCCAGTTGCCGCATGATTCCTGCCTGGCGCTTGGCTATGCCCAGGGACTGGCCCGGCGCGCCATCTACGATTTTCACCAGTTCATGGGCGCCATGGGCCTGACCCTGGAGCATCCTCTGCATCGCTGGACCTACAGGGCGCGGCTTCTGCGGGCCGAAATGGGTGGGCCGTCCGAGGCCTATGGACGCTATGCGACGCAACGATGGGGTGCCGCATGAGCACCTTGCCCCGCTTTGAAACCCTTCTCCTGGAACGCTCCGGCCGCCGGCTGACCATCACCATGAACCGGCCGGAGGTGCTGAACGCGTTCGGCGCCGTCATGCATCGCGAGATCGTTGCCGCGCTGGCTTTCGCGCAGACGGACGAGACGTCGGACATTGTCATCGTCACCGGGGCGGGGCGCGCCTTCTCTGCGGGCGGCGATATCGTTCGCATGCAGGAATTCACCACCGATCCGGGCCTGTTCGATGTCGAGGCCGCCGATGCCAAACGGCTCGTCTTCACCCTGCTGGACATCGACAAGCCGGTGATCGCGCGGGTCAACGGACCGGCAGTCGGGCTTGGCGCGACCATCGCGCTGCTCTGCGACGTCGCCATTGCGGCGGATACGGCGCGGATCGGCGATCCGCACGTCTCCATCGGGCTTGTGGCCGGTGACGGCGGCGCGGTCATCTGGCCGGCCCTCGTCGGGTTCCATCGGGCCAAGGAATATCTGATGACAGGCGAAATCCTGAGCGCGGCGAAGGCTGGCGAAATCGGCCTTTATAACCATGTGGTCGCGCCGGCCGCACTGGACGGCGCCATCGATGACTTCTGCGGCCGGCTCGAGGCGGGGGCCATGCAGGCGATCCGCCTGACAAAGGTGACGATCAACATCGAACTGAAGCGCATCGCGCACGCGCTCATGGACCCGGGCATTGCCTACGAGGCGCTGACGGTGCGCAGCGAGGAACACCGCAAGCGGGTCGAAGCCTTCGCCCGCCGTGCGAGCGGGAAGGGGCCGTCATGAACGCGCCGGCCGATCTCCTGGGGCCACGGCTCGCCGACCTGGCATCGGCAGGGCGTCACCGCGCGGAGCCTAGGCCAGGTCTCGGCGAGATTGCACTTGCGCTGACGACCGAAGATCCGGACCGGGTGGTGGTCAGCGACAGCACGCGCAGCTTGACACGGGCCGAAATGGTCGCCATGGCCCGGCGGCTCGGCGGGGCACTCGCGGCGCGGGGGATCATGCCCGGCGCCGCCATTGCCTTCCAGCTTCCGAACTGGTGGGAGGCGACGGTCGTCAACATGGCCGCCGCGCTGTTCGGCTACCGCATCGTGCCACTCCTGCCGATCTACCGGTCAGCGGAACTGGGCGCGATCCTGCCGGCCTGTGGCGTGGCGGCGATCTTCACCCCCGGTGCTGATGCCCGGGTGGACTATCCCGCGATGGTGGCAGGACTTGAGACCCCGCCGAACCTCATCGTGACCGTGCGCGGCGATCCCGGCGCAGCGGCTGCGTTCGAACGCCTGCTCGATCACCCGCCGGGCGAAACGGTGCTGCCCGCGCCGACCGATGCCAAGATGATCATCTTCACCTCGGGCAGCACGGGGACGCCGAAGGGCGTCATCCACACGCACGCGTCCATGGATGCGGTCGTCCGGCGCACTGCCGAGTTCTGGACCCTTGGCGAAACGGACGTGATGTACGTGCCGTCACCCATCGGGCATATCGGTGGATCGATCTATGCCTTCGAATTTCCGTGGATCACTGGCTGCAGGACGGTTCTCGACGATATCTGGGACCCGGACCGGGCGGTGTCGCGAATCCTCGAAGACGGCGCGACGTTCATGGCCGGTGCCACGCCCTTCCTGCGCGGTTTGCTCGATGCTGCGGCGGCCCGGGCTACCTCGTTGCCGGGATTGCGCCGTTTCATCTGCGGCGGAGCCAGCGTTCCGCCGGAATTGATCCACAGGGCGCTGGATGCGCTGCCCGGCACGATCGTCTCGCGGGCCTACGGTTCGACGGAAGTTCCGCTGGCCTGCCCCGGCGTCCGCAATCGCGAGGAGGCCAAGGCCCACGCGGATACCGACGGCCGGATGGCGCTCGACCTGCAGATCCTGGACGCGGCCGGCCGGCCGGTGGTCGAAGGCGAGGATGGGGAGATCGCGGTGCGCGGCCCGCAGATGTTCATCGGCTATCTCGACCCCGGCCACGAGGCTGGCTGCTTTACCGACGACGGTCATTTCCTGATGGGCGATCGCGGCCGGATCGTCGATGGCGACTATATCGTCGTGACGGGCCGGACCAAGGACATCATCATCCGCAAGGGCGAGAACATCAGCCCGCTGGAGATCGAGAACGCGCTTCTGCGCCATCCCGATATCGCCCATGTCGCGATTGTCGGCGCGCCGGACGCCGAGCGCGGCGAAATCGCGGTTGCCTTCGTCGTGCCGGCGCCAGGCGCCACCGTC
Organism: Zhengella sedimenti; assembly: GCF_046506625.1. Lineage (NCBI taxonomy): Bacteria > Pseudomonadati > Pseudomonadota > Alphaproteobacteria > Hyphomicrobiales > Notoacmeibacteraceae > Zhengella > Zhengella sedimenti. The sequence goes on from NZ_JBKFFP010000005.1 coordinate 377,539, forward strand.
ACGCTCGCTTCGATGAGCGCGTTTCTCGAAGCGGCCGGTTTCGCGCGGCAGAAATTTCCCGAACGGCTCGAAATCGTCGGCAGCCTGCCAACCAATACCGTCGGCAAGGTGCAGAAACCGGAACTGCGCCGCATCGCCGCCGGACTGGCGGCGGCCGATGCCGTCCGGAACGGAGGCCCGCATTGACCGGTTTTGAAACCCTCTTCGGCGGAACGCGCCTGCCCCTGATCTGCGCCCCGATGTTCCTGGTGACCTATCCGAACCTTGTGCTCGCGGCTTGCAAAGTCAATGTGGCAGCGGCCTGCGCGTCGGCGTCGGCGCGCACGGCGGAGGAATACGCCGACTGGCTGGACCTGCTGGAGGCGGAGCTTGCGCAGTTCCACAAGGAAACCGGCAAGCCGACTGGACCCTGGGCCGCCAATATCAGCCTGCGTTCGGGCAAGTCCGGGGCCGGCCAGCGGTTCGAGAAGGAGGTTGCGATCTGCCGCGACCGGAAGGTGCCGCTTCTCATCACCATCAACGGCGCGCCCGACGAGATCGTCCAGGAGGTGCATGGCTGGGGCGGCATGATCTTCCATGACGTGACTTCGATCCGTCATGCGGAGAAGGCGGCGAAGGCAGGCGTCGACGGCATGATCCTGATCTGTTCGGGCGGTGGCGGCCATTCCGGGCGGATGAACCCGTTCGTGTTCGTGGAGGCCGTGCGCGGGTTCTTCGACGGCGTGATCGTGCTGGCCGGCGGGATCGGAACCGGAGCGCAGATGCGCGCGGCGCGGCACCTGGGCGCCGATCTCGTCTACATGGGCACGCGTTTCATCGCCACGCGGGAGGCCGGCGCAACGGACGCCTACAAGGACATCATCGTGCAGTCGCGGGCCGATGAACTGGTCTTCACGCCGTTCTTCACGCACGGCATCCCGGCCAACATGCTGGCCCGGTCCATCGCGCGGGCCGGATACGATCCGCGCGCCCTTCCGGTCCACGGGGCCGAACCGGTGCGTCCGGACGTGAAACCCTGGCGGGACGTCTGGGCCGCGGGGCAGGGGATCGAACTGATCCGGGACATCCCGACGGTCGCCGGCCTGATCGACAGGCTGGAGGAAGAATACCGGGCGGAGCCACGGCTGACGACGCGCGGACGTGGCGCCGGAACGGGCGCGCGGGCGGCGTTGCCATGATGGCGGACGAGGGAGGCATGCGATGAGCCGGATGATCCTGCGGGAAGACCACGGTGCGGTGACGGTGCTCACGCTGAACCGTCCGGATAAGCTGAACGCGCTGTCGCCGGCGCTCTTTGCCGACCTGCGCGAGGAACTCGAACGGATCGAGGCGGATGCGGCGGTTCGCTGCGTCATCCTCAAGGGCGCGGGTCGCTCCTTCTGCGCAGGCGCCGACATCGACCTGCTGAATGCCGGTTTCGTAACGGAAGACCCGGACTTCCGGTCAAAGACGGTCGAGTACCTGGGCAATATCCGGCCCATCCTGATCGCTGCCGTGCACAATCACTGCTACACGGGCGGGCTTGAACTGGCGCTTGCCGCCGACGTGATCGTCGCGGCGAGCAATGCGCGGTTCCGCGACACGCATGCGCAACTGGGCATCGTGCCGCGATGGGGACTTTCGGCGCGCCTTCCTCGGCGCGTGGGCCTTGCCGCCGCGCGGCGCATATCCATGACCTGCGAGATCGTGACGGCCGATGAGGCGCTGCGGATCGGCCTGTGCGATTATTTCGTGGAACCCGGCGACCTCGAGAGCTTCGCCCTGGACCTGGCGCAGCGCGCGGCGGCGAGCGACCCGGCGGCGGTGGCCGGGCTGCGGCGGCTTTACGAGGCGGGGTCCGCGATGGCGCTGGCCGACGCGCTAGTCTTCGAACGCGGTTTCAGTTCCACGCCGCCGGCGAGGGCGTCATGACCGGGCCGGATGAAAACATGGGCCAGGACGGCGGCGGCACCGACATGCTGATGCGGATCGCCGACATGGCAAGCTGGGTACTCATGACGATTGGTGGCCTGGCGATAATTGTGCTGATGCTGCACATCACCGCCGACGTGGCAGGCAAGTACTTCTTCAACCAGCCGATCATCGGGACGCTGGAAATCGTCTCGCGCTACTACATGGTGGCCTGCGTCTTCCTGCCGCTCGCCTTCGTGCAGATACGTCGCCAGCACCTGACGGTGGAGATGTTCACCATGGGGCTGTCAAAGCGCCGGCTGGCGGGACTGGACGGTGTGGTGTCCATCGCCGGACTGGCCTATGTCGGACTGCTCACATGGCTGGTCCTCGACCAGGCCGCGGCCGCGACGCGCGACCGGGAAATCCTCAGCCTGTCCTTCTTCGACCTGCCAGCCTGGCCGTCACGCTGGATCCTGCCGCTGTCGTTCGGGCTGTTCGCCTTCGTGCTGGCAATCCAAGCATGGATCGACCTGCGTTACGCGCTGACGGGCCGGGGCCATCCGACCATCGAACGCAAGACTGCGGCGGGAGGCATCGAATGACGCCCGCGACCACCGGAAATGGAGACAGACCGTGTCGGGATTGACCATCTCCCTGATTTCGATCGCGGTGCTGTTCGGGCTGCTTGCCCTGCGGGTGCCGATCGCGATCGCGCTTGGCGGCATCTCGCTGGTCGGGCTCAGCCTGATCCGTGGGCCGCAGGCCGCACTCGGCGTCTTCGGAAGCCTGCCGATGGAGTTCGGCGCGAGCTGGTCGCTGACAACGATCCCGATGTTCCTGCTGATGGGATCGGTTGCCTATCACAGCGGCATGACGGCAAGCCTGTTTTCCGCTGCGCGCCTCTGGCTCGGCAATCTTCCCGGCGGACTGGCGGTCGCCACCAACTTCGCTTCCGCCGGTTTCGCCGCGGCCTCCGGGTCCAGCCTCGCCACCTCGGCGGCCATGGGGCGGCTGGCCATTCCGGAAATGCTGAAGGCGAAATACGAGCCGGGTCTGGCGACGGGTTGCGTGGCGGCCGCCGGCACGCTCGGCGCCCTGATCCCGCCATCGATCATGTTCGTGATCTACGGGTGGTACACCCAGACCTCCATCGGCGAACTGCTGATCGCCGGCATCGTTCCCGGCCTTCTGACAGCCGCCATCTATTCCGGAATGATCATCATCCGCTGCCACTTCAACCCCGCGCTGGCGCCGAAGCTCAATATCGAGACGGACTGGCCGGCGCGCTTCCGGGTGCTGCTCAGCGTCTGGCCGATCCCGCTGCTCGTCTTCTTCGTCGCCGGATCGATCTTCGGCGGGTTCGCCACCGCGACCGAGGCCGGGGCCATCGGCGCGTTCTTCGCCTTCGCCATCGCTTTCGCGCGCGGCAACATGACCCGCGAGGTCTTCCGCAACAGCGTCGTGGAGGCGCTTTCCAGCACGGCCAGCATCTTCTTCGTCGCCATCAGCGCGCTCTTGTTCACGCGGTTCCTCGCCTTCGCGGGCCTGCCGATCTTCCTGGCCAAGCAGGTCTCGCTGCTAGGTCTCGACCCGCTGGTGCTGATCCTCGGGATCTCGGTCATCTACCTGGTGTTGGGCATGTTTCTCGATCCGCTGGGCGTGCTGCTTCTGACGCTACCCGTCGTCTATCCGATCATGAAGAGCGTCGGGATGGACCCGCTGTGGATGGGCGTGATCCTGGTGAAATACCTGGAGATCGGCATGATCACGCCGCCGGTGGGGCTCAACGTCTATGTCGTGAACAGCGTGGTGGGAAAACTCGTCCCGCTGACGACGATCTTCCGGGGCGTCACGTGGTTCCTGGCGGCGGAGGTCGTCATCATGGCCCTGCTGATCGCCTTCCCCGCCATCTCGACATTCCTGCCGTACATGATGTGAGGACGCCATGATCCGACGCGCCGCATCGCCAGACACGACTACCGGACCCCGCCCGGGCCGGGGCCTTGCTATTCAACACAACCAGGGAGGACTACCTATGCTGTTGAAGACACTGACTGCCACCGCCATTGCCACGATGGCGCTCGCCATGCCCTTGTCGGCCAAGGAACTGATCTACACCTCGCACACGCCCGACACCTATCCCGACAACGCCTATACGGCGGCGCGCTTCTTCGAACGCGTGAAGGAGATGACGGGCGGCGAGCACGAGGGACGCATCGTTGGCGGCGGGGCGCTGGCGGGCGGCGCGGCCGCGCTGCAGGCGATCAAGACGGGCGCGGTGGACAGCGGCATCCTCGTCTACAATTACACGCCGTCGGACCTGCCCGTGCTCGGCCTGCTCGGCGACCTGTACTCCACCAATGCGAAGGTGGCCGGACCGGCGACATCGGAAACCATGCTGCTCGACTGCCCTGAGTGCAAGGAAGAGATGGACCGGCAGAACATCGTCGTCCTCTTCAACACATCCTCTCCGCCCTACAATATCCTGTGCGCGGACGACCGGGTGGAGACTCTCGAGGACGTCAAGGGGCTCAAGATCAGGGCGGTCGGTTCCTACGGACCTCTGGCGGCGCACCTCGGGGCAACGCCTGTCAACATCACCTATGGCGAGATTTTCGAGGCCATGCAGCGCGGCCAGATCGACTGCGCGATGAACGACAGTTCGCAGGTCAAGGCGCTGCAGATGGACTTCGTGAAGTATGTGACGAACGTGCCGCTGGGCACGTTCCAGTCCATCGGCTTCGTTGTGGTGAACAAGGATGTCTGGGCAGGGTTTACCGACGAGCAGAAGTCTGCGTGGCTGAAAAGCTCGGCACAGGCCGTGGCCGATTTCGAGTATGAGTTCACCAACCGCGTGCGAGACATGACGAAACAGGCGGTGGACGAGTATGGCACGGAGATCGTCGAACCGGCGGAAGACCTGAGCAAGGCCGTCGCCGAATATCGTGCGTCCGAAATCCCGAGCATGATCGAGACTGCAAAGAGCCGTGGCGTCAAGGATCCCGAGGCGCTGATCAGCGCCTTCCAGAAGAACACCGCGAAGTGGGAAAAGATCGTCGCCGAGATCGGCGAGGGCGACTGGAGCCAGGAACAGTGGGACCAATACGCCGCCCGCATCCAGGAGGAAATCTTCTCCAAGGTGAAGTTCTGAGAAGCGCGACATGGGGGATGGCCGTCTTGGCCATCCCGCGATCGCGCCGGCAGCGTGCCGGCGCGCGAGAGGAGCGATCATGGGATGCCTTGACGGCAAGTCCATCGTCATCACCGGCGCGGGCCGCGGTCTGGGCGCGGCTTATGCACGGCTGGCGGCCTCCGAAGGCGCCCGCGTCGTCGTCAACGACATCGATGGCGGCGCGGCGGAAGCGGTTGCAGCGGCCATCCGGGACAGCGGCGGCGCGGCCGTCGCCTCGGATGCCGACATTTCCGATTGGGATGCAAGTGCCGGCCTGATCGCGCTGTGCGAACGAACCTTCGGGCCGGTCGACGGACTGGTCAACAATGCCGGCGTGTTCCACATGGCCGCGCCGGAGGACGAGGAGCGTGCCAGCGTCGAGCGCATCATCCGGGTCAATGTCAACGGAACCGTCAATTGCGGGCTTCATGCGCTGGCGGTGATGAAACGGCGCGGACGCGGCGCTGTCCTCAACGTTACGTCCGGCGCCCATGCCGGCTATGCCCGCATGGCGGTCTACGGCGCGACAAAGGGTGCGGCGGCCTCGCTCACCTATGGCTGGGCGTGCGATGTGGCCGGGACGGGCGTACGCGTCAACGCCATCGCGCCGATTGCGCGGACGCGGATGTACGACCAGATGCTGCAAATCGGCGACACGCGGCGGGAACAGACAGGCATGACGGTCAGCCCGGATGAAAACGCGGCCATCGCCATCTACCTGCTGTCGGACATGGCGCGCGACGTAAACGGCCAGATCGTACGAGTCGACATTCCCAGGCTTTCGCTGATGACCCATCCAACGGAACTGGTGCCGAGCGTGGAACGGCAGGACTGGACTGTCGAGGCCGTGCACGAGGCGTTCGGCTCGGATTTCCGTGATCGTCTTCAGCCGCTCGGGATTCACAAGAGTGCCGGCGTGGATGATGGTAACTGAGGGGGGGGGCGGACAGCAGCGAAGGTTTGGCGATGTCGGGTGCGGGCAGGCCGCGAATTGGATAATATCCTGCGTGGCAAGGCAAGGCAGAGGGGGACGGAAAACAAGTGACACAGGATGGAACGCAGGCGATACGGCGCGCGGCGGCGGTTCTCCAGCAGATCGCGCGGGTTTCAGGTGACCTGCCGCCGAATCTTCGGAATATCTCAGAGGCGATGAACCTGTCGCGCTCCACCACCCACCGCATTCTCAAATGCCTGACCGACACCGGGCTTGCTGCCTACGACAAGAAGACACGCAGATATGAGATCGGCATGCTGGCCTACGAACTCGGTCTTGCCGTTACCGACCGGGTTCTCCAACTGACGCCGTGGATGGCAACCGTGGACCGGATTGCGAGCCGGGCGAATGTCACGACCTATCTGATGCGGCGGTCGGGTATGGAGGCGGTATGCGTCCACAAGGCGGAAGGGCGGACGGTTATCAGGGTCATACCTGTCGAAGTCGGCCAGCGCCGCTTCCTTGGTGTTGGCGCGGGGGCCACTGCCTTGCTCGCGGTTCTGCCGGACGAAACGATCGAGCAGATCATTCGCTACATCGAACCCGAACTGCGGAATTTCGAGGCGCTGACGCCGGATTCGATAAGGGAGGCCGTTGAAAACGCCAAGGCCACCGGGTTTGCGGAAAGCCATGCCCGGGCCTATCGCTCCATATATGGGCTGGGAGCCGCAATTCGCCTGCATTCGGCCGAACCCGACATCGCGATCTCGATCGCTGCCCATGCGCCGGAGGTCGACGAGAAAACCATTACACGTTGGCGATCCATCATAAGTGAAGAGATCGCCGCCACCTCTGCGACCAGCATAGGTTCAAGCCCCCCGATCCGACATGTATAGACGTCGAGATCGACGCATCCCTCAGCGGGATCATAATTGCAAAATTCCAGCTCAGAACGGTCCGGAAATCGGGAAGCACGTTAAGCTGTGCCCGGCAATTCGGACGGACTGAAGACCATCACTTCTCGGAATGGTGTCGGCAGCGGGAGGCACCAGCCTTCCGCCGCCGGTTTCAGCAATTTCTATTTCAGCTCGGTGACGGTCAGTTTGCCGTTTACCCGATCAGCGACAAATTCAATCGCGTCGCCTTCCTTCATCTTTTCCAGCATTGCCGGATCTGCGGTGCGGAACACCATCGTCATCGCAGGCATGTCAAGTTTGGTCAGTTCTTCGTGGATTATCGTAACCTTCCCGGCCTTCATATCAACCTTCTTGACCACACCCTTGGTGTATTCGGTTGCAAACGCAGCCGTCGAGCCGGTCGCCGCGACGATTGCCGCGATCAGGAGTACTCCAAATTTGCGCATTGTCTTACCTCTTGTTGTGTTGTGCGGGATCGGCCTGATCAATGACCCGCGACGTTGAGCATGCCCTTCATGCCTGAATCGTAATGTCCGGGAATCAGGCAGGCGAATTCGAACGGTCCGGCGTTCGCGAACTTCCAGATGACTTCGCCGTCCATACCCGGATCGAGACGCACGGAATTGGGATCGTCATGTTCCATCTCCGGCATCTTCTCCATCTGCGCCTTGTGCTCCATGACACCTTCATGGTTGTCGAGCACGAATTCATGCTCGAGTTCGCCCTTGTTGATCACAATGAAGCGGATGGTCTCATTCTTCTTCACGTTGATTTCCCTGGGTTCGAAGGCCATCCCGCCGTCGTCGGTTTCCTTCATGATGACTTCAATTGTCCGGGTGACTTCCGATGCCTTGCCAGGGACTCCTACAGCCATCATCATCTCGCCATGTCCGCCGGCGTGAGTTCCCGCGGCAGTCGCCAGTGCGGTCATTCCCAGAAAAGCCATGGATGCAATTGAGAGTGTTTTCATGCGTGTTGCTCCTTTCCTCAGAACCTGAGATCGACAGATTCAGCCATTGGTGCCGGACTTCACCGGCGCGGGGTTGATGGTGGTCGTTGCGCCTGCGGCCCTGGTGAACTCGGGCAACTCGCCGGTCCACTCGTAGGCCTGGGTTCCGGGCGGGTTTTCGTACCAGCCCGGATCGCTGTAATCACCGGCAGAAATGCCTTCGCGAACCTTGACGACGGAGAACATGCCGCCCATTTCGATCGGCCCGTGAGGACCCCATCCGGTCATCATCGGCACCGTGTTGTCGGGCAATTCCATCGACATTTCGCCCATGTCGGCCATGCCGGCGGTTCCCATCGGCATGTATTCCGGCTGAAGGAGGCGGACCTTCCTTGTCAGGTTCGATTTGTCGACGCCGATGAAGGTCGGCACGTCATGGCCCATGGCATTCATGGTGTGGTGGGACTTGTGGCAGTGGATCGCCCAGTCGCCCTCGTAAACGGCATCGAACTCGTAGGCACGCATGGCGCCGACAGGAATGTCGATCGAGACTTCGGGCCATCGCGCTTCCGGTCGGACCCAGCCGCCGTCCGTGCAGGTTACCTCGAAGTCATAGCCATGCATGTGGATCGGATGATTTGTCATCGTCAGGTTGCCCACCCGCACCCGCACGCGGTCATTCTTCGAGACCACGAGCGGATCGATGTCCGGGAATATGCGGCTGTTCCATGTCCAAAGGTTGAAGTCCGTCATCGTCATGATCTTTGGCACATACGAACCTGGGTCGATGTCGAAGGCATTGAGCATGATCAGGAAATCGCGATCCACCGGCATGAAGGCCGGGTCCTTCGGGTGAACGATGAAGAAGCCCATCATGCCCATGGCCATCTGCACCATCTCGTCGGCGTGCGGGTGGTACATGAAGGTCCCCGACTTCACCAGGTCGAACTCGTAGATGAAGGTCTTGCCGGCGGGGATATGGGGTTGCGACAGACCTCCCACGCCATCCATGCCTGACGGGAGGATCATCCCGTGCCAATGCACGGTCGTGTGCTCGGGCAGCTTGTTGGTGACGTAGATTCTGACTCGGTCGCCCTCAACGGCTTCGATGGTCGGGCCGATGGATTGGCCGTTGTAGCCCCAGAGATAGGCGGTCATGCCGTCCGCCAATTCCCGTTCCACCGGCTCGGCCACCAGATGGAACTCCTTGACTCCGTTGTTCATCCGGAAGGGCAGGGTCCAGCCGTTGAGCGTGACCACCGGATTGTAGTCCGGTCCTGTCGACGGCATGAGGGGTGCCTGGGTAAGCGGGCTCTCCATCACGGCTGCATCCGGCAACCCCATATTCGTGGTCTTCGACCACGCGGTCGAGGAAACAAGGGCTGCTCCGGCAGCGCTTGCGCCTAAAAGCTGACGTCTGTTCATCATGGTCTTGTCCTTTCCGGAGAATTAATGGCCGGCGCCGCCGGCATCGCCTACCGACGGAGCGAATGCACCACCGCCCGCCGCCGCACCGCCGCCGTAGATCGCGGCCGACAGGTTGACATCGGCCAGCCAGAACTCGCGCTTGGCATTAACCGCCAGCAACAAGGTTCCCACCTTGGCCCTCGTATCGGCGAGAAGTTCAAAAGTGTTGGTGATCATGCCGTTGTAGGTGAGGAGGGATTCCTGCTCGATGATGGTTCGCAAGGGCACAACTGCATTGCGGTAGTGCCGTGCGATCTCGTGGGTGGACCTGTAGGCGGTATAGGCTGAGCGGGCTTCGGAACGGATGTTGACCGCCTTTTCGGCAAGCAGGTTGGCCGCCTGCATGTAGGCCAATTCCGCCTTTCGCAGTTTCGGCTTGCCGCTGTCGAAGATAGGGATCACGAATTCCAGCTCGAGTTGCGGTGTGACCACCGTTTTCCTGGTCTTCGTTTCTTCCAGGTTGGCGCCGACAATCTCGTATTCGGTTTCGATCTCGCGTTCGGCTTCAACCCCGGAAATGATCTCCAGATCGGTGACGAAACGTGTCGCCTTGGTCAGGCCATAGCTCTTGGCAACCGCTTCCAGTTCGAGTTTGGCGACGCGAAGGTCGACGCGGTTTTGGAGCGCTTCCTGCTCGATCCGGTTCTTGCGAATGATGCTGCGAGGCAGCGACGGCAGCTTGTCGGGGACATAGTAGTCGACCTCGCTTCCCCATAGGCCCATGATCCGGGTTAGCTCTTCCTTGGCCAGTCGTGCCGCCAACCGCGCTTCAGCCATTTGCCCGGTGAGCTCGGCATAGAAGGCATGTTCACGCGCCTGACCGGACTTGGGCAGCGCGCCGGTCTCTCCGAGTTTCTGGGCGAGTTCCGAGGCCGCGTCGGCAGCTACCTTGGCCTGATTGAGGTAGGCAACGGTTTCGAAGGCCGATACGGCATTGACCCATGCCCGCCGCGCGTCGTTGGCAACCTTCAGGGTCACGTCGACGGCCCTCATCTGGGCCTGCCGGAACCGTGTGTCGGCAATGTCCATACGGGCCCGGCGCGTGGCCAGCGACAGGATGTTGGCGGCGATCATGCCTTCGATGGCACGATAGGCGGCCAGTTCAGGGGCGCCTATTCCCAGCAGGCCTATCGAGACTTTCGGATTCTCGGGCAAGCCTTGCTGCCAGACCTCCGCCGCGGTCATGCCTATGTCTGCATAGGCCGACTGAAGCCCCTTGTTGTTGAGAAGCGCAACCTGGACAGCGGTGTCGGCATTGATGGTCTTCTTGTGCACCAAGGCGTGAACGCGCGCGGATACTGCCCTTGCCTGGTCATTGTTCTGGATCCAGACCGTATCCTTTCCTCCGGTGCCCCTCGAAACGGATGCGGCAACGACGCTGAAGCCGGCCTCTTTGGCGGAGTAGCCGGCAAGCTCCTGATCGCTGACACAGCCTGCGAGAAAAACGCCTGCGGCACAGACGAAGATTGTCTGTCTGATTTTGCGTGCCATGATCATGAGCCGGTTCCCGCGCCTGGCGCCTGGCTGTCATTCTGCTGACGCCAAGGCTTGGGTTCCACGGCAACCCGGTGGGTATACCCATTGAGAACCGATCGATAGTGGAGATTGCGAATGCCCTGTGTCGGGTCCGCAGGCGAACTGTCCGACAGGAACTGGTCAGGCCTGCCCGCAGCCGAGCAAGCGGCAAGCGCCAGCGGCAAGGCAGCCACCAAGAGGGTACGAAACATGATTGTCCTACCACGATAGAAGTGCGATCAGCCGATGAGGACCGGCCACGGTGCCCGGTTACGGGCGCAGATGAACTGTCAGTCGCGTGGAGGGCGTTCAGGCATGGCCATGGAAATGGCGACGAAGTTCAACGCCGGCCCGAACTCGAAAGTGCCGCGGATGAAAACCGCCTCCATTGGAGAATCAAGCGAGCAGAGGGCTAGGAAGCACGAGATCGGGCAACAGCGGTCTGTCGTGTCGCCGTGATGTGCGGGCCTGTGGCCGCGGGAAGCGGACGAGTGATCATCCTTTGCATGATGATGCTTCTTTAACGACTGATCGACAGATCCGCCGATGTGGTGCTCCCCGCTGCTCACGGTCGCCATTGCCGACATTGCCGTGGCGTGCGCAGCCCCCGGCACGACACTCGCGAATACGAGCATCAACACCAGAACTATGTGGCCGCGACCGGGCAGATGGCGAATCGACCTGAACATCACTTCAATTTCTGCCCATACGTCAAACCTTTGACAAGCAAGGATGCTATCAATTTTCCGTTAGGCCCTGTTTCGCGCTCGTGTGGCCAGTCACAGTGTTTAATGTATTTGATCCCAAGTTTTGATATTTGGCTCTGTCCGGAATTGGTGGGGAGGCCATAATTCTGTAATGGCCACTTTGGCCTCGAATGACGCTGGCGATATACACACAGGCGCGGAATGTCGTCAGCGCGTATTTCTAGGGTTCAGACTCAATCATAGCCAGAATGCGACGAGGGTCGCCAGTGCGACGGCGGAGAGAAAGTTTCTGGCGAGC
>NZ_JBKFFP010000006.1:0-293954 GCF_046506625.1 Zhengella sedimenti
GCGTCGACGGCGGCCATCAGCTCGCGGATCGCGTCCTCGCCGATCTTCTTGTCGCTGTCTTCAAGAGCGGCAAGCGCAGAACCCTTGATGATCGGAATGTCGTCGCCCGGGAACTCGTAGCTCGAAAGAAGCTCGCGCACTTCCAGCTCGACCAGTTCCAGAAGCTCCTCGTCGTCGACCTGGTCGACCTTGTTCAGGAACACCACGATCGCCGGAACGCCGACCTGGCGGGCCAGAAGGATGTGCTCGCGCGTCTGCGGCATCGGGCCGTCGGCGGCCGAGCACACCAGGATCGCGCCGTCCATCTGCGCCGCGCCCGTGATCATGTTCTTCACGTAGTCGGCGTGGCCGGGGCAGTCGACGTGTGCGTAGTGACGGTTCTCCGTCTCGTACTCGACATGCGCCGTCGAGATCGTGATGCCGCGCGCCTTCTCTTCCGGAGCCGCGTCAATCTGGTCATACGCCTTGAACTCGCCGAAGAACTTCGTGATCGCGGCCGTCAGAGACGTCTTGCCATGGTCAACGTGGCCGATCGTGCCAATGTTCACATGCGGCTTGTTGCGCTCGAATTTACCCTTCGCCATCGATATGTCTTCCCGTGATGATTTGGCTTGCTTACCCGGCGGCCCGGAACGATGAGTGCGCCAAATAAGGCTTTAACGGTTTGGACGCAAGCTTCAATTTGGCTTGGCCCGGGCTCTTTTCGAGCTTTGCCGCGCCGCAGGACCGGCCGGACTTGAAAACCGCCATCGCCGCCTGCATCTGATTGCCGTTCGCATCAATGGAGCCACGCGATGATTGCCGCGATTCGCCGCGCCGTCACCTCCCCCCTCTTCGACCAGGCCATCATGGCCATCATCGTCGTCAACGCCGTGACCCTGGGCCTTGAAACCAGCGCGAGCGCCATGGCTGCCGCCGGCGGGTTGCTGAAGACGCTGGACCAGATCTTTCTCTGGATCTTCACCGTTGAACTGTCGTTGAAGCTGCTCGTCCACGGCCGCCAGTTTCCGCGCGACCCCTGGCGGATCTTCGACCTCGCCGTGGTCGCCATCGCGTGGATTCCCGCCGCCGGGCCATTATCCGTGCTGCGCGCGCTGCGCATCCTGCGCGTCCTGCGGCTTGTCGGCATGGTGCCGTCGCTGCGCCGGGTGATCGGCGGCCTGCTTGCCGCCCTGCCCGGTATGGGCTCGATCATGGGCCTGCTCGCCCTTGTCTTCTACATCTTCTCGGTCATCGCCACGAAGCTGTTCGGCGCGTCATTTCCCGAATGGTTCGGTTCGCTCGGCGCCTCGGCCTACACGCTGTTCCAGGTGATGACGCTGGAAAGCTGGTCGATGGGCATCGTACGCCCCGTCATGGAAGCGTACCCGGCGGCCTGGCTCTTCTTCATCCCGTTCATCGTGGCGACCACCTTCACCGTCCTGAACCTGTTCATCGGTATCATTGTCTCCGCCATGCAGTCCGAGCACGAGCAAAGCGCCGCCGAGCAGCGCGAAACGCTGCATGCCGATCAGGAGCAGATGCTCAATGAAATCCGGATGCTGGCAAGCGAGGTCAAGGCGTTGCGCGAACAGGTTTCGGCGCGGCGATCCGCCGATACGGCCGATTGACGTCCTGGAGGGAGACTGGAGCGGGTAGCGGGAATCGAACCCGCATATTCAGCTTGGAAGGCTGCTGCTCTACCATTGAGCTATACCCGCACATCTGCCAGGCCGGTGGTGGAGGGGGCTGGATTCGAACCAGCGTACGCATAGCGAACGGATTTACAGTCCGTCTCCTTTAACCACTCGGACACCCCTCCGGAACCGGTCCTGAGGCAGAGCCACGAGGCATTTCGCAAGACCAGCAAGCGTCTGGAAAACCTTCGCCGCCGAACCGCGAGTGGCCTTATGGCGATTGCGTCCAAGCCTGTCAACCGGGCCGGATGCATTCTCGTGCGGATTTTTTCCCGGCCGCGGCAAACCCCATAGGCAGCGCCGGCGGGCGCTGATAAAGGAACCCCCATGAGCGATGACGACAAATCTTCCCGCAGCGACCGCGACAGCCATTACGCCAAGCTGCGCCGCGCCCACCGCGATGCCAAGAGGGGCGGCCCGCCGCCCCGCCGCAAGCCGGCGCCGGTGGCAGGCGACATGCCGGACGACGGCCTCGTGCGCCTGTATGGCCTCCATACCGTGCGCGAGGCGCTGGCCAATCCTGCGCGCCGTTGCGAGCGGCTGCTGGCAACGCGCAATGCCCTCTCGCGCCTCGGCGTGGAAGACGAAAAGGCCCTGCCCTTCCCAGTGGAAATCGTGGAGCCGAAAATCATCGACCGCATCACCGGTTCCGAGGCCGTCCACCAGGGCGCATTGCTCGAGGTTCGCCCGCTGGACTCCAAGCCCCTCGACGCCCTTGGCGACACAAGGCTTGTCCTCGTCCTCGACCAGGTCACCGATCCGCACAATGTCGGCGCGATCATGCGCTCGGCGGTCGCCTTCGGCGCGGGTGCGCTCATTACCACGGCGCGCCACAGTCCCGCCGAAAGCGGCGTGCTGGCCAAGTCGGCCTCAGGCGCGCTCGAACACATCGACCATATCACCGTGCGCAACCTTGCTGAGGGACTGGAGACACTGGCCGCGGCCGGCTTCCAGACGATCGGGCTGGATTCGGACGGTCCGCTGGAACTGGAAGCGACGCTCGCGGGCGGGCGCATCGCCCTGGTGCTCGGCGCCGAAGGCAAGGGCTTGCGCCAGAAGACGCGCGACACCGTCACTGCACTGGCACGCCTCGACATGCCGGGAGCCATCCGCTCGCTCAACGTCTCCAACGCCGCCGCGATCGCCCTCTACGCGGCCACGCGGCACCTGTCGGCCACCCCCTGACTGCCTGCCGCGCAGGCACATTGCCCAGGATGCAGGCAGACGCCGCGCAATCGCGATGGTGCGAACCGGCCGCGCCGCAGCGACGCCAACTGGCTTGCCTTTTGCTTTGCAAAATCGTGAAATGGTTCAGCCAAGCCTGATACTTGAAGGCCGGATTGGAAGGAGGGCAGCGTTTCCGTGACAGCGTTCGACGAGATGCGAAAGGACGAGACAACCCGCTGGCCCTACCTGAGCTACGATGACTGGTACGCGCGCCAGACCGCCGAGGACCTGAAGCGCAAGAGCGCCGACGCCGAGCAGGTCTTCCGGCGCACCGGCATCACCTTCAACGTCTACGGCGAGGCGGAAGCAGCCGAACGCCTGATCCCCTTCGATATCGTTCCCCGCATCCTGTCGGGTGCCGAATGGCGCCGCCTGGCCCAGGGCATCGAACAGCGCGTCGTCGCCCTCAACGCCTTTCTCGACGACATCTACAACCGCCAGGAAATCGTCAAGGCCGGCCGCCTGCCGGTCGAACTGATCGCCCGCAACAAGGCCTTCCTGCCCGAAATGCTCGGCATGAAGCCCCCGGGCGGGGTCTATACCCACATCATCGGCACCGACATCGTGCGCACCGGCGAGCATGATTTCTACGTACTGGAGGACAATGCGCGCACGCCGTCCGGCGTCTCCTACATGCTGGAGAACCGCGAGACGATGATGCAGCTTTTCCCCGAACTGTTCCGCGACATCCGCGTGCGCCCGGTTGAGAACTATCCCGAATTGCTGCGCCGCTCGCTGGAGGCGGTCGCCCCGCCGGTCTGCGACGGCCCGCCCACGGTCGCCGTGCTGACGCCCGGGATCTACAATTCGGCCTATTTCGAACACGCCTTCCTTGCCGACCAGATGGGCTGCGAACTGGTGGAAGGCTCGGACCTGCGCATCGAGAACGGACGCGTGGCGATGCGCACGACGGCCGGATACAAGCCGATCGACGTCCTCTACCGCCGCGTCGACGACGATTTCCTCGATCCCCTCACCTTCCGGCCCGATTCCGCGCTCGGCGTCGCCGGCATCATGGATGTCTATCGCGCCGGCGGTATCACCATCGCCAATGCGCCGGGCACCGGCATTTCCGACGACAAGGCGATCTACTCCTACATGCCGGAGATCGTCGAATTCTATACCGGCCGCAAGGCGATCCTTCCCAACGTGCCGACCTGGCGCTGTTCGGAGGCCGACAGCCTGTCCTATGTGCTGGAGCATCTGGGCAGCCTCGTGGTCAAGGAGGTGCACGGTTCCGGCGGTTACGGCATGCTGGTCGGCCCGGCTGCCAGCAAGAAGGAACGCGAGGCGTTCGCCGCCAAGCTGAAGGCCAATCCCGCCAACTACATCGCGCAGCCGACCCTGGCGCTGTCCACCTGTCCCATCCTGACCGAAAAGGGCCTTGCGCCGCGCCATGTGGACCTGCGCCCCTTCGTGCTCGTCTCCGACCAGGTGCGCATCGTGCCGGGCGGACTGACGCGCGTGGCGCTGAAGGAGGGCTCGCTCGTGGTCAATTCCAGCCAGGGCGGCGGCACCAAGGACACCTGGGTACTGGACGACTGACATGCTATTGGGACGCACCGCCAACGGCCTCTACTGGATGCACCGCTACATCGAGCGGGCCGAGAACATCGCCCGCCTTGTCGATACCGGCCATCACGTCGCCCTGACCGGCGACGGCGACCAGATCGATTCGTGGACATCCATCCTGCAAAGCGCCGGCGCTGCAGGCGCCTTCCAGGCGGTGCACGGCCAGGTCGACGCGCAGAAGGCGATCGACTTCATGCTGCGCGACGAATCGAACTCCTCCTCGGTGCTGCAATGCTTCGAGACCGCGCGCAGCAATGGGCGCATGGTGCGCACCGCGCTGACCCGCGAGGTGTGGGAGAACATCAACACCGCCTGGATGAACCTGAAGGCGGCCCTGTCCAGTCCTGTCGACGAGAAGCGGCTTCCCGAACTGCTGAACCTGATCAAGCGGGAAACCGCGCTCATCCGCGGCGCCTTCGTCGGCACCATGCTGCGCGACGAGCGCTTCGATTTCGCCCGCCTCGGCACGTTCATCGAGCGGGCCGACAACACCGCGCGCATCCTCGACGTGAAATACTACGTGCTGCTGCCCGGTACTTCCTGGGTCGGATCGGCGCTGGATACCCAGCAGTGGGAATCGATCCTGCGCTCGGTCTCCGCCCACCGCTCCTACCGCTGGGTCTATGACGTGCGCTACAAGCCGGCCAACATCATCGACTTCCTTGTCCTCAATCCGCGCATGCCGCGCTCGCTGGCCTTCTGCGCCACGAACATCGTCGACAACCTGGACTATCTCGAACGCGACTACGGTGTGCGCCATGCCTGCCACGACACCGCCGGGGAAACGCTTGCCCGGCTCAAGGCGACATCGGCGGCCGACATCATCGACAAGGGACTTCACGAATTCCTCATCGAATTCATTTCCGGCAACAACAAGCTCGGCAACGACATCGCCGACGCCTACCGTTTCTATTGACCGCCATGCGACTGACGATCCGCCATCACACGGAATACCTCTACGACCGGGCAGTGCCCTATGCGCTGCAGCGTCTGCGCCTTGTCCCGCGTGACGACGCGGCCCAGACGGTCGCGTCCTGGACGCTGGACATAACCGGCGGCCTGGTCGAGGCGCGCTATGTCGACGGCTACGGCAACGAAACCTGGCTGGTCAGCGCCCGCGACGGCACCGACCACCTGTCGATCGAGGCCACGGGCGTGATCGAGACCCGCGACACTTCCGGCGTGCTCGGGATCAACAGGGGCCCCGCGCCACTCTGGCTTTACGTCGGCCCCACCACGCTGACGGAACCCGACGAGGCCATCCTCGCGCTGGCCGCCGAGACAGGCGGGCGCGGCGATCTCGACGGCCTTCACAGGCTGATGCACCTGATCGCCGACCGGGTCGCCTACCAATCCGGCCGGACGAGTTCCGTCACGACCGCGGCCGAGGCGCTCGCCGGCGGCCAGGGCGTCTGCCAGGACCACGCCCATGTGTTCTGCGCCGCGGCCCGGACCATGGGCGTGCCCGCGCGTTACGTGTCGGGCTATCTCTACATGGAAGGCAGCGAGCAGCAGGTCGCCAGCCATGCCTGGGCCGATGCCCATGTCGACGGGCTGGGCTGGGTCGGTTTCGACTGCGCCAACCGGATGTGCCCGGACGAGCGCTATGCGCGCATCGCCCATGGCCGCGACTACACCGAGGCCGGCCCCGTCTCGGGCATTCGCTTCGGCCACGCCGAAGAAACGCTTGCGGTCAACATAAACGTGGAGCAGTAATCGCAGCGTGTGCAATCACGCACGGACCGATTCCCGCCATGACCTATTGCGTCGCCCTGAAGATGAAACGCGGCCTGGCCTTCATGTCCGACACGCGGACAAACGCCGGCGTCGACAACGTGTCAGTCATGCGCAAGATGTTCTCCTGGGAGGTCGAGGGCGAACGCTCCATCGTGCTCCTGTCGGCCGGCAACCTGGCCACGACCCAGGCCGTTGTGAGCCTGCTGGACGAGCGCTCCAAGGCACCCGGCGAGCGCCGCTCCACCCTGCTCGACACGCCCTCGATGTTCCAGACCGCCCGCCTTGTCGGCGATACGCTGAAGGAGGTGATCGCCTCCACGGCCCAGGGCGGCCAGAAGGCGGAATCGACGTTTCATGCCAATTTCATTGTCGGCGGACAGATCCGGGGCAGCGAACCGCGCCTGTTCATGATCTACCCGGAGGGCAATTTCATCGAGACGAGCGACGAGACGCCCTTCTTCCAGATTGGCGAGCACAAGTATGGCCGGCCCATCATCGTGCGCGCCTATGATCCGGAGATGACCTTCGCGGAAGCCGCGAAGCTGCTGATCGTGTCCTTCGATTCGACCCTGCGCTCCAATCTTTCCGTGGGCATGCCGCTCGACCTGATGTTCTATGACAGGGACAGTTTCCGGCTTCGCCAGCGCCACCGCTTCACCGCCGACGACCCCTACTACCGGACGATTTCGGAAGGCTGGTCGGAAGCGCTGCGCGCAGCCTTCGCCCGCTTGCCCGATTACGACCAGGCGTGACAGCGCTGCCCCACCAAAATGCTTGCAGCCCGCGCCGATTGTGGTAGGCATGGCGCCAGCGCCCTTGTAGCTCAGTTGGTAGAGCACCTGATTTGTAATCAGGGGGTCGGCGGTTCGAGTCCGTCCGGGGGCACCAAGGCTTTCAATGACTTGAGCGTGCTTCGAACCGATCCGGCCGGGTTCCGGAGTCCAGATGCGTGGCGGGATCCGCCACTCGAACTCCGGCCGATATCCGCTTTCCGGATGTGACGTCGCCAGGCCGGCAGCCCCTTCGGCCACAATCCGGTTCCTCACTGCCCACCGGTTACACACTCCACCGCTTTGGCAAAGGCGCGCGGAGCGTTTTTTCCAAGAACCGTCCGCTTCAGCCGGAACTGTTCGCACCGGTTTCAAGTTGTCTGTCAGCAAAGGCCATCGGACGCAGGGATCCTCGAAGTGCGGGAGCCATCAAGCACGACAGATGCCGGCCACACCTCCGCGTCGGGGTCGCTCCAAAGTGTACCGGTTTTGCGTCCGGAACGACGCGGAGATGACGAGACAGGGCATTGGACCGATCCAAGGAAAACCGGAAATGCCCCGGCGCAGGCCATCTCGCCATCTCATGGCGGTGCTGCGCCGCTGACCATCAGGCCTCGACAGGAGAACCCATGACCAAGACATCCAAGCCCATTACCGAGGAACAGCCTTCACCTGGCGAACACGGCGACACCCAAACGCGAAAAAAGCCAAACCCGTCCAAGCCGGTCACGGAAGAGCAACCGCGTACCGACACACGAAGGGAAAGCCGGGATAGCTGAGTTGCATAACTCGCCGGTCTGCGCCGTGAACTTCACGGATGTGAATTGCGCGCGGACGGGTCCGCAACCCGCCCCTCAGACGCCTTCGATGGCGGTGAACCCCTCGAACTGGGGCGGCCCCTTGTACATCACCTTGTGCTGGCCGGCATTCTTGTGGGCATTGCGGAAGTTTTCCGATTTCGTCCAGGCAAGGAAATCCGCCTCGCTCTTCCAGATCGTGTGCGACGCGTAGAGGCGATAGCCCTCCGCCTCGTTTTCCGGGCCACGCAAGAGGTTGAAATCGACGAATCCGTCCATCTCGTGAAGCGTGGACTTGCGGTTCTTCCAGATGGCCTCGAAGGCGTCCTCGCAACCCTTTTCGACCTTGAACCGGTTCATGGCGATGAACATGGGGTGGTTTCTCCTTTCAGATGCGCAGCGGTGAGAGAACCTTTGCTTGACCACGCCGCAAGACGCAACAACCGGCCTCGGGCAAGGTTGGTCCGTCACCATGGCGGTCAGACCACCGGAACGTCCAGACAGACGCGACACTTGCCATGACGATTCCCATCCGCTCCGCCGATCAGGCACTCAAGAAGGCAGCCGGGCTGATCCGGAAGGGCGACCGTCCCGGCGCGGAAGCCCTCTATGCGGCAATCCTGGAGCGCTTTCCGGAAAACCGGCGGGCCGCCGATGCCCTCGCCGCCCTGCGGACCGTCCGGCCGAAAACGCCGGTGCTTGATCGCGCCACCGCCGAATCCGTGCTGGCGTTATGGCGCGCCGGACGCACAGGCGACGCACTGGCGCGCGCGCAGGCACTCCTCGTCCGGTTCCCGGACACAGCCTTCCTGCACACGTTGTGCGGGGCCTGCCACGCCGCTGCGGGGGCGCCCTTGCTGGCACTGGAAGCCCATCGCCAGGCTCTTGCGCTGGCGCCGGGTGTGGCCGGCCATCACAACAATGTCGGCGATGCGCTCAACACGCTCGGCCATCATGGTGAAGCCGTTGCGCATGTGCAAAGGGCACTCGCCCTGCAGCCGGATTTCCCCGAGGCGCTGAACAACCTCGGCAACGCCATGATCGGCTTGAACAAACCGCTGCAAGCCATTGCCTTTCTGGAGAAAGCCCTGGTACTGCGGCCCGGTTTCGCCGAAGCCCTGAACAACCTCGGCATTGCCTTGTCCGCACTCGGTCGCCATGAGGAGGCCATCGCCCGGTACAGGGCCGCCTTGCAGGCCAGGCCGGACTATGCGCAGGCCTGGCGCAACCTTGCCAACGAGATCCGCTTCGGCGCGGGAGATCCGTCGATCGCGGTCATGGAAGAGGCGCTCGCCGCCGCGACCAGCGACAGCGACCGCATGCACCTCACCTTTGCCCTCGGCAAGGCGCTGGATGACAGCGGCGACCCTGCGCGCGCCTTCGCATTCTTTGCCGAGGGCAACCGGATCGCCCGCATTGGCGCCGGAGACGTGATGGCGGAACACCACGCCCTGTTTGCCCGTATCCGCGGCCAGTTCGCGCAGGGCATGCCCGCACCGCTCGATGTGCCGCCCGGCCCGCGCCGGCCCGTTTTCATCGTCGGAATGCCGCGGTCGGGAACGTCGCTGGCAGAGCAGATCCTCGCCAGCCACGCGGACGTGTACGGCGCCGGTGAATTGCAGGCCCTGAGGCTGGCCGTCGCGCCGGCGCTTGCGCAAGGCAGCATCAGCCAGGACGGGATCGCAGCGATCCGGCGAAGCTACCTTGACCAACTCGCGGCACTTGACACGGACCGGCCCGTCATCGTCGACAAGATGCCGCTCAATTTCCGCTGGATCGGCCATGCCGCCGCCGCCCTGCCCGAGGCCGTCTTCATCCACACCCGCCGCGATGCCGTGGCGACAGGCTGGTCAGTCTTCCGGACCTTCTTCCCGGCCCGCGGGCTGGAATTCTCGTTCGATCTCGCCGATATAGCGGCCTATACGCGCCTTCACGACGATCTCATGGCGTTCTGGAAGGAGCTCCTCCCCGGCCGCATTCACGAATTGGACTACGAGGCGCTGACCGAAAACCAGGAGGCGCAAACCCGCCGCCTGCTGGATATCTGCGCCCTGCCCTGGGACGACGCATGCCTGCGCTTCCACGAAACCGGGCGCAGCGTGCGCACCGCGAGTGCGGCACAGGTACGCCAACCGCTCTACAGGGGCAGTTCACAGGCCTGGCGGAAATACGAGCCCTGGCTGGGTCCGCTCATTGACGGTCTTGCCTGATCGGGCGGGTCTTCCCCGCGGGCAACCGGCCCGGCAGCGTTCTGCCGGGCCGGGAGCTTTCTTACTTCAGGTCGCCCGGCAACAGGGCTTCCGGCATGTTCTGGTAGCTGACGGGGCGCAGGAAACGCCGGATCGACAGCGTGCCGACCGAGGTGGCGCCGAAATTCGTCGAGGCCGGGTAAGGTCCGCCATGCACCATGGCGTCGCACACCTCCACCCCCGTCGGGAAGCCGTTGGCGAGGATGCGGCCGGCCTTGCGTTCCAGCACCGGCATCAGCGCCTGGCCATGCGCCGTGTCGCCCTCATCCATGTGGATGGTGCAGGTCAGCTGGCCATGCAGCGAGCGCGCGATCTTGAGCATCTCGTCGAAATCGGAAACGCGCACGATCAGGCCGAGCGGGCCGAACACTTCCTCGCCCAGCGCCTCGTTCTCCAGCCATTCCTTGCCCGTGGTGGCGAACAGGTAGGGCGTGGCGTTGCGCAGGTCGCACATGCTGGTGAGCACTTCCTGAACGCCCGCCGTCCCGGCGATCCGGTCGCGGCCGGCGCGATAGGCCGCGGCAATGCCGTCGGTCAGCATGGTTTGCGCGCCGACGGGCTCCAGCGCCGCCGTCGCCGCCTCGATGAAACCATCCGCCTCCGGTCCGTCGAGGACAACGCAGATGCCGGGATTGGTGCAGAACTGCCCGGCGCCCATGGTCAGCGAACCGGCCCAGCCCCTGGCGATCTCGCCGCCGCGCGCCTTCATGGCTTCTGGCAGCAGGAACATCGGGTTGACCGAGCCCAGTTCGCCAAAGAAGGGGATCGGCTCGGGCCGCTGGGCGCACAGGTCGAACAGCGCCCGCCCGCCGGCCAGCGATCCTGTGAAGCCCACCGCCTTGATCAGCGGATGCTGGACAAGTGCCGTGCCGACGTCGCGCTTGCCGCCCTGGATGAGCGAGAAGACGCCCGGATGGAGGCCGCAGGCCTTGATCGCCGCGTCAATGGCCTGGGCGACGATCTCGCCCGTGCCCGGATGCGCCGAATGGCCCTTGACCACCACGGGACAACCGGCCGCCAGTGCCGCCGCCGTGTCGCCGCCCGCCGTCGAGAAGGCCAGCGGGAAGTTGGAGGCGCCAAACACGGCCACAGGGCCGATCGGCCGCTGCACCAGCCTGATGTCGGGCCGCGGCAGCGGCTGGCGGTCTGGCAGCGCCTCGTCATGGCGCCGGTCGAGATAATCGCCCTTCAGGATATGGCTTGCGAAAAGGCGAAGCTGGCCGGTCGTGCGCCCCCGCTCGCCGTTGAGGCGCGCTTCCGGCAGGCCGGTTTCCTGCGTGCCGATTTCCGTGATGGCCTCTCCCCGCGCCTCGATCTCGTCGGCGATGGCGTTGAGGAAGGCGGCGCGCTCTTCGCGCGAGGAGTAGCCGTAGGACCAGAAGGCTTCTTCCGCCGCCTTCGCCGCCCGGTCCACCAGATCCGGCGTGCCCACGGCGAAATCGTGCGCCGGCCCGTGCGCCGGTTCCGAGGTGAACGTGGTTTGCGTGGCGACCCAGTCGCCGGCAACGAGGTGCTTGCCTGTCAGCATTTCAAAGTGTCCCTGTGTTTGCGTTTCAGGCGTCGAGACGGAAATCGGTATCCGCGATGCCCTTGAACTGTCCGTCGACCAGATAGGTGTAACCCGCTCCGGGATCCGCGGCGCGTTTGGCTTCCGAATACCCCTGCCAGGCCGTTGTCACAAGGAGTCGGTCCAGTCTGCCCCCGACAAAGCACGGACAACTGGTTTGTCCGGCGGGTATTTCATAGGTCGCCACGAGCGAACCGTCGGGCGCGAAGCCGGAGACCGAGCCGCCGCCCCAGGCCGCGTTCCACAAGACCCCCTTGGCATCCATGACGGAACCGTCGAACCATCCGCCCAGCGGCAGGTCGCTGCCTTTGAGGAACAGTTCCGGCTCGCCCCTTGGCATGCCGGTTTCGGGATTGAGCGCGACCCGCCAGACCTTGTTGGCGCCTGTATCGGCGAAATGCCCGACACTGCCGTCGGGCGAGAAGCAGATCGAATTGGGAATGGAGATACCGTCCCAGAGCCGCCGCACCGCGCGCCCGTCCGACCAGTAGATCGCGCCGGCCGCCCGTTCGGCCGTCTTGCTCATCGTGCCGATCCAGAGCCGGCCCGAGGGATGCACCCGCCCGTCATTGGAACGGTTGGAGGGCTTGTCGGCCTCCAGTGCCACCAGCAGGTCCAGTGCGCCCGACTCCACGTCGCGCAGATAGAGCCCGTCCTCCATGGCCAGCATCTGGCGGTGATCGTCGATGCGCGCGATGACCGACCCCATGCGCGGCAGCTCATGGGCGACCGTCTCGCCGGAGGCAAAACGGTGCTCGTGCAGCCGGCAACCCACAATGTCGAACCAGAAGACCTTGTCACGCATCCGGTCGTAATGCGGTCCCTCGCCCAGTTCGCAGCAGTCCGAAGCCAGCTTCACCGTATTCGCCTTGACGATGGTCATCGCGCGTCCCTCCCGCCTTATTTGCCCCACTTGAGCGCAAGGATGTCCAGGTCGCGCGCCAGTTGCAGCAACCGCTCGCGCGTACGCGACGACATGGGCTTGAGCGGGTGGCGCACGTGGTCCGAACCGATCACGCCGCCTTCCTTCATCACCACCTTGGCCGCGCGAAGCCCGCATTGCCGGTTTTCGTGGTTGATGAGCGGCAGGCAGCGCGTCCAGTGCGCCAGCGCGGCATCCTTGTTGCCGGCCAGGTGTTCGGTGACAATCGGCTTGATCCGGTCGGGGAACATGGCCGAGGTCATGCTGCCCGTGCAGCCGGCATCCAGGTCGGCCAGCAGCGTCACCGCCTCCTCGCCGTCGAACGGTCCCGCGATGTGCTCGCCGCCCGCCTCGATCAGCGCCGCCAGCTTGTCGGCGGCAAACGGCACCTCGATCTTGAAATAGGAGACGTTTTCCAGTTCGCGCGCCATGCGCACCAGCAGATCGACCGGCAGCGGCGCACCGGACAAGGGCGCATCCTGCACCATGATGGGTATGGAAATGGCGTCGCTGACCGCCTGGAAATGCTCGAAAATGCCCTGCGCCGCGGGCACCAGTCCGACGCCGTGGTAAGGCGGCATCATCATGACCATGGATGCCCCCATGGCCTGTGCATCGCGCGCGCGGCGCACGACGATATCCGTGTAGAAATGGCTGATCGTCACGATCACCGGCACGCGGCCGGCGGCATGCTCCAGGCTCAGCTTCATCAGCGTTGCCCGTTCATCGTCGGACAGCAGGAACTGCTCGGAATAATTGGCGAGGATGCAGATGGCATCGACACCCTGGTCGATCATGCAGTCGATGACGCGCTTCATGCCTTCCGTGTCGAGGCTGCCGTCGTCGTGGAAGGGTGTCGGCGCGACCGGAAGAATGCCGGAAAGCGGGGTTTTCATCTGTCATGTCCTCTCTGCGAAAAGGTGCCGCCAGCGCATGGAAGCGGCAAGGAGTTGGTCGCGATGCGGCCCTGCCGGCCTGAAAAAAGTCATCGCACCGCACCGTCACAGGCGGCGACAATGGCCTGCGCCCGTTCGCCAACGGTCGCGGCATCGTCGCCCGGCCGGTAGAGCGCCGAACCGATGCCGAACCCGGCAGCGCCTGCAGCCAGCCAGTCACCGAAATTATCTGCCGATGCGCCGCCCACCGCGAAGACCTCGACATCCGGCGGCAGCACCGCCTTGATCGCTTTCAATCCGTCCGGTCCGGCAAGCGATGCAGGGAACAGCTTCAACGCCTTCGCGCCGGCCCGGATCGCGGCAAAGCACTCCGTCGGGGTAAAGACGCCGGGCATGGAGACCATCCCGTGCTCCAGTGTGCGCGCGATCACCGCAGGCTCGCAATTGGGCGAGACGACAAGGCGCCCGCCCGCACCGCGCACATGGTCAACCTGTTCGGGAGTCAGCACGGTCCCCGCACCGATCAGCGCCCGGTCGCCGAAGGCGCCGGCCAGGCGGGCGATGCTGTCCAGCGGATCGGGCGAATTGAGCGGAACCTCGATCATGGAAAAGCCGGCCTCGATGAGCGCCGCGCCGATATCCACCGACTCGTCCGGACGGATACCCCGCAGGATGGCCACAAGTCTTCGCATTATCCCTCACCCCCGCCAAGGGCCGCCCGCACGGCTGTGAGGCCAGCCAGCGTCAACGCCTCTCCGTCTTCCGGCACGGCTTGCGCACCGGCGATATCCATGGCTTGCGCATAGCGCGCGACAAGCGGTCCCGCGCCAACGACATGGACCTTTCCTGTCTTCCGGTAATCGCGCATCGCCGCGAGTTCCGCGCCGATCAGCAAGCCGGAAAGGCGCGCCCGGCACACAGCCGGCGACGCCTCGTCGAGCAGCGCCATGGCCCGCACCGAGAACAGCGCCGCCGTCAACGTTTCGGGTGCGGCGATCATCTCGCGCACCGCAGCGGCAAACGCCGCCTCGTCATGCCCGTCGCCCGCGGCCGAATGGCGCAGCACGGAATGTCCGGCCATGAGCGCGAACATCTCGCCCGTCATCACGGTGGAAAAGGCGGTCACCCGGCCGCCGGCCAGCCGCACCCATTTGCTGTGCGTGCCCGGCATGCAGACGATGCCATCGCTGACACCGATGGCCGAGACGAGGCCTGCCAGTTGCGTTTCCTCGCCGCGCATCACGTCGGCAGGATCGTCCTGGCAGATGCCCGGCACGATCTTGACCGCGATACGCCGGTCACGCGTGGAGACGGCGGTCAGCCCCGTGCCGCTCGCCGGCCTGCATGGCGCCTTGCGGTAGGCAGCTTCCTTCCAGCCCTGGCGTGCGCCGGCCATGCCGCAGACGATCACGGGCACCGGCTTTTCCCGCCCGTCAAGCCAGCCGTCCGCCAGGCGAAGCAGCGCATCCTCGTAGGCGTCCGGCCCGGACAGGGTGCCCATGCCTTCCGGCGACGAGACCCGATCCAGCACCCGGCCCTTTGCATCGAGCGCCCAGACGCGCAGCGCACTGGTGCCCCAGTCCACCGCGATCCAGTCCAGTCCGGCCATTGTCTCTTTCTGCGGCATCGTCCTACTCGATGAACGGTTCGACGGTCACGCGCCGGCCGAGCAGGAAGGCGTCGGCCACATGCGCCATCGGCGTCAGATCCATGTCGATGCCGCCTGCGCGCACCAGCGCGGCCATCCTGGCGTAAAGCCGGGCATATTCGCCGCCCAGCAACGGATTGCTGCCGTCTCCCTTATCCTCTGGTGCCGCCGACGCTGCCTGCAGCGTTCCGTCGACGGAAAGCTCCGCCCCGCCTTCCAAAAGGACCAGCAAGCCTTGATCCGTTTCAATCTCGATGGTCCAGATCTGTTCGCCCTGCTGCCGGAAGTCCATCTCCGCCGTCACTGTCCCCTGCGGGTGATGGAATGCCACATTCGCGGCAATCGGCGTCTCGCAGTTCTCCGGAAAGAACAGCTCTGCGCCGGTCACGTGGATCGGGTCGGCCAGGATCTCTGTGACGATGGACAGCGCGTTGATGCCCGGATCGAACACGCCGAGCCCGCCGGCCTGCCAGATCCACGCCTGGCCCGGATGCCAGCGCCGGACATCCTCCTTCCACACCACGCGCAGGCTCTTCAGCCGCTTGTCCTTGAGCCAGGCCTTGGCTGGCGCCACCATGGCCGCCTCGCGCGAATGCCATGTGGCATAGATCGACACGCCTGCGTCGCGCGCCATGGCTTCCAGCGCGTGCGCCTCCGAAAGCGATGCGCCGGGCGGCTTCTCCAGCATGACGTTGCGCCCGGCCCGGATGGCTTGGGCGGCGAAGTCGAAGCGCGGCACCGGCGGCAGGCAGAGCGACACGGTTTCGATATCCGGCCGCTCGGCCAGAAGCTGCGCGAAATCGCGATAGGAGGGCACGCCCTCGACCTCGCCTTCCCGCGAGAAAGTCGCAGCCAGTTCCCACTCGGGCGATGCAGCGATCATCGGCACATGCTGGTCGCGGGCAATCTTGCCGATGCCCAGGAGGGCGATCTTCATGGTCATGCGATAGCGTCCTTGTCGTTTCAGTGCCGCCGGCCTGCCGTGGCTGGCGGCACGCCGGTCAGCCCTGCTTCTGCTTGTTGTAGACGTCGAAGATGACGGCTGCGAGCAGCACGAGGCCCTTGATCATCTGCTGGTAATCGATGCCGATGCCCATGATCGACATGCCGTTGTTGAGCACACCCATCAGGAAGGCGCCGACCACCGCGCCGATGATCGTGCCGACACCGCCGGACATGGATGCCCCACCGATGAAAACGGCCGCGATCACGTCGAGTTCCAGCGCGAAACCGGCCTTCGGTGTGGCGGTGTTCAGTCGCGCCGCAAAGACGAGGCCGGCGATGGCCGCCAGAACGCCCATGTTGACGAAGGCCAGGAAGGTCAGCCGCTCCGTCTTGATGCCCGACAGCTTGGCCGCCTTCTCATTGCCGCCCAGCGCATAGACCCGCCGGCCGATGACCGTCTTTTCGGTGATGAAGGCGTATATGATGGTCAGCACGCCCATGGTCAGCAGCACGTTCGGCAGGCCGCGGAAGGTCGACAGCTTGTACATGATGAAGATCAGCGCGAAGGCGACGATGGCATTGCGCGCGATGAAGAAGCTGCGCGGTTCGTCCTCGATGCCATAGGCCTTGTTGCGCGCCCGCTGGCGCAGGCCGAGCCAAAGGATGACCGCCACGATGACGGCGCCGGAAAACAGCGCCAGAACATTGACCTTGCGCGCGTCGAAAAGGCCGGCCAGGCTCTCGCCCATTCCCGCGGGGAAGATGTCCGGCACGAAACCGTTGGCGATGACCTGGAACTCGCGCGGGAACGGGCCGACCGACTGGCCTTCCAGCAGCCAGAGCGAGAGCCCGCGAAAGACCAGCATGCCTGCCAGCGTGACGATGAAGGACGGGATCTTCCAGTAGGCCACCCAGTAGCCCTGTGCCGCGCCGATGAGCCCGCCTGCCACGATGCAGGTGATGATGGTGACCGACACCGGCTGATCGAAATTGACGATCATCACCGCGGCCAGCGCGCCGATGAAGCCCATGACCGAGCCGACCGACAGGTCGATATTGCCCGACACGATGACGATCAGCATCCCGAGCGCCATGATGACGATGTAGGAGTTCTGCAGCAGGAGGTTGGTGATGTTGACAGGCTTGAGCAGCGTTCCGTCCGTCACGATCTGGAAGAACACCATGATCGCGATGAGCGCGAACAGAAGGCCGTATTCGCGCATGTGCCTGACAAGATAGGCCCCGATGCCCATGGGTTTTGCCTTTGGTGCGGCAGCTTCGCCGCCGGAGCCGTGAACCGAGTCCATCGATACTGCCTCCCCTTAATCCGTGACGATGAGCGACATGATGCGCTCCTGGCTTGCTTCCGCCGCATCCAGTTCGCCGACGAATTCGCCCTCGTTCATCACATAGATGCGGTCGCACATGCCCAGCATTTCCGGCATTTCCGAAGAGATCATCAGCACGCCCTTGCCCTGCGCCGACAGTGCGTTGATGATGCCGTAGATCTCGAATTTCGCACCCACGTCGATGCCGCGCGTCGGCTCGTCGAGGATCAGCACTTCCGGTCCGGCGAAGAGCCACTTCGAAAGCACCACCTTCTGCTGGTTGCCGCCCGACAGGTTGACCACCTTCTGGAACACCGACGGCGTGCGGATGTTCATGGCGCCACGGTAGTTCTCCGCCACGCGCGTTTCCGCCGATTCCGAGATCACCCCCCGGGCCGAGACCGCCGGAAGGTTGGTCAGCGTGATGTTGCGCTGGATCGTCTCTTCCAGCACCAGGCCGAGCGACTTGCGGTCCTCGGTGACATAGGCAAGCCCGGCCGCGATCGCCCGGTCGACACGCGAGACATCCGCGGGCTTGCCGCGAATGAACACCTCACCGGAAATGTTGCGGCCGTAGGACCGGCCGAAAATGCTCATCGCCAGTTCGGTCCGCCCTGCCCCCATCAGCCCGGCTATGCCGACGACCTCGCCGGCCCGCACAGTCAGGCTCGCGTCGCGGATCACCTGCCGGTCGGCATGTTCGGGATGCCAGACGTTCCAGCCGCGCACCTCGAAGATGACCTCGCCGGCGCGCCGCTCGCGCTCCGGATAGCGGTGCGCCATGTCGCGCCCCACCATGTCGCGCACGATGCGGTCCTCCGTGATCGCCTCGCGGCGGGCGTCGAGGGTGGAGATGGTCGTTCCGTCGCGGATCACCGTGACACGATCGGCGATGCGGCGCACCTCGTTGAGCTTGTGGCTGATGATGATCGAGGTCACGCCCTGGCCTTTCAGTTCCAGCAGCAGGTCGAGCAGCGCCTGGCTGTCGCTCTCCGAAAGCGCTGCCGTCGGCTCGTCGAGGATGAGCAGGCGCACGTCCTTGGACAGCGCCTTGGCGATCTCGACCAGTTGCTGCTTGCCGACGCCCAGCTTGTCGACAAGCGTGCCCGGCGGCTCCGACAGGCCGACCTTCTTCAGAAGACCCTCGGTGAGCCGGAAGGTCTCGCGCCAGTCGATCATGCCGCCCCTGGCGCGTTCGTTGCCGAGGAAGATGTTCTCGGCGATGGACAGCAGCGGGACCAGCGCCAGTTCCTGGTGAATGATGATGATGCCGACGCGCTCGCTGTCGGCGATGCCCGAAAAGGCAGCCACAGCGCCGTCATAGACGATGTCGCCGTCATAGGAGCCGGCGGGATAAACCCCGGAAAGGACCTTCATCAGGGTCGATTTTCCCGCCCCGTTTTCCCCGACGAGCGCGTGGATCTCGCCTTCCTCGACGGTCAGGTTGACCGTGTCCAGCGCCTTGACGCCGGGAAAGGTCTTGGTGATCGACCGCATTTCGAGCAGCGTCGCCATGGTTCGGGCCCCGAATGGATGGATGAAGCCGTGGACGTTGAACCCGCGCGGCAGGGCCGCGCGGGCGTCCGCATTCCTCAGGATGAGGACGTCACTTGATCTGGTCCATCGTGTAGTAGCCGGACCCGATCAGGATCGTCTCCCAGTTCGACGCATCGACCGCCACCGGTTCCAGCAGGTAGGAAGGCACCACCTTGACGCCGTTGTCGTAGGTCGAGGTGTCGTTGATTTCCGGCTCGCCGCCCTGCAGCAGGGCTTCCACCATGCCCACCGTGACGCGGGCCAGTTCGCGGGTGTCCTTGAAGATCGTGGAATACTGCTCGCCCGCGAGGATCGACTTGACCGACGGCACTTCCGCGTCCTGGCCGGTCACGATCGGCATCTTGAGATCGCCGGAACCGTAGCCGACACCCTTCAGCGAGGACAGGATGCCGATGGAGAGGCCGTCATAGGGCGAGAGCACGCCGTGGACCTGCTTGTCGGTGTAGTTGGCCGACAGCAGGTTGTCCATGCGCGCCTGCGCCACCGCGCCGTCCCAGCGCAGCGTGCCGACCGTGTCCATGCCCATCTGGCCCGACACGATCTCGATTTCGCCGGCGTCGATCATCGGTTGCAGCACGCTCATCGCGCCGTTGTAGAAGAAGTAGGCATTGTTGTCGTCCGGCGAACCGCCGAACAGTTCCACGTTCCAGGGCTTGGTGTCGGGGAAGCGCTCCTTCAGGCCCTGGACCAGGGACGACGCCTGCTGCACACCGACCTTGAAGTTGTCGAACGTGGCGTAATAGTCGACGTTCCCGCTGTCGCGGATGAGGCGGTCATAGGCGATGACCTTGATCCCGGAAGCCGCCGCGTTTTCAAGCGCGTTGGAAAGGGTCGTGCCGTCGATGGCCGCGATCACCAGCACGTCCACGCCCTTGGTGATCATGTTCTCGATCTGGGCAAGCTGGTTGGGAATGTCATCTTCGGCATATTGCAGATCGGTCGTGTAGCCCGCCGCCTCGAACTGCTTGACCATCGAATCGCCGTCGGAAATCCAGCGCGCCGACGATTTGGTCGGCATGGCAATGCCGACAGTGCCCTTGTCCTGCGCCACGGCCGGGCTGGCCAGGACGCCGGCGCCGATGACAAGCGACGCCATTGCGGAAATCAGTTTCCTCATCGAATTCCTCCCGAGAGAACGATGCGCGCCGCCGGCAATTTTGGGCTCCGGCATGCGCGCCCTGTTGGCGGACCGTCACGATCCGCCGGCAGGTTACGGAGCGGATGGCTTGCATTTCAATTGCGCAAATTGACATTCTGCATATCAGATTCGATAAGTCACGAAATGCAGAACCTCGCCAACCGCCTCCAGATCCGCGATTTCCGCCTTGTCCGCGCCATTGCGCAGACAGGCCAGCTCGCCCTTGCGGCCGAACAGCTCGGTATGACGCAGCCGGCCGCCTCGCGCCTGCTTGCCGCCATCGAGCGCACCATGGGCGCGCCCGCCTTCCTGCGCCATCCAAGGGGCATGACCATGACGCCGCTGGGCGAAATCCTGGCCCGCAACGCCGTTCCGCTCCTCAACGGAATGGAACAGACCGCACGCGAAGTGGAAGCGGTCGGCGCGGGCCGTGCCGGCACCATCCGCGTCGGCTCGGTCACCGGGGGTGCCGTCGCCCATGTCGTTCCCGCCATCCAGCGGCTCAAGCGCGATGCGGCCCATGCCGACATCCATATCGATGTCGCCCCCAGCGACGTGCTGATCGACGGCCTTTTGCGTGGTGACTATGATTTCGTGCTTTCGCGCGTGCCGCCGGGCACGGACGCCCGCCAGTTCATCGTCCGGCGCGGCCGGGTCGAGGTGATCCACTTCATGATCCGCCGCGATCACCCGCTCAACAACGCGCGGCCCGTGGCTCTCGATGCGCTGGAAGGCTATGAATGGGTGGTTCAGGCGCCGCACACCCCGATGCGCCAGGCCGTCGAGGAAGCCTTCATCGCAAGGGGCATTCCCCTTCCCGGCGAGATCGTAAATTCCACCTCCCTGCTCGTGATGATCGCCTATCTTGCCTCGACGGATGCCATTGCCCCGGTTTCGCGCGAGGTGGCCGACCTCATCGGCGCCGGCGGCGCGGCCAGCGGCTTCGCGCGCCTCGAACCCGCCGAACCCATCATCGTCAATCCCTATCACCTGATCGCCCGCAAGAACCATGCGCCAAGCCCGCTGGCCGCCAGGCTCTGGGACCTGATCCGCGCCGGCCTGGCCGGCGAGACGGAAGAGGACCTTGCCTGACGCGCCGCGCCATATTGGAAATCGCGCCGATTGCGGCTATGCCGTCTGGAACCGCGGCCCTGCCGCGCAACCTGGCCCAAGCGGTGAAAGGCGTCGTCCGTGTCCAAGCTCGTCTACATTCTAAACGGTCCGAACCTGAACCTGCTCGGCAAGCGGCAGCCGGAGATCTACGGCCGCGAGACGCTCGCCGACGTGGAGGCGCGCTGCCGCGAGGTGGCCGCCGGTTTCGGTCTTGAGATCCGCCTCCTGCAGTCCAATGCCGAGCACCAGATCATCGACTGGATCCACGAGGCCCGCGAGCAGGCCGGAGGCATCGTCATCAACCCGGCCGCATTCACCCATACGTCGGTCGCCATCCTCGACGCGCTCAACGCCTTCGACGGCCCCGTGATCGAGATCCACATCTCGCAGGTGCACAAGCGCGAGGCCTTCCGCCACCATTCCTATGTGTCGCACCGCGCCGACGCGGTGATGGCCGGTTTCGGCGTGGAGGGCTACGAACTGGCCGTGCGCCGCATGGGCACGCTGCTCGCCTGAGCACCGGTCGGAAGACGAGCGATCCGGATGATCATTTCAGGCCACACCCGCTTTCTCGCCCATCTCGGCGTTCCCACCGAAAGCTTCAAGGCGCCGATGATCTACAATCCGTGGTTCGAGGCGCGCGGCATCGACGCCGTCGTCGTTCCCATGGGTTGCGAGGCGGAGGATTTCGCGGCCTTCCTGCCGCTCCTGTTCCGCATGCGCAACATCGCCGGAGCGCTCATCACCATGCCGCACAAGGTGTCCGTGGTCAGTCTCCTCGATGACACAAGCACCACCGTGAAGGTCTGTGGCGCCTGCAATGCCGTGAAGCGTGACCGTTCCGGACGCCTTGTCGGCGACATGTTCGACGGCGAGGGTTTCGTACGCGGGGTGCTGGCAAAGGGCCGCGCGATCGAGGGCGTCTCGGCGCTGGTGGTCGGCGCCGGCGGCGTCGGCTCGACCATTGCAGCATCCCTTGCCGGTGCCGGTGCCGCGCGCCTCTGCGTTTTCGACACGCGCGCCGAAAGCGCCGAACGGCTGGCGGCCAGCCTGAAGGCGCACTATCCGGCGATGACCATTGTCACCGGCTCCCGCGATCCTGCGGGCCATGACATCGTGGTCAACGCCACGCCGCTCGGCATGCAGGCAGGCGACCCCCTGCCCATGGACATCGACCGCTTGGCGCCCACCACCTTTGTCGGCGAAGTGGTAATGAAACAGGAGGAAACGCCCTTTCTGGCCGCTGCCCGGGCACGCGGCTGCATGACCCAGGTCGGCACGGACATGCTGTTCGAGCAAATCCCTGCCTATCTGGAATTCTTCGGCTTTCCATCCGCCACCGCCAGTGAACTGCGCGCCCTCGCCACCATCCGCTACTGAAGGGGTTCCGGCTTCAACGGTACTGGACAACACCGCCTCGCGACCGCAACATCCCTGCCAGCCAGAAGCGCGGACCGGAAGCATCCGGCCGCGCAATGCCGGGAGGAAAGCACATGAATCACATCGTTGCGGATGCGACTGAAACCGCGCGCCCCTTCGGCGCGCCGCTGGATGGTCTCTCGCATGTGGTCGGCCCCGTGGACGAACCCCTCTGGGAAAAGACGATCCCGCAGGTGCTCGCCGAGACTGCCACCCGTTTCCCGGACCGCGAGGCCGTGATCTTTCGCGCCCAGGGCATCCGCCGCACCTGGTCGCAATTCGCGGCAGAGGTCGACCGCTTGGCCGCCGGCTTTCTGGCGCTCGGCCTCGAAAAGGGCGACCGCGTCGGCGTCTGGTCGCCCAACCGCCACGAATGGGTGCTGACCCAGTTCGCCACCGCGCGCATCGGCGTCATCCTCGTCAACATCAATCCGGCCTACCGGCTGTCCGAACTGGAGTTCGCCCTCAACAAGGTCGGATGCAAGGCGCTGGTGACAGCGCAAAGCTTCAAGACATCCGATTATATCGGCATGATCCGCACGCTTGCCCCGGAACTGGAGACGAGCGAACCGGGCCGGCTGCAATCGAAGACCTTGCCGCACCTCAAATGGGTCATCGCGATGGCCGAAGAGGCAGGCCCCGGCATCCTGTCCTTTCCCGGTCTGATGGCCAAGGGCGGCGACGCGGAAGCCGCACGCCTCGATGCCATCACCGCGGCGCTGGACCCGAACGATCCCATCAACATCCAGTTCACCTCCGGCACGACGGGCGCGCCCAAGGGCGCCACGCTCACCCATCGCAACATTGTCAACAATGGCCGCTTCGTCACCGGGCGCATCAATTTCACCGAGGCCGACCGGCTCTGCATCCCCGTTCCGCTCTATCATTGCTTCGGCATGGTCATGGGCGTGCTCGGCTGCACCGCCTGGGGTTCGGCGATGATCTTCCCGGGTGAAGGCTTCGACGCCGAACCCACCCTCGACGCCCTCGAGGCCGAAAGCTGCACGGCCTGCTACGGCGTGCCGACCATGTTCATCGCCATGCTCGAAGCTCTGAAGACGCGGCCGCGCGATCTGTCGGCCATGCGCACCGGCGTCATGGCCGGCGCACCTTGCCCCGAACAGGTCATGCGCCGGGTCAACGCCGACATGAACATGCCCGAAGTCACCATCTGTTATGGCATGACGGAAACTTCGCCGGTCTCGTTCCAGAGTTTCGTCGACGATCCGACGGACAAGCGCTGCGCCACGGTCGGGCGCATCCATCCGCATCTGGAAGTGAAGATCGTGGACGAGAAAGGCGACACGCTGCCGGTCGGCGAACAGGGCGAACTGTGCACCAGGGGCTATTCGGTGATGCTCGGCTACTGGGATGAACCGGAACGTACCGCCGAATCCCTGCGCGACGGCTGGATGCATACCGGCGACCTCGCCCGCATCGACGCGGAAGGCTTCTGCTCGATTACCGGACGCGTCAAGGACATGATCATCCGCGGCGGTGAAAACATCTACCCGCGCGAGATCGAGGAGTTCCTCTTTCGCCATCCCAAGGTCAGCGCCGTCCAGGTCTTCGGGGTGCCGGACGAGAAGTATGGCGAAATCGTCTGCGCATGGATCATCCCGGCGCCTGGCGAAGCCGTCGATCCGGAGGAAATCCGCGCCTTCTGCCAGGGCCAGATCGCCCACTACAAGATCCCGGCCCATGTCCGCGTCGTCGAGGAACTGCCGATGACGATCACCGGCAAGCCGCAGAAGTTCATCATGCGCGACCGGATGGCGGACATGCTCTCATCCGGCGGTTGAACTGCGGACCGGTTCCCAGCGACGGCCGGACGGTGAGACGGAACATGGACAGAACCATGCATCGCCATGCGGCATTTGCATGCCTGATGTGCAGAAACCGCTCTTGTTGCAGCGCAGCATAAGGACTATCTCCGCCTCTATCACGAGAAGGAAGAAATCCGATGTTCATGAAACGCATCTCGGCCCTGTTCACCAACGCCCGCGCCCGCTCCACACAGGATGCCTGGCTTGCGCAGTCGAGTTCCATTGAAGATCTGGAGCGCCGCCAGCGCGAGATCCTGCGCGCACGCTTCTGCGGCTGGTAAGGCGTCCGTAACGGCCTGGCCAAGCCATGCACTTCACGCATGGCTGCATTGCACAATCAGCTATTGTTGCAATGCACAACAATGGACATATTCAACATAACAAAGCGGCGGCCAAACGCTGCCGCTTCAGGGTTCTCCTCCGGTCCATCCTCCTCCCAGGACCGGTGAGACCAGACGGCCCGACCTCCTCCCAGGGCCGTGTGCGAAAAGCGGCGTCAGCGAACCTCCTCCCTCGCTGGCGCCGTTTTCGTTTTCCGTCTGCCCGTCATCGGCGAAAGAAAGCGGCCGCCGCTCTTGCAAAGGAGCCGGACAGGTCTGACACTTCGCCGGCCGATGACCGGAGAAGCCCCATGCACCGCCTTCGCAGCCCCCTTCTTGCCGCCACCGTGTCCGTTCTGGCTCTCACTGGCGCCCGGGCAGATTATCTCGACGACCGGTCGACACCTGAACGGCTGGTCGAAAGCCTGTACAATGCCCTTGCCAACAAGGAATTTGCGCGCGCCTGGTCCTATTTCGAAACCAAGCCTTCGGCGGATTTCGAGACCTATGTCGCCGGCTTCGATGAAACCGCAACCGTCGAGGTGCGGACAGCGCCGGCCGAAACCGACGCTGCCGCGGGCACGACGCGCTGGCACGTGCCCGTCGCGATCCGGGCCACCGCGACCGATGGCAGCGAGATGGTCTTCGCCGGTTGCTACGTCGTGCGCCTCGCCAATCCGCAGGTCCAGGGCGAACCCTATCGCCCGATGGCCTTCGAGGGCGCCCGGCTCGCGCTGTCCGATGCTCCCTTCGAGGAGGCCCTGCCCGCCGGCTGCGGCGCCGGCGAGACATTGAGCGAGGACGACAGGCGGCTGCGGACGGTGCGCGATCGCTACCGCGCCGAATGGGCCGGCGATTGCGACATGGAAGCCTCGTCAGACGGTCCGAAGGCCTGGCCGATCGATTTCAACTACATGAGCGACCTGGCCGAAGCCCCCAGGCGCCGCGCATGGCTTTACGGCTTCACCTGCCGGTATGCCGCCTACAATGTCGTTGACGTCTTTTACCTCTGGGAAGAATCGGAAGGCCTGCATCACCTGGCCTTCGCGGAGCCGGAACTCGATATCCGGTATGTGGATGACGATACCGCCAGGCTCGATTCGATGGAGATCATCGGTTTCCAGACCGCAACGCAGCTCATCAATGCGCAATACGATCCGGACACCTACACCATCACGTCCTACTCCAAGTGGCGCGGCTTGGGGGATTCCTGGTCAGCCGGCAAATGGATCTTCCGGAGCGGTTCCTTTTCGCTCGTTCGCTTCGAGGTGGACCCGACCATGGATGAGAAGGACGAGGGCGTGATCGTCTTCGACAAGGATTCCGCTCCCTGAATCGAATTCTTCACGAACGGCTTCATCCAACTGGAAATCAAACGTTTTTCATTCGCCGAAACCGGCGCCGCCCGGCCGCGGCTCAAGCCGGATGAGGCGGGAATCGAGAACGGCGGCCTGCCGGTGGACGACCGCTTTCTGGTAGTCAGGGTTCTTCACCATGTCGACGAAGGCCTGCACGGAAGGGTACTCGGCGATGAAGCAGATGTCCCAGCGCTCCTCCGCCGGCCCGATCAGCATCAGTTCGAAGGATCCGCTCCAGGCGATACGGCCGCCGACGCCGCGGAAGATCGGGCCACTCTCCCGGCCATAGGCCGCATAGGCCTCCGCGCCCGTCGCCTCGCGCCCGTCCGGATAGCCCGCCCTGTCGCGCAGGCGCACGAGATTGAGCATGTGAACCGGTCCTTCGCGGTCCATCCGCCGGAATTCGCCGAATGTCTCGCGCGTCGGATCGATATGGCCAGTCATGGTCTCTCCTTTTCCGGGTTCATTGGTCCAGCATCCAGTTCAGCGTTTCCCGCCAGTCCGTCATGCGGATCGGCGTGCCATGCGTACCGGTCTCGAACCGGGCAAAGCGGACCGGATAATCGGGTGCTGCCTTCAGGATCGAGCGGAAAAAGGCTTCCTGCCGCGCGATGGGGAACACCGTGTCGCGGCTGCCATGCCCGAAGAACAGCGGGATGCGTGCCTTGAATGCCGGGCCTGCGATGTAGCCGTCATCCCACATGGAGCCCAGCAGCAGCATTCCGTCCAGCGTCCGCGCAAAACCCGGATCGTTCGCCAGGCGCCAGCACAACTGGCCGCCCATGGAGCCGCAGGCCAGAATCAGGCGCGCACCGGGCGATGCCGCGCGATAATGGCGCGCCAGCGTTTGCACATGCGCCGCGCCGCGTTCGGTAAAGTCCGGCAGGTCGAGCGAGAGGTAAAGCCCGCCGGCAGCGGCCACAAGGTTCTGCACACGATTGAAATTGCCGCCAAAGGTATAGTCGGACACGCCCTGGATACGGTTGCCGCCCTGCCCGTGCAGGTAGATCACGATCAGGCTTGCCTTCTCGCGCCGGCCTGCCGCCACATGCGCGATCTCCAGCCCCTCGGCCTTCAGCACCAGGTCGGCACGCTGACGGGCGACCGCGAGCGAGACATAATCGTCCTTGACGCGCCGTTCCGGTATCGCGTCACGGCCGTTGATGTCGCGCATTTCACGGTAGTCGACGATTCGATAGACGGGCGGTTCGCTGCCCTCGAGCAAGGCCGGATAGGCAAAGAGCCTGTCCTTGTGGGGCGCGATCTCCAGCGCATTCGCCGCGAAAGCAACCGCGAAGGCGGAACAAAGGACAAGCAGAAAGGAAAATGCGCGCGCCATGGGCCGCCATGTTGACCCGATCGCCGCGCCATGTGCAACCGTCACGAATGCGTTATTCGCAACGCACGATGGTCAGCGCCGTGTAGTCGCCTGCCGCGAACGCGCTGGCCCGCGAGACTTCCAGGTCGATGGTCAGGTCGGTGACGGAATAGCGCCGCGGCAGCGTGACGGCATTGGCTCCGTCTCGTTCGGGAAAATCGATGCCACGGTAGACCGATTGGCCGGAGAAAGACGCCACGAAACTCGAACCCACGCTCATCCCGCCTGGCTCGCTCAGGAAGAAGGGAACATCATCGACGGTGACCTGGTAATTGGTCAGCGCCGTGACACGCGCCTTGCCGGGGGCGCCACCGGCTTCCCTGGAACTGAGCACCTGGTTTGAGGAATCCGGCGCAATGGCGCCCGCCTCCTGCAGCACGATGGAGCAGAAATTGATCCGGGTGATGTTGACCCCGAAATGGACATCCCCGCTTGCTGTCTCTGCCGGTACCGGCGACATCACGGATGCCAGAGTCATGAAAGCCGAGCCGGCAAGGATTTTTCTGCCCGTCATTGTTCCGTCCCCCTGGTTCTTTCGCCTACTCGCATCGCAATACCGCTTCGGCGCGATAATCCCCGGAAGCGAATGTGGACCCGTTCATGGTTGCGGTCAGGTCGAGACTGACCTCAGTCGTTCCCCGCTTGATCCGCACTTCCTGGGAAGCGGGAAAATCCAGGAAGTCCGTGGCTCCGTTGCCCGAGAACGAACCCGTGAAGCTGATGGCCGCGGAATTGCCGGACGGCATGAGCGCGAACCCCGCCGGCACGTCATAGGAAAGCCGGTAAGAACTGTTTGTTGCCAGGACTTGCGCCCTGCCCGGATATCCGCCGATCAGCTTCGAACTCATCCGGTCGCGCCCGATGCTTGGCGCCATGGCCCCCGGGGCGCCGATGATGATCGTACAGCTATGGTTGCGGCTTGCGGCCGGCGGCAGGAATTCCTCATCGAGAAGCGATGGCAGCGGCCGGTGTTTTCCTTCCGCATCCGTTTCTGCGGCGTTCCCCGTCGTGACGGAAAGCAGCAGCGCAAGGACGGACATGACCCGGGCAAAGGCATGCGTACGGTTCGGGACCGTTATGCCGCCGTCGCGCCGGAACGCTGCGAGCCCGGCCACCGGCTTCAGTCCTTGCCCGACGTCGTCCAGCCTTCATCGGCCCAGGACGATCCGCCTGATCGGGATGGTTGCGGCTCATGGCCGCCTTCGCGCGCACCTGCAGCCTGTGCGGCCGGCTGCCCGCCGGCCGTCGAGGCCGTTGTCGTCATGTCCGCCGGGCGTCCCTGCGTCCCGAGCCCCATCTGCATGAGGCGCAGTTCCATCTTAAGCCGCTCCACTTCCAGCGCATAGAGTTGCGAGCAGTCCAGCCGCTTCGGGCTGCGCCCCAGCGGAATGACGATCCGCCCGTAGGCCGAGGCCGTGGACCCGCCAGCGCCGGACGATTTCGGCGTGCCGATCACGCCGACATCGAGATAGGCCCCGTTGCCGGAGACCGCCGACCGGCATGTCGTGCCGTCCGCCGCGCGCACCTCGTCCGCGCCCTGCGGCAATTGCACGCCCGGCAGGTTGAAGCCCTGGATGTTCTGCGAGATGAAATTGACGTCATCGGCCCGCAAGGGCTGCGCACCGAGCGCGAGCAGCCCTGCGGCGATGACCGTCAAAGCCGTTTGCCGAGGAATTTTCCGCATATCTGAGCCTTGATTCTGGTCGTCTGTCCCGGGAACGGCACGGATTCGGTGCAGATGCGCACCTTGCGCTGCGCTTCGCCGTCAAAGGGCACCATCACGGTGACCGGACGGGCGAAACGCGAGCCGAGGGTGAAGACGGCAGGCGAAGCGACAGCACCGGGTATCTCGCGGAAATGCTGGTCATAGACCTTCACCTCGATGCGGATTCGATGCTGGTACGGGTTCGCCGGATAGACGCGCACGGCAAAGGTGTCGGTAAAACTCTGCACCTCGGCGCGCATCGGCGACATGGATTGCGCTACGGCCGCGCACGGCAGCAGCGCCAGCGCGAAGACGCCGGTCGACAGTTTCATTGCGAATTTCATGATGATCCCCGAAAAAGTTCCGGCGTCTTCGCGCCCCTTGCGACCCGCTTACTCGCAGCGCAGCACGACGGTTGCGGCATAGGTGCCGGATTCGTACGTGCCCGACGGGAGCGACGCGGTCAGGTCGATGTTCACACTGGTCGACCCGTGCGAAATCGCCGTCTGCGTGTTGCCGGAGACATTCGTTGCCGAGTTTGCGCCCGAGAGGTCATACTCGGCGGCAAAGGTCGTGGCGGGCGTGGAAGCCGGCGCGGCAGACCAGGCGCTCGGCGCATCGGCGCTGACGGAATAGCCGTTGCCTGTGGCAAGGATCGTGGCCGTACCGGCCGCGCCGCCCGCCTCTTTCGAGCTCAGCACGGTATAGGCGGTGTTCGGCATGATCGTACCGGCGGAACCGACCGTGATGACGCAGGTATCCGTGACGGAACCATTGAACGGAATGTTGCCGGTGGCAGAATAAGCCTGCACCGGTGCGATGAAGGCAACGGCGGCAAGCACTTTGAGAGCGTTCTTCATTGTGTAACTCCTTTGACAGCCCTGTTGGGTTCCCCGGTTATCCCGGGTTTGTTGCTGGCAGAGGAGTGGGCACACGCTGCCCATGCCCGGCCTTGCCGCCGGACCTATGCAAAATTCCCCAATTCCCTGCCGTAAATGAACATATTCGGATGCTCTTAAGTTGGACTTAGGAATCGTGGTTAAGGCAGCCTTAATACAGGCCGCGGCCTTTTATGCTTTACGAACGGTAAACGGGATGCGGGCAACGGCATGCGCCGCTGCTCCGCACCCGGTCATTTCCGCCCGTCGGTCGACCAGCCTTCGTCGGCCCAGGACGAAGGCTTCGATCGCGATGGTGCGGCGTTGGCCCGAACATCGTCAGCCTTTTCCAGGGTTTTTGCCGGGACGGCGGCTGTCGATGCGGTCGTCACCGGATCAGGCGTGACGGCCTGGGCGCCCAGCCCCATCTGCATGAGGCGCAGTTCCATCTTCAGCCGCTCCACTTCGAGCGCATAGAGTTGCGAGCAGTCCAGCCGCTTCGGGCTGCGCCCCAGCGGAATGACGATCCGCCCGTAGGCCGAGGCCGTGGAACCGCCAGCGCCGGTGGATTTCGGCGTGCCGATCACGCCGACATCGAGATAGGCCCCGTTGCCGGAGACCGCCGACCGGCATGTCGTGCCGTCCGCCGCGCGCACCTCGTCCGCGCCCTGCGGCAATTGCACACCCGGCAGGTTGAAGCCCTGGATGTTCTGCGAGATGTAATTGACGTCATCGGCCCGTGACGCCTGCGCACCGAACGCCAACAGTCCGGCGGCGAAGGCGGTCAGAGCCGTTTGCCGAGGAATTTTCCGCATATCTGAGCCTTGATACTTGTCGTCTGTCCCGGGAACGGCACGGATTCGGTGCAGATGCGCACCTTGCGCCGCGCTTCGCCGTCAAAGGGCACCATCACGGTGACCGGACGGGCGAAACGCGAGCCGAGGGTGAAGACGGCAGGCGAAGCGACAGCACCGGGTATCTCGCGGAAATGCTGGTCATAGACCTTCACCTCGATGCGAATTCGATGCCGGTACGGGTTCGCCGGATAGACGCGCACGGCAAAGGTGTCGGTAAAACTCTGCACCTCGGCGCGCATCGGCGACATGGATTGCGCCACCGCCGCGCACGGCGCCAGCGCCAGCGCGAAGACGCCGGTCGAAAGGATGAGTGTATTCTTCATGATGATTGCCCCCAAACAACGCCGGGCGTCTTCGCGCCCAGCCCGATTACTCGCAGCGCAGGACGACGACCGCGCGGTAGGTACCGGCTTCGTAGGTCCCTGACGGAAGCGCCGCGGTCAGGTCGACATCCACATTCGTCGTGCCGTTCGCCAGCGGCGTCGCCGTGGCGCCGGGTACATTGGCCGCCGTGTTGGCACCGGACAGGTCGTATTCGGACGCGAATGTCGCCGCCGAAGCCGAAGCCGGTGCGGTCGACCAGGCCGCCGGCGCTTCGGCGGTGACCGAATAGGCAGTGCCGGTGACAAGCAGTGTCGCCTTGCCTGCCGAACCCGCCGCTTCCTTGGAACTCAGCACGGTGTAGGACCCGTTCGGCGCTATCGTGCCACCGGAACCGACCGTGATCACGCAGGTATCGACGATGGTTCCGTTGAACGGGATGTCACCTGACGCGGCGAACGCCTGCACCGGGGCAAGAATGGCCGCAACAACCGTAAATTTCAGAAAGTTCTTCACTATCATGCTCCTTTGACCGCCCATCAGGGCTCCCCGGTCTTGTCCGGGGTTCATTGACGGCAGAAGAGCAGGCGCGATGAATCAGGTCCGGCCTTGCCGCCGGATACCTCCATTTGCCCCATTCCCTGCCTGCTGGTTTGCTACAGGGTTTATCGTGAACGGGACCTTGAAATTCATGGTGAACGAAAGGTTTATGCAACCGCAAATGGTTTATGCTTTGCCGTTCGTTAACTTTGTTTAGCAATGACTGACGGGTCAGCCGTCCGCCTGGACGCCCCCGGCTGCAGCGAGCGCCTCGGGCGTATCCACATCCGCCAGCGCCGCCTCTCCGAGTTCCACGTCGAGCACGGCCATGCCGGATGCCTCGATCAGGTGCCGCGCGCCTGTATCGCCGGAAATCAGCGGCACGCGCGCGATCACCTGGGCCGGCAGGATGACCGGGTTCCCGCGCCGGCCGCCATGGGCGGCACGCACCACCTGTGTTCCGTCATGGGCCTGCGCCAGCGTCCGGATTTCGGCCGCGCCGATTCCCGGCATGTCGCCAA
The DNA here is from genome assembly GCF_046506625.1 of Zhengella sedimenti. Lineage (NCBI taxonomy): Bacteria > Pseudomonadati > Pseudomonadota > Alphaproteobacteria > Hyphomicrobiales > Notoacmeibacteraceae > Zhengella > Zhengella sedimenti. Next base: position 32,266 of record NZ_JBKFFP010000006.1, read on the forward strand.
GCAGGATCATGACGCTCGCCTCGTCGTCACCGCCCCGCCCGGCAAGACCGGCCTTCAGCGAGGACGCCAGGCCGGTGGCATGGCCGGGATTGTGGACGACGCGAACATCAAGGCCGTTGAGCGCGGCAGCGATCCGCTCGGCCTCGTGACCGGTGACCACGCACACGCTGCGCAACACGCCGGACTCCAGCGCCGCCCGAACGCTGCGCCGGACCAGCGGTTCGCCATCGAACAACGCCATGAGCTTGTTGGACCGGCCCATCCGGGTCGATTGGCCGGCAGCCAGGACGATGCCGTCGATTGCCGGACGCGCCGGGGAAGGCTTTCGCTCGCGCGGTTGCGGACGGCTGGCGATCTCCATGAGCAGGCCGCCCACCCCCATGCCCGCGATCACCGCATCGGTCACCGGCAGGCCCGCCATCAGCCGGTCGAGCACCCAGTCGAAGCCGTTTTCCTTGGGGCTGCGCGCGCATCCGGGCGCCCCGATGACGGGCGTGTCTCCGATCCGGCCGATCACCAGCAGGTTGCCCGGATCGACCGGCATGCCGGCACGCTCGACCGCTCCGCCCGCCATCCGGATCGCCGCCGGGATGACATCGTCGAAATCGGCCATGGCCGAGGCTCCGAAGACGATGATGAGATCGTGGTCGGCCATCAGGCCGCGCATGGCATCCGCGACGGCGCCAGCGTCATGCGCGCAACGCACCTCGCGTCCGAGACGCGAGCCGGACCGCGCAAGCCGTCCCGCCGTCAGGCCGGCCGTCTTGGCAAGGACGGAGTCCTTGACGGTGGGCAATTCCGTCTGGATCAGGCCTGCCACGCGCGGGGTGAAGCCATGCACCATGAACACTGTCTCGCCCGACGCGATGGCCTCCGCTTTTTCCAGGTGCACCCCGTCCACCGAAAAGGGGATCATCTTGACGGTCGCCACCATCTGCCCTTCCTGCACGGCGGAAAATTCGGCGACGGTCGCCAGCGTGATCGCCGGATCCACCCGGTTGATCGCATCCACCAGCGCCCTGGACACCGTGAAGACGCCGTCGCGATCGGCATGGATGTTGACGCGGCCCGTCGCAGGCGGTTTCGCCGTGCAGCCGTTCATGCGCAGGGCGGCCGCCAGACGCGCGGCGGCTTCGTCCTCGCCAATGTCGCCGGGTCCCGGAACGGCGGCAATCACCGTCTCGATGCCGGCATCCAGAAGAACAGCCTGGACGTCGCCGTCAATCACCGTTCCCTTGCGCAGCCGCTTGTTCCCGGCCTGCACCCCATGGGCCAGCACCGCGCCGCGCGCTTGCGCCACGGCGATGGCGCCGAAGGTCACGCCGCTTCCCCTTTCGGCGCGCGCGGCCCGGCCAGCCCGCGGGTCCGCAGTGCCCGGATGATCTGCGCCAGGACGGCAACCGCGATCTCGGCGGGGCTTGCCGCGCCGATATCGAGCCCGATCGGCGCGGCGATCCGTTCGATCTGCCCGGACGTGAAGCCGGCCTCCGTGAGGCGCTCGACGCGCCGCGCATGCGTTTTCCGGCTGCCCAGCGCCCCGATATAGAAGCAGCCGGCCTTGAGCGCCGCCTCCAGCGCCGGATCGTCGATCTTGGGATCGTGGGTCACCGCGGCAACCGCCGTCCATGCGTCGAAGGGGCGTTCGGGCAGCACGTTCTGCGGCCAGTCGGCATGAAGGGTCACGCCCTCGAAGCGCTCCGGGCTGGCAAAGGCCGTGCGCGGGTCGATGATCTCGACATCGAAGCCCGCGATCTTGGCCATGGGCGCCAGCGCCTGCGAGATATGGACCGCGCCGATGACGACGATGCGCGCCGGCGGCAGGTGGACATTGAGGAAGAACTCCCCGCCGTCCGCCGTCACCATGGCGGACTTGCCCGACCGGAACGCCTTGCCGAGCGCCTCGCCCAGTTCACCGCCCACCGGGTCGCCCTCGAGCACGATCCGGTCGCGCCCGTCGGCGATGGAAGTCACCAGTGCGACCGCCTGGCGGGCACGCCGGGCGGCATTGAGCTTCTTCAGGTTCAACGGATCCATGACGCCTCAGCCCAGCCGTTCGACATAGACGCGGATACGCCCGCCGCAGGACAGGCCGACCCGCCACGCCGTTTCATCCGCGACACCGAATTCCAGCATTTTCGGCTCGCCGCTTTCCAGGATGTCCATCGCCTCGGCCACCACCGCGCCTTCCACGCAGCCGCCCGACACCGATCCCTCGAAGTCGGCATCCTCGTTGATGACGAGATGGCTGCCCACGGGACGCGGCGCCGAGCCCCAGGTTTCCATGACCGTGGCAATGGCCACCGCCTTGCCGTCGCTCATCCACTTTTCCGCGATGACCAGCGGATCGCGGAATTCGTCCAGAACCGTCGTTTCGCTCATCGTTTATCCTCCCTGGCCCTGTTCTGCCGCCATTTGCCCGACGGTCTGGAGCCAGCGGCGCGGATCGGCGTCGCGCACGCGCCCGGCGCCGAGGCTCTCGACCAGGTCGCCCAGGGCTTCCAGATTGTGCACCGCGCGGAACTCGTCGACATGCGGGAGCATGGCCTTCACGCCGCGCGCCTTCGCCTCGAAGCCGTCGAAACGCAGCAGCGGGTTGAGCCAGACCAGCCGCCGGCACGACTTGTGAAGGCGCTCCATTTCCACCTCCAGGCTGCCGATCTCGTCGCGCTCCAGCCCGTCGGTGATCAGCAGCACCACCGCGCCCTGGGATAGCACGCGGCGCGACCACAGCCGGTTGAACACATGCAGCGCCTCGCCGATGCGCGTGCCGCCCGACCAGTCCTTGACAAGGTCCGAACATTCGGCCAGCGCCTCGTCGGGATCGCGATAGCGCATGGACCGCGTCAGGTTGGTCAGCCGCGTGCCGAACACGAAGGTATGCACCTTGCGCCGCTTGGCCGTCAGGGCATGCATGAAATGCAGGAAAATGCGCGTGTACTGGCTCATCGAGCCGGAGATGTCGGCCAGCACCACCAAGGGCGGATGCACCTCGCGCTGCGAGCGGAACTTGGGCAGGATGAAATCGCCGCCGGTGCGCATGGCGGCCCTCATGGTCGCCCGCGGATCGTGCCGGCGGCCCCGTGCATCCGCCCTGTAGCGGCGCGTCTTGACCGTGTCGAAGGGCATTTGCAGGCTCATCAGCGCCTTGCGCGCCTCGTCCAGTTCCTTGGCGGTCATCTGCGCGAAGTCCTTCTGGCGCAGCACCTCGTTGCCGGAAAAGGTGAAGCGCGCATCGACCTCGATTTCCGGCTGCTCCTGCAGCGGACGGTCCTTCTCGCGGCCTTCGAACATGGCCTGCGAGACGCGGCTTTCGCCCGGACGCGGTTTTTCCGGTTTACGGTTGGGCGCGGCCTGCGGCGAGAACATGGCGATCATCTTCTCGATCAGTTCGCGCGAGCGCCAGTAGAGACGGAACGCCTCGTCGAAGACCGGCCTGTCTTCCCGCCGCTTCACGAAGACCGCATGCAGCGTCCAGTAGAAGTCGTCCCGCGAGCCGATGCCCGCCGCCTCCACCGCCGCGATGGCTTCCACGATGGACGCCGGCCCGACACGCATGCCCGCCTTGCGCAGCGTGCGCGCGAAATAGACGATATTGTCGGCAATCCGACCATCCGGCTTGGCGGCGTTCGGCAGTCGCTTCTCGGCGGGGGCGTCGCTCATGGCATCAATCCGCGTTGGAAAGTTCCTGCTTGACCTCCTTGAGGATGCGGTGGCCTTCGCCCTGCTGGATGCGCGCGATGTCGTCCTGGTATTTCAGCAGCACGCCGATCGTGTCGGACACGGTTTCGGGATCCAGCGCCACCTTGTCCAGTTCGGTCAGCGCCGAGGCCCAGTCGATGGTCTCCGCCACGCCCGGCACCTTGAACAGGTCCATCTCGCGCAGTTTCTGGATGAAGGCGACGACTTCGGCCGAAAGGCGCCGGTTTGCGCCGGGCGCCTTGCGCGCCACGATTTCCAGTTCGCGCTCGGCGGTCGGATAATCGACCCAGTGATAGAGGCAGCGCCGCTTCAGCGCGTCATGGATTTCGCGGGTACGGTTGGTGGTGATGATGACGATGGGCGGCTCGGCGGCCTTGATCGTTCCCAGTTCCGGAACCGTCACCTGGTAGTCCGACAGGATTTCCAGCAGGAAGGCCTCGAAGGCCTCGTCGGTGCGGTCCAGTTCGTCGATCAGGAAGACAGGGGCGCCGTTGATGCCCTGTTCGAGCGCCTGCAGCACGGGCCGGCGGATCAGGTGCTTCTCGGAAAAGACATTCTTCTCCATTTCGCCGCGATCGGTCTCGCCGGCCGCCTCGTCCATGCGGATCTCGATCATCTGCGCGGCATAGTTCCATTCGTAGACCGCCGAGGAGACGTCCAGCCCTTCGTAGCATTGCAGGCGGATGAGGTCGCGTCCGAGCGCCTGTGCCAGGACCTTGGCGATCTCGGTCTTGCCGACGCCCGCCTCGCCTTCCAGGAAAAGCGGCCGCTTCATGCGCAGCGCAAGGAACAGCACCGTCGCCAGCGCCCGGTCCGCCACGTAGTTCTCGTTCTGGAGCAACTCCAGCGTTTCGTCGATGGATTGCGGCTGCTTGGGCGCCTTCATGACCCTCCTCCCAGGGGGTTCGGTCGCGAGCGCATCAGGAGCGGTACGACCTGTTGAAATAGATGAGTGGATCGACACTATCGCCGGTGGCAAGGCCTGTCACCTTGCCAAAAAGCACACGATGGGTGGCGAAGTCCCGGGCATCCTCGACGATGCAGTCGAACACGGCCATGGCGCCCTTCAGCACCGGGGACCCGGTGGAAAGCGTGGTCCATTCGCCCAGCGAAAAGCGTTCGTCCTGGTTCATCCCGCCCAGTCCGGCGAAGGCCTGCGAGAGCGCCTGGTGCGGCTTGGCCAGAGTGTTGAGCGCGAACACGCCGTTCTCGAAGATCGTGCCATTGTTCGGATTGTGACGGTTCAGGCAGACCAGCACCGTCGGCGGATCGTCCGAAACCGAACAGGCCGCGATCACCGTGGTCCCGCGCCGGCCGGCCGGGCCGTCGCTGGTGATGAGGTGGACCTGGCCGGCGAACCGCGCCATGGCGTCGCGATAGGCCTGACCATCGACTGGCAGAGGATGCAGCAAGGAAGGAAACCCGCCCGGAACTGATGAATGGCGGCGGCAGCGCCGCCGGTTTGAACCCGGCAATATAGGCGCAAGGTCCACTCATGCAAGGCAAACCGGTTGCGCCCGCCTGTCACGGCGGCTAACGGTGAGCCTGGAAGCCCATTCGGAGCCGCAAAGTGCTGTTGCGCCAGTTTCATATCGTCTTCGCCCTCGTCCTGGCGGCCGCGTCCGGCCTTCCCGGACAGGCCGGCGCGGCGACCCTCGGCTTCGCTGCGCCTCTCTCGGGCTTTGCCGAAAGGCTGGGCAGGCAGATGGAGGCTGGCGTCCGCGCCGCGGGCGCAGGCCACACGATCGTCGCCGCCGACACGGCCTGCACCGCGGAGGGGGGCACGCAGGCCGCGCGCGACCTGATCCGTGGCGGCGTTTCCATTGCCGTCGGCTTCCTGTGCACCGAGGCGCTGGAGGCAGCGCTTCCCCTGCTCAAGGACGCCGGCGTACCCGTCATCACGCCGGGCGTGCGCACCGACGCGCTGACCGATGCGCGCGAAAGGACCGGCTGGCTCGTCTGGCGCACCGCGCCGCGCGCCGACGCGGAACGGAGGGCGGCCGGCGAGATCATCCCCCGGCACTGGCGCAAGGACTTCTTCGCCATCGTCGATGACGGCACCATCGCGGCCCGCGAACTGGCCGAGACGGTGCGTTTGCAGGCCGAACTGGCCGGCCTCGAACCGGTCTTCACCGACACGTTCCGTCCCCAGATGCCCAATCAGATCGGGCTGGCGGGCCGCCTGAAACGCTCCGGCGCGACCCACGTCTTCATCGGCGGCGACCGTCAGGACGCCGCGATCCTGGCCCGCGACCTCGCCGGCCTCGATGCGCCGATGACCATGGCTGGTGGCGAGGCCCTCGTGAAGGACACGTCGGATGTGCCGTTGCCCGCCGGAACACTGGCCATCGCCATGCCCGACGCCAATGATGCCTTGCCCGAAGGCATCCTGACCGCGCTCGCCTCGAACGGCGTCATCGCCGAAGGCTATGTCGCGCCCGGCTTCATCGCCGCTTCCATCGCCCTGCAGGCCCTTGGCGGCACGGCACCCGGAACGGCTGCCGAGTGGCACACGCGCCTTGACGGCCGCACCTTCGAAACGCCCGCCGGCGCGCTGACCTTCGACGGCAAGGGCGACCGCGCCGAAAACCCCTACCGCCTCCTGCGGTTCGATGGCGAAAACTGGGAGATGGCACAATGAGCATGTTCAGGAGCGGCCCGGCCAATTCGCTGGCCGACATTGCCGGCCTGAAAGTGGGCAATGCCGGTGACGAACGCCTGCGCTCCGGCGTCACGGTCGTCGTTCCGGATGAGCCCGTCACCGCGTCGGTCATGGTGCTGGGCGGCGCGCCGGGCACGCGCGAGACCGACCTTCTCGATCCCCAGAACAGCGTGGAGAAGGTGCATGCGCTGGTCCTTTCCGGCGGGTCCGCCTTCGGGCTCGACGCCGCCTCCGGCGTTCAGGCCGCGCTGCGCGAACAGGGCCGCGGCTTTGCCATCGGCCCGCACATCATCCCCATCGTGCCCGCAGCCATCATTTTCGACCTTGCCAATGGCGCGCCGAAGGACTGGGGCCGCTATCCGCCCTATCGCGACCTGGGCTACGAAGCCGCGCTTGCTGCCTCGGCACGGTTTGAAACCGGTTCGGTGGGCGCCGGGCTGGGCGCGCTGACAGCCACCGTCAAGGGCGGCCTCGGCACGGCATCCACGGTCCTCGGCGACGGAACGACCGTTGCAGCCCTCGTCATCGCCAATCCGGTGGGCTCTCCGCTCGTCGGCAACACAAATCATTTCTGGGCCGCGCCCTTCGAGATCGGCGGCGAATTCGGCGGCCTTGGCCTGCCCTCGCCCATGCCCGGAGATGCCGACGGCTTGCGCATCAAGTTCCGCGACATGCGCAGGCACGGCATCGAGAACACGACCATCGCCGTCATCGCCACCGACGCCGCGCTGACCAAGGCTGAATGCAAGCGCCTGGCCGTGGCTGCCCATGACGGCTTTGCCCGTGCCATCTGGCCCGTGCATACGCCGCTTGACGGCGATCTGGTCTTTTCGCTCGCCACGGGAAGCCGCCCGCGCCCCGTCGATGGCGATGCCTTCATCGACCTGTGCGCCGCCGCCTCGGCCAACATGGCCCGCGCCATCGCCCGCGGCGTTCACGACGCCAGCCCGGCCGACGGCGATTTCTATCCGGCCTGGCGCACCCTTGGCCGTGGGTAACGTTGGCGCGCACATTGTTTCCGCCCCCCCTTTCTGCTAGGCGGGGCGCCATCGTCCAATCCACCCGGAACCACCCGACATGACCCGTCCGCTCGCCATCGCGCCCTCCATTCTCGCCTCCGACTTTTCCCGCCTCGGCGAGGAAGTCCGCGATGTCATCGCCCAGGGCGCGGACTGGGTGCACCTGGACGTGATGGACGGCCATTTCGTGCCCAACATCACCTTCGGCCCGGACGTGGTGAAGTCGATCCGCAAATACACAGGCGCCACCTTCGACTGCCACCTGATGATCGCGCCTTGCGACCCCTACCTGGAAGCCTTCGCCAAGGCAGGCGCCGACATCATCACCGTGCATGCCGAGGCCGGCCCGCACCTTCACCGTTCGCTTCAGGCCATTCGCGCGCTGGGCAAGAAGGCCGGGGTCTCGCTCAATCCGTCCACGCCGGAAAGCGTCATTGAATACTGTCTCGATGAACTGGACCTTATCCTCGTCATGAGCGTCAATCCGGGCTTTGGCGGCCAGAAATTCATTCCCTCCGCGCTCGACAAGATCGCCCGCGTCAAGGCCATGGTCGGCGACCGGCCCATCGACATCGAGGTCGATGGCGGCGTGACCGCCGGCAATGCCGAGGCCATCGCCCGCGCCGGCGCCAATGCGCTGGTCGCCGGTTCAGCCGTCTTCAAGGGCGGCACGCCGGAAGCCTATGCCGAAAACATCGCCGCCATCCGCGCCGCTGCGGAACGCGGGCGCGCCTGATGCGGGGCAAGGGCCGCCGGCCATTCATGGCGGCCCTGCGCGCCGGCCTGCCCGGCTGGCCAATGGCGATCGGTGGCGCGCTTGCCTGGGGCGCAATCCTGCTGGCGAGCGCCGCACTGACGCTTTTCCTGCGCGGCTGGGCGCCGGCCGACATGCCGCCGCCCCTGATGATCTTCTTTTTCGGCGGCGCGGCCGCCTTTCCGCTCGCCCTCTGGCTGGCCGGCATTCTCGATCATTGGCTGGGCTTTCGCCGCGGCCAGCGTTTCGCCGCCGTGTTCGTGTTGCTGGGCGTTGGCTCGGTCGGTGTCACGGCACTGATCTTCTCACAGGTTTTCCGCCACTATTTCGCCGAGTTCCACGCTCCGTTCGCAAGCCGCCAATGGGTCGTGGAAACCGTCTTCACGACCGCGGCCGCGATCTACCACTTCCTCGTCAACGGCCTGCGGCTTTTCGTTCCGCTCGGCCTTCCGGCACTCGCCGCCACTGCTTTCCTGCTGGCACGAAGGCCGAAGTTGAGCAATCCGCCGCCCGGTGCTAACAGCACGCATCCGCAAGAACCCCCGAAGGACAGGTTTTCCCGATGATCCCGCGCTACTCGCGGCCCGACATGGTCGCCATCTGGTCTCCCGAAACGAAATTCCGCATCTGGTTCGAGATCGAGGCCCATGCCTGCGATGCCCTGGCGCAGATCGGCGTCATCCCCGAGGAATCGGCCCGGACCATCTGGGAGAAGGGCGGCGCGGCGAAGTTCGACATTGACCGCATCGACGAGATCGAGCGCGAGACAAAGCACGATGTCATCGCCTTCCTCACCCACCTGGCGGAATTCATCGGCCCCGACAGCCGCTTCGTCCACCAGGGCATGACCTCGTCGGATGTGCTCGACACCTGCTTCAACGTCCAGCTCGTGCGCGCCACCGACCTGCTTCTGGCCGACATGGACAAGCTGCTGGCAGCGTTGAAGAGACGCGCCTTCGAGCACAAGGACACCATCACCATTGGCCGCTCGCATGGCATCCATGCGGAGCCGACGACCTTCGGCGTCAAGCTCGCCCAGGCCTATGCCGAGTTCGACCGCTGCCGCGCGCGCCTTGTCAATGCGCGTGAAGAGGTGGCCACCGTGGCCATTTCCGGCGCCGTCGGCACCTTCGCCAATATCGATCCGCGCGTCGAGGAACACGTGGCCGAAAAGATGGGCCTGAAGCCGGAGCCGGTCTCCACGCAGGTCGTCCCGCGCGACCGCCATGCCATGTATTTCGCCACGCTGGGTGTCGTCGCCTCGTCCATAGAGCGCCTGGCAACCGAAATCCGCCACCTCCAGCGCACGGAAGTCCTTGAAGCCGAGGAGTATTTCTCCAAGGGCCAGAAGGGTTCCTCGGCCATGCCACACAAGCGCAATCCGGTCCTGACCGAGAACTTGACCGGCCTTGCCCGCATGGTCCGCGCCTATGCCATGCCCGCCATGGAGAACGTGGCGCTCTGGCACGAGCGCGACATTTCACACTCGTCGGTGGAACGCATGATCGGCCCGGATGCCACCGTGACATTGGATTTCGCGCTCGCCCGCCTGACCAATGTTGTTGAAAACCTCGTCGTCTATCCCGAACGCATGATGGGCAACATGGACCGCCTCAGCGGGCTCGTCCATTCGCAGCGCATCCTGCTTGCCCTCACCCAGGCCGGCGTGTCGCGCGAGGACGCCTACCGTCTCGTCCAGCGCAACGCCATGAAGGTCTGGGACAGCTACCAGAAAAGCGGCCAGGCCGACGTCGATTTCCTTGAGGAACTGCTGAACGACGAAGATGTGCGCAAGGCGCTGTCCGAAGAGGAAATCCGCTCGCGTTTCGACCTCGGCTACCACACCAAGCACGCCGACACGATTTTCAGGCGCGTGTTCGGCACGGACAACACCTGACTGACCTGGTGAGAGCCGGCGTTCAGCCGGCTCCTTCCGCCACCGCCCGCCGGTAGAGATGCCATGTCGCATGGCCCAGCACCGGCAGGACCACGGCGAGACCGGCGAAGAACGGCACCGTGCCGATCACCAGCAAACCGGCCACGATCAATCCCCATGCTGCCACCGGCACCGGATTGGCCAACGTCACGCGCATGGACGTATCCAGCGCTGCGAGCGCGCCAAGGTCGCGGTCGAGGAGCAGCGGAAAGGCGACAACCGTTGTCGCCAGCACCAGCACCGCGAAGCCGAACCCGGCCAGGTTGCCCCACAGCATCACCGACCGCCCAGCCTCCGTTGCCAGCATCATTTGCACCATGTCGGTCAGGCCTTGCGGCTGCGTGTCGCCGAAATGGGCGGAAAAGATCGCCTGCGCCGTCAGCAGCCATGCGACGAAGAGGGCGAACAGCCACGCGGCAACGCCGATGATCGAGGGCAGCGCCGGCGAATGACGCACGTCAAGGGCGTGCCACCACGACGTGTCCATGCCCGCCTCGCGTCTCCGGCTGATCTCGTAGAGCCCGATGGCGGCCACGGGACCCACCAGCGCGAAACCCGACACCAGCGGAAACAGGAGCGTGAGAATGTTCGCGCCTGTCATCCAAGCCGACAGGACGAGACCCGCGACGGGATAGATCAGGCACAGGAAGACGTAATGCGACGGCTTCTCGAAGAAATCCTCAAGGCCCAGCCGCAGGGCCGTTCGCAGGTCCGCAAAGGTCAGGCGCCTGATTGCCGGGCGCTCGAACGTCTCGTTGGCGCCGGCGACGACATGAAATCCGCTCATGGCAGCACCTCCATGCTTGTGGCGGGGCTGCTGCGGAACCGGTCATGCCGGGGGCAGCGCGAGATACCGCAGCAAGACCCCTCAAAAGCAGAGTATAGCGCAGATTGGTCCGTTTTCACACCGGGCGGCCTGTACATCATGGCAAGAGGCGCCGTGACGGCACGGATTGCGCCTTGCAGGGCGAAAGCGGCTGCATTACATGCGCGCCCATGAAATCATCCGAATGCGAAATCCTGATCGTCCCCGGCTATACCGGTTCCGGCCCCGATCACTGGCAGTCCCGCTGGCAGGGCAGGCTCTCCACGGCGCGGCGCGTCGAGCAGGACGCCTGGAGCAAGCCGGTGCGCGAGGACTGGGTGGGCCGCCTTGTCGAAGAGGTGGAACGCGCGGAAAAACCGGTCGTGCTTGTCGGCCATTCACTGGGGGCCGCGATTTGCGTGCTGGGCGCGCAGGCGATTCGCGGCAAGGTCGCCGGCGCCTTCTTCGCCGCGCCGCCGGATACCGCCAATCCGGCCATCCGGCCGAAGCACCTGATGACCTTCGGCCCCTATCCGCGCGATCCCCTGCCCTTTCCCGCGGTGGTGATTGCCAGCCGCAACGACCCGTTCTGCGCCTTCGACGTGGCCGAAGACCTGGCAGCAAGCTGGGGCGCGCTCTTTCTCGATGGCGGCGAAAGCGGCCACATCAACGCCGAATCCGGGCACGGTCCCTGGCCGGAGGGGTCCATGGTGTTCGCCAAGTTCCTGTCCCACCTGAAAGCCTGACCGGAAGCCGGGAACAAGGCCCGGCCTGTTTCAGCCCTTGTCCATGGCCTCGCGGGCCTCGGCAACCATCTGCGCCGCGCCGGCGGCCATGTAGAGCCCTTCCGTCGCCACCGCCATCAGGCGGTAGCCCATGGCGGCATAGGTCGCGCAGATCGCCGTGTTGATGGCGTAGATGGCGGAGAGCTTGCCGCGTGCCGTCGCCTTTGCGGCGATCGCGCCGATGGCCTCCATCATGTCGTCCATCAGCGGGTCGATCCGGTGGCCGCCCGACCATGCAATGGAAAAGTCCGACGGACCGACAAACACCCCGTCGATCCCGTCCACGTCGAGAATGTCGTCGGCGATCTCGAAGGCTTCGCGCGTCTCGATCATGGCAAAGGCCAGCGTCTGCGCATTGGCGCATTCCAGGTAGGCCTGACCGCCGGCCATGCCACGCCGGGCGGTACCGATGGTCGGTCCCCACGACCGCCCCCCGGCGGGCGGATACTTCATCGCCGCGGCAAAGCGGCGGGCATCGTCGAGCGTGTTGATCATCGGCGCGATGACGGCGTCGGCGCCGAAATCCAGCGCACGGCTGGCCATGTCGAAACGGCCGACGGGAATGCGCACGATGGCCGGCTTTCCTGCCGCGAGCACCGGCGGCAGGCAGCGCAGCACCGAACCGTCGTCATGGCCACCATGCTGCATGTCGAGAATGACCGTGTCGAACGCCGTCGCGGCCACCGCCTCCATCGTCACCGGATCGGGAATGGCCGACCATGCGCTGAGCAGGGTTTCGCCGGCCCGCATGCGGTCGGCCAGGCTGGTAAGTCTCGACATCTCTTCCTCCTCGCCGCCATTGGCCGGCATGAGCGCCATCCTTGCAAGCAAAACGGCCGCCCGGCAAGACCGGACGGCCGTCAATCCCCGCGGGAAACGTCCCGCCTTATTCCTTGGTCACCTGCTCGGCCGCCGTGGCAAGCAGTTCGTCCATGGTGCGGCGGATCTGGTGGTCGGACTGGTCCACGCCGGCGGCGTCGAAGTCACCACGGATCTTGCGGAACACGTCCTCGTCGCCGGCTTCCTCGAAATCGGCGAGTACCACTTCCTTGGCATAGGCCTCGGCGGCGTCGCCGGTCTTGCCCATCTTCTCCGCGGCCCACAGGCCAAGCAGCTTGTTGCGGCGCGCCATGGCCCTGAACTTCAGTTCCTCGTCATGGGCAAACTTGTTCTCGAAGGCCTTTTCGCGGTCACTCATCTGGCTCATTGAAACGATCCTTGTGTCTGGGCGCGCCGGACAAGCCGGCGGGGCATGATTGAGGCTACCCCAATATGGGTTTTGCGTTCTCTTAGCAAAAGGCTTTCCACTTGAAAACGCGACCATCGCCGCGTTCGGCGCAAATTCTGCGGGCAGAAAGCGGTTGATGGCGTGCGACGGCCATTGAGCAAAACCCGGCTTTGGTTTAGAGACGCCGGCAAGGACGGTGCGCGATTGCGTGCCGCCAAACTGATTCCGCGTTCGCGCGCCGCGCCCCTGAGCGCGCAAGGTCTTGAAGAGAAAAGCCCATGAACCGTCGCCGCCGCATCTACGAAGGCAAGGCAAAGATCCTTTATGAAGGCCCCGAGCCGGGCACGCTGATCCAGTTCTTCAAGGACGACGCCACTGCGTTCAATGCCAAGAAGCACGAGATCGTCGATGGCAAGGGCGTGCTCAACAACCGGATCTCGGAGCACATATTCACCAATCTCAACCGCATGGGCATTCCCACCCACTTCATCCGCCGCCTCAACATGCGTGAGCAGCTGATCAAGGAAGTCGAGATCATCCCGCTCGAGATCGTGGTGCGCAACGTGGCCGCGGGCTCGCTGTCCAAGCGGCTCGGCATCGAGGAAGGCACGGTCCTGCCGCGCTCCATCATCGAGTTCTACTACAAGGCCGACGCGCTCGACGACCCCATGGTCTCCGAGGAGCATATCACGGCCTTCGGCTGGGCTTCGCCGCAGGAGATCGACGACATCATGGCGCTGGCCATCCGCATCAACGACTTCCTGTCGGGCATGTTCCTGGGCGTCGGCATCCAGCTTGTCGACTTCAAGATCGAATGCGGCCGGCTCTGGGAAGGCGACATGATGCGCATCGTGCTCGCCGACGAGATCTCGCCGGATTCCTGCCGCCTCTGGGATGTCGCCACCCAGGACAAGCTGGACAAGGACCGCTTCCGCCGCGACATGGGCGGCCTCGTCGAGGCCTATCAGGAAGTGGCCCGGCGCCTGGGCATCATCAACGAGAACGAGCCGCCGCGTTCCTCCGGTCCGGTGCTCGTTTCCAGCAAGGACGACAAGGACGGCGGCTCGGTCCACTGAGCCGCCGCCGCGACAGTCAGGCAAGCAAGGACAGACAACAAGTGATCAAGGCACGCGTCACCGTCACATTGAAGAACGGCGTTCTGGACCCGCAGGGCAAGGCCATCGAGGGCGCGCTCGGAACGCTGGGCTTTTCCGGCGTCGGCCATGTGCGCCAGGGCAAGGTCTTCGACATCGAACTCGATCATGATGATCGGGCCCGTGCCGAGACCGAATTGAAGGCCATGGCCGAAAAGCTGCTCGCCAACACGGTGATTGAGGACTACACTGTCGCCATCACCTGAGGTTGCAGGAAACTGCCATGACGGAAGTGACGAACGCGTTGATGGTTGAACTGCCGAAGCGGTTTGCTTCCCGTTTCGACTTGATCGACACGACTCCCAACGGGACAGAGGCCGGGATCAGCAACATGCGCGCAGCCGTGGTGTCCGTTCAGGCCGGCATGCACAACACCCACGGCATCCTCGCCCGCCAGGACGGTTGCCGCGCACGGATCGGGTATCAGCTCGAACCGCGCGAACCGGCCGGGGCTTGAGAAAGGTTCAGGTTCGACGAATGAAAGCAGCGGTCATCCTCCTCCCCGGCCTCAATCGCGACCGCGACATGATCGCGGCGCTGACGAAGATATCCGGAACGCCCCCCGTCACCGTCTGGCAGACCGACACGTCCATTCCCGATGTCGATCTCGTCGTCATTCCCGGCGGATTCTCCTACGGCGACTACCTGCGCTGCGGCGCCATCGCGGCGCGCATGCCCGTGCTCGATGCCGTGCGGGAGAAGGCGGCGAAGGGCGTGCGCGTGATGGGCGTTTGCAACGGGTTCCAGATCCTGCTGGAAGCCGGCCTCCTGCCCGGCGCGCTGATGCGCAATGCATCGCTGCATTTCGTCTGCCGCGAGGTGAAGCTGGAAGTGGCCAATGCCGCGACCGTGTTCACCAGCGGCTACGCACAGGGGCAGGTCATCCGCTGCCCCGTCGCCCATCACGATGGCAACTATTTCGCCGATCCCGAAACGCTCAAGCGTATCGAGGACAAGGGACAGGTCGTCTTCCGCTATGCCGAAGGCACCAATCCGAACGGCTCGGTCAACGACATTGCCGGCATCGTCAACGAAGCGGGCAACGTGCTGGGCATGATGCCGCATCCGGAAAACCTGATCGAGCCGGCCCATGGCGGCGAAGACGGCCGCGCGCTCTTCGAAAGCGCACTGGGCATGGCCGGGATCGCCGCATGAGGCAGGCGGCGGCCAGGGCAGGAGACCGCACGCGCGGCTGGACGCGCCGCGCCGCGATGCTGACCCTGTTTCTGGCCATGGCTGCCGCCTTTCCGGCCTCGTTGGCGCCGTCGCACGCCATGCCGGCGCAGGCCGCCCAGGTCTATTTCTTCCGCGGCTTCTTCGGCGGTGCCTTTTCCAGGGGCCTGGACGACATTGCCGGACGGCTGGCACAACAGGGGATCACCGCGCGCGTCTTTTCCTGGCGGGAAAAAGGCGATGCGCAGAACGAGATCCTGTCTTCCACGCTCAGCGGTCCGATCATCTTCGTCGGCCATTCCTTTGGTGCCAACGCCGCGCTTTCGCTCGCCAGCGACCTTGCGGCAAGGGGCGTGCCGATCAGTCTCGTCATCACGATGGACCCGACACTGGGCGGCCCCGTTTCGCCATCCGTGGGCCGCTACCGCAACTACTACCTGTCGGTGAACGCGTTGGTCACGGAGGTAAATGCCTTCGGCAAGGCGCTGGATGTGCCCGACGGCATGGCCGGACGCGTCGAGAACATCGACATCCGCGACCGCGCCGACATCACCTATATTTCCGAAAGCCACTGGAACATGACGGAGAACTGGGTCATTGCGCGCGAGGTCCACAGCCAGATCATCAAGGCGTTGCGGTGAAGCCATGGTGCGAACCAGCCCCGCCCGTACCGCCGTTCTCCTCCCCGCGATGATCGCGGCTGCGGCACTGGCCGCCTGCCAGACGGAACCGGCCGGCGGCCCGTTGATCGCCACGGTGGACAATAACGCCGCCGTGGCCGTCTTGCAGAAGGTCAACGGCGAAGCCCATGCCTGCTGGATCCGTTCGAACGACCGGGCCTTCTCGGACTACCGCCTGATCCCCGAACTGGATACGCGCGTCGGCAAGCCACGGCTTCTGCTCGTGCGCGCCCGGGCAGCGCAGGGCCTGCCGCAACTGGTGATCGAGGCCGAGGGCAGCCCGGTGAGACTGACAACCTACGGGCCGCTGGCACAGGGGCAGCTTTCGGCCCGCATCAACACCGACGTGACGCGCTGGGCGACCGGCGGCACCGGCTGCAAGGCCTGACAGGAACTGGCAGAGACAAGATGAGCATTCCCAACGACATCCGCATCACCGACGACCTGGTTGCCGCCCATGGCCTGAAGCCGGACGAGTACCAGCGCATCCTCGCCCTGATCGGCCGCGAACCGACCTTCACCGAGCTTGGCATCTTTTCCGCCATGTGGAACGAGCACTGCTCCTACAAGTCATCCAAGAAATGGCTGCGCACCTTGCCGACCTCCGGCCCGCAGGTCATCCAGGGCCCGGGCGAGAATGCCGGCGTGGTCGATATCGGCGACGGCGATTGCGTGGTCTTCAAGATGGAGAGCCACAACCACCCGTCCTACATCGAGCCCTACCAGGGTGCCGCGACGGGCGTCGGCGGAATCCTGCGCGATGTCTTCACCATGGGCGCGCGCCCGGTGGCGGCGATGAACGCGCTGCGCTTCGGCGAACCGGATCATCCCAAGACCCGCCACCTTGTCTCCGGCGTCGTCGCCGGCGTCGGCGGCTACGGCAATTCCTTCGGTGTTCCGACCGTCGGCGGTGAAGTCGAGTTCGACCCCCGCTACAACGGCAACTGCCTTGTCAATGCCTTCGCGGCAGGCCTGGCGAAGACCGACGCCATCTTCTACTCAAAGGCCGAGGGCGTCGGCCTGCCCGTGGTCTATCTCGGCGCCAAGACCGGCCGCGACGGCGTCGGCGGCGCGACCATGGCCTCCGCGGAATTCGACGATTCCATCGACGAGAAGCGCCCGACCGTTCAGGTCGGCGATCCCTTCACCGAGAAATGCCTGCTGGAGGCCTGCCTCGAACTCATGCAGACCGGGGCCGTCATCGCCATCCAGGACATGGGCGCGGCCGGCCTCACCTGCTCGGCGGTGGAAATGGGCGCCAAGGGCGATCTGGGCATCGAACTGGACCTGGACCGCGTGCCGGTGCGCGAGGAGCGCATGAGCGCCTACGAGATGATGCTGTCGGAAAGCCAGGAGCGCATGCTCATGGTGCTGCGCCCGGAAAAGGAAGACGAGGCCAAGGCGATCTTCGTCAAGTGGGGGCTCGACTTCGCCATTGTCGGCAAGACGACAGACGACCTGCGCTTCCGCATCCTGCACCAGGGCGAGGAAGTGGCGAACCTGCCGATCAAGGAACTGGGCGACGAGGCGCCCGAATACGACCGCCCGTGGATGGAGCCCGGGCGCCACGCGCCGCTGCACGCCTCCAATGTCGCCGAACCGGACGACTATGGCGCGGCGGTGCTCCGGCTGCTGGGCTCGGCCAACGGTTCGTCGCGGCGCTGGGTCTGGGAGCAGTATGACACGCTGATCCAGGGCAATTCCCTCCAGATCCCCGGCGGCGATGCCGGCGTCATCCGCGTCGACGGGCACGAGACCAAGGCGCTCGCCTTTTCCTCCGACGTCACGCCCCGCTATGTCGAGGCGGACCCCTATGAAGGCGGCAAGCAGGCCGTGGCCGAATGCTGGCGCAACCTGACCGCCACGGGTGCCCTGCCGCTGGCCGCCACCGACAACCTGAATTTCGGCAATCCGGAAAAGCCGGAGATCATGGGCCAGCTCGTCAAGGCCATCGAAGGCATCGGCGAGGCCTGCGCGGCCCTCGACATGCCGATCGTCTCGGGCAACGTCTCTCTCTACAACGAGACCAACGGCGTGGCGATCCTGCCCACCCCCACCATTGGCGGTGTCGGCCTGATCCCCGACTGGGGCAAGATGACCCGGATCGGGACTTTCGCCGAGGGCGACGTGCTGATCCTGCTTGGCGGCGACGGCACGCATCTGGGCCAGTCGGTCTATCTTCGCGACGTGCTGGGCGAGGCCTATGGTCCGCCGCCGGCCGTCGATCTCGCCATCGAGAAGCGCAACGGCGAATTCCTGCGTTCGGCCATTTCCAATGGCCAGATCAAGGCCTGCCACGACATTTCCGATGGCGGCCTCATCATCGCGGTCGCGGAAATGTGCCTGGCGGCTGGAGTCGGCGCCGATATCGACATCGGCGATGGCCAGGCCCATGCGCTGCTCTTCGGCGAGGATCAGGCCCGTTATGTCGTGGCTGTCGGCGCGGACATGGCCAACTGGCTCACCATCAACGCCGAAGGTGCCGGCTTGCCTTTCCGCATCCTTGGCAAGGCCGGCGGGTCTGCGTTGACGGCGGGCTCCATCCTGTCCATATCCTTGGACGAGATGAAACAGGCGCACGAATCGTGGTTCCCGGACTTCATGGCCGGCGAGTTCGTCGAAAGCGCCGACGCAGCCTGAGGAGGCCTCCCCATGCCGATGGACGCCGGCGACATCAAGAAGCTCATCCAGGAAGCCATTCCCGACGCGAAGGTGACGATTCGCGATCTGGCCGGCGACGGCGACCACTATGCCGCCGAGGTCGTCTCGGAGAGCTTCCGCGGCAAGAGCCGCGTGCAGCAGCACCAGATGGTCTACGAGGCGCTGAAGGGCAACATGGGCGGCGTCCTCCACGCGCTCGCCCTGCAGACATCCGCACCGGATTGAGGCGGCCCGGTCATGGCGAACATCCTTTCGGACCTCATTTCCGAAACCGTCGACGGCGCCTTGCGGGAAATCATGAGGAAACCGCGCCGCACGGCGCGCCGGCGCCGCAAGGCTTCCGGCGGCGTCACCGGCGCCATTGTCAGCGAACTGGAAAAACTGATCGCGCCGGCAAAAAAGCAGACCAGCCGCAAGGCGACCGCGCGCCGCCGCTCCAAGACCGCGCAACGCAAGACCCGCGCGAAATCCGCTGCGCGGCGGCGCACGAAACGTTGATCGCCGCGGCCGCGGGCCTGCCTCGCTACCTGGCGAAGACCGCGAGGATCGGTCCGGCGGGCTCCTTGCCGCCGACCACGATCCGCCCATTGGCCGCGAAGGCCGAAATGCCGCCGTCGAGGAAGAGTGCGTCGGGACACGAGAACTTGTCCCGGAACGCGCGGGCGAACAGGCCGAGCGAGACCGGATCGCGGCTGATCGCCAGCACCACCGCGCCATCGGCGGCGACGCCGACGCCATTGCGGATGAAGCGGGACGAGCCGTCAGGCAGGAAGCGCGGATGCACCGCGCCATCGATCACCAGCATCGGCCCGGATTGCGTGGCCAGCCAGGGCCGGATGCCCGACTGGGCGAAGGCCTGCGTCTCCATCACGCCTGCACGGCCTTCGGCATCGATGAAGAAGACCCCGTTCGGCTTGAGATAGAAGTTCCCCTCGCCTTCTCCCGTGTCCAGCGGGGCAATTTCCCTGCCCTGCTCCACGTGCAGGCCGACCGGGCGCATGTCCGGGTGATACATGCCCGCATTCATGGCGGCCACGGGCATGGCTCCGGCCTGCCCGGTGTCTTCAAGATAGGCTGAAAGCGAACCATGGACGCTTCCGTCGGGCCGCGCATGGGCAAGCTCGAACCGCACGGCACGCGGGTCGAACCTGCAGGCGATGAATCCCTCGCCCTCGTGGACGGCAAAGCGGCATGCGGGCGGCAGAAGCGGGTCGATGTCCACGCGGCTCTCCATGACAGGTCCGGCCCGGTCACGCGACCGGATGCTGTAGATGGCCGCGCCTGCCACGGCCAGGAGCAGCACGATGAAGGTGACGGCGCGCCATGCCCTTTCATGTCCCTGATTCATGGCCGCATGGTGCTTTCGGAAGATGGCAACGCTTGTGCAGGCGAAGCTTGCGCGCTATTTGAGGGGTCAGGAAACCGCCGGACCTTGAATCCGGCAGGAAGAGGATAGAAGCAATGAGCGACATCAGGGAATTGATTGACCAGGAAGTGAAGTCCAGTGACGTTGTGCTGTTCATGAAGGGCACTCCGGGCTTTCCGCAATGCGGCTTTTCCGGTCAGGTGGTCCAGATTCTCGACTATCTGGGCGTCGAGTACAAGGGCATCAACGTGCTGGCCTCCGACGAGATGCGTCAGGGCATCAAGGACTATTCCAACTGGCCGACCATCCCGCAGCTTTACGTGAAGGGCGAATTCGTCGGCGGATGCGACATCATCCGCGAGATGTTCCAGGCCGGCGAACTGCAGCAGCACCTGTCCGAAAAGGGCATCGAAACCACCTCGGCCGCGTGATTTCCCAGGAAATACCCGCAAGTTCTTGCGGCGCGCCTGACCGGCGCGCCGTTTTCATTTGATTGATTCCCTGACCGGCAACAGACAGGTGCGCCATGTCGCTGACCCGTGAAACCGCATGGCCGCTTGCCGTTGGCCGCGCCGAATTCGTTGCCGTCATGGCCGCCCTCATGGCGCTGAACGCGCTGGCCATCGACATCATGCTGCCCGGCATGCAGGAGATCGGCGCCTCGCTCGGCGTGGCTGACGAGAACGAGCGGCAATTCGTCATCACCGCCTATCTGCTCGGCTTCGGCTCCATGCAACTCGTCTTCGGTCCGCTTTCGGACCGGTTCGGGCGAAAGGGTCCGCTGATGGCGGGCCTGACGATCTATGTGCTCGCCGCGCTTGCCGCCGCCTACGCCCCGGATTTCGAGACGCTGCTCCTGCTTCGCCTGTTGCAGGGCGCCGGCGCGGCATCCACCCGCGTGCTGACCGTCGCCATGGTGCGCGATGTCGCCGGCGGACGCGCCATGGCGGAAATCATGTCGCTGGTCTTCATGGTCTTCATGATCATGCCGGTGATCGCGCCCGCGCTTGGCCAGGCGATCCTGCTGGCTGGCGAATGGCACACCATTTTCCTGTTCATGGGCTTTGGCGGTGCTGCCGTGATCGCCTGGATGGGCTTGCGCATTCCCGAAACGCTGGCGCCGGACAACCGCCGGCCGGTATCCTTCCGCGCCATCGCGGCGGGCTTCCGAGCCGTCGTCACCAACCGCATGTCGCTCTGGTACACGCTCGCCATGACGGCGATCCTGTCGGCGCTGTTCGGTTTCATCAATACCGTCCAGCAGATCTATGTCGGCATCTACGGGCTCGGCAACGCCTTTCCCCTGGTCTTTGCCCTCGTTGCCGGCTCCATGGCCTTCTTCTCCTGGCTCAACTCCCGCATCGTGCAGCGCCATGGCATGCGCCGCGTCTCCCATACCGCGCTGTTCGTGTTCCTCTCCATGAGCATGACGCTGCTGCTCCTGTCGCTGGGCGGCACGGTTCCGCTGCCGCTCTTCCTCGCCCTGTTCACCGTCGCCATGTGCGCCTTCGGCATGCTGACGTCCAATTTCAGCTCCATCGCCATGGAACCGCTCGGCCGCGTCGCCGGCATTGCGTCCTCGGCGCAGGGCTTCTTCCAGACCACCGGCAGCGCGCTCATCGGCGCGGGGATAGGCCAGTCCTTCAACGGCACGATCACGCCCGTCATGGCCGGCTTCGCGGTGGTTTCCGCCGCAGCCCTTGTTTTCGTGCTGATCGCCGAGAAAGGCCGGCTATTCTCGGTCGGCCCGTCGACGGCTGATTCTGCTATTTAAGCGCTAACTCATATTCCTTGATGCAACCAATTTTCCGTCACTGGCGCGCACGCAACGCTCACGACATCGTGCCTTCCCATTGAACACAGTGTTCAGTCTTATCTCCCTGCACGCAAGACGCGTGAGGCTTCAACCCAGATGGGAGAGACAACATGAAACATATCGGCAAGTCCGGTGCGGCGCTCGCCGCCGCTGCGTTCACCCTGGCGATTTCCGGCATGGCTCCGGTTGCCGTCACCACGGCCCAGGCCGCGGACGGCATGGTCAAGTGCTCAGGCGTGAATTCCTGCAAGGGAACCAGCGAGTGCGCCACCGCTTCCAATTCCTGCAAGGGCCAGAACTCCTGCAAGGGCCATGGCTTCATTTCGCTGACCAAGTCGGAATGCGAAGCCAAGGGCGGCAAGGTCCTCGATAGCTGAGGATCGAGCCGTCGGCAGGTGGAATGCGGGGGCCTTCCACCTGCCCGTTTCCGGTGACATCCCTTGCTTCTGGAGCAATTCATGACGCTTCATGACGAAAAACCGGAATATCTGGGTTTTGGCCTCGGCCTGCGCCCGAAGCACTACGCCGAGATCCTCGAAGGCGAACCGGAGATCGACTGGTTCGAAATCATTTCGGAAAACTATTTCGTGCGCGGCGGGCAACCGATGCGCATGCTTGAGCGCGTCCGCGAACGCTATCCGCTCGTCATGCATGGCGTCTCGCTTTCCATCGCCTCCACCGCGCCGCTCGACATGGAGTATCTCGGGCAGTTGAAGGCTCTGGCCGACCGGGTCGATCCGCGCTGGGTATCCGACCATCTTTGCTGGACGGGCGTCCATGGCGTGAACCTGCACGACTTGCTGCCCGTGCCCTACACGGAAGAGGCGCTGACCCATGTCTGCGACCGCATTTCCCGTGTCCAGGATTTCCTCGGCCGGCGCATCGCCATCGAGAACGTGTCCTCCTACATCGAATATGCCGGCAGCGAGATGAGCGAATGGGAGTTCGTGGCCGAAATGGCCCGGCGCGCCGACTGCTGGCTACTCCTCGACCTCAACAACGTCTTCGTCTCCGGCGAGAACCACGCCTTCGACACCGCGCGCTTCGTCGATGCCATTCCCGTCGACCGGGTCGTCCAGTTCCATCTCGCGGGCCATTCCGAAGGCAACGGCCATCTGATCGACACCCATGACCAGCCCGTCTGCGACGAGGTCTTCGACCTCTATGGCGAGGCACTGCGACGCTTCGGTCCTGTCTCCACCATGATCGAGCGCGACGACAACATCCCGCCACTGGCCGATCTCCTCGCCGAACTGGATCGCGCCCGCGCCATCGCGCGGGACGTCCTCGGCGATGCTGCGAAGGCGCGCGCCGCATGACCGGCCCGACGCTCGCGCAATTGCAGGCAAGCATGCAGGCCGCCATCAAGGACGGCGACGACGCTGCCCTGGCGCTGATCGCCGCGCCGCCGCACAACAGCCGGGCCGAGCGGCTGGCAACCTATCGCGAGGCCTACCGTTTGCGCCTCGCCGGCATCCTGCGCGACGACTACGACGCCCTGCATGCCTTCCTCGGCGACGAGCAGTTCGACCTCCTTTCGCAGGCCTATATCGACGCCTGCCCCTCAACCACCCGCAATGCCCGCTGGTATGGCGAACGCTTCGCCGCCTTTGCCGGCGGAACGGAACCATGGAGCCGGCATCCCGTCATTGGCGACCTCGCGGCCCTGCAATGGGCGCTGTCATGCGCCTTCGACGCACCCGATGGCGCGGCCGCCGGGCTCGATGACATGGCACGCGTGCCGCCGGAAGCGGCGATGGGCATGCGCTTGCATCTGCATCCCTCGTTGCAGCTACTCGATCTTTCGACCAACGCGGCAAGCATCTTCGGTGCCCTGCGGCAGGACGAACCGCCGCCGGCGCCTGAATTTTCTGAGGGCGGCGCACCCGTCCTCGTCTGGCGCATGGAGATGCAGGCGCGCTATCGCCCGCTGGACCCGGAAGAGGCCATGCTGCTGCGCGAAACCCGGGCTGGCGCCCATTTCGGCCTGCTGTGCGAAATGGCGGCCATGATGGACGATCCGGACAACGCCGCCATGCGCGTCGCGGGTTATCTGCGCGGCTGGGTCGAGACCGGCCTTGTCAGCCGCTTCGCCCTGGCCAATCCGTCCTGACCGTCCCGGTTCAGCGGCCAAGCAGGACCGCGCGGATCTCCTGCCAGCTATCGGGATCGGGTGCGGCCAGCAGGTGCCCGTCCAGATCATCCGCGCGATAGGGCGTGCCATCGAGCTTGGCGACATGGCCGCCGGCTTCCATGTGCGCCAGCGCACCGCCCGGATGGTCCCACGGCGTCAGCTTCGAGTAGTAGGAAAAATGCATGTGACCGTCGGCCAGCATCCGGTAGTCCAGCGCCGCGCAGCGGTAACAGACCGGCGCCTCGAAGCGCGCATGGCCGGACGCCAGCCGGATGCGCTCCTCCAGCGTGGCATTCTGCCATGAGACCGCGCCGATCATGCGTTCGACAGGAAGTGCAGTTGCCGCCTTGAGCCGCCGGTCCGGCGCGCCATCGCGGCGCACGAAGGTTCCCCCGCCCCGCGTCGTGACCATCGTGTCGCCGCCGATCGGATCGTGGATCACGCCAGCCACCGTCTCGCCGTCCAGCACCACCGCCGCCATCACCCCAAACACCGCGACGCCGGAGGCGAAATTGAACGTGCCGTCCACCGGGTCGATGGTCACAGCCAGCCCCTCGCCGGCAAAGCCGTGCTGCAGGCTCTCATCGGCCGAAACGGCCTCCTCGCCGACCACCCGCACGCCGGGAAACCGCGCCTTCAGTTCAGCGGTGATGACGCGCTCGGCATTCACGTCCGCCTCGGTCACGAGATCGGAGCCGGATGTCTTCTCGCGAATGTCGCTGCTCCCAAGCTGGCGGAAACGCGGCAGGATTTCCTGGCGGGCGGCGCGTTGCAGGCATTCCGCCAGCCAGTCCAGATCATTGTCGGAAAAGCGCATCAATCGTCCTTTGACGGTTTGGCCGCGAGCGCGGCGAAATCGAAGAGCTTGCGGTCCAACAGATGGCTCGGCCGCACATTGGCGAGCGCCCGGATCATGGTGTCCTTTCGGCCCGGCATGCGCGTCTCGATATCGTTGAGCATGGCCTTCATGGCATTGCGTTGCAGCCCGTCCTGGCTTCCGCACAGGTCGCACGGGATGATCGGAAACGCCATGTGACGCGCGAACTTCTCCAGGTCGGCCTCGGCGCAGAAGGCGAGCGGACGCAACACCTCAACGTCGCCCTCGTCGTTGACGAGCCTCGGCGGCATGGCGGCCAGGCGACCGCCATGGAAAAGGTTCATGAAGAAGGTTTCCAGGATGTCCTCGCGGTGGTGACCCAGCACCAGCGCCGAACACCCCTCCTCCCGCGCGATGCGGTAGAGATGGCCGCGCCTCAGCCGCGAGCAGAGCGAGCAGTATGTGGCGCTCTCCGGCAGCTTGTCCGTCACCACCGAATAGGTGTCCTGGTATTCGATGCGGTGCGCGATGCCATGCGCGTTGAGCCAGTCCGGCAGCACATGCTTAGGAAAGTTCGGCTGCCCCTGGTCGAGATTGCAGGCGAGAAGGTCGACCGGAAGCAGGCCGCGCCACTTCAGGTCGAGCAGCACCGCCAGCAAGCCGTAGGAATCCTTGCCGCCGGACAGCGCGACGAGCCAGCGCTCCCCGGCCCGCGCCATGGCGTAATCGTCGATGGCCTGGCGCGTTTGGCGCAGCAGGCGCTTGCGCAGCTTGTTGAATTCGACGGATGTCGCGATGCCGGAAAACAGCGGATGGCAGGCCGCGCCATCCTCTTCCACGATGTCAGCGTGAACCGTCATGGGCCCTCCCGTCAGATACGGTTGCCGAAATGGTCCGCGATCTGCCGGTGCGTGGCAAACCGCCGGGCAGCGAGCACTTCCGAGACCCGCTGCCGGTTGATCCGAAAGAAGCGCCCGAGGGCCGTTCCCTCTTTCGGCCTGGGCAGGGTGCGTGCATTGTGGCTGTCCATGGCTGCCTTCATGCGCCGGGCATTGGCTTCGAGGTCGGCGTCCGGCGTGAACGGCGCCGCGGCCTTGACGAAGAAGGTGCCGCAGGTGTCCGCGTTGCGCGCGCGCACGGCGGGCAATTCCTCCAGCCCGGCCAGCCCGGCGGCCAGCCGCAACGTGACCGGGTTGTAGTTGAAGATGTGGCCGAAGTGGAACATCCTGCCGCGCATCTTGAGGTCGGCCTCGCGCTCGATGTTCGGCACCTCGATGTAGATGACCCCGTCATCGGCCAGCCAGCCGCGCAGCACCTTGAGCGAGCGGACCGGGTCACGCATGTGCTCCAGCACGTGGGAAAGCCGGATCAGGTCGAAGGCGCCTTCCGGGAAATCCGTCTCCTCAAGCGTCTGCGTGGCCACGTTCAGGCCCAGTTCCTCGCGGCTGTAGGCGGCGTAGTCCTCGTTCGGTTCGACACCGTGGCATTCCATGCCCAGCCGGCTTGCCAGGAAGGAAAACTCGCCCGAACCGGATCCGAGATCGAGAAGCCTCTTTCGCCCGGCATAGATGTCGCGATTGGCATTCACATGCTGTTCGAGGCGCTGGAAATTGCGCCAGACCTGGCGCATCCGCGGCTTTTCGGCACCCTTGTAGTCCTTGCGGTAGTCAGTCCTGTAGAAGGCGGCGAGTTCCGCGTCGCTGGGGATAGGATCGTTGGTGATGATGCCGCAGCCCATGCAAAGCACGGTCGTTAGCGGATTTCCGTGCCGGTCCTTTGTGGAAACCGTCTCGTGGCGGGTCGATCCGCAAAGCATGCAAGGCTCGGTCATTTGGGGAACTCGTCCGATAGTGTCAGCCGTCGCGCCCGTATAGACGCATCGCCGCGCCATGTCAGCACCGGGCGCGGATCAATGCACCGGCCCCTACGCAAAAAGGCGGCCCCGAAGAGCCGCCTTTCGATCGTGACCGGCAGAAACCGGCAAACCCGTCAGCGCGAATAGAATTCGACGACCAGGTTCGGCTCCATCTGCACCGCATAGGGCACATCGGCCAGGCCCGGGATGCGGGTATAGGTGGCGACCATCTTGTTGTGATCGACGTCGATGTAGTCCGGCACGTCACGCTCGGCGAGCTGCGTGGCTTCCAGCACGAGCGCGAGCTGCTTGGACTTCTCGCGCACCTCGATGACGTCGCCCGGACGGCAGCGATAGGACTGGATGTTGGTGCGCTTGCCATTGACCATGACATGGCCGTGGTTGACGAACTGGCGCGCGGCGAAGATCGTCGGCACGAACTTGGCACGGTAGACGATGGCGTCGAGGCGCGATTCCAGCAGGCCGATCAGGTTGTCCGGCGTATCGCCCTTGCGGCGCACGGCCTCGTCATAGACAGCGCGGAACTGCTTCTCGGAGATGTCGCCGTAATGGCCCTTCAGCTTCTGCTTTGCGCGCAGCTGGACGCCGAAGTCCGACATCTTGCCCTTGCGGCGCTGGCCGTGCTGGCCGGGGCCGTATTCGCGCTTGTTGACCGGGGACTTCGGGCGGCCCCAGATGTTTTCGCCCATGCGGCGGTCGAGTTTGTACTTGGCGGATTCGCGCTTGCTCATCGCATTCCCTTTCAAAGTGGTACAACCGGCGCTTCACGCACCGGATGAAGGAAACACGCCCTCCTCTGGGAGCCTTTTTCGCTCCCTGACAGGGCCGCCCACGCACGCATTGCGGAACCGGCCCACGGGACATGTCAAATGAAACACCGGGCGTTTCGGCCCGGCGCTGGCGGTTCACTAGGCCCTGGCGCGCCAACTGTCAAGCCTCACGTCCCAAAGGCACCCACGCGGACCGCATCGGCGGCTTCCGCCCGCCGCCGCCAAGGGCTATAAGCCGCGCCGCCATCCCGGCGCCGGACACCGCTTCCATGATCTACGAACTCGCCGCCCTGGCCACGGCCCTCACCTGGGCGCTCACCAGCGTCATCTCGCCCGTACCCGCCCAGGCGCTCGGTCCCATCGCCTTCGTGCGGGCGCGCATGACCATCGTCTTCGTGCTGTTCGCGGCATGGCTGACGGTCACCGGCGGCTGGCAGGACCTTGACGGGCAGACCGCCTGGCTTCTCTTCCTGTCGGGGTTCATCGGGATCTTTCTCGGCGACACGGCGCTCTTCGCGACCATGAACCGGCTCGGGCCGCGCCGGTCGAACATCCTGTTCTCGCTCAATGCACCCATGTCTGCCGTGCTGGGCTGGCTCGTGCTTGGCGAAGTGCTGTCACGCTGGACGCTCGCAGGCATCGCCATCGTCTTCGCCGGCGTCACGCTCGCCATTCTCTATGGCAAGCGGCCATCGCAATTGCACCAGTGGGAAAGCGTCCGGGGCCCGCTCTGGGTCGGCATCGGCTTCGGCCTTGCCGCCGCCCTGTCTCAATCGGCCGGATCGCTGATCGCCCGCCCTGTCATGGCGGCGGGAACGGACCCTGTCGTGGCCTCGACCATCCGGATCGGCGTGGCGGCCGCGGCCCTGTCCCTTGTCATGGCCACCGGCGCGCCCTTCGCCCGCCAGCGCGCACCCTGGACGCCGTCGCTCTTCGCCCTGACGGCGGCCTCGGGCATCATCGGCATGGCGCTGGGCGTCACCCTGCTGCTCTTTGCCCTGTCTGGCGGCAAGGTCGGCATTGTCTCGATCCTGTCGGCCACAACGCCGGCCCTGCTGCTGCCGCTTCTGTGGATCCGCACTGGCGAGCGCCCGGCCGCCGGTGCCTGGATCGGCGCCGCACTCGTCGTCATCGGCTCGGCCTTGATCATCACCCGTTGAAGGCAAAACGGCCGCGGGCGCACCCGCGGCCGAAGTCATGTCCCGCCGAAGTCGACGGTCAGCCGACCTTGCCGCCGCCCTGCTTCGTCACAACGACGACAGACGGCCTGACCGGCAGCTTTTCGCTGAAATCCGGCCAGCGGGTCGCCGGGTTCTCGAAGGTGGCAAGCCCCTCGTCGCCCGGATGCTGGACGGCGCAGAAGGCCGTGGTGCCATCGGGCGAGAACAGCGGGCCGCACAGTTCCGCACCCACCGGAACACGGAAGAACAGCCGCGACGTGCCGCGTGCCTCGCCTTCGGTGTCGACCGCCCACAGCCCGTCGGTGCGGCCGGTCTTCTTGCCCGAATTGCCGTCGGTGGACACCCAGAGGCGTCCGTCGGCATCGATGGCGCAATTGTCCGGCATGCCGAACCAGCCATTCGCCGTGGTGGCCGACGAAAAGGTCGCGCCCACCTCGGCAATCGACGGATCGCCGCACTTGACCAGGATTTCCCAGGTCGAACGGGTCGCGGCGAAGTCGCCACCGGTCTCGGTGATCTCGATGATGTGGCCGAAAGCGTTGTTGGCGCGCGGATTGGCGGCGTTCTCGTCGCCTTCCTTGCGCTTGGTGTTGTTGGTCAGCATCACGTAGACCTTGCCGGTCTTTTCGTTGGGCTGCACGTCCTCCGGACGGTCCATCTTCGTGGCGCCAAGAAGATCGGCGGCGCGGCGCGTCTCGATCACCACGTCGGCCTGGCTTTCGAAACCGTTTTCCGCCGTCAGCGGGCCTTCGCCATGGGTCAGCGGCAACCAGTCCAGCGAACCGTCGTCGTTGAAGCGCGCAACGTAGAGCGTGCCCTCGTCAAGCAGGTCCATGTTGGCGGCGCGGTCATCCGCGTTGAACGTGCCGGCGGTCACGAACTTGTAGACATAGTCGAAACGCTCGTCGTCGCCCGAATAGAGAACGACGCGGCCGTCCCTGTTGACGATCGTCTCGCAGCCCTCGTGCTTGACGCGGCCGATGGCCGTGCGCTTCTTCGGTGTCGAGGACGGGTCCATGACGTCGACTTCGACCACCCAGCCGAAGCGGTTGGCCTCGTTCGGCTCCTTGGTCACGTCGAAACGGTCGTGGAACTTGCCCCAGTTGTACCAGCCGGCCGGCACGCCGATGCGCTTGTAGTTGGCGGCCTCGCGGTGGCCTTCCGGGAGTTCGCCCAGGAAGTAGCCGTGGAAATTCTCTTCCGCCATCAGGTAGGTGCCCCAGGGGGTCACGCCGCCGGCGCAATTGTTGATCGTGCCGAACACCCTGGTGCCGGTGGCGTCGGCAGCCGTCTTCATGCGGTCATGGCCGGCGGCAGGTCCGGTCAGCACCATTTCGGTCATCGGCGTGATGCGGCGGTTCATCCGGCCGTCGAGCACCGGCGCCCACTTGCCGTTTTCCTTGCGGATCTCGATGACCGTGCCGCCATGGGCCGCCATCTCGATGTCGACGAGTTCCTTCGTGTACTCGCCCATCTTCACCTTTTCCTTGCCTTCGGCGTCCTTTTCGACGCGGGCAAAGCCCGGGAACATCAGTTCCGCGTTGGTGTATTCGTGATTGACGACCAGCAGGCCGTGCTCGGGATTTCCGTCCAGCGGAATGAAGCCGACATAGTCGTTGTTGTAGCCGAACTGACGTGCCTGGTCGGCAGCCGTCTGGTTCATCGGGTCGAAGTCCGGCGAATCAGCGAACACCTTGTCGCCCCAGCGCAGGAGAATGTCGGCGTCATAGCCCTCGGCGACATGATGCGTCTCATCGACGCCGGCTTCCACTTCCGGGAAGTTGAAGGCGCTGGCGCCGGCCGCGCGGGCTTCGTCGGCCATCATGAGTGCCACCGGGCTGACCGTCGCGGCAATCGCGCTGACCGCCAGCGTGCCCTGGAGGAAGGACCGGCGCGAGAAACGGGCGTTGATGACGTCGCCCAGCGTCGGATTGGCACTCTGGTTGCGCCCGATATCCTCCGATTCCTCGCGGATGTCGGTCGGCGTCTTGATGTCATGCGAATGGATCGTCATGGCTGGCCCTTCATGTCTGCTTGCGGGTTGGCTTGATCGCTTCCGCCCGGCGGGGGGCGGAAAGTCGGCGGACGCTAGCCGCCATTCGTAACAGTTGCATGACGCCCGCCGGCCTCAGACGATGGCGAAAAAGCCGAAGCCGCGCATCAGGCGCGCAAGCGCCGGATCGGGATTTCCGGAGGTAAAGTGGGCAAGGTCGGCAAGCCCTGCCCGCGCCGCCGGATCGCCGCTTCCCTGTCCGTCCAGAACCGCGGCCGCGCGCCGGGCGATGGCCTCGGATGGATCGATCCAGTCCACCGGCCAGGGCGCGGTCTTTCGCATCCGGTTGACGAGGAACGGGTAGTGCGTGCAGGCCAGCACGATGATGTCGGTTCGCCGCCCGTCCTGCTCGATGAAGCAGGGCGCGATCTCGGCGCGCACCGCCGCCTCGTCGACGAAGCCCTTGCGCATGTAGGTCTCGGCCAGTTCCGCCAGCACCTGTGAGCCAACCAGCCGCACATGGCACTTCGATGCCCATTTGGCGATCAGGTCGCGGGTATATTGCCGTTTCACGGTTCCCGGTGTCGCCAGGACCGAGACCAGCCCGGACGCGGTGCGTTCCGCCGCCGGCTTGATCGCGGGAACGGTCCCGACAAAGGCCTGTTCCGGATAGACCGCGCGCAGGTGGTCGATCACCAGCGTGGAGGCGGTATTGCACGCGATCACCGCCACATCGGGGGAAAAGCGCGCCAGCAGGTCGCCGAACAGGCCGGTCAACCGGTCCTTCAGCGCCGCTTCCTCCCATGCGCCATAGGGGAAGGCCGCATCGTCGGCGACATAGACATGGCGATGGTCCGGCAGCAGCACGCGCGCCTCCTTCACCACGGAAAGCCCGCCAATGCCGCTGTCGAAGAAAAGGACCGTCCCGCTCATGCCTGCCCGTGGGCTCCCGCCGCCCGCTCAGCCTTCCGGCGGACCGTCGCCACGCTTGCGGTCGGGCGTGAACTTGTCAAGCGAGGTGACGATCCCGCGCAGAACGTCGATCTCCGGCGCGAAGAAGCCCGGCCGGGTGAAGACCGCGCGCAGGTTGTCGATCATCCGCGCCCGCTTCTCTGGCGGCCGGAAATAGCCGCGCTTGTCGAGCGCGTTTTCCAGGTAGTCGAGGAAGCTGACCAGTTGTCCGCGCCGGGCCGGCTCCATCTCCGGGCCGGTGAAATTGGTCCATGTCTCGCTTTCCAGCCCGCTCTTCATCCACTCATAGCTCATCAGCAGCACCGCCTGCGCGATGTTGAGGGATGCAAAGGCGGGATTGACGGGAAAGGTGACGATCTCGTCGGCAAGACTGACTTCCTCGTTCGAAAGCCCGAACCGCTCGCGTCCGAAGAGAATGGCCGTGCGCTGGCCGGCGGCATGGCGCGGCCGCAGCATGCGGCAGGCTTCCACCGGTCCGCGCACCGTCTTGAACCCGTCGCGCAGGCGCGCGGTGGTGGCGAAGACGAACTCCATGTCGCCGATGGCGTCTGCCAGCGTGTCGAAGACAAGCACGCCGTCGATCACGTGATCGGCCTTGCTCGCCGCCGCCCGCGCCTTTTCAGAAGGCCATCCGTCGCGCGGATTGACCAGCCTGAGTTCCGCAAGCCCGAAATTCGCCATGGCGCGTGCCACCATGCCGATGTTTTCGCCCAGTTGCGGCTCCACCAGCACGACCACGGGGCCGTCGGCGATGAGGTCCTGATGTCTGTCTGTTCCAGCCATGGCCGTCGCGTTAGCCTGAAAGCGCGGCCCGGTCAAAGCCTTCAGTCGCGCCCGCCGGCAAAAGCGATGATCGCTTGCGCCACGCGCTCCGGCTGCTCGTGCAGGATCCAGTGGCTCGCGCCCGCGATGCGCTTGATCGAGAGGTCCGGCACGAAGCGTTCGATGCCCGTCAGGCAGGCCGGCGTGAGCGCCACATCCGCCTCCCCCCAGAGGATGAGATGCGGCATGCGCACGGTCAGCATCTCTTCCGGCATGGCCAGCAGCGGCGCCTCCACGGTTTCCGCTTCAAGGTCGGGTACGACGACCGGCGAGGCACGATACCAGTTCAGCATCCCCTCCAGCGCCCCCGGCTGGCGCCATTGCGCCTTGTAGGCCGCGCGCAGGTCGTCATCCAGCCAGTCGGCCGCCGAGAAACCGGCCATCATGTTCATCAGTTTCTCGAAATCATTGGCCGACAACAGCCCGGTCGCGTCTGCCGCCCGCAGCCGGTTCATGTACTGGCTGGCGGCCCGCTGGCCCGGGTCGTTGACGATTGCGTTCTGGAAACACCAGGGATGAACACCATTGGCCACGATCAGCCGCCGGATGCGGTCCGGCTGGGCAAAGGCCATGGCATAGGCGACCGCCGAACCCCAGTCGTGGCCCGCCAGATGAAAAGTCTGTCCCGGCGAAACCCGGTCAGCCAGTTCGAACATGTCGGCCACGAGGTGGCGCGTCTGGTAGGCATCGGCACCGGCCGGTTTCGGCGAGCGGTTGAAGCCGCGCTGGTCCGGCGCCACGACATGGAAACGCTCGGTCAGCAGTTCCATGACCGCCTCCCAGGCCAGCCATGATTCCGGAAAGCCGTGGAGGCAGAGCAGCAGCGGCTTCCCGGCCTCCCCCGCCTCGGCGAAATGGAACATGCCGGCGGTCAGTTCTGCTTGCGAAAACCGTATGCTCATGCTGCTTTTCCTCCCGTCAGCGCGGTGCGAACCTGTTTTGGCCGCATGCGCCAAGAGCATGACTTTGCCTTGGCGGATGCCGGTGCTATAGGGGCGTCAAAATTGACCCGTCAGCACCGCGGCGCCCTGCCGCATCTCCAATACGAGGAAATATCATGGCGAAGATCAAGGTGGCCAACCCCGTCGTCGAACTGGACGGCGACGAGATGACCCGGATTATCTGGCATTTCATCAAGGAAAAGCTGATCCATCCCTATCTCGACATCGATCTCAAATACTATGATCTCGGCATCGAGAAGCGCGACGAGACAGATGACCAGATCACCGTCGATGCCGCCAACGCGATCAAGGAATACGGCGTCGGTGTGAAATGCGCCACCATCACCCCTGACGAGGCCCGCG
The DNA here is from genome assembly GCF_046506625.1 of Zhengella sedimenti. NCBI lineage: Bacteria > Pseudomonadati > Pseudomonadota > Alphaproteobacteria > Hyphomicrobiales > Notoacmeibacteraceae > Zhengella > Zhengella sedimenti. The sequence goes on from NZ_JBKFFP010000006.1 coordinate 65,873, forward strand.
TCGAGGAATTCGGCCTGAAGCGCATGTACCGCTCGCCGAACGGCACCATCCGCAACATCCTCGGCGGCGTCATCTTCCGCGAACCCATCATCTGCAAGAACGTGCCGCGCCTGGTGCCGGGCTGGACCCAACCGATCATCGTCGGCCGCCACGCCTTTGGCGACCAGTATCGCGCCACCGATTTCCGCTTCCCCGGCAAGGGCCGGCTGACGATCAAGTTCGTCGGCGACGACGGCACCGAGATCGAGCACGAGGTCTTCAAGTCGCCGGGCGCCGGCGTGGCCATGGCCATGTACAACCTCGACGAATCGATCCGCGACTTCGCCCGCGCCTCGATGAACTACGCCCTGCAGCGCAAGGTTCCCTGCTACCTCTCCACCAAGAACACGATCCTCAAGGCCTATGACGGCCGCTTCAAGGACATCTTCCAGGAGATCTACGAGGCCGAATTCGTCGGGAAGTTCAAGGAAGCCAAGATCTGGTACGAGCACCGCCTGATCGATGACATGGTCGCCGCTTCGCTGAAGTGGTCCGGCGGCTATGTCTGGGCCTGCAAGAACTATGACGGCGACGTGCAGTCCGACACCGTGGCCCAGGGCTTCGGCTCGCTCGGCCTGATGACCTCGGTCCTGATGACGCCGGATGGCAAGACGGTGGAAGCCGAAGCCGCCCACGGCACCGTGACGCGCCACTATCGCCAGCATCAGAAGGGCGAGGAAACCTCGACCAACTCCATCGCTTCCATCTTCGCATGGACACGCGGCCTGGCACACCGCGCCAAGCTGGATGACAATGCAGAGCTGGCGCGTTTTGCCGACACGCTGGAGAAGGTCTGCGTCAACACCGTCGAATCGGGTTACATGACCAAGGACCTGGCGCTGCTGATCGGACCGGACCAGCCCTGGCTGTCGACCACCGGCTTCCTCGACAAGATCGACGAGAACCTGCAGAAGGCCATGGGCTGACCATCTCCTTTGCCAGCAGGCCAGAAAACCGGCGTCCCGCGGCGCCGGTTTTTTCATGCCCGGAAACCTCCGGCTGCATCTTACGCAGCCCGGACACCGGCCCGTCACCTGCCATTGCGAAGTGAAATCCGCCTGTTCGGGTTAGGCAGGAATCATGCCGGAAGACGCGCGGAAATTTTCACATTCCGGTGAGATAACACTGGAATTCATTAGCGTTTCATTGTTAATTGCAGCTGCACGACGAGGTCACCGCACACATCCGGCCTCGACGTGAAGCGCTGCCGTTGCCACCGCCCCCGGTCTTCGGCAGCGCGCCCTTGCGGGGCCTTCCCCGGCCTGACGGGCGCATTTCCGGGATGGTTTTCTTCAATGCATGTCTTGCCGGCCGCCGGGAAATCCCCGGCTGTTCAAAACGCGATTCGCATCCGGCTGCCTGAATCGAAAAGGCGCCACCGGTAACGGCGGCGCCCTTCGAGGACTGAATTCGGGGACGCGAGGCGTTACCCCAGAGCTTCGCGCACCGCCGCGACGGCATCACCGGCCTTGGAGGCATCGGGCCCGCCGGCCTGCGCCATGTCCGGCCGGCCGCCGCCGCCCTTGCCGCCCAGCGCCTCGGACGCGATGCGCACCAGGTCGACCGCCGAGAAGCGTTCCGTCATGTCCGCCGTGACGGCAACGACAACGCTCGCCTTGCCGTCCTCGCCCTTGCCGGCAAAGACCACGACGCCCGAACCGAGCGCCTGCTTGCCTTCATCGGCCAGCGGCTTGAGATCGCGCGGCGAGACACCCTCGACCACACGGCCCATGAACTTCACGCCGTTCACCTCTTCCACGCCGCCATCGCCCGAACCGCCGCCGCCCAGCGCCAGCTTGCGCCGCGCTTCGGTCAGCTCGCGCTCCAGTTTCCTGCGCTCGTCGAGCACCTGTTCGAGACGCGAAACCACATCCGCCGGCGCAACCTTCAGCGCAGCCGCCATGTCGCGCACACGCCGGTCCTGTTCGTCCAGATAGCGGCGGGCATCCTCCCCGGTCAGGGCTTCGATACGGCGGACGCCGGCGGCCACCGCATTCTCCGCAACCAGCCGCACCAGACCGATGTCGCCGGTGGCGCGCACATGGGTGCCGCCGCAAAGCTCGACCGAATAGGGCTTGCCTGCCCGCTCGCCATGCAGCGCCGTGCCCATCGACACCACGCGGACCTCGTCGCCGTACTTTTCCCCGAACAGCGCCATGGCGCCCTCGGCAATGGCGTCATCGACCGCCATCAGGCGGGTTGAGACGGGCGCATTCTGCACCACGATCTCGTTGGCCAGGTGCTCGATACGCTCCAGTTCCTCGTCGCTGATGGGCTTGGGATGGGAAAAGTCGAACCGCAGACGGTCCGGCGCGACCAGCGACCCCTTCTGCGCCACATGCGTGCCCAGCACCTCGCGCAGCGCCTCGTGGACAAGGTGGGTTGCGGAATGGTTCGCCCGCAGACGCGAGCGGCGCGCCGAATCGACCATCAGCTCAACCTCGGCGCCAGTGCGAACCTCGCCCTCGCTGACGGTGCCGAAGTGCACGAACAGGCCATCCGCCCGCTTCTGCGTATCGGTGACGCGCACGACAAAGCCGTCGCCCGTGATGACGCCCGTGTCGCCCATCTGTCCGCCGGACTCGCCATAGAAGGGCGTCTGGTTGACCACCACGGCAACGTTCCCGCCCTCGGCAACCCGGTCAACGGGCTTGCCATCCTGGACGAGCGCCTGGATCACACCCTCTGCGCTTTCGGTTTCATAGCCGAGGAATTCACTCGCCCCGAACTTTTCACGGAGTTCGAACCAGACGGTCTCGGTCTTCGCCTCGCCCGATCCTGCCCAATTGGCCCGTGCCTCGGCCTTCTGGCGCGCCATGGCGGCATTGAAACCGTCCGTATCGACGCCGATGCCACGCTGGCGCAGCGCGTCCTGGGTCAGGTCCAGCGGAAAGCCGTAGGTGTCGTAAAGCTTGAAGGCGGTCTCGCCGTCGAGTTCGCCGCCGGCGCCAATGTCCGACGTGGCATCCTCCAGCAGCGACAGGCCGCGGGCAAGCGTCTTGCGGAAGCGGCTCTCCTCCAGCTTGAGCGTCTCGGTGATCAGATCCCTGCCGCGCACCAGTTCCGGATAGGCCTGTCCCATTTCGCGCAGCAACGCGGGCACGAGACGCCACATCAGCGGCTCCTCGGCGCCCAGAAGCTGGGCATGGCGCATGGCGCGGCGCATGATCCGGCGCAGCACATAGCCGCGCCCCTCATTGGACGGCAGCACGCCATCGGCGATCAGGAAGCTGGAAGCGCGCAGATGGTCCGCGATCACCCTGTGGCTCGCGCGGAACCTGCCCTCGGCCTCCACGCCCGTCGCCTCTTCCGACGCCCTGATCAGCGCCTTGAACAGGTCGATGTCGTAATTGTCGTGCTCGCCCTGCAACACCGCCGCGATGCGTTCCAGCCCCATGCCGGTGTCGATGGAAGGCCGCGGCAGTTCGACCCGTTCTTCCTTCGTCACCTGCTCGTATTGCATGAAGACGAGGTTCCAGATCTCGATGAAGCGGTCGCCGTCCTCGTCCGGACTTCCGGGCGGGCCGCCCGGGATCTTGTCGCCATGATCGTAGAAGATTTCCGAGCACGGACCGCATGGGCCGGTATCGCCCATGGCCCAGAAATTGTCCGATGTGGCGATGCGGATGATGCGGTCGTCGGAAAGGCCGGCAATCTTCTTCCAGTGACCCGCTGCCTCGTCATCGGTGTGATAGACCGTGACGAGCAGCCTGTCCTTCGCCAGGCCGAATTCCTTGGTGATCAGTTCCCAGGCAAGGCGGATCGCCTCTTCCTTGAAATAATCGCCGAAGGAGAAATTCCCCAGCATCTCGAAGAAGGTATGGTGGCGGGCGGTATAGCCCACATTGTCGAGATCGTTGTGCTTGCCGCCGGCGCGGACGCATTTCTGCGACGTGGCCGCGCGGTTGTAGTCGCGCTTCTCCAGGCCGGTGAAAACGTTCTTGAACTGCACCATGCCGGCATTGGTGAACATCAGCGTGGGATCGTTGCGCGGCACCAGCGGACTGGACGCGACAGTCTCGTGTCCGTTCCTGGCAAAGAAGTCGAGAAAAGCCGACCGGATCTCGTTTACGCCACTCATGGTTCCTGTCCTGCTGAGAAGGGGCCGCCGGGCCGGCGGGTTGCGCGAACCCGCCTTTTATCTTTCGCCACCGGCACTGTCCAGAATGTCGGCGGAGACCGCCGCGTCAGGAAACGAAAAACGCCGCACTGCCTGGTGAAGGGCCGCGCGGCGATCCATCGACGGGTGCGATCGGCCGTTACATGCCGTTCGCTTCGTCTCCCGCGTCGCCCTCGCCATTGTCGAGAAACCCGTCGGCGATGAGCCCGGCATTCTGGCGCAGCGCCGTCTCGATCTCGTTGGCGAGTTCAGGGTTGTCACGCAGGAACTGCTTGGCGTTCTCGCGGCCCTGGCCCAGGCGCTGGGAATTGTAGGAGAACCAGGCGCCGGACTTCTCCACGATGCCGGCCTTGACGCCCAGGTCGATCAGCTCGCCCGTCTTGGAAACGCCTTCGCCATACATGATGTCGAACTCGACCTGCTTGAATGGCGGCGCCATCTTGTTCTTGACCACCTTCACGCGTGTCTGGTTGCCCACCACCTCGTCACGGTCCTTGACCGAACCGATGCGGCGGATGTCGAGACGGACCGAGGCATAGAACTTCAGCGCATTGCCACCCGTCGTCGTCTCCGGCGAACCGAACATGACCCCGATCTTCATGCGGATCTGGTTGATGAAGATCACCATGGTGTTGGAACGCGAGATCGATGCGGTCAGCTTGCGCAGTGCCTGGCTCATCAGCCGGGCCTGCATGCCCGGCAGCGAATCGCCCATCTCGCCCTCGATCTCGGCACGCGGCGTCAGGGCCGCCACCGAATCCACGACGAGCACGTCCACAGCGCCCGACCGCACCAGGGTATCGGCGATTTCCAGCGCCTGCTCACCGGTATCCGGCTGGGAAATCAGCAGGTTCTCCAGATCCACGCCGAGCTTTCGCGCATAGACCGGATCCAGCGCGTGCTCCGCGTCCACGAAGGCGCAGATGCCGCCCTTCTTCTGCGCCTCGGCAATGGTCTGCAGGGCCATCGTCGTCTTGCCGGAACTTTCCGGCCCGTAGATCTCGATGATGCGCCCCTTGGGAAGGCCGCCAATGCCGAGCGCGATGTCCAGGCCGAGCGAACCGGTCGACACCGTCTCGATCTCGACCACCTGCTCGTTCTGGCCGAGCCGCATGATCGACCCCTTGCCGAATGCCCTTTCGATCTGCGAAAGCGCAGCGTCGAGCGCCTTTGACTTGTCCACTGATTTGTCCTCAACGAGCCGTAACGAATTCTGCGCCATGATATACACCTTGTTCCCCGACTTGAACGATCGGGCGCCGCAACGCCATGAATTATTTGTACGCCATTTGTTCCGCATTGACAAGGGTCACAACATGTTGTTTTCAAAGCATGTTCAAATTTTGTTCCGCAACGGGCGCGAAGGCATGAAACGGATTTCTTTCTGTTCGTTTCCACGGCGGCCGGGCGAGCGCCGGCGCCGCGGCCCCCGTTGCGATTCGCCGCCCCCCTTCATTCCGTCCGCCGGTTTGTTGGTCGCAGGATGACATTGCCGATCCCCACCCTGCTGGCCATTGGCGGTGCCCATGTCGACCGCCGGGGACGCTTGTCGGTCCCGTTCTCGCCAGGCGCTTCGCATCCGGGCGCCATGCGCGAGACTGTCGGCGGCGGCGCCTTCAATGCCGCCCGTGCGGCAGCCGGGCGGGGCGTGCGGGCGGCGCTGGTTTCCGCACGCGGTGGCGACGCGGCCGGCAGCACCGTGGCCGAGACCATCGCCCGGGCGGGCATCCGCGACCTTTCGGCCACCTTCCTGGACCGCACCACTCCGTCCTATACGTCCCTGCTCGACCAGGATGGCGAACAGATCGTCGGCCTGGCCGACATGGCGCTCTACGAAGCGGTCTTCGACCGTCTTTTGCGCCGGCGTCCGCTGCGCGATGCCGTTCGGGCCGCCGATGCGATCCTCGCCGATGCCAACCTGCCTGGCTCCGCCCTGCGCCGGCTGGCTGAACTTGCCGATGGCCGTCCGCTTCACGCCATGGCGGTCTCACCTGCCAAGGCACTGCGCTGGACGCCGCTTCTGGAGCGTGTGGCCTGTCTCTTCTGCAACAGGGCCGAGGCCGTGGCGCTGACCGGCCTGCCCGCGGGCGCGCAAGGCGGGGAACTGGCCCGGGCACTTGCCTCCCGCGGCCTCGCGCAGGCCGTCATCACGTCGGGCGGCGAGCCGCTCGTCCTCCTCGACAACGGCGCGATCCGCTCCCTCCGGCCACTGCCCGTCCGCCCGGTCGATGTCACGGGCGCCGGTGACGCGCTGACCGGCGCCACCCTCGCCGCCCTGATGAGCGGACGCGACTTGCACAGCGCCGCCCTTGAAGGTCTTGCTGCCGCCGCGCTTGCCATGGAAACTGCCGATTCGGCGCCGGACCTGACAGACACCACCTTCCAGACCCGTCTCGCCGAAGCCCGGAGGCTCAACACGCCATGACAGACCTGCCGCTCGACATCGCCCCGGACGTGAGCGCCGCGCTGGCCGCCCGGCGTCCGGTCGTGGCGCTCGAATCGACCATCATCACACATGGCATGCCCTACCCGGACAACGCGGCGATGGCGCAGTCTGTGGAAGATGTCGTCCGGGAAAACGGCGCGGTGCCAGCCACCATCGCCGTCATCGGCGGGCGGCTGAAGATCGGCCTGTCGGCGGCAGAACGCAGTGCGCTGGCCCAGACAGCCGGCGCCATGAAACTGAGCCGCGCCGACCTGGCTTTCGCCATGGCGACCGGCGCCACCGGTGGAACGACGGTCGCCGCCACCATGATTGCGGCTGCCCGGGCCGGCATCGTCGTTTTCGCCACTGGCGGCATCGGAGGCGTCCACAAGGGCGCGGAGCAGACTTTCGACGTGTCCGCCGACCTGGCCGAACTGGCCCGCACACCCGTCATCGTGGTCAGCGCGGGAGCAAAAGCCATCCTCGACGTGGCGAAGACGCTGGAGGTGCTGGAAACCCACGGCGTGCCCGTGGTCGGTTTCGCCACCCGCACCATGCCGGCCTTCTGGTCGCGGACATCGCCTTTTCCAGCGCCGCTGACCATCGACACGCCCGAGGGCATTGCCCGTTTCCAGGCCATGCGCAGCGCGCTCGGTATCGAAGGCGGCATGCTTGTGGCCAATCCGGTGCCCGAGGCCGACGAAATCCCTGCCGGCGAGATGAACCGCCATATCGCTGCAGCACAGGCGGAGGCAGAGGCGCAGGGCGTTTCCGGCAAGGCTGTCACGCCTTTTCTGCTCGCCAGGATCGTGGAACTGACCGGCGGGCGCAGCCTGGCCACGAACATCGCCCTGGTGAAGAACAACGCGAAGCTGGCCGCCCGTATCGCCTCAGCCCTTGCAGCGACGGCCTGACGCCCGGTGGCTGCGCCGATCAACGGCCGCCCGACTGCCGGTCATAGAGAATCACCGCCTGTATTTCCGATCGGGCTCCCAGCATGTCCCTTGCACAGCGCAGCATCACCGCAACGGCATGTTCGCTGAAACCCAGTTCAGCAGCAAGTTGTCGCGGAGAAAGCCCGTTGGCCAATCCTTTCAGAATGGTGATCTGGGCCGGTCCAAGCTCTGCCTGAAAATTCATGTGATCGTCCCGGGGGCCTTCCTGCAAGACTCTCCGGCAGGATGGCGTGTTGTGCGCAACATCGAAGCACAAGTCCTAGCGAGCAAAACTTTAACCCGAATGAAACCGACTTTAGTATTTCATGTAAAAATTGAACGATCATATTAAGCATGAAACGGTTTGATGCGTGACACAAGCCGCTGGTTTCCATAGGTTTCAGCGCGCGGAACGTCAGAGTTTCAGGTTGGGGGTTTCACCACGGTGAAGATATCGTATCGCCGGAGCAATGGTAAGCACGCAATGGTTTCCGAACTGGTCAGGGCATTTCATGCGACTTCGACGGCCATGGATGAAGCCATCGAGGCCAATGATACCGCAATGATCGGCGAGATCGACCGACAGCTCTCCGCGTTGTGGAGCGAACTCATGGCCGTTGAACCGAAGACGAAGGCGGAAGCGCGCGAACTCGTCGCCTTCCTTCTCCACACGCTCGCCCCGAACGCCAGCGCATCTGAGATCCAGACCGAAGCCCTGTCGGGGATCCTGCGGCTGTTCGAGGAACACTGTCACAGCTTCGAGGTCTGACCGGGGTATTCGCACCAAGGCTTGTCCGGGCCGGCGGCCGCTTGCCGCGTCGCCGGAAATGTCAGTCTCCGGAAAGCCCCATCCTGCCTGCCTTGTAGAGGGCTTCGTACAGCGATCCCGCTTCCAGCTTGCGCGTCAGGGAGCGCGCCAGCGCCATCACGGCGGTTTCGCTCAGCGCCACTTCCGTGGCCAGATCCTGCATGGAAAGGCCTCTCGCCAGGCCGTTGAGACATGCGAGTTCAAGAGCCGACAAGCCCGCGCCCGTCCCTTTTGCGATCCCGCGCTGGCAGATGGCATCAAATGTCTCGATCGTGTCGATCACGAGGCCCGGATAGCGGCTGTTCATTTCCTCGCGCACACCGAAATACATCACCACGCTGCGCCGCGCATCGGGGTCGCAGACCGGCACACAGTAGCCGCCGCGCAGACCGAACATGTTGAGCAGCGTGTCCAGCTTGTCGTCCAGCAGCGACGGGTCCGGCTGTTCGTTCGTGCGGCAATCGAGACCGGTCGTGAAGGGAAAGGGAATGTTCGTTTCACCGAGCATCAGGAAAACGGAACATTGCGTCAGGTCGGCGATCCGCCCGATCTGCGCGGCAAGTTCGTCCTCCAGGTTGTGAAAGCGCATTCTGGGAAAGACCAGTCCGCCGCGCCTTTCGCCGATATCGAGCACGGCATAGGCTTCGAAACCGTGCGTGCGGGCGACACCGCCCAGGTCGGCATGTTTCGGCCGAACGGGAAAGGCCGACCCGCCCGCATCGTCCCCGGGCCTGAGGTCGGGAGGCTTGGCGGACCTGCCACCGCCGGCAAGTGGAACCAGACGAATGACGTTGCTCATGCGAATTCCCCGAATGACAGCGGTCATCATGTCGTAAAACCGGCCCGGGATTCAAATCCTGATGTTGACAATCCACAGGTTCGGCCTGGAACCATGACCGTCCGTCAAGGAGGCGCAACCATGCCGGCCGCGCGAGGGCGGCGCCCTGTGTCCGCCTTAAGGCCGTTCGTTTCAGGTCTCGCTTTCCAGCATGTCCTTCACCGTCTGCGCCAGTTGCTTGAGCGAGAAGGGCTTTGGCAGGAAGCCGAAGCGGGCATCGGCGGGAAGGTTCTTGGCGAAGGCTTCCTCCGCATAGCCGGAAACGAAGATGAACTTGATGTCGGGACGGCGCTTGCGCAATTCACGCAGCAGGGTCGGCCCGTCCATCTCCGGCATCACCACATCGGAGACGACGATGTCCACCGCCCCCTCAAGTTCCTCGAACACGTCCAGCGCCTCGATGCCCGAAGACGCCTCGTGCACGGTGTAGCCGCGCGCGGTCAGCGCGCGCAGGCTTCCCATGCGAACAGCGTCCTCATCCTCCACCAGCAGCACCGTGGCCGACCCCGACAGGTCGGTCTGGCCCTGTTTCGCGGCCTGGGCGCCGGCATCCGAATCCGCCTTGCCGGACGCCGCGGCATTGTCGCCACCGGGCCCGGCGGCCGCTTCCGCGGGCACGTGGCGCGGCAGCAGGATGGTGAACCGCGTCCCTTCGCCGACCTCTGAATCGCAGTAGATGAAGCCGCCGGTCTGCTTGATGATCCCGTAGACCATGGAAAGGCCGAGGCCCGTGCCCTTGCCGACTTCCTTGGTCGTGAAGAAAGGCTCGAATATCTTCTTCAGGACATCGGGTTCTATCCCGGTCCCCGTGTCGGTCACCTCGACGGCCACGTAGTCGCCCGGCGTCAACCCCTTCCATCCCGAAGCGGCCGCTTCGTCCGAATCGACATTGCGCGTCGAAACCGTGATCGTGCCACCGCCGGGCATGGCGTCGCGTGCATTGACGACAAGATTGACGATCACCTGCTCGAACTGGCCGAGGTCCGCCTTGACCGGCCACAGGTCCCGCCCGTGTTCCACCTTCAGGTCAACCTCGTTGCCGGCAAGCCGCGCCAGCAGCATGCGCAGGTCCGCCAGAACGTCCGTCAGGTTCAGCACCTGAGGCCGCAGTGTCTGACGCCGGGAAAAGGCCAGGAGCTGGCGCACCAGCGAGGCTGCCCGGTTCGCATTCTGCTTGATGTTCATGATGTCCGGGAAGGAAGGATCGGAGGCACGGTGATTGATCAGCAGCAGGTCGGAGGCCATGATGATGGCCGTCAGCACGTTGTTGAAATCATGCGCGATGCCGCCGGCCAGTTGTCCCACCGCCTGCATCTTCTGGCTCTGCGCCATCTGCGCTTCCAGTGCCTTCTGCTCGGTCGTCTCGACGGCATAGACGATGGCCGCCTCCTCGGCCTCATCGCTGCCCGTGTCCACCACCGCATTGACATAGAAGCGCATGTGGCGTTCCGGGTCGTCCGGCAGCGTCGTGTCGATGGGCGCGATCTCCGCCTTGCCCTGTTTGGCGGCTTCGAGCGCGCGCGCGAAATCGTCACGCTGGTCCGGCGCGATCACGGCATCGAGGGTGGCATGGGCGTCCACCGTGTCGCGGTCGACGATGCCGGTGAACAGCGACAGGAACGGCGCATTGGTGCGCAGGATCCGCCCTTCCCCGTCGATCCCGGCAATCGCCATCGGCGTGGAATTGAAGAAACGGGTGAACCGGATCTCGGCGGCACGCGCATCGAGGCCGGCATGGTCGCCCTGCGCCCGGTTGAGGACGATGGAGCGCATCGGTCCGGGCCGGCCGTCGCGGCTGGCCGTCACCCGGTGCATGAAGCGTACCGGCAGGGCCTCCCCGTTCTCGGTCGTGATGTCCAGGTCGATCACCGCGTCGCGGCTGGCGCCCGGCTCGGCCTTGACGGCATTGATCTGCGCCATGCCGTCGCCCGCCACGATGCCCGACAGCGACAGCGACCCCGGCGCGAAGCGCGCGAGATCCACGCCCAGCCACTCGGCCAGCGTGGCGTTGAGATAGGTCACCCGGCCATCGGAATCGGCGGCGAAGAAGCCAGCCGGCGCGTGATCGAGATGGTCGATGGCCTGCTGGAGATCTTGGAAATAGCGTTCCTGTTCGGCCCGCTCTGCCGTGATGTCGGCGATCTGCCAGGATGAAAAGGGCTGGCGGTGGCCGGGCATGGTAACCGGCCTGACCCGCAGCCGGTACCAGCGCGCGCCGGCCTCGGCGCCCGGCCGGATGGCCGTCGTCAGCCGGAATTCCGCATCCGCCTCCTGTCCGTCGGCCAGGCTCTGGGAGAGCCGCGCCACAGGTTCCGCCGATTCCGGATTGTCCGACAGCAGGCTGCGTGGCGTGCGGATGTCCGAGATCGACGTCGCCCCGGTGATGTCGGCATAGGCGCGGTTGGCGTAGATCACCCGCTGGCGCGCATCCGTCACGATCATGCCTTGCGGCATGGAATCGATGAAGGCCTTGGCAAGGTCATTGCCCGATGCCTGCGGTGCCGCGCGCACCACGCCGGTCACCGTGGCGAAGAGGAAGCCGACGCCGATCATCGCCAGCAGGCCGAGGAAGCCGAGCAGCAGCGGCTCGCTGATCCGGTCGCGGAAGATCACGAAGGCGAAGGCGGCGACGGTCAGCGCCGCGGCGAAGATCAGCAACCGCGTCACCGGACCGGGTCCGGGCCCCTTGTCGATGACCGGTACCGGATAGAACTCGCCCTGTTTGTCCCGCGCCATCGCCTCTGCCGTCCGCGTATGCTTCCATGGAATCCGCCGTACCCCGGCTGGTTGAATCACATTCCGCCGCCAACCGGAAGCCCCGGCGCCGGATATGCCCCGGAAATCGCCCGAATGACGTGCATAAAGGCGATGATCTCCATCTTGTCCCTTGCAGCCCCGCCAATGCCGCCTAATGTTCCGGGGAAGGCGTGCCGGGCGGCAAGGGACGTCAACAGGGGGAACAGGGAAGGAATGGCCTGATGGCTTGGCTTGTCGACGGAATCGGACCGGCAGCGGCGACAGCGGTGACCTGGATCGTCGCTGTCCTTGTTGTCGTCCTTCTCTTCCTCCTGGTCCTGCGGATGCTGCGCAGCCTCCTGCCCGGCACCTATGTCCGGGGCGGCAAGAGCCGCCACCGCCTCGCCGTTGTCGATGCCGCGCCGGTCGATGCCCGGCGCAGGCTCATCCTCGTGCGCCGCGACGGTGTGGAACACCTTCTGCTGATCGGCGGTGCCGGCGATGTGGTCGTGGAGTCCGGCATCGGTGCGCCGGTCATGGCTGCCGCGCCGGACCGCCCGGTCGCGGCGGACAAGGCGCCCGCACGCGAAGGCGAACCCGGAACCGGCAGGAAGCCGGGCGAACAGGCCGCCCGCCGCGCCATGGGCGCGATTGCTGTCACCACCGCCGCGCCAGTCGCGGCCGCGCCGCGCCGGGACGAATCCGAATCTCCGCCGATGGCGCCAGCCCCTCGCCCGGCCCCGCCGGCCCGCCCTGCCGCCGAAGACCGCGCCCCGCGCCAGCCGGAACCGGATCGGCGGGACGAAATCCCCACGGCGCCGTCCGCGCCGGAACGCACGCTTCCCCGGGAAGCCGCCGGACAGCCCGTCCTTACTGAGCCGCCCGTTTCGCCCGCACCACCGGCGCCACGGCCCGAACCGCCCCACCAGCCTGACGTCGCCCGGCAGACGGACCTTGGGTCATCGGCGACCGGGAACCCGGCACCGGACGAAGATGAATGGACCGACGAAGCGCTGATGCGCGAACTGCAGGAGACGCTTGCACCTGTGCGGCAGACGCCCCCGCCTGCCCAGGCACGGCCCACGCAACCTTTGCCGCCCGGCCGTGAAATGTCGCTGGAAGAGGAAATGTCGCAATTGCTGCAGGACCTCACCCGCGACGGCAACAAGCCCTGACCCCATCGGAGACCCCGCGCCCGGCCGCGACCGGGCCAGGCGGCGGCGTATAAACGGCCACAAAAAAGAGCGGCCGCAAGGGGCCGCTCTCCAGGCAGGATGATGGACGCCGGGGCGTCTGTGCTGCCCTCATCAATCGTCGCGATAGACCTTCTCGCGCCGTTCGTGCCGCTCCTGCGCCTCGATCGACAGCGTGGCGATCGGGCGCGCATCGAGCCGCCGCAGGGAAATCGGTTCGCCCGTCTCCTCGCAATAACCGTAGGTGCCTTCGTCGATACGCATCAACGCCGCATCGATCTTCGAGATCAGCTTGCGCTGGCGGTCACGGGCCCTCAGTTCGATGGCGCGATCGGTTTCCGAAGAGGCCCGGTCCGCCAGGTCCGGGTGGTTCTCGCTCTCCTGCTGGAGGGTTTCCAGCGTCTCGCGCGCCTCGCGCAGGATGTCGTTTTTCCAGTTGATGAGCTTTTCGCGGAAATAGGCCTTCTGCCGCTCATTCATGAAAGGCTCGTTATCCGACGGCACGTAGTCCGTATCAATCAGATCCGCCATGCAATTCACCCGTTTTCCTTGACCAGAGATATGAACGCCCTTCCTCGCGGCAAGCCGCTAACGCGCTTTCGCGAAGGATTTGCGACAAATCCTTCCACATTCCAGATGCAAGTGCCGTGCCATAGGTCCTCCCATTCGCATTCGCCCCAGTCCGCCGGTCTCCGGCTTGTTGCGAGAGCAGACAGCGCCAACCGTCATTCAGTTGCCGCTCTTTTGGGCAAGTCCGGCCAGGAATCGCCGAACCGCGGCACGCCTGCCTCGCGATTGCGGGTGCTTTATCCCAGCAAGTTCGGAAAAACAATACAAGGTGTTCAAATTGTTGGTAATTTTGCTGCCCAAATCCGCACACGCAAGCCTCGGATGCTTGCCGAAACACCAATGCCTGGCGGTTCTGCAAGGGTCTATCATCCATCCGGCCAATTGCACCGGCTTTTCGCCGTTCCTAATTTGGCGGGCGGACCATTACCAGATTTTTCCGGATCGGAACAGTTTTTGTCTCAAGCCCGGAAACCGGCGGCACAGCCGCGAAAGGAGCGCCGATGAGTCGGCTGTACTTGATGCGCCATGCCCGCGCGGCCTGGCCTGCGCCCGGGATGCGCGATTTCGACCGCCCCCTCGAACGGGGCGCGGAGAATGACGCACAGGCGATCGGGCTTGCGATGCGCGCCAACGGCCAGCGTCCCGAAAGCGTTCTTTGCTCGTCCTCGCGGCGGACCCGCGAGACATGGGAACGCCTGGCCGACGGTCTTGAGATGGATCCGGCCACGGCCGAGTACCGCGATGAACTCTACAGCAATGACGCCGCCGGCTATGTCGACATCATCCGGGAGTGCGGCCGGCGCGATTCGGTGATGGTGATCGGACACAATCCGATGCTGGAGGATCTGGCCTTCGCCCTGTCCAAGCGCGGCGGTGAAAGCGACAGTGCCACGATGGAAGACGGTTTTGCGCCTTGCGGGCTCGCCGTCATCGATTTCGAGACGCCGCTCAGCGAAATCGCGCCGGGCAAGGGCCGGCTGCGCCTTTTCATGACGCCCGAGGATCTCTGAAACCGCCGGCCCGGTTCTTCCTTCCGCTCCCTTCCTTTCAATGCGCGAGCCGTGCGCCTATATCCGGCGCGTGAGAGAAAAGGGCGCGCCGGCATGGCAAGTTCAATGACGACGATCACCGACGAGGCGCGCATCGCGTTCGACACGCTGGGAGAGCGCATCGCCGGCCTCGGTCATCCCTCGCTCAGGCTCGGCGTGACCGGGCTGTCGCGCTCGGGCAAGACCGTCTTCATCACCGCCCTGGTTCACAATCTCGTCCACGGCGGCCGCCTGCCGATGTTCGAGCCGCACAAGTCCGGCCGCATCGAGCGGGCCTATCTCCAGCCGCAGCCGGATGACCAGGTGCCGCGCTTCCAGTACGAGGACCACGTCCGCGCGCTGGTCGAGGACCGTTCCTGGCCGCAATCCACCCGCGCCGTCTCGCAATTGCGCCTGACCGTCGAGTACGAATCGGCAGGCGGCTGGGGCCGCCTTTTCTCTGGCGGGCGCCTGTCGATCGACATCGTCGACTATCCCGGCGAATGGCTGCTCGACCTTCCCCTGCTGGCGCAGGATTACCATGCCTTCGCGCGCGAATCGCTTGACCTTGCCGCCACCCCGGTCCGCCGCGACCTGTCGGCCGCGTGGCTTGCCATGGCGGGCGACGTCGATCCCCATGCCCCGGCCGACGAGCAGCAGGCCCTGCAACTCGCCCAGGCCTTTACCGCCTATCTTCGAGCCTGCCGGGCCGATGACCGCGCCCTGTCCACGCTGCCGCCCGGCCGCTTCCTGATGCCCGGAGACCTGGAGGGATCACCCGCGCTCACCTTCGCACCGCTGCCGCTGGAAGACGGAAAGCCCCTGGCCAGGGAAAGCCTCGCCGGGATGATGCAAAGGCGCTACGAGGCCTACAAGACCCATGTCGTCAAGCCGTTCTTCCGCGAGCACATCACCCGCCTCGACCGCCAGATCGTGCTGGTCGACGCCATGCAGGCGCTGAACGCCGGCCCGGCCGCACTGGCCGATCTGGAACGCGCGCTGACCGGCGTGATGGCCTGCTTCCGGCAGGGCAGCGGCAATCTTCTCACCAGCCTGTTCTCGCGGCGCATCGAGCGCATTCTCGTCGCCGCGACCAAGGCCGACCACATTCACCACGAGAGCCATGACCGGTTGCAGGCCATCGTCCGCCGCCTCGTCGACCGCGCGGCCGAACGCGCCCGCTTCTCCGGTGCCGAGGTCGACGTGCTTGCCATGGCGGCCGTGCGCGCAACCCGCGAGGGCACTGTCAGGCAGGACGGCGAAACCCTTCCGGTGATCATCGGCCAGCCCCTGGCCGGGGAGCGGATCGGCGACGAAACATTCGACGGCGTGCGCGAAACAGCTGTTTTTCCCGGCGACTTGCCGGAAAATCCCGATCCGGTTTTCGAACAGGCCGGGACCGATGAAGACCGGAACAACGGTGACATGCTGCGTTTCGTACGCTTTCGCCCGCCCCGGCTCGAACGCACCGCCGAGGGGATCACGCTGTCCCTGCCCCATATCCGCCTCGACCGGGCCCTCCAGTTCCTGATCGGAGACAAGCTGGCATGACAGACCCAAGGCGCAAGCCGGCCGCGTTTTCCGTCGCGGCCGAACCGGACGAGGCCCCGTCCAGGCCCCGCGAAGGCGCTTCGCGCGATGCCGGGCGAAAGCGCAAGCCCGCAGCCGTCAGCGGCGATGCCCTGGCGCAAGTGACGCCTGAAGCCGAAGATCCCTTCCTGGCCGAGGCGCTGGAGGACGAGGTGGTGCCGGTGCCGCCGCCCCCGGCCCGTGGCTTTTCCTTCGCCCGCCTGTTTGCTGCCGCCTTCGGCATGCTCGTCGCATTGGCTGCCGGCCTCTGGATCGACGGTCTCGTTCGCGACCTTTTCTCCCGGGCAGACTGGCTCGGCTGGACGGCGGCAGGTCTCGCCGCCCTCGCCGTGCTTGCCCTTTTGGGAATTGTCCTGCGGGAAATGCTGGCGCTTGGCAGGCTTTCGAGCATTGCCCGGCTTCAGGCGGAAGCCGCCGACGCGCTGGTCCATCGCGACACAAAGAAGGCCAGGGCCGTGATCGACGGTCTTGTCGCGCTCCTTAAGGACAAGCCCGAAACCCGGGCCGGCCGCGCCCTGCTTGCCAGTCAGGAAAGGGAAATCGTCGATGGCCCGGACCTTCTGGCACTTGCCGAAACCGATCTCCTTGGCCCGCTCGACGACGAGGCGACCCGTCTCGTCGTCGAGGCGGCGCGGCGCGTCTCGGTCGTCACCGCCGTCAGCCCGCGCGCGCTCGTCGATCTCGGCTATGTCCTGTTTGAAGCCGCGCGGCTCATCCGGCGCATTTCCGTGACCTATGGCGGCCGACCTGGCACGCTCGGCTTCTTCAGGCTCGCCCGCTCGGTGGTGTCGCATCTGGCCGTGACCGGCACACTCGCTGCCACCGACAGCATCGTCGGCCAGGTACTCGGCCACGGCCTGGCATCGCGCCTGTCGGCCCGTCTCGGAGAAGGCATCGTCAACGGACTGATGACCGCGCGAATCGGCCTGGCCGCCATGGATGCCTGCCGGCCAATGCCCTTTTCGGCCCGCAAGCGGCCCGGCCTGAGTGGCATCCTCGCAACACTGACGCGCCTTTCCGGTCCGGCGTCCGGAGCCGGAACCGGTGGAAAGTCGTGAAAGGATTGCGCAAGGCCGGGGACTCGCTCACTGTGAGAGCATCCGGACAAGAAAGCCTTAACCATTCTTGGTGATCATCCGGCCCATCTGCTTTCGCCATGCCAACAGGGTGTTCCATGCTCAGAAGCGCTGCCGCCATTGCCACGATCCTGCTGGCCGCCACCTCCGCCACGATGGACGGCGCGGTGGCCGCGGACCGCGACCATGCGTTCTTCCGTTCGCTGGCCGGCGAGTGGTCCGGTCCCGGCGAGATTGTCGCGGGCAAGTACAAGGGCACGAAATTCGTCTGCAACTTCACCGGCGAGGCGCCCGGTTCGCGCGTCGGCGTCACGCTGGACGGCAGCTGCCGGGTCGGCGTCTTCTCACAGAAGATGCAGGCCAGCATCGAGAAGCGCGGACGTGGCTATCGCGGCAAGTTCCTCGACGGCGCCGAGGGCAAGGGCCTTGATGTCGTCTCGGGCAATGTCGACGGCGAGCGCGTCGTACTTTCCCTGGTCCGCAACAAGCTGCGCGGCGCCATGCTGGCGCGCCTTTCCGGCAAGGACGCCATGAACGTCACCGTTTCCGTCAAGGTCGACAAGGAAATGGTCCCTGTCATCGGCATCAGCCTCAAGCGCACCGACACCGCGACGACCGGTTCGATCAAGCGCTGACAGCGCCCGGCGGCCGCGGTACAGGACAAGCCGGCCTCACGCGCCGGCTTTTTCCTTTGCGCAACCGCCGAGCCACCAGTCACCGGGGCGCGCAAGGCGCTCCATGCCCTGGCGGTCTGTCCTTGCGGCCAGCGCCACGACGGCAACGCCGTCGAGCAGAAGATCCGGCGCCAGTTCCGCAAGGGGCACGACCACGAAGGCGCGTTCCGCGGCGCGCGGATGGGGGATGGCAAGGCCGGGTTCATCCACCGGCGGACCTTCATGGGCCAGGATGTCGATGTCGATGGTGCGCGGTCCCCAGCGGCGCGTGCGTTCGCGCCGCCAGTCACGCTCCAGCGAAAGACAGGTTTCCAGCAGGGCGCGGGGTTCCAGCGAAGTCTGGATGGCGGCACAGCAATTCAGGAAGTCCGGCTGGTCGGTGACACCCCAGGGCGGCGTCCGGTAAAGCCCGGAGACAGCCGTCACGCAGGTATCGCCACGCGCGTCCAGCGCCTGCAGGACACCGGCCATGGCCGTCTCGACATCGCCGACATTGCCGCCAAGGCCAAGCCAGACGGCGTGCCGGGGGTCAGTCCTGAGGCCAGGCAACCGTCACCTCGACATGGTCCAGAACGCCGGGCACCGGCGCGTTGGGCTTGCGCACCGTGATCTCGGCATGGCTGATCTGCGGGAAGTGCTCGCACATGGATTTGGCGCATTCCAGCGCCAGTGCCTCGATCAGGTAGCGCCGCTTGCCGGTGATGATCTTTTCGATGGCCGAGAATGCCGTTCCGTAATCGACCGTGTTGCCGATGGAATCGCGGACCAGCGCATCGCCGGCATTCACCGTCAGCGTGGCGTCGACATAGAAACGCTGGCCGAGCGCCTCCTCCTCGTCATGGACGCCATGACGGGCGAAGAACGCGCAATTCTTCATGCGTATCGTGTAGACGCTCATGGCTGGCTCTTTTTCCTCATTTCTGGATCCTCGGCCATCATCGCATCCGCGATGCGCATCGCATCCCGATTGATTGCGACATCGTGCACCCGGATTACGGCAGCGCCCTTCATCCGCAGGATCGCCGTCGTGGCGGCCGTGCCAGGATCGCGTTCATCCGCTTCCCGCCCCGTCGCGTGGCCGATGAACCGCTTGCGCGATGTGCCCGCCAGCAGCGGATAGCCCAGCGCATGCAGTTCCTCGAACCGCGCCATCAGCGCGAAATTCTCGTGCGGGTCCTTGGCGAAGCCGAAACCCGGATCGAGCATGATCTGTTCCCTGGCGACGCCGGCCGCTCGTGCGATGCCAAGGGACCTTTCCAGAAAAACATGCTGGTCGGCGATCACGTCGGCCAGGCGCTTGCGCCCGCGCCCGGTATGCATGATGACGAGGCCCGCACCGGTTTCGGCCGCCAGCCGGGCGATATCCGGCTCGCGCTGCAAACCCCACACATCGTTGACGACATGCGCGCCGGCCGCCACCGCCAGCCGTGCCGTCTCCTCGCGATAGGTATCGACCGACAGCACCGGCCCGTCCGCGTCCGCCAGCGCCTCGATGACCGGCAGCACCCGGTCCTGCTCCTGGGCCGCGCTGATCGCTTCGGCGCCCGGACGGGTCGACTCACCGCCGATGTCGATGATCGCCGCACCAGCCTCGATCATCCGCAAGGCCTCTTCGACAGCGGCGTCCGGCCCGCGGAAACGCCCCCCGTCGGAAAAGGAATCCGGCGTGACATTGAGGATTCCCATCAGCAGGCCCTCGCCGGCAAGACAAAGGCTGCGGCCATGGGCCAGCTGCCAGGTTCTCGGTTTCATGGCGGGTTCCTTGTCGCGGCAAGACCGGCTCGCGGTGAGTTACGCCATCCTTTTGGGGGCGGCCGCGACGAAAATCAAATCCTTTTGCGCCTGCGGCGAAACGGCCTCCGCCCGCCAAAGCGTTTGCTTTTGAAACCCGGCCGGACCACATTGGCGGTTCCGGGGAGCCATCCATGACGCTTCGTTCCTTCGCCGTTTCCGTTCTGCTTGCCATGGCGTGGTCCGGGCAGGCGCCGGCCGCTGACATCCGCATGATCGAACGCCACTACGACATCGGTGGCGCCACGGTGCAGGCCATTGAACGCCAGCTTGCCAGCCGGGGTCCCAGGCTTGGCGGCCACAAGGGCCACCCGGCCGCAACCCGGATGGAGTTCAACACGCGGGTCGACTACGTCGAGACCCAACGTGGCTGCCGCGTCTCCGGCGCCCATGTCCGCCTCGTTGCGACCATGACGCTGCCGCGCTGGAAGCGGCCAGCGGGCGCAAGCGCCGATACCGCGCGCTTCTGGCATGCGCTCGACGCCGACATACGCCGCCACGAGAAGCACCACGCCGACATCGCCGCCGGTCATGCGCGCCAGCTCGAACGCGCGCTGACCGGTTTGTCCTCGCCGGATGGCTGCAAGGCTCTCGAAGCGCGCGTCGAGACCATCACCACCCGTATCATGAAGCGCAACGACGATGCTCACGCCGCGTTTGATCGCAAGGAAGGCAACGAATTCGAACGGCGGCTCAGAAAGCTCATTGCCGAGCGCAAGCGCGCGGTGAACTGAGCCGAAATCGTCTGTGGGTTAGCGCGGCCGCCGATACGGGCACGGGTTGAACGGCGCCGGCGGCCTTGGCAACAGGAGGGGTGAAACCGGGCACCGCCGATTCGGCAAGGCCCCTGACCGAAACGACCTGTTCGCCGATGAAGATCGAAATCGACATGGGAACCGCGCCGGCGGGCGCGTCCGCACTGATCGACCTGGAAGAGCTTCTGGCCACGCGCCTGCTGGTGCAGGGCAATTCCGGCTCGGGCAAGTCGCACCTTTTGCGCAGGCTGCTCGAACAGAGCGCGCCCTGGGTGCAGCAAAGCATCGTCGACCCGGAGGGCGATTTCGTCACGCTGGCCGACCGGTTCGGCCATCTCGTCGTCGATGCCAACCGTCCGCTGGAGGAACTCGACGTCATCGCCCAGCGGGTGCGCCAGCATCGCGTCTCCACCGTGCTCAATCTCGAAGGCCTCGAGATCGAGGGACAGATGCGCGCCGCCGCCGCCTTCCTCAACGCCCTGTTCGATGCCGACCGCGATCACTGGTATCCCATGCTCGTCGTTGTGGACGAGGCGCAGATGTTCGCACCCGTCGCAGCCGGGGAATTCTCCGACGATGCCCGCCGGGCATCGCTTGGCGCCATGACCAACCTGATGTGCCGGGGCCGCAAGCGCGGGCTGGCCGGCGTCATCGCCACGCAGCGCCTCGCCAAGCTGGCCAAGAACGTCGCCGCGGAAGCCTCGAACTTCCTGATGGGCCGCACCTTCCTCGATATCGACATGGCCCGCGCCGCCGACCTGCTCGGCATGGAGCGCCGCCAGGCGGAGATGTTCCGGGACCTGAAGCGCGGCCATTTCGTGGCTCTCGGCCCTGCCCTGTCGCGCCGCCCGGTGCCCTATGTCATCGGCGCCGTGGAAACGGCGGCCCGCTCGTCCAGCCCGAAACTCGTGCCGTTACCCGACACACCGGCCGATGCCCGCGATCTCATCCTGAAGGACGCGGCCATGGAGGCCGCCCGGCCCGTCCGCAGGACGGTGCGTCCTGCCCCGCCCCCTCCGTCAGAAGGCATCCTGGAGCAGCTTGCCCGTGCCGCCGCCCAGGCCGGCGGGGACGCGGTTGCTGGCGACGGTCCGCCATCCCCCGTGGATGAAGCCGCGCGCGAGGCCGGTCTCGATGCCGTCATGGCCGAAATCATGGCCGATCCGGAAGCAGGTTTCCGCACCGATGCGGAGCTGTACCAGGACTTTCTCGTGCGCTGCCGCATCCGCCGCATTCCCGGCGAGGCGCCCGCCATGGGGGCTTTCCGCAACCGGCTGGCCGTGGCGCGCGCCGGCGCTGGAACAACGACGGCGGCGACAGAGGAATGGGCGACGGCCGTGAACCTGTCCCGCAACATTCCCGAGGACTTGCAAGGGGTTTTCCTGCTCGTCGCGCGCGCGGCGATCGAGCGCGAGCCCTGCCCGTCGGACGCGACGCTGGCACGGGCTTACGGCACCCATTCGCCGCGCCGCGCGCGGCGTTTCCTGACCTATTTCGAGGAAAACGGACTCGTGGTGCTGCGCAACGACCTCAAGGGCCGCCGCATCGTCGCATTTCCGGACCTCGATGCCGAAACCGCGCCCGGTGACCCCGAAGGCCCGGATCTTTTCGCCACCGCGCGGACGGCCGCCGAGTGACGCGCAGGCCTGGACGTCAGGCCTGCCGTTCCGGAACGTGTACGACCAAGCCGCCGAGGGCGTCGGACACGATGATCTGGCAGGACAGCCGGGAGGTCGGCTTGGGCTCATAGGCAAAGTCGAGCATGTCTTCTTCCATGGCCTGCGGCGCGCCGGTCACACCCGACCAGGCCTCGTCCACATAGACATGGCAGGTTGCGCAGGCGCAGGCGCCGCCGCACTCGGCCTCGATGCCGGGGACGGAATGCTTGATCGCGTTTTCCATCACGGTCGTGCCGTTTTCGGCGTCGATCTCGTGGCGCACACCGTCATGGGTGACGAAGATGATCTGGGTCATGGCCTCCGGGTCCATCGTTCGAATTTCGACTTGCCGAACGCTCTAACCCATCAAGGCCGCAAGTCAACTCGCGCCGCGGCCGCAGGCGTTGAATTCCGCGTCAACGGGAGATGGAGGCGATGAAATCGCGCACGGCGCCCACTTCGCGCGCAAGCGCGGCGATCGTCCGCCTGTCGGTCGGCGCGGTTTCGAGCCGCTCGCAAAGGACTGCCAGGCCCGATGCGCCAATGCTTCGCGCCGACCCCTTGAGCGTATGGGCCAGCCGCTTGCGTGCCGCCGCGTCCGACGTGGCGATGGTCTCCAGCACCAGTCCGGCCTGGTGTGTGAACAGGGTCAGCACTTCCTGCTCAAGGGCCCTGTCGCCGAACGTCTGCTTGTGAAGCTGATCCATGTCGATCGGCCTCCTGCAGGCCTTGGGGGATGTCTCTCCGCCAGGCCGGTCGAAGGCCACGGTTTCCATCCTGGAAGCTGCCATCACGCTGTCCCCGCTAGTCCGTTCTCCGGGCATTGTCTCCCGATGGCTGTGGACATCGGGTTAACGGCGCCAATGCGCTGCACCTCTTTCATGCTTTTGCCCGAATTGGCCGGGAAAAAATCCGCTCCGGCAGTGGCGGGGGACATGGGCTGTTAACCTTATGTTTAAACATTTAAGCATCGCCGCGTTTGGCGGTTTCAATTCCGGTGGTGTGCCACTACGATACGAAAGGTTGAGTAACGTGGGGCTCGAAATGCGTCCGGATTCAGGCTCCGGCTGCATCGGACCGGCAAACGGACCCTGCAAGAAAGAAAGTATGCGTTATGGCGACGACACCCAAGCAGACGGCTGATCTGGACAAGGCAGTGGATTCGGCGCTGGAAGACGAATTCGACATCGATTTCGATCTCGATGCCGATGATGTCGGCGATATCGACCTGGACCTGGGCGATTCCCTCGATGAATTCGAGGCGCGAATCGATGCCGCTGCCGGCGAGATCGTTTCGGCGGGCCAGGCCGAAAGCGGCACCGGGATTGGTGGCGAGGCTGCAGCCGCCGCTGCAGGGGCGGCGGCCGGTGCGGCCGCTGCAAAGGCGCGAAGCGGACCGGAGCCGGTCATGGACCCGGCCGCCGATGCCGCCCTGAAGCCCAAGCCGTCGGCGCAGGCCGAAACCGTCCGCCAGGAAACCGCGCCGCGCCAGCCCTCGGGCATCGCCGCGGCCAACGACGACCGCCAGCGCGACCATCGCGCATTGATCAAGGCCATGAACCGGCGCTCCTCCACGGCGATCTACTGGGTCATCGCCGGTCTCTGCGTGATCTGGATTCTCGGCGGCATGGCCATCGGCGACATGCTCTTCTCGCCGCAGATCTGGCAGATCGCCTCGTTCCAGGAATTCGCCACGACGCCCTATGCAATCGGGCTTGCGGTCGCGATCATCGTGCCCTGCATGATGTTCTGGGCATTCGGCGTCATGGTGCGCCGCGCCCAGGACATGCGCCTGGCCGCCCAGAGCATGACCGAGATCGCCTACCGGCTGGCCGAACCCGAGAACCTTGCGACCGACCGCGTGGCCACGGTCGGCCAGGCTGTCCGCCGCGAGGTGCAGGCGCTCGGCGAGGGTATCGAGCGTACACTGGCGCGCGCTGTCGAACTGGAGACGCTGGTTCATTCCGAGGTGAATGAACTGGAGCGTGCCTATTCGGACAACGAGATCCGCATCCGCACCCTGGTCGACGGTCTCGGAAACGAGCGCGAGGCGGTGATTTCCCACGCCGAGCGGGTCCGCTCCTCCATTGCCGGCACGCACGAGCAGTTGAAGGAGGAGATGTCGCGGTCCTCCGAAGTCATCCGCACGAATGTTCTCGAAGCTGCACGCGAACTTGCCACGCAGATCAACCTGTCGGGCGAGAACCTGGTCAGCCGCATCAATGACAGCGGTTCGTCGATCTTCCGCTCCATCGACGAGCGCACCGACGACATCACCAACCGCATTTCGACCTCTGGCGAGGCCTTCGCGAGCCTTCTCGACACGCGGATCGCCACCCTGAGCGAACGCACGGAAGCCGCTGCCGGAACGTTGACCGCCTCGCTCGACGAGCGCACCCGTGCGCTCGTTGAACGCCTGAACCAGAGCGCCGCGACGCTGACGAGCGCGCTCGATGAACGCGCCGGCACGCTGGGTTCCGTCATCGAGGAAAAGACGGGCCGCCTCTCGTCGGTTCTGGAGGAGCGCACCGGCTCGCTGTCGTCCGCGCTGGACGAACGCGCCGGCACGCTGGGGTCCGTCATCGAGGAAAAGACGGGCCGCCTCTCGTCGGTTCTGGAGGAGCGCACCGGTTCGCTGTCGTCCGCGTTGGACGACCGGACCAACAGCCTTTCGGCGGCGCTGGAAGAACGCACGAATGCCCTCAACGCCATGCTCGAGCAGCGCGGGTCCGGCCTGGTCTCCCTGCTCGGCGACACCTCCGCTTCGCTCAACAGCGAGTTCGACCGCCGCCTGGGCGAAATCCAGGCCACGCTGGCAGAACGCGGCCAGGCCCTGATCGGCGAATTCGAGACCCGTGCCCAGGCGCTCGATACCGGCACCCAGCGCCTCAACGATGCGCTCGAAGCCCGGGCGCGCCAGATCAACGAATCGCTCCTGGAGCGCACCCGCGAGATCGCCGGCACATTCACTGCCGGGCGCGACGAGGTGTCCGCGCTCATCGAACAGGGCAAGACCGCCATCGGCGAGGACATGAGCGGCCTCGTGTCCTCCACCGGCGCCTTGCTGGACGAGAAGACGGCAGCCCTGCGCAGCCGCCTGGAGGAGAACGCGGCAGCCATCACCGGCAGCCTTGAAGAGCGCACCGCCGCCATTTCCGGCACCTTCGAGGAAAAGACCGCGGCGATTGCCGGGCGTTTCGAGGAGACGACGGGCGCGTTGTCGGACCGGCTGGACGGTGCCGCGCAGGCAGCGGCAGGACGGGTGGAGGAAACATCCGGCAATCTGGTGTCGCGCGTCGAAGCGGCAGCCGATACCATCCGCAACAATCTCGCCGAGACGGCCGGTTCCGTCACCCGGCAGATAGACGAGGCCGGGAATACGCTCGCCGAACGGATGTCGGGAACGGCCGACGCCGTGCGCGGCCAGCTCGATTCGACAGCCACCGGAATCACCGGCCGGCTGGAGGAAACGTCTGGCACGATCCGCGGGCGCTTCGATTCGGTGGCTGACGAGGTGATTGCAAGGCTTTCGGAGAATACCGAGGTCATCCGCGTTCGCCTCGACGAGACGGCGAGCGAGGTTTCCGGGCGCCTCGACCAGACCAGCACATCCATGGCCGGCCGTCTCAACGAGACCTTCAACCTCTTGTCCGGGCAGCTTGACGAGACCGCCAATCGCCTGGCCGTCCGGCTTGACGATGCGCGCCAGCAGATCGGCGGTTTGCTTGCCGACGATGTGGAGAAGGCCGCCGCCGCGCGCGACCGGCTGGCCGAGCAACTGTCTGCCGATTTCGCCCGCACCGCCGAGAGCCGCGACCAGCTTGCACGCTTCATCTCCGACGAGATTTCCCGTGCCGAGGCCGACCGTGCCCGCATCGCGGCCCTTGTCGGCGAGGAAGTGTCGAAGATCGAAGGTCATCGCCAGCAGATCCTCGACGCCATGGCCGGCGAATTCGCCCGTGCCGGTGACGATCGCGACGCCTTCCGCGATGCGATCTCGCGCCACCTGGAGAACTTCCAGGCCATTCGCGGCCAGATCACTGCCGATGTCGAGAAGGACGTGGAGAAACTGGAACAGGCTTTCCTGCGCCAGTCGGGCGTCATCGAGGAACGCACCTCCACCATGGAGCGGGCGCTTTCGATCGGCGTGGACAATGTGCGCAAGGCGCTCGAACAGAGCGCCGGGACCGTGGCCCAGGCGCTGCGTGACCGTATCGTGGAAGCGACCGCCCATCTCCAGACCGAGACCGGCAAGAGCTTCGAGGAAGCCGAGCGCCGCATTGCCGAGCGCACGGCGGAACTGGAGCGCGTGTTCTCCGAGGCCACGCAGCGTTTCGACGGCCAGACCAGCCAGACGGTCGCCCGTGTGGAACAGGCGCTGAGCGATGCCGATCGCGTCCTGGCCGACACGGTCGGCAATTCCTCCAACGCGCTTCAGCAGCGCATCGACGCGATCATGACCGCGCTGGCGGAGAAGGATGCCCATATCGGCGCGATGATCGACCGCAATGCGGAACAGGTGCGCACCGCCATCGGCGATATCGAAAACGCCTTCATGAGCGTCGATGGCCGCCTGCTCGACCGCGCAACCGCCACGGCGGAACAGCTTGAAAGCCGTTCGCAGGCCATCGCCGGCATCTTCTCCGACCTGCAGGCGCGCATGGCGGAAGAAGCCGACGCCGTTGTCCGCCGGCTTGGCAACCAGGTCAGCGATGCCGAACGCCGTCTTGCCGACGGCGCCGAGCAGATCGCTGTCCGCCTCGGCGAGAAGGTCGCCGAATCCGAAAGCCAGCTTGCTGCCAAGGCCGATGCGATTGCCGGCACGTTCCGGGCCGTCAACCAGCACATCACCCAGGGCACGAGCGATGCGGCGAACACCATCTCGGCCCGCGCCGAGGAACTCAACGCCACACTGTCGCAGCGCACGGCGGATATTTCGCGCATCCTCGACGAGGAAGCCCGTCCGCTGGTCGACCGTTTTGCCGCCAGCGGCGATTCGATGAAACGGACGCTGGAACAGGCCACGGCGGAAGCGTCGGAGCGCCTGCGGGCTGAAAACCAGGCGCTCGTCAGCGCGCTTCAGGCCCGCACGGCGGAGACGCTGTCGGCCGTCGAAAGCGCCAGCAGCGCCCTGACGGAGAATGTCGACTCGCTGATCGGGCGCCTGACAGCCTCCAACGCCCGTCTCGGCCAGCTCATCGACATGGCCCGCAGCAATCTCGGCGAGGTGGATGAGAAGCTTGCCGCGACGACGGAATCCTTCTCCACTCGCGCCGAACGCGCGGCCCAGACGTTCAACACCTCCGCATCCATCCTGGAAAACTCCACCGCCAAGCTTGGCGAACTGTCCACGGGCGCGTTGACCCAGATCGCCTCTCTGGCCCGCCGTCTCGAGGAACACGGCGAACTCCTGAACAACGCCTCTTCGGTCATCGGCTCCGCCCAGGGCACGCTCGACAGCACGCTGACGGAACGCCAGCAGGCGTTGGAAAGCCTGTCCTCGGGGCTGATCGCCAAGTCCGAGGAAATCCAGAAGGCCATGCGCGGCTTCGAGGCTCTCGTTTCCCGCTCCGCCAGCATGGCGGAAGGACGCACCCGCGAGACGGCAGAACAGATGCGCGAGACCATCCAGCAGGTCATCGACGCGGCGACGGAACGTTTCTCTGGCGCGACCGAGGAGATCCGGCGCACCGCGGGCGCGATCCGTTCCGAACTCGAGGTCACACGCGAGGAACTGCGCCGCGGCGTTCTCGACATGCCGGAAGAAGCCCGCGAATCGACCACGGCCATGCGCCGGGCCGTTTCCGAGCAGATCAACGCGTTGAAGGAACTTTCCGAGATCGTCACCCGCTCCGGCCGCGCCTTCGGCGTGTCGCAGCAACCCGCCCAGCCGGCGCCGCGGCCCGCTCCTCCGGCCCGCGCCGAAAGCGTCGCGCCGCCGGCCCCACCGGCCGCGCCGGTGCCGTCGGAAACGCGCTATCGCGCCCCGGCGGACTATGCGCGCAGCGAGCCCGCACAGCCGGCAGCGCCGGCGCGCGAAACGGCATCCGCCGGTCAGTCGGGTGGCTGGGTGCAGGACCTGCTGCGCCGGGCTTCCACCGACGAGGCACCGGCGCCGCGCCGCCCTGCCACCGACACCCGTTCGCCGCGCCAGGTGGTCGATTCGCTGAACTCGATCTCTGTCGACATCGCCCGCGCGATCGACCACGAGGCGGCAATGGATTTGTGGAAGCGCTATTCCAACGGCGAACGCAATGTCTTTACCCGCCGGCTCTATACGCTGAAGGGCCAGCAGACCTTCGATGAAATCCGCAGCAAGTACCAGTCCAGCGGCGAATTCCGCACCGTCGTGGACCGCTATTGCGACGATTTCGAGCGTCTCTTGGCCGACGTGACCCGCAATGAGCGCGACCCCGCGGTCGCCCAGAGCTACCTCGCCTCCGAACAGGGCAAGGTCTACACCATGCTGGCCCATGCCAGCGGCCGCTTGCGCTGATTGACAGGGCCCGGTACGGCAAACGGAAAAGGCGGCTTTGAAGGCCGCCTTTTTTCATTTCCGGGCAATGTCCAGGCGGCGGGAACCGCAGGCGCACGCGGATCCGTTCAGATCGCGCGCAGCACCCATTCGACGATCCCGGAGGCGACTTCGTTGAAGGCGGCGTCCAGCGCACGCACATAATCGCCGTTGCTCGAACCGGCCAGCGGGGCTTCGGCCTCGAACACCTGCTGGCGCGCGACGACGCCGCTGCGGTCGTTGAGCAGGCGCACCGACAGCGCGACCCGGGCCCGGGCGGCGCCATTGTCGAGGACCACCTCGAAGCTGCGCACATCGGTGATAAGCTGGAAATCGATGGCCAGGCCTTCGCCCGGACGGCCGACCCCGCGTATGCGCCCCGATCGCTGGAAGCTCTCGATGAGCCGCGCCTGGATCACTTTCGGCAGACGGTCGCTCCACTGCGCGCCGCCGAGATAGGCGATCTCGCCTGGCGCCGGGCGCAGCATGATGTTTTCCCCGTCGAGTGCCTTCAGGGCGACGGGTTCGGTCACGAGGACCTGGCGGCGCAATGTGCGCGGGCCGCTCTCCGGTGGCCGGGCTGCGGAAAGATCGAAGGTATCGAGCGGCTTTGGCGTGCCACCGACAAGGGCGCAGGACGACAGTCCTGCTGCCAGCATGACTGCACCCATGCCTCGAAGGACCGCTCTCCCGGCGGGGCGGAATGTGTCAGCGCTCATGCCGGACCTTGTCAACCACCCGGATACCCTCACGCCACAATTACGGACCTCTACACCGGTCCGTCCCCCTGTCCCCACATGATCGCGCCCTCCGTCCTTGTGCGCCCGCGGGACGCCGGAGTCAACGTCGTGTACGGCCATCGATCGTCCGCACCTCCCCTGCTCCGCCCGTGATGATGCGCTGGGGATTGCGTTCCAGGCTGGTGATTGCCGATTCGATGCGGCCAATGGCTCGCCGGCCGTCGCGCACAAAGGCTTCCACGTCGCGCAGGCCGGTGGTCGAAAACTGGGACAGGCCAGCCGTGATCGGCCCGAGCCGCTGGTTGAGCGTATCTGCCACCTGGCGGAACGACTTGAAGGTCTCGCGGGCCTCGGCGAACAGTCCCTCGCCCTCTTCGCTGTCCAGCAACCCGTCCACCTTGGCCAACAGGCCGTCGACGCGGGCCGAGGCGGCGTTCAGCCGCTCCATCGTCTGGCGCGCATCCGTGATGATCCTGTCGATATCCTCGCCCTTCGCGGCCACCCGGCCGGAGAGTGCCGAAATGTCCTCGCTGGCCTTGCGGAAATTCCCGGTCATGACCTCGATATCCTCCGGCTTCACGCCGGCAACGATCCGGTCGACCTTGTCGAAGGTTCGCGAGGCCTTGCCGCCAAGATCGGCGAGCGACGCGGATGCCTTGGAAATGTCGGCCATGATCCTGTCGAGATCGCCGGTCGATTCGTTCAGGCGCTTCATGAAACCGTCGGCATTGTCGACGATGCTCGTCACCTTCTCGGGCTCGACCGCGTCGAGGATCCTCTCGGCGGCGGCGAGCGTCGTGTCGAGGCGTCCGGAGACGCCTTTCAGGCTTTCCGAAAGCGAACCGACGCTTTCCAGGAAATCGTCGACACCCTGCGCGTTGTCGGCCAGCGCCTTTGAGAAGGTCTCGGCGTTCTTCACGGTATTGGTAACCGGCTCGCGCACCTCCTCGACCACCTCTTCGAGCCGGGCAAGCATCTTGTCGGCACGCACCATCAGCTGTTGCGCGGTGTCGGTCAGGTTTGTGACGCTCGACGGATTGGCGCTGATCTGCGCCACCGTGCCCTTCTCGGCGGCTTCCTCCAGCAGGTTCGGTTCAGCCGTGTTGCCGCCCTTCAGGTCGATGTTTGCCGCAAAGGACAAACCGGCGATCACGATGTTGGCCGTCGTGGATTTGGTCAGCGGCGTGAGGCGGTCGACCTTGGCCTCCGCGATCGCCAGTCCGGGCTGGTTGGGATCGATGAAGACACGCTCCACCTGCCCGACGCGCACGCCGTTGAACATCACGGACGATCCCCTGTCCAGGCCGGCCGCGGAACCGGGAATGAGGATCTGCAGCGGCGCGGTGTCCCCGTACTGGTTCGGGCGCGCCGTCCAGTAGACGAAACCGAAGGCCGCCGCGATGAGCAGCAGCGTGATGATGCCGACGGTGACGTAGTTGGCTTTCGTTTCCATCGCTTCAGGCGTCCTGTCCTGCCGGCCGCCTGACGATCTGGCGTGCCCGCTTGCCCCGGAAATAGGCCTTCACCCAAGGGTGGTCCACTTCCAGCATGCTTTCAACCGTTCCCTCCACCAGCACCCTGCGGTCACCGAGTACCGCGACGCGGTCGCAAACGGAGAAGAGACTGTCGAGGTCATGGGTGACCATGTAGACGGTCAGGCCCATCGTGTCGCGCAGGTTGGCGACGAGTTCGTCGAATTCCGCCGCCCCGATCGGGTCGAGACCGGAGGTCGGCTCGTCGAGAAAGACGATGGCCGGGTCCAGGGCCAGCGCCCGCGCCAGCGCGGCGCGCTTGATCATGCCGCCCGAAAGTTCCGACGGCCGCTTGTCCGCCGCGTCCGGGGCCAGCCCGACGAGCTCGATCTTGAGATGCGCCAGTTCGTCCATCAGTCCCTTCGGCATGTCGAGATATTCGCGCATCGGTACCTGGATGTTCTCCTTGACCGTCAGTGCGGAGAACAGCGCGCCATGCTGGAACAGCACACCCATGTTCGTGTCGATGGAAAAACGCTCCTCCTCCGTGAGATGATCGAGATCGTGCCCGAACAGGGTGATCGTACCGGCCTGTTTCGCCGTCAGCCCGAGAATGGTGCGCAGCAGCACGGACTTTCCCGCGCCCGACGCGCCGACAAAGCCGAGGATTTCGCCGCGTCGGACATCCAGGTCGAGATTTTCCAGCACCAGTTTCTCGCCGAAACCGACCGTGACACCGCGCGCGGTGAGGATCACCTCGTGCCCGCGCGCCCGCGCCATCCCGTCCGCTCCCCTGCCGGCTTCCGTCATCGCCGCCTCAATAGTCGATCGCGGCGTAGAACATGGCGAACAGGCCGTCCACCACGATGACGCAGAAGATTGCCTTGACCACGGAGGCGGTGACCTGGCGGCCGAGCGATTCGGCGCTGCCCTGGACACGCAGGCCTTCCATGGCGGCGATGACGCCGATGATCAGGCCCATGAAAGGCGCCTTGATGAGCCCTGAAAAGATGGTCGACAGGTCGATCCCGTCATGCATCCGCTGGATGAACGTCTCCGGCTCGATGCCCGAATAGAACCAGGCCGTCACGATGGCGCCGCCAAGGGCAGCGGCATTGGCCGCCACCGTCAGCAGCGGCATGGCGATCACCAGCGCCACAAGGCGGGGAAAGACCAGCACGCCGACGGGATTGAGGCCGATCACCGTCAGCGCGTCGATCTCCTCGCGCATCTTCATCGACCCGATCTCGGCGGTGATCGCGCTGCCGGAGCGGCCAGCCACCATGATGGCGGTCAGCAGCACGCCGATCTCGCGCAGCACGAGGATCGAGACGAGGTTCACGACGAAGATCTCGGTGCCGAAATAGCGCATCTGGAAGGCGCCCTGCTGGGCGATGATCGCGCCGACGATGCCCGACATCAGCATCACGATGGGAATGGCGCCGACCCCGACCCGGTCGATCTGGTGCACGATGGCGGTCATGGAAATGGCATGGCCGCGGCCGAACTTCATCTGCGCCCCGCGGATCGTCGCGCCCAGGATATGCATCGACAGCATGAACTGGTCGGCAAACCGGTAGACGATGACCCCGACTTGGCGGAACAGCGAGGACAGGCCGAACCGCGCCCGGCGTGCGGGCGCATGGTCGATGCCGGCCGCGTCGCGGACCGCCGTCAGGAGGACGCCGAATTCTTCGCGCGCCCCCGTGATCTCGACTGTCTTCCCCGATTTTCCCGATGCCGTGGCCAGGCGTTCGATCAGCCATGCGCCGGCGGTGTCCATATGGCCGATGCCGGAGAGATCGATGAGCAGCGAACCGGCCTGCTCACCCTCAAGTTTGCGCATTTCCCTGTCGACCGAGGCCACGCTGCGCGTCACCCAGTCGCCTGTCAGTTCCGCCCTGATGCGCCCGCCCTCGCGCAACACGGACACGCCCGGCGCGGAGGGCCGCGCGGCAACCGATTCCTTCCCTGCTTGCCCGTCGGCCTCGTTCAACATAGGACTGTTTTAAGGGCGCTATTCGTCCTTGTCACTTCGCCCGCACAACAGGTTGGACAGCCCGAAGAAAGAAAACCATGGCGCGTAGTCTTTCCGTCACACAGGAACGCTTCCCCATAGCGGGAACATTCACCATTTCGCGCGGATCGAAGACCGACGCGGATGTCGTTACCGTGCGAATCGAGGAGGACGGACTGCATGGTTGGGCCGAATGCGTCCCCTATGCCCGCTACGGCGAGACCATCGAGAGCGTCATGGACGAGATCGCCGCCATTGCTGGCACGGTGAGCGAGGGGCTTGCCCGCATGGAGCTTCTTTCCGCCATGCGCCCGGGCGCTGCCCGCAATGCCGTCGATTGCGCCCTTTGGGACCTGGAAGCAAAGCAGAGCGGCGTGCCGGTTCACCGGCGGGCCTGCCGGCTGCCGCCCCGGCCGGTCGAAACGGCCTATACCATCTCCCTGGGTCATCCGGAGGACATGGCCGACCGCGCGCGGGCCGCCGCCCATCGCCGCGTCATCAAGGTGAAGGTCGGCGGCAAGGACGACATCAAGCGCCTTCACGCCGTCGCCGCCGCCGCGCCCAATTCCCATTTCATCCTCGACGCCAACGAAGGCTGGACCGCGGACAACATTCGCGAAAACATGCTCGCCGCCGCCCACTACCGCGCGGTGCTGGTCGAACAGCCCCTGCCGGCCGGCGAGGACGCCCTGCTTCGCGAAATTCCGCACCCGGTTCCCGTCTGTGCCGACGAAAGCGTGCACACGGTCGACGACCTGGCGTCTTTGACCGGCCTCTATGACGCGATCAACGTCAAGCTCGACAAGACGGGCGGCCTCACCGCGGCCCTGCAATTGCGCGATGCCGCGCACGCCATGGGCTTCGCCGTGATGGTCGGCTGCATGGTCGGCACGTCGCTCGCCATGGCGCCGGCCGTTCTGCTGGCGCAGGAGGCCGAATATGTGGATCTCGACGGGCCGCTTCTGCTCGCCCGTGACCGGAATCACGCCTTGCGCTATTCCGGGTCGATCATTTCACCGCCCGAGGCCAGCCTTTGGGGTTAGTCCCGAAAGGCGCGGCGATACGGCCGCCGCGGCGTGGTCCGGCATGAACAGGAAGGAGCAATTCATGGATCTCGGAATTTCAGGCCGCAAGGCCATCGTCTGCGCCTCCAGCCGGGGGCTCGGCAAGGGCTGCGCATGGGCGCTTGCCGAAGCCGGTTGCGAGGTCACGGTCAATGGCCGCGACAAGGCCGTGCTGAACGCCACCGCCGACGAGATCCGCCAGGCGACCGGCGCCACCGTCCATGTCATCGCGGCCGACGTGTCGACGCCCGAGGGCCAGAAGGCCCTGCTCCGCGCCTGTCCGCAGCCCGACATTCTCGTCAACAACAATGGCGGCCCACCGCGCAAGGATTTCCGTGAACTCGATCGCGGCGCCATGATCGACGGCGTCATCCAGAACATGATCACGCCGCTCGAACTCATTCAGGCAGTCATGGACGGCATGGCGGAGCGCGGCTTCGGACGCATCGTCAACATCACCTCGCTTTCGGTCTACATGCCGATCGAGGGGCTCGACCTGTCATCGGGCGCACGCGCCGGCCTGACCTCTTTCCTGGCAGGCGTCTCGCGCGGCGTGGCGGGCAAGGGTGTGACGATCAACAACCTGCTGCCCGGCAAGATGGACACGGACCGCCTGCGCGGCGGTTTCCGCATGGCCGCGCAGCGCACCGGGCGAAGCGAGGACGACATCGCCGCCGCCCAGGCCGCCGAGATTCCGTCGCGCCGGTTCGGCAATGCCGAGGAGTTCGGAAAGGTCTGCGCCTTCCTGTGTTCGAGCCATGCCGGCTATGTCACGGGGCAGAACATCCTCGTCGACGGCGGACTCTACACCAGCGCCTTCTGACCGGACCGGTGTGCCGGAAAACCTGTCTCCGTTTGTGAAGCAGTAGAAACAGATTGCTGAAATCCTTGGCAATCTGTCACGGACAATGGTGTAGGATAAACTGATTTGAATTGCCTCGGCGTGGGACATTGCAGCTTTGGCGCAATGATGCGGCAGCATGATCGCCCCGGACGAGCGGGAGGACGCGATGGAAAACAGCAGCAACAAGGCGGATCTCGAGGAGAATGCCCTCTTCTTTCACCAGTATCCCGTCCCGGGAAAACTGGAGATCCAGGCAACCAAGCCGCTCGGCAACCAGCGCGACCTTGCGCTGGCCTATTCGCCCGGCGTGGCCGCACCCTGCCTCGCCATCAGGGATGATCCGGGCAAGGCAGCCCTCTATACCGCCCGCTCCAATCTCGTCGGCGTCGTCTCCAACGGCTCGGCCGTGCTCGGTCTTGGCAATATCGGGCCGCTCGCCTCCAAGCCCGTGATGGAGGGCAAGGCCGTCCTGTTCAAGAAGTTCGCCGGCATCGACGTCTTCGACATCGAGATCGACGCGCCCGACGTGGAGCGGATGGTCTGCACCATCGAGGCTCTGGAGCCCACCTTCGGCGGCATCAACCTGGAGGACATCAAGGCGCCGGAATGTTTCGAGGTCGAGGAGACCCTGAAGGAGCGCATGGGCATTCCGGTCTTTCACGACGACCAGCACGGCACCGCCATCATCGTCGCGGCCGCCGTCCTCAACGGGCTGGAACTGGCCGGCAAGCGGCTTGCGGACGTCAAGATCGTCACCTCCGGCGCTGGCGCGGCGGCTTTGGCGTGCCTCAACCTGCTGGTGGGCCTGGGCGCCAACCGGGACAACATCTGGATCACCGACCGCCATGGCGTCGCCTTCAAGGGCCGCCAGGAGGAAATGGACCGCTGGAAGGAGCCATACTGCAAGGACACGCCGATGCGCACCCTGGCACAGGTGATCCCGGGTGCCGACGTCTTCCTCGGACTCTCGGCCGCCGGCGTGCTCAAGCCTGAATATCTTGAAGACATGGCCGAGCGCCCGCTCGTCATGGCGCTGGCCAATCCGACACCCGAGATCATGCCGGACGTGGCGCGCGATGCCCGGCCCGATGCCATGATCTGCACCGGCCGGTCCGATTTCCCCAACCAGGTCAACAACGTCCTGTGCTTCCCCTACATCTTTCGCGGCGCGCTGGATTGTGGCGCGCGCGCCATCAACGAGGAAATGAAGCTGGCCGCCGTGCGCGCCATCGCGGCCCTGGCGCGGGAGGAAGTCTCCGACGTCGCCGCCCGTGCCTACAGCGGCGACACGCCGAAATTCGGGCCTGAATTCCTCATTCCCTCGCCTTTCGATCCGCGCCTGATCCTGCGCATCGCGCCGGCCGTGGCCAGGGCCGCCGCCGAGACCGGCGTCGCCGCCCGTCCGATCGAGGACATGGATGCCTATATCGACAAGCTGAACCGCTTCGTCTTCCGTTCCGGCCTGGTGATGAAACCGGTCTTCTCCGCCGCGAAGCGGGCGGCCGCCAAGCGCGTCATCTATGCCGAGGGCGAGGATGAGCGCGTTCTGCGCGCAGCGCAGGTCGTGCTGGAGGAAGGCATCGCCACGCCGGTCCTGATCGGCCGTCCGCAGGTGGTGGAGCGCCGGCTGGAGCGGTTCGGCCTGAAGATCAGGCCCGGCACGGATTTCGAACTCATCAATCCGGAAGACGATCCGCGCTACCGCGACTATGTCAACGAACTGATTGCGCGCACCGGCCGGCAGGGCGTCACCGTGGAGGCGGCGCGCACGCTGGTGCGCACCAACAACACCGTCATCGCCTGCATCGCACTGGCCCGCTCGGAGGCGGATGCCATGATCTGCGGCCTTGAAGGCCGTTTTGAACGGCATCTGCGCCAGGTGCGGTCCATCATCGGCCTGCGCGAGGGGGTGGAGGATTATTCCGCGCTCTCAATGCTGATCTCGCAGCGCGGCGTCACCTTTTTCACCGATACCTATGTCAGTGTCGATCCGACCGCCGGCGAAGTGGCGGAAATGACGCTGCTGGCCGCCGAGGAGATCCGCCGCTTCGGCATCGAGCCGAAGGCCGCGCTGCTGTCGCATTCCGATTTCGGCTCGCGCGATTCGGCCTCCGCGCTGAAGATGCGCAACGCAGCCGAGATCCTGCGCCGGGCCGCACCCGACCTGGAATGCGATGGCGAGATGCATGGCGACAGCGCACTCTCCGAACTCCTGCGACAGCGTGTCTATCCCCATTCTACGCTATCGGGAGAAGCCAACCTGCTGGTCTTCCCGGACCTCGACGCCGCGAACATCACGCTGACCACTGTCAAGACCATGATGGACGCGCTGCATGTGGGGCCCATCCTGCTCGGAACGGCCCGGCCGGCGCATATCCTGACCCCCTCCGTCACATCGCGCGGCGTGGTCAACATGACCGCGCTTGCCGTGGTCGAGGCCTCGCATCCTGCCCGCGACCTGTCGGAGGCGGCCGAATAGCGCGGCGGCGTGATTTCGCCTGATTTGGCGTGAAGGCTGAAAGCAGCGATTAACCTTGTCCGGGCATTGTGGCCGGACGGTTCCGGCCCTGTCTGGCCGGCAAGGAGCGGCTTGTGCTTTCACGGAAACCGATCGCCGGTGTCATGGCAACGGCCCTGCTGGGAGCCCTCCTTGCCATGGCTGCGCCCGGGCAAGGCGAAGCCGCCAGCGCCTTGTGCCAGCGGCTGGAGGCCCGGCTCGCTTCCGTGGAGCGCGGCAATGGCCGCAGCCCCGCCCTCATGCGCCGCTACCGCGTCGCCATCGCCGAGCAGAAACGCCAGATGCAGATCGCCACAAGGCGCGCCCGCCAGGTTGGATGCGGTGGCGGGGTGTTTCCGTTGCGCCGGGGGGACGGCGACCAGTGCGCGCGCATCAACCGGTCGCTGCGCGACATGCGCGCCAATCTCGCCGACCTGCAGCGCCAGCTCGCATCGTCGGGACCGGGCGGTGCCCGTGCCGATGCCGCGGAACGGCGACGTATCCTGGCTGCGATCAGGGCCAATCGCTGCCGCGAGGAACCGGAGCAGCGGGTCGTCAGGCGGCTGCCCGAAGCCATCGAGAGCGCCAGGCGCGATTTCGAATTGCGCAAGCGCCTGTTCGAACGCCAGGAACAGGAGGATCCGCAGGACCGCAATGTGATGATCCTGCGCCCCGGCCTGTCCGGCCAGTTCGATGGCGGAACCTACCGGACGCTTTGCGTGCGCACCTGCGACGGCTATTATTTTCCGCTGTCCTTCTCCACCACGCCGGATTTCTTCTACCGCGACCAGGATGCCTGCCAGGCCATGTGCCCTGGCGTCGACGTTCGCCTCTATGCCCATCGCAGCGGCATCGAGGAACCCGAAGACATGGTGTCGATCGCCGGCGAGCCCTACACCGCCCTGCCCACGGCATTTGCCTATCGGGATCCGAAGTTCACCAGTCCGGCGGGATGCGCCTGCAATCCGGCGAAGGATTTCGCGGTCATCGGCGGTGGCGAAAAGACGGATGAGCCGGGCGGAGCGGAACCGGCGGAACCGGTGGCGCCGGCCCCGTGGCCGCGGCCCGATCCCGCGGCAGATCCGGAAACGGAGGCAAACGCAGCCGGCGGCCTCACGGCAGGGCGCCTTCAAAGCCTTCTGGAGCCAGGGGAAAAAACCGCCGAGGACGGCGAGCGGCGGATCAGGGTCGTCGGGCCAACGTTTCTTCCCGACCCAGAAGAGGCATTAGATCTGAAAGCTCCGGGCCGGAACGCCGTCCGGTGATTGCAATGCGCAACGGCATGAACAAGGCCCGTCCCTTGCGCCCGGTGGCCTGTTTCACCGCATCCGTCCATTGTTTCCACGTGGTGCCGTCCCATGGTTCCGGCGGCAGCAGATCGAAGGCGGCCCGCACGAAATCCAGGTCGTCCGCCTCGACCCGTCCGGCCGTGTCCGGCCCCTGCGCCAGGATGCGCCACCAGTCCGCAGCCTCGTTCACGCGGATGATGTTCGCGCGCACGGCAAGCCAAAAGGCCTCGGCCTTGTCCCCCGTGATCCCAAGGGCGGCAAGCCGGTCGCGCGCGGTGGCGTAGTCCATCTGGTGCACCAGCGACGCATTGAGCGTGTCCAGTTCGGACGGATCGAATTTCGCTGCCGATCTCGATGCGCTGGCCAGGTCGAAATCCTGCACGAGGTCAGCCATGGCGGGCACCGGGCGCACGGCTTCCGACGTGCCGATCAGCACGGCCAGCGAGGCGACCGCCATCGGCTCGTAGCCATCCGCGGCCAATTGGTGGATCGACAGCGCCCCGGTGCGCTTGGACAGTCCCTCGCCGCTGGCCGTCGTCAGCAGGTTGTGATGGCCGAAGGCCGGAGCGGATGCCCCCAGCGCCTCGAACAGCGCGATCTGCGCGCCGGTATTGGTCACGTGATCGTCGCCGCGAATGACATGGGTGACGCCCATGGCTATGTCGTCGGCCACAGAGGGCAGCGTGTAGAGATAGCTGCCATCCTCACGGATCAGAACCGGATCGGACATCGAGGCCAGATCGACCGTCTGCGGCCCCCGGATGACGTCGTCCCAATGCACCTCGGTGCGCCGCGTCGTGAAGGGGTCGCCGCCGTGGTTGGGCAGGAGGAAGCGCCAGTGCGGCTGGCGGCCTTCCGCCTCGAACGCCGCCTTCTCTTCCTCCGTCAGCTTCAGCGCCTCGCGGCCATAGACCGGAGGCAGGCGGCGCGAAAGCCGGATCTTGCGGCGCCGTTCCAGTTCGTCGGCCGTTTCATAGCAGGGGTAAAGGAGCCCCGCCGCCTTCAGCTTTTCCGCCGCTTCGAGATGCGCCTGCGCCCGCTCCGACTGCCGCTCCACCAAGTCGGGCCGGATGCCGAGCCATGCAAGGTCGGCCTCGATCTGGTCGGCGAAACGCCGCTCGGAACGCGCCGTGTCGGTATCGTCGAAGCGCAGGATGAAACGCCCGCCCTGCTGCTGCGCCAGGATCCAGTTGAACAGCGCGGTGCGGGCATTGCCGATATGGATGAAGCCGGTCGGCGACGGTGCGAAGCGCACGGTAACGGTCATGGTGTAGGCACCTTGGCAAGAAGGACGGATGGCGAAGGGCCTACCCTTGGCTGGCAGCCAGATCAAGGCCAGAACGCGTGCGCGCCGAAAGCCGCCGCGAAACCAGCGTCAGCATGACGGCGGCGGCGATGCAATAGAGGCCCATGGCCATGATCTGCGCCGGATAGGGGACGCCGAGATCGATCAGGAACCCGGTCAGGCCCGGCCCCATGGCGGTGGCGAAGACCATGAAGGCAACGATGACCGAGCGGACCGCGCCAAGATGCTTCAGCCCGTAGATCTCCGGCCAGAGCGCGCCGAACAGCGTGGCCGAAAAGCCGTAGGAGACGCCGAGCAGTGCCATGAACGCAAATGCGCTCCAGACGCCCTCGAAGGCGGCGAGCACGAAGCAGGCCCCGGCCAGCGGCAACAGGAAGCTTGGCAGCACCGCGACAGCCGAGAAGCGGTCGATCAGTGCCCCGCAGATCAGCGAAAAGATGATCACGGTGCCGGACATCACCGCGAAGGAGGCCGCGAAATCGGTCATCGCCCAGCCGCGCAATTCCACCAGATAGACCTGGTGGAAGAAGACCGTCGTACCGATGAAAGGCGGCGCCAGCACGCCGGTCAGCAGCAGCCAGAACAGCGGATCGCGCAGCACCTGCCCGCGCGTCCAGTCCGCCACCTGCGGCTTGCGCATGACCGGATCGGACGAGTGCGGCTGGCGCTCCACGCGCACCAGCGACCAGATGGCCGGCAGCCCCACCACGAGAAGCAGGGCGGCCGCCGCCACCCAGCTCATCCGCCAGCCGATCAGGCCCGCCATCGCGACGAACAGGAACGGGAAGACGGCCTCGCCGGCATTGTGGCCGAGGCTGACAAGCGAGACCGCCCTGCCCCGGTTGGCCGCGTACCAGCGCCCCGTCGCCGTCAGGGCGTTCTGAGTCATCATCCCCTGGCCGAACAGGCGCAGCATGTAGACCGTGACGAAAAGCAGCGCGATATGGGTGGAAAAGGCCATGGCCAGCGCGGCGGCCGCCAGCGCGGGCATGATGATGAGCGCCACCTGCGCCGGGCCGTATCGGTCCACGATCCTCCCCAGCCAGGGCAGCGTCAGGGCGCTCGCCAGCGTCGCGCCCATGTAGAGCGTCCCGAAACCGCCATGGCTC
This sequence comes from Zhengella sedimenti, assembly GCF_046506625.1. Taxonomy (NCBI): domain Bacteria; kingdom Pseudomonadati; phylum Pseudomonadota; class Alphaproteobacteria; order Hyphomicrobiales; family Notoacmeibacteraceae; genus Zhengella; species Zhengella sedimenti. The sequence continues at coordinate 106,961 of NZ_JBKFFP010000006.1, forward strand.
AACCCGTATTCCGACCGGATTTCGCCCGCCGACAGCGAGATGAAGAAGGTCTGGCCGAAGGAGGAGAAGAAGGTCAGCAGGAAACAGCCGCCGATCCAGCGGATGTTGCGGGCGAGGAAGGAGAGCATGTCCATCTCCCGGCTATATCCTGCGGCCCGGCGCGACGAAAGCGCGCGGGATGGAATTCCGCACCAATCTTTTCGAACCGTGAGATCAGCCGGCCGTGCCCAGCCCCGCCGGTGCGCGCGGATCAGCTCCTGTCGCGGAACCGGTTGGTGATGGGATAGCGCCGGTCGCGGCCGAAATTCTTGCGCGTGATCTTCACGCCGGGCGCCGATTGACGGCGCTTGTATTCGGCAATGTAGAGGAGGTGCTCGATGCGGTGGACGAGTTGCCGGTCATGGCCGCGCGCCACGATCTCGTCCACGCCCATCTCATGCTCGACGAGGCATTCCAGGATATCGTCCAGCACGGGGTAAGGCGGCAGCGAATCCTCGTCCTTCTGGTCGGGCCTGAGTTCGGCCGAGGGCGCCTTGTCGATGATGTTCTGCGGGATCACCATGCCCGTCGGGCCGAGCGCGGTCGGCGGGACATGCGCATTGCGCCAGCGCGACAGCGCATAGACCTGCATCTTGTACAGGTCCTTGATCGGGTTGAAGCCGCCGTTCATGTCGCCGTAGAGGGTGGCATAGCCGACGCTCATCTCGCTCTTGTTGCCCGTCGTCACGACCATGGAGCCGAACTTGTTGGAAATCGCCATGAGGATGGTGCCGCGCGTCCGGCTCTGCAGGTTTTCTTCCGTGATGCCCTCATTGGTGCCCTCGAACATCTCCGAAAGCGATGACAGGAAACCCTGCACCGGTGCCTCGATCGGCACGATGTCGTAGTGGCAGCCAAGTGCGCGGGCACAAGCCTCCGCATCGGCAAAGGATTCCTCCGACGTGTAGCGGTAGGGCAGCATCACGCAGCGCACCCGCTCCTCGCCAAGCGCATCCACCGCCAGTGCCGCGCAGATCGCCGAATCGATGCCGCCCGACAGGCCGAGCACGACGTTCTTGAACCCGTTCTTGTCCACATAGTCGCGCAGGCCCAGCATGCAGGCCCGGTAATCGGCTTCCTCGCGGTCGGGAATGCGTGACATCGGCCCGCGCTCACAGCGCCAGGCCTCTCCCTCGCGCTTCCAGGTCGTGACCATGACCTGCGCCTCGAACTGGCTCATCTGGAACGCCAGCGACCTGTCGGCCTGGATGCCGAAACTGGCGCCATCGAAGACAAGCTCGTCCTGTCCGCCGCAGAAATTGGCGTAGAGGATCGGCAGGCCGCTTTCGATCACCTGGCGGATGACCACCTGCTGGCGCACGTCCACCTTGCCACGGTAGTAGGGCGAACCGTTTGGCACGAGCAGGATTTCCGCCCCGCTTTCGGCCAGCGTCTCGCACACGCCGAGATCGCCCCAGATATCCTCGCAGACCGGAAGGCCGAGGCGGATGCCGCGAAAATTCACCGGTCCCGGCATGGGGCCCGGCTGGAACACCCGCTTCTCGTCGAATTCGCCGTAATTGGGCAGGTCCACCTTGTGGCGCTCGGCCTTCACCGCGCCGCCATCGAGCAGAACCACCGAATTATGCAGGCCCGTTTCACGCCTGAGCGGCAGGCCGATCACAACGCCCGGACCTCCATCGCCGGTCTCCGCCGCCAGTTCGCGCATCGCCCGTTCGCAGGCATCCACGAAGGCAGGCTTGAGAACCAGGTCCTCGGGCGGATAGCCGGCAAGGAAAAGCTCGGGGAACAGCACCAGGTCCGCGCCATGGCGGCGCGCATCGGCGCGCGCCTCGCGGGCCAGCCGCAGGTTCCCGGCTATGTCGCCAACGGTCGGATTGAGCTGGGCGACGGCGATGCGGAGTGTCTCGGGTGCGTCGGTCATGGCGAAAGGCTTAGCCCGCGTTTTCGCGATAGGCAATCCGCCAGATTGCATCGCGGCACGCCGCGTTCAGCTTACCCCGATCCTCCGCTCGCCCTGGTCGAGGATGACTGGAATGATCAGATCCTCCTCGTCATCCAGGTGACGCATCAGCATGGCGACCAGCCGTCCGCATTCCCCCGCATAGACGTCTCCGGCCCGCTTGAGCCGGTCGCCGCCTTCCTGTATCGCCTGAAGCAGGCTGTTGGCCGCGCCGGCATTGGCTTCCAGCGCCGCATGGATCACGTGATGATCGCGGTCGAGAATGTCGAAACCCCGGTCCAGACGCGGTTCGGCGCGCCGGAAAACCGGAAAATAGTGATGATCCTCGATCTGGTGATGACCCTCCAGCTGGCCGAGGAAGAAGTTCAGCCGCGGCACGAAGAACTGGACAAAAGCCCCTGTTTCGATTCGCCCATTGCGCCATTCGCCGACAGCGCCTTCCAGCATTCCTCCCAGGTCGCGGAACATGTCGTGACGCTGAAGCCAGAATTGCGCCATGCCACCGAGATTCTCATGCGCCTGCCAGTCCTCGCGCGGATAGCGGGCCAGCAGCACACGCAGGTCATCCGGAAGGCCCAGCCGGGTTTGCAGTTCGGTTTCGCTCATCAGCCGTCCAGCTTGTCCCTGAAAAAGGTCACGGTGCGCTCCCATGCCAGTTTCGCGGCCGTCTCGTCATAGCGCGCCGCCGACGTGTCGTTGTTGAAGGCGTGGTTCACACCCTCGTAGACATGGATCGTGAAGTCCTTGCCAGCGGCTTCGAGCGCCGCCCGGTAGGCGTCGATCCCGGCATTGATGCGCTCGTCGAGACCGGCATAGTGCAGGAGCAGCGGCGCTTCGATGGAAGGCACGCCGCCCGCATCGGGCTGGCGTCCGTAATAGGCCACCGCCGCCTTGAGATCGTCCGGCGCCGCCACCGCCAACTGGTTGACAAGGCCGCCGCCCCAGCAGAATCCGACGGCGCCGACGGGACCGGCGGTCTCCGCATGGCCGCTCAGCCAGCCGACGGCCGCCACGGCCCGCGCAACCGTCTGTCCGCTATCGAGCGCACGGATCATCTCGCGCGCCCTGTCCTCGTCCTCCGGCGTGCCGCCGTCGGCAGACAGGAAATCCGGCGCGAAGGCGGCAAAGCCCTCAAGCGCAAGGCGCCGCGCCACGTCACGGATATGCTCGTTGAGGCCCCGGTTCTCGTGGATCACGATCACAGCAGGCAGCGCGCCCTGCGCATCCGACGGCATGACGAGATAGCCGCGCATCTCCTTTTCACCGGCGGGCCAAGGCACATCACCGCCACGGATGCGCCCGTCATCCGCCGCCACCATGGCCGCGCTTGCCTGGTTTGCCGCCAGCAGCGGAGCGATGGCCGCCGCCGCGGCACCGGAGCCGGCCAGGCGCGTCAGCTTCTGCATGAAGCCGCGCCGGTCGAGCGTCAGGTGGGTGTACTCGTCATAGGCGTCGATCATCGCCTGCGTGATGCCGGGCGTTCCGGCGGACTTGTCGCTGCTCATCGTGATCTCCCTGTCCAGGTTCCTTGGCGTGGAAATGACGCCCGGACCGCCGGTTTCAAGAGCCGCTGCCGGCGAACCGGTCGTGGATGGTCACGATCCAGATGCACGCGACGATGACGATCGTCAGCAGGACCGCGAGCGAACCGGCATCCTTGGCAAGCTGGATATTCTTGTCGAACTCGCGCGTTATGGCGTTGCAGGTTGCCTCGATGGCCGTGTTGAGCACTTCCACGACGATGAGGAACACGACCGACAGCACAAGCAGGAAATAGGTGTCCCACGTCCTGGCGATGAGCCATGCCGACGGTATCGACAGGACCAGCAGCGCCATCTCCTGTTGAACCGCCTTTTCCGTGGCGGTAAGCCGCCGGAACGCCCTGAACGAATTGAGCAATGCTTTCCAGAGCCGTTCCATCCCGCCAGCCTCCCTGATTCGGTGACCGGGATGATGACGCCACCGCCGCACGATGTCAGCGGAAAACCCAGCTATCCCAGGCAAACATGCCGTACTGCATGTAGTCGCAGGCCCGTTCCGGCTTCGGGTTGTCCCCGGCAGCACCATAGGCAAAGAACAGTGGCATGAGGTGCTCGTCTGTCGGATGGTTCTCTTCCACGAACGGCGCCTGTTCGGTCCAGTTCAGGATGGCGTCGCGGTCACCGTCGGCGAAACGGTCCGCGAACCAGTCCGTGAAGGCCTTCACCTTGCCCGGAAAGTCCGGCTCGACCGCCCGCCCGTGGCGCATCGCCCCCATGACGACGCGCAGATTGTGGGTCATGTGTCCGGAGCCGATCAGCAGCACGCCCTCCTCGCGCAAGGGCGCCAGCGCCTGGCCGAGCCTGTAGTGATAGGCGGCATCGCGGTTGGGATCGATGGACACCATGACGACCGGAATGTCGGCTTCGGGAAAACCAAGGAGCAATGTGTTCCAGACCCCATGGTCGAAGCCGCGCTCCGGCGCGATGCGCGGTGTGAGCCCGGCATCGTTCAGCATGTGCGCAACCCGCATGGCGAGTTCCGGCTCGCCGGGTGCGGGATAAACCATCTCGTAGAGTTCCTGCGGGAAGCCGCCGAAATCGTAGATCATCTTCGGCGCCGGGTCGGTGACGACAACAGGGCCATCGGTCTCGAAATGGGCTGACACGATGACGATGGCCTTCGTGTCCGGGAAGCGGTCGTGCAGGCTCTTCAGGTAGTCGCGTGCCGGCGTGTCCTCGATGACGACATTGGGCCCGCCGTGCGAAACGAAAATGGTCGGCATGGCTGTCATGGCATTTCTCCTTTGCCGGAACAGATAATATGCAGGAACGGCAAGGGCGAGCGAACAATCAGAGACTTATTGTTTTTGTGAAGTGAACGCGGAACGCCCTCACGTTCAAACGAAAAACCGCCCGGCGGCAGGGATGCGCCGGACGGTTCGACGGGAGGAAAGAGAGACCTTGCCTATTCCGCGGCCACCGCCTCTGCCGGTGACCTGTCACGCTTCAGCCGCTCGGCGATCAGGAAGGCCAGTTCCAGCGACTGCTCGGCGTTCAGCCGCGGGTCGCAATGGGTGTGGTAGCGGTCGGAAAGGTCGTCGGCCGAGATCGCCCGTGCGCCGCCGGTGCATTCGGTGACGTTCTTGCCGGTCATCTCGATGTGTACGCCGCCGGCATGGCTGCCTTCCGCCTGGTGCACGTCGAAGAAGGATTCCACTTCCTTGAGCACCCGCTCGAAGGGCCGGGTCTTGTAGCCGCCGGCCGAAACCGTGTTGCCATGCATCGGGTCGCAGGACCAGACGACCTTGCGCCCTTCCCTTTCCACCGCGCGCACCAGTTTCGGCAGGTGCTCACCCACCTTGTCGGAGCCGAAACGCGCGATCAGTGTCAGGCGGCCAGCCTCGTTGCCCGGATTGAGGATGTCGATAAGGTTCAGCAGGCCATCGGCATCCATCGAAGGGCCGCATTTCAGGCCGATCGGGTTCTGCACGCCCCGGCAGTATTCCACATGGGCATGGTCGGGCTGTCGCGTGCGGTCGCCGATCCACAGCATGTGTCCGGAGGTCGCATACCAGTCGCCGGAGGTGGAATCGACGCGGGTCAGTGCTTCCTCATAGCCCAGCAGCAGCGCCTCGTGGCTGGTGTAGAACTCGGTTTCCGACAGGCCGCGATGGTTGTCCGCGGTGATGCCGATGGCCCGCATGAAGTCGATCGTCTCGGTGATGCGTGCCGACAGGGCCTCGTAGCGGTTGCGCTGCGGGCTGTCGGAAACGAAACCCAGCATCCAGCGGTGCACGTTGTCGAGGCTGGCGAAACCGCCCTGCGCGAAGGCGCGCAGCAGGTTCAGCGTCGCGGCCGACTGGCGGTAGGCCATGGCCTGGCGGTGCGGATCGGGGATGCGCGAGGCTTCGTCGAAATCGATCCCGTTGATGATGTCGCCGCGATAGGAGGGCAGCGTCTTGCCATCCTTGGTCTCGTTGTCGGAGGAACGCGGCTTGGCGAACTGGCCGGCGATGCGGCCGACCTTCACCACCGGCTTGGAACCGGCAAAGGTCAGGACCACCGCCATCTGCAGGAAGGCGCGGAAGAAGTCGCGGATGTTGTCGGCGCCGTGCTCGGCGAAGCTCTCGGCGCAATCCCCGCCCTGCAGCAGGAAGGCGCGGCCTTCCGCGACATCTGCAAGGCGCTTCTTCAGCGCGCGGGCCTCGCCGGCAAAGACCAGCGGCGGATAGGTGCGCAGACGGCCTTCCACATCTTCCAGCGCGGCCGGGTCCGGATAGTCCGGAACCTGCACGATGGGCTTTGCTCTCCAGGAGTCCGGGGTCCAGTTCTCGTTCATGGTTGCACCTGTCTTGGTCGGGTTTTGCTGGCCGGCATCCTTGCGGGCCGGGCTTGTGAACATGGGCTGTCCGGTAAAGGCGGCATGGTCGGGCACCAGCAGGAGGTTTTCGTCTGCCAGCGCCTTGATCCGCATGACCGCGATGGATTCGTGAACGCGGTTCGGGTCCATTTCCATGCGATAGATCGTTGGCTGCGAAACGCCGGCCTTCGCCGCCAGTTCGGCCTGCGACAGGTCGAGCATGGAGCGGATGAACTTGATCTGGCGTCCGGTAAGCGTCGGGATGTCCACGGGTTCGATGCCTCTTTTCCGATAGGATGGGGCGTTAAAGCATTCGTGAATTAAAAATTCAAGCTGCAATTTGATATGAATAAAAAATTCATGCCCGATGAATTGAAACGGTCAATTCCTCGAACAGGACCCGCTCACGTGCAGTCACGGCGACATGGCGGGGATAAACGGGGTCGTGCCGGTCCTCGTGGATGGGAATGTCGAAGCGGGACGTCTCCGCGATGAACCGTTCAAGCCCGGCCCGGCCATGCTCGCGCAGGAATCCCTGCATCACCACGTCGAGATAGGAACGCAGGATGCGTGGCGGATCACGATGGGCGGGAAGATGCGTCATCGCTTCATACACATAGACAGGGCAAGCCTCCGGCAGGCTGCTGGCAGCAGGCATCGCTGCGCGATCCACGAGACGCCGGTGATAGCGGCCCTCCCGGCGATCCAGCGCCGGAAGGTTTTCCACCCGGTCCACGACAAGCAACCCGTCGCAGGCGGCATCCGGATCGGGCGTCACGCTCAACAGCGCCGCGGCAAAGCCGGGCATGTCCGGTCGCGCCCGCCAGTGCCGCCGCCACCCGGAAAGCCGCGCGGGCCGCGCCTCGACGATATCCCATCCGATGGTCGTCCGGTTGACCAGCGAACCGTAGCCGAACCAGGCGACCAGATCGTCCGCCATGACGTGCTCCTTTCCTTTCTCGCCGGCATCGACCGGACGCGGCCTGAATATGTGAAATCCGTCACGGAATGAAGGGCTGGGGAAATGATAGCTTCCGCTCATGATCCAGCACCCGCTCCCCGTTCCCGTCCATCGCGCCCTGCATGCGGCGGTATCTGGACCCGCACCTGCGGCAAAGCTGCCCGGCGTCACGGAACTCTGCCTGACCGCGAGCGATGGCTTCCCGCTGGCCGCCTCGCTTCACGAAAACAAGGCGGCGGACGGGCCGCTCCTGCTCGTCTCGCCCGCCACAGCCGTGTCGCGGCGCTTCTATGACCGGTTTGCCCGCGCCGCCTGTGCCGCCGGCTTCCGCGCGGTCCTGACCTATGACTACCGTGGCATCGCAGGTTCCAGGGCGCCGTCCTGCTGGAAAACCCGCCTCGACATGTGCGACTGGTGGCGCCGCGATCTGCCGGCCGCGGCGCGCGCGCTTCGCGGGATCGACCCGGACGCACCCATGGTGGCCATCGGACAGTCCATTGGCGGTCTCGCCTTGGCGATGTCCGGCATGCATCCTGCCTTTGCGCGCCATGCCATGATTGCAGCCGGGCATGGCTGGCGCGGCCACACCGACGAGGCATGGAAACTGATGGCGTGGATGGACCTCGTGGCCCTTCCCGTCGCCGCCATTGCCGGTCATGCGCCGGCCTGGCTCGGTCTCGGCCAATCCGTGCCGTTCACCATCCTGGCCGACTGGGCGCATTTCACCCGCAGGCGCGATTATGTGTTCAATGACCCGGCTCTGCCCGAGACCGCGCGCATCGCCGCGGCCGGCACGCCGGCTCTCGCACTCGGCTTTTCCGACGATCCCTGGACAACGCGGCGCGCCATGGACGCCATGATCGGCAAGTTCGCCTCGGCGCCGGTCGAACGCCACTTTCTCTCTCCCGCCAGCCTGGGCCTTGCCCGCATCGGCCACATGGGCTTCTTCCGCGCCGAAGCCGGGACCGCGCTTTGGCGGCCTGTCCTGGAATGGTTGTCCACAGGTGCGCCACCGGAGTTTGGCGCGGCCGGAAGCGGATAAGCGGCGGCGATAAGGCCCCGTCGGGCCGCCCGGAACCGGGTGCCCTGCCCGCCGCGGTCCATTGACTGCCATCAATGACATTGCGCTTCCGGCTGTCCATTTTTTCTAAAGGCCGCTTCTCGACAAGGGTGGATCGGCCACGAAAGAAAGCCTGGAGGAAAGCATGAAGAAAATGCTCCGCATACTCATCCCTGGCCTGGCCGGGCTGACGATGGCCATGGTGGCCGTCCTCGCACCGCCGGCCCAGGCGGCGACCGGTGGTGAAAAAGCCGTCCCGGCTGCAAGCACCGGGATCGCCGGCACGGTGGCCGTCCCCGGCGCGACGGTCGAGCAGAAAACGGTCCAGACAGCCCAAAGGCGCGACTGGCGGCGGCCCCCGCCCCGCGATTGGCGCAGACCCCCGCGGCGCGACTGGCGCAGGCCTCCCAGGCGGGATTGGCGCCGTCCGCCGCCCCGCCGCTGGCGTGCGCCGCCCCCGGCAGTCTGGGTTGTGCCTCCGCCGCCCCGCAGGGTCTATCGCAGGCCGCCTCCGGCATACTGCAACTACAATGCCTGCGCGCGCGCCTATCGCAGCTTCAGGGCTTCCGATTGCACCTACCAGCCCTATGGAGGCGGACCGCGCCGTTATTGCACCAGGTAATCGCAGATCCTGAAAAAGCGTGCTCCGCGGACCCGTTGCGGAGCACGCATGGCTCCGCCGGAGCGACCGGGACAGTCAGACGCGTACGCGGTCTTTCACGCGCCAGCTCGGGCTGTACATCGTGACAAGCTCTTCGGCCGCGGACGGATGCAACGCCATCGTGCGGTCGAAGTCGTCCTTTGTCAGTCCTGCCTTGACCGCGATTCCCAGCACTTGCGCCAGTTCGCCGGCATCCGGCCCCAGGATGTGGCAACCGACAACGCGGCGCGTTGCTGCATCAACGACAATCTTCATGATCATCTTTTCCTGCCGGCCCGAAAGCGTGTGCCGCATGGGACGGAACGAGGCCCGGTAGATCTCCAGTTCGTCGAAACGGTGCATCGCATCGTCCTCCGACAGGCCAACGGTGCCGATTTCCGGCTGCGAGAACACCGCCGTCGCGATGGTGTCGCGGTCGGGCTTGACCGGATTGCCCTTGAACGCGGTTTCCACCACGCACATGGCCTCGTGAATGGCCACTGGCGTCAGTTGCACCTTGTTGGTCACGTCGCCGACCGCCCAGATGTTGGGCACGCTGGTGCGCTGGTAATCGTCGACGATCACGGCGCCCTGATGATCGGTCTCGACGCCAGCGCGATCCAGCCCCAGCATGTCCGTGTTCGGCACGCGTCCGATCGCCAGCATCACCTGCCCGGCCTCCAGCACCTCGCCTTCGGAAAGATGCGCCCTGAGGCCGCCATCGGCGCCGCGCTCCACCTGCCTTATGACACGCTGGCAGATGATGCGGATCCCCTTGGCCTCCATCGCTTCATGCAGGCCGCGCCGCATGTCCATGTCGAACCGTCCGAGGATTTCCTTGCCGCGGTAGACGAGCGTCGTGTCCACGCCCAGCCCGTGGAAGATGTTGGCGAATTCGACCGCGATATAGCCGCCGCCCTCGATCACGATGGCCTTGGGCAGGCTTTCCAGATGGAAAGCCTCGTTGGAGGTGATGCAAAGTTCATGGCCGGGAAGCGCATTGTGCGGATTGGCGCGCCCGCCGACCGCGATGAGTATCTGGTCCGCCGTCACCGTGCGGTCTTCAGCCAGAAGACGAACCGTGTGCGCGTCCACCAGTTCCGCCCTTGTTTCGAGCACCTCGGCACCGGCGTTTTCAAGCCCCTTGCGGTAAAGCCCTTCAAGCCGGGCGATCTCGCGGTCCTTGTTGGCGATGAGCGTGGGCCAGTCGAAGGAGCTCTCGCCGACGCTCCATCCGAAGCCGGCGGCATCCTCGAAATGCTCGGCAAATTGCGACGCGTAGACGAACAGCTTCTTCGGCACACAACCCCGGATGACGCAGGTGCCGCCGTAACGGTATTCCTCTGCAATGGCCACCCGCTTGCCGAGCCCGGCGGCAAGCCGTCCGGCGCGCACGCCGCCCGAACCCCCGCCGATGACGAAAAGGTCGTAATCGTAGGAGGCCATGGCAATTCCTTTCGCGTCAGATCCGGATGCTGCCCCGCCCGCGGGACACGGCCTGCGGTGTGGCAAAGAAAAAGCCCGGCCGCAAGAGCCGGGCTGACGTTGTGCAGGCGATTGGCCTCAAGGCTGCGTTACTGCGCGGCCTGCCCGCCACCGGCCTGGGCATTGCCGGCGGACACCTCGGCCAGAACGTCGCCGACATTCTGCGCCAGGTCGCGGGCAATGCCCTGCTGCCAGATTTCCGCCGCCTTGACCATCTCGCGGGTGGCGATCGGACCTTCCGCAAGCAGCTTCCTGCCGGCATCGGTCTGGTAGAAGGCGGCGATATCCTTCAGTTCCTGTTCGCTGAACGAGCGCGCGTAGACGAGCGCGACCTCCCTTTCCAGATCGGCGCGCCGCGACACCAGCTCCAGCGCCTTTTCCTGCACCACCTGGTTGATCGTGTCGGCCATGTCCGGGTTCTTCTGCACGAGCTGGCCCTGCAACTGCTGCGCGGTCGCCGGCAGGACGGCATCGAACTGGTCCGTCACATGCAGCGCGGAGATCGCGTCGCGTGCCGCCTTCATGTGGGCTTCGGAGATATCCTGGGCGCCGGCCTGCACCGGAGCGAGCAGAAGCGCGGCGAGGGCTGCAACTGGCAGGAGACGGAAAAAGGAAGAACGTTTCATGTCTGGATCAGCTCCGTTGGTTCGTGCGCGGCCGGATTTCCTCCACGCCGCCGGCCCTGGCGACGACCGCCAAACTGGCCATGTCTGTGAAAAGCCCGTGCTCCACCACGCCGGGGACGGCATGCAGGGCAGCCGAAAGCGCTCTTGGATCGGGAATGCGGCCAAATGATGCATCGAGGATGAGATGCCCGCCATCGGTGACGAATTCGCTGCCGCCGGCCATGCGCAGCGTCAGCGCGCCCTCAAGCCCGAGCCGTCCGGCCGCGGTCGCGATGGCCAGCCTGGTCGCGCCGAGACCGAAGCGGTTGACCTCGATGGGCAGCGCGAAGGCGCCGAGCGGATCGACCAGCTTGCTCTCGTCGGCGATGACGATCATCGAATCCGACGCCGCCGCCACGATCTTCTCGCGCAGCAGGGCCCCGCCTCCGCCCTTGATGAGATTGAGTTCCGGATCGATCTCGTCGGCACCGTCGATGGTCAGGTCGAGGTGTGGCGTCTCCTCCAGCGTGGTCAGCGCAACACCCAGTTCCCGGCAAAGCGCCGCCGTGCGCTCCGATGTGGGCACACCGGTGATCTCCATGCCGTCCGCCACCTTCCCGGCGAGCAGGCGAACGAATTCCTCCGCCGTCGATCCGGTCCCGATGCCCAGCTTCATGCCGGAACGCACATGCCCCAGCGCAACCCGCGCGGCCTCTATTTTCAGCGCCTTTGCATCCATCAGCAGTCTTGCTTTCCGCCTTCCCGGATTCGTCGCCGCTGACCTATCATTTTTGCCACCCGAGGCAAAGCCCAAACTCCCCGCGCTTGATGCCGCGCCCTCGCGCCGGTAAGGCAAGGCACCAACATTGCCCGGATGGACCCCGCATGCCCCAAGCTGCACCGCAAACCGTCATTGTCTTCGATCTCGACGGAACCCTCGTGGATACCGCGCCCGACCTGCTCGATGCCCTCGACCATGCCATCGGCGCAGCCGGCCTCCCGCCGGTCGACCAGGCGGCCATGCGCGCCTATGCCGGCCATGGCGGCCGCGCCATGATCGAGCGCGCCTTCGCCCTGAACAGGCGGCCGCTTGCGACCGATGAGCGCGAACGCCTGCTGGCCCTTTTCATGGAGCACTATACGAGCCGCATGCCGGGCCGCTCCGTCCTCTTCCCGGGCGCGATCGAAGCCCTGGCGCGTTTCGAGGAAGCAGGGTTTCCGCTGGCCGTCTGCACCAACAAGTTCGAACGCCTCGCCCAGCAATTGCTGGAAAGGCTCGATCTTGCGCACCGTTTCGCCATGATTGCAGGCGCCGACACCTTCGCCTTCCGCAAGCCCGATCCGCGCCACCTGACCGAGACGATCCGCCACGCCGCCGGCGACGCGGCGAGCGGTCTGCTGATCGGCGACACCAACACCGACATCGCGACCGCCAAGGCTGCCGGCCTGCCCGTCGTCGCCGTCGGGTTCGGCTATTCCGCCGAACCGCTGGCCAGCCTGGAACCCTCCATCGTCATCCACCACTTCGACGAACTGACGCCGGACCTGGCGATGCGCCTGATGGCGGCTGCCGATCCGGTGGCGCACAAATCCCGCCTTCAGGCGCCGAAAGCGCCTTGACTTCCCGCGCCGCGCCCTCGTATACCGCGCGGCACCGGACAGCGGCGATTGAGCCGCGAGCGGCCGGGCGCGTAGCTCAGCGGGAGAGCACTCCCTTCACACGGGAGGGGTCACAGGTTCAATCCCTGTCGCGCCCACCATTCCATCACCGAAATCCGGACATGGTCTTCAGCGGCGCGGAAACCGCAGCCCCAAGCGTTGCCGAGCCTTCGTGAACAAGTCCGCGAACCGTCGAGCCCGCTGCCTTGCGGCGGCGGGCCGGACGTCCTGCCGGGTTCCGTCAATGCCTTTCCGTCACCTCTCCCGCCCGCTCAGCTCGAAGCGGCGCGCGCCTCGCGCACCGCATCAAGCGCCCGTGTCAGGAAATCGTCTCGCTCATAGACATCGGTGAAGAAGCCGATGGTGCCGTCTTCCTGCGGCCAGGCGGTGAAATAGGCCACATAGACCGGGATCTTCACCGGGACGTTGCGCGAGGAATGCCCCGCCGCCAGTTCGCGCCGGATGTCTTCCATGCTGGTGCCAAGCACCGCCGCGGCCATCTCGCGCGGCTTCTGCAGGCGTACGCATCCGTGCGAAAAGGCGCGCGCATCGCGGTTGAACAGCGATTTGGACGGCGTGTCATGCATGTAGATGGCGTGCTTGTTGGGGAACATGATCTTCAGTTCGCCCAGCGCATTCGCCTCGCCCGGAGTCTGACGCACATTGTAGGGGATGTTGGCGCCATGCGCGCCCCAGTCGATGGTGGACGAGGGAATGCGCCGTCCCTTCGAATCGGTCACTTCATAACCGGCCCTGTCCAGATAGCCCGGATCGTTGACGAGGCGCGGCAGCATCTCGTTGACGATGATGGAGCGCGGCACGCCCCAATAGGGATTGAACTCCACCCGCTCGATCTCGTCATAGAAGAAGGAGGTCTGGTTGGACTTCTTGCCCACCACGATCCGCATTGAGAGCTTCACATCGTCCTGCTCGTAATAGCGGACCAGGAATTCGGGCTGGTTGATGAACACCCGGCGCGCGCCCAGATCGTGCGGCAGCCAGCGCAGGCGCTCCAGCGCCAGGCGGATTTTCTCCATGCGGTCCGCCTTGGAGACCGGGCTGATCGCCGAGACGGTGCGCGGACCGATGATCCCGTCCGGATTGAGCCCGCGCGCCTTCTGGATCGCCTTGACCACCGGCACGAGGTCCTGGGTATAGGTGTCGCTCTTGCGTGCCGCCATGATGGCCCGCCCGTGCTCGGCCATGATCTCCGGATTGCCGTCGCGCCAGACGATTTCCATGAGCTTGGCGAATTCCGGGCTCTGGCCGCCGGGGCGCAGAAGCAGCTTGCTGTCGACGATGATGTCGGCCTCGGCCTCCCGGCGGATCTTCGCCATCGCCGCGCGAAGGCTCTTGTATTCGTCCCCGTGCGGCGCCTGCTCGGCCAGCCAGGCGCCCGCGTCGTTGGTGGCGGCCAGTTGCGACAGCGCCTTGGCAGGGTCGAAAGGCAGTACCGGCAGGTCGTGATAGCCCGACAGCCTGTTGGGATCGACGCGGCCCGCCGCCACGTCGCGCGCATAGCGCAGCACCCGCGCCGACAGCGTCATCTCGAACCGGATCAGCGCCTGCAAACGCCCACCCATGTCGTCCATGGAGAAACCTTCGGTCGGCGCGATGACCGCGTAGTGCTCGGCATCCAGCCCCTCGTCGCCCGCGCTTTCCAGCACCCGCAGAGCCGCGCGCGCCCTGGCATTGGGACCGAAGCCGGACACCCAGATGAAATCCGGTTTGGCTGCATAATGGGCGGCGATGGCCGCAGCGTCGGCCTTTTCCGCTGTCAGGTCGAAACCTTCCAGCGCCGGCGCGGCCGCGGTGAAACTGGCCCCGCCGGGCAGCGTCAGGCCTGGTTGCGCGGCGGCTGCGGCCACGACCTTCGCGAAGTCGACGCGCACCGGCGCGGCGGCCTGGTAGTTGAAATAGCGCGGTGCGGCGATCTTCGGAACGCTGACCGCCCGCTTCTTGGGCGTGACCTCCGCCGGAGGCTGCGTCCGCTCACGGCTGTCCGTCTCGAACCGGCCGCGGATGATGCGCGACAGCCAGTTCTCCTCGGCCTGGGCGGGGTTTGCCGGCAGGGCTGCGAACCCGGCGACGGTGATGGCGGCGGCGAGGCAGAGGCGGGCGGAAAAGGTGCGAATCATCAAGACAGGTTCCCGGACTGGCTTGCCCGCATGCCGTGCGGGCGGGGCGGCGGGGCATGGCCCCGGCCATCGGCGGTCTATCCCACAATGATACGGATTTGAATCGAATTCGTTAAGGCCGCGACCGGGAAAAGGCACCCGGCGCGCCTGACGATTGCGTGAAAAGGCCGGCCCGCGTGAACGGGCCGGCCGGATTTGCAATGGAGCGGCTGGCAAAAGGGCCGCTTCCCGCCCCGGTCACTTGACCAGGCGCAGCCGCGTGATGGCCTCGGCGATCTTCTGGAAGGTGGTGTTCAGCGCCGACGCCGATGCCGCGTCGAAATAATGCGCGCCGCTGGAAGCGCAGTCCTGCAGGACCTTCTTTCCGTTCGCCGAAATCTCCTTGCCATAGGCAATGGAGAAGACCTCCACGCCGCGGCTCTTGGTGTGCTCGCAGGCTTCGCGTGTCCACTCGTCAGCCATCGGAACATCACGAACGTTGTGGTACTCATTGTAGATCGATTTATCCAGACGAGGCGCGACATAGTTGTCGCCGTCAGACATCACGATCAGGATCTTGCGGACCTGACCGTTACCGGCATCCTCCGGATTTACCCCTTCCGTGAACGGCGCGACTGGCGAAAGAACCCGAAGCCCCCACATGACCCCATCTGCAATGTAAGTCTCTTCATACGGGTACAAAGCGTCAATGGTGTCGAGTACGTTCTGCTTCTTTTCGGTTAGCGGGAGAAGCGGAGTACCGCATCGCATGTTGACGATGCCCGGAAACCTGTAGTTGTCTGGCCACGAGGTGCGGTTAAAGGGCTCGTCCTGGAGCGCCAGCTTGTC
The DNA here is from genome assembly GCF_046506625.1 of Zhengella sedimenti. Classification (NCBI taxonomy): domain Bacteria; kingdom Pseudomonadati; phylum Pseudomonadota; class Alphaproteobacteria; order Hyphomicrobiales; family Notoacmeibacteraceae; genus Zhengella; species Zhengella sedimenti. Next base: position 122,641 of record NZ_JBKFFP010000006.1, read on the forward strand.
AGTCTTTGTCCCTCGTGAACCGACACACCCGTACCACTCCAGGTCGACGCGAATTTCCGGGCCGATTTCGTCGTATTGGCACCTCCTAACATACTCCCAGACACCGTCCGTATCTTCGTAAACCATCTTGCATGAACCAGGGATTTCTACCATTTCCTTTCGCATGTCGTACCAGCGAGGGTCATCCGGCGGAGGTAGCTTCAACCATTTTTCGTTCTTGTATTGCGTACCGACCTTTACGTAGTCGTCGAACGGAACGACGCCGATTTTTACGTCGGCGTTTTCGCTGGCGGCATCAAACAAGGTGTTGGTGAAGTTCTTTGCCGCGATCTTCAAACCGCCGATCTTGTCATCAGCTTTCATGGACTTGGTAATGTCCAGCGCCATCGCCACTTCGATGATCTGGTCCTGTCCGGCCACGGCCACGGCCTTGACCTTGATCGTGTAGTCCCTGTCCCAGATGGCGTGCATGATGAAAGGATCGTAGGGCGCCTTCACGGTGACGTAGATTTGCCCGTTCGTCCCGCGGTGAAGCCGTGTCAGGTCAACGTTCTTCACCTCGGTATTGGCCCGGATGAACTGCCTGACCGCCTTCTCCTCAGGCATCTTGCCGTTGTCTTCATAGTAGCGCGCCGCCATCAGCACGCCGGCGTCCGCCGCGTTCTGCAGGCTGTCGCGTGTGGCATCCATGTTGGAATAGTCCACAGCCATGGCGATGCTGCCGATCAGCGGAATTGCCGCGACCGCGAACATGGTCACGAAATTGCCGCCCCGATCCCTCAGGAAGGGCAAGAATTTACCGTGGATTGTCATCCCGATTCCCCAATATTACCGCACACAGGCACCGTAATACAGGGGAACTGCAAACATCGCGTTCACGCGCAAGGTAAATTTCGAATTTTCATTTCGCAAATCGGAAATATTTAGCATTTCCGAAACAACGAATACTTTGAAACAGGGAGCACGCCGCCCACTTCCCGCGCCCCGTCAGTGCATCGGCCATTCGGCGGGCTGGATTTTGCGCGCCGGTTCGCTAAACAGGGCGCAAACGCGCAAGCCTTGCCACCGGAGCAGACATCATGGCCGAGACATTCACCGCCGATCTCTTTCCCCTCTCCAGGGATGAGACGCCCTGGCGCAAGCTGACCTCCGATTTCGTGTCCGTGGACACGTTCAGGGGTCAGGAGGTTCTGACGGTCGAGCCGGAAGGGCTGCGTCTTCTCTCCGAAACCGCCTTCGCCGACATCAACCACCTGCTGCGCCCGGGCCATCTGGCGCAACTGGCGCATATCCTCGAAGACCCGGAAGCCACCGAGAACGACCGCTTCGTGGCCTATGACCTGCTCAAGAACGCCAACATCGCCGCTGGCGGCGTGCTGCCCATGTGCCAGGACACCGGCACCGCGATCATCATGGGCAAGAAGGGCCGCCGGGTCTGGACCGAGGGCGGCGACGCCGAGGCGCTCGGCCAGGGCGTGCTCGATGCCTATGAACGCAAGAACCTGCGGTATTCACAGCTGGCGCCGCTGAAGATGTTCGAGGAGAAGAATACAAAGAACAACCTGCCCGCCCAGATCGACATCTACGAGGAAGGCGAGGACGCCTACAAGTTCCTGTTCATGGCCAAGGGCGGCGGCTCGGCCAACAAGACCTTCCTCTACCAGGGCACACCCTCGTTGCTGACCCACGACCGCATGATCGAGTTCCTCAAGGAAAAGATCCTGACGCTCGGCACCGCAGCCTGCCCGCCCTATCACCTGGCCATCGTCATCGGCGGAACATCGGCCGAGATGAACCTGAAGACGGTCAAGCTCGCCTCCGCCCGCTACCTCGACGGATTGCCCACCCAGGGGTCCGAGACCGGCCATGCCTTCCGCGACCTGGAAATGGAAGCCGAAATTCACAAGCTGACGCAGCAGATGGGCGTCGGCGCACAGTTCGGCGGCAAGTATTTCTGCCATGACGTTCGCGTCATCCGCCTGCCCCGCCATGGCGCGTCGCTGCCCATCGGGCTCGGCGTGTCCTGCTCGGCCGACCGCCAGGCGCTCGGCAAGATCACGAAAGAGGGCATCTTCCTGGAGAAGCTGGAAACCGATCCCGGCAAGTACATGCCCGACATCGACGAGGGCGCGCTGTCCGAGCACGTCGTGAAGGTCGATCTCAACAAGCCGATGAGCGAAATCCTGGCGGAACTGACGAAGCATCCGGTCAAGACACGCCTGTCGCTTTCCGGTCCGATCATCGTGGCGCGCGACCTGGCCCATGCGAAGATCCGCGAACGGCTGGAAAACGGCGAGCCCATGCCGGACTATTTCAGGAACCACCCGATCTACTACGCCGGCCCGGCCAAGACGCCGGAAGGCTATGCATCCGGGTCATTCGGCCCGACCACGGCCGGGCGCATGGACAGCTATGTGGACCAGTTCCAGTCCTTCGGCGGCTCCATGGTCATGCTGGCCAAGGGCAACCGCTCGCGCCAGGTCCGCGATGCCTGCGCCCGCCATCACGGCTTCTATCTCGGTTCCATCGGCGGCCCGGCCGCCCGCCTTGCCCAGGACTGCATCAAGAAGGTGGAGGTGGTCGAATATCCCGAGCTGGGCATGGAAGCCATCTGGCGCATCGAGGTTGTCGACTTCCCGGCCTTCATCGTCATCGACGACAAGGGCAATGACTTCTTCAAGGAACTCAACCTCGGCTGAGGCCGAAGGGCGCGGTTCGGTATCGGAGCGCATCCGGCGCCCCGTTCACCGCGTCCGTTTCTTCAGCCAGGCCTGCCAGCCGCTCTTCGACCCGTTGAAGACATTGAGGTCGATGTGATTGTCGACGCCGGAGGCAAGCCCGGTGCCCGAATATTGCCAGAAGGCGAACTCCCGGCCGGGATAGACCTTGCTGGGATGTTCGGCCACCGCGCGCAGCCAGAAGGAATGGTTCTTGAACTCACCCCGCAGGTTGTCGCGATAGAAGTCCGGAGCCGTGTAGATCACCGGCTGCTGTCCATAGTGACGCTCCAGCTTTTCCATGAAGACCTTCATCTTGGCTAGCACCACCTCGCGCGAGGGACGCTTCGGACAGCTCTTCGAATGGGCATTCCATTCCACGTCGATGACCGGCGGCAGGGTGCCCTTCTCTTTCGGCACATTGCGGATGAACCAGTCGGCCTGCACTTCCGCCACCGTGCACCAATAGAAGAAGTGATAGGCGCCGCGCGCAACGCCTGCCTTCTGGGCGCCGCGCCAGTTGCGCATGAAGCTGGGGTCGAGATGGTCGCCGCCCTCCGTCGCCTTGATGTAGACGAAGTTCGCGCCCTCCTTCTTCAGCTTCAGCCAGTCGATCTCGCCTTGCCAGCGCGATACGTCGACGCCATGCACGGGATAGTCCTCTGGCTCCACCGGCCCGAAATTGACCGGCTTGGCATCGGAAAAACGCGGCTTGCGGATCGATTTCTCGATGGCCCTGACTGCCTTCTCCGGCGCGGGCGCCGCGGCAAGGGCCGCGATCTGGCGCTGCGTTTCGGCGCCCGGCGCGGCATGGTCAGCCACGGGGGCGGCAGGCCCCGCATCAGCTTCGGCGGCCGGTCCGACCGGTTTGCCGGGCACCGGAATGCCGATGGACCCGGTGATCATGCCCGGTGATGGATCGAGCGCATCGACACCGCTGGACGATGTGCAACCGGCAACGAAAAGGGCGGCGATACAGACACAGGACGCGAAGATACGCACGCGGGACACCCGTTGAATGGAAACTCGTTCACGCTTGAGGCTGGCGCCTCCGGGGCGCACAGGGGTCAGGGTTAGCGGTCAATGAATAATAAATCGCAAATGCAAAATTAACGCTCGTGGCAAGGCATCACGCGCGATCACATTCGTTCACGTTTTGTGATGAGGGTCATTGACTGCGCTGGTCAGCTTGGCATTCTGGCAGTTCATCGCTGTTGATCGCCGCTTTATATTTGGACCGGAAACCATGATCGTACGACTGCTTGCTTCCTTCGCCCTTGCAATGGGACTCTCCATGCCTCTGGCAGTTTCCCTGCCAGGTGCCGCATCCGCGGAGTCCGGTTTCGCCCAGTTCATTCGCGGCGGCCAGCCGCGCGTGCGCCACGGCCGTCACGCCTCCGACAAGTCGCCGATCCCGCGCGAGACGGTCCGTTCCGACATTCCAGCAAATACGATCCTCGTCGATACGTCCGAGCGCCGGCTCTATTTCGGCCTGGGCAATGGCAAGGCCCTGAAATATGGCGTCGGCGTCGGCCGCGAGGGATTCACCTGGCAGGGCCGCCACAGCGTCACGCGCAAGGCCGAGTGGCCGGGCTGGACGCCGCCAAGGCAGATGATCGCCCGCGAAGCGCGCAAGGGCCGCAAGCTGCCTGCCTATATGGAAGGCGGGCCCAACAATCCGCTTGGCGCGCGCGCCCTCTACATCGGCTCGACGCTTTACCGCATCCACGGGACCAATCAGCCCTGGACGATCGGTCAGGCCATGTCGTCGGGTTGCATCCGCATGGCCAATGATGACGTGATCGACCTCTACAACCGCGTCGGCGTCGGCACGAAGGTCGTCGTTCGCCACTGAGTGCATGACGGCCTGCCCTGAAGACCCGCGAGATACCCGCCTTGCAAGCGCCGGCGGCCGGGCATACCCTGCCCGTCGCCGGTTCGGAGCATGGAGAAACGTATCGTGAAGATGAAGCGCGGAATCAAGGAGATGCTGGCCGAGGCCGACGCTGCGATCGTGGCGCTGACGCCACAGGAAGCAGCCGAGGCGGCAAAGGATGACAATGTCCTGCTCGTCGATATTCGCGACGTGCGCGAACTCCAGCGTGACGGCGCCGTACCCGGCGCATGGCACGCCCCGCGCGGCATGCTGGAATTCTGGGTCGATCCCGACAGCCCCTACCACAAGCCGGTCTTCGCCTCGGGCAAGCGGTTCATCTTCTTCTGCGCCGGCGGCCTGCGTTCGGCCCTGACGACCAAGACGCTGCAGGACATGGGCCTGGAACCGGTCGCCCACGTCACAGGCGGCTTCGGCGCCTGGCGCGATGCCGGCCTTCCGGTCGAGGAATACCGGAAGAAGCCCTGATTCGGTCCCTTTTCTGCCGGCGCGGCGCTCAAGGGCATCTGCAAGTCGCATTCCGGGCCGTTTCTTGACCCCGCGCAATGCAGGCTGGCACCCTTGATGCTGCTTGGAGAGACATGCCGCCGGGGGTGGCGGCCATGAAAAGGGAGGCACGTTCCATGTATTCGACCATCCTCGTCCCGGTTGACCTGGCCCATGCGGACAAGCTGGAGAAATCGCTGGAAACGGCTGCGCGCCTGGCGAAGCTGGAAAACGCCCGCATCGTCTATTGCGGCGTGACGGCGGGAACGCCCGGCGCCGTGGCGCACAACCCGGACGAATTCGGCCAGAAACTCGAAGCCTTCGCTTCCGGGCAGGCCGCACGGACCGGGATCGAATCCACCGCCCTTGCCATGACAAGCCATGACCCGGCCCGCGATCTCGACAAGGCCTTGCTTCAGGCGATCGAGGACAGCGGCGCGGACCTTGTGGTCATGGCCTCGCATGTACCCGGCGTGATCGATCACTTCTTCACGTCCAATGCCGGCTCGCTGGCGACCCATGCCGGCATCTCGGTGATGGTCGTGCGGTGACAAGCGGTTTCAGCGGACGTTGCAGAGGTCCCCGCCCGCGAAACCGCTATGTCCGGCGCCTCGGCTCGCGCGACAGGCCCCTGGCGGCGAGTTCGTCGAGATAGGCCTGCCATTTTTCCTCCATCGCCTGTCCATGCTCGCGGAACCATGCCCAGGTGAAGATGCCGGTGTCATGCATGTCGTCGAAGGCCACGCGGATCGCGTAATTGCCCACTGGCACGATGGTCATGATGGCGACGTCGCGCTTGCCGCCGATGATCTTGCGCTCGGATGGCGAATGGCCCTGCACCTCGGCGCTGGGCGACATCACGCGCATCATTTCCGCACTGAAGGCATGGGAGGCATCCGGAAAGACCACCGTCAGCGTGCGCTTGTCCTTCGACAGCCGGATTTCCGTTGGCGCTTCCATGAATGCCCCTTCCCTTCGCTTTGGAGATGCCCGCTCAGGGAAATGATGCCTTTTGCGCGAAAGGACAAGGCCCGCGCGAACATCGCCTTGCCCCAGCGCCTTAACGGGACAAGGGAATTGCTTGAAGCGTGAGTGACCAGCCCTCGGATTCGGCAAAGAAGGTCCGGTCGATTTCGGCCATGTTAACATCACGGGGGAGTATCAGCAGGATGCGTCCGCGCATTGTGCCGTCCGTGTCCGGTGCTTCCCACATCCTGCGGAACTGATGCGCGGTCAGCTGGCGATTTCCCCAGGAGGGATCGGCCACATGCACCACGCCATCGCGCCGGATGCCCCGGACGACCGTGAAATGGTCATCGCCACGATACCGGACATAGGCAATGGCGGGGACTTGCAGCTGCTTGAGGTCATCGAAGGAGAGCATGATCCCGCCCGCGCGGACCCCATAACTGGGCGCGACGTCTGCAAGCTGCTGGAAGGACGAGCGATCCGTTGCGCCCATGCGGGTCAGCACGTCCTCTTCGGTGACGGACATGCCGTAGAATTCGTTCAGGATCGTCGCCAGGCTGGCCGCGCCGCAGGAATAGTCCAGCGACTGCTTCACGATCCGGAAATCGCGCAGGGCCTTCCAGGAGTTTACGGTTGGCTGGCCATTGATCTGGCTTCCGGGAAAGATGTCGGCAAAGGCCACATTTGGCAAGATAATGCAGCCCATAATTATAGAGGAGACCGTTTTCATATGTTTATATCTAATCCACGAACAGCAGATCGCGGCCTCCAAGTTCTTACGCCGCCTCATGGTTTTGAGTGGCGTTACGCTTACGAATACATCTGCAAGGTCAACCCAATCCACCACATTCTGGGACCGAACGAGATCCTGGCTCCCATCGGAATCTGCCCTATGAAAGCGGTTCGCCGGTCACGGCTCGATGTACGATCCTTGCGGCAATGAAAGCGAGTGCGAGTCCGACCGCGAGCGCAATGCCATTGCGGATTTCGACGCAAAGGGAGCCCCCGTCGCAAGCACAGATGCTCTTGGATAGGGTCATAACGATCGCAGTTGTCACTGGGGCACCTAGAATGGCAACGATGACCCCAATATTGCGCTTGATTGCTTTTTCCATCGCCGTCCTTCCATGTTGATAAGTCTCCTCGCCTCGTGGCGAGGAGACGAGATTCGACTACGACGTTACCACCAGCCGCGCCCGGATCCGAAGCTGCTGATGCCTCCACCGAAGAAGCCGCCTCCGAACGAGAGGCCTGCTGAGCGAACACCGCTCACTGGCGAGAAGAACCCCGCCCCGGCACCACTCGCGACATGCCCTATGAAACCTCGGGCGCTGCGACCGCCACCTGCAAGATAGCCATAGCCTGCACCGTATCCACCCAATACTGCTCCGCCCCCATGCCGCACCGCAAACCAAAGCCAAGCTCCCTCGGTCTCCTGCATCTCGGTCTGGGTCATGCCCCGTGCCGAGGCAATGACAACTGGCTCAGCTGCTTTCGGCGCTGCAACTCGTGCCGGCTTTTTGGGCGGCAACTGGTGCCAGCTTTTGGGCGGCAACTGGTGCCGCAGCCTTGCCGCCGAAGGCAAAGGCCATATCCGAGGCGCTGAGGCCCTGCGCAGCCACCGGCGAAACGAGCATTCCAGCCATGGCAATGCTCACCAAAGCTCCTCCAAAGGTGGATTGTTTCGACATCATCTTCCTACTCCTTTCTGATGACAGTCAACGCAACCCGAACTTTCGGGTCAGGGTCATGCCCGCGGTGAAACCACGATCACCGAGGACTTCGGCACGGGCATCGGCACGCAGCGTGGTTTCCTTGTCCCACGCATAGGCCAGCCCGAATTGCAGATCGGCATTGGTGGCGCGGGCTCCGCCGGAAACCCCATTCACCTTCTCTGCCCCCGTGAAGTTCAGCCCGAACCCGCCAGTCAGCGTCAGTTCGTTGTTCACGGCAAAACCGATGCTTGGATTGAAGAAAAACGTGTCGCCGGGATCGATTCGGTCAGCGCCAACCCGGCGCTCAAGATTGAACTTGTAACCGGCGGTCAGGGACAGGACGACAGGGTCGAGCACACGGTATGCCGTGAAGCCGGCCGTTCCCGAGGTTCCACTTGCAAACCGCGTCTCCTGCGCAGCCACGTTTTCGAGAGCGGAGACATCCGCGAAACCGACAACGCCAGGGAATTCACCTTCCTCGACGAAACGGTGATTGAGGCCGAAAACGAGGCTTTGCAGCGATGCATGGGATAGCTTTTCAACTGCCCCCGAAAGGCGATTGATGAACTGGGAATGATTGTACCGAACCGTGGTGCGAGCATAGAGTTCAGTCTGATCTGTCAAACCGTAGCGCAGACCATATGTCCCAATCGCGACCTCGGATTGACGATCCTCCTGGCCAACACCCACGGGAACCGTTACGAATTCCCCGGTTCCGGTCTGAATCGTCTGATAGAAGCCGGCAACACCGGCGGAACGGACCGTGCCGAATGTTACGCCGAACTCCGCGCGCAGCGACCCCCTCTCGGAAAGCAGTTCTTCAAGCTCTATTCCGAGCCCGTCCTGTTCGAGAACAGGCTCCTCCGCAAGGGCCATGCCCGAGAACAACAGCCCCCCCCCCCCGATAATGACCGAGAAAAAGCCAAGAACCCTCGAAGGGACATTCATGATTGCGCTCCCCGCCTGAACACTCACGACAACTACACTCATAAATTGTATCAAATTTTTCGTCAACCAAAAATTTTGATGAACACGATTTTCCCGCAAGCCTTCACATGGAGAAAATGGCGGAATCGCACCAGGCGCTCTTCTTTTGCGCGAAAGGACAAGGCCGTGCCGCGTCCCTGCCCTTGAAAAGGCGCGACGGCTGGCCAAAATGCGGGTAACAAGATGATAGGCTTCGCCGCAGGCTCCGGGCCGCAAGGCGAAGCGTCAGGGAAGGAATGCCATGTCCGCCGCCGGAACACCCATGATCGACCCGTTCGGCCGTGCCGTCACCTATCTGCGCGTGTCGGTGACGGACCGCTGCGATTTCCGCTGCACCTATTGCATGGCCGAGGACATGACCTTCCTGCCCAAGAAGGACCTTCTCTCGCTGGAAGAGCTGGACCGTCTTTGCACCGCCTTCATCGACAAGGGCGTGCGCAAGTTGCGCCTGACCGGCGGCGAGCCGCTGGTACGCAAGAACATCATGCACCTCATCCGGCAATTGTCCCGCCATCTCGATTCCGGCGCGCTTGAGGAACTGACACTGACGACCAATGGTTCGCAACTTGCCCGGTTTGCCGATGAACTGGCCGATTGCGGGGTCAGGCGGATCAATGTTTCCGTCGACACGCTGGACCGCGACAAGTTCCGCCAGATCACCCGCTGGGGCGACCTCGCAAAGGTCATGGAGGGCATCGAGGCGGCCGAGCGCGCCGGCCTCAAGATCAAGCTGAACGCGGTGGCGCTGAAAGGCTTCAACGATACCGAAATCCCCGACATGCTGCGCTTTGCCCACGGCCGCGGCATGGACCTGACTGTGATCGAGACCATGCCCATGGGCGAGATCAGCGAAGACCGGACCGACCAGTATCTGCCGCTTTCGAAACTGCGCGCCGACCTCGAACGGCAGTTCACGCTGACCGACATTCCCTTCCGTACCGGCGGGCCGGCCCGCTATGTGGAGGTGAAGGAAACCGGCGGAAAGCTGGGCTTCATCACGCCCATGACGCATAACTTCTGCGAAAGCTGCAATCGTGTGCGCATCACCTGCACCGGCACGCTCTTCATGTGTCTCGGCCAGGACGATGCCGCCGACCTGCGTGCGCCGCTGCGTGCCTCGGAAGGCAACGAATTGCTGTCTGCGGCCATCGACGAGGCCATCGGCCGCAAGCCCAAGGGCCATGACTTCATCATCGACCGCACGCACAATCGCCCGGCCGTTTCGCGCCACATGAGCGTGACCGGCGGCTGATCCATCAGGGTGACGCATCCGTCACTTCAGTTTTCTTTGCTTTTCAGGAAGCCGAAAGCCGTCTAACGCGGGAAGACGCTGACCGGACAGCATGGGCCGCATGGGGCGCCCTGCCGGGTCTCGGCCTGCGTGATTCTCGGTAAAGCCGGTGCTCCTGACGCCCAATACCCGCGCCGCCCTGTTCATGACGCTGTCCATGGCGGCCTTTCTCGTCAACGACATGCTGACCAAGCTGGCCTCGCAATCGGTCAACATGGGCCAGGTCATGCTCGTGCGTGGCGTTTTCGCTTCCGCGATGATCCTCTGGATAGCCTGGCGCAACACGCCGGCCGGGAGCCTGCGCAAGCTGGCAAACCGCATGGTTTTCCTGCGCACGGGCGGCGATGTCCTGGCCACCGTGTCCTATCTCGTCGCCCTCGCCAATGCACCGCTCGTCTCCGTCGCCTCGCTTTTCCAGGCATTGCCTCTGGCCGTCACCATGGGGGCGGCCATCGTGTTCCGCGAACCTGTCGGCTGGCGGCGCTGGAGCGCGATCGCGGTCGGCTTCATCGGCGTCCTGATCATCCTGCGCCCGGGCTTCGGCGCCTTTTCCGTCTGGTCCGCGCTGGTCCTCGCCACCGTCTTCTTCTGCACCGTCCGGGACCTGGCGACGCGCGCCATCCCCGCCGACGTTCCCTCGTTGCAGATCTCGGCGCTCACCGCCGTCTCGGTCATGCTCACCGGCGGCATGCTGATCCTGCCCATGGGCGGCTGGCAGCCGATGGAGGCCCATGTGCTCGCCATCCTGCTCGCGGCCGCGGTCTTCGTGATGATCGGCTACCAGACGCTGACGCTCGCCATGCGGGCGGGCGACCTGTCGGCATCCGCGCCCTTCCGCTATACCGCGCTCGTCTGGGCGGCGCTGTTCGGCTATCTCGTCTTCGGGGAGGTGCCCGACTGGCCCACGGCAACAGGTGCGTTGCTGATCATCGGTTCCGGCATCTTCACCATCTATCGCGAGCGCAAGCGCAAGGACGCGGCCAATATCGTGGCGGAAAGCACCGCGAGAACGGGCGCCCGCGGCCTGTGATGGCGCCAGCGCCTCAGACGAACCGCTTGGACTTGCGGAACGCTTCCAGCGCCGTGCGTTCCGCCTCGATCTCGGCGAAGACGAAATCGTGGAATGCCTTGACCTTCGGCGTATCCAGCGTTTCCGGCAGGCAACAGAAGTAGAAACTGGCCTGCGCCCGCATCATCATGTCGAACGGCGCGACGAGACGGCCCGAGGCGATGTCGCGCTGGGCAAGGAACAACCGCCCCAGCACGATGCCCGCGCCGTCGATCGCGGCCTCCAGCGCATGGTCGGAATGGGAGAACCGAGGCCCGCGCGTGCTGTCGACATTGTAGACGCGCATCTTCTTCAGCCATTCGCCCCAGCCGACATTGCCCGGCAGGAAGGAAGCCGAATCGTCATGCAACAGCGTGGTGCGGCCAAGATTTTCCGGCGTCAGCGAGCCGCCCAGCTGTTCCAGCAGACGTGGTGACATCAGTGGAAGAACCGCTTCGTCCGTCAGCGGCTCCACATGCAGGCCCGGATAATTGCCGCCTCCGAAACGGATGGTCACGTCCACCTCTTCGGTACGCAGGTCCGTCAGCCGCAGGCCGGCGGAAATGCGCAACTCGATATCCGGCCAGGTCTCGATGAACCGGTGCACGCGCGGCGACAGCCATTTTGACGCCGTTGCCGGACCGGTCGAGACGGTCAGAACGTTGGGCGGCGTTTCCGGCCGGAGCCGCGCCATGGTGGAGTGGAGGCGCTCGAAGGCGTCCGATATGCCCGGTGCCACGCGCTCCCCGTGTTCGGTCAGTTCCACCGCCCTGTTGAGCCGGCGAAACAACGGCGTCTGGAGAAAATCCTCCAACTGCCGGATCTGGTAGGACAGCGCCGACGGCGTGACATGCAGTTCTTCGGCCGCCTTCTGGAAGCTCATGTGCCGGGACGCAGCCTCGAAGGCGCGCAAAGCATTGAGCGGTGGCAAACGGTAAGCCATGGTTCACTTCAAATTTTCTGATCCGGTTCATGCAGATTACCCGTTTGCCGCGGGCCCGGCAATCGCCCAGTTTGACCCTGTCAGAACGACAGGCCCTCCCAAGCCTTTGACCCGCAGGAGACCCGCAATGCTCTACAACCCTATGACAAATTGCCGGATTCCGCTCGATGCCGTCAGTTTCTACACCCGCGAGGCGCGCCGCGAGCAGTCGCGCGCTTTCGCACGGGCGATGGATCTGGTCTTCGGACGGCGGTGACGCCGGGCACGACGCTTTCAACGATTTCAACCGTCCCGGCGTCGCGCGCCGGGACGGTCCTGATCATGTCCGGCGGGATGGATTTGCAGCGTGACCTCCTCCCTCAAAACGGATAAAGCGGACGCCATGTCCTCGCTCGCCGCTCCCGTTCCCGCGCCCCATATCGGCATCCTCGTCCTGTGCGCGGCGGTCAACCCGCTCTCGCTCAACATCTTCATCCCCTCCATGCCCGGCATGGCGGCGGAATTCGGCGTGCCCTACGCCACCATCCAGCTCGGCCTCTCGCTCTACCTGGCCATGACCGCGGCGATCACGCTGATTGCCGGTCCGCTGTCCGACATTTTCGGCCGGCGGCCGCTCATCATCGGCGGTTTCCTGCTCTTCGTGGCCGGCACCGTCATGACCCTGATGGCCGACAATGCCTCGCTTTTCCTGGCCGGGCGGATCGTCCAGGCCGCCTCGGCCACGGGCATGGTCCTATCCCGCGCCATCGTGCGCGACCTCTACGGCCGCGACATGGCGGCCTCCATGATCGGCTATGTGACCATGGGCATGGCGGTCGCGCCCATGGTCGGCCCCGCCGTCGGCGGTCTGCTCGATGATCTCTATGGCTGGCGCGCCAGCTTCCTGTTCCTTGGCATTCTCGGCCTGATGGCCACGCTGGTGGTCATGGCCCGCCTGCCCGAGACCAATGCCGGACGAGGCCAGCCGCTGGCACGCCAGTTCGGAAGTTACGCGGAGCTGCTTTCCTCGGGACCATACTGGATCTTCGCCGGCTCGGGCGCCTTCGCGGCCTGCATCTTCTTCGGTTTTCTGGGCGGAGGTCCCGCCATCGCCAGCCACTACCTCGCCATGACGCCGACAGCCTACGGCCTCTGGTTCGCCGCCACGGCGGTCGGCTACATGATCGGCAACTTCATCGCCGGCCGCTTTTCGCGCCGCATCGGCCTGGCGCGCATGCTGCTGGCCGGCGCCGCGACGTCGATGTTGGGCGCCCTGCTTCCCTTCATCCTGCTTGGCTGGATGGACATCCGCCTGCCTGTCGCCCTGTTCGGACCGACGATCCTGATCGGGATCGGCAATGGCATGACCATTCCCAACGCCACCGCAGCGGCGGTTTCGGTCAAGCCAGATTCGGCAGGTGCCGCCTCGGGACTGATGGGCTCGCTGCAGGTTGGCAGCGGCGCGCTGGCCTCGGTCCTGTGCGGCATCATGGCAGGCGACGGAAGCGGCGTTGCATCCTTCGGCGCCGCGCTCGCCGCCTTCGGCCTTGTCGCTTTCCTCGTCGCATACCGCGCCTGGCGGCTTGCCCGCCATCCCGCGTGAGGCGAATGCCTTGCCGTGGCCCTGTGACTGGCCGATAGTCCAGCGATGCTGACACGGCTCCACGCATTCAGGCTCGGACACCCATGCCCGTGAAACCGGCCGGACTGATCCTCGCGGGCGGTTTGTCCCGGCGCATGGGCGGCGGCGACAAGGCGCTGCTGCCGCTTGCCGGCAAACCCATGCTGGCCCGGGTGATCGCCGCCCTTGAGCACCAGGCATGGCCGCTCGCCGTCAATGCCAATGGCGACCCGTCGCGTTTCGCCGGTTTCGGCCTGCCCGTCGTGCCCGACACGATCGAAGGCTTTGCCGGACCCTTGGCGGGCATCCTTGCCGGACTGGAATGGTGCGCGCGCCTGGAGCCTGCGCCGCCCTGCCTCCTGACCGTGCCCGCGGATACGCCCTTCCTGCCGCACGACCTGGCGGCGCGCCTCGAGGCGGCCGCGTCTCCCGGCGCGCCCTGCGTGGCGATGTCCGGCGGCCGGGTTCATCCGGTCGCGGCGCTCTGGCCTGTCGCCATGCGGCATGACATCGCCGCCTTCCTCGGCCAACCGGACAATAGCAGCGTCATGGTCTTCCTGCGAAGCCACGCCTTCACGTCAGCCACCTTCCCCTGCCCGGAAGGACGCGACCCCTTCGCCAATGTCAACACGCCGGCAGACCTCGCAATGGCCGAGCTTCGTATCGCGGAGGGCGGTTGACATGGCACCTCCGGTCTTCGGAATTGCCGGCTGGAAGAATTCCGGCAAGACGACGCTCACCGAACGCCTCATCGCAGGCTTCGCGCAACGCGGCCTGGCCTTGTGTTCCGTCAAGCACAGCCATCATCCCGTCATGGCGGATGATCCCGCCACCGACAGCGCCCGCCATGCGCGCGCCGGCGCCATGGCCACCGCGCTGGTGTGGCCCGGCGGATGGCTTCTGGACGGCAGGGTCATGGACAAGGTCGAGCCTGAACTGGCCACTGTGCTGGCCCGCCTTCCGGCCTGCGATCTCGTGCTCGTGGAAGGTTTCAAGACCGCGCCCCATGACAAGATCGAGGTGCGGCGCGCGGGCCAGGCCGACTTACGCGCGCTTGAAGGCCGGGTTCCGGGCATCGTCGCGATCGCCGCCGACCATGGGGTCGCAAGCGCGCTGCCATGCTTCGCGCTCGATGACACGGATTCAATCATGGCGTTCATCGCGCACAGGACCGCGCTGCGCCTGCCCTTGGGGAAGGCCGGATCGGGCCGCTCTTCCTGACCATGTGCTCAAAAAACGCGGTTGCAATTGGCCGCCAAACCGGCTCACTATCCGGCTTAACGCACCCGTATGCAGGTGCGGTCGAGGGCTCTTCCGGGATGCCCGTAAAAACAACCGCCAGAGAGGTACACAATGTCCTTTTCCACCCGTTTCAAGCTCGCTCTTGCAACCGCGGCCGTTGCATTGGCCCTCGGGTCCGCCCATGCCCAGGACAAGATGAAGCTGAAGATCGGCACCGAGGGCGCATATCCGCCCTTCAACAACCTCGAATCCGACGGCACGCTGACCGGCTTCGACATCGACATCGCCAAGGCGCTGTGTGAGGAGATGAATGCCGACTGCGAATTCGTCACCCAGGACTGGGACGGCATCATCCCCGCCCTGCAGGCGGGCAAGTTCGACGCGATCATCGCCTCCATGTCGATCACCGACGAGCGCAAGGAAAAGGTCGATTTCACGAACAAGTACTACAACACGCCGCCGGCCATCGTCGCGCCGAAGGACACCGACATCCAGGGCGTGAGCAAGGAAGACCTGGCCGACAAGGTGATCGGTGTGCAGGGTTCGACAACCCACTCCAACTATTCCGAGGCGACCTACACCGATTCCGACGTGAAGCTGTATCCCACAGCCGACGAGTACAAGCTGGACCTCGTCAACGGGCGCCTCGATGCGGTCAATGACGACATCATCGTCCTCAAGGAGTTCCTGGCCACGCCGGAAGGTGCTTGCTGCAAGGTCGTCGGCACGATCACGCCTGATCCCGCGATCCATGGCGAAGGCGCCGGCATCGCGATCCGCAAGGGCGAGACGGAACTGGCCGAGAAATTCAACAAGGCCATCGACGCCATCCGCGCCAACGGCAAATACAAGGAAATCAACGACAAGTACTTTGACTTTGACGCTTACGGCGGCTGAACGGCCTTGACCGGGCAATAGCCGGCACCGGCGCGCCTGCGGGGGCGCCGGGCTTTCAGAGGGGGCCGCCAGACCATGGAAAATGCTGCCACGCTCCTGTCATGGGGTGCCGAGGGCTGGGCTGACGAGATCGCCGCCGGCGTCGTGGTGACGGTAAGCCTGGCCCTGGCGACATTGCCCTTCGGTATGCTGCTCGGCTTCTTCATTGCGCTTGCCAAGCAGGCCGAAGAGCCGAGCCTCCGGCTGGCGGCCAACATCTACACCACGATCTTCCGCGGCCTGCCGGAACTGCTGACGTTGTTCCTTGTCTATTTCGGCGTCCAGATCGGTCTGACGGAGGCGATGAAGGCGCTGGGCTTCAGTGAAGGCATCGAGGTCAATTCCTTCGTCGCCGGCATGTTCGCCCTGGGCGTGGTCTTTTCCTCCTATGCCTCGGAGGTCTTTCTCTCTGCCTTTCGCGCCATTCCCCGGGGCCAGTATGAAGGCGGCTATGCCGTGGGCCTGTCCTGGGGACAGACCATGCGCCTTGTGGTCCTGCCGCAACTGGTCCGCATCGCCCTGCCCGGCCTTGCCAATCTCTGGCTGGTCCTGCTCAAGGACACCGCGCTTGTCTCCGTCATCGGGCTGTCCGACATCCTGCGCCAGACCGGCATTGCCGCGCGGGTGTCAAAGGAAGCCTTCCTCTTCTACGGCATCGCCTGCCTGCTTTATCTCGCGCTCGCCATGATCTCCTCCATCGGCATTTCCGCCATTGAGCGCCGCGCCGCGAGGGGAGCGGTGCGATGAGCATGGCAACGGACAGCCGCGAGCGCCTCGAGCGCCCGCCCGCCCCGCCGCGGCCCTGGACACGGGGACGGATCACCGGCTGGGTTCTGGTCGGCCTGTGGGCGCTGGCCGGCCTCGGCTTCGTGATCTATCTCTACAATGCCTGGAACATCGACCTCGTCGAGAAATACGGTCCGCGCTACTGGTCCGGCCTCAAGACCACCATCGTGCTGGTCGGCCTGTCGCTGATCGCCGGCGCCATCCTGTCCCTGCCGGTTGCGCTGGCGCGCCTGTCACGCAATCCGATCGTCAACGGCATCGCCTATGCCTATGTCTATTTCTTCCGTGGCACGCCGCTGCTCGCCCAGGCATTCCTGATCTACTACGGCATCGGGCAATTCTCCGCTGAACTGCGATCCATCGGCCTCTGGTGGATTTTCCGTGATGCCTGGAATTGCGCCTTCCTGGCGTTCACGCTCAATACGGCCGCCTATCAGGCCGAGATCCTGCGCGGCGCCATCCAGTCCGTGCCGAAGGGACAATGGGAAGGCGCCTCTTCGCTGGGGATCAGGCCCTGGTACACCTTCCTGCGGATCATCCTTCCACAGGCCCTCATCGTCGCGCTGCGCCCCTACGGCAACGAGATCATCCTGATGATCAAGGGATCTGCCATCGTCGCGATCATCACCGTCTACGACCTGATGGGCGAGACGCGCCGCGCCTTCTCGCGCACCTTCGATTTCCAGACCTATCTCTGGGCCGCGGTCATCTACCTTGCCATCGTGGAAACGCTGCGCAATGTGTGGGACCTCATCGAGAAACGCTTGACGCGCCATCTGATCCGGTGAAAAGGCGGTTTGTTTTCAACGCCCTGTTTCCAGAAACGGACTCTGTGCGCTAAACAGGTCCATCGGCCCGCCAGGGCGTTGTTGAAAATGGCACAGGAGGAAAGACCCGCCATGGCAAAAGTCGCGTTCATCGGTCTCGGCGTCATGGGCTATCCCATGGCCGGCCACCTGAAGACGAAGGGTGGCCATGATGTCACCGTCTACAACCGCACCACGGCCAAGGCCGAAAAATGGGCTGCGGAATTCGGCGGCGCCCATGCGCCGACGCCAGCGCAAGCGGCCGCGGATTGCGATTTCGTCTTCTCATGTGTCGGCAATGACGACGACCTGCGCTCCGTGACCACCGGCGAGGATGGTGCGTTTTCGGCCATGAAGCCCGGCGCCATCTTCATCGACAACACCACGGCCTCGGCCCATGTGGCCCGTGAACTGGCTGCCGTCGCGGCGGATCGCGGTTTCGGTTTCATCGACGCACCGGTATCCGGCGGCCAGGCCGGCGCGGAAAACGGCGTCCTGACCGTCATGTGCGGCGGCGATGAGGAAACCTTCGCCCGCGCCCGTCCGGTGATCGACGCCTTTGCCCGCATGGTCGGCCTCATGGGTCCGGCCGGCGCCGGCCAGTTGACCAAGATGGTCAACCAGATCTGCATTGCCGGCCTCGTCCAGGGCCTCTCCGAGGGCATTCATTTCGCGAAGAAGGCGGGTCTCGATGTCGAGAACGTCATCGACGTCATCTCCAAGGGGGCTGCCGGGTCCTGGCAGATGGAAAACCGCCACAAGACGATGAACCAGGGCAAGTACGACTTCGGCTTCGCCGTGGACTGGATGCGCAAGGACCTCGGCATCGTTCTGGAAGAAGGCAACGCGAACGGCGCCTCGCTGCCCGTCACCGCCCTCGTCGACCAGTTCTACAAGGATGTCCAGTCGATGGGTGGCGGCCGCTGGGATACCTCCAGCCTGCTGGCACGGCTGGAACGGAAATAGGCCTCACGCCTCGTCGCGGACCGGCGTGTTGCGGGTCCAGATGAAGGCGAGGACAGCGCAAAGCGTGACCGCCTGGACCGCCAGCACCCAGGCCGGCAGGGCCATGAGGACCGAAAGGGCAAAGGCCGCCGCGATGGCCAGGGTGGCGGCCTTCCTGGCACGCGGTGAAATGGCCCGGTTGTCGCGCCAGTCACGGATGGCCGGGCCGAACGCGGGATGTTCGACAAGCCATGCCTCGAAACGCGGCGAAGAGCGGGAAAACAGGAAGGCCGCGAGGATCAGGAAAGGCGTCGTCGGCAGCAGCGGCAGCGCCATTCCGGCAAAGCCAAGGGTCAGCGCCATCATTCCTGCCGTGAACCAGACCGGTCGCATGTCCTTCCTTCGGGCGTCTGCCCTGCAATTCTATTTTTGCATTCTGAAATCAAGATAGGACCGGCGGGCGGCGGCACAAGGCCAAACCCGATATCCGGACACCAGGTCGCAGCCCTGATCGTTTGACGGCACGGCGCGAATTGGACAGACTTCACGTCTCGACGATTGTCCGGTCTGCCGCGGCGATATGGGCAGAGGTGCCATGGCTCTTGAACGATGCGCCACCGTTCCCGAAATCCTGTCCTGGCTGTCGGCCATGGAATCGGAGAAGAACAAGGCCGGCATGGCGCGCTACGGCATCCGCGCGGACAAGGCCTTCGGCGTTCCGAATGCTGTGTTGCGCCCTATGGCCCGCCAGATCGGGCGCAATCATGCACGCGCGCTTGACCTCTGGGCAACCGGATGGCGCGAGGCCCGCCTTCTGGCCGCCTTCACCGCCGAAAAGGGAAAACTGACACGGGAGGAAGCGTGGCGCTGGGCAGCGGATTTCGACAGTTGGGAAATCGTCGACGGCACCGCGGACCTTTTCGCCGACACGGATTTCTGGCCGGATCTGGTGGCGGAATTCGCGGCCGACGACCGCGAATTCGTCCGCCGGGCCGCCTTCGCGACCCTGGTCTGGGCCTGTGTCCACCGCAAGAAGGAACCGGACGGGACCTTTATCGAGTGGCTGCCGCTGATCGAACGCCATTCCACGGATCCGCGCAACTATGTCCGCAAGGCGGTCAACTGGGCCCTGCGCCAGATCGGAAAACGTTCCCTGACCTGCCATGGCCCGGCACTCGCAATGGCCGAACGCCTTGCCGCAAGCAAGGATACGACCGCGCGCTGGATCGGCCGCGACGCGGCGCGCGAGTTGCAATCGGACAAGACGCTCGCACGATTGCAGGGGCGCAAGGCAAGGCCGGATCCCGAAAGGCCAGTCGCATGAAAACGGACAGCCGCACGACCGGGCGGCTGGCCCTCCTCGCCGCGATCCTGTTGACGGGTGTCCCGGTCGCAGCCGTTCCGCTCCCGCCCGCACCGGCCCCCGCAATGACGCTTTCCACGGCGCCCCTGCCGGTCTTCAGCCTGCGTGATCCGGGTCAGGGTTTCGCCGGACAGGCCGGCCGGACGACAGATGTCTCCGGCTTCGTTCTTCCCGTCGATCAGGACGAAGACCGTGTCTACCGCTTCCTTCTCGTGCCATGGGCGGGTGCCTGCAGCCACATGCCGGCGCCGCCGGCCGATCAGGTCATTCTCGTGACGCCGGAAACACCCTTCACGCTTGCCGAAATCTACCAGCCGGTGACCGTCACCGGCATGGTGCGCGAACGCCATGAAATTTCGCAGATATTCATCCTCGACGGTGTGGCGCGCGTGGAATCCGGCTTTGTCATGTCGGTTGCCCGGATCCGCCTGCATGACCGCACCATTCCGGGCGTCCCGCCGGCGCCCCCGACGGCATCGCCCTGGAAATTCCTGAAACCGGACACGCGATGAAGGCGTTGCCTCAAAATCCCTCGGCCGCTTCCTGGCTGATCTCGTTGAGCAGCGTATTGACCTGGTCGCGGCCCGCGCCGTCCGGCAGCTTGCGGTGTCCCACGACCACCTGGCCGGGATTGTCCGCTGTCTCGTAGACAAACACGACATAGGGGCAATAGGCGATGTCGCCGATATCGGCCTCCATCACCTCACGTGACACGACAGCCGAGCAGAAGGTGAAGAATTCGGCATCCTTGTAGAGCACCTTGCTGGCGCCGACATCCCCGGCCGTGCGTTTCAGCATGTCGCCGATGAAACCGTGATAATCGATCTTGTACCCCCGGTTCACGATCGCGTCGTGCACGGCCTGAGCCGTGTCGGCAAAGGCATTTTCCGTTGTCACGGTGAAGACGTCGTCACCGGCGGCCATCGCGGGGCTGACTGCAAGGCCGGCAATCACGGCAAACACGAACTGTCTCATGGTGTTCCTCCCTGGAGACGGGAATGTGAAAACATAGGGAATAATGAATACGCTACGCGCCGGGTCAACCCTGTGCGGCAAATGGTCTTGGACTTTCGTACAATATCGACCTCGCGCATTGAACGAAGGTCGAATCTGATGAATGATACTGCCTAAGCACACTGAGAAGTGCAGTATATTTCATTTGTCCAGACCTGAGGGAGGAAATCATGGACTTCAAGGCCCTGGCGGCAAGCGCCGCACTTTCCGTTGTCTTGTGTACGGGCGCTTTTGCCCAATCTGCCGAAGACCTCAAGATGGACGCCTCGACGCCGGGAGATATCCTGACCTACGGCATGGGGCACGGACAGCAGCGTTATTCGCCGCTCGACCAGATCAACCGGGATACGGTGAAGCGCCTTGTTCCGGTGTGGAACTATTCGCTCAACGATGCCCGTGGCCAGGAGACATTTCCGCTCGTCATGGACGGTGTCATGTATGTGACGTCGCACAATGCGACAGCAGCCATCGACGCCCGGACGGGCAAGCAGATCTGGAAGACGATGGTGGAATATCCTGCGGAAACGCCGCGTGTGGCCTGCTGCGGCATCGTCAACCGCGGCGCCGCCATCTACGAGGGCAAGCTCTTCCGCACCACGCTGAATGCCAATGTCGTGGCGCTTGATGCCAAGACCGGCGAGGAACTCTGGTCCACCAATTCCATCGACTTCAAGACCGGCTATTCGATGACGGTCGCCCCGCTGGTGGCCGATGGCGTGGTCATCGTCGGCGTATCGGGCGGCGAATACGGCATCCGCGGCTATATCGAGGGTTACGACCCGAATTCGGGCGAGCGCCTGTGGCGCACCTATACCATTCCCGAACCCGGCCAGCCGGGCTCCGAGACATGGCCGTCCGACAGCGACGCGTGGAAGAATGGCGGCGGCCCGGCCTGGCTGACGGGCACCTATGATCCCGAACTCAACACCGTCTATTGGGGTGTGGGCAATGCGGGTCCCTGGAACGCGGGCGTGCGCCCTGGCGACAACCTATACACCGGCTCCATGCTGGCGCTCGATCCGAAGACCGGCGCCATCAAGTGGCACTACCAGTTCACGCCCAACGACCCGTTCGATTACGACGGCACGAACGAACTGGTCATGGCCGACATGGACGGCAAGAAGGTCGTGATGCAGGCCAACCGCAACGGCTTCTTCTATGTGATCGACCGCACCAACGGAAAGCTCGTTGCCGCCAACAAGTTCATCGACCGCGTCGACTGGGCCGACAGCATCGACCTTGAAACCGGAAAGCCGGTCGAGACGGAAGTCGCCGTCAAGGCGCGTTCCGGCGAACAGGTGCAATTCTGGCCGTCTGCCTTCGGCGGCAAGAACTGGTCGCCCATGTCCTACAATCCGGAAATGCAGACCGCCTTCGCCAATACGCTCAACATCGGCATGAACTACAAGGCCGTGGAGCCGCAATACCGCGCCGGCGTCTTCTATTTCGGCGCTGACTTCTCCTGGGCATGGCCCGAAGGCGACCGTGGCTACCTGCGCGCCATCGATCCCATGACGGGCCAGACAAAGTGGAAGGACGGCACCGCGATCCCGCGCATGGCGGGCGTGCTCTCCACGGGTGGCGGACTGGTCTTTACCGGCCAGATGACCGGCGAGTTCGAGGCATTCAATGCCGAGAACGGCGAGAAGCTCTGGCAGTTCCAGACAGGCTCCGGCATCGTCGGCCAGCCCGTCACCTGGGAAATGGATGGGGCACAGTACATCACCGTTGCCTCCGGTGTCGGCGCCGTCTATGCGCTCTTTTCCGGCGACGAGCGGCTGGCCAGCGTTCCGGCCGGCGGCTCCATCTGGACGTTCAGGCTGATGGGTGAATGACCGGATGAAGCATATCGCATTCGCATTCTGGCTTCTGGCGCTGCTCGCAGCGCCGGTTGCCGCCTTGGCGTCCGACGGTGACAATGCCATTCCGGACGTATCCAAGGGAACTTCGCTCTACAAGCAGTTCTGTTCGCATTGCCATGGCATCAACATGGTCAATTCCGGTGCATCCTCCTTCGACCTGCGCAAGTTTCCGCAGGACCAGAAGGACCGCTTCGTCACCTCCGTGACGAAAGGCAAGGGCGACATGCCGGCCTGGGGTGATATCCTGCTGCCCGATGAGGTGGAGAACCTGTGGCTCTACGTCGTCACGCGCGGCGGCAAGGAACCGCCGCCGGCCAAGGCGGCCACGCCCGAGCCCCCCGGCGAAGGGGACAGGAAAGCGTCACTCGGCACGATCAAGGAAGGCAGGCTCACCGCCTGCCTTCCGTCCAATGGGGGAGCGTTTTCACGGCGGCGGCACCAGGGCGGTGCCGGACTGGATTATGTCCTGTCGGAGGCGCTGGCCGCCCGCCTTGGCCTCGGCCTCGATGTCGTCTGGTTCGAGAGCGAGCCGGAGGAGGAATCCGACCCCATCCGGGAAACCTACGCCCTGTTGTCGCACCGGATCTGCGACATCGTTCCGGACCATCCGCTATACGAATCCAACATGGGCGAGCCGCCATCGGAGCGCGCAGCGCCGCCGCGCTGGGATACCATGCCGCAATACTGGACCGAGGCCATGCAGGTGGATCTGGAGCCGGTTGCGGTCACCCGCCCCTACCGCCGCGCCGAACTGGCGATCGTTCTCGGACCGGAGGCATCGGACCGCCGCATCACTCGCCTTGCCGATCTGGAGGGCCTGACGGTCGGCATCCAGCAGGGCACGCTCGGCGGCGTCATCCTGACCACCCAACTGCCTGCCGC
Organism: Zhengella sedimenti; assembly: GCF_046506625.1. Classification (NCBI taxonomy): domain Bacteria; kingdom Pseudomonadati; phylum Pseudomonadota; class Alphaproteobacteria; order Hyphomicrobiales; family Notoacmeibacteraceae; genus Zhengella; species Zhengella sedimenti. The sequence continues at coordinate 146,127 of NZ_JBKFFP010000006.1, forward strand.
GATCAGGGCCCGATCGGTCATGCTCCCGCCGGGACCGCAATTCCTCTGGCGCATGGAACAGGGCATGTTCGACGCGACGCTGACCGATGCGGGCGCCTATGACAATCACCGCGTCCAGAACCGGATCACCAGGCTGGAACTCGCCGCCTTTCGCCACCCGATCGGCTTCAACATGGGCATTGCCTTCCGCCAGTCCGACGCTGCCCTGGGCGAACGCCTGGACGCCGCGCTGGCCACCCTGCTGGAAAACGGCGAAGTGGAACGCATGGCCGCTGCCGAAGGCGTCACCTGGGCACCCCCGCGCGAGCCGTTCATCGCCGCGCCATTGACCACCCGCGACCTTTTCACCATGCGCTGACCGCCCGCGCCGGCGCGGTCAATCCTTGTCGAGCACGAGATAGTCGAGCGGCAATTCCGTCGTGTACTTGATCTGCTCCATGGCGAAGGAGGAAGACACGTCGCGGATTTCGATCCTGGCGATCAGGCGCTTGTAGAAGCCGTCATAGGCGGCGATATCCGGCACGACGACGCGCAGCAGATAGTCCACGTCGCCGCTCATGCGGTAGAACTCCACCACTTCCGGAAAGTCCCCGATCACCTCTGAAAAGCGGCGCAGCCACTCGTTGGAATGGGAATTGGTGCGGATGGAGACGAACACCGTCACCCGCGCATTGACCTTCTCGGGCGCCAGGATGGCCACCCGCTTGCGGATCACGCCATCCTCTTCCAGCTTCTGGATGCGCCGCCAGCACGGCGTGGTCGACAGGCCCACTTTCTTGGCAATGTCGGCGACAGCCAGCGTGGCGTCCTCCTGCAAAAGGCGCAGGATCTTGCGGTCGAGGCGGTCCATGACGGTCTTCTCCTGGAATTTTTCTCTGGATGCGCCTGTTTTTCCCGCCCTTCAAGCGATTTCATTCCAAGAAATCGCGTTAAGATGGAATTTCGTACCAATCGCGAACAATGCCGGCACCCGTCATGGGCCGGTCAGCCGCGCCACCTCACGGCGAAGCACCGGAAGCAGGTCTTCTTCAAACCAGGGATTACGCTTGAGCCAGGCCGTGTTGCGCCACGAGGGATGCGGCATCGGCAGGACAGCCGGCATGTCGTTTCGCCGTGATGTCTCGGTCAGGATGCGCCGCCAGTCGCGCACGGTTTCTGTCAGGTTGTCACGCCGCAACGGACCGAGATGCCACTTCTGCGCATGAAGCCCGATGGCAAGCACCAGTTCCACCTGTCCCATGGAAGCCATGAGTTCGTCGCGCCACGCCGGCGCGCATTCCCTTCGCGGCGGCAGATCGCTGCCCCGGGCATCGAGACCGGGAAAGCAGAAACCCATGGGCGCGATGGCGACGCGGGCGGGATCGTAGAAGACCGCGCGCCCGATCCCCATCCAGTCGCGCAGGCGGTCGCCGGATGGGTCCGTGAACGGCGCCCCGCTGGCATGAACCCGCGTTCCGGGCGCTTGGCCCGCGATCAGCAGCCGCGCCGTTGACGAGGCCACGACCACAGGGCGCGGCTCATGCGGCAAGGCCATGCCCTTCGGGCACTCGACGCAGATACGGCAGGCGCGGATGCGCGCCGCGACCGCCTCCGGCGTTGATGCCGAGCCGGACGCCATGTGGTCAGGCGCCGTAGCTCGGCCGCGCCTTCATCGCCTCGTACCAGCGGGTGAAATTCGGCACGTCATCGGGAATGGCGATACGCGCCGGCTTCATGAAATCGGTCGCGACCGTGGCGGTGATGTCGGCGATGGAATAGCTGTCACCGGCGATGAAGTCGCGGCCGGCCAGTTCGCTGTCGAGCAGGCGGATGAAATCCAGCGCCTTGGGCTTGTTGGCCTCGCCCCATTCGGCCACCTGCGGCACTTCCCATGTCGCCATGGCCGGGTGGGTATGGCGGAAGGCCTGGGCCACCGGCGCCAGGAAATGGTGTTCGCAGCGGCGTTCCCACATCTCGATCGTGGCCACTTCCAGCGGCGTCTTGCCCATCAGGTTGGGTTGCGGATACAGCGCCTCGAAATAGCGGCAGATCGCAACCGATTCGGAAATGGCAGTGCCGTCACCCAGTTCCAGGACGGGCAGGCGCTGCAAGGGATTGCGTTTCGTCACTTCGTCCGACTTGTGGCCGAGCGCGCCCATGTCCACGGGCACCAGCGGCACGTCCACGCCCTTTTCTGCAAGGAAAATCCGCACGCGGCGCGGATTGGGCGCCTTGCCACCGTCGTAAAGCTTCATGTCAATCCTCCGGGAAAGCCGATTGTAATGATTCATCATTCTTGCCGCGATGGCCTGCCGGGGTCAAACAGGATTTGCCGCAGCCAGTTGCCGGCGGCCGACAGCAGGTCGTGGGGACGCTCGCCCGCCGCCCCGCGCCGCGCCCGCCAGGCCTGCGGCGGATCGAAGGATCCCGCCCACAAACCGCGCCGTTCCAGCCGTGCACGGGCTTCCTCCGCCTCGTAGGCGCCGAAGGCGATGGCCCAGCCCGATGCCACCATGGCGCTGTTGAGGTCGGTTTCGCCTGCCAGGCAAATCGCCAGCAAACGGCCATGCCGGTCGCGTTCCCATCCCCTGCAGCGCATCGGCCGCCCGTTTGCCAGACGCTCAAGCGCTGCGCGTGCCTGCCTGCCGCAAGCCTGGGTGGTTCCCTCGCGCTGGCATGTCTGGTCGAGCTCCGGGGCATCGATGCCCTTGAGACGGATACGCTCCCCGCCCAGCCGGACCGTGTCCCCGTCGATGACGGCCGCAATGCCCTGCATTACGAGGCTCGCCGCCCGCTCGGCACGGGCGGCCAGAAGCGCGATGAGCGCAAGAATGACGACCGCGAGCGCGACATCCCGAAAGCGCCCCGAAACGCGGTGTGGACGATCCTTCCTTTTCAACGAACGGCTGCGTTTCATCAGGGTCTGTTAACCATTCGCTCCTAGGTTGGACGCTGCTTCAACCATCCCGAAGGTCCCGCGTCCAGGTCATGTCTGTCGCCGTCTCCGACATTGCCGACAAGAACGTTCTTGACAAGCGCAAGACCCGCCGCAATTCCGAGGTGGCCCGGGCGATCCGCTCGACACGGGAAAAGTTGTCCACCCGCCCCGGAAACCTGAACTTCGACCGCGCGCTGATCAAGATGCACGCCAGTTCGGTCATGGCCAGCGCCCTTGCTTTTCCCATCCTGATCGGCATCGTCACGCTCGCCGGCCTGGCCCTTGGCATCGGCCTGATGATGGTGGTCTGGGGCCTCATCTCGGTCCTTCTCTACGGTGCGGTCATCCTTACGGCGCGCAAGGTCAGGGCGACGCCGGAGGACCGGATCCACGTTCCCTCGGTCACGCGGCGCTTCCTGCTTGTCCATGCCCTGGCGGGCCTCGGATGGGCGGGTTTCGTCTTCATTCCCTGCGAAACATGCGGCCCGGATGAGGCCGCCATCATGCGCGCCGTGCTGCTGCTTTTCGCGATTGCCGCAACCGCGGTCATCGCCTGGGCGCTGAACGGCGCGCTGGTCGCCTCCTTCACCGCACCCGTAGCGCTCAACGCCTACATGACGGCGATCGACTTCGATCCCGCGCGCGCCTCCATGGCCGCCATGCTGGTCGCCGCCCTGCCCTTCTTCGCCTATATCGCCCGGCATCTGCATGCCTCCGCGGTCATGACGCTGTCCTTCCGTTCCGAGAAGGATGCGCTGATCGGAGAACTGGAAACCGCCAATGCCATTTCCGACGAGGCACGCCGCCGCGCCGAGGAAGCCAACCTCGCCAAGTCCCGTTTCCTGGCTTCGATGAGCCATGAATTGCGCACCCCGCTCAACGCCATCCTGGGCTTTTCCGAAGTGATGGCCGGCGAGATGCTGGGGCCGCTGCGCAACGAGACCTACAAGGAATATGCCCGCGACATCCACGGGTCCGGCAAGCACCTGCTCGATCTCATCAACGAGATCCTCGACCTGTCGCGCATCGAGGCCGGCCGCTACCAGATCAACGACGAACCCGTTTCGCTGGTCGAGATCCTCGACGACTGCGCCCACCTGCTCGACATCAAGATCCGCGGCAAGGACATCCGTATAGTGAAGCAGTATCACAACGGCCTGCCATTCCTGCTGGCCGACGAGCGGTCGGTGCGCCAGGTGGCGCTCAACCTGCTGTCCAACGCCGTGAAGTTCACGCCGCAGGGCGGCGAGATCACCATTCGCGCCGGCTGGACGCGCTCGGGTGGCCAGTACATGGCGGTGATCGACAACGGCCCGGGCATTCCCGAGGACGAGATCCCCGTCGTTCTGTCCGCCTTCGGCCAGGGCTCCATCGCCATCAAGAGTGCCGAACAGGGCACAGGGCTTGGGCTGCCCATCGTCCAGGCCATCATGAAGATGCATGAAGGCCGCTTCGACTTGCGCTCGAAACTGCGTGTCGGCACCGAGGTGATCGCCACCTTCCCGGCGAAGCGCGTGCAGTTGCAGGACAACGCCCCGAACGGCGCGGCCGGCGCCGCCTGAAACCCGGCATCAATGCGCGGACACGCCGCGCTTGTCGCGATTCTCGCGCTTTGCCGCCATGCCCGTCTGGCAGGCCAGCGCCGTGCGCACCAGACCCGCGCCCAGCGCGGCCGAGGCGCCCTCGCCCATCGCGATGCCGAAATCCAGCAAGGGCCTCATGCCGAGCCGTCGGGCCGCTTCCGCCTCTCCCGGTTCGCCGGAAAGGTCGGCCAGCACGCAATGGCCCGTGGCCAGCGGATTGACCTTCCACAGGATCGCCGCCGCGGCGAGCGGCGCATAGCCGCCCAGCACCACCGGGATGCGCTCCATGCGTGCCGCCAGGATTGCACCCGCCATGGCCGCGAACTCCCGCCCGCCGGCCCGGCGCAGCGCCTCCAGCGGATCGGAAAGCATGTCGCCATGGGTCGCGAAGGCTGCCTCGATCACCGCGCGCCGCGCCTGTCCTTCCGCCGTCGCCGCATCGCCCGCCCAGTCGCCCGGTTCGCCGCCGAGGACCGAAGCCAGAAGCGCGCCGGCCACGGCGCCATTGCCCGCGCCGATGTCACCCAGCGCCAGCAGGTCCACCCCGCCCATGATCGCCTCCATGCCGAAGGCCATGGTGGCGGCGCATTGCCGCTCGTCCAGTGCGGCCTCCACCGTGATGTCGCCGGTGGGATGATCGAGCGCGAGATCGAGGATCTTGAGGCTGACATTCTGCGCCTCGCACACCTGGTTCACCATGGCCGCGCCGGAAGCGCACAGATCCACGCGCCGCTTGGTCTCCTCCAGCGACCATGGTCCGCGCCCTGCGGCGACATGACCGTGGTTTCCGGCAAAGATGGCTGTCAGCGGTTTCATCACCGGTTGCCGGGCATTGCCGCGCCAGCCCGCGAACCATTGCGCGATCGTGCCGATCCGGCCGAGCCTGTCCCCGCCAGGCATGGCCTTGCGGGTCTCGCCGGCTTCCGCAAGGGCTGCGCGGTCCGGATTGGGCAGATTGCCGATCAGGGCGCGGAAATCGTCGAAAGGCGTTGTCTCGGCCATGGCGGCATGTCTCCGGATGCGGTCTCTTCGCAAGCGCACATAGAGCATTTTCGCCAGCGCGCAAAATCCCGCCCGGCACTTCCCTTGCAAAACCGGCCGGGCAGACCCATCATTGTTCAGGAACGTTCGTCGCGCCTCACGGGAAGACGGACATGGCGTTGCCGCCACATCCGGCCAAGGAACGACATGCTTTCACCCTGCATCCTCGTCTGCTCCATCGACCAGAAGACCGGCCTCTGCTTCGGTTGCGGCCGCACGTCCGGCGAAATCATGAACTGGATGTTCTATACCGATGCCGAACGCGAGACGATCATGGCCTGCCTGCCTGAACGGCTGACCACGGTGGAACGCAAGCCGCGCCGCGAAACCCGCCGCACCCGGCTGGCAAGGCAGCGCATCGAGACGCCATGAACCGTCTCTTCTGGTTCCTGATCGCCGGCATCGTGGCCGCGCTCGGCTGGCTGCTCATGACCGGCGAGAGCGGTTCGGTCTTCGGGCTCGACAATGACCGCTTTGCCCGCCTCGTCTATCTCGGTCTGCTCGGGATCGCCATCGGCGCCGTCGTCCTGCGTTCCGCCGGACGGTTTTCCAACGTGGCGCGCAGCATCGCCATATGGCTTGCCATAGCCCTGGCCCTTGTGGCCGGATACCAGTACCGCTTCGAACTGCAGGATGTGGCGAGCAGGGTCACGGGCGGGCTTGTGCCCGGCAGCCCCATCGCGCTTGGCGCCGGCGACGGCCACGCCATCATGGTCATGCGTGCCGACTCGGGGCATTTCGAGGTCGACGCGCAGGTCAACGGAAAGCCGTTGCGGTTCCTTGTGGATACCGGCGCGACCAGCACCGTGCTGACGGAAAGCGACGCCGCGCGCGTCGGCATCGACATCGGCGCGCTGTCCTATACCATCCCCATCCAGACCGCCAATGGCCGCGCCGAGGCCGCCCGCGCACGCATCGACACGATGGAGATCGGCTCCATCGAGCGCCGTTCGCTCCCGGTCCTGGTTGCCCGCGATTCCCGCCTCGGCCAGAGCCTGCTTGGCATGAACTACCTCAACACGCTCGGCGGCATCGACATTCGCCGCGACCGGCTGATCCTGCGAGATTGACGGCCGGGCCTCACGTCAGGCTGTAGAAGAAGCGGGCCGCCACGATCAGCAGGAAAATGCCGAAGGCGATTTCCAGTTGCCGCTTGCTCACCGCATGGGCCACGCGCACGCCCAGCGGGGCCGCGATCATGGTGACTGGTATGATGAGCGCGACCGCGATCCAGTTGACGAAGCCCGTCGAGCCGACAGGCAGGTTCGGATCGCCCCAGCCCGCCCAGATGTAACCCAGCATGCCGGGAATGGAGATGAGTACGCCGACCCCCGACGAAGTGGCGACCGCCTGGTGCATGGGCCGTCCGAACACGGTCATGAAGGTGTTGTTGAGCACGCCGCCGCCAATGCCCATCAGCGTGGACAGGAAACCGAGCACCAGCCCCACAAGCCCGCGCACCGGATTGCCGGGAATTTCGCTGCCGATGCGCCAGTGCTCGCGGTTGAGGATGAGCCTGAGCGCGACGAGGATGGCGATGCAGGCGAAGATGGCCCGCAATTCCCCGCTGGAGATCGACGCCGCCACCAGCGAGGCCAGCAAGACGCCGGCCGGAACGGGTATGAGAAAGCTCTTCAGCAGCGCCATGTCGACGGCATTGCGCCGGTAGTGTGCCTGGAAGGAGCGAAGCGACGTCGGCACGATGATGGCAAGCGACGTGCCCACCGCGATATGCATGCGCACGCTCTCGTCCACGCCGATGGCACCGAGCGCCTGGTAGAAGACCGGCACCATCACCGCGCCGCCGCCGATGCCGAAGACGCCGGCAAGGACGCCGGCCACGCCACCGACCGCGATGGCCGCCGCCGCAAAGGCCAGGATTTCCGTCAACGGCAGTCCGCCCATGCTTTCCCCTCCCGCAGTTTGCTGAAACTGCGCTATCCCTTTGGCATGCGGAAGTAAAGCGGATGGCGAACCGCTCGCGATCAGGCCGCAGGTTGACGGGCGCCCGTCCAGTCCACATGGGAGAAGGCTTCGTGAAGGACCGCGGGTCCGGCGCCCGGCTTCACGGCTTCGGTCGACAGGATCTGGCGCCAGCGCCGCGAGCCCGGCATCCCGTGGAAAAGGCCCACCATGTGCCGCGTGACGTGGCTGAGCCGCCCGCCATTGGCAATGTGGGCGGCACAATAATCCGCCATGGCATCTACGAGGCCGGGATAATCCGGCGATGGCGATGCTCCGTCGCCGAGCAGTGCGTCGAAGCCCCACAGGATGTCGGGCTGCTGATAGGCCGCGCGCCCGATCATGACGCCATCGACCTTCTCAAGTTCGCTGCGCGCCGTCTCCAGCGAAACGATGCCGCCATTGATGCCGATGAACCAGCCGGGATATCGCGCCTTCAGCCGGTGAACCCGGTCATGGTCGAGCGGCGGGATGTCCCGGTTCTCCTTCGGACTCAGGCCCTGCAGCCAGGCCTTGCGGGCATGGACCCAGAGCGCGTCCGCGCCTTCGGCGTGCACCATGTCGGCCAGCCTGTCGAGCGCCTCTTCCGGGTCCTGGTCGTCCACGCCGATGCGGCATTTGACGGTGACGGGAACGGACACGGCACCCTTCATGGCCGCCACCGATCGTGCGACGACCTCCGGGCGCAGCATGAGGCATGCCCCGAAAGTGCCGGATTGCACCCGGTCCGACGGGCAGCCGACATTCAGGTTGATCTCGTCATAGCCGAAGCCCTCGCAGATGCGCGCCGCCTCCGCCAGCTTGTCCGGTTCCGACCCGCCAAGCTGCACGGCCACCGGATGCTCGGCCGGATCGAAGCCGAGAAGGCGCGCACGTGGTCCATGGATGGCGGCATCGGCCACCACCATTTCCGTGTAGAGCAAAGCCCGCTTCGTCATGAGGCGATGGAAAAAACGGCAATGCCGGTCCGTCCAGTCCATCATGGGTGCGATGGCGAGGCGATGGTCAAGATGATCCTGCTTGTCGTTCATGGCGGTCGCCATGCCATGAATCCCGGCCTTCTGCAAACCTGTCTGGCTAGATCGCCACACCGTCTTTTCCTTTTCACGATTGACACGCATCATGGTGCGAAGCGGCAATGACGGCAGGATTGGTTCTGCCAAAGCAACACCAGGGAGACCCGATGCCATGGCCGGACAAGACACCGTTCACGTTCTTTCCCTTGCCGACGTCCGCCGCGCCGACGTTGCCCGCGTAGGCGGCAAGAATGCCTCGCTCGGGGAGATGATCGGCGCGCTGGGCTCGCGCGGCATCGCGGTGCCGGCCGGTTTCGCCACCACGGCCGATGCCTTCCGCCACTACCTTTCCGCCAACAGTCTCAATGACATGATTGCGCAAAGCTACCATGCCTATGAGACCGGCGCGGTCAGCCTTGCAGAAACCGGGGCGCGGATCCGCGCCGCCATCCTGTCGGGCACCTGGCCGGAGGATCTCGCCGAAGCGATCCTCGCCGCCTATGACGGCCTGTGCGCCACGCGCGGCGGGGCGCCCGTTTCCGTCGCCGTGCGGTCCAGCGCCACGGCGGAGGACCTGCCGGACGCCAGCTTCGCGGGCCAGCAGGAAACCTTCCTGAACATTTCCGGGCGGGACGCCCTGCTCGATGCCTGCAAGCGCTGCTATGCGTCCCTCTTCACCGACCGGGCCATCAGCTATCGCCAGACCAAGGGTTTCGAACAGACGGCCGTGGCCCTGTCCATCGGCGTCCAGATGATGGTCCGCTCCGACCGGGGCGGCTCCGGGGTCATGTTCTCCATCGACACCGAGACCGGATTCGACAAGGTGGTGATCATCAATGCGGCCTGGGGACTCGGCGAGAACGTCGTCCAGGGCGCTGTCGACCCGGACGAATATGTCGTCTTCAAGCCGCTTCTCGCCGATCCGTCGCTCAGCCCCATCGTGGAGAAGAAATGCGGTGCCAAGACGATCAAGATGATCTACGGCAAGGGCGCCGAGCCGACCCGCAACGTACCCACGTCCAAGGTCGAGCGCGCGGCTTTCGTGCTGGACGATGCCCGGATTCTCGCCCTTGCCCGCTGGGCCGTCATCATCGAGGAGCATTACGGCTGCCCGATGGATATGGAATGGGCACTGGACGGCGAAACGCAGGAACTCTTCATCGTCCAGGCCCGTCCCGAAACCGTCCAGGCGGCGCGCGACCAGGGGTCGATCAAGGCGCACGCCATTGCAAGCCACGGCGACGTGCTGACGAAGGGGCTGAGCATCGGCGACTCCGTCGTCGCCGGGCCGGTCTGCCTGATCGAGAGCGCCGCCGACATTGCCGATTTCGTGGATGGCTCCATCCTCGTCACCGGAACCACGGATCCCGACTGGGTGCCGGTCATGAAACGCGCCGCCGGGATCATCACCGATCATGGCGGGCGCACCTCCCATGCCGCCATCGTCAGCCGTGAACTGGGCCTGCCCGCCATCGTGGGCACGGGCAATGCGACCGCCGTTCTCCATTCCGGGCAGGACGTGACGATCTCCTGCGCCGAAGGCGACGAAGGCTTCGTTTACGAGGGCACGGCGGAGTTTGCCGAAACGCTGCTGAAACTGGAGGACATTCCGCAAACCGGAACGAAGGTCATGCTCAACATGGCCAATCCGGCGGCCGCGTTCCGCTGGAACCGCTTGCCGGCCGACGGCGTGGGCCTGGCACGCATGGAATTCGTCATTTCCAATCACATTCGCGTCCATCCCATGGCGCTGCTGAAATTCGACGAACTGGAAAGCGAGGCGGACAAGGCCGAGATCGCCGCCCTGACCGCCGGCCATGACGACAAGGCGGAATTCTTCGTCGAACGCCTTGCCCGCGGCCTGTCGCGCATCGCCGCGACCGTTCATCCGCACCCCGTCATCGTGCGCATGAGCGATTTCAAGACCAATGAATATGCGGGGCTGCTGGGCGGACGGCAGTTCGAACCGGTCGAGGAAAACCCGATGATCGGTTTTCGTGGCGCCTCGCGCTACTACTCGCCGCAATATCGCGACGGCTTCGCGCTGGAATGCCAGGCCATCCGGCGTTTGCGCGAGGAGATGGGATTCGACAACGTCATCGTCATGATCCCCTTCTGCCGCTCCACAGCGGAGGCTGACCGCGTGCTCGCCGTCATGGCCGAAAACGGCCTGAAGCGCGGCGAGAACGGGCTTCAGGTCTATGTCATGTGCGAGATTCCCGCCAATGTCGTACTGGCAGGCGCCTTCGCCAGCCGTTTCGACGGGTTCTCCATCGGATCGAACGACCTGACCCAGCTCACCCTTGGCGTGGACCGGGATTCCGAGATCCTTTCCGACCTCTTCGACGAACAGGACGAGGCGGTCAAATGGATGATTTCGAACGTCATCCGCGAGGCCCATGCCGCCGGCGCCAAGGTCGGCCTGTGCGGCCAGGCGCCGAGCGACCATCCGGAATTCGCCCGCTTCCTGGTGGAATGCGGCATCGACTCCCTCTCGGTCACGCCCGACAGCTTCATCCGCGTCAAGGAGCAGGTGGCGGAGGCGGAAAAGGCGCGCTGAGCGTCACCGGTCAGGCCGCGGGGCGCCAAGGCAGGCTCATTGCCCCTTGCGCCCGGCCATGACACCGATCGTCTCCAGCGCGATGGCGAGGTCTGTCTTGAGCCACGCCCACAGCGAATCGATTCGCAGTGCATAGGCATGGTCCCAGCCCACCTTCGAGCGCACATCCTCGATGCTTTCGTCATAGCCCTGGCGCACCTGCGCAAGTCCCGTGACACCCGGCAATATGCCGTAGGTTCGCTCGACATAGAGCGGGATGCTGGTCTCCAGCCGGCCGAAGAAGACCGGGCGTTCCGGTCGCGGGCCGATCAGCGACATCTCGCCACGCAGGACATTGATCGCCTGCGGCAGTTCGTCAATGCGTGTGCGGCGCAGGAACCGCCCGACCCGCGTCACCCTGGGGTCGCCCTTCGACGCCCAGGCCGCACCATTGCGTTCGGCATCCTGCCCCATGGTGCGGAACTTGATGAGTTCGAAAAGCTCCGTGCGATCCGGCAGCGCCCGCCCGACGCGCAATTGACGGTAGAAGACCGGTCCCCGGCTTTCCAGCTTGATGGCGAGGGCGACCGGCCCGTAGACCACGGCAAGCAGCGCGAGAAGAACGGAACCGCCGGCAAGATCGAAGGCCCGTTTGGCCAGCCGCACCGATGGCGGCAGCGCATGATCCTCGCCCGCGCCATTCCTTTTTGCCCATTGCCCGCGCACATCGAACCGGCCCAGCATCCACATGAGCGCGCCGAAACCGCTGGCCGCGTAGCCGGCCAGCACCGTGGCCGCCAACGTCTGCAGGCGCGAGCGGCGATGCTCGGCCACCGCCAGTCCGGAGAGCGCAAACAGCAGGCTTGTCCAGGCAAGGACGGCCGGCGCGATCCACGCCGTTTGCGACAACCCCAGAAGCGTGAGACTGACAAAGGCCGCCAGCAGCAGGAACGGCATGATGGCGCGCAGGCCCTTGCCGGACAGGAAGGCATAGGCGAGCCCCGGACGGCGCGGATCGGCAAGACGGAACAACCGGATCGCCTGTTGCAGGTTGCCCGCGCCGATGCGCAGGCGCCGCGCGAATTCCTGGCCCGGACGGGTGCGCTCCCGTTCCGAAATGGCGATGCCCGCATCCAGGACCCCGCGATACCCCTGCGCGACGATCCCCATCGGCAGGATGAAGTCGTCGTTGATCGTGCCGGCCGCCAGGGGCCGGAACGCCGCGCGCCGGAACACATGGAAGGCGCCCGAAAAGCCGAGCGGCGAACCGAGCGCCGCCTCGCCGAGCCTCAGCCTGTTCTGGAATTCCCAGTAGCGCCGCTCTCCGGGGGTGCCGTTCTCCGCACAATCGTAGAGCCCGCCGGCAACCCCCACCGTCTCGTCGGCGAAGGCGGCGGCCGCGCGCCACAATGCCTGGGACGGAAGGCTTGCCGATGCATCCGTCAGCGCGACGAGAGGCGTGTCGGACGCGCCAACCGCTTCGTTGATCACCGCGATCTTGCCGCGGTTGACAGCGTGTGCATGGACCCGGGCATCGATCCCCCTTGCCTGCAAGGCGCGTGTGTCCTTGACGGCAATGGACGGCGTCCCGTCGGTGGAACCGTCGCAATGGATGCGCACATGCAACCGCTCGGCCGGATAGTCGAGCGCGCCGATATTGGCGATCTTGGCGCTGATGGTCCGCGCTTCCTGATAGGCGGTGACGATCAGCGTCACGTGCGGCGGCGGCTCAACCTGCGCCATCGGTCCGGAGTTTGCGCGGCGCGCCAGTGCCAGCAGGCTGAGCGGGTAGATCAGGTGATGATGAAGCGCGGCAAGAGCGCCTGTCCAGAAAACGGTTTCAAGCATGATGAGCCTCCAGCGCCCGGTATGCGCTCCGGGTCTCGGCGAGCGAGAGATGCGATTGGATGAAGAGGCGCGGATTGGCCCGTGGCGGATTGGCAAGACCGCCGATCAGCGCCGTCGCCAGCCATTGCGGATCGCGGTCATCGACCGTGACAGCGGTGCCGGAGACCGGGCAAAGCCCGTCGCGCACGCCGCCCACGTCGCTGGCGACAACTGCTATGCCGCAGGCCTGGGCCTCCAGGATCGACAGCGGCAGGCCCTCGGATCGCGACGGCAGGCAGAACAGGTCAAGCGCGGGATAGACATCGGCGGGGCTGTCGGTCCGTCCTGCCAGCAGCACGCGATGCGCGAGGCCGAGATGTTCGATCCGGCTTGCCAGCCTCTCCCGTTCGCTGCCCTCGCCCCAGATGACAACGAGAACATGGTCGGGCAGGAAGCGCGCCGCCTCGACAAGCCTGTCAAACCCCTTGACGCGTTCCAGCCGCCCGACACCGCCCACGATCCGTCTGTCGAGCGGCAGGCCGAGCCGTGCGCGCGCCGCATCGCGGCGGGCCGGGCGGAACATGTCGCAGTCCACCCCGTTCGGGATCACGCGGAAGGACAGGCCGGTGCCCTTCGACGCGGCGGCAGCGACGACCGGCGAAACGGCGATCCTGTCGGGCCGCACGCAACGGAGCGCTGCCTGCATGACAAGGCGCCGCCGCCTGTTTTCCAGGTGCCAGGCGTCGTGCTCGACATGGGCCAGCGAGCGTATGCCGGCAAGACGCGCCGCAGCGCCGCCATAGACGAGCGGCCCTGCATGATGGGTGACGACGCTGGTCGCGCCCATCCCGCGCAGGTGCCGTGCCATGCGCACGGGCAATAAAGGCTGCAGGCCGGGCGCCTTGCCAAAGGCCGTGAGCCGGGCCTTCGCCAGGGCGGCTTTTGGCCAGGTAGCAGCAAGCGTTTCCACGCTTCCTTCGAGGCTGAAGACATGAATGCCGGGCATCCCGGCCAGCGCGAGCACCAATTGCTCGATGCCGCCGGGCGCCAGGTTCTGGACGATGTGAACTTGCGTCAACTTGCGCTCCCTTGCGCGTGATTGTTGCGGGAGCCGCTGCAAATGCCGTGCCGGAAGGAATGGCCCGTTTTTCCGTGATTCCAACGCAAAATGCGAAACCGGCTTCATCCCGGCCATCGCAGTTTGCGAATGCCAGGCCCCGTCTGCGTGCCCGAACCCTTTTCCCGCCGCCTCCGAATCGGTGGCACGGCTCTTGCTGAAGCCGTTCAGGGGGCGAAAAGGAGAATTGCCATGACCAGGACCATCACGATCAGCGGAGACCTTGACGCGGCAAGGATTACCGCCATGCGGGAAGACATCGACCGCGTTGCCGCAGGCGACGCGGATGTCACGCTCGACATGACCCAATGCCGGTTCATCGATTCCTCGGGCGTCGGTGCGATCGTCTATCTGCACAAGCGGATGCGCGCGCGCGGCTACCGGGTGAGCCTTTCGGGTCTCGATGGCCAGCCGCTCAAGCTCCTGCGCCATCTGGGCATCGCCGGCCTGCTCGCGGCCGGGAGCCGGAGCGCGGCATGATGACGAAGCGTCCCCTTGCCGACCTCCTCCTGGCGGCCCTGCTGCCGGCCATGACGGCCTGTGTCCATCCCTGGCCGCCCGCGGCGCGCGGCGGGATCGCCGGCCAGCCAGCGCCGACGACCGAAATGGCAGGCATTCATGCGGCGGTGAAGAACGCGACCGCCGCCGGATCGCTTGCGCCTGCCGAGGCGCTTGCGGCACGCGAACGCCTCGACCTCGCGGCCCGCGAATACCGCGCAGGGCTTGAGGCCGATGCGGATGCCGGCCTGCTCGATGTTTCGCTGCGGCTCGGTGGTGGCGATATCGCCACGCGAACCGGGCGCAGCACATGCCTGAAAGCGCCATGTTCCTGACCGGAGGACGCCAGATGCCCATTGCCACGCTCATCCGCCTCCTGGCGGCACTCGCCATGCTCGCTTTCTCACTGCCGGCGGCAAGGGCATCGGATAACGAGACGATCAGGATCGGCGACACGCTGTCGCTCGTCCTTCCGGGCGAGGACAGCCTGACCGGCGATTTCCCTGTTGATCGCAAGGGCGCCATTGCCCTGCCCGAGATCGGCCCCGTCCGGATCGCCGGAATGCCGCTGGACGAAGCCGCCGAACTGGTACGTGACCGGCTGTCCGTCGCTTTCCGCGATGTGGCGCGCCTGACGATGCGGCTCAAGGAGCGCAAGCTGTTCGTCGCCGTGGCCGGTCAGGTCCGCAAGCCGGGAACGCTGGAACTGCCCGGCGACGCGACGGTGGAAGTGGCGATCGCCGAGGCCGGCGGCATCAATGCGGGCGCCCAGCTCGACCGGTTGAAACTCATTCGCGGAGACCGGGAAATCGGCTTCAACTACAAGCACTACCTGGACACCGGCGACCTGTCGGTATTGCCGAAGCTCCAGCCGCTCGACATCATCTTCGTGCCGATCTCGCCGCTGACCGGCAACGTCCATATCGACTTCGACGCGGAAACGCTGTCACGCGCCGGCGATGGCGCCGATGCCGGCGGTTCGGTACGCATCTTCGGCGAGGTCCAGAAGCCGGCGCAATTCGCCTTCAAGGAAAACATGTCTATCGTCGACCTGATCATGCGGGCCGGCGGCGTGACCCGCTTTGCCGCGGTCGAGCAGATCCGTGTCATCACCGACCAGGGACCTGTCCTCTTCAACCTCCAAGCCTATCTGGACAGCGGTGATCCGGCGCTGATGCCGCCGCTTGAGAAGGGCGCCACCATCTTCGTGCCGATCCTGGCCGACCAGATCAAGCGCGGCAAGCACACCGTCTACATCATGGGAGAGGTGGCCAAGCCCGGCGCCTTCGAGGCCCAGAAGGGCACGACCTTCATCGACATCCTCGCCAATTCCGGCGGGCCGACACGCTTCGCCGAAACCCGCCAGATCCGCATCATCCGGGCCACCGGCGATGTCGAGATGTTCGACCTTGTCGCCTTCACCGAGGGCAAGATCACCGACATCCCGCTTGTTCAGCCGGGCGACGCGATCCTGGTCCCGGAAAAGACGGAAACGCAGGAACCGTCCTGGACCAGGCTTCCGCCGACCCGCACGGTCCAGGTCATGGGTGCCGTCACCAAGCCCGGCCGCTACGAATGGGCCGACGAGATGAGCCTGTTCGACCTCATCGGCCATGCGGGCGGACCGACGGCCAAGGGCGACCTTGCCGCCATCCAGATCGTCAAGCGCGCCGATGGAAAGGCTGAAACCGTGACCTTCGACATGAAGGCCTATCTGGACAATGGCGGCAGCGAGGCGAGCGTGCCGGTCATTCGTGCCGGCTATGTCATCGTTGTTCCCGAACTGCCCGTCGATCCCAACGACAACAAGTCGCTCTGGGTGCGCCAGGATGCCGACCGCTCGATCTATGTCATGGGCGCGGTGGGTTCGCCCGGCCGTTATGCCTTTGACAGATCGCTCGGATTTCTCGACATCCTGTCGGCAGCCGACGGACCGACGGAAAGCGCGGACCTGCGCCGCATCCGCGTTTCGCTGCGCGGCCAGGCCAATGCCGAACCCATCCTCGTCGACCTGCTCCGCTACATGGAAACCGGCGACGAGCGCGTGCTGCCCCGCCTGGAACCCGGAGACATGATCTATGTGCCGGGCCATGACCGCACATGGACAGAGATCGCCACGGGCGACACGGTGCGCGTGCTCGGCGCTGTCGGCAAGCCTGGACGCTATTCCTTTACCACCCGCATGAACATCCTCGACCTTCTGGCGCAGGCTGGCGGACCGACGGACGCGGCGCTTCAGGACAGGATCGTCGTGGTCAACATGGGCAAGGAAAACAAGGCCTTCCACTTCGATCTCGAAGCCTTCACGCGAACCGGCGACCCCTCGAGGCTGCCGGTGGTGCGCCCCGGCGACACGGTCTACGTGCCCGACAAGACCCAGAGCCACTGGGCCAGGGTGATGGAAACGGTGAAGGACGCCGCCCAGATCGTCGCGCTCTTCGCGGCAGTCGCGGCCCTGTGAGGCGCCGATGATTTCCAAGACCCGCCTACTGGCCGCGCAAAGGGCCTATTCCGCGACGCTCGGGCGCGGCGCCCGGACGCTGGCCGTCACCGGGTCGCAGCCCGATGCCGGCTCCTGCGGCCTGGCCTTCGACATCGCCGCCGCCGGCGCCGGTTTTGGCAAGCGTGTCCTGCTCGTGCGCGCCCATCTCACGCAGGCGGGAGACGGATGCCCGGACGGGCTTGGAACCGGTCTCGAGGATATTCGTGCCGCGTGCAGGCCGGAGGCCAACATGCTGTGGACGCTGGACGTACCTTCGGGCACGCGCCTTCACGCGCTGCTCAACGACGGCCAGTGCCTGCCGGAAGCATCCGCGCAATGGCTTGCCGATTTCGATTCCGTCATTTTCGACTGCCCGCCCTTCGAGACGGCGCAGCCTGCCATATACACGCCGCTCACGGCATCCGCGGCCGAGGCGGTCATCCTCGTCACCATGCCCGGGGCGGTGGCCCGCAACGGCCTGGAGGAGGTCCTGAAATGGCTGACGGAGTCCGGTGCCGTCGTTTCGGCCCTCGTTCTCAACGACAAGTTCAACCCGACGCTGGCCCAGGAAATGATCCGCGAGGCCAACCGGTTGCGGCGCATCCTGCCCGGCCTCGTGCGTTACCTGACGCGCAAGGTCGAGGGATGGACCGCCCTCAACATGCATCAGTGAGGTCCCATGATCCTGCATTACCTGGACGCCCGCTATGTCGGCGGCATCGAAACCCATGTCGAGACAATTGCCGCTGCGCAGCGCGCCATGGGCCTGGATGCGCGCATCCTCCTCCATGCCGTCTACCCCGGCAGTCCGGCGCATGAACGCTTCCGGGCAAGCGGCATGCCGCTTCTCGTGGCCGGTGACACCCTCGGCCTGTGCCGCTGGCTGCGCATCATGGCACCCGGCATGCTGCATACCCATGGATACAAGGCCGGCATCCTGGGCCGCCTGGCCGCAAGGCTGACCGGCGTGCCCGTGGTTTCCACCTTCCATGCCGGCGAGCGTGCGCCCGGCATGGTCGGTGTCTACCAATGGATCGACGAGAAGACGGCGTTCCTGGGCGGACGCCTGGCGGTCTCGCGCGACATCGCATTCGCCCTCCCCGCGCCAGCCCCGGTCATCCGCAATTTCGTCACGCCTGCGGTATCGCCGCGCCCGGAGCCTGCAACGCCGGTTTTCCTGTTTGCCGGCCGGCTCTCCCCGGAAAAGGGGCCGGACCTGTTCCTCAAGCTGGCGAACATGCGGCCGGGCCTCGGCGAATGGCGGATGCTGGGTGACGGACCGATGCGCGAGGAACTTGTGCTTTCGCTGTCCAGCCCGGCTGTCATGGAAGGCTTCGCCATCAACATCGCGCCGTGGCTGGAACGCACGACGGCCCTGGTCATGACCAGCCGGAGGGAAGGCCTGCCCATGGCCGCGCTGGAAGCGATGGGACTGGGCGTGCCCGTCATTGCGCCTGCCGTCGGCGCGCTGCCGGACCTTGTACGCGACGGAGAGAACGGTTTTCTCTATCCCGCCGGCGACATGAACGCGGCGGCAGACTGCATCGACCGGCTGATGGCCTGCGATGCGGCTGCGCGCGCCGCCATGAGCATGGCGGCAATCGCCACCATCCGCGCCGGCTACTCCCCGCAAACCGCCATGCCGGCCATATTCGAGGCTTACAGGCGCGCCGGCGGCCGCCCGCAAGCCATCGCGGCCTGACGGGCAGATCGGCAGGCGCCGGTCACGTCGCGCGTTCGATCAGCACGAACGTCCAGTCGTCGTCCGGGTTCGTGCCGAGCGCCTCGACGGCGGCAGCCTCGATGGCATTTGCCGCCGCATCGAGCGGCAGATCGGACGATCTCCGGATGGCCCGGCAAATGGCCTCCGGCATGCCCTCGAGCGTGTCGCTGCTGGCCGGCGCAAGCCCGTCGGTGGCCAGGAACAGCCGCTCTCCGGGTGCCAGCCGCACCCGCCGGGGCCGGGCGCCGCATGTCGCTGTCAGGCCCGGCATGGCGCCATCGAGCGGCAGCACGCGCGCTTTCCCTTCACCGAGCAGGATCGGCGACGGGTGGCCGCCGGACGCCACGTCCACAGAACCGTCGCCGGCAAGATCGACCGCAAGCACCGTTGCAATCAGATGGCCGACGGCCGGACCGTCGACGATCGCGGCGGACAGGGCGTCGAGACAGGCTTCCGGCCCCGTCCACCGGTCGCGCGCCTGCCCGGAAAGCAGGCCGCCGAGCATGGCCGCCTGCAACCGCGCCGGCATGCCGTGGCCCATGCAATCGGCGAGAACGAAGCGGCGTCGGGCGCCATCCATGCCGCCCGCGCCGAGATCGAAAAAGGCATCGCCGCCGCCCGCATCCGCCATGGCGGCACGCGACACGAGGCGAAAGGCGCCGGCCACCAGTGGCTCGGCTGCGGCGATCCGCGGCGACACGTCGGCGGTCAGCCGCCGGCCGGCGCGCAGCGCATGGCCGCGATGGGCCGCGACCGCCTCGGCCGCCCTTTCACGCAGTTCCAGAGGTCTGACCGGCTTCTGCAAGAGCATGTGAACCCCATGTTTCAGGCCGTTTTCGCGAGCGGCCCCCGTCGAATCGGCGGAAATGAAGATCACCGGACAATCGAGATCGGGGCGCGTTTCAAGCAGGCGGGCAGCCTCGCCGTCGTCGAGGTTGTAGTCGGCCACGACCAGGTCGAAATCCTGCCCGGACAGGATGGCGCCGGCTTCCGCCAGCGAATGCGCGGCGGTGACGGTACCGATCTTCGACAGCAGCGCCGTGTAGAGCCCCCGCGTTGTATTGTCGTCCTCCAGCAGCAGGATTTCCGGCCGCGACGTTCCGCCGATGGACTTGCTGAACGACCAGATGTTCAAGTCGTCGTGGTTGTAGACAAGCTGGTCGGTCGATTGCCGCACCAGCCAGAGGCCGCGCCCGCTCTCCGCCATGGGATCCAGCGCCGCCAGCGTGCAGTCCTTCCACGCCCGTCTGAATCCGGTGAACGGTGCGCCATCGTCGCGAAATTCCGCCCGCAGCCTGCCCCCCTCCAGATGCAGCGCCACGGAAAATTGTGTCGGCTTGCGCGCCGCATGGCGCACGGCATTCGCCGCCAGTTCCGCGAAGGCCAGTTCCAGGCTGGCCAGCGCATCGCGCGCGCCGGGATGCCGGAATGCCTGGCAATTGAAGATGCTGCGCATGCGCGTCGCGGTGTCCAGGCTCGCCGGGCCTTCCATCTGCGCGATCAGCATCAGGCGGCCCGTCCCGCAATGCCGCCGAGACGCGCGGCGGCGGCCAGCGCCTCATGGGCATTGCGCCGGTTGGGCTGGCGGACCAAGGCCTGGAGACGGCAGGCCAGCGCATTCCCGTGCCGTCCGGCGATGGACGCGGCCTCGGCCCGCACGGTGGCGAGGCGCGCTTTCGCCTCCCGGCGCGCCGCACGGCTCGCGCCACCGGTCCCGTAGCGCGCCAGGATCGTCTCCATCGCCTCGATCCGCGCCGCCCGGTTCGCCGTCTCGCTGCCCGGCCGCACCAGGTAATTCGTGGTCACACGCGTCGACACGGCAACAGGTCCGGCCGTGGCCAGCCGCAGCCACAGGTCCCAATCCTCTGCCGAAGGCAGATCCTCCGCAAATCCGTTCGCATTTCGCAACGCTTCGCGTTTCGCAACGACGGTGGAAGTGCCCGCCAGGTTGCAGCCGATCAGCGTGACAAGCGCGTTTTCCAGCGACGCGAAGGCATCGTCCTGCCGTCCGTGAAAGGACGGCTTCCAGTATTCGAAGGCCGTGCCGAGCGAGCGTCCCTGCGGGTCGAGATGCAGGTAGTCGGTGAAGGTGAAGGAGACGCCCGGATGCGCCCGGTGAAAGGCGATCTCGCGTTCGAGCTTTCCCGGCAGCCATTCGTCATCGGCGTCCAGAAACGCGATGAGGTCGGAATTGGCGTTTTCGATCAGAATGTTACGCGCCCGTGCGGGACCGAACCCGCCGCCGTTGAACACCTTCAGCCAGGGCCGTGTGCGCGCCGCATGCGCGAGCCAGCTTGCCGTGTCGTCCGTGGAGCCGTCGTCGAGAACGAGCACTTCGACGGTCCGCACCGCCTGCGCTTCCACCGAGGCGATCGCGGCGGGCAGGAAATCGGCGGCATTGAAGGCCGGAATGATGACCGAGCAGTCGGGTCTGAACATGGACGTGTCTCCGCAAATGCGTGTCTGGCCATGCCGGGCGGCATGCTGGCACCCTCCTTGCAAGGCCGGTGCCGAACGGAAACGACGGAGCCCGCCGCCTTGAAGACCATCGCCTATGTGCTGACCGACTTCCCGGTCCTGTCAGAGACCTTCATCGGCAACGAGATCCGCGCCATGGAGGCCTGCGGGCATCGTGTCGTGCCGTTCGTCTTCCGCCTGCGCGAGGGACCCGCCCAGCCGCGCGACGGCGAGATCGCCGCGCGCGCCAGGACGCTTGCCTCCATCCCGGCCGGCAGGGGCCTGCGCATGTTGCCCATGGCTTGGCGCGCATGGCCGTTCCTGATGCGGCAGAAGCGGCTGCCGGCCCGCTCGCTCCTGTGGACGGGCCTGAAGCTCGCCGGTGCCATGCGGGCCGCGGGTTGCAGCCATGTCCACGCCCATTTCGCCGGCGGCGGCGCGGCCCATGGCCTCGTCGCGGCGCGGATCGCGGGCCTGCCCGTCAGCTTCACCTGCCATGGCCACGATGTCTATGCCGAACCGGAAGACCTGGAAACCAAGCTGGCGGCAGCCGATGCCGTCGTGGCGGTGTGCGCCGACCTGGAGGACGACTTGCGCCGGCTGGAAAGCCGGGCACGGATCGTGCGAATTCCTTGCGGCACCGATCCCGGCCGGTTCAGGCCGCGCGATGCGAAGACGCCGGACAATGGGCGCTACCTCTTCGTCGGCCGGTTCGTCGGCTCGAAGGGTATCGACGATCTCTTCTCCGCGCTGGAAATCCTGGAGGGCAAGGTCCCGGTCAAGCTCGACATCGTCGGCGACGGACCGCTGCGCGACGACATCGAAGCCGGGACGCAGGCAATCACGACGCGCGGTTACCACGAAATCCGGCTTCTCGGCGGCCGCGACGCGGCCTGGCTTGCCGCCGAAGCGCCATTTTACCGGGCCGCCTGCCTGCCCTTCAAGGCAACCGCGGACGGCAACCGGGAGACCGGTCCGCTGGTCGTCAAGGAAGCCATGGCCATGGGCCTGCCGGTCATTTCGACCGCCTTCATGGGCGTCAAGGAAATGGTCACGCCAATGACGGGCATTCTCGTGCCCCCGGCTGATCCCCGGGCGCTGGCCGATGCCATCGCAAGGCTCGACGCCATGACGGACGGACAGCGCCGTGCCCTGGGCGCAGCCGGCCGCCAGCGCCTGCTCAGCCATTTCACGCTGGCCGCCCAGGCGCGCGCGCTCTCGGCCATGGTCGAGGCTGCCTGAGCCATGCGCCTGCCCGCCCCGTTTGCCAGCTTTCTCGTCTACGGACTCGCCATCATCCTGATGAAGGGATTTTCGCTCGTCACCATCCCGCTTCTCGCGTGGAAGCTCCCCCCAGCCGCCTTTGGCGAACTCGACCTGGTGACAAGCCTGGTCGAGTTCGCCGCCCTTTTTTCGGCCCTGGGACTGAGCGAACTGCTTTACCGCTTCTGCGCAGACGACACCGGCGGGGCCAAGGCAAACGCGGCCGCCCTGGCCGGAACAGCCGCCATCGCCATCGCCATCATCATGATTTCGCTTCAGGCGCTTGCATCCCCGCTCCACGCCTGGGCGGAACTCGGTGTCACGGAGACAGCCTTCCGCCTCGCGCTGGCCGGTGCGGCCGTCACGGCGCTGATCGAGACGCCGCTGGCCTGGTTGAGGCTGCGAAACCGTCCGCTCGCCTTCCTGGGCTTCATCTTCGCAAGGGCCGTCGCCCAGATCGCGCTGGTCTGGACCGCGTTGGCGCTCGGATTTGGCGCGTCCGGCGTGCTCATCGCCAATGCCGCAGTTGATCTGGTCCTCGCTACACTGCTGGCGGGCACATTCCTGCGCGCCAATGGCATGGCCGTTTCGCGCGCCATGACAGCGCGGCTTGCCGTCTACGGCATGCCCATCGTGTTGTCCGGCCTGTGCATGTTCGCGCTTGGCGCGGCCGACCGCTGGTTCATCGCCGGCCACGTCACCCGCGCCGACATGGCCCAGTATGCCATCGCCGCGAAACTGGCGCTGGCGACCGCCCTGGTCATCCAGCCCTTCGGCCTCTGGTGGTATCCGCGCCGCCTCGCGCTGCTTGCGCGCCCCGGCGGCAAGGCGGAAAACGCCGCTGCCTGGCTGGCAGGGCTTGCCATCCTGTCGGGCGGCGCCGTCGCGATCCATCTCGCCATGCCGGCCTTTGTCCGCCTCGCCCTTCCGCAGGCCTACGCCGCATCCCTGCAATGGCTGCCCTGGCTGATCGCCGCCATCGTCCTGAACGAACTGGTCAGCCTGTCCAATGCCGGCGCCTATCTCGGCGGCAACACGTTCCGCGTTCTCGCCGTTAATGCCGCGGCTGCCATCCTCGCCATTGCCCTCTACGCGCTGCTGATCCCGCAGCATGGCCTTGCTGGCGCCATCGCCGCCACGCTTGCGGCGCATCTCCTTCGCCTTGCGAGCTTCATTGCCCTGTCGCGCGGCAATGCGCCCGTACCGATCGCCTCGCCCGCCACCGCCCTCATCCTGCTGGGCGCCCTGCTTCCGGCACTCATCCTACCACACGACGCCGGCATCGCGCTGGCCCTTGCAGGCGCCGCCGCCGCGCCCTTGCTGGCCATGGCGGGCCTGGCCGCTGCCCGTCCGGACCTCCTGCATCTCGCCCGCATCCATGTCCGCCGCGCCTGAAACGCCCGGGACTTCCCGCCCGGCAAGGGCGGTGAGCGCAAAGGTGCTCGCCGTCGGCCTCGCCATGGCCTTCGTCTCGGTCCTGCCGACGCTGGCCATATCGCACCCGGCCCTGGTCCTGCCGCTCGCGGCAGCACCGCTCGGCCTGATCGTCATGATGCGGATCCCCGTCTGGCTGGTGCTGGGTTTCGTGTCCTTCACCTTTTTCCGCCTGCACGAGGCCTTTCCCTTCCTGATGCCCTTCCGGATTCCGCAACTGCTTGCGCTGCCCACGTTGCTGGTCCTCGTCTGGCATATCGGCGTCATGAAGCGCATCAAGCCCTACTGGGGCAGCCAGCTGACCGCCTTTGCCGTCTTCTTCGCGCTGGTCACCGTGGGACTGCCCTTCGCCTCCAATCCGGGCATCGCCATCGCCTACTGGACGAGTGCCTATGTGAAGATCGCGATCATGACGCTGTCGATCGCCTGGCTGCTGCGCAAGCCGTCCGATTTCCAGCTTGCTGCGCGCGTCATCGTCATCTCGGGCATGGCCGTCTCCTACGTCGCCATCACCAACAAGCTGGCCGGAATCGGTCTGGTGGAAGGAAGCCGTGTCACCATCGGCCGCGAGATCGGCTCGGTGCTCGGCGACCCCAACGACCTCTCGCTCGTGCTCACCTTCCCGCTCTCCTTTGCCGTTTCGATGGCCACCACGCGTGGCGGCTGGTTCAACCGCATCCTCGGCCTGGCCGCCATCGTGCTGATCATCTGGGCCGTCCTGTCGACGCAGAGCCGCGGCGGAATCCTGGGCATCATGTCCGTGTTCGGCGTCACGGGACTCAGGATCGTCCGCTCGAAACTCCTCCTGGCCGGTGCCGGCGGCCTGGCGGCCATCGTCCTGTTCGCGGCAGCCGGCATTTCCGACCGCTCCTCCGGTGGCGCGGCGGAAGACGGAATCGACGAAAGCGCCATGGGCCGAATCTGGGCCTGGACGGCAGCCTTGAACATGGCCTTGGCGCGGCCGCTGAACGGCGTCGGCCTGGACAACTTCATTCCCAACTACTGGCTCTACACGCCGCACTGGAGCGGCTTCAACAAGGCCGTGCATTCCACATGGCTCGGCGTTCTGGCCGAGACGGGCTGGCCCGGGCTGATCGCCTTCGTGGCAATGGTCGTCGCCATCGCCCGCGTCGCGGTTCGCGCCTCGCGCATCCTGCGCGACAATCATGCGCCCTTGCCGGTGCAGGTCGCCGCCTTTTCCGTGACATCCGGCGTTGCCGGGTTCTGCGCGTCGGGGACCTTCCTCACCCAGGGCTTCACCTGGCCCATCTACATCCTGCTCGCCATCGCCTCGGCCGCTTCCCACTTTGCGAACGGCTTCGCATATGGCGAACCGGCGGGAGCGAAAAAGCCGCGAATACGCATCGTCAGGCGTCTGGAAACCGCGAATTCCGCTGGCATGGATCCTGCGTGAGTGACGGCAGACGTAGATCCTGTTGAAGAAAGGGGTTCAGACCATGTGTGGGATTTTTGCCGTCACCGGTGATGAGAGCGCCGCACCGACACTGTTGCAGGGGCTGAAGCGGCTCGAGTATCGCGGCTATGATTCCGCCGGTCTCGCCATCCGCGACGATGCCGGACTCGCCGTGCGCAAGGAGGCCGGGAATGTCACCTCGCTGGAAGCCCTGCTTGCCGTCGAACCGGCGACCGGTTCCAGCGGCATCGCCCACACGCGCTGGGCAACCCACGGCGCTCCTGCCAGGGCCAACTCCCATCCCCACCAGGCCCCCGGCGTCGCCGTCGTTCACAACGGCATCGTAGAGAACCATGCCGACCTCAGGCAGGACCTATCCCGCCAGGGCGCGCGCTTCGTCAGCGAGACCGATTCGGAGGTCATTCCCTGGCTGGTGCGCAACGCGATGGACCGTGGTGCCCCGCCCTGGGTGGCGCTCAACGAGGCAGCCGGGCGGCTGGAAGGCTCCTATGCCATCGCCATGATGGCCGAGGCTGCACCGGGCGAGATCTTCGCCGCCCGCAAGGGAAGCCCCATCGTGGCCGGCGTCGGCCATGGCCGCACCTATCTCTCGTCCGATCTCAATGCGCTCGCCGGTTTCGCCAGCCACGCCATTGCGCTGGAGGACGGCGACACCGCGCGCCTGACGGCCGACCGCGTGGACATCCGCGACCTCGCGGGCCGGCCCGTGAACCGCCGCCTGCTCGAAGTGCCCGGTACGGCCAATGCCTTCGACTCCGGCGATTTCGGCCGCTTCATGGCCAAGGAAATCTTCGAGCAGCCAGATGTGATCGAACAGATCAACCGGCTCTACCGGGACGGCTCGCTCCTCGACCAGTTGCTCGCGCTCGACATTGCGCGCATCCGCCGCATCAACATCGTCGCCTGCGGTTCGTCCTACTTCGCCGGTTCCGTGACTCGCCACTGGATCCAGTCCATGACCGGGATCGAATGCGCCGTGCATGTGGCGTCCGAATACCGCTATGAGAACCTGCCGCAGATCTTCCCCGGCGAGGTCGCGATCCTGATCTCGCAATCGGGCGAGACCGCCGACACGCTGGCGGTGCTGGAACGCCTCCAGCAGATCGGCATGCCGGTCATCGCCATCGTCAACGAAACCGGGTCGACAATGGCGCGCCAGGCGGACATGACCCTGCCATTGGCCGCCGGACCGGAAATCGGCGTGGCCTCCACCAAGGCCTTCATGGCGCAACTTGTCGTCATGGCCCATCTCTCCATCCACATCGCCCAGCGCCGCAGGACCGGCGCGATCACCGGCCGGCTGCGCGATCATCTCGCCCGCCTTCCCAACTATGTCGAGGCCGCGCTGCACAACGAACCGGCGGTGATCGAGGCGGCGGCCAGCCTGAGGGATGCGAAGAGCGCCCTCTTCCTTGGACGCGGCCAGTATTTCCCGCTCGCCTGCGAAGGCGCCCTGAAGCTGAAGGAGACGAGCTACATCCATGCCGAGGCTTTCCCCGCCGGCGAACTGAAACACGGACCGCTGGCGCTGGTTGACGAGGCCATGCCGGTCTTCGCCCTGGCCGGCAGCGATCCCATGCTGCCCAAGCTCGCCTCCAACATCCGCGAGGTTGCCGCGCGTGGCGGCCAGATCCACGTCATCGGCGACCGCGAGGCCATGCTTACCATGACCGACGCTGCCGCCGGCGTGCTCACCATACCGCGCGCGCCGGAGTTCGTGCGGCCCATGGTCGCCACGGTGCCCTTGCAACTGCTGTCCTTCCACACCGCCACCATGCGCGGGCTGGACGTCGACCGGCCGCGCAACCTTGCCAAGTCGGTCACGGTCGAATGAACCGGCTGCGCCAATGGGCAAAGGCCGGCCGCTCGCCGCTGGCCCGCGCCGTGCGCGCCACGGCAAGGCGCGCACGCACCTGCGCGGTGCCGGTCGTCCCGGCCATCCACCGCCCCCTTTACGAGATGCGGCGCATCGCGCTTGCGGCCTGGGCGTCCTTCTGGCGCGCCGCCTGGACGACACCGCTCTTCAGGGCGCGTCTCGACACCGCCGCGCCGGGTCTGCTGGTCTATGGCGGCATGCCGCTGGTCATGGGACCCGTGTGCCTCGCCTTTGGACAGGACGTGCGCATTTCCGGCCAGACGACGATCACCGGACGGACCGGGTCGCCCGAAACGCCGGAACTGCTTGTCGGCTCGAACGTCGACATCGGCTGGCAGACGACCATTGCCGTGTCCGGAAAGGTCGTGATCGGCCACAATGTCCGCATTGCCGGACGCGCCTTCCTGGCCGGTTATCCGGGCCATCCTCTGGACGCCGACGACCGCGCGGCGGGCCTTCCCGACACGCCGGACCAGTGCGGCGACATCATCCTGGAGCGCGACGTCTGGCTGGCGACCGGCGTAACCGTTCTGGCCGGTGTCACCATCGGTCGGGGAACCGTGGTTGGCGCCGGAAGCGTCGTCACCGGCAATCTGCCGCCCTTTGTTTTGGCCGCCGGCGCGCCCGCGCGCGTCATCCGCCATTTGCCGGGCAAGGAAACCGCCCATGCCGCATGATCTCGTCGTGTTCGGCGAGGACTGGGGCCGCCACCCGTCCTCGACCCAGCATCTTGCCCGCCGCCTGGCAGCGGACCGGAAGACGGTCTGGGTCAATTCACTGGGCTTGCGCCGGCCCCGCCTGTCAATGCGCGATGCCATGCGCCTGGCTGGCAAGGCCGCGCGGCTGGCCGCCCTGTCGGGCGCTTCTGCGCCGCCCGAATCCGATGAGGCACATCCCTTCGCCGCAATCGTCGAGCCGCGCGCCCTGCCCTGGCCGGGTTCGCGCCTTGCCGCCGCCTTCAACCGGCATTCCGTCGGAGCCCAGGTCCGCGCCGCGATGCAGGCACACGGCATGGCCGCCCCTGTCCTCTGGACCTCGCTGCCGACCGCGCTGCCCCTCATCGGCACCCTTGGCGAACGGGCGGTCGTCTACTATGCCGGCGACGATTTCGCCGCCCTGCACGGCGTGGACCACGGCCCGGTTC
The DNA here is from genome assembly GCF_046506625.1 of Zhengella sedimenti. NCBI lineage: Bacteria > Pseudomonadati > Pseudomonadota > Alphaproteobacteria > Hyphomicrobiales > Notoacmeibacteraceae > Zhengella > Zhengella sedimenti. The sequence goes on from NZ_JBKFFP010000006.1 coordinate 174,441, forward strand.
TCGCCATGGAGACGCAGCTTGCCGCGCAGGCCGATCTCATCCTTGCAGCAAGCCCCGAGATTGCCGGCCGCTTCGATCCGGACCGGACGGTTCACCTGCCGCACGGTGTCGATTTCGACCTGTTCGCACGCCCGGTCTCCCCGGCCGCCGGCCTGCCGCCCGGCAACGTGGCCGGTTTCTACGGTTCGCTGAACGGCTGGATCGACGTGGACGCCATTGCCGCTGCGGCGCGCCGCATGCCCGACTGGACCTTCGTCCTGATCGGCCGCGAGGAGACGGACCTGTCCGCGCTGACCGGCCTCGCCAATGTCCGGCGCCTTCCGCCAATGGCCCATCGCGATCTTCCCGCATGGTCGCAGCACTGGACGGTGTCGATCCTGCCTTTCCGCCGCAACCGCCAGATCGCCGCGTCAAACCCGCTGAAGCTCAGGGAATACCTGGCCGCCGGACGGCCGGTCGCGGCAAGCTGGCGCTTTCCCGCCATCGATGCCATGGCCGCGCCCGTGGCCACGCCGAACGGCGACGAGACCCTGGCTGACGCCATACTGCGCGCCGCAGTCGAAGTGGAACGCGCCCGCGCCTTCGCGCCCCTGCTCGCCGGCGAAAGCTGGGAAACGCGCGCCGCCTTCGTTTCGCAATTGCTGGAATCGCTGTGATTTCCTCTCCCCGCTGGCACGGAACTTGAAAAGCATCCGGCAGATCCAGTCAGGAGACGCCCGAAATGAGGTTCAACCCGTCCATTCCCTTCCTGGTTTTGCTTTGTGCGACAAGCCTCGGCGGATGCGCTTCGCAAAACGCGACGGACATGCTGCCCCAGGAAATGAAACTCGCCATGGCCGCCGATGCGGTCCGCGAGTCCATGCCGGCGGCGGACGCGCCTGCAGAGGTCCCGGCGCAAGCTTTCCCGGAGACACCTGCGACGGATCGCGAAGCCCTGTCACCTGTTGAAATCGAGTTCCGCCGCCAGCAACAGCGCCTGATACCATCCGCGCCGGGGGGTTCGGCCGGCCTTGAGACGGGCGATCCGGTGGCGCTTTTCAACCGCGCCCGCGAGATGCAGGCGGTCCGGGCCATGGCCGACCCGTCGGGAATGCCTGTCGCAACCGCCGGCGCCGCATCGGCGCCATCGCCGCAGGAAACCTGGAACGCCGCGCTCGCCAGGGCGCAGGATCAGGCCTCCGGGCGGAAGACGGAACCGGACACGGCGATCGTCACGGCGGCCGTGGATGCCTCGCCGGACAAGGATGACATCCTTGAATTCGTGCTGCCGGATGATGGCACCAGCCTTCCCGATGATGCCGTCATGCAGATCCGGCTGAAGACCCTGGGCGGACCCAAGGTCCGGCGTATCGTCGTCGGCCGCATCGAGGGCAAGGGGTTTGAGGTCCTGGCAAGGGCGCAGGAGATCGCCCGCGCGGTCGCCGAAGTCACCGGGGGCGAACCGGGCATGAGCTATGACCCGGCCATGAGCGCGCGCGCCGTCCGCCTCGAATACGAACCGTACCCGGGAACCGGCGGCTGATGGTCCGCGATATACCGAGCCTTCTCCTCCAGGTCTTCGACATCGCCTGGCGCAGGCGCTATCTCATCGTCGTGCCCATGCTGGCCCTGCCGCCGGTTGCCTTTGTCGCGGGTGGCTTCGCGCCAAAGACCTATGTCGCGCGGTCCACCATCCTCGTGCAGGAGACTGCCAAGCTCAATCCGTTCCTGACCGACCTTGCGGTGGGCCCCAACCTCAAGGAGCGCATGCCCGCGCTCAAGACCCTGGTGCATTCGGCGCATATCCTGGAGGCGGTGCTGGAAGACACCGGCCACATCTCGCAGCAGTCCGGACCGGCCGAACGCGCCAACGCGGTCAGGGCGCTGTCGGGCGCCATCTCGGTCGATCTCATGGGCAACGACCTGGTGGCCTTTTCCATTCGCGGCGGCAGTCCCGCCGGCATGGCGGACACGCTGCGCGCGCTCTCGCACCATTTCGTCGACAAGCTGCTCGCGCCCGAGCGCAGTTCCATCCGCGACAGCCAGGTCTTCCTGAGCCAGGAACTGGAAGCACGCGCCACCCGGCTGGCCGAGGCGCAGGAGGCCTTCGCGCAATTCAAGCGGCGCAACCGCAACCGGCTGCCGACGCTCGAAAGCAGCCTCGTCACGCGCCTGTCCGGCCTCGAGCAGAAACTGTCGGAAAACCGCATGGAACTGAAGGCGGCGGAAGCCGAACTCGGCGACGTGCGCCAGCGGCTGATCGGAACCAATCCCGTCATCGGACGCATCGAGGACGACATCCTCAAGACCCGCCGCCGTCTCGGCGAACTCAAGACACGCTACACCGACGAACACTCCGCCGTTCAGGCGGAACTGAGGACCCTAGAACGGCTTGAAGGCGAACGCGAAACCCTGCTCGCTGACGCCGAGGCGATGAAGAGCACGGATATTGACCGACTCTGGAACCTGGCGGCCGGATCGCTCAACCAGGAGGACGCCAAGACCCCGCCGCTCCTCGTCTCGCAGATGACCAGGCTGCAGGAAAGCAACGCCCAATATTTGCGGCTGAAGGAGGAAACAGCAGCGCTGGAGGCGGAGATCGACAGCATTCACACCGCCATCGCCGAAACCGGCCCTGTCATGCAGGAGCAGAAGCGGCTGGAAGAGGAAATCCGCCTCGCCCAGGAAAGCCACGATTCGATTTCCAAGCGTTTCGACAATGCCCAGATCACCGGTGCGCTGGGAAAGTTCGAGGCACCGGAACGCATCAAGGTGATCGACGCACCGGTGGACCCGGCCGTGCCGGTCACGCCGGGCCGTATCCTGTTCCTGGTTGCCGGGATCATCGCCGGGCTGGTGGCCGGCGCGGGCCTCGCCGCTGCTGCCGAAATCCTCGACACCCGCCTGCGGCGCCAGCACGAATTCGAAGCCGTGTGCGACGCGCCGGTGGTCGCGCGTTACTGCAATTGACGGGCTGCCCCGAAAAAGCGGCCTTGCCGCTTCGGCTGCCGGGGCTGTCCGGTCAGCCCGCGGCCTTCGCCCCATCCTCGTCCGAACGCCAGCTTTCCATGCGCCGGTAGATGGTGGACGGGCTGACATCGAGAGCCGCCGCGGCCCGCGGAATGGAACCGTTGCAGGCCTCGATGGCGTTCTCGATCGCGGTGCGTATCACGTCCTCCAGCGGACGGATGGCCCCGGACTCGCTTGCCTCCGGCATCAGCTTCGCTTTCGCGAGGATTTCTGCGAGCGGCCGCGTCAGTTCGGGACCGTCCGGCTGGCGCACGCTGCCCAGCATGTCGAAGGGCAGCATGTCGGCCGTCACCGTGTCGCCGTCGTTGAGCACGACCACCGAGCGGATGACGTTCTGAAGCTGGCGGACATTGCCCGGCCAGTCATGGGACAGCAGGATGGCCGCCGCGTCGGCGGAAAAATCCCTGAACGCCTTGCCGTCCTCCTCCGAGAAGCGCCGCAGGAAGGCCCGGGCGATCTCCACGATATCCTCGTCGCGTTCGCGCAGGGGCGGCAATTCCACCGGAATGACGTGCAGCCGGTAGAAGAGATCCTCTCGGAACCGGCCGGCCCTGACCTCCTCGACCGGGTTCCGGTTCGTGGCGCAGACAACCCGCACGTCGCTGACCCGCACCTTGTCCTCGCCCAGCCTTTGCACCTGCCGGCTTTGCAGGAAGCGAAGCAGCTTTGCCTGAAGGCCGAGGTCCATCTCGCAGATCTCGTCAAGGAAAAGCGTTCCGCCATCGGCCGAAAGCGCGGCGCCCTGGCGATCACCCGTGGCGCCCGAGTAGGCGCCTTTCACATGCCCGAAAATCTCGCTTTCCAGCAGATCCCTCGGGATGGCGGCCGCATTGAGCGTCACGAACGGTCCCTTGGCACGGCTGGACAGCCGGTGCAGCGCGTCGGCGCAGACTTCCTTGCCTGTCCCGCTTTCGCCGGTGATGAAGACGGTAGCGTTGGATGGAGCGGCCCGCCTGAGCACGCGATAGACGGCCTGCATGGCCATCGAATTGCCGATGAACCCAGCAAGGCCGGTTTCGTCGCCCGCCGCCGGTTCGCTCGGGCGTGGAGCGGGCGCGGCCTGTGTCCGCGCCGAGATGGCATTGGCGACTGTCTTGTTGAGGCGCTCGGCATTGAAGGGCTTGACGATGAAGTCATAGGCGCCCAGCCGCATCACATCCACGGCCGTCTTGATAGATGCATTGGCGGTGATGACCACAACCGGGCTCTTGACGCCGGCTTCCTGGAGCCTGCCCATGATGTCGATGCCGCTCATGTCGGGAAGGTTCACGTCGAGGACGATGCAACCATAGTCATTCTCCCCGATTTTCGTCAGGGCTTCCGCACCTGTTCCGGCGATGTCGCAAGGACCGCCAAGATGACGCATGAAACCGCGATAGGTTTCGGCGAGCGCCATGCTGTCTTCCACAACGAGTATTCCGGGATGCTCCATCGACTGGCCCCTTGTTTCCTGATCCGCACGCCCGGGATATACGCTGTTCACATTAACTCTTTTCTAAATGCATGCATGTCGGGGACTTGGCGTCATGCTGCCACGTCATCCTGGTTAACGTTTTGCCTATCCAGATGCGCACGCAGGGCGCGCACACCCGCGCGCGCGGCAACCGCCACCCGGGCGACCGCCCCGGAATCCGGAATGTCGCCGGTTTCGGTTTCCAGGGCCCGGGCAAGACCCGCCGCATTCCGGATCGCGAACTGGCCCAGCAGTCCGGCAAGCTTGTGCGCCGCCTTGCGCGCCGCCGCCCCGTCGGCCCTCGTTGAGGCATCCTCCAGTTGACACAGGGATGCCTCGATCTCGGTCTCGATCTGGTTGACGAGCACCTGCATGGTCATCTCCCCGACGTCCTCGCGCATGGTCTGCAGGAACACGGCATCGAGCGCGTCTTCGTCGCTGAAGGGCGCGGCATGTGGCGCCGGACCGTTTTGCACTACCGCCTGGGCCTCCCCATCGAACAGGGGCGCCAGCGCGCTTTCGATGTCGCGCATCCGCACGGGCTTGCTGACATAGGCGTCGAAGCCTGCCCGGAGCAGCCTCTCCCGGTCGCGCGGGAAACTCTGCGCGGTCAGCGCGGCAAACATGGCGCTTCCGCTTGCCCCCTCGCGCTTCATCGCCTTCATCGCCGACGGGCCATCCATGCCGGGCATCTGGACATCGAGGACGACGAGATCGTAGGCATTCACGCGCGCCAGTTCCACGGCTTCCTCGCCGCTTCCAGCCGTTTCCACCTGCGCCCCGAACCGCGTGAACATGGTCTGGGCGACAAGCAGGCTCGCAGCAGTGTCGTCGACGACGAGGACCTGCTTGCCCCGCAGGTCGAGCCTGGGCTCGCCGGGATTCGGAATCCCTCCGGCTTCGGCCGTTTCACCCACTGCCAGTTCGATGTCAAAGGCAAATACGGCCCCCTCGCCGGGTGTGCTGTCGACCACGATGCGGCCGCCCATCAGCCTGACGAGCCTGTCGGAAATGGCGAGTCCGAGCCCGCTGGAACCCTCATGCGCATTGCGGCTGTTCTCGCCCTGCTCGAAAGGCTGGAAGAGCCGCGTGCGAAGTGTTTCGGAAATGCCTTCGCCATTGTCCGAGACCGCGAAGCGGACGAGACCGTTGCCATTGCGGTGTCCGGCGCAATCGAGAACGATGACCACATCGCCGTTGCGCGTGAACTTGTTGGCATTGCCGACCAGGTTCATGAGCACCTGACGGATGCGTCCCCGGTCGCCGATCATCGTTTCCGGCATGTCCGGATTGATGCTGACCGACATCCGGTTCCGGTTCCGGGCGGCCAGCACCGCAGTCACCTCCATGACCTCGCGCACCAATTCGGCCGGGGAGAAGGCCACCGGCTCAAGCCGCAGCTTGCCTGCTTCCAGCCGCGAGAGATCGAGGATGTCGTTGATCAGGGCGAGCAGTCCTTCGGAAGCCTTCAGCACCGTGGCGATCTGCTTGCGCTTGCCCAGATCGGTCTCTTCCCTTTCCATCACGTCCGAAAGACCGATGATGGCATTGAGCGGCGTGCGGATGTCATGGCTCATCATCGCCAGGAAGTCGGATTTCGCCTGGGACGCGGTCGTCGCCTTGCGGGCCAGCAGCCGCATCTGCTCGGCCTGTTTTTCGGAACGTTCGCGCGCCTCCTCCAGGTTCTCCCGCGCCAGGTTGGCGCTCACGAGGAGCAGACGCGCGCGCCGCTCGCCATGGATGAGATAGCCCAGCATGAGGGCCAGCAGGATCGCCGCCGCGGTGCCGAAGCGCGATAGCTGCTGTTGCAGCAATTCATGGTTCTTCGCCAGTTCCTGCCGCTCGGCGCGATCGCTTTTCAGACTGGTCATGGCCAGCTTGCGCAGGGTGGCCCGATGCGGCGCCAGCAGGTCCCTCATGCGGGCCGCGGCATCCGCGTCTCCCGCGCTGGCCGCCGGCAGCAGCCTGTCGGCCGCTTCCAGGTCCGCGGCAAAGGCATTGAAGGCTTCGGACAGCACTGCGTCTTCGCGCAGCGCTTGTGCAAGGACACCGCTCTCGTAAAGCGACGCGCGGCTCATCAGCAGGTCGAACTGGACATTGAGCGGCAAGGGGTCGACCGGTTTCAGGCCCGCCGCCCGGGGTGCCAGCTTGGCCAGCGTTCGCGCAAGTTCCACTTCGCTCTGGGCAGCAGCCCAGATCGTGTTTTCCGGGATCCGGTAGGTTATGCGTTGCTGGACATCGTTCAGCGCAAGATAGGCATTGGCCGTCGAAGCCAGCAGCAATGCAAGGCATCCGAGGACCAGATAACGGGCGACCGTGAGCGGCCCTGGCCTGCGCAAACTCATCGGAACTCCAGCGAACTGACCTGCCAGACCCACTTGAAATTGTGCTGCTCGTCCTCGAACTCGGGAAAATCGTCGCGCGGATAGACGACCCAGAACGGGCCCTTGTCGCGAATCGCCATGCGTTCGCCGTTCATCCGCGTCGCCAGCAGGACCGGGTAAGCCATGATTTCCGTCAGATCGATGTCGGCCTCATAGCCGTTGATAGCGGCCACGGCGACGACCCCCGTTTCGATCCCCTGTGCCCGCGCGATGTCTGATAGCAGGACGCCCTCGAAAAAGTGCGGCCCGTCGGTCCACGACGTGGTCGTTTCAAAGCCGTGTGTTCCAAGGCTTTCGAGATCCTCGACCGTATAAACCGCCTGCTTGCCCCCGGCTGTGACCGTGAGCGTCATGTCCGTGGCCCAGGCCTGCGCCGCCGCACCCACGAACGCGAAAAACATGACAAGGATCCGCACCATCCCGACGCCCCTTCTTCGATGAACACGCGCCCCTTCTAGCGCAATCCATAAAACAGGGTGTTGTTTGAAATGATAAAAATCAAGAATTCGAATAAAGAAAAGCAGCCATGCATTTTCAAATGCATGGCTGCCTTGCTTGCCGCTGACCGTGAATCAGGCCGGGCCGGGCTACCCCTATTTCACTTCGCTGGCCGGGCATCTTGCCGGTCAGCGGTTCCGGGAATGGGGACATCTTGTCGGCGTCCGCGTCTGTCAGATTCTCCCGAACTGGCTTTCGGGCATGACGCGGATTGCGAACTTCCACCGACCGTCAGGCAGCGCGGCAATCACGGCACAAGCCGTGGATTTCCACGACGGATTTCGCAGGCTGGAACCCGGCGGCGCCGGCGATGGCGCGCAGGCGCGCCGTCAGGTCCTCGTCGCTGATCTCGGCCACATGGCCGCACCTGTCGCATATGGCAAAGGCGATGGTCTCATGGCTGTCGCAACCGGGATGCCGGCAGGCAACGAAGGCGTTCAGGCTTTCAAGACGGTGCACCATGCCCAGATCGACCAGCTTTTCCAGCGCCCGGTACACCTGGAGCGGTGCACGGAACCCCGATTCGCGCAGCATGTCGAGAATGGCATAGGCGCTGAGCGGGCCTTCCGCCCCGGACAATGTCTCCAGGACCAGCGCCTGGTTGCGCGTCAGGCCCTCGGTCGCATGGTGGCCAAGGTGGTTGTGGTGATGGTCAGCCATGGCTCTTCCCTTCACGAACGGGTCGGGCCGATGGCCCGCGCAGCGGCATCAGCGACACCAGGAACAGGCCGAGCGCCGCCACCACGATGGAGGGGCCGGAGGGCGTGTCCCATTGCAACGAACCGAAGAGACCGCCGAGCACCGCGGCCACGCCGATCGCCGAGGCCAGGACCGCCATCTGTTCCGGACCGGAAGCAAGACGCCGCGCCGCCGCCGCCGGGATGATCAGCATGGCGGTGATCAGCAGCACCCCGACGATCTTCATGGCAATGGCGATGACGCCCGCCATGAGCAGCATGAAGACGATGTTGGCCCGGTCCGGCCGCATTCCTTCCGCCTCGGCGATCTCGGGATTGACCGTCGCGGCGAAAAGCGGCCGCCAGACGGCGGCAAGCAGGGCGAGAACGATCGCCCCGCCACCCCATATCAGCGCCAGGTCGGACCTCGAGACTGCCAGGATGTCGCCGAAAAGCAGGCCCATGAGATCCACCCGGACCCAGGTCATGAAGGCGAGCACGACGAGGCCCAGCGCCAGGGCGGAGTGCGACAGCAGGCCCAGCAGCGCATCGGCTGAAAGGCTTGCCCGGCGCTGCAGCACCAGGAGCGCGAGCGAGATGAGCGCCGACACGGCGAATACCGCGAGCGTCAGGTCGACCTGGAGCATCAGCCCGAGCGCCACGCCGAGAAGCGCGCCATGGGAAAGCGTGTCGCCGAAATAGGCCATGCGCCGCCAGACGATGAAGCAGCCGAGCGGGCCGGCGACCAGCGCAACACCGGTGCCTGCCAGCAGCGCGCGGATGAAGAAATCGTCGAGCATTTCAGGTCCTTCCGCTCTCGCCCGGACGATCCTGGTGCCCGCTTTCGCCGCGCCCGACATGATGATCGTGATGCACGTGGTGATGATGGCCGTCGTCAGGGTGGCAATGGTCGGTGACCGTGCCATCGGCATGGCGAACCCGGCCGTCCGGCAGATGCGTGTGGTCGTGCCGGTGCCTGTAAATGGCCAGCGCCGGCGCGGCCTGGGCGCCGAACAGCTTGCGGTAGGCTTCGCTCTCGGCAACCGCCGTCGGCGTGCCCGAGCAGCAGACATGGCCGTTCAGGCACAGCACGCGGTCCGTGGCTGCCATCACCACGTGAAGGTCGTGCGAGATCAGCAGCACGCCGCACCCCAGATCGTCGCGAATGCGCCCGATCAGTTCGTAAAGCGCGATCTCTCCGGTGAAGTCGACGCCCTGCACCGGTTCGTCGAGAACCAGCAGGTCCGGCCTGCGGGCAATGGCGCGGGCCAGCAGAACCCGCTGGAATTCGCCGCCGGAAAGCGTGCGCAGTTCCGCATCCTTCAGATGCGCAACGCCCGTGGACTGCATGGCCCGCGCAGCCTCCGCCGCGCTCACCCTGCCCGTCAGGCGCATGAAACGGCTGGCGGTCAGCGGCAGCGTCCAGTCCACCGCCACCTTCTGAGGCACATAGGAAACGACAAGTCCGGCCCGGCGCGCGGCCTGCCCCTCGTCGGGTCGCAGGATGCCGAGCGCCATCTTCGCGGTCGTCGATTTCCCGGAACCGTTGGGCCCGACAAGCGTCACGATTTCGCCGGCGGCGACAGTCAGGTCGACACCACGCACCAGCCACCGGCCGGACCGGAAAATGCCGGCCTGTTCAAGCGAGACGAGTGGAGAAGTGTGCACGGATTGAGACATCATGGCCTGTGGTCGAGTCTTGGCACGCGAGCGCGACATGAGCCGCTTGCAGCGATCTATCGCATACGTTATACAATTACACAACGGTGTAACAAAATAACATTACATCGGTCGGATCGTCATTCGCACAGGGGATTCTCCATGCATCGTCTCGCCAAGCTACTTCTTGCCTCGGGGATCATTCTCGGGTCGGCCGCAAGTGCCAACGCGCAGGTCAAGGTCGTCACCACCATCAAGCCGGTCCATTCACTAGTCGCAGCCGTCATGGAAGGTGTCGGCGAGCCCGCCCTCATGATCGAGGGCGCCGGTTCGCCGCACAACTACGCCCTCAAGCCATCCCAGGCCCGGATGCTGGAAACGGCCGACGTCGTCTTCTGGGTTGGCCCCAACCTTGAGACTTTCCTGGAAAAGCCCCTCCAAACCATTGCCACCAGCGCCACGGCCGTCGAACTCTTCGACGCCGGCGGGCTTGTCCGCCTGCCCTATCGAGAAGGCGCGACCTTCGAGGAACACGGGCATCATGCACATGATGACGGGCATGAAGGCCATGAAGAAGGCGGGCATGGAGAAGAACACGGGCACGATGAAGCCCATGACCACGGGAAGAAAGAGGCGCATGACCACGGCGAAGCAGGCTACGATTCCCATGTCTGGCTTGACCCGGTCAACGCCAAGGCCATGGTTTACGAGATCGCCACGCGCCTTTCCGCGGCCGATCCCGGCAATGCCGCCACCTACGAGGCCAATGCCGAGCGCACGCTCAAACGCATCGACACGCTGATCGCCGAGGTCAAGGCCATGATCGCGCCTGTCCGGGACAAACCCTTCGTCGTCTTCCACGATGCCTACCGGTATTTCGAGAACCGCTTCGGCCTTCAGGCCGCCGGCTCGATCACCCTGTCGCCCGAGCATGCACCCGGCGCCGAACGCATCGCGGAAATCCGTGATCGCATCGCCGGAATGTCGGCGGTCTGCGTTTTTTCCGAACCGCAATTCGAACCGAAACTGGTTGAAACGGTTATCGAAGGAACAGAGGCCCGCAACGGCGTGATCGATCCGCTCGGCGCGGACCTTCCCGCCGGTCCCGATCTCTATTTCACCGTGATCGGCGAGATGGCGAAATCGCTGCACACCTGCCTCTCGGGCGAAGGCTGACCGCCCGCGAGTAACGTTCAAGGAAGGAAACAGCATGGATTTTCTGCCAGCCGCGCTTCATGACACGATGGCCATGCCTGCCGGCACGGCCTTCACGCGGCTGGTCATGGCAGGTGCGCTCGGCGCGGTCATCGGACTCGACCGGGAAGCGGGCGATCACGCAGCCGGGCTGCGCACCCATATCCTCGTCTCCCTTGCGGCCTGCCTTTTCACGCTGATCGCCTTTGAACTGTTCGAACGGTTCAGCAGCGATGGCGGGCAGACCGATCCGATCCGCGTGATCGAGGCGGTGACCGCCGGCGTGGCCTTCCTTGCCGCCGGCTCGATCATTCATGCGCGGGGCAGCGTGCGCGGCCTCACGACGGGCGCGGGCATGTGGCTTGCCGGCGCCGTCGGCCTTGCCGTTGGCGCCGGGCTCTACCTGATCGCCATCGTGGCGACTGTCCTGGCGCTCATCATCCTGTTCATCATGAAACGGCTTGAGCCCTGAGGCAAAGCCCCCTGCCGGCCTTATTCGAAGACGATGGCCGGTCCCTTGGGCGCGCCCTGCCGGGCGACGAGCGCGTCGCGCACGCGTGCAGCGATCTCGCGATAGATCGTCGCATGCGGCCCGTCCGGAGAAGAGACGACAACCGGGGTTCCCGCATCGGACGTCTCGCGGATCGCCATTTCCAGCGGCACCTCGCCCAGGAAGGGAACGCCGATGCGCGCCGCTTCGTCCCGTGCACCGCCATGGCCGAAAATGTCGTGCCGTTCGCCGCACTTGGTGCAGATGAAGTAGCTCATGTTCTCCACCAGGCCGAGCACCGGGACATCGACGCGGTTGAACATGTTCAACCCCTTGCGGGCATCGATGAGCGCGAGGTCCTGCGGCGTCGAGACGATCACGGCACCGGCCAGCGGCACGGACTGCGCCATGGTCAGCTGCGCGTCGCCCGTGCCGGGCGGCATGTCGACCACCAGCACGTCGAGCTCGCCCCATTCCACTTCATTGAGCATCTGCTTGAGCGCGGACATCACCATGGGCCCGCGCCAGATCACCGGCGTGTCCTCGTCGACCATGAAGCCCATGGACATGACCTTCACGCCATAGCGCTCCATCGGCTTGAGCTTCTTTTCCGATGCCAGTTCCGGATTGCCCGACAGCTTCAGCAGGCGCGGCATGGACGGCCCGTAGATGTCGGCATCGAGAATGCCGACCTTCAGGCCGAGACCCTTCAGCCCCAGCGCCAGGTTGACCGTGGTCGTCGACTTCCCGACGCCGCCCTTGCCCGATGCCACGGCGATGATCGCCGCGATCCCCGGAATGCCGGCGGGCTTGGGCGGCTGGGCCTGCTTCGGGGGCTGGCTGGGCGCCTGCGGCTCCGGCGGCATTTTCGGCGGTTGCGACGGTGCCGCGCCCGGCTTGCGTTCCGCGGTCAGCACGGCCATCGCCGAGGTGATCCCGTCGACCTGCATCGCCGCCGTCTCGGCCGCCGCGCGCAAGGGCTCCAGCTTCTCCGCCAGGTCCGCCGGAACCGAAATGGAAAAGAAGGCCTTGCCGTCGATGATGACGACCTGCGAGGTCATGCCCAGATCGACGATATTCCCCGTACCGTCCGGGCCTGCCACGCGCTTGAGTTGTTCGACGACTTGCGATTTGAGATCGGACACGGCCTTCACCACTGTTCGGTTCCACTGCCTCGGACATAGGTCATATGATCCGCTTTGCCAATGGGGCGAAGCGGTGAAACGGATACACGTAATGGAAGAGATTTCTAAAGGATAAGTCCCGTTCCTCAAGCGCCCTGACAGGCCTGCAGCCCGGCTTTCAGCGCCGCCGCGCCTTCCGCGATCTCCGCCTCGCTTGGAGAATAGCCCGCGGCCAGGATGCGCCGCGCCAGCATGTGATCGCCCGGCCGGTTGACGCTGTCGACCGCGATCAGCCTGCTTCCCGCGAAATGGTAGACGGAAAAGGCATCGCTGTCCGTATCGCCGGCAACGACCCGGCGGTCGGCCCCGATGGAAATGCCCGCCATCTGAAGTTTGCGCTCGCCCTGGTCCGACCAGAACCACGCCACCGCCTCGTAGGGCTCGTTCGCGCCGAGCATGGTCCGGGCGGCATGGCGGGCCTGGTCGGTGGCGTTCTGGACCGATTCCAGCCGCAGCCGCCGGCCGCTCGCCACATGCGGGAAGGAAACGCAATCGCCGATGGCGAAGATGGCCGGATCGGATGTGGCGAGACGCGCGTCGACGGCAATGCCGTTGTCGGTGTCCAGCCCCGCCGCGACCGCCAGTCCGGTCTCGGGAACGGCACCGATCCCCACGATCACCATGTCGGCGGCAACGATGTGTCCTTCACCCACCTGCACGCCCGTCACGGTGCTGCCCTTCGTCTCGATGGAACCGAGCGCCGTTCCGGTCAGGACCGTGATGCCGAGGCTTTCGTGATAGGCCTTCATGTGCGCGGAAACTTCCGGGGAAACCGCGCGCCCCAGCAGGCGATCCGCCATTTCCACGACCGTCACCGCCTTGCCGGCCTGCGCGAAGGTGGCCGCCGCTTCCAGCCCGATGAACCCGCCGCCGATCACCGCGACATTGCGGGCCCCGGCCTTGGCGTCCCGCAGGGCGCGGGCGTCGTTGGCATTGCGCAGATAGAACACGCCGCGCGCGTCATGGCCCGGACAGGTCAGCCGCCGCGGGCCCGCGCCAGTGGCCAGCAGCAGTTTCGAATAGGCGAGCACCTGTCCGTCATCCAGCGTGAGCGTCGCCGATTCGCGGTCGATGGACATGGCCGTGCGGCCGAGTTTCAGTTCGACCCCGTTGTCGCTGTAGAACCCCTCGCCCTTGAGCAGTTGCAGCCCCGCATCGGGCGTCTTCAGGAAGGCCTTGGACAGTGGCGGTTTGTGATAGGGCATGTCCGCGTCCTGCGAAACCATGACGAGTTCGCCCTTCCAGCCTTCCTGGCGCAGGCTCGCGGCCGCCTGGACGCCGCCATGACCCGCGCCGACGATGATGATCCGATCCGTCACGCTGACCTCTCCTTCAAGCTGGGACGCGCCTGTTTCGCTCACGGCTTTTGGAACGTCCGCGCGCCCTTGGCAAGGCCATGCTATCCGCGCCCGATGCCGGCCAGGATCTCCGCCCGGTTGCCGTCGCGGGCCGGAGACGGACGCAACGCGGTTGCCGGAGCACCGTCGAACCTTGGTGCCGCCATTGCCTGCAGCACGCCGTCAGGCGCCTGCCAGACCCCGCGCGCGGCCATGTGCGGATCGTCTCGCGCGTCTTCCGGCGCGTGAACCGGTCCCGCGCAGGCATCCGATCCGGCGAAGACCTCCGTCCATTCCGCCTTCGTGCGGCTTGCGAAAAGGGCCTCCATGCGCGTGTTCAGATCCGGCCAGCGGCGCTGGTCGAACTGGTGCCGGAAGTCCGGATCCTCCGAAAGCCCGAGTTTTTCCAGCAGGATGCCGTAGAATTTCGGCTCCAGGCTCTGCACCGAGAAGAAGCCGCCATCACTTGTCCGGTAGGTCCGGCTCCAGTGCGGCCCGTCCAGCAGGCTGCGCCCGCGTTCCTTCGCCAGTCCCCCCGCCTGTTTCAGCGACATGAGCAGGTTCATCATGTGCGCGGTGCCGTCGACGATGGCGGCGTCGACCACCGTGCCCTTCCCGGTCGAACGCGCATTGAGAATGCCGGACAGGATGCCGATGGCCAGGTAGAGTGCACCGCCACCGATGTCGCCCACGACGGTCGGCGGCAGGATCGGGCATTGTCCGGCCGGGGAAGCATACCATGCCGCGCCCGACAGCGAGGCGTAGTTCAGGTCGTGGCCGGCCTCAAGGGCGCGCGGACCGTCCTGGCCCCAGCCGGTCATGCGGCCATAGACCAGCGGCGGACGCACGGCGTGGCATTCGGCGGGCCCAAGGCCGAGCCGTTCCATGACGCCTGGCCGGAACCCCTCGATCAGCCCGTCGGCTGTCTTCACGAGATCAAGGAAGACCGCCTTGTCGTCGTCCTTCTTCAGGTCGAGCGCGATGGAGCGCTTGCCGCGGTCGAGCAGGTTTTCGGTTGGCGCACCGGGTGCGGTCGAGCCGTCGGGGCGATGCACGACGATGACGTCGGCGCCCAGATCGGCCAGCAACATGCCGCAGAACGGCCCCGGCCCAAGCCCCTCGACCTCAAGTATCCTGACACCCTGCAGCATTCCCGTCCTCCGCTCCGCATTGCCGGCGCAAGGAAAGACCGCCCGGCCTTGCCCGTCAACTCGGGCAGGACTAGTTTCCGCGCCGGAGAGACAGCAGGAGGGTCGCAATCCATGTTCGACGGCTTTCGCCAGGGCCGGCACGAGACCGGCATGGCCAATATCGCCTATGTCACCGGAGGCGACGGCCCGCCCGTGCTCCTGCTGCATGGTTTCCCGCAGACGAAGGCCATGTGGGCGAGGATTGCCCCGCAACTGGCGCAGACGCACACCGTCGTCGCTGCCGACCTGCGCGGCTACGGCGATTCGTCGAAGCCGGTGAACGGGCCCGACTGCGGCAATTACTGTTTCCGTGCCATGGCCGACGACATGGTCTCGCTCATGCTCTCGCTCGGCCATGAGACGTTTCACCTGGTCGGCCACGACCGAGGCGGGCGCACGGCCCACAGGCTGGCGCTCGACCATCCGGCGCGGGTGGGAACGCTCACCGTCATGGACATCATTCCCACCCGGACGGTCTTTGCCGAAGGCGGTCCGAAGACCGCCCATGCCTATTATCACTGGTATTTCCTGGCACAGCCGCACCCTTTCCCCGAAACGATGATCGGCCACGACCCCGATCTCTTCTTCGAGAATTGCCTGTCGGGCTGGGGCCCGGACGGCCTCACCGCGTTCGACGGTGAACAGCTTGCCGAATACCGGCGCTGCTGGCGCGATCCGGACGCCATCCGCGCCATGTGCGCCGATTATCGTGCCGCGTGGCTGGTCGACTGGCCGATGGACGAAAGCGGCCGCGACAGCCGCATCGCCTGCCCGGTCCATGTACTCTATGGGGCCGAAGGGCTGATGGCGAAACAGTTCGACGTGCCGGCCGAATGGCGCCGCTGCTGCGACGAGGTTACCGGCCAGGCCATGCCCGGCGGACACTTCTTCCCGGACACCGCACCCGATGCGACCGCCACCGCAATCATCGAATTCCTGTCCCGCTGAACGTCACCCGATGGCCTGGAAAAGCAGGCGAATCGCGATCAGCGTCAGCACCGCCAGGATGATCTTGTCGAAGGTATCGCGCGAGATGTGGCGCGCCAGCCAGGCGCCCACCGGCATGCCCGCGAAGATCGGCAGGATCGCCGCCGCGCTCAGCAGGAAGCGATGCGCGTCCATGATGCCATAGGCAAACAGCATCGGGATCTGGACCAGTCCCATCATGACGAAGAACACGGTGACCGTGGCGACGAAGGTGACGCGTTCCAGCTTCATGGCGTTGAGGAAGCTGAGCGAAACCGGCGCGGAAAGCCCGGACGCGCCGAACAGGATGCCGCCGAGCGTGCCGAAGAAGGGCGCGAGTTTCTCGGCCAGGGGGTACAGCAACACCCAGCCCGGACGCGCCAGCCGGAAGCCGACATAGACGAACACAGCCAGCGCGACGACGAGCGTCAGCGCGGTGCCGGGCAGGTTGGCCAGCAGGACCGTGCCGATGAAGGTGCCAAGCGCCCCGCCGCCGGCAAAGGAGATCATGAAACGCGGCGGCAATTGCTGCTTGCGATAGGTCCACGCCTGCCAGACATTGGCCAGCAGGTTCGGCACCGCGAAAATGGCGACGGCGACCGGGACATTGAAATAGATCGCCATGATGGGCACGGCGAGAATCGGCGCGCCCGCCCCCGTGGCTCCCTTGAGCAGCCCGCCGAGGGCCAGTCCGACAATGGCGAGAATGACACCGGTCATGCCATGGCTATCGGCCAGACCGGCGTCGAAAGCAAGCTGCATCCCGCGTGAATCAGTTATTCAGGCAGCCGCTGCAACCGCCTGAAACCGTTTGCTCTTCAACCCGCAGCCGCCAGCAGCGAGGCGTTGCCGCCCGCCGCCGTCGTGTCCACGCACAGCGCGCGTTCATGCACATAGGCCGAAGGCGCCAGCCGTTCGTCGATCAGCCGCACGATGGCGCCCTTGCGCGCAGCCAGTGCCTTGCGCGCCCGCCGCAGGTCGTCCTCGCCGGCATGCAGCGCGACCGCGTCCAGCTTCGCCTCGCGCAGCAGCCCTTCCTCGGCCACGCCATCGGCCACGGCCAGCGGCAGGCCCTGGCCCGTCAGCGGCTTCAGCGCCTCGACCGCGCCCGGCGCAATCGCCACCACGGCATTGCCGAAGGCGAGTGCCTGGACAACCTGGTCGAGCAGCACCTCCGCGGATGGTCCGAGGCATAGCACCAGTCCGCGTGCGGCGAGCGCCAGGCTGTTGCCCTCGCCCGTCGGCCCGGGAAGGTCCACCGGCCCCTGGTCCACGCCCGCGGCGGCGGCAACCGCCGGACCGGCCCGGCCGCGCAGGACCTTGCGCAGATGCGTGATGCGGTCGCTCCGCCCGGCCCATTGCAGCGCGGCTTCGGCATCGGGCATGGGCAGGGTGGAAATCGTCTCTCCAGCCAGTGTCCCGAAATTGCCATCGGCCAGAACCTTGCGGAACCGGCGCAGGTAAAGCGGTCCCCCGGCCTTCGGACCGGTTCCCGACAGGCCCTCGCCGCCAAACGGCTGGGAGCCGACAATGGCGCCGATCTGGTTGCGGTTGACATAGACATTGCCGGCATGGATGCGGTCGACCACATGCTGCACCCGGTCGTCGATGCGCGTATGCAGGCCGAAGGTCAGGCCGTAGCCCTTGGCGTTGATCGCCGCGATCACGCTGTCCAGGTGCTCGGCCCTGAAGGTCGCCAAGTGCAGCACGGGTCCGAAGATCTCGCGTTCCATCTCCTCGATCCCACGCACCCTGAGGATGTGCGGCGCCACGAAGAGGCCTTCGTCCGGCACGTCAAGTTTCGCCACGAGGCGGCCCTCGCCGGCCTTTTCCTCGCAATAGGCGGCGATGGCGGACCGCGCCTCCTCGTCGATCACCGGGCCGACATCGGTGGCGATATCGGCGGGATCGCCGACGCTGAGCGCTTCCATCGCCCCCGTCAGCATGGCCGTCACCTTGTCAGCCACGTCTTCCTGGACGTAGAGCACGCGCAGCGCCGAGCAGCGCTGGCCGGCGCTCTGGAAAGCCGATGCCACGGCGTCGCGCACCGCCTGTTCCGGCAGCGCCGTGGAATCGACGATCATGGCGTTCAGCCCGCCCGTCTCCGCGATCAGCATGGCATCCGCCGCACCCGTTTCGGCCAGTTGCCGCTCGATGATCCGCGCCACCTCGGTGGAACCGGTGAAGCAGACGCCGTTAAGACCCGGCAAGGCGGTCAGCGTGGCGCCAACCGTCTCGCCGTCGCCGGGCAGCAATTGCAGCACCGCGTCGGGCACGCCTGCCTGGTGGAGGATTTCCACCGCGCGCGCGGCGATCAGCGGCGTCTGCTCGGCCGGCTTGGCAAGCACGGCATTGCCGGTGACGAGCGCGGCGGCCACCTGCCCGGTGAAGATCGCCAGAGGGAAGTTCCACGGCGAGATGCAGGCAATGACGCCGCGTGCTTGCGAACCGCCCTCCGCCTTCACGGCCTCCGCCGCATAGTAGTGCAGGAAGTCCACCGCCTCGCGCACTTCGGCAATCGCGTCGGCGAGTGTCTTTCCGGCCTCGCGCGCGCACAGCGCATAGAATTCCTCTGCATGCTTTTCATAGAGCCCGGCGGCGGCCGACAGGATGGCGGCGCGTTGGCGGGCGCCCAGCGCTTCCCATTCCCCTTGCGCGGCGCGCGCGGCTTCATGCGCGGCGATCACGTCCTGGGCGGTGGCGTCACGGCAATGGCCGACGACATCGGCCGGCACCGCCGGATTGCGCACCGCATGGCCTTCGCCCGATACCGGCCGGCCGGGCACGCCCGGTTTCGCCTCCCACTGGTGCGGCGCCATGAATGGCGCCCGCGCCGCTGCCATCCGCGCCAGGTCCAGCGGATCGGTGAAGTCGCGCCCGCGCGAATTGGCCCGGTCCGGGAGGAACACGTCGGCCGGACGCCGGATGGCGGGATTGGGTGCAGCGCCGGACGCCAGCACGGCTTCGACAGGATCGCGCGCAATCTCCTCCGGCGGCACGTCCTCGTCCACGATCTGGTGCACGAAGGAGGAATTGGCCCCGTTTTCCAGCAGCCGGCGCACGAGGTAGGCCAGAAGGTCGGAATGCTGGCCCACCGGCGCATAGATGCGGCAGCGCGTCCCCTCGCCCTTGCGGATGGCCTCGTGCAGCGTCTCGCCCATGCCATGCAGGCGCTGGAATTCGAAACAGTCCCTGTCCGGCGCCATGGCGAGAATGGCCGCGGCGGTATGCGCGTTATGCGTGGCGAATTGCGGATAGATGCGGTCCGTCATGGACAACAGCTTGCGCGCGCAGGCGAGATAGGAGACGTCCGTGTGCGTCTTGCGGGTAAAGACCGGATAGCCCGGCAGGCCCATCACCTGCGCCCGCTTGATCTCGCTGTCCCAGTAGGCGCCCTTGACGAGGCGCACCATGATGCGCCGGTCATGCTTTTCAGCCAGGGCGTGCAGCCAGTCGAGCACGAACGGCGCGCGCGGACCGTAGGCCTGCACTACCACGCCGAAACCGTCCCAGCCCTCAAGCCAGGGATCGGCCAGGACGCGTTCGATCACGTCGAGCGAAATGTCCAGCCGGTCGGCCTCTTCCGCGTCGATGTTGAGCCCCATGCGGGCGTCCTTGGCCGCCTGGGCGAGCGTCAGCAGCCGCGACGTCATCTCGGGCAGCATGGTCTCGCGCTTCACCGCCTCGTAGCGCGGATGCAGCGCGGAAAGCTTGACCGAAATGCCGGGATTGTGCCGGATGTCCGGCTTGTTCGACGATCGCGCCAGTTCCGCGATCGCCCGCGCATAGGCGTTGAAATAGCGCTCCGCATCCTCCGCCGTGCGTGCCGCCTCGCCCAGCATGTCGTAGGAATAGAGATAGCCCTTGGCGATGAGGTCGCGCCCGCGCTTCACCGCTTCGCCGATGGTGCGGCCGAGCACGAATTGGTCTCCCATCTCGCGCATGGCGGCACCGACGGCGCGCCGGATGACCGGTTCGCCGAGACGGCGCACGAGCGAAAGCAGCGTGCCCTCGATGCCGCGTTCCTCCTCGTCGTCCAGCACGCGGCCCGTCAGCATCAGCGCCCAGGTCGACGCATTGACCATGATGGAGGAGGAATGGCCCTGATGCGCCGACCAGTCATGCGGCGTGATCTTGTCGCGTATGAGATCGTCGACCGTTTCGGCGTCCGGCACACGCAACAGCGCTTCGGCCAGGCACATCAGCGCCACGCCTTCGCCGGTCGAAAGGCCGTATTCGCCGAGGAAGCTCTCCATCATCGTCGGCGCCGAGGAGGAACGCACCGTGCGGACAAGGCCGGCGGCGCGCGCCGAGATCGCCGCCCGGTCGCCGGACGAAAGGTCCGCCGTATCGATCAGCCGCAGGACGGTGGCGGTCTCTTCGGCGATCATGTTGTTGCGCATGTCCGCGCGGATGAGGTCGAGATCGGGCTGGGTCATCGCGGGTCTCCACATTCAGTTTCAACCAGCTTATCATGTCAGCACAGACCTTTCGGCTTGCCAAGGAACACCGTGTAGTCTAATCGACTATTTTAAAGCCATATATCAATTCATTTGAACTGGACATTGGATGACCACGGACCATCTGGACCGCATTGACCGGACCATACTGAAGATCCTCGCCCGCGACGGACGCATCTCCATGGCCGCGCTGGCCGAACAGGCAGGCCTGTCAAAGACGCCGGTGCAGGCCCGGGTGAAACGGCTGGAAAGCGAGGGCTACATTCGCGGCTATGTCGCGCTTGTCGATGCCGAGCGCATGGGCCATGGGCACATCGCCTTCGTGCAGGTCTCGCTGACCGATACCCGCAGCCACGCCCTCGACGCCTTCAACCGCGCCGTCCAGAACGTTGCCGAAATCGAGCAGTGCCACATGATCGCGGGCAGCTTCGATTACCTGCTCAAGGTGCGCACAACGGATATCGCGGCCTATCGAACCGTGCTGGGCGAGAAGATTTCATCCTTGCCGCACGTGTCGAAGACGTCCACCTTCGTCGCCATGGAGACGGTCAAGGAGCGGTGACTGCCTGACGCCGTCCGGACGCGCGAAGGGACTGCGCCATGACGCCGACCGATCTTGCCGCAGCGGCCCTTGGCGGTGCCATCGTCCATGTCCTCGTGCGCGCCATGGGCGCTCGGGCCCTTGCCGGACCGGGCGCTGCGGCCGTGCTGTCGGGCATTCCCGATGGCCATCCTGATGCAGCTTCCTTGCGCATTCTTGGCCTGCTGGACCACTGGGTCGGCCCCGGCGTGCCCATCCGCCGCTTTGTCGCCGTGACGGCGCTGGCCACGGCGGCCGGAATGGCCATCGCGCTCACCGCTTTCATCGCCGGCCTGCCGCCCCATTTCGCCGCGTTCGGCTCCGGTGGCGGCCTGTGGGCCTTTCTCAGCCGCTTCCTGGCCAGCCAGGCGATCGTCGCCTTCGTGGTCAATTACCTTGCCTATACGATGACCGGCCTTGCCGCGGAACGGATAGCCCGGGCGCCGCCGGCAAGGCTCGCCCTGTTCATTGTCGCCGATCTCGCGGCGCGGCTTGCGCTTTTCGCCGCCGTTTCCGCCGGCATCTATGCCGCCTACGCCCGGCTCGCGGGCAGTTTCGGCGGCTCGTGGCGCACGGCCATTGCCGTGGTGCCCGACACGATGGTGAGCGCGCTCCGGTTCAACAACCTGACCGGCGTGGTACTTTATGGCGTGCTGGCCTGCGGCTTCCCGCTTTTCCTGGCATTTGCCATGCGAACGGCGCCGGCCGGCATTGCCCCGAAACGAGCGGCGGCCCGCATGGCCGCCGCCTTCGCACTTGCCGCCTTCGTGCTTTCGCTGGCGGCGGCCGGCTGACCGCGCCTCTAGAGGCCCAGGCCGCCGATGCAGACATACTTGGTGTCGAGGTAGTCCTCGATGCCCTGATGTCCGCCTTCCTTGCCCAGTCCGCTTTCCTTCAGGCCGCCGAAGGGCGCTTCCACCGTGGTGATGATGCCCTCGTTGATCCCGATCAGGCCGTACTTCAGCCCTTCCATCACGCGGAAGGCGCGGCCCATGTCCTTGGTGTAGAAATAGCACGCCAGGCCGAACTCGGTGTCATTGGCCATGGCGATGGCTTCCTCTTCCGTCCCGAAGCGGTAGACGGGCGCCACGGGGCCGAAGATTTCCTCCTTCATGAATTTCATGTCGGTGGTCGCCTCGGCGATGACGGTGGGCGAGAAGAACGTGCCGCCAAGTTCATGGCGCTTGCCGCCGGCCAGCACCTTGCCGCCCTTGCTTTCGGCATCCGCGATGAATTCCTCGACCTTTTCGACCGCATTCATGTCGATCAGCGGTCCCTGGTTGACGCCCTCCTCAAGACCCGGCCCGACCTTCAGCTTGTTCGTTGCTTCTGCCAGCTTTTCCACGAAGCGGTCATAGATGCTGTCCTGCACGAAGAACCGGTTCGTGCAGACGCAGGTCTGGCCGGAATTGCGGTACTTGGCAGCGATGGACCCTTCGACCGCGCGGTCGATGTCGGCATCGTCGAAGATCAGGAAGGGCGCGTTGCCGCCCAGTTCCATCGACACCTTCTTCACCGTCGAGGCCGCCTGCTTGAGCAGGATCTTGCCCACGTCGGTGGAACCGGTGAAGGTGATCTTCTTGATCAGCGGGTTCTCGCAGATCTCCTGCCCGATCTCGCTCGCCGATCCCGTCACCACGTTCAGCACGCCATTGGGGAAACCGACTTCCTCGGCCAGCACGCCCCAGGCAATGCCCGAATAGGGCGTCTGCGAGGCAGGCTTGACCACGGCGGTGCAACCGGCCGCCAGCGCCGGGCCGATCTTGCGGGCAAGCATCGAGGAAGGGAAATTCCACGGCGTGATGGCGCCGATGACGCCGGTCGCCTCCTTCGTCACCAGGATGCGCCGGTCGGCCCAGGGCGACGGCACGACATCGCCATAGACGCGCCGGCCTTCCTCCGCATACCAGAGCACATAGGCCGCCGACATGCCCACCTCGCCCTTGGCCTCGCCGAAAGGCTTTCCCTGCTCCATTGTCAGCAGTTCGGCGAGGGCGTCCTGATTGTCCATGATCGCGTCATGCAGCTTGCGCAGCATCTGCGAGCGGTGCAGCGCGGAGGTCTTTTTCCACGCATGGAAGGCCTCTTCCGCCGCCTCGATGGCCCGTTTCGTCTCCGCCTTGCCGGATTTCGGCACGCCGCCGATCCGTTCGCCGTTCGCCGGATTGACGACGTCGATCATCGCGCCGGAATCGGCCTGCACCCATTCGCCATTGATGTAGTTGGCTTCGCGCAGGAACGCGCTGGATTTCTTGAGCATTGTTTCACTCCCTATGATGGCCCCTGCGGCGTCTCGCCGCCGGCTTGAAACGAGATACCGGCCAACGCCCCGGAAGGCCGGTTTGATCCGGTCGGCGCGGACGATGCGACGAAAACCCCGCGCCTTCAAGACCGGTGCCGCCACCAATTTGTTTCAGCCGAAGACGGCCCGCGCGACGGTGATCCAGAACGCCGTCGTGAGCAGCGCGGCTGCCGTGCCAAGCGTCATGGCGCTTGCCGCCAAGGCCTGGCCGGTGCCGAAGCGTGTCGCGATGAGGTAGGAATTGACGCCGGCAGGCAGCGCCGCGGCCATCACGGCAACCTCCGCCACAGACGCGGGCAGTCCGGCCAGCCAGGCGAGGCAGAGCGCGATGGCCGGCATGGCGAACAGCTTGATGACGGCCAGCACGAAGGCCGCGCGCAGGTTGCCGCCCAGCCCGAAATCATTGAGCGACATGCCCATCGCGAACAGGGCGACCGGCCCGGCGACGCCGGCCAGCGCATCCACCATGCGCGGCAGCGGTGTCGGCAGGTCCAGCCCCGTGATCCTCCAGGCAAGTCCCGCCAGGATGCCGAGGATCAGCGGATTGGCGAAAAGGCGGCGCAGGAATGTCCCCATCACGGCACGCATGTCCACCGCCCCGCCATCGCGGTTTGCCCATTCGAAAAGGATGATCGACGCCGACATCATGACGGGCAGGTGCACGGCGATGATCAGCGACAGCGTCTCGAAGCCGGCCTGACCCAGCAGGCTCAGGATCAGCGGGATGCCGATCAGCACCAGGTTGGAAAAGGCCGACGAGACGCCGGCAACGACCCCGGCGCGCCGGTCGCGGCCGAACAGAAGGCGGATGGCGCCGTGCCCGGTGGTCCAGGTCAGTGCAACCGCTCCGAAATAGACCGCCCAGAGCAGCCACGGCGCCGAACCGGAGAAATCCGCCCCGGCCATGGTCCGGAACAGGAGCACCGGCGCGGCGATGGTGACGGCGAATTCGGCAAGACCGTCGCCGGTCCCCTTTTTCAGCACGCCCAGGCGCGCCGTCAGCCATCCCAGGCCGACGAGGCCGAAGACATAGGCGATGGTTGCCGCGGATTCGTTCATGGCGCCGCAGTAGCGCCGCCAACCACCGCTGGCAAGCACGCTGGCGGCAGGCCAGGTCGGCCACCGCCCGCGATTTGAGGCTTTGCCCTTTTCCCGGCGCGAAAAACCGTTTAATGCCACGCCTCGAAGAACTGAGAATCCATCAAGAGGACTTTTTCCGTGTCATCCACTTTCGACAAGGTCGCCGACATCATCGCCGAAACGAGCGAGATCGAGCGCGACACGATAACGCCGGAAAGCCACACGATCGACGATCTGGGCATCGACAGCCTCGATTTCCTGGACATCGTTTTCGCCATCGACAAGGAGTTCGGCATCAAGATCCCGCTGGAGACCTGGACGCAGGAAGTCAATGACGGCAAGGCGTCGACCGACGAGTACTTCGTCATGAAGAACCTCTGCGCCAAGATCGATTCGCTGGTTGCCGCGAAGTCGGCCTGAACGGACACGACCGCCCGTCATGAGCGCCCGCGACGCAGTCATCACCGGCATCGGCATCGTCTCCTGCCTCGGCGAAGGCAAGGATGCCCACCGCGCGGCCCTGACCGCCGGCCCGCGGGCGCCGATCCTGGAAGCCGGCACCTTCGCCCCCTATTCGGTCCATCCGTTGCCGGAGATCGACTGGGGCCAGCAGATCCCGAAGCGTGGCGACCAGCGCCAGATGGAGACCTGGCAGCGCATTGGCACCTATGCCGCCGGGCTTGCGCTCGATGACGCCGGCATGAAGGGTGACGAAGCGCTCTGCGCCTCGATGGACATGATCGTTGCCGCCGGCGGCGGCGAGCGTGACGAGGCAGCCGATTCGCTGATCCTGGAAGCCGCTGCCGAGCGGACGGACCGCGAGGTGCTTCTCAACGAGAAACTGACGACCGAGTTGCGCCCGACACTGTTCCTGGCACAGCTTTCCAACCTGCTGGCAGGCAACATCTCCATCGTCCACAAGGTGACAGGTTCGTCCCGCACCTTCATGGGCGAGGAAAGCGCGGGCGTCTCCGCCGTCGATACCGCGGTCGCCCGCATCCGCGCCGGGCAGTCCACCCACGTCCTTGTCGGCGGTTCCTACAATTGCGAACATCCCGACATGCTCCTTGCCTATGAACTGGGCGGATACCTGCATCGCGCGCCCTGGGCGCCGGTCTGGAACCGTGACGGCGCCGAGGGCGGGGGTATCGTTACCGGATCGGGCGGCGTGTTTCTTGTCATCGAGGCCCGTGAACACGCCGAAAGGCGCGGGGCCCATGTCTATGCCGAACTCGGCGACGTGAAGGCCGGGCGCGCGCGCCGCGGCCGCGACGTCCTTGTCGCGGCCATCGCCGCCATGGCGAAGGAAGCGGCACCCGGCGCCCGCCTGGCGATCTCGGCCGCGTCGGGCGAGCCCGACGTCACCGGCGCGGAAGCCGCCGCGCTTTCCGGCCTGGCGCTGCGCGGGTTTTCCAGCCTGACCGGCCATTTCAAGGAAGCCCAGTTCCCCTTCGCCATTGCGCTTGCCGCCCTGGCGCTGGATGCCGGTATTGCCGTCAGGCCTTTTGCCGAGGGCGAACCGCCGCTGGACGAACCCCAGGACGAAATCCTCGCCACGGCCATCGGCTTCGCATCGGGCGAAGGCATGGTTTCGGTCCGACGGGCCTGACGGAAAGGGTGCCATGAGGAAGTTCACCGATCATCTGGGCCGTCCGGTCGTTGCCGTCACCGGCATCGGCATCATCACGTCGCTCGGCGTGGGGCGGGCGGAGAACTGGCAGGCGCTGGCCTCCGGCCGCTCCGGCATCCGGGCGATTACCCGTTTTCCGACCGACGGCCTGCGCACGCGCATCTCCGGGATGGTAGATTTCCTGGCCTCCTCCAGCGACGGCCCCGGCCCCCTAACCCACGAAATGGCGGAAACCACGGCCCTGGAAGCCATTACGCAGGCCGGCCTACCGCAGGACGATTTCGCCGGGCCGCTGTTCCTGGCCGCGCCACCCGTCGAGACCGAATGGCGCCACCGCTTCGAGCTTGCCGAACTGGGCGGGACCGAAGGCACGCCCTACCAGCGCATGCTGGCCGCCGCCCGCGCCGCCCGCCACCCCGACCTGTTTTCGCGCGCCATGTTCGGCACCATTGCAAACCGCCTCGCCGACCGCTTCGGCACGCGCGGCCTGCCGGTGACGCTTTCCACCGCCTGCGCGTCCGGGGCAACCGCCATCCAGTGCGGCGTTGAGGCGATCCGGCGCGGCGAGGCCGACCGGGCCCTCGCCATCGGTTCGGACGGCTCCGCAACGGCGGAGGCCCTGATCCGCTTCTCCCTGCTTTCGGCCCTGTCCACCCAGAACGACCCGCCCGAAAAGGCGTCAAAGCCCTTCTCGAAGGATCGCGACGGCTTCGTGCTGGCCGAAGGCTCGGCCACACTGGTCCTGGAATCGCTCGAAAGCGCCCTTGCGCGCGGTGCCGGGGTGCTCGGCATCGTCAGCGGTTGCGGCGAGAAGGCCGACGATTTCCACCGCACCCGTTCCAAGCCCGATGCCTCGCCCGCCATCGGCGCGGTGCGCGCGGCGATGGAGGACGCGGGAATGGGCGACACCCCGGTCGATTACATCAATGCCCACGGCACCTCGACGCCGGAAAACGACAAGATGGAATATCTGGCGCTTTCGTCCGTGTTCGGCGATACGATGGGCTCCATACCGGTTTCGTCCAACAAGTCGATGATCGGCCATACGCTCTCGGCCGCCGGCGCCATCGAGGCGGCGTTCTCGATCATCACCATGCAGGAAGGCTTCCTGCCGCCGACGATCAATCACGACAATCCCGACCCGGCGATCCCCGTCGATTGCGTGCCCAATACCGGGCGCAGTGCCGACGTCTCGACGGTCCTGTCCAATTCCTTCGGCTTCGGCGGGCAGAACACCTGCCTTGTCATGGCGCGCGAACCGGTCTAGACGCCCCTCACATTGCCCTTTCACCACGGCTGCGGCCGGTTGCGCCGCATGGCGCGTCCACGCCGGGCCGGACATGAGACCAAGTGGCCGCGACGGCCGCATCAGGCGGAACGTTTCCATGCGCGCATTGCAACTCATCGAAGACCGCAAGCTCGAAATCGTCGACCTGCCCGCCCCGCCGCCGCCCGGCCCGGGCGAAGCGACCATTCGCGTCAAGGTCGTCGCGCTGAACCATATCGATGTCTGGGGCTGGCGTGGCATGGCCTTTGCCAAGCGCAAGATGCCGCTGGTGATCGGCGCGGAAGCCTCCGGCGAGGTCGAGGCCATCGGCCCCGGCGTCGCCAATGTGCTCCCCGGACAACTCGTCTCGGTCTATGGCGCGCGCACCTGCGGCCATTGCCGCCCCTGCCGCGAAGGCCGCGACAATCTGTGCGAGCATGTCAGCGGCGTGCACGGCTTCCACCTCGACGGCTTCGCCCAGGAACGGATGAACATCCCGGCCCGCCTGCTGGTGCCAGCCCCGCACGGAGTCTCGGATGTCGGCGCGGCGCTGGCGCCCGTCACCTTCGGCACCGTCGAGCACATGCTCTTCGACAATGCGAAGCTGGAGCCCGGCGAGACCATCCTCGTCCATGCCGGCGGATCCGGCATCGGAACGGCTGCGATCCAGCTTGCCAGGCGCATGGGCTGCACGGTGATCACCACGGTCGGATCGGACGCCAAGATCGAACCGGCAAGGGCGCTGGGCGCCGATCACGTCATCAATTACCGTAAGGACCGTTTCGAGGGCGTCGTCCGCAAACTGACGAAGAAGAAGGGCGTGGACGTGGTGTTCGAGCATGTCGGCGCCGACACCTGGGCCGGCTCCATGCTGTGCCTGAAGCGCGGCGGCCGCCTCGTCACCTGCGGCTCCACCTCCGGCGTCTCCACCACCATGAACCTGATGCAGCTTTTCCAGCAGCAGTTGAAGGTCTTCGGCTCCTTCGGCTGCCGCATGGAAAACATGGCCGACGCCATGCAGAAGATGGCGCGCGGACTTGTGGAACCGGTCATCGATACCGAATGCGGCTTCGAGGATATCGACGTGGCGCTCAAGCGCATGGAAACCCGCGACGTGTTCGGCAAGATCATCCTGCGGGTATCATGAACGGGTCCGGGGGGCGCCCATCATGAAAAGGCTTGTCTACCGTGTCCTGCGCCGCCTGAAATTCGTCGAATACTGGATCGTCGCACGCCTTGCACTGACCTTGCTGTGGCTCATCAAGCTGCTGCCCGCGGAACGTTCCCTCGCCATGCTGGAAGGGCTTTCGCGGCGCTTCGGCCCGCTCTCCGGGCGTCACAGTGTGGCGATGGACAATCTGCGCCATGCCTTCCCGGAAAAGGATGAGGCCGCGCTTGAAGCCATCGCCCGCGACATGTGGGGAAACATGGGCCGGCTGATGGGCGAATATGTCTTTCTCGACCAGATCCTCGACTTCGACCCCGGCAATCCCCATGTCGGACGCGTCACGATCGATGGCGCGGAGGTATTCGAGAAACTGCGCGCCGAGACCGGCAGGCCGGCGATCTTCTTCACCGCGCACATGGGAAATTTCGAACTCCTGCCGGTCGCCGCCATGACCTACGGGCTGGAGGTGACAGCCCTGTTCCGGCCGCCCAACAATCCCTATCTGGCCGAACGCCTCATGGCCGCGCGCCATACCGCGATGGGCGCGCTCGTGCCTTCCCGTGCCGGTGCGGCTTTCGCGCTTGCCCGCGTTCTGGAGAACGGCGGCAAGGCGGGAATGCTGGTTGACCAGTTCTTCATTCGCGGCCGGATGGTCGACTTCTTTGGCCGTGAAGCCTCCACGAGCCCGCTGCTCGGCAAGCTGGCCCGCCAGTTCGATTGCGCCATCCATCCCGCGCGCTGCATCCGTCTGCCGGGTGGCCGGTTTCACCTCACCTTGTTCGACGCCATCGATCCCGTTCGCGACAGCCAGGGGCGCATCGACGTCCATGGCGTGACCCAGCAGGTGACAACCATTGTCGAGGACTGGATACGCCAGGACCCCGGCCAGTGGATGTGGTTCCACAAGCGCTGGAAAGCCTCCCCCAAGGCCCGGCGGCGCAAGACGTAGCGACGTCCTCGCGCACCCCCGGACCGTCGGGCGGACATTGCCGCGCACCATCCGGTTATCCCCACCCCCGAGTGAACGCTTTCCGCCGCCGGAAGGCTGGTGCATTCATCTGGCATAAACCATTTATAGTTGTATACTACAGGAATGCTACCTGGAGTAATTCACATGCTGGAGATGTTCCCGAAATCCGATGCGAAGCCGGTACCTGTCATCATGGCGTCCAATCCGCTTGCCGGATTCTGGCCGCGTTCAACCCCTGAGCGCCCGTGGTGTTTCCGTCGCTCCGGAAACACCCAGTCTCCGGTTGAACGGCTGCTGGAGCAGTTCCTTGAGGATCCTCGCTTCGGCGCGCCCATTCTCATGGTCGGCGAGCTTGCATTGCGCTCGGCGACCGAACAGACGGCAAGCTGGCGCGATCGCGGTATGCAGGTGCTCGTGGTGCCATCGGATACGCGGAACGGAACGGCGGCAACCCTGGCAATACTGGAGATCGCCATGCGCCGGCGCCGCTCCCGCGCCGTGTTCATCCCGGCCAGCCTGCAGGTGGAGGGTGGTGCCTCGCCTGCGGGAATTCTCGCCGAGAACGCCGCCCTCATGCCGCCGGACAAGGTGGCCATGATCTTCACACGCCATGCCGGCGCCGCCGATACCGGCCCTGCCTATGTCCGGGGCGCGCTGTTCGCCGGCCGCATGCATCATGTCCAGACGATCCTGTCATCCGCTGACGGCGAGGCCCGCGACACCGCGCTTGCGGCAAACGACCTCCATGTCCCGACAGGCCCGGTCGTCTGCCACAGCCATGGTCTGATCGAGGCACTCCAGCAGGCTGCGCCGATGCTGCTGAAATCGGCTGCCAGCGCCTTGCAGCACGCCGACCGCAGCGGCGCCCTGGTCCGGCCGCATCCGGGATTCCTCTCCCTGGTGGCCAGTCACGGCGTAACCGATCTGCTCGCCGGTCATCCAAATGACCTGATCCTCAACGCCGCCGGCGAACAGATGCGCACGCTGGGCGGGTGGCGCGACATGGAACCGGCGGCCGACGATACCCTGCCGCCCATCCGTATCGGCATTTCCGGCCTGCCGGCCCATCGCGTCATCCAGGGGCCGGCGGGCATCTTCATCTGCGCGGAAGGATTCGAGGCTGACGCCGCCCGGTTCTACCCCAGGCCCGGGTCATGCGACATGCCCCGTTCTCCCGGTTCGGCGCTGCGCATATGGGGCAATGAGCAACTGGTGGAAGAGGAATACGGGATCAGGATCCTGCGGCTCGAAGTTTCGCCGGGCATGTCCCTTCCGCCGGAATGTCACTTGCGGCGCATGGAGACCTGGTCGATCAGTTCGGGCCATGCGATGGCCACGATCGATCACAGGATCGAACGGATGAATGCCGGCGATCATGTCACGATACCGGCCGGCGCAATTCACACATTGCGCAACACCGGCCCGGAACCGCTGATCGTCTATGAATGCCGGATCGGTGCCTATCTCGAGGACGACGACCGCATCCGCACGGCCAAGCTGCGGCCGCTTTCCACCGAGATCGTTTGACCCTGGACCGGCGGACCGGCCCGGCCGGCCCGCGGGGCAAGCGCCATTTCAGGCTCAGTTGGTGATGACGATCCGGACGTTGCGGGGACCGACTTCCTTGGCCATCGAATAGAGCATGGCGGCATTTTTCGGCGCCAGGCGCACGCAGCCATGCGACGCCGGCCGGCCGAGGTTCTTCACCGCGCCGGTGCCATGAATGGCGTAGCCGCCGCGAAAGAAGATGGAATGCGGCATCGGCGACATGTCGTATTTGCGCGAATACCACATCTTGTGCATCCGCGTCGGCCGGTAGGTGCCCCGCGGGGTGTAGTAACCCTTCCGTGCGGTGGAAACCTTCCAGCGTCCAACGACGCGGCCATGTTTCTTCACCGTCATCGTCTGCGCGGAAACATCGATGTGCGCCACCAGGCTGGCCGCGAACGAAGATGCGGTCCCGCCCATGATCAACATGATCGCCGCAGCAAATATCACCGTGAATTTACGCATGGAAACTACCCTCTCAACAAGCATGCCGTCACCCTACATGACATTACTGCAATTTTCTGTGATATTCACTACACGTCGGCGTGACTTGCTGTCATGGTTACCGGGCTGCCGCTGCGGGCGCATGGCAGGGATGGAGCGGGGTGGCGCGCTCAGGCGCGTCAACCCGGCTTGCCAAACCGGCAAACCCGCGCTCATATCGCGCCATGACAGAGACGCTGAAAAACAGGCTTGCAGCCGAAGTCGGGAAGCGCCGCGACGAACTTGTCGCGCTGACCCGCGACCTCATCCGCTTTCCCACCGTCAACCCGCCGGGCGAGGCCTACAGACCGTGTGCCGAGTTCGTCGGCGCGCAGATGGCCGCGCGGGGCTTTCAGGTCGAATATGTCCGTGGCGAGGGAACGCCGGGCGACAACGACACATATCCGCGCGTCAATGTGGTCGCGCGCCGCGAGGGCGGGCGGCCCGGGCCGGTCGTGCACTTCAACTCGCATATCGACGTGGTCGAGGCCGGCCACGGCTGGACCGTCGACCCGTTCGAGGGCGTGGTGAAGGATGGCCGCGTCTACGGGCGGGGCGCCTGTGACATGAAGGGCGGCCTTGCCGCGTCAATCATCGCGGTCGATGCCTTCCTGGCGCTGTTTCCGGATCATCCGGGCGCCATCGAGATTTCCGGTACGGTGGATGAGGAATCAGGCGGCTTCGGCGGCGTCGCATACCTGGCGCAAAAGGGCTATTTTTCGAGCCCGCGCGTCGATCACGTCATCATTCCCGAACCGCTCAACAAGGACCGGATCTGCCTTGGCCACCGCGGCGTGTGGTGGGCAGAGATCGAGACCAAGGGAGAAATCGCCCATGGGTCGATGCCGTTCCTGGGCGATTGCGCGGTGCGCCACATGGGCGCGGTGCTTTCCGCCTTCGAGGACGACCTGTTCCCGGCGCTCGACCGCAAGCAGACCCGGATGCCCGTCGTCCCGGAAGGGGCGCGCCGCTCGACCATGAACATCAACTCCATCCACGGCGGCCAGACCGACGACTATTCCGGCCTGCCCTCGCCCAACGTGCCGGACAGTTGCCGCCTGACCATCGACCGCAGGTTCCTGCTCGAAGAGGACATCGCCGAGGTCAAGCGGGAGGTCGTCTCCATCCTGGAACGCCTCAAGCGCGAGCGGCCGAAGTTCGATTTCTCCATTCGCGACATCATGGAAGTGATGCCGCTGATGACCGACAAGGACGCCCCGGTCGTGCAGGCCGTGACGCAGGCCGTGCGCGAGGTCTTCGGCAGGGAGCCCGACTACGTCATCTCGCCGGGCACCTATGACCAGAAGCACATGGCCCGCATCGGCCACCTGCACGATGCCATCGCCTACGGTCCGGGCATCCTGGACCTGGCGCACAAGCCCGACGAATGGGTCGGCATCGACGACATGGCCGAATCGGCCACCGTCATGGCGTTGGGCCTGGCGCGCCTGCTCTTCCCGGCAAGCCGGTCCGAAACGGACTGACAGTGGCAAATCCTGCTGACAAGCCGCGATATTGCTGATTTACTCCGCCGCAAGGCCGGTCCGCCGGCCGCGAAAAAACAGATGGGGAAACAGGTGAGGTCTTCGATGAGAAACGTGAAATCAGTCCTGGCAGCCGGCTTGCTCGTGCTTGCCAGCGGTGTATCCGCCTTCGCCGCGCGCAGCGATCTCGTTCTGGGAATCGTCCTGGAGCCGCCGCATCTCGACCCGACCGGCTCGGCTGCCGCCGCTGTCGATGAAGTGGTCTATGCCAACGTCTTCGAGGGGCTCACCCGCATCGGGCCGGACGGTCAGGTCATGCCGGCCCTTGCCGAAAGCTGGGAAATCTCCGGGGACGGCAAGACCTATACCTTCAAGCTCCGCACGGGCGTGAAGTTCCACGACGGCACCGAGTTCAATGCCGAGGACGTCAAGTTCTCGCTCGACCGGGCCCGCGCGGAAGATTCCACCAATGCGCAGAAAGGCCTGTTTTCGGCCATCGACACCGTCGAGGCTGTCGACCCGGCCACCGTCAGGGTCACCCTCAAGCAGCCGCAGGGCGCCTTCCTCTACAACATGGGCTGGGGCGACGCCGTGATCGTGGCGCCGGAATCGGCGGAGACGAACAAGGAAAACCCGGTCGGCACCGGACCGTTCAGGTTCCAGAACTGGGCCAAGGGCTCCTCCATCACCATCGTGAAGAACCCGGACTACTGGGGCGAGCCCGTTTCGCTCGAAAAGGCCGAGTTCCGCATCGTGCCGGATGCCGCCGCCGCCGTCCCGGCACTGCTGTCGGGCGACGTCCAGGCCTTCCCGCAGTTCCCGGCCGGCGATGCCCTGCCCCAGGTCCAGGCCGATCCGCGCTTTGCCGTCGTCATCGGCGCCACGGAGGGTGAAACGATCCTCTCCACCAACAACAAGAAGCCGCCCTTCGACAACCTCAAGGTCCGCCAGGCGATCGCCCATGCGCTCGACCGGCAGGCGATCATCGCGGGCGCTTCGGCCGGTGGCAACGGCGTGCCGATCGGCACCCATTTCTCGCCCGCCAACAAGGATTACGTCGACCTGACCGGCATGTATCCCCACGACATCGCCAAGGCGAAGGAACTGCTCAAGGAAGCCGGCCTTGAAAACGGCTTCAAGGCGACGATCAAGCTGCCGCCGCCGCCCTATGCCCGCGATGGCGGCCAGATCATCGCGTCGCAACTCAAGGAAGTCGGCATCGAGCTGGAAATCATTCCGGTGGAATGGGCGCAGTGGCTGGAGCAGGTCTTCAAGGGCAAGGACTACGACCTGACCATCGTGTCGCATACCGAGCCCAACGACATCGGCATCTATGCCCGCGACGACTACTACTTCAACTACGACAATCCGGAATTCAAGAAGGTCATGGCCGAACTGGATGTGACCGCCGATCCGGAAAAGCGTTCCGAACTGCTGAAGACCGCGCAGACCATCCTCGCCGAGGATGCCGTCAACGGCTTCCTTTTCGAACTGCCCAAGATCGGCGTCTGGGATGCCAAGGTCGAGGGCCTGTGGGAGAATTCGCCCATCCAGGCCAATGACCTGACCAAGGTGAAGTGGGTGGATTGATCGCCCCTGAATTGATGGCCGCCGTGACCTGCGGCGGCCGTCTCCCGCCTGCCACGTCCAGCCTGCCCGAGGGCAAGGGTAAGGGCCATTGACCGCCTATCTGCTCAAACGCCTTTTCATAGGCATTCTCACGCTGCTGTTCGCCTCCGTGGTCGTCTTCGCCGTTCTCGAGGTCGTGCCCGGCGATCCGGCGCGACTCATGCTCGGCATGAATGCGACCGAGGACGCGGTGCAGGCCCTGCGCGAGCAGATGGGGCTGAACCAGCCGCTGCTGACACGCTATGTCACGTGGCTTGCCAACTTCGCAACAGGCGATTTCGGCCGTTCGCTCACCTATTCGGTGCCAGTGATCGACCTCGTCGCAGAACGCCTGGTCGTATCGCTGCCACTCGCGGTCATGGCCCTGGCGCTTTCGACAGCCATCGCCATCCCCGCCGGCCTGTTCGCCGCCGCACGGCGCGGCCGCGCCGCCGACACCGCCACCATGGGCCTGGCGCAGGTGGGCGTGGCCATTCCCAATTTCTGGCTTGCCCTGCTGCTCGTCTATGTCTTCGCCGTCTGGCTGCGCCTGGTCCCCGCCGGCGGCTTCCCCGGCTGGGGCAACGGCATCTGGCCAGGCATCAAGGCGCTGCTCCTGCCGGCAGTCGCGCTCGCCCTGCCCCAGGCGGCAATCCTCGCCCGCGTCACGCGCTCGGCCCTGATCGAGGTGCTCGGCGAAGATTATATCCGCACCGCTCGCGCCAAGGGCCTGCCGCGCTCGCGCGTGCTCTGGCGCCACGCGCTTCGCAACGCGCTCATTCCCGTCCTGACCATCATGGGCCTGCAGTTTGCCTTCCTTCTGGCCGGCACGATCATCATCGAGAACGTGTTCTACCTGCCGGGTCTCGGCCGCCTCCTCTTTCAGGCCATCACGCAGCGCGACCTGATCGTCGTGGAAAGCGTCATCATGCTGCTGGTCGCCTCCGTCATCCTCGTCAACCTGCTGGTCGACCTATCCTATGCCGCCGTCGATCCGCGCCTGAGGTCCCGGTGATGAGCGCCGTGTCGACCCGCGAGACCGAAAGCTGGCGCGCCTTCGCCGCGAAGGCGCTCGCCAACCGCTCCTTCGTGCTTGGCCTTGTCATCACCGCCCTGATCGCACTGATGGCGGCGGTTTCCTTTCTCTGGACGCCCTATGACGTGACCAACCTGCCGGTGACGAACCGCATGTCGCCGCCCGGTGACGGGCATCTGTTCGGCACCGACCATTTCGGCCGCGACATCTTCTCCATGATCATGGTCGGCAGCCGCAACTCGATTGCCGTCGCCTTCGTCGCCGTGGCCATCGGCATGGGGATCGGCGTGCCGCTCGGCTGCTGGGCGGCGGCACGGCGCGGCTGGGTGGACGAAGCGCTGATGCGCTTCAACGACGTGGTCTTCGCCTTTCCCGCGCTGCTTTCGGCGGTCATGATCACCGCCATCTTCGGCCCCGGCGCCATCAATGCCATCATCGCCATCGGCATCTTCAACATCCCCGTCTTCGCCCGTGTCGCCCGTGCCGGCGCACTGTCCATCTGGCCGCGCGAATACATCCTGGCGGCGCGCGCATCCGGCAAGAACGCCACCCAGATCACCATCGAGCACATCCTGCCCAACATCGCCTCCATCCTGCTGGTGCAGGGCACGATCCAGTTCGCGCTCGGCATCCTGGCCGAGGCGGGCCTGTCCTATGTCGGCTTCGGCGCCCAACCGCCCATGCCAAGCTGGGGACGCATGCTTTTCGAGGCGCAGACCCGGATGATCGTCGCGCCGCACATGGCGATCTTCCCGGGCCTCGCCATCGTCATCACCGTGCTTGGGCTGAACCTGCTGGGGGACGGCCTGCGCGACCTGCTCGACCCGAAAACGCGGCGGGAGCGCTGAGCGCCATGGCGGGCAGCCTCCTGCATATCGAGAACCTGTCGCTCTCCATCGGCGAAACGCCGATCCTGACCCATGTCGACATGCGCATCGGCGAGGGCGAGGTGCTGGGCCTGGTCGGCGAATCCGGCTCCGGCAAGTCCATGACGGCGCTGGCCATCATGCGCCTCCTGCCCCACGCCGCGGCCACGTCGGGGCGCATCCTTTTCGACGGCCAGGACCTGCTCACGCAAACCGAGGACCGGATGTGTGCCCTGCGCGGCGATGACATCGGCATGGTGTTCCAGGAGCCGATGACCGCGCTCAACCCTGTGAAGACCATCGGCGAGCAGGTGGCCGAGGGCATTCGCTGGCACACGCGCTGCTCCCGCGCCGAGGCAGAGGAGCGCACCCGCGCCATGCTCGACCGCGTCGGCCTGCCGCAGGCGAAGTTTCCCCCGTCGCGTTTTCCCCACGAACTGTCCGGCGGGCAGCGCCAGCGCGTAGTCATCGCCATTGCCTGCGCGCTGAAGCCCCGCCTGCTCATCGCCGACGAACCGACCACGGCGCTCGACGTGGTGCTCCAGGCACAGATCCTCGACCTGTTGCGTGACCTCGTGGCCGAAAACAGGATGGGCCTGCTGCTGATCAGTCACGACCTCGCCGTCGTCGCCGACATGGCCGACCGCATCACCGTCATGCGCCAAGGCCAGGTGATGGAGCAGGGCGAGACCGCCACCACGCTGCAACGCCAGGCCCATCCCTATACAAGGCAACTGGCCGAAGCCTCCATGCACGTTCCCGCGGTCCGGGCCGCAGCCCTTCCCCGCGCCCGCGAGACCGGGCACGGGTCTGCGCCCCTGCTGGCCGTGGAGAACGTGAAGAAGGACTATCCCGGCCGGCGGACCTCGCTGTTTCGCAAGGCCGAACCGTTCCGCGCTGTCGATGACGTCTCCTTCGCCATGGAGCCGGGTCATTCGGTCGCGCTGGTGGGGCGCTCGGGTTGCGGCAAGTCAACGCTTGCGCGCATGATCCTGGCACTCGATCACCCGACCGGGGGCGCAATCCGCCTTGCCGGCCAGGACCTGTCGCATCTGGAAGGCGAGGCCCTGCGGCCTTTCCGCCGCCGCATGCAGGTGGTCTTCCAGGACCCCTATGGCTCCTTCAATCCGCGCCACAAGGTGGAGCGCCTCGTCGCCGAGCCACTGCATCTCATGGACCGCCAGCCATCGCGCAGCGAGAGGCGCGAGCGCGTGGCCGAGGCGCTCGACGAGGTTCACATGCCGCCCGACAGCATGGACCGCTACCCGCACGAATTCTCCGGCGGCCAGCGCCAGCGCATCTCCATTGCCCGTGCCCTCATCACCCGGCCCGACCTGATCGTCGCCGATGAGCCCGTTTCGGCACTGGACGTGTCCATCCGCGCCCAGATCCTCGACCTGTTCGCCGAATTGAACGACAAGCTGAAACTCGCCTACCTGTTCATCACCCATGACCTGACGGTGGCCCGCGCCATCACCGACGAGGTCATGGTCATGCATGACGGCCGGATCGTCGAGCGCGGTCGCACCGCCGATGTCCTGTCGAGCCCCGTACACGAGGCCACACGCGCGCTGGTCGACGCCGCGCCGGACCTGGAACGGGCAATCGCGCGCAGGCTTGAACGGGCCTGACCTCAGGCGGCGCCGGGGTTCTCGTTGAGCTTCTCGATGGTCCGGCGGATCACGCCGGCCTCCCGTTCGTCGAGGTCGTGATCGGATCGCGCAATGGCTTCCATGTGTTCCACCAGCGCCTTCTTGCGCTCGTAGGACATGGCCTGGAACACTTCCGCCGCCTGCCGGCCGGTCGTCTCGTAGCCGTATTCGTGCAGGTAGCGCACCACGTCGGGGAAACTTTCCGGCCCGATGCCGAACGCCTCCTCGGCAATGCGCTTGAGCATGTCCATCTCGGCCTCTTCCACCTTGCCGTCGGCCAGCGCGACACGGAACAGAAGAAGCAGTTCGGCCGTGATCGTCGGGTCGTGAGCCACTTTGCGGACCGCCGGGTCGCCCTCGAAAAACGTCACCAGTCTGTCAATGATGCTCGGTGCCATGGCAGGCCTTCCCCTCCAAAGGGCTTGATCGTCATCCCGGCCCCGATGGTAGCCGCTGATTTCGCTTGCGCAAGATCGTTCGCCATGCTGCAAACCGCCGCGCCCCGCACATCGCGGCCTGGAAGTCCCCATGATCGAACTCTCGCTCGAAATCGCAGCCCTTCTCGCACTCGCCGCCTTCCTGGCCGGCTTCATCGATGCCATCGCCGGCGGCGGCGGCCTGATCACAGTCCCTGCCCTCCTGCTGGCCGGCTTCGACCCGGTCGTGGCGCTTGGCACGAACAAGCTGCAAAGCCTGTTCGGTTCCGGCTCCGCGACGCTCGCCTATGCGGCGAAGGGCCATGTCCACCTGCGCCGGCAATTGCCCGCGGCCCTGGCCTCGTGCCTCGGCGCCGTGGCTGGCGCCATGCTTGCCACCGTGCTCCCGGATACGGTGCTCAAGGCCGTCCTTCCGGTCCTTCTCGTCACCATCGCCCTCTACTTCGCCTTCAAGCCGTCGCTCTCCGATATCGACCGGGCCGAGCGCATCGGCCCGTTCCTGTTCTCGCTCACCGCCGTGCCGCTGATCGGGTTCTATGACGGCGTGTTCGGCCCCGGCACCGGTTCCTTCTTCATGCTGGCCTATGTCGGGCTGGCCGGCTATGGTGTGCTGAAGGCCACCGCCCACACCAAGGTGATGAATTTCGCCTCCAACATCGGCGCCTTCGCAGCCTTCGCCGCCGTCGGCGTTATCGCCTGGAAGGCCGGTCTCGTCATGGGCGTGATGCAGTTTGCCGGCGCCCGCCTCGGCGCCCATTTCGCCATGCGGAACGGTGCGCGCCTCATCAAGCCGCTGCTCGTGGTGAGTTGCACCATATTGGCGATCCGGCTCGTCATGGATCCCGACAATCCGCTGCGCGCGCTCCTTCCATGAGCCGGCGCACATCGGCTGTGCGGCGAATGTGTACATGTGGAGCATGTTGCGCCGCCCCCAGCTTGGTCTAGATTGCATGAGAGGAACCTGATGACGGGGAGGATGACATGGATGCAAGCGTCGACATGAGCGCGGGCCAGTTCGAGTTGAACGAGGACCAGCGCGCCATTCAGGACATGGCCCGCTCCTTTGCCGAAGACCGCGTGGCGCCGCACGCGCTGGAATGGGACAAGGCGCGCCACTTTCCCGATGACGTGATCCGCGAGACCGGCCCGCTCGGCTTCGGCGGTATCTACGTGCGTGAGGATGTCGGCGGCTCCGCCCTGTCCCGTCTCGATGCCGTTCTGGTCTTCGAGGCGCTGTCCACTGCCTGCCCCGCCTTTTCGTCCTTCATTTCCATTCACAACATGGCGGCCTGGATGATCGACCGCTTCGGCAACGAGGAGCAGCGCCAGCGCTTCCTGCCGAAGCTGACGTCCATGGAACTCCTCGCCGGATACTGCCTGACCGAACCGGGTTCGGGCTCCGACGCGGCGGCACTCAAGACGAAGGCCGTGCGCGACGGCGACCACTACGTGCTCAACGGCGCCAAGCAGTTCATTTCGGGCGCCGGCGCCAACGACGTCTATGTCGTCATGGTGCGCACCGGCGGCGACGGCCCGTCCGGCATTTCCACCATCGTGGTGGAAAAGGACACGCCGGGCCTGTCCTTCGGCGCGCCGGAAAACAAGATGGGCTGGCACATGCAGCCCACTGCCCAGGTGATCTTCGACAATTGCCGCGTGCCGGTGGAAAACCGCCTGTCCGACGAGGGCATGGGCTTCCGCATCGCCATGGCGGGGCTGGATGGCGGCCGGCTCAACATCGCCGCCTGCTCGCTCGGCGGCGCCACGTCGGCCATCGAGAAGGCGGTGCAATATGCCGCCGAACGCCAGGCTTTCGGCAAGGCGATCAACCAGTTCCAGTCGCTCCAGTTCAAGCTGGCCGACATGGAGATCGAGCTTTCGGCCGCCCGGCAACTGCTCTACACCGCCGCTTCCAAGCTGGACCGCAAGACCCCGGATGCCTCCAAGTGGTCGGCCATGGCCAAGCGCTTCGTCACCGACGCCGGTTTCGAGATCGTCAATGACGCCCTCCAGATCCACGGCGGTTACGGCTATCTGCACGACTACGGGATGGAGAAACTGGTGCGCGACCTCCGGGTCCACCAGATCCTTGAAGGCACCAACGAGATCATGCGCATGATCGTCGCCCGCCACATGATCGGGCGCTGACCGGCGAACCGCGACGGAGGAGAAACCAGACATGACCACGATTGCATTCATCGGCCTTGGCAACATGGGCAATCCCATGGCAGCCAACCTCGTCAAGGGCGGCCACCAGGTTCAGGGCTTCGATCTCGTGCCGGAAAACCTCAAGGTGGCGCGCGACAATGGCGTCACCGTCATGGCGAACGCCGCCGCGGCGGTGCGCGAGGCGGATGTCATCATCACCATGCTGCCGGCCGGCAAGCATGTGCTTTCGGTCTACAACGACATCGTGGCAGCGGCCGATCGGGCCGCCTTGTTCATCGATTCCTCCACCATCGACGTGGATTCGGCGCGAAAGGCCCACGCCATTGCCGAGGCCGCGGGCATGCAATCCCTGGATGCGCCGGTATCGGGCGGCGTCGGCGGCGCCCAGGCTGCAACCCTGACCTTCATGTGCGGCGGATCGGAAGCCGCCTTCAAGCGCGCCGAGCCCTATCTGGCGCTGATGGGCAAGAAGGCGGTCCATTGCGGCGACGCCGGCAATGGCCAGGCGGCAAAGATCTGCAACAACATGATCCTCGGCATCTCGATGATCGGCGTCGGCGAGGCCTTCGCCCTGGCCGAGAAGCTGGGCCTTTCGCACCAGGCACTGTACGACGTGGCGTCCACGTCGTCAGGCCAATGCTGGTCGCTTACCACCTATTGCCCGGTGCCGGGCCCCGTGCCGTCTTCGCCGGCCAACAACGGCTACAAGCCCGGTTTTGCTGCCGCTCTCATGCTCAAGGACCTGCGCCTGGCCCAGGAGGCCGCCCAGTCAACCGGTGCGGCCACCCCGCTCGGCGCAGAGGCCGCGCAGATCTATACCCTGTTCAACGCGCAGGGAAACGGCGACACCGACTTCTCGGGAATCGTGAACTTCCTGCGCGGCGGAAAGGGTTGACGTCCGTTAACCCCTGTAAACGCCAAAAAGACAAAAAAATGCGCGATTTAGATTTGCTTAAGTCCTCGCTAACCAGCCGGTAACGATAGCGCTTTAAAACGGACGACAAGGCGCTCGAAAACGCCTTGCCGCTCCGGATCAGGTATCGCGTACCGGAGCGGGCATGTTCCCCGGCCCAGCGTATCTTCCGGGCGGGAGCCATGCGTACTGGATGGCAAAGCCGCGTTCCCCCGGTGACGGGCGGGCGCGGTTTTTGCCATGCCGGTATCACTTTATGGTTGTATGATTGCCAGTTATGCAACTATGATTCCCCGTGAACCAGAATCGCGGGGATATGATGAAACTCCCGAAGACCCGGAAGACCATTTTGGCCTTGCTCCTGCTTGCAACCCCTTTGCAGGCCGCCGAAACCGATGACATGCAGGAACTGCGCGGCGTGGTTCGCTCCAAGGCGCGCCTGGAAATCGCAACCGACCTGACGATTCCGGTCGCCGAAGCCCCCTTGCGTGACGGGATGCGTTTCAGGAAGGGCGAACTGCTGCTTGCATTCGACTGCCGCCGCCTCGAGGCCGAGCAACGTGCCGCGAGCGCCGCTGTCCGTGCCGCCACTGTCGAACACAACCAGAAAGCGCATTTGCGAAAGCACGGCGCGGCCGGCAAGGGCGAGGTGGATCTGGCCTTGGCCGGACTGGAAAAAGGCCGTGCCGAACTGGAACTCGCGGAAGCGAAGATGACTGGCTGCCGGATCGAGGCGCCGTTTGACGGCCGCATCGTCGAACGGTTCGCCGACGTTCACGAGATCCCCGAACCCGGCAAGCCGCTGATGGTGATCGTCGACGACAGCAACCTGGAGATCGATTTCGTCGCGCCGTCGCGCTGGCTGAGCTGGCTGGAGCCGGGTGCCGGATTCGGCTTCACGGTCGACGAAACGGGCGTGTCGGTGCGCGGCCGGATCGAACGGATCGGTGCCGAGGTGGATGCGGTCAGCCAGACCGTCCGTCTCACCGGAACACTCGACAGCGGCGCCGGCGTCATCCTCCCCGGCATGAGTGGCAACGCCCTGTTCGACAGGCAGACCGGGCAGTGAAGCCATGAACGCCCCGGTGCGCAAGCCGTTTTCCCTGAAGCCATCCCCATCTTCGCCGGGTGCAGCGCCGGCCAATGCCGCCCATGCCGGACCTTCTGTCCCACAGGCACCCCAGGCACGGACGACGGCGCGGCCAGGATCCCGCCTCGAATTGCTCCTCGAAATCGAAGGCGGCCTGCGCGAAGCGCAGAGCGAAGCGGAACTGGGCCAGTATATCGTCGACGAAACGGGCCGGATTCTGCGATTTGCCGGAACCTGCTACCTGCTTCTCCAGCGCGCATGGAAAGGACACCCGGTCCTCAGCCATGCCACCGGCGTGTCCAGTCCGGACAGACAATCGCCTCTTGCGGCGTCGCTGGAAGCAGCCGTCGCCCGCAATGCCGGCCTGCTCGCCGCTGGCAGGCCGGCCGTTTTGCCGTTCGACGAACCGCTGGCGGGAAGCGGGAAGAAACGCCTGCTGGCAATACCGTTGCGCATCATCGGGGGCAGGACCGCCGGCGTTCTCGCCATCCCTGTCAGCAAGGCTCCCGGCGATGCCGACCAGTTGATCGCGGCCCGCCTTGCATCCGCCTATGGCCACGCACTCACGCCCTTCGCGCGCAGCCTCGGCCGCCAGGCTCTTGTGGCGCGCCGGCGGCAGATCGCCATGGCGCTGGCGCTGGCCGGCATGCTATCCCTTTTCATTCCCGTTCCCCTCACGGTCCTTGCGCCAGCCGAAGTCGTGCCGCGCGATCCCTTCGTGGTCGCTGCTCCCGTCGACGGCGTGATCCGGCGCCTTCTTGTCGATCCCAACCAGTCCGTCGCAGCCGGTGAACTGCTGGCAGAGTTCGATGACACCGAGCCCAGGGGTCGCTACGACGTGGCAGCCCGGGCTCTCGACATCGCTTCTGCCCGGGAGCGCAGGACTCGGCAGGGTGCGTTTGCTTCGCAGGACATGCGCCGCGAACTGGCCATCGCCGAGGCCGAGCGCCGCATGGCGGAGGCGGAACTGGCAGAGGCCCGCGACCGTCTGGAACGGACCCGGATCCGGGCGCCCGCGGCGGGAATCGTGCTCTATTCCAACCGGGACGACTGGACCGGCAAACCCGTTTCCACGGGCGAGCGGATCATGCGCATCGCCGATCCGAACCGCCTCCGGTTGCGGATCGAACTTGCCATCGGCGATACCGTGGCGCTCGACGGGGACGGCAGCCTGCGTCTCTTCCTCGATGCCGCCCCCCTGGCACCCGTCTTGGCGAAGGTGGAAACCGCCGCCTATCTGGCCGAACCCACACCCGACAACCGTCTCGTCTATCCGGTTCTCGCCGCGATCGAAGACGGCGCGGTTCCCCTGCGGCCGGGACTGAGGGGAACCGCGCAGATCTACGGACCGCGCGTCTCGCTGGGCTATTACCTGTTCCGCCGTCCCATCGCCCTGTTGCGGCAGAGATTCGGAATTTGACGGGATGACCGCGGCCACGGTTCCAGACGGGCCTGACCTGCCCCGCTTGCGCTCGGATCTCCTTTTCCACGAGGCGCCCGGCGATGCGACCGGAGCACGGGCCTGGCTGATAGAGGATCCTGTCCGGCAACGCTTTTTCCGCCTTTCCCGCCCTGCTTTCGATCTTCTGTCGGCATGGTGCGCCGGCCCCGCTGCCGCAACGCTTCGCCAATACACCGAACGGACCGGCCACGTGCTGGCTCCGGAGGATATCGAGGGCATGATCCGTTTCTTGAAAGCCAACGAACTGGCCTGTCCCGCCGCCGGAGACTGGAAAATCCTGGCCGAGGCCGCAAGGCGCGGCCGCCGTGGCATCCTGTCGAGTGCCGCGCACGCCTACATCTTCTTCCGCGTGCCCCTTCTCCGGCCGCAAACCTTCCTCGATCGCGCCTGGCCGGTCGTCGCGCCGCTTTTCACGCGCACCTTCGCGCTTTTCACCGCGCTGGTGGCGCTCGC
This sequence comes from Zhengella sedimenti, assembly GCF_046506625.1. Taxonomy (NCBI): domain Bacteria; kingdom Pseudomonadati; phylum Pseudomonadota; class Alphaproteobacteria; order Hyphomicrobiales; family Notoacmeibacteraceae; genus Zhengella; species Zhengella sedimenti. Next base: position 219,140 of record NZ_JBKFFP010000006.1, read on the forward strand.
CGGGCTCTGGCTGGCATCCCGGCAATGGGATGTCTTCGTTCACACCTTCGTGGATTTCCTCAGCCTCGAGGGCGTCATCATCTACGGCGCGAGCCTGGCCGTCATCAAGTCCCTGCACGAACTCGGCCATGCCTTCATGGCACGGCGCTACAACGTCCCGGTTCCCACCATCGGCGTGGCCTTCATCGTGCTTTTTCCGATCCTCTACACGGACACGACGAGCGCCTGGCGCCTGCCGGCACGCAAGCGCGTCATGATCGACGCGGCCGGCATCTTTACCGAACTGGTCATCGCCGCCTGGTGTACCCTGCTCTGGGCGCTGCTTCCCGACGGCCCGCTGAGGGGCGTCGTCTTCGCCGCAGCCACGCTCTCATGGGTCACGTCGCTCGCGGTCAACCTGAACCCGCTGATGCGCTTCGACGGCTACTACCTGCTCGCAGACATCATGGACTTCCGCAACCTCCAACAGCGCGGCTTCGCGCTCGCCCGCTGGCGGATGCGCGAACTTCTCTTCGGCTGGGGCGAACCGCCGCCTGAAACGTTGCGCCCATCTGTCCGGCGGTTCATCATCATCCACGCCTGGGCGACCTGGATCTACCGCTTTTTCCTGTTCGCGGGCATCGCGCTCCTCGTCTACCACATGACGGTGAAGGTCATCGGCATCGCCCTCTTCCTCGTGGAAATCGGAATCTTCATCGCCATGCCCGTCTATCGGGAGATCGCGACCTGGTGGGGCGAGCGCAAGCGATTCGCGCTCAACCGGACGATGTTTCGCACCGTGTTGGTGGCGGGCGGGCTTCTCCTCGTCCTCTTTCTGCCATGGCAGGGTTCGGTGCGCGCGCCGGCACTGCTGCGCGCCGCGCCTACCTATGCCGTCCATGCACCGGCAAAAGCCCGTCTCGTCGAGGTTCTCGCCACCGATGGCGCGTCCGTCAGCCAGGGACAATTGCTCTACCGGCTCGAAGCGCCGGACCTTGCCTATCGCAAGCGTGTCGCCGAAGCCCGGCGCGCGCTGGCCAGCGCGCGCCTGGCGCGGATGACCGCCGACATGCGCGACCGTTCCGAACGCGGCGTCATCGAGAACGAACTGGCGTCGGCGCAAAGCGAAATCGCCAGCCTAGAATCACTGGAATCGGCGCTCGTAATCCGCGCGCCGATTGCCGGGCGCATCGCCAATGCGCTGCCGGACCTGCACACCGGACTCTGGATATCGCCGTCGACCCGGCTGGCGGTGATCGCGGCTCCTTCGGCGGCCTCGCTGGTCGCGGCCATCTCCGAAGAGGATGTGCATCGCCTGCAGCCCGGCGCGACCGGCCGGTTCGTTGCCGGGGAACCGGAATTCGAGGCCCTGACCGTCACCCTGACCGGGCTTTCACCGACCCCCTTGAGGGCCCTGCCGGGCGCCTTGCTGGGGTCGGAACATGGCGGGCCCATTCCCACGGAGCGCGACGGCAGCGGCGAGATCGCCGGAAGCTGGTATGGCGCCGCATTCGCGGCGCTGGACCGGCAACCGGTTGCCCACGAGATGCGCGGAAGCGTGACACTGGACGCAACACGCGAAAGCCTGGCGGCAGGTTTTGTCCGCCGCATCGCCGCCGTGCTCGTCCGCGAGAGCGGCTTCTGACCACGCCAGCGCCTAGCGCTGGACCAGCCTGTCGAAATTGTGGCGCACGGTCCGCGAGGTTGGCCGCAAGGCGGCCCGCGATGCCCGTGCCATGGTATCGGCCATCAGGTCGCCCGGATGGCGGCCAGAGAGGACAGACGGCCAGAACTCGAAGGCGGCTTCCCACAGCGAAAGCTGCGCGGCCCACAAGCCTTCCGCGCCGGCCGCGATCTTCTCGTCGACCGCCCGGTGCGTTTCGCCGCGCGCCAGTCCCCCCGCCGCCGCCTCTGCATAGAGAACGGGAAGCCGCATCGCCACCACGAAAGGCGCCAGCAGCAGGTCAGCCATGGACCCGCCGCCAGCCTCCCTGCTCCCGGAACGTGACATCCGGCCATAGCCCGATACCCGTCCGTGCGGGCTCATCGGCCGGACCGTTTGCGCATGGCCGCCATCCTCACGCCGGTTTCTTCCGCAGGTCCTGCCCGGCGGCATCCAGGGCAAGGAGAATCCGGTCGATGGCCATGTCGATCGTCTCGCGGGTCCAGATGAGCGGCGGCGAAAGGATCATGGTATCGCCCACCGCGCGCATCATCATGCCGCTGGCAATGGCGTGGTCGCGCACGGCGACGCCCGCGGCGCCGCCACCGGGAAACCGCTCGCGGCTGTCCTTGTCCTTCACGATCTCGATGGCGGCCATCAGGCCGATGGAGCGTGTTTCGCCGACGATGCCGTGCGGCGCGACGCGTTCTGCCAACTGGCTGGCAAGATAGGGTCCGGTCTCTTCCCGCACGCGGTCGATCAGCCCTTCCCGCTCGATGATCTCCAGGTTTTTCAGCGCGACGGCGCAGGCGACGGGGTGTCCGGAATAGGTATAGCCGTGGAAGAACTCGCCACCCTTCTCCACCAGCGTCCGCGAGATCCGGTCCCCGACCAGCAATGCCGAGAGCGGCTGGTAACCCGATGTCAGCGCCTTGGCCGTGGTGATCGTGTCCGGTTCGAGACCGTAGGTCTGCGCGGCGAACCAGTTGCCGGTCCTTCCGTATCCGGTGATCACCTCGTCGAGCATCAGCAGGATGTCATGCTTGCGGCAGATCCGCTGGACTTCCGGCCAGTAACTGTCGGGCGCGATCTTCACCCCGCCCGCGCCCATGACCGGCTCGCCGATGAACGCGGCCACCTTGTCGGCACCATGTTCGAGAATGGCCTCCTCGACCGCGCGGGCCGCCCGCAGACCGAAATCATGGTCGCTTTCGCCCGGCTGCTTCAACTCGAACGCATAGGGGGGCATGACGTGGACGATACCCGGCACCGGCGCACCCAGTTGCGCATGCATGGCGCTCATGCCGCCCAGCGACGTACCCGCCACGGTCGAACCGTGATAGGCGGTCTGGCGCGAAATGATGATCTGTTTCTCTGGCTTGCCTTCCAGCGCCCAGTAATGACGGACAAGACGCAACGCCGTGTCGTTGGATTCCGATCCGGACGATCCGTAGAAGACCTGGCCGACATTCGGCGGCGCGATCTCGGAAAGTTTCTGCGACAGAAGAACCGGCGTCGGCGTGGTGCAGCGGAAAAAGGAATTGTAGTAGGGCAGTTCCTTCATCTGCGCATAGGCAGCGTCGGCGAGTTCGTCCCGCCCGTAGCCGACATTGACGCACCACAGCCCGGCCATGCCGTCGAGGATGGCGTTTCCCTCGCTGTCATGGATGAAGGCACCATCGGCACGCACGATCATGCGGCTTCCCGCCGTGCGCAGATCCTTGTGGTCGGTGAACGGGTGGAGGTGATGCGCGGCATCGATGGCCTGCAGCTGCTGCAGAGAATAATTCTGATAGGTCATGGACTTGCCCCTGCCGATTGAATCAGGCGGATAAGAAAATGAAGCGGTTTGTCAATCAGGGGGTCAGCGGCGGCGAATAGCCGATGCGCGCACAAAGGCGCAGCAGTTCGGCATGGAGTGTCCGTGGCGACGGGTTCGGCTTCATGATCCCATGATTGCGGAGCAACCCCACAATTGCAAACGGAAATCGAAGGAACCGGACGGGACAGCGATGAAGAAATGGCCGGCGGATGAATTGCCCCACTCATCCGCCGGCCGGCCCCCTCGGGCCCGCACACCCGATACACTTCCCGGCAGCTCATTCGCCGCATCAACAACCAGTCCGCCCCCGGTCCTGATTGCCCGGCTGCCGGGCCGTCCTATGCGACAAAAATGACTGAGCAATCATTGTGCCAGATCGAAAACGCCGCATTCCCGGCATTCCCTGCGCGAAACAGGGCGTTCGATCTTTGCAAATCGCAAAACGCCGATGCATTTTGCAAAGCACTTGCGGACAAGCCTCGCGATTTCGCATTTTGCGAAATCGGGCCCGATGGGCTCAGCCCTGCCGTATGAAGCTCTTGTAGACGAAACCCCGGCGCCCTTCGTGGCTGATCTCGCACCAGCCCTTGCAGCCATGAATGGTCACGCGCGCCTTGGCCGGGATGACCTCGATAACCTTCGCGCCATTGCTCGGCCCGGCGCGCATGTTGACATGCTGACTGGCGTAACCCGTCTTTCCGGCTCGCGCCGGCGCTACGTCTTCCTGTGGAGTGGACTCCAACCGCCGCTCCACCGGCGCAATGGCCGAAGTCAGCGGATTGTCGCGGCTTGCCTCCGGAGCGCCTTCATTCTCGAGCAGCAGCCTCGCCAGCGCCTGCTTGCCTTTCGTCGCGGAAGAGCCGGCGTCTTGTGCCCATCGCGGGTCGTCGGCGGCAAGAGCGGAATAGTCGTCCTTCATGACCCTGCCGTCAGTCGCCACCTTGTATGTGCGAACCGGCGCCGGAGCCATCGCCTGGCTTTCCGCCTGGGCCATCGCCAGCGCCCCGGCAGCGGAAACACGCCCAGGCGTCAGACTGTTGGCGTGTGTCTCCCCGCCCGCCGTTTTGCCGGCCGCAGCACCGGCATCCGCAACCGGGGCCGGCATCGCCGCCTTGGCCGGTGACGCGGCCGTCACCACGGTGCCGCTGCCCTTCGGGCTGCCGCCGGCAACCACGGCAATGGCGCCGAAACCGGCCAGGACCGCCAGAACGGCGCCCGTCGCGACGAAACCGGCCAGACCGAATCCGGCTGTCTGCGACCGCTGCTCCTGCTCAAGACGTTGCTTCGCCCAGTTTCCGGCGAATTCGCTCATCATGCTACTCCCTGCGCCCTTGGGGCGGCATGTCTGATTTTTCTTTTCATGCACCGTCCTTCGGGTCGCACAGGAATATGGCGGGACCACGGAATGAATCGGGCAGTCACGGGGCAATCGGCCTTTACGCCCGCCGCGCCCTTTGCCATCGTCGCCGCGCGAAGGAGAAACGCCATGCTCGATCCGCTTGGAAATCCGCTCAGCAACGCAAGCCCGGCGGCCCGTCAGGGCATCTGCGATTTCGTCGCCGGCTTCCTTGGCTATCACCCCAGGGCGGTGAACGTTCTGGCCGCCGCGGAAGCAGACCCCGAATGCCCGCTCGCCCAGACCTATGCCGGGATCTTGTGGATGTTCCTGGAAAGTCCGGAGGCACCGGCTCAGGCGCAGCGTTTCATCCATGCCGGCACGGCGTTGTCAGGCCGGGCCAATGAACGCGAACGCAGCCTGCACGCCATCCTCACCGACTGGGCCTCGGGCGACCAGTTGCGCGCCGAGGAAAGGATCGCCGCCCATCTAGACAGCTGGCCGAACGACCTCGCCGCCATGAAGCTCGGCCAGTATCTCGCCTTCAACCGGGGCGACGCCCCCGCCATGCTGCGCCTTGCCCGCGCGGTGGAAAGCCGCAATGCCGGCAATGCGCATTTCCACGCCATGGCGGCTTTCGCCTTCGAGCAATGCCATCTTCTCGACAAGGCGGAGGCGGCCGCGAACAGGGCGCTGGAAATCGATGAAACGGAGCCATGGGCACACCACGCGCTCGCCCATGTCATGCTTACCCAGGGCCGTGTGCCGGAAGGCGCCCGCTTCCTGGACCGTGCCGCGCCACACTGGAACGGGCTGAACTCCTTCATGTATACGCACAACTGGTGGCACCGCGCCCTGTTCGCCCTTTCCATGGGCGACGAGGACGCCGTTCTCTCCATGTATGACGCGCATTGCTGGTCCATGGAGAAGGCATACAGCCAGGACCAGATCGGCGCGGTCTCGCTGCTGGCACGCATGGAGATGGCGGGCATGGATGTCGGCGGGCGCTGGTCCGAACTCGCCGGCTGGCTCAGGGTCCGCCATGGCGATACGGTCAACGCCTTCCTGACCCTGCAATACCTTTACGGTCTCAAGCGCGCAGGCCTCGGGGAAGCTGCCCATCTGATGCAGGCCATCGAGGACCGTGCCGCCGGCGCGAACGGTTTCGACGCGGCCGTGTGGCGTGACGTGGCCCTTCCCGCCGCACGCGCCATCATGGCGCATCTCGAAGGGCGCCACGCAGAAGCGGCACGCCTGATGAGCCTTGCCCTGCCCCGCATGGCCGAGGCCGGTGGCAGCCACGCCCAGCGCGACCTCTTCGAACAGATCCTGCTCGATGCCCACCGCAAGGCCGGTAACCTGGTCCAGGCACAGCAGATGATGGAAATGCGCCGCATCTACGATCCCTGCGGCATACCGCTCAACCGGATGCTGGCCGCCACCTATCGCCGTCTCGGCCTCCAAGAGGAAGCCTGCGAGGCGGAAGCGCGACGCTATGCCTGACATGGACGCCCGGCGGCGCTTGCAATGACATAAAGACTTCTTTATGTGGTTATGACCTTTTCCCCTATTCAGGATCCCTGCCATGTCCGATGCGCTTTCCCAACTGCTGGCCGAAAAGGGTGTCCTGCTCGCCGATGGCGCCACGGGCACCAACCTCTTCGCCATGGGTCTGGAATCCGGCGATGCGCCGGAATTCTGGAATGCCGACCATCCCGACCGGATCACGAAGCTGCACCAGGATTTCGTGGATGCCGGTTCCGACATCATCCTGACCAACTCCTTTGGCGGCACCCGCCAGCGCCTCAAGCTGCACAACGGCCAGGACCGCGTTCACGAGCTCAACATGAAAGCCGCGCAGCTTGCCCGCGCCGTGGCCGACAAGGCCCCGCGCAAGGTCGTCGTCGCCGGGTCCGTCGGACCAACGGGCGAGTTGCTGCAGCCGTTGGGTGCGCTCACCCATGACGATGCCGTGGACGCCTTTGCCGAGCAGATGCAGGGCCTCAAGGATGGCGGCGCCGATGTTGCATGGATCGAGACCATGAGCGCGCCGGAGGAAATCCGCGCCGCCGTCGAAGCCGCCAACCGGGTCGGCCTGCCCTATGTCTATACCGGTTCCTTCGACACCGCCGGGCGCACCATGATGGGTCTGCATCCAAAGGACATTCACCATGTCGCCGATGGCCTCGGCAATGCACCGGTCGCGGTGGGCGCCAATTGCGGCGTCGGCGCCTCGGACATGCTGTCCACCCTGCTCGACATGTCGGGCGCCGAACCCGGCGCCGCCATTGTCGTCAAGGCCAATTGCGGCATTCCCGAATTCAAGGGCACGGAAATCGTCTATTCCGGCACGCCGGAGCTGATGGCCGAATATGCCCGCCTCGCCATGGATGCCGGCGCACGGATCATCGGCGGCTGTTGCGGCACGCGTTGCGAACACCTTGCCGCGATGCGTCATGCCATCGACACCCACGCCCCGGCGACACGCCCGACCATCGAAGAGATCGTCGAGAAGGTCGGCCCGATGCGCAACAAGCAGGCTGACGCCAGCGGCGCGGGAACGGGCGGCGACGGCGGCCGCGAACGGCGCGGCCGGCGGCGCGGCTGAGCTATTCCCGGCCGCGGACCCGTTCCTCGCCAGCCGTTTTCGCAGGCGGAATTCCCGTCCGCAAATTGTTCACAGGCATAACGAAGTGTCTGGACAGGCCCGCTTGAATGGCTAACCTCCCCCCGAAAGCCGCAATAAGGCGGCGATGGGAGGTTTGATCATGAAACTCGCGAAATCATTGCTCGGGCTCTTGGCGGCGGCGGCGCTGGCGACATCCCCCGCCCTCGCCGAGGACCGCATCTCGATCGGCACCGGCGGAACCGGCGGACTGTTCTATGTCATCGGCGCGGGTATGGCTGAAATCATCAACAAGCACATGGACGGCGCCACGGCCCGCGCGGAAGTGACCGGCGCCTCCGTGGAAAACATCCGCCGCGTGGCCGCAGACCAGCTCACCTTCGGCTTCTCCTCCGCGTCCACGCTCTATGAAGCCACAAAGGGCAAAGGCCCGTTTGCCGACGGTGCGCTGCCGATGGCCGCGATGGCCTACCTCTATCCGGCCGTCATGCAGATCGCGACGATCGAAGGCACCGGCATCCGGACGCTCGACGACCTGGCCGGCAAGCGCATCAGCCTTGGTCCGCCCGGATCGAACTCCGCAGTCCTGTGCATGCGCATCCTGCAGGAAAAGGGCGTCTTCGATCAGGGCAACGCCCAGTTCCTTTCCTACACCGAAAGCACCAAGGCGCTGGTCGACGGCAATGTCGATGCCGCCTGCGTGCTGGCAGGCGCACCGGTCGCAGCCCTGATCGACCTCGATGCCAAGGCCGACATGGTCATGATCCCCGTCGATGACGCCACGATGACGGCGCTGGTGGAGAAATATCCCTTCTACCAGCGCTTCGAGATCAAGGCCGGCACCTATTCCGACCAGAAGGAGCCTGTTGCCGTCGTCAACGACCCGGCGACCCTCTTCGCCAAGGCAAGCGCGGATACCGGACTGATCGAACGCATCACGGCGACGATCTTCACCAATCTCGAGGAACTGCACGCCGTCCACCCGGCCGCAAGACGCATCCTGCGGGAAACGGCAACCAATGTGCCCGTGGACCTGCATGCCGGAGCCAAGGCCTGGTATGATGCCAATCCCTGACCGGGCGGGACCATGTTGAAGCAATGGATCGGGCGGATCGCGCTGGATGGCGCGGTCCGCGAAAACCGGGCGGAGACGGCTGCCGTCTCCGCCCTTTTTGTCATCCTCGCCGTGGCCATCACGGCGCTGGTGATCTACGGTGCCTATTTCGGACTGATCACGGCGCTCATCCTGCGATCCGTCTTCTTCTCGCTGGCCGCCTCGGCCGGGCTGGTCTGGTGCGCACTGAGAATCCGGTTCCTTCCCGTTGCAATCGGGCTCTATGTCCTTGCCGTCCTGGTCCTCGTCCCGGGCTATCATCTTCAGCAGTCCTATTTCGACATCATCATGCGCGGCGCCATGGCGACGCCCCCCGATCTCTGGCTGTTCGTCATCCTCATGGCCGCGATCCTCATCCTCACGCGCCTGACGCTGGGATGGGCGCTCGTCCTGCTCGTTCTGGCAGCCCTGGCCTATGCATGGTTCGGCGATCTCATTCCCGGCAAGTACGGACATGGCGGCTACGACCTGCGCCGCCTGACCTCCACGCTGATGCTCTCCACCGAGGGCATCTACGGCCTGCCCATGGGCGTGGCGGTTGAGTACATCTTCCTGTTTGCCCTGTTCGGCGGCGTGCTGATGCGCATCGGCGCCGGCGAGGTCTTTGTCGACATCGCACGCGGCCTGACCGGGCGCGTCCAGGGCGGGCCCGGCCTGTCGGCGGCCCTTTCGAGTGCCCTGCTCGGCACGATCAACGGCTCGGCCGTCGCCAATGTGGTCACCACCGGCACATTCACCATTCCCTTGATGAAGAAGGCCGGCTACACGCCGCGCCTGGCCGGTGCCATCGAGGCCGCCGCTTCGTCGGCCGGCCAGATCCTGCCCCCGGTGATGGGCGCTGCCGCCTTCCTGATGGCCGAGATCCTCGGCGTGCCCTACGGCCAGATCGCGCTGGCCGCGCTCGTGCCCGGCCTGCTCTACGTGCTCGCCCTGATGATCGCTGTGCGCCTGGAAGCCGGCCGCCTGAACCTGCAGCGCGATCCGGGCGCCGGTCTGGCATTGCTCATCGCCACGCTCAAGACACGCGGCTATCTGCTGGCGCCGCTGGTGGGTCTCATCGCCCTGCTTGTCGCGGGCTACACCCCCACGCGCGCCGCCGTCATCTGCATCGTCATCGCGCTGGCGCTGTCGCCGTGGAAGAAGGAAACGCGCGTCGGCCTCACCGATCTCCTGCTCATCTGCCGCGACACGCTTGTTGCGACCGTGCCGATCATCGTCGCGGTCGCCGCGGCCGGTGTGATCATCGGCGTGCTCAACCTCACCGGACTGGCGCTCATGATGTCCGGCATGATCCTGGAAGCCGGCGAAGGCTCCATCTGGATGATCCTCGTGCTGACGGCGCTGGCATCCTTCGTGCTCGGCATGGGTCTGCCGACATCGGCCGCCTACCTGCTTCTGGCGGTTCTCGTCGCCCCTGCGCTGACGCGCCTCGGCGTCGAACCGATCGTCGGCCACATGTTCATCTTCTACTACGGCCTTGTTTCGGCCATCACGCCGCCGGTCGCGCTCGCCGCCTATGCGGCGGCCTCCATATCGGGCGCCGGGGCCAACGAGACGGCTGTGGAATCCATTCGTCTGGGCTTCGTGAAGCTGCTGGCGCCCTTCCTCTTCGTCACCATGCCGGGCCTGCTCATGATCGGCGGTCCCGGCGAAATCGCCGCATCGGTCGTCCTGGCCGCCGCCGGCCTGTCGGCCCTGACGGTCGCCTTTGCCGGATGGCTCGGGCGACCGATGACCGGATGGGAACGCATCGTCCTTGCGGCTGGCGGGCTTGCCATGCTGTGGCCTGCCCCGGTTGCAGACCTTGGCGCGCCTGTCCTTGCCACCCGTTTCGCCGGTGTGGTGCTGGCGGCCTGGATCGTGGCGCGCTGCGCCCGGTCCGCGGCCGAGACTAGCGCAGGACCGGGACGTCGGTGAATTCGTGCAGCAATTCCTTGCCGCAGACCACGCGGACCGCCTTGTAGGCATCCTGGCCCGGCAGGATCACGCTGACGCGCGCGTTGGTGATCACCTGCGCCGCGATGTCGTTGATTGGCGGCCTGGCCTCCAGCACCACCATCTGTGTTGGCGGAAAGGACCGCGTCAATGGCCCCTCACGCAGGCTCAGCGCGTAACCGGGTGTGGGCATCGAAACGCTTCCGCGCACATGCAGCATCAGCCTGCCGCCAGAATACGGCGTGCGCGAGAGCCAGGCCTCCCAGTCCTGCGAGGAGACAACGGGACAGAGATCGTCCTGGGCCATGGCGTCCGTCACGCCGGTCGCGGCAAGCAGGCCGCCGGCCAGTCCTGCGGCAAGGATGGAACGCCTGTTGATTGCGCTTCGGTTCATGATCCTTCTTCCTTCTCGGTCAAATCCGGTTGTTGCGGATAGAGCCGGACCCGGCGCGCCAACTGCCGGCCGGGTCCGCTCGTTTCACCTCGTCTGGTCAAGCGAACTGGCGATCTGCACCAGGCGCAAAAATTCAGACCGGTAGCCGAAGGGATCGTCGCCACGCGCCCCGGCAGCCAGCGCCGCAATGGCGTCCCAGCCGGTACCGGCCACCTGCCCGGTCTTGCGCAGCTTCTGGCCGAAGCCCGCCACGGCGACCGAGAAGCGCAGGTCGTCCGGCGCCTGGTCGAGCGAGGCGATCTCGTTTTCCGGCGTCACCGGCTGGGTGATCAGTTCCGACGTATCGCTGTCAGGCTGCTTGTAGCGTATCTTGACGAAACCATACTCCCCGCTTCCGCCTCCGGCCGCCGTATCGGCCGGTGCTGTCTGGTAACGCAGGTCGTCGATCTGCTGTGCCGGGCTGCCCTTCGGCGTGATCTCGTAAATCGCCGTGACCGAATGGCCGGAGCCGATGTCACCGGCATCCTTGCGGTCGTCGTTGAAGTCCTCCCGGTTCAGCGCCCGCGTCTCGTAGCCGATCAGCCGGTATTCGGCGACTGTCGCCGGATTGAACTCCACCTGGATCTTCACGTCCTTGGCAATCGGGAACAAGGTCGACGTCGCCTCTTCGACGAGGGTCTTCTGCGCTTCGCCGAGCGTGTCGATATAGGCGGCGGTGCCATTGCCGTTCTGCGCCAGGACCTGCATGAGCTGGTCATTGTAATTGCCCTGGCCAAAGCCGAAGACCGACAGGAACACGCCTTTCTCGCGCTTGTCCTCGATCATGGTCTTGAGCGCGTCGTCCGACGACGGTCCGACATTGAAATCGCCGTCGGTCGCCAGCATGACGCGATTGACGCCGCCTTCGACGAAGTTCTGCTCGGCCAGCCGGTAGGCCGTCTCGATCCCTGCCGCGCCCGCCGTGGAACCGCCCGCCCCCAGTCCGTCGATGGCCGCCAGGATCTTCGCCTTGTCCGAGGCCGCTGTCGGCTCCAGCGCCACGCCCGCCGAACCGGCATAGGTGACGATGGACACCGTGTCTTTGGCATCGAGCCTGTCGAGCAGCAGCCGGAACGACGTCTTGAGCAACGGCAGCTTGTCCGGCGCGTTCATCGAGCCCGATGTATCGATGAGGAAGACCAGATTGGCCCTGGGCCGCGTTTCCGGCTGCACGTCATATCCCTTGATGGCGATATGCATCAGCTTGCGATGCGCATTCCATGGCGACGGAACCACGGTCACGGTCGGCTTGAACGGCTGATCCGGGTTGCCGGCGGCCGGCCAGTCATAGGGGAAGTAGTTGATGAGTTCCTCCACCCGAACGGTTTCCGGCGCCGGCAGCCGCCCCGCATTCAGTTGCGAGCGGACGAAGGCATAGGAGGACGTGTCGACATCGATGGAGAACGTGGACACCGGGCTTTCCAGAACCGCGCGCACCGGGTTGCTGTCGAAGGCTTCCACCCGGTCGCGATTTTCCATCGAAGGCAGCGGAGCATGATCCGGGCTCGCCGGAAGCCCCGCGGCCGGACGCTGCGGCGACTGCGCGAACTGGCGCTTTGCCATCACCGCGCCATTGCCGGCGCCCTGCAGGGTCAGCATGGGCGCGGCCGGGACGGGACCGGCGGCGGTTTCCCCGTCGCCACCGGCGACAGCTGTTTTGGAACGGGCTTCATCGGCCTGCGTGGCGGCTTCGGGCTCCGCCTGCGGCGCGCCGGAATTCATGTTCATCAATCCGCCCGGACCGCCGGGCTGCTGCTGTACCAGCGGCGAGGTTTCCATCATCTGCCAGGCGAAATAGCCGCCGAAGGGCAGCACGAGGATGGCGGCGGCGATCGGGCCGGCAAGGGTCTTGGGCGTCATGACATGTCTCCATGCTCCGGTTGCGATGGAGATGAGACGTCCGTGGCCCGCCGATCCTTGGGGCGTTGCCGTCATTTTCTTGTCCGTTCCGGCTTCCCCGGCATCGAAGGCGTCCATGGCGGCCAGCAAGGCACGCTCGCGCGCATCGGCGCGCGGCGCCTCGCGGCCGCTTGAGGCCAGTTGTTTCAGCTTGTCGTCACCGGTCATGGTCACGTCTCCCCGCCCGGCCGCAACAGCACGGCCAGGCGTTTCTTCGCATCATGGATGTGCCAGGAAACCGTAGCCTCCTTGCAATCGAGAATCCTGGCAGCCTCTGCGTGGCTGAGTTCCTCCGCATAGACCAGCAGCACCGCTTCCTGCGTCTTTTCCGGCAATTCCCGCACCGCGGCCCAGAGCGCCTGCGTCTCGTCTTCGGGCGGCCAGTCGCCAGCGCCCGGCTGGTGGTCGATCAGCGCCTGCACTGCCATTTCCCTGGCCCGCCGTGCATCGCGCTGGACGGCACGGTGATGATCCCGTGCGGCATTGATCGTCATGCGGTAAAGCCAGGTGGTAAAGGCCGATTCGCCACGAAAACCGCGGATTGCATGCCCGAGCTTCACGCAGACGGACTGGGCGATGTCCTCCGCGTCCTGACGGTTTCCCGCCCAGCGCAGCGCCACGCGATGGATCATGTCGTAGTGATCGTTGACGAGCCGGGCGAAGGCCGCGCGATCACCGCCAGCCGCCGCCAGCGCTGTCCTGTTCACGTCGTAACCGTGTCCGGTCTCATCGCTCATCGCATGCATCATCGACCATTGGACGGCGCAGGCAAGGCGATCCTTGGGTGCATTGTGAAAAAATGCTTATGCGCGGAGAAAGGCCGCCTGATGGAAACGCTGCTGGGCGGCGGGGTAGCGCCACGCCAAGCCGGCCGGGCAGGCATTGCGCGCCAGGCAGCCCTGGTCCCGGCAGGCAATCCCTGACGGCGAACGGGCATGGGCCCCGCAGGCCGCCGCATCAAAGCCGGCAGGACCGTAAGCCTGAACCGGACAGGCCGCCAGGCAGGGCTTCGCATCGCAGGCATCGCAGGGATGCCGCGCGGGTTCGGGCAACGGCATGTCCAGCGCCTCGCCGAACAGGAGCGCGCCGCGATAGGCATGCCACAGGCCGAACACGGGATGCATCAGTAGGCCGAGCGGTGACGGGCGAAGCCCCTCCGCCCGCATGGCCCATTGCTGGAACGGCAGATAGGGCGGATCGGACGGGAAGACGGCACGGGCGCCGAACCGTTCGGCCACATCGCCGATGACCGCCTTTGACCAGGCATCGAGCGGATCGGCCGGATCGGTCTCTTGCCGCTGCCGCCAGGCATTGAACGGTTCCCAGATCGAACCGCCACCATGGCCGGCAAGCAGAACGCTGCGCGCGGGCAATCCGTCTGGCCCGGCAGGCGCGGCATCGCGCGTGGCGAAAACGAACCCGCCGCGTGGCATCAGGCCGTGGGGCGCAAGCATGGCGGCGACATCGTCGATCGTGGTTTGGACTGCCGCCGGCACGGCCTCAGCCTTTCAGCGTTTCCTCGAAGAGGGTGAGCAGGCGTTTCCAATGCCGCTCCGCGCCTGCTTCGTCATAGACTCCATGGTCGGGAACGCACCAGCCATGCCGGCAACCCGGATAGTTTTCCAGCGTGTAGTCGACCCCGGCCTCGCGGAAAACCTGCGCGAAGCGCGCAGACTGCTCCGGCGGGAAACTGCCGTCATCGCCCGCGACGCCGACATGGATCCGCCCTTTGATGCCGCCGGCATGAAGATGGGGACTGTCGGGAATGTCACCGGCAAGATTGCCACCATGCCAGCTTGCCGCTGCCGCGACGCGATCCGGATAATAGGCCGCCGCGTTCAGTGCCCGCGCGCCGCCCATGCAGTAACCGGTCACCCCGACCGGTCCGTCCAGTCCCTCGCCATCGAGCGCCGCGAGGAAATGCGCCGTGTCCTCGATGGTCATGGCCTGGCTTGTCTGCGCCAGCATGGACTTGAGCAGCGGTCCGCGTTCGGGATCGGAAAAGGTCGTCCGGGCGTTGAAGGGCGACCGGTCCTCGCAGCGGTACAGCAGGTCGGGCAGCAGCACCGCATAGCCCTCGCCCACCAGCCGTCCGGCCATTGCATCCAGCGCCGGTCGCGGGCCGAAGGCATCCATGTACAGGAGTACGCTTGCCGATGCGTTCCCTTCCGGCAGGAACAGCTTTGCCGGACACGTACCCGCCCCGGTGGTGATCGACAGGGTTTTCAGATGCATGGAGTTCTCCGTTCACGCGCAGCTGGAACGCCCGGCCTGCGCCGGGCGTGCGAAGCCTAGTGGTTTTCGCCCTTGTGTCAAAGGCGATGCCGGAGAGTGGTTTGCCAAGGAGCGCCGCCGGTGCCGGGCCCGATCAGCCGCCGCCATCGCCGCGAACGGGCCTGCGCCAGACATCATCGTGGATCAGGGACGCGACGCGTGACCGGCCGGAGACTTCGGCCTCATCCTTTCACGTGAAGGCGTCGGGCATGGATTCCTTCTTCCTGGCGACGAAATCCGTCAGCCCGTCCATGATGCCCGGATCCATATACGGCGCCTCGTAGGCATCGAGCCACTTCCCGGCCAGTTCATTGGCGCGCTGATGGGCAGGTTTCTGGCCCTCCGCCTGCCATTGCTCGAAGGAATTGTTGTCGGCGATGGAGGACCGGTAGAAGGCTTCCTGGAAATTGGCCTGGGTATGGGCGCAGCCGAGATAGTGCTGTCCGGGACCGACTTCGCGGATGGCATCCATTGCCTGGCCGTTTTCCGACAGGTCCACCCCCTCGGAAAGGCGCTGCATCATGCCGAGCTGGTCGATATCCATCATGAACTTCTCGTAGGAAGAGACCAGCCCGCCCTCCAGCCAGCCGGCGGCGTGAAGCACGAAATTCGTCCCCGCCAGCAGGGTGGAGTTGAGCGTGTTGGCGCTTTCATAGGCAGCCTGCGCATCGGCCACCTTGGAAGCGGTCAGCGATCCGCCGGTGCGGAACGGCAAGCCGAGGCGACGCGCAAGCTGCGCCGCGCCATAGGAGACCAGCGAGGGCTCCGGCGTGCCGAAGGTCGGTGCGCCCGACTGCATGGAGATCGACGAGGCAAAGGTGCCGAAAAGTACCGGCGCACCGGGCCGCACAAGCTGCGTGAACGCAGCGCCTGCCAGCACTTCCGCCAGCACCTGCGTCAGCGTTCCGGCCACCGTCACGGGACTCATGGCACCGGCAAGGATGAAGGGCGTGACGATGCAGGCCTGGTTGTTGCGGGCATAGACCTTGGCCGCGCCCACCATCGTATCGTCGAACACCATGGGCGAGTTGGCATTGATCAGGTTGATGACGACCGTATTCTGGTCGACAAACTCCTCGCCGAACAGGAGCTTGCACATGTCGACCGTGTCCTGCGCCCGTTCCGGCGCCGTCACCGAACCCATGAAGGGTTTGTCGGACAGGGTCATGTGCGCCATGATCATGTCGAGATGACGCTTGTTGACCGGCACGTCCACCGGCTCGCAGACCGTTCCGCCGGAATGGTGCATCGAGGGCGCCATGTAGGCGAGCTTCACGAAGTTGCGGAAGTCCTCGATGGTCGCATAACGGCGGTTTCCCTCCAGGTCGCGCACGAAGGGCGGCCCGTAAACCGGGGCGAAAACGGTTGTGTCGCCGCCGATCTGCACGGATTTTGCGGGATTGCGCGCATGCTGGGTGAAGCTGGAAGGGGCGCTTTTGAGCAGTTCGCGGCAAAGCCCCCTCGGGAAACGCACGCGCTCGCCCTTCACATCAGCCCCGGCATCGCGCCACATCTGAAGCGCTTCGGCGTCGTCGCGGAACTCGATGCCGATTTCTTCCAGGATCGCGTCGGCATTGGCCTCGATCAGCGACAGGCCTTCCTCCCCCAGGACCTCGTAGACCGGGATCTTGCGGGTGATGTAGGTCAGCGACAATCCGGGCCCGCCACCTGATCGCGCGGCGCGGCGCGCCGCTGCACCGGACCTTTCACCCCTGCCACGGCGTTCGCGCGGGGCGGCTGAAGCACTTGCCGCCAACTGTTCGGTATCCTCGGTCATTCCTGTCACCGTTTCTCAGAAATCCACGCCCGCTCCGGGCATTGTCTTCCAAGTCTAAGGTCGCCCCGTTCGCCGCGCCTGCCCCAACCGCGTCAACGACTTGGCTACCGGCGACACGGCGCGTGAAGGTCCGGGAGGGCAATATCGACCGCAACGGGCCGCCCGGGACACCAAACGCGCCCTTGCCAGCCCGCCCGATGCGCTATATCCGACGGAATTGAGGGACCCGGTCGCAATTTGCATCCGGTGGCGTCGCAAATTGTGCAGCCCCTGCGGCCGGTTGTCAGGATATTCGCGGGCAGGCGCAGTGTGCGAACACCGGTCGCGTGTTTTTTTGAGAGGAATTGGACAATGGCTGGCGACGACGAGATCATCCTGTCGGAACTCGATGACGAGGAACTCGTTCAGCAGATGATGGACGACCTCTATGACGGCCTCAAGGAAGAGATCGAGGAAGGCACACGCATCCTCCTCGATCGCGGATGGGCGCCCTATGACGTGCTGACCAAGGCCCTGGTCGAAGGCATGCGCATCGTCGGCGAGGATTTCCGCGACGGCATCCTGTTCGTGCCCGAGGTCCTGCTGTCGGCCAATGCCATGAAGGCCGGCATGACCATCCTGCGGCCGCTGCTCGTCGAGACAGGCGCGCCGAAGCTGGGCACCATGGTCATCGGCACGGTGAAGGGCGACATCCACGACATCGGCAAGAACCTGGTCGGCATGATGATGGAAGGTGCCGGCTTCGACGTCATCGATATCGGCATCAACAATCCGGTCGAGAACTATCTCGAGGCCATCGAGAAGCACAATCCGGATATCGTGGGCATGTCGGCCCTGCTGACCACGACCATGCCCTACATGAAGGTCGTGATCGACACGATGAAGGAAAAGGGCATCCGCGACGACTATGTCGTTCTCGTCGGCGGCGCACCGCTCAACGAGGAATTCGGCAAGGCCGTCGGTGCCGATGCCTATTGCCGTGACGCCGCGGTTGCGGTTGAAACGGCAAAGGATTTCATGAAGCGCAAGCACAACCAGGCGGCTGCCGGCTGAACCGTTCCAGGGAACGAAGCCCGCAAGGTCATGCGCCTGGCCTTCAAGGGAGGTTCACGCCATGATGCGGTCCGTTCTTGTTCTTGCCCTGGTGTCGGCCCTGACCTGCGCGGCGGGACCGGCCACGGCAACCGGCGAAATCGTCTCGCTCATCACGCAGGACGACCGGCAGCGCCTTGACGACTTCGAGGAGACGCGCGCCCGCGCCATAGCCGTCGCACGGGCCCGCGGGGCGCCGGGCGATATCGCCGAACTCAACGAGATTCTAGCGGGTGAACCGGTCGCCATTGCCGGCAACGACCTGACCGGCAACTGGCAATGCCGCGTCACCAAGCTGAATGGACCGGTCGAACTTGTCATCTATTCCTGGTTCCGATGCCGCATTTCCGATGACGGCTCCGGCTGGCGGCTGGAAAAGCTGACCGGGTCGCAACGTGTGACCGGCCGGTTCTTCGATGACGGCGACAAGCGCATGATCTTCCTCGGCGCTGGCCACTACTCCTACGAGGAGCCCCTGTCCTATCCGCAGAACAGCGAACGCGACGAGGTCGCTTATGCCTTCCTGCTCGATGACGGGCGCTTGCGGCTGGAATTCCCTGCCCCGCACCTGGAATCGCGCTTCGACATCCTGGAACTGAAACGGTGAGCGCGGCGAAACCCGCCAACAGCGCAGAGCCCGTCCGCGTGATTGCATGCGGGGCGATCGCGCGCGAGATCGTTGCGGTATGCGAGGCCAACGGGCTTGACCATGTCGACCTGACCTGCCTCCCGGCGATCTGGCACAACACGCCGGACCTGATCGCCCCGGCCATGCGCGACAAGATCGCGCAAGCCCGTGCGGAAGGCTTCACGCGCATTTTCATCGGTTATGCCGAATGCGGGACCCGGGGCGAAATCGACCGCATCTGCCGCGAGGAAGGACTGGAGCGGATCGAGGGACCGCATTGCTATGCCTTCTATACCGGCACGGAGAAATTCCTGCGCGAAAGCGGCGACGAGGTGACCACCTTCTATCTGACGGACCTGATCGCTCGCCAGTTCGAGGCCTTCATTGTCGAACCGCTGAAACTCGACCGTCACCCCGAACTGATCGCCATGATGTTCGGCAACTATGCGAAGCTGGTCTATCTCGCCCAGAGCGACGATCCCGCCCTCGACGCGAAGGCGCGACAGGCGGCAGGCTTTCTGGGCCTGGATTATGAACGCCGCTTCACCGGCTATGGCGACCTCACCGATGCGCTGCTGAATGCCGCCCCGACCTGACTTGTGGTTTTCACAATCCGGACCTAAATGACGAGTCCCCTGCCGCATTGGCAGCCGGGCTGAGATGAACCGGTACAGCATGAGCAACACGTTGCCTGCGGAGCAACCGCCCCACGATCCGCCACGCCGGCTGTCGACCGTATTGCGCGAACTCGCGGCTTCGACCGAAGGCCCCGTTTCGGTCGGGGCGATCCGCGATGCACTCGGCGACCGGTCCTTCGCGGCTATGCTGATTGTCTTCGGCGCCGTCAACCTCCTGCCCCTGCCACCGGGCACCTCGGTCATCCTCGGCATTCCGCTGGCCATCGTTTCCGCCCAGATGATCCTTGCCCGCCAGACGGTCTGGTTGCCCCGTTTCGTCCTGTCAAAGAGCCTGAAGCGCGACCGGATCGACTATGCCATCAACAAGCTGATTCCCGGACTGGAACGCCTGGAGCGCTTCATCAAGCCGCGATACTGGCCGCTTTCGCGCGGCCAGGCCGACAGGACGCTGGGTCTTGCGATTTTTGTCTTGGCCGTGGCCGTCATCATACCCATCCCGTTTGGCAACTGGCTGCCCGCATTTGCCGCCACGTTGCTTTCGCTGGCGCTTTCGGAGCGCGACGGCATCCTGCTCGGCGTCGGCGCTGCGATCGGCATGGTGTCGCTCGCCGTCATCGTGGCGGTGATCGGGGCGGCCGGCGCCGCTGCCGGATTCGTTGCCGGCATGATGGGCTGACGGCCTTAATTCGCACCTGTCGCTTTTGAAATTTCCGGCGTCGCGCGGCAACCAGCGGCCAGGCGCCGGCTCCGCAATTCTCGACCCCGAACGAAAGGTAACCGGAACATGGCCGATCTCGTCATCGTCTACTGGCGCGACATCCCCGCCCAGGTGATCGTGAAGCAGGGGCGCAAGAGCGCCAAGCGCGAGCTGTCGCAGCGCTTCGCCGAGGCCATAGACATGGCCGCGATGCGCTCCGGCGCGGCCGATACCGATGCCTATCTGGAAGAGTGGCGGCGGGCAGCACCCGTCGCCGTGGGAGACGACCTCGAGGCCGAAGCCGACAAGGCGGCCGCCGAACTGGAATCGGCATGGCCGAGGGAACGTCTCGTCGCCCTTGTCCAAACGGGAGGACGCGATGGCGCCTGAAACTGCGGCGAAAGCCGCCACTGGAAGCAAGAAGGCCGCAAAGGGAGCGGCCTCGGCCTATGTGCCGTCCGGCGTGTCGCCGGTTTCACGGGCGCGCAAGGCCTATACGATCCGCCTTTGGTCGGTGCGCCATGCCCGCTTCCTGGAATGGGTCTACGCACGTTTCTCGGGCCTGTTCCTGGCGCTCCACCCGCTCTGGAAGGCTGTCGGCTACCGGCGCGCCGAACCGCCGGTGAAATTCGTCGAGAAGCGCGTCAAGGGTCTTCTCTTCGATTGCCGCATGTGCGGCCAGTGCATCCTGTCCTCCACCGGCATGTCCTGCCCGATGAACTGCCCGAAGCAACTGCGCAACGGACCCTGCGGCGGTGTGCGGGCGAATGGCAATTGCGAAGTCGAACCCGACATGCCCTGCGTCTGGGTGCAGGCATGGAAGGGAACCGGGAGCATGCGTGAAGGCCGCGCCAACATCATGAACGTGCAGAAGCCGGTCGACCAGAGCCTGCGCGAGACCTCCGCATGGCTCCGCGTCACCGCCAACGCAGCAGCCGGACGCGAAGCCGCCAGGGAGCGCGCGCAATGACGGGTTCTCCCGACTCCAATCCGCTGGATCCGTCCGCCCCGCTCGATCCCCTGCCCGGACACGTTTCGCGCGGCCGTCTCGAACGTGTTCTGCGCCGCGGCGAATTCGCCGTGACCGCCGAACTCAACCCGCCCGACAGCGCCGATCCGCAGGAAGTCTACGAACGCGCGGCCATCTTCGATGGCTGGGTGGACGGCATCAACGCCGTGGATGCCTCGGGCGCCAACTGTCACATGTCCTCGGTCGGCATCTGCGCGCTGCTCACCCGCATGGGTTATGCCCCGATCATGCAGATCGCCTGCCGCGACAAGAACCGCATCGCCATCCAGGGCGACGTGCTGGGTGCCGCCGCCATGGGCGTGGCCAACATGCTCTGCCTGACCGGCGATGGCGTACAGGCCGGCGACCAGCCCGGCGCCAAGCCTGTCTTCGACCTCGACTGCATGTCGCTCCTGGAAACGGTGCGCACCATGCGCGACGAGCAGCGCTTCCTGTCCGGCCGGCCCATCACCTCGCCACCCCATGTCTTTCTCGGCGCCGCGATCAACCCGTTTGCCCCGCCCTACGATTTCCGCCCGCACCGTCTCGCCAAGAAGATCGCCGCCGGCGCCCAGTTCGTCCAGAGCCAGTATTGCTATGACGTGCCGATGCTGCGCGAATACATGAAGCGCGTTGTCGACATGGGCCTCCACGAGAAGTGCTTCATCCTCGTTGGCGTCGGTCCGCTGGCCTCGGCGAAGACCGCCAAGTGGATGCGCTCCAACGTGCCCGGCGTCCATATCCCCGATGCCGTCATCAAGCGGCTGGAAGGCGCCGAGAAGCAGAAGCGCGAGGGCAAGCGCCTGTGCATCGACATCATGAACGAGGTCAAGGAAATCGAGGGTGTGTCCGGGGTCCATGTCATGGCCTACCGGCAGGAGGAGTTCGTCGCCGAGATCGTGCATGAATCCGGCGTCCTGAAAGGCCGCAAGCCCTGGCAGCGCGAGAGCCGTCCTGACGATGCCGTCATCGCCGAACGTCTCGAGGAAATCATGGCGCAGGAAGCGGAACGGCCCGCAGCCATCGTCGCCGACGTGGTGGACAACAACTGAGAACGGCTCCGCCCAGGGGCTTGATGCAAATGAGATAACGATATAAAGAAGTCTTTATATCAAAGGAGACAGGCATGACCCGTACCATCGTGGCTTCCGCGACCCGAGAGGTCGTCATCGGCTTCGACCAGCCGTTCTGCGTCATCGGCGAGCGCATCAATCCGACCGGCCGCAAGAAGCTGGCTGCCGAAATGGTGGAGGGCAATTTCGAGACGGTGAAGAAGGACGCGCTCGAACAGGTCGCGGCCGGCGCAACGATGCTTGACGTCAATGCAGGCGTCACGGCGGTCGATCCCAATGCGACAGAACCGGCCCTTCTCGTGCAGACGCTTGAAATCGTGCAAAGCCTCGTCGATGTGCCCCTGTCGATCGATTCGTCGGTCTCCGCGGCCATCGAGGCAGCCTTGAAAGTGGCCAGGGGCCGACCGCTCGTCAACTCGGTGACTGGCGAGGAGGAGAAGCTGGAAGCCATCCTGCCCCTCTGCAAGAAATACGATGTTCCGGTGGTCGCCATCTCCAACGACGAGACCGGTATCTCGCAGGACCCGGATGTCCGTTTCGCCGTGGCAAAGAAGATCGTCGAACGCGCCGCCGATTACGGCATTCCGGCCCACGATATTGTCGTCGATCCCCTCGTCATGCCGATCGGCGCCATGGGCACCGCAGGCAAGCAGGTCTTCGCCCTGCTGCGCCGCCTGCGTGACGAACTGAAGGTCAACACCACCTGCGGCCTGTCGAACATCTCCTTCGGCCTGCCGCACCGCCACGGCATCAATGCCGGCTTCATTCCCATGGTCATCGGCGCCGGCATGACGTCGGCCATCATGAATCCCTGCCGCCCGCAGGAAATGGAAATGGTCCGCGCGGCCAACGTGCTCAATGGCACCGATCCTGACTGCATGACATGGATCCGCACCTACAAGGACTACAAGCCCCATGTCGGCGGTGCGCCTTCGCCGGCGCCTGCCGCCCCTGCAGCAACCGCCGGCGGCCGCCGTGGCGGTCGGGCGGCACGTCGCGCCCAGGCCTGAGCGCAAGCGTGAGCGAGCACCTCGTCCTCTTCATGCCCTCGGGCAAGCGCGGGCGCTTTGCCAAGGGCACGCCGGTGCTCGACGCCGCGCGCGAGCTTGGCGTCTACGTGGAAAGCGTTTGCGGCGGCCGTGGCATCTGCGGCCGTTGCCAGGTGGAGGTACAGACCGGGCGCTTCGCCAAGCACGGCATCACGTCCGAAGCCGCCAACATTTCCGGCTGGTCTGCAAAGGAACAGCGCTACGTGGAAAAGCGCGGCGCGCTGGCCGAAGGCCGCCGCCTTTCGTGTTCCGCCCTGATCGAGGGCGACCTCGTCATCGATGTCCCGCAGGATTCGGTCGTCAACGCGCAGGTCGTGCGCAAGAAGGCCACCGACAAGATCATCGAACGCAACCCGGCGATCGGCCTGTGCTATGTCGAGGTTGAAGAGCCGGACATGCACAAGCCGCTCGGCGACCTCGACCGGTTGAAGGCCGCGCTGGCCCGTGACTGGGGCTACGAGAACCTGGCCGTGGACTTCCGCCTCGTGCCCCAGGTCCAGTCGATCCTCCGGCAAGGGAAATGGAGCGTCACGGCCGCGATCCATCGCGATGGCGAGACCGACCGGCCCACCATCATCGCGCTGTGGCCGGGCCTTAAGAACGAGGCCTGGGGCATCGCCTGCGACATCGGCTCCACCACGATCGCGATGCACCTGGTCTCGCTCCTCTCGGGACGCATCGCGGCCTCCTCCGGGACGTCCAATCCGCAGATCCGCTTCGGCGAGGACCTGATGAGCCGCGTCTCCTACGTCATGATGAATCCGGAAGGCCGGAAAGCCATGACGCTGGCTGTCCGCGAGGCCATCAACGGGCTTGTCGGCAAGGTGTGCGAGGAAGCCGGCGCCGACCGCACCGACATCCTCGATACCGTTTTCGTCGGCAATCCGGTGATGCACCACCTGTTCCTGGGCATCGACCCGACCGAGCTTGGCGGCGCGCCCTTCGCACTTGCAGCCTCCGGCGCCCTGTCGCTGTCAGCTGCCGAGATCGGTATTGCGGTCAATCCGGGCGCGCGCACCTATGTCCTGCCTTGTATCGCCGGTCATGTCGGCGCCGATGCCGCCGCCGCGACCCTGTCGGAAGGCCCTCACCGTCAGGAACGGGAGATGCTTCTGGTCGATGTCGGCACCAATGCCGAGATCGTGCTCGGCAATGCCCGTCACACCGTCGCCTGTTCCTCGCCGACAGGCCCCGCCTTCGAGGGTGCGGAAATCTCCGGCGGCCAGCGCGCCGCGCCCGGAGCGATCGAACGTGTGCGCATCGACGCGCAGACGCTGGAGCCGCGCTACCGGGTGATCGGTTCCGAGCTGTGGTCCGACGAGGACGGTTTTGCAGCCTCCCTGAACGGGACGGGTGTCACCGGCATTTGCGGCTCCGGCATCATCGAGGTCATCGCCGAAATGTTCCTGGCAGGAGTCATTTCCGAAGATGGCGTCGTCGACGGCGCCCTGGCGGCCCGTTCGCCACGCATCGTCGAACAGGGCCGCACCTTCGCCTACGTCCTGCAGGAAGCCAATCCGCGCATCGTCGTCACCCAGAACGATGTGCGCGCCATCCAGCTTGCCAAGGCCGCGCTTTATGCGGGCATTCGCCTGCTGATGCAAAAAAAGGGCATCAGCAAGGTCGATGCCATCCGCTTTGCCGGCGCCTTCGGCTCCTATATCGATCCGAAATACGCCATGGTGCTGGGCCTCATTCCCGATTGCGACCTCGACGATGTCAAGGCCGTGGGCAACGCGGCCGGGGACGGCGCATTGATGGCGCTTCTCAACCGGGACCATCGCCGCGAGATCGAGAGTGCCGTCGCGCGCATCGAGAAGATCGAGACGGCACTGGAGCCCGATTTCCAGCAGCTCTTCGTCGATGCCATGGCCCTTCCCAACAAGGTCGACCCTTTCCCCTGCCTCGCGCAGGTGGTTCAGCTTCCGGAGCGCAAGACCCTGGCAGAGGCGGGCGAGGCTGGTGGCGGACGCCGGCGCGGTGGACGGCGCCCGCGTTGAACGCGCCCGATCCTTCCTGGATCAGGCAGCTGCCTTCAGCGCGAAGCAGGCGCGCAGGTGGTCGGCCGCCGCGGCCACGGCCGGGTTCGGATTGTCGCGCACGATGAGTCCGAGCTGATAGGTGCCCAGCGGCGGCAGCCTGTCACCAGCGCGGGCCGGAACGATCGGGTCCGCGATCGAGGATGCGGGCATCGGAGCGACCACGAGATCGGCGAGAATCGCAGCGCGTTGACCCGAGATATAGGCTGTCTGGAACGCGATCCTGTAATCCCGTCCCGCCTTTTCGAGACCGCCCAGCGCAGCACCCCGCCACGAACAGCCGTCTTCCCAGACCGACACCGGCAAGGGATCGCGCGTCGCCGCGCACCCGCCCTTCAGGCAGGCCCACACCAGCGGCTCCTCCATGAGCACCTCCACATGCCTGTCGGCCGTATGGACACCGCAGGTCACCATGGCGAGATCGAGACCACCCTTGCCAAGCCGCTCGATCAAATGGTTCGTGTTCTCGACGACCACGTTGACCGTCACCCCCGGATGGCTTTGCGAGAAGCGGCGCAGCATGTCCGGCAGATAGCGTTCCGACACGTCGTCAGGCGCGCCGAGACGCACTTCCCCTGCGACATCCGGTGAGATGAACTTCGACACGGCCTCGGAATTGAGCGCAAGGATACGGCGCGCATAGGCCAGCAGCATTTCGCCGTCCGCAGTCACATGCACCGACCGGCTGTCGCGCACGAAGAGCGGCTTGCCGAGCAGATCCTCCAGCTTGCGGATCTGCATGGAAACCGCCGACGGTGTGCGCAGCACCTGTTCTGCCGCCTGCGTGAAGCTCCCGGTCTCCGAAATCGCAACGAAGGTGCGCAGCAAATCCGTGTCGATGAGAGGTGCATGAGCCATGGTTACACCATTCATTTTTTCTGAAAGAAGAGTTCATATCTTTTCGTTTGATTGAATCGATGTCAATCCCCATTCTTTCCCTGTCAGCACGGGAAAAGGAGACATCCGATGACGATCCGCAACGCTTTCGCCAGGACGGTATCGAATATCGCAAGGCAATACCGCCGCCACCGCACGCACCGCATCCTGGAATCTCTGCCTGCCGAAATCCGCAAGGATATCGGCTACCTGGGTGGATCACGGGATCACTGAGCCGGCACCCGGCCAGAGAGACGTTTCGGCCCGCGTCGCATCGCGGCTACCGCGCGTCGCGGTCCAGCCATCGCAACGGTTGGTCCAGGCGTATCAGCCCGCAGAACAAGCGGCGATGCAGCCGGACCGCACGCCCCCTGATGAGCGCCTCGCGTCACAGGCCCGGACATTGGAGACATGAGATGATCAGCTTTCGCGCCTACATGCAGCGGATTGAAGCCCATCGCGCCCGCCAGCGCACCCGGCAGTTGATTGAACGGCTGCCCGAGCATCTGCGCAACGATATCGGCAACCCGCATCTGGACCATGGTTGCAGCCGATGACGGCTGGCCGGTTCACATCCTGAAACGCCGCTCCATCCGGGGCGGCGTCTTCGCTTGCACCCGGCCTGCCCTCACAGACCCTGGCCGAACTCGTCGGCCAGCGCGTTGACGACCGCGCACAATGCTTCCTGGCGGTCTGCCCCCGCTTCCAGGGCAGCGTTGAAAACGCCGCGCTGACGCTCCGCAGACGTCCCGCTTTCCAGCATGGTACGCAGATGGGCGATTTCTGTCTCGCAACCGAAATGGGCCGCGTCTTCCGCCGTCAGTTCGATCATTTCTTCCAGAAGGTCGGAAAACGGCACCACGGCGCGGCGGCCGAAATCAATGAGGCCCCCCGATGTCCCGTAGCGCTGGCCGCGCCATCGGTTTTCCCCCAGCAGGAACCGGTCATAGATCCGCCAGCGCTGGTTCCGCTTTCTCAGCCGCGTGAGCTTGGAGAGCAGGCAGCGCGTCATGGCGGCGATGGCAATGGCGTCGTCGAGGCGCGGACTGACATCGCATATCCGCGTTTCCAGCGTCGGAAACCGCGACGACGGCCTGACATCCCACCAGATCTTTGTTGCATCCTCGATCAGCCCGCACCCGATCAGGATACCGACCGACCGCTGGTATTCCGGGTAGGAGGCGAAATCGGGCGGCAGGCCGGTTCGCGGCAGGTTGTCGAACACCGTCAGCCGGTAGGATGACAGACCCGTGTCATCGCCCTTCCAGAATGGCGAGGAGCACGACAGCGCCAGAAGATGCGGCAGGAAATAGCTGAACTGCCCCATCAGGTCGATGCGGGCCTCGTCATCGGGAATGCCGACATGCACGTGCATCCCGCAAATGAGCATCCGCCGCACGACGCCGGCCAGGTCGCGTTCAAGTCCGCGGTAACGCTCCTTGTCGGTGAAATGCTGCTTGTGCCAGTCGGCGAACGGATGGCACGAAACGGCCAGCGGCCTGAGACCATAGCGGCCGGCCACCTCCATGATCGTTCGCCGCAGATGCGCCAGATCGGCGCGCGCCTCGGCGGTGCTGCGGCAAACCCGCGTGCCGACCTCGATCTGGCACTGTAGGAACTCCGGCGAAACCTGGCTTTCCAGTTCCTTCATGCAATCGTTCATGAGTGCGTCTGGCGCCGCCGCCAGGTCCAGTGTCGCTGCATCGACGAGCAGATATTCCTCCTCGATGCCGATCGTGAATTCTTCGCTTGTCACGCCCTTTCCCCTCCGCCAATGCCTCGGCCGCCACGGCCATCTTCACAGTTTGCCAGAATGGCTGGATTGCCTGCTTGACACAGGACAACAAGCCCTTCAAAGCGCCCCTTGACCCGGGTGCCGGGATCGGTTGGACTCGTCCATTGTGCCTGGATCGCCAGGTTCCGAAAGAAGAACAAGACCGAAAAATGCGGGAGTGGGGCCGGATGGGCATGAAGTCAGGACGGACGATCGTTTTCTTTCTCGTTCCGGAATTCTCGATGATCGCCTTCACGACCGCGGTCGAACCCTTGCGGCTGGCCAACAGGATCCTGGGCGAGCAGGTCTATTCCTGGCGCCTGGCCTCCCTCGACGGCAACCCGGTCACCGCTTCCAATGGCGTGGAATGCGCTGTTGCGACGAGCCTTGAGCAGGAGCGCCGCCTGATGACGGGGGAAGGACGCCCGTCCATGATCTTCGTGTGCTCCGGGATCAATGTCGAAAGCCATGTTTCGAAGGCCGCGAATGCATGGCTGCGCGAGGAATTCAACCGCGGTGTCATGGTGGGCGGCCTTTGCACGGGTGCCCACATTCTTGCCTCCGCCGGCCTTCTGTCCGGCAAGCGGGCCGCGATCCACTGGGAAAACCTGCCGGGCTTCGCCGAGGCCTTTCCCAAGGTTGACGTGCACGCCGACCTCTTCGAGATCGACGGTAACATCTGCACCTGTGCCGGGGGAACCGCCGCGCTGGACATGATGCTGGAGCGCATCCGCGAGGATTTCTCGGAAGGGCTGGTCAATGCCGTATGCGAACAGTTGCTGACCGACCGCGTTCGCTCGTCGACCGACCGCCAGCGCCTGCCGCTGCGCGCCCGCCTCGGCGTGCAGAACGCCAAGGTCCTGTCGATCATCGAACTGATGGAAGCCAACCTCTCCGAGCCGCTGTCGCTCATCGAGATCGCGGAACATGCCGACCTGTCCCGCCGCCAGATCGAGCGCCTGTTCCGGCTGGAGATGGGCCGTTCGCCGGCCCGCTACTACCTGGAAATCCGTCTCGACAGGGCCCGGCATCTGCTTCTGCAGTCGAACATGCCCGTGGTGGAGGTCGCCGTGGCCTGCGGCTTCGTGTCGGCCTCCCACTTCTCCAAGTGCTACCGTGAGGTTCATGGCCGGTCTCCCCAGCAGGAACGCGCCGAAAGGAAACACCGCCAGACCGCCGGCGCCTGACCCGGCGCTTCAACTAGCTCGCCTTGCAGAGGATGCCCGCGCCGCCCATCGCTGCCTGCATCTGCGCGGCCGGCTTCGGACGTCCGATGAAATAGCCCTGGAACTCGTCGATGCCTTCGAGGCGCAGGAACCTCGCCTGCTCCAGCGTCTCTACGCCTTCCGCCGTCGTCCGGACCTTCATCGAACGCGCAAGCGACACGATGGCGCGAACAATGGCAAGGTTCTGTTCCGAATACATGGCGTCCTGGACGAAGCTCTTGTCGATCTTCAGCTTGTCGATGGGAAAGCGCACCAGATAGGACAGTGACGAGTAGCCGGTTCCGAAATCATCCAGCGAAATCCGCGCACCCACCGTGCGCAGGCGATGCAGGAGACCCGCGGCGTGTTCCGGCTCCGCCTCCAGCGCCGACTCGGTCACTTCCAGTTCCAGGCGCGAAGCCGCCAGTCCGCTTTCCGCCAGCGCGGCCTTGACGATATCGAGCAGACGGAACCCTTCCAGTTGCCGGGGCGAAAGGTTGATCGCCACGGATGCCTGCACCGGCCAGCGGGCGGCTTCCAGGCAGGCGCGCCGGATGACCCATTCCCCGATCTCGTGGATCAGACCGGATTTCTCCGCGATCCGTATGAAGTCACACGGCGGGACGCGGCCGAACTTGGCCGAGTTCCAGCGCAGCAGGGTTTCGTAGCAGCTGACCTGCCCCGTGCCGGAATTGACGAGCGGCTGGAAATAGAGCTCGAATTCCTTGCGCTTGATGGCCGTGCGCAGTTCGTACTCCAGGTCCTGCTGCTTGCGCGCGCTCGCATCCATCGCCGGCTCGAAAACGCACCACGCGGCGTTCGGGTCTCCCTTGGCCCGGTAGAGCGCCAGATCGGCATTGCGATGCAGGGTCTCGGCCGACAGCCCGTCGCGCGGACCGACCGCCACGCCGATCGAGCAGCCGATCTCGGCCAGGCCGCTCGACAGTTCGACCGGTTCGCGCAAGGCACTTGTGATCGCCTGTGCAAGCGCTTCGGCGCGACGGCCGGCGCCCGCGCCGGAAACAAAGGCACAGAATTCGTCTCCGCCGAACCGGGCAAACATGACATCGCGACCGACGAATGCCGTCAGCCGGCCAGCCACCGCACGCAGCACCTCGTCCCCGGCCTGGTGACCGAGCGTGTCGTTGACCATCTTGAACTTGTCGAGATCGATGGCCAGCAGTGCAAGCTGCCCTCCGTCAGAGTGCATCTTCGCGAGCGCGGCACCGAAGGCGCGGTTGAAATTCTCTCGGTTCGGCAGGCCTGTCATGGCATCGTGCATGGCCAGGAACTGCAGGCGGTTCTCTGCCTCGAAGGAATCCGTGATGTCCGAACACGCCCCGCGCATGCCCAGGAAGGACCCGTCGGGACCCAGCACCGGCCGGCCGGCAAGCCGCCAGTAGCGCCATGTGTCAAGTATGCAAACCGCAACGACGACATCCTTGAACGGCGCCTTTCTGAGGAAGGCGTTCAGCAACTGGCGCTGCAGCCTCGGCACCCTGTCGCCGCGAACGACGCTGGCCGGATCGCGGAAGAGACGTTCAAGCGGCTTCCCGTCGAACGAGTATCCCTTGAAGCGCTCGTCCTGGAAGAACTGCGGCGAAACGTGGCTGAGGCGTCCGTCGCGGTCGACCTCCCACATCCAGTCCGAGGTACTGTCCTCGAAATCACGAAACAGGACTGAAAAAAGCTCCTTTGACTTCTCCTGTTCGTATTGCCGGACCAGGTTCTGGACAAAGACCCGGCCGGCCTCGTTGACCGCATGCATGATCGCGGTGAAGAGAAAGGCCACCAGCAGGATGAGCGGGAAGGCATACCCGCCCCCGTCAACCGAAATGGCCGTGACAAGCCCCACGGCAGTGACCGAAGCGAAAACACCGGAGATGGACGGAATTGCGTGAAAGGCCATCGCGCCGGTCGCCATGGCGCCCGTCGTGGCGACTGCAACGAGGATCTTCGCCTCGGTGGCAGCGTTCGGATAAAGCATGATCGCGCCAACAGCCCAGAGAAGACAGGCGACATGCATCTGCAAACGCATGAAAGCCATGTCCCGAAGCGAGACCCCTTCGGCAACGGATCGAAACAGGCCGCGCCTTGCCCATTTGCGGACCGGAATGGAAAACAGCAAGAGGAAGAACCCCGCCCACCACACCGACAGGAACGCGATGTTGGACGGCTCCAGGACCGCCGTTCCGAGGAAAACGGCGCCAACCACGTGCGCCAGGATCATGGAACCGCCCTGCCTGTCGACGCTATCCAGTTGCGCAAGGCGCAAGCGGGCGACGAACTCGGCATTGTCGGTGGCGGCGCCGGCATGATCCGGGGCGACGAATTGAAGAAAGCTTCTGATTGACCGATCTACCATGTCCCTGCCGACACCGGTTGCAAACAGTTCGACAGAAACAGATAGGGCTATACTTATAACACCCGCTTAACGTGGTTGTATTTAAGTAGTAATTACATCTTCTAATATATATGACGCCAGGCGCGCTCAGTTGTCCTCGAACATCTGGAACCGCCTTTGCCAGATGCGTTCCCCGATCAGGCAGTCATATCCGGCGTCTTTCCCGGCATCGCCTGCGGCTGCGAGGATGACCGGCGCACCGGCCCCGTATCCGGCCAGTTCAAGAACCAGCTTGCGCCGGATGGCGGCGGGAAACTGGTCCCATTCATCGACGGGAACCATGAAGGCACCCGGACCTCCGATCACGCAATTGGCGTAGTAGCGGTCGAGATCAGGGATGTCGAAGGAGCCATAGGGCGACGAATCGAGTGTCATCAGCGGCAGACCGTTGATGACAATGCCTTTTGCCACTGCCTCGTCGCGGGCCTCGGTGACCGGCCTGCCCTGGTTGTTCGGTCCGTCTCCGGAAATGTCGATCACGCGTTTCAGGCCGCGGATACCGTTGTCCTCGAACAATCCTGACGCCCGCTCGATCGCACCCGAGATCGACGTCCGGCGCATGCCCCGTCCCGCATTGGCGGTCAGCAGGTCGGCGAAGGCCTGTGCATCGGCCGCCGTTTCGATGATCGTCCAGGGAACGACCTGCCGGTGGCTGAAATCACCGGCCCATTCCAGGTAGGTCACCGCGATCCGGCCATGAATGCCCTGCTGGATGGCCTTGATCACGCTGGGATCGACGATGGCCGCGGCATATCCCTTTCGCTGGATTTCGAGTTCGAAGGGCATCATTGACAGCGAGACATCGACTGCCAGGACAAGTTCGACGTCGACGACCTGCTCCTGCGCGCGCGCAGGCCCCGTCAGTAGCGCCGCGCCGAGGATCACGGAAAACAGTTTCCACAGCGTTTTCATGTGCACATGATGCCCGGGTTTTCATGGAACCGCCAGCGCCAAACCGGATGCAATGCAACGGCGCTGTTTCCGGCCCGGCTCAGTGCTGGGTCGTGACGATGCCTTTCTGCCGCGAACGCCGGCGCTTCCGGCCGCTGTCCGTGTGGCGCAAGGCATCCTCGGCGGCCGGGATGTAATCCCGCGTCAGCGGAACCGCCGACTTGGTCCGCGCCAGCTGAAGCTGGAACACGCACAGGTCGCCCCACCGGAAAGCGGCTTCCGACGCGGCGAGATAACATTCCCACATCCGGCGGAAGCGTTCGTCATAGATGGCATCCACCTTGTCGCCCGCGGCAAGGAAGTTCGCCCGCCATGCCTTCAGGGTTTCCGCATAGTGAAGGCGCAGCACTTCAAGGTCGGTCAGCACGAGTCCGGTGCGCTCCAGAACCGGCGCCACCTCGGACAAGGCGGGAATATAGCCGCCCGGGAAAATATGCTTGCGGATGAAGCTGTCGGTGACCGTTGGCGGCCCGGACCGGCCGATCGTGTGCACAAGGGCGACTCCGTCGGATTTGAGCAACCGGGCAATCGCGTCGAAATAGGCCGTGTAGTGGTTGACGCCGACGTGTTCGAACATGCCGACCGACACGATGCGGTCGAACCGCCGGCTCACCTCGCGGTAATCCTGCAATTCGAAGCGGACCTGGCCGGAAAGGCCCTCTTCGTCCGCACGCCTGCGCGAGACCTCCAGCTGTTCTTCCGACAGCGTCACTCCCAGGACTTCGGCCTCAAGGTGGCGGGCAAGATAAAGCGCCAGTCCGCCCCATCCGCTGCCGATCTCCAGCACCGTGTGGCCCGGCTCAAGACAGAGCTTCGCCGCCAGGTGGCGTTTCTTGGCGAGTTGCGCCTCCTCAAGGTCCTGGCCGGGAAACTCGAAATAGGCGCAGGAATATTGCAGGTCGGGATCGAGGAAGAGCCGGTAGAGATCGCCCGAAAGGTCGTAGTGATGCCGCACGTTGCGCCGGGACCGTGCTGCGGTGTTGATCTGGAAGAAACGCCGCACAAGGAAATTCAGGCCGGCGCGCAACCGCGATGCCGAGCCGGTCATCCCGGAATAGTCGCCATTGGTGAACGCGATTTGGAAAACGTCGAGGAGATCGCCCTTTTCAATCGTGATGTCGCCATCCATGTAACCCTCGGCAAAACCGAGCGAAGGATCGGCCATCATGTGGCGCAGGACGGATTTCGAGCGGAAGGCGACCGAGAGCGAGGGCGGCGATCCGTCGCCAAGGCGGCGGACATCGCCTGACGGCATGCGGATGGTCAGGTCGCCCTTGCGGACATAGCGCGCCAGCGCATTTTCAAACAGCCTCTCCATGGGCAACTCCGAAACAGGGTCCGGACGTCAAGCCCCCTCATGCCACGCGGCACACCGCCTCTGATCGGCCGGCCGGCATGTCATGCAGTCCGTTTTCGACGGACAATCAAATGCTAACGCAATACGGCAAACCGTCAAGTCGCGACGGTCAGCCGGCGTTTGACCGGCCCACGCCGCTGTGCAGTTCAGCTTTTCGGCCGCTCGTTATCGGGATCGTAAAGCGCATTGTATCCGACCGCGGCGATGGTGACCGGGTAGGTTTCCCCGAAATACTCGATGCTCAGCCGTCGCCCTTCCTCCGCATGGGAATGCGGGATGTAACCGAGCGCGATGTTCTTGCCGATGGTCGGGCCGAAGGCGATCGAAGTGGTGTAGGAGCGCCGCCCCTTTGCGTCGACCAGCACCTCGCCCGTATCCGGATCGAGGATCGGGCAGGTGCCGACGGGATAACGCGCCACGCCATGGCTGTCGACATTGTCTTCCATCACCAGCGTGCACAGCATGGCCGGCTGGTGTTCCCGCGCGCGGAATTTCAGATGCGCTTCCTTGCCCACGAAATCGGCCGCCTTGACCTTTGGCCGCGCAAGCCCGGCTTCCAGCAAGTTGTAGTCGGTCAGCAGGTCCGCGTTCTGCAGCCGCAGGCTTTTTTCCATGCGGCGCGAATTGGCATAGGTTTCGACACCGAAGGGCATGATGTCGAGTGAACGGAGCGCATCCCAGACCGCCAGCCCGTCTTCGTAGCGGAAGTGCAGTTCCCATCCCTGTTCGCCGACATAGGAGATGCGGAAAGCCGTGACAGGCACCCCGGCGATGCGGATGTCCTTCGTCGTGGCGAACTTGAAGTTGGCCGGGTCGAGTTCCGCCGGATCATCCACCAGCTTCTGCAGGCTTGCCCGCGCGTTCGGACCCCATACGCCGATGCAGCCGAAATCATCCGTGCGGTCCTCGACCGTCACGTCAAATCCCTTGTCCTGAGCGACACGCTTCATGTAGGTGAAGTCGCGCGGCCCGGCATCGGCCCCGTCCACCACCCGGTAGCGGTCTTCCATGCGAATGACGGTGAGGTCGGCCCGCACGCCGCCGTGCTCATCGAGAAAATGGGTGTAGATGCCACGTCCGACAGGCGTGTCGCCCCCCACCTTGGCCGCGCACAGATATTCCATCAGCGCCTCGTGATCGGGTCCCGACACGTCATAGATGGCGAAGTGCGACAGGTTGACCATGCCCACATCCTCGCTCATGGCGAGGTGCTCGGCGTTGGACACGCGCCAGAAATGGCGGTTGTCCCATTCGTTTGCGCGCACCGGCACGCGGTCGCCATACTTTTCGAGCAGATGCTCGTTGCAGGCATAGCCGTGCGCGCGTTCCCAGCCGCCCAGTTCCATGAAATGGGCACCCAGCTCCTTCTCCCGCTCCCAGAACGGCGAGCGGCGGATGTTGCGGCCCTTCGAGAAGGGTTCGCGCGGGTGCACCGCCGGATTGTAGACCTTCATCGCGGTTTCCGAGCAGCGGTCGTGTATGAACTGCTCTTCCGTCTGGTGCGGATAGAAGCGCGCCACGTCTGCGGCATGGATGTCGACGGGCGTGACGCCGTCGGTCATCCAGTCGGCGATCAGCTTGCCGACGCCGGGCCCGTCCTTCACCCACACCGCGACCGCATACCACAGCCCCCTCACCTTCGGGCTTTCGCCCAGCGAGGCGCCGCCGTCGGTCGTCACCTGCAAAAGTCCATTGAAGGAATGGCTCTCGTTGTAGCCCAGTTCGCCGAGGATCGGTGTCAGTTCGATGGCGCGTTCCAGCGGTTCGATGATCTGCTCCATGTCGAGATCGCGTTGCGACGGCGAAAGACGCGCCTCGTGCTTCTGGAGCAGGTCGCGGGGATGGACAAGGCGCGGCTCCTTCTCCTCGTAGTAGCCCCATTCGATCTGGCCGCCTTCCGGCGTCTTCGGATCGCCCGTATCGCGCATGTAGGCGGAGTTGCCCTGGTCACGCAGCAGCGGATAACCGATGTCCTTGCCCGTGCCGGCAAACTCGTTGTAGGGGCCGAAGAACGTCAGCGGATGGTCGATGGGCATGACCGGCAGGTCCTCGCCCGCCATCGCCGCGATCAGCCGGCCCCAGAGGCCTGCGCAGACGATCACGTGATCCGCCATGATGGTGCCGCGCGCCGTCTCCACGCCCCGGATGCGCCCGTCCTCGATGACAAGGCCCGTGCAGGGCGTGTTGGCGAAGACCTTGAGCTTGCCGGAAGCCTCCGCCTGGTCGACCAGCTTTCCGACCACGGTTTGCGAACGCGGAATCACCAGACCGGCATCGGGATCCCACATGGATCCCTGGACGATGCTTTCCTCGACGAGGGGGAATTTCTCCTTCGTCTCCGCAGCGTCGATCATGGACACGCGCGTACCGAAGGCCTTGCCGGACGCGACCTTGCGCTTGAGTTCCTCCATGCGGGCATCGTCGCCCACACGCGCCACCTCAAGACCGCCGACGCGGGCGTAGTGGCCCATCTTCTCATAGAAGTCGATCGAATAGAGCGTCGTCCATGTCGACAGGAAATCATGCGAGGTCGTGTAACAGAAGTCGGAGGCATGACTTGTCGAACCGATATCGGTCGGCACCGACGACGTATCGATCCCGACGATATCGTCCCAGCCGCGCTCGATCAGGTGGTGCGCGACGCTCGCACCCACGATCCCGCCCAAACCGATGATGACGACCCTTGCCTGTTCGGGAAACTTGGCCATGCCCGCTGCTCCGCCTGTGAAATCTGGTTGGCGGCCAGCATAGCCATGGCCTCACGCAACCCAAATCCTGTTTGCGACACTTGAAAAACCTGTCGCGACCTGTGTCCCATGCTGCCGACATGCCGCGCCACCACGGCAACCATTTCTTCAGCCAGATCGGCTAAACCTTGATCTTGCATATGGGTTTATCAGCGATGGTTGAAACAGGCGGACTGGCGCGCAAGCCGGCGGATTTGAACATCAGGACACTGCCGGTGGAATGGATCGGCGGCCCGGATTATGCACGGCTTTTCGCCCGTTCCGCCGCCACGGCATTCCAGCATCCCCTCTGGCTCGAAACCTTCTACCGCATGCTTGCCCCGGCACGGGACGCCGAACCCGTCCTGGTGGCAGGGCACGCCGGTCCGGACCCGGTCTTTGTCCTGCCCATGATCCGCCGCCGCATGAAGGGCATCACCCTGCTGGAAGCAGCCGACCTCGGCGTCTGCGACTATTGCGCGCCGGTCGTCGATCGGGACTGGGTCGGGCGCCTGGGCGAACTGCCTGGCCTGCGCGCCGGTGTCTCGGATGCCTGCGGGAGCCAAGACGTGCTGCGCATCCGCAACATCCGCCCGGAACACCTTGCCCTCTGGCAATCCGTTTTCGATGCGCCGGCCATGCTGCTGGATTTCTCCGCCCATGAAACCGCCTTGCGGCCCGACCATGCCGAATGGAGCCGGGACGCTTATTCGGCGAGTTTCGCCAAATATCTGAAAAGGCGAAAGAACCGTTTCTTCAAGCTCGACGGGGCCCGGCTGGTCCGGATCGCTGACGCCGACGCAGCCGCCCGGGAAATCGAGGCGCTCGCCGCCCTCCGCGAAGGCCGCTTCGACGGTGACATGATCGCGATGGAGGCCGTTCGACGCTTTTACGCGCTGATCGCCCGCGACGGCACAGAAACCGGCTATGCGGCCGTCTACCGCCTCGAA
Source organism: Zhengella sedimenti (assembly GCF_046506625.1). Classification (NCBI taxonomy): domain Bacteria; kingdom Pseudomonadati; phylum Pseudomonadota; class Alphaproteobacteria; order Hyphomicrobiales; family Notoacmeibacteraceae; genus Zhengella; species Zhengella sedimenti. The sequence continues at coordinate 256,466 of NZ_JBKFFP010000006.1, forward strand.
CTGGAAGGCACCGCGATCGGACACGTCTTCGGCGTCGATCATGCGGGCCGTTTCCACTACCTGCTGATCGGCTGTGACTACGAGACCCATGGCCGCCATTCGCCGGGCCTCCTGATGTACGACGCCATCATCGCGGAACGCTGCGCGCAAGGCGGAAAGGTCTTCGATTTCACCATTGGCGACGAGCCGTTCAAGGCGGATTTCGGCACCTGCGCGGTTCCGGTCCACGCCATGGAAAAGGCGCTGACCCTGCGCGGCCGCATGGCGCTTGCTTGGCAGAAACTGCGCCGGGGTAACGGCAAGGGGGAAGCAGGCGCGTCAATGCAGGACAAGGCGGAGGAGAAGTGAACATGCGCCCGGACTTCCTGGAAAATTCCGTCATCATCGGCGCTCATCCCGACGACGAACTGCTCTGGTTCAACTCGATCATGCACCAGGCCGATCAGGTGGTGATCGTTTTCCGCGAGTTCTGGGCCAAGCCGGACCTGTCGGAGCGCAGGAAGGCCGCCATCGCCGAAATCCCGCACCCGCGCGTGACCTGCCTGGAGATCGAGGAACCCGGCAGCTATGGTTGCGCCGACTGGAGCCAGCCGGTGATCGACGAATACGGGATCGCCTTCCGGCAGGCCGCGTCGCTGCGCGATGCCAAGCGCCACGTCAAGCTTGTCGTGAACAAGATGGTTCCCGAGGACATGCCGGTGGCCCCGGCACCCATCAGGCAACTCTACGAAGCCAACTACGCCCGGATCCGCGACGCCTTGCGGCCGATCCTCCGCCCGGACATGAACGTCTTTTCCCATAACCCCTGGGGCGAGTACGGTCACGAGGATCATGTGCAGGTCTTCCGTGTGCTGGATGAACTGCGCTCGGAAATCGGCTTCAGGCTCTGGATGTCGAATTACTGCACTGAACGGGCCCTGCCGCTGGCGACCCGCTATTTCCAGTCTTCACCCGGCCCCTACATCCGGCTGCCGACCGACAAGGACTATGCCCGGCAGGTCGCCGATGTCTACAAGCGGCATGACTGCTGGACCTGGGCCGATGACTGGGCCTGGTTCGACGAGGAATGCTTCATGGAAGCGCCGAACGGCATGGAGAAGGCCGGCCCGCACAGTCACCTCATGCCGCTCAACCTGTTCCGCATCGAGGACGATGATGCGCAAGGCTGGCTGCGGCTGGCGACGACGCTGACGGCGACGACCGGCATCGGCTACCTGATCGCGGAAATGACCTGACGGGAAGTCCGGATTTCCGCCGGCGCATCAGGCCCCGGCGTTCAGCCGGCGGGCGAGGACGCGCGCCTGGTCGCGCGTCTCCGCCAGCATCATGAGCAGGGCCGGAAGCAGCATCGGCAGGTATGTGCGGCCGTCATGCAGCGGGAAAATCATGAACTTCAGCGCGATTGCCGCCATCGCCACGGCGATGAGCGCGGTGCGGCGCGTGCTGAAGCCGAGCCCGCCCGCTGCCAACAGGGCCCAGGCCGTGAGTCCGGCAATGTAGAGGCCGAGCCAGCTGTTCTCGAAGGCCGAGCGCACCAGGTTCCAGCCGAAAGCGACCACATAGACCTTCGCGGAAAAATCCGGCTGGAAGCCGTCCATGTTCTCCTGCATGTGATAGGTCGAGAACCACAGATGCGCCCACCAGCCCGGATGGTCCGACACCGACTGGATGCCCAGATAGGCGAGAACGCAGGCCATGAATGCGGCGGCCAGCATGGCGGCGCCTTGCTGCCGCCACAGCCAGAAGGCCGCAACGAGGCCCGCGACCAGCACGATCGAATCCGGCCTGACCGTCACGGCCAGGATCGCGGCGGCCGATGCCGCCGCCGTGCGTTGGCGGTCCAGCAAAAGGAGCGCGGCAGTCACCAGGGCGACATTGAGCAGATCCGGCGATTCCGCCATGGCCAGGGCCGGAAACCCGGCGACCATCAGCAGCGCGACGACCAGCGGCGCAAGGTTGAGCATGCGCACGGCCTGAAGCCACCACGCCAGCACAGCGAAGAGACCTGCGGCGGCAGCGATGTTGATGGCATAGGCCGCGTGCATGGCGCCGGTCATTGGCGCAATCCAGCGGATCATCTGCACATAGAGCCATTTCACCTCGTACATGCCGATCTGCGAGGCAAAGGCCAGCGCGTCGGTGAACTGGCGGTGGCGATAGGCATCGCCTTCCGCGAGCATGGCGAAGCGTTCCGGCGAGGTTTCCAGCCGGACCGCTTCCCACACCGCCGAATGCAGGGCCTGCGGCGTCGCGAAATCGCCTTTCCACGCGGCTGCAAGATAAGCGACCATGTCCCAGGCATGGACCGGCCTCAGCCAGCCGATGACCATGACCGTGGCGAAAAACCCGCCCAGGAGGGCGAGACCGAGCGCGGCGCCGTGGCGGACCCAGATCGCCCCGAGTCCGCGCAGCAGGGCGGACAGGAGGGCCAAGAGCGCCGGGCGCGGATCGGCCCGTCCGGGGACGCTCGAACCGCGTTCGGTCTCCAGCGCCATGGCTCAGCTCACCTGGCTCTTGATGAAATCCTTGACGATCCCGACCACGCCCCTGCCGAGCAGCTCGTCGAAACCCTCGATGAAGGCGTCGACATGCGTGCGGGTCGCGATCAGCGGCGGTTCAAGGCGGATCACATTGCGGTTGTATTCGGTAAAGGCGACCAGCGTATCGTGATCCTTGAGCAGCAAGGCGCCGATGAACCCTGACAGCGAGCCTTTCAGCTTGTCGTCGAGCATCGCCACCATGGGCCGCAAGACGGCCGGCAGCGTCTGGCTGAAATCCTGGAATTCGAGCCCGACCATGAAGCCCTTGCCGCGAACGTCCTTGATGATCTTGGGATATTTCGCCTGCAACCGCTTCAGTTCGGCGATCAGGTAATCCCCCGTGGAGGCCGCGTTGGCGATCAGGTCCTCCTCATAAAGCACATTCAGCGCCTCGATGGCCGTGACACAGGCTTCGCCGATACCGCCGAAGGTTGCCTGGGCGTGGATCATCGCCGTCTTGGGCGTGCCGTAGGCCTTCATGTAGATCTCACGCTTGGCGATCATCGCCGCCATCGCGGTCTTGCCGCCGCCGAGCGACTTTGCCAGCGCGGTGATGTCCGGAACCACGCCATAGTGTTCGAAGGCGTAGAAGCGCCCGGTGCGCCCGTAGCCGCACTGAACCTCGTCGGCAACCCAGATCACCTCGTAGCGGTCACACAATGCACGCAGTTCCTGCCAGTAACTGGCAGGCGCCTCGATGATGCCGCCGCCGCCCTGGATGGTTTCCAGCACGATGGAGCCGATTTCCGGGTCGGCCTTGAAGGCCGCTTCCACCGCATCGATGTCACCGAACGGCACGCGCACGGTGTTGTCGACGAGCCGGAATTCGCCGCGGTAGAGCTGTCCGTCGGTAATGCCGAGAACGCCCTTGGTCTTGCCGTGGAACGAGTTTTGCGCATAGACGACCTTGGGCCGCTTCGGCCCTGCCGCGCGTTCGGCCAGCTTGACCGCCGCCTCCATGGCTTCAGATCCCGACGAGCCGAAGAACACCATGTCCAGATCGCCCGGCGAGACGGCCGCCAGGTTGTGCGCCAGCGCGGCCGCGTATTGCGACATGAAGGCAATGGCGATCTCGTGCCGGTTCTCGTCCTGGAACTGCTTGCGCGCAGCAAGGATGCGCGGGTGGTTGTGGCCGAGCGCCAGCGAACCGAAGCCGCCGAAGAAGTCGAGGATCTTGCGGCCGTTCTGGTCGGTGTAATACATGCCCTCGGCGCGCTCCACCTTCACCTTGTGGAAGCCGAGCAGCTTCATGAAATGCATCTGGCCGGGGTTGATATGCGCCTTGAATTCCTCGGCCATGGTCGCAACGTCCATGGCCTTGGCATCGGCGACGCTCATCAGGTCAGGTCTTGCCAGCGACACCGGCGCAAGCTCCGGCGTGTTTGAAAGCGCGGTCTTTGCGGACGTTTCCTGCGGTTTCGTCATGACGGTCATCTGCGGGTTCTCCCCTTACTCGGCCGGTGCATGGGCGCCGGTCGCGGCGGCCTTGCCGTCGATCTTCGCGCGGTATTCGCTGTAGGCGGCATTGAGCATGTCCTCGTCGCGGTATTGCGGCACCCAGCCCAGGTCCCGCGCACCCTTCGACACGTCGAGAATGCATTCCTCGTCGGCGATCAGGTATTGCTCCGGGTCCATCAGCGGCATGTTCACAAGGTCGAGCAGGTCCAGTGTGCGCTTCACCGCCCATCCGGGCGTCGGCAGCAGGATGGACTTCGATCCCGCATGGCGGATCAGGTCGCCCAGCAGCTTGCGCACCGGCGGCGGGTTGAGCGAACCGAGATTGTAGGCCTCGTTCGGCACGCCCGCCTTCCATGCCAGGCGCGCCGCTTCCGCGCAGTCGAACACCGAGATGAACTGGTAGGGATTGCGCCCGGAACCGATCATCGGGACCGGCAGGTTGAGGTCGATCAGCCTGAACAGCTTCGACAGGATGCCGAGCCGTCCGGGACCGATGATCAGGCGCGGCCGGAACAGCGAGATGTTCATGCCCCGCTCGCGCCACTCATGCGCCACCAGTTCCGTCTTCCATTTCGAAAGCCCGTACTCGCCCAGCGGCGCGACGGGATGATCCTCCGTCATCGGCGTCTGAACGGTGTGCCCATAGATCATGTCGGTGGTGAAATGGACGAGGTTGGGTGCCCCTGCCCTGTCCATCGCCTCGATGATGTTGATCGTGCCGTGGTAGTTGACCGGGAAGAAGAAGTCGTGACGCTTCGCGCGCACCTGGATCGGCGACAGCATCTTTGCCGACAGGTTGTAGACCATGTCGTCGGCACGGATGCCAAGGTCGGTCAGGTCCTGGGGGTTCGTCACGTCGCACTGGACGAAGCGCGCCTGCGCATAGTGCGGCAGGTTCGACTTCACGATGTCGGCAACGATGACCTCCTCGCCGTCGGCGATCAGCTTGGGCGCCAGGTGGCGGCCGACAAAACCGTCACCGCCAATAATGATATGTCTCATCGGGTCAGCTCGCTTGTCTGGATGGTTGTCTGGTTTGCTTGCGCGATTTTTTCGGTGGGGCGTTCGCGCCCGCTCTGGGCGATCAGCACCGTGCCGATGCAGATGAACCCGATCCCGGCGATGCGCAGCGCATTCAGGTCCTCGCGGAAGACGTAATAGGCGAACACGGCCACCGCGACATAGGCCAGGCTCAGGAAGGGATAGGCGAAGGAAAGTTCCACCTTGGACAGCACGTACAGGTGCGAGGCCATGGATATGACGAACACGCACAGGCCGAAGAATATCCACGGGCTGAAGACGATCTGCAGCAGCTTCAGCACCGGATTGACCCCGGCAAACGATAATTCGCCAAGCTGCATCATGCCGTATTTCAGCATGAGCTGTGCTGCGGCATTGGTCATGACCGTAAACAGGATGAAGGGTATGTATTTCATGGTATGATCCCCGTCTGCTTCCCGTTTAGCAAAAGCTGAATAATATTTCGTGAATTCAATGACTTGTAAGATTCTATAGAATCTGTTTGCAAACTGTTCATCATCATTCCGCCGCCTCCCGTACCGAACCGGTTCGCGGCAGGCGCAGCGCGGTGCGCCGCCAGAAATCCGAGATGAAGGCAGGGTCCCGCATCGCTTCCAGGTCCTGCCATCCGGGAAACGACGCGGCGAAGGTCTCCGGCGCCATGCGGGCATCCTTGTAGGGGTTGACCGCGCCGCCCGCCTCCAGCGTGATCCGGTCAAGGTCATCCAGAAGCGCCAGCGTCGTGGCCCCGCGATTGGGGAAATCTAGCGTCAGCGTGTATCCGGGCCGCGCGAAGGACAGGATTCCCCGCGGCGCCATGGCTCCGAAACGCTTGAGCACCGTCAGGAACGATCCCTGTCCGGCATCGCGAGCAGCCTTGAGCAAGGCCGGCACCGTTTCCCGTGCCGCATCACAGGGAATGACGCTCTGGTGCTGGAAAAGCCCGTTCGGCCCGTAGAGCCTGTTCCAGTGTCCGACCGCGTCCAGTGGATAGAAGTAGGACCGCCAGCCGGTAATGTTCTCACGCCCTGCCTTGCGGGTCTGCGCTGCGCGGTAGGCACTGTTGAACAGCGCAAGGAACGGCCGGTTGAGAACCGTGAGCGGCGGCTGAAAGGGAACAGAAAGCCGCGGCCTGCGGATGGTGCCGTCCAGGTTGCCGTTGGCGGCGTGGTTTCCCGCAAGCAGCACGCCCCGCCCCGCCTTGCGGCCGCTGGCCATCTGGTCGATCCAGGCCACGGCATATTCGTTGCGCGCGTCCGCCTCTTCCGCCACCTCGAAATAGGCATCGAGCGAGGCGAATGGCGTTACCGTTTCGGCAATGTCGAGCGAGGCGACACGCATCATGCGGATGCGAGCGGTCAGGATCAGGCCGGTCAGGCCCATCCCGCCGATCGTGCCGCGAAAGAGGGCGGCATTTTCGTCGGCCGAGCACGTCAGCACACCGCGGTCGGAACGCACGAGAACCAGGCTCTCCACATGCGCGCCGAAGCTGCCGCGAAGGTGATGGTTCTTGCCATGAACGTCATTGGCGATGGCGCCGCCCAGCGTCACGAACTGGGTTCCCGGCGTGACCGGGAGAAACCATCCATGCGGCGCGCAATGGGCAATGATCTCGGCAAGCGTTGCGCCCGCCTCCGCTTCCAGCAAGCCGGACCCGGGATCGAAAGCGACGATCCGGGCCTGCGGCCGCATGGCAGCCAGAAGGCCGCTGTCATTGTGGCAGGTATCGCCATAGGAACGGCCATTGCCGAAGGCCAGCAAGCCGCCCGGCCCGGCCCCGCCCGAGTCGAGAAGCGCCTGCGCGGCCGCTGCGCCGATTGCGCGGCGACTGCTCTTGCGTATCCGGCCGAAACTCTGGAAATCCCCTGTCATGCCCATGGGCCGGCCCACACCGCGATGAGGAGCATCAATGCGCCGAGACCGGCCATCATCTGGCTGCGCCAGTCGCGCATGATGAACACGACAGGATCCTCGTGCATCTCGCCGCGCCGTGCGAGAACCCAGATGCGCAGGATGATGTAGAGAACCAGCGGCGCCAGCGGCCAGATCATCCAGGGCGTCGCATACATCGCCTTGACCGCATCGGAATCGATGTAGAGGGCCAGGACGAGCACGGCGGCGAAACCCGCGCCGAGTCCGGCCTGCGAGATGACCTCGAAATCCTCTCTTCGGTAGCCGCGTCCGGCCAGGCGCTTGCCCTCCTCGATGTCGGTATCCTTCAGTTCCACGAAGCGTTTCACCAGGGCGAGCGAAAGGAAGAAGAAGACGGAGAAGGCGAGCAGCCAGAAGGAAACGCCGGTGCCGGTGGCAGCGGCGCCAGCCAGGATTCGCACGGTATAAAGCCCGGCCAGCGTCAGCACGTCGATCAGCAGCATCCGCTTGAGCGCGAGCGAATAGGCCGTGGTGGCGATCAGGTAGCCACCGAGGACCAGCCAGAACAACGGATCGAGCAGGCTTGCCGCGCCCACGGCCACGGCAAGCAGCACGGCAACGGATTTCAGTCCGAAGGGTATCGAGAGCGCCCCGGACGCAAACGGCCGGTTGCGCTTCGTGGCATGCTGCCTGTCCAGCGGCAGGTCGAAGAAGTCATTGATTATGTAGATGGCGGATGCCGTCGCGGAAAAGGCCACAAAGGCAACGAGACACTGCAGCACCATCTCCGCGTTGAAATACTCGTGACTCAGGATGACCGGCACGGCGATCAGCGTGTTCTTGAGCCATTGGTGGACGCGCAGCATCTTGACGACCGTGCGCCAGCCGGTCTTCGGTTTCCCGATGAGGTCGGCATTGTGGTCACGCGCCCATTGCCCCGCTGCGCGGTCAGGCGCCACGACAATGGCCTGCCGCGCGGCATCGAAGATATGCAGGTCAGGCCGCGAATTGCCGGCATAGTCGAATCCGGCTTCGCCGTAGTTCTCGATCAGCAGTTTCCGCTTGCGCGCGGCGGTAAGATTGACGCCGTTTTCCGTGGCGTGAACGGCATCGAAAAGGCCGAGATGCGCCGCTATGGCCTCCGCGAAGGGCCGTGGCGACCCCGTGGCGAGAATGATCCTGCGTCCCCTGGTCCGCTCTTGGCGGATGCGCTCGACCACGGCCTGGCAGTAGGGCAGCGTGGCGGCGTCAAGAACCACGCGCGAGGCGATTTCCTGTTTCAGCCGCGCCGGCCCGCCCGAGGCGATCCAGAATGGCACCACGAAAAGATAAAGCGGATTCCGGCGCAGCAAGAGGAACAGGCCTTCCCACAGAAGGTCTGTCGCGATCAGAGTTCCGTCCAGATCAATTGCCAGCGGTATCGTGACCGCTTCGTTACGCGCATCCATGCCTTGTTCCCCGGAAGTCAGGTGCCGGAGAAGGACGCTACGTCGTTGTTCGTTAGATTGGCTTAATTTGCAGGCCGCCGGGACGGTCCAGGCCGTTGTTTCCGTCCCCACGGTCAACGGGCAGTTAACCGGAACGGGAAAATGCCGTCGACTGCGCCGGGCTTTTCCGCCCAACGCAATCGGGTGTCACGGACCCTTACTTGAAAACCGCCTTGCCGTTTGAAATCTCGATCGTCTCGTTGCCCTTGAGCGCCTCGCGGTCGCCATTGGGCATGGTCAGGAAACAGCCGTTCGGGCAGATCGACACCGTCTCGCCGGCGGCCACCGAGAGTTCACTCTTGCTGGCACCTTCCGAAACGATGAGCGTGCGCGTATCGCCATCCTTGTTTGTCAGGCTCGCGGCAAGGGCGGGAAACGCCGTGCCGGCAAGGAGGAGTGTCGCGATAATCAGTTTCTTCATTGTCCTGCGGCGCAAGGCCGTCCCTCTTTCGATTGAGCAGACCACTGCTCTTGGTCCCTGACAATAGATGTCGAACCTGAACGGCGGCTGAACGGCAAAACGGCGACCGGTCAGGCGGTCCCGCCCGGCTTGCCAGGATCTTCCGGCTCTTCGTCGGACTGCCGTCCCTTGGTGTCGCCGTTCTCCTGCTTCGGCCGCATCGCTTCGGCGACCGCGCGGATGTCGCCCGGCATGCCGGAGCGGATATGGATGTCCTGCTGCGGAAACGGAATCTCGATCCCGGCTTCCTTGAACGCGGCATGGATCGCCATGCGCAGGTCCGTTTCCACCGTCAGGATATCGAAGACATCGGCCATGTAGACCCTCAGCTCGAAATCCAGCGAGGACGCACCGAAGGCGGCGAAATAGACGACCGGCGGCGGATTGCGCAGCACCAGCCGGTGTTCCTCGGCGAGCCGCAGGAGGATATCCCGGACCTCGGCCGGGTCGCTGCTGTAGGACACGCCGACGGGGATGTCGACGCGCCCGAGGTGGTTGCGATGCGTCCGGTTGCCGACCGCCTGGTTGATGAGGTCGGAATTGGGCAGGATGATCGTCTGCCTCTGGAACGTCTCGATCTCGGTGGCCCGGACGGAGATCTTCTTCACCAGGCCCATATGCGGTCCGGCCTCGATCCAGTCACCGACCTTGAACGGACGTTCGGCCAGCAGGATCAGGCCGGAAACGAAGTTGGACACGATGGTCTGCAGGCCGAAACCGATGCCGAGCGAAAGAGCACCGGCGACGAGCGCGAGGTTCGACAGGTCGATGCCGGCGACGGATATGCCGATGAGGACAGCCAGCCCCACGCCGAGATAGCCGACAGCGGTGCGAATGGAGTTGCGCACCCCGGCATCGAAACGGCCGCGGCTTAGCACGTGACCGTCGAGCCAGCCCTGGAACCAGCGCGTGGCGAAATAGGCCAGCAGGAAGACGAGGACGCCGGTCAGGATGCCGACCAGCGAGAACGACACGTTGCCGACCGTGACTTCGGTCGCCAGCCGGTGCGCCCATGCCGTGATATCGGCATACTGGAAGCCCCATTGCAGCAGGATCATCGGCACGCCGATGAGGAGCACGAGAAAGTTGATGCCGAGACTTGCCACCAGACCCAACTGGTCAAGCGTGGTGCTGTCGCTGCGTCCCGTCCCCGACAGTGCGCGCCCGATGAGCGTGCGTTCGAAATTGCCTTCTTCCGCGATCGCCTGGGCGGCCTTGAAACCCAGATACATGGTGGACAGGATCGCGCCGGTGATGACCACCTGCTTGCCCAGGAACTGCGCGAAACCCACATAGCCGAGCAATGACGCGATGACCGTCAGCGCGCCGAGCCCGAAAAGCAGGATGCGGACGGGTGTCGGCCATGGTTTCGTCTTGCCGTCCGCAGACGTCGTCGGGTGGATGAAACCCGTGCCCAGGATGATGAGGCCGAGGAGGACTGTGGACGTCAGGCCTTTCGCCACGGTCAGGCTGAGCGGCGACATCATCACGTCGTTGATCGTGTTGAGGACGTAGTCCAGCCCGGTGATGAAAGCCATCGCGGTCGCGATCCAGTAGAGACGCAGCGCCGGTCTGCTGTCCACCGCGACGAGCCGCCAGGCTGGCATGGAGGGTTTCAGCACCGCGCGCGCCAGACGGTTCACGAAAAACACGACAGCCGCCATTTCGAAGACGGCGAACAGGATCCGGTCGATCCCCGAGCGCAGGACCTGGAAGGTGTCCAGAAGGAAATAGGTTGCCCCGAGGAAGACCCAGAATGCCAGTGCCGGCAGAAGCGTCGACCAGAACGCCGTTGAAAGGCGGGCCAGATAACCCGGATCCTCGATGGCCGGATCGGGCCGGATGACGCGTCCGAAAACCCGCCGGCCACCGATCATCAGCACCGCCGCGCACAGCAGCGCCAGGAAGGTCGCCGCCAGCACGGAGGGCGCCTTGAACGTCGTCACGAAGCGCAGCCAGTTGGAAAAGGTCCACCAGAGTTGCTGCAACTCGGTCTCGAAATCCTCGATCGTCTGTCCGATCAGCCCGTAATTGATCTCGTAGCGGCGGGTCAGCGCCTGGGTGAAGAGATCCCGCCGGATCGTGTTGATCCTGTCAGCAAGCCGGTTGGCCGAAAGGGAACTGTTTTCCGCGCGGCCCAACAGGTCGTTGATGGCCGCCTTTTCCTCCAGCAGCCGGTTGCGTTCCTCGGTCACACTCGCCGGTTCCGGCGGCTGGCCGTCGGAGGGTGGCTGGCCAAGCTGTTCCAGCCTTGCGTTGATCTCCGACAGCCGGGGCCTGAAGGAGATGGATTCGTTGAGCAGGCTGCGGGCGGCCTCTTCGGCTTTCAGCTGCAACTGGACAAGCGAATTGTCGTTTTCCTTGACTGCATCGATCGATGCATTCAGGTCCTCCACCGAATTGATCAGGCCTTCGATGACCGGACGTTTCTCGGAAAGGATGCCGTTGTCACTGCCTTGCGCAAGGACAGTCCCGCCGCCCGCGGCCAGCATGAACACGGCAACGAGGGCAAGAAAGGATAGACGGAAGGCTGTCCGATAGATCGTCGACGGCATTTGCCCCCCGTAACCCGTGTGACTAGTCCAGGAAGACCGTCCAGTCTTCCAGAGGCGCCCGTTCCGTCCGCAACCGGTTCTCGGGCTTCTGTTCGTCCTCGTACCCCAGTGCGATGCCGCAGACAACGACCTCGTTGTCCGGAATGCCGAGCAAGGGCCGGATCTGCTTGTGATAGGGCGCGAACGCCGCCTGCGGACAGGTATGCAGCCCCCTGCCCCGTGCCGCGATCATGATGTTTTCAATGAACATGCCGAGATCGAGCCAGGAACCGCGCTCAAGCCTGCGATCGATCGTCACGATCATGCCGACGGGCGCATCGAAGAAGGTGAAATTGCGGTCGTGCTGGGCGCGCATCTTCTCCACGTCCCTGCGGCCGATGCCGAGCAGGCCGTAAAGCGCGAAGCCGACGGTGCGCCGGCGGGTGAGATAGGGCTCGAAGAACTGGTCGGGATAGTACTTGTACTCGTCCCACTCCGCCTTCTCCGCACGGATTCCGGAATTGAGGATCGCATCGGACAGCGCCTGCTTCGTCCGCCCTGTCGTGACGTAAACTTTCCAGGGCTGCATGTTCGTGCCCGATGGTGCGCGCGCCGACACCTCGAGGATTTCCCTGACCGTCTCTTCCGGAACGGCGTCGGGCAGGAAGGCCCGGACCGAGCGTCGCGACGCAATCGCGCTGTCGACGACCGCTGTCTCATCGACCGTCAGTTTCTGGCGCTGCGGTGCATTCATCGGCTGGACTCTCCATTTCAAAACCGGACGCCTGGCAAGCAGATTGCCGGACTCGCCTTCTTTTCTCACATGATTGCCCGCATCCCGCAATCGCAACCGAAAGTGAAATGCGAAAAGACGCGATGAGGAGTGCGGCCCGGCCGGAGCGCTCCGTCACCGCACCTGAGCGTTGTCACGGCCGGCGCAGGTCGATCTGCGCTGTCGCCTCGATCTCGACAAGCGCCTCGTCTTCGACAAGCCCCGCCACCACGATCATCGACATGGCCGGAAAATGACGCCCGAACACATCGCGATAAGCCGCGCCGACCTCCGCCTGCCGATCAAGATACTCCCTCTTGTCGATCACGTACCAGGTCAGGCGCGTGACATCAGCGGCCACGCCCCCCGCCGCCTCGACGATCTCGACGATATTGGCGAGCGCCTGGCGCATCTGTCCGACGAAATCGTGCGACACGAACCGCTTGTCCGCGTCCCAGCCGATCTGTCCCCCGATATAGAGCGTGCCGTCCCGTGTCAGCATGCCGTTGGCATAGCCCTTGGCAGGCAGCCAGGACTCCGGCTGTATCGTGCGATGGGTCACGCGTCTTCCTCCGTCCGTTCACGGTCCGGTCTTTCCCGGTCCGGTTTCATGTCACCCGCGACATCACATTGTATCGCGGATCACGCCACACGCCCTTTTCGAAGACGTCCGCCATGATTGTGACGGCCTTGTCGACGTCGGCCCTGTCGAGATAGAGCGGCGTGAACCCGAAGCGCATGATGCCGGGCGCCCGGTAGTCGCCAATGACGCCGTGATCGATCAGCGCCTGCATCGCCGCATAGCCATGCTCGAAAGCGAAGGAAACCTGCGAACCGCGCTCCTGCCAGCGGCGCGGCGAAGCCAGCTTCAGGTGCGGGCAAGATGCCTCGACCCCGGCGATGAACCGCTCGCTCAGCTCCACGGAAGCAGCGCGGATATCATGCATGTCCACCCCCTCCCAAATGTCGAGCGCCGCATCGAGCACCGACAACTGGATCACCGGCGGCGTCCCGATCCTCAACCGTTCGGTGGACATGGCCGGGCGGTAGTCACGCTCCATGGCGAACGGCGATTCATGGCCCATCCAGCCCGACAGGGCCGGGGCGATATTTTCCACGATATCGGGGCGGGCATAGATGAATGCCGGGGCTCCCGGCCCTCCGTTGAGATACTTGTAGGTGCACCCGACGGCGAATTCCGCCTTGCATCGCCCGACATCCAGGGGCACGGCACCGGCGCTGTGCGCCAGGTCCCAGATCATCACTGCCCCCGCGTCATGCGCGGCCTTCGTCAGCGCATCCATGTCATGCATGCGGCCTGTCCGATAATCGACATGGGTGAGCATCACCGCCGCAACATCGCCGTCGATCCGGGACATCACCTCTTCGGGAGGAGGCGCCACAACCCTGTGCCCCCGGTCGATCAGGGCGGCAAGCCCGTCCGCCATGTAGAGATCGGTCGGGAAATTGCCGGAATCGGACAGGATGACCTTGCGGCCCGGCCGCATCGAAAGCGCCGCGGCCAGGGCCTGGTACACCTTGATGGACAGCGTGTCTCCGGTGGCCACGCTGCCGGCCGGTGCTCCGACCAACGCTGCGATCCGGTCGCCGACGCGCTGGGGAAGCGACATCCAGCCGGACTGGTTCCAGGCACGGATGAGCTGTCCGCCCCATTCCTCCGTAATCACGGTGCGGGCCCTGGCTGCGGCTGCCCGCGGCAACGCGCCGAGTGAATTCCCGTCCAGGTAGATGATCCCGTCCGGTAGATCGAAAAGGTCCTTGCGAGGCAGCATCGGTCCTACAACTCTCCCCTCACCTGCCAGAGCTCCGGAAACAGCTCGACCGCGAGCATGCGCCGGAGATACTGAACGCCTGACGTTCCGCCCGTGCCCCGCCTGAAACCGATCACCCGTTCCACCGTCGTGACGTGATTGAAGCGCCAGCGCCGGAAATAGTCTTCCAGATCGACCAGTTTTTCACCCAGTTCGTAAAGGGTCCAGAACGTCCGCGTATCGGCGTAGACCTGCTTCCACCGGGCCCGGATCACCGGATTGGCGCGGTGTGGTGAAGCCAGATCGGGAACGGGCATGTGGCGGGTATCGCCGTCGATCGTCGTGAAAAGCAGTTCAACGGCCTCGTGATAGAAGCTTGGCCGTGCGAGTTCGTTTGTCAGCAAGGAATGGATGTCCGGCAGATGCTCATGCGGCTTGAGCATGTTCGCGTTACGGTTTCCAAGGACATACTCGATCATCCGGTACTGGTATGACTGGAAGCCGGACGAGCTGCCGAGACTTTCGCGGAACCGCGTATAGTCGGATGGCGTCATCGTCCGCAGCACGTCCCAGGCATTGTTCAATTGCTCGAAGATCCGGCTGACCCGCGCGAGCATCTTGAACATGGGCTGGATCTGGCGCTTGCGAAGCGCGGCCCGCGCTGCCGAAAGCTCGTGGATCGCCAGCTTCATCCACAATTCGCTCGTTTGGTGCTGGATGATGAACAGCATCTCGTCATGCGCATCGCTCAGCGGATGCTGCTGTCCCAGCACCGTGTCGAGATGCAGGTAGTCGCCATAGGACATGACCCCGTCGAACGCCATTCGTGCGCCATCGCCGGCCGGATCGAACGGTTCGCCGCTCATTGCTGCTCCCTCAGACGGAACCGCTGGATCTTGCCGCTTTCGGTTTTCGGCAAGGCCTTGGTGAAGACGATGGAGCGCGGATACTTGTAGGGCGCGATGGTCGCTTTCACATGATCCTGCAGGGTCTTGGCAAGGGCTTCGCCCGCCTCGGCCGCAGCGGCCGGCACCACATGCGCCTGCACGATCAGGCCGCGTTCCTCGTCGGGAACGCCGATCACCGCGCATTCGGCAACGGAAGGATGGGACAGCAATGCCGCCTCCACTTCCGGCCCGGCGATGTTGTAGCCGGCGCTGATGATCATGTCGTCATTGCGGGCGGCGAAGTGGAAGTAACCGTCCTCGTCCATGCTGAAGGCGTCACCCGTGACGTTCCAGCCGTCCTGCACATAGTCCTTCTGCCGCTCCCCGCGCAGGTAGCGGCAGCCGGTCGGCCCGCGCACCGCAAGCCTGCCGATGACACCGGGCCCGACAGCCGCACCATCCGGTCCGATCACCTTCGCCTGATAGCCGGTGACCGGCTTGCCGGTGCATGCCGGCTTGTGATCGCCAAACCGGTTGCTGATGAAGATGTGGAGGAGTTCCGTCGAGCCGATACCGTCGAGCATCGGCTTGCCGGTCTTTTCCATCCATTCCCGGTATATGGGCGCGGGCAACGTGTCTCCGGCCGAGACCGCCGCGCGCAGCGAGGACAGGTCCGCACCGGCATCCATCGCCCGCAGCATCGCGCGATAGGCCGTCGGCGCGGTAAAGCAGACGGTGGCGCGGTATTTTTCGATGATCTCGATCATGTTCGGCGGCGTCGCGCTTTCCAGCAGCGTGGCGGCCGCGCCGAACCGCAGCGGAAAGATCGCCAGGCCGCCAAGCCCGAAGGTGAAGGCCAGCGGCGGCGAACCGACGAAGACGTCTTCGGACGTCACCGACAGGACCTCGCGGGCATAACCGTCCGCGATGATCAGCAGATCGCGATGGAAATGCATGGTTCCCTTCGGCTCGCCGGTGGAGCCGGAGGTGAAACCGATCAGGGCGACATCGTCACGCGCTGTCGCGACCACGTCGAACTGCACCGGCTTTTCCAGGGCAAGCCGGTCGAGTTCGGCATCATGGTTGGACGTGCCGTCGAATCCGGTCACGGATTTGAGGAACGGATTGTCCTTGGCGCAGGCGTTCATTTCATCCATCAGCCGCGTGTCGCACAGCGCATGGGAAACCTCGGCCTTCTCGACATACTTGCGAAGTTCCGCGGCGCGCAGCATCGGCATCGTGTTGACGACGACCGCGCCCGCCTTTGTGGCCGCGAGCCAGCACGCCACCATGGCCGGGTTGTTGGCCGAGCGGATCAGCACACGGTTGCCCGGCCTGATCCCCAGGTCCTCCACCAGCGCATGCGCGAGGCGATTGGTCCAGTCCGCCAGTTCCTTGTAGGTTCGCCGGCGGCCATTGCCGATCAGCGCCGTATGGTCTCCGAAGCCCTTCGCCACCATGGCATCGGTGAGTTCATAGGCCGCGTTGAGCCGCTCCGGATAATCGAAGCCGTCGAGCAGCAGGTCCGGCCAATCCTCCGGCGGGGGGAGGTTGTCGCGTGCGAACGTGTCCACATGACCGGAGTGTCCAAGCATTTCAGCCTCCTCCCTTTGCGCCCGGCGCCCCGTCGAGCGTCTGGCGGGCGATGATGATGCGCTGCACGTCCGTGGCGCCCTCATAGATGCGCAAGGCCCGGATCTCGCGGTAAAGCCGCTCGACGATGTGTCCCGACTTCACGCCATCACCGCCGTGAAGCTGGACGGCGGTATCTATGGTCTTCTGCGCCTGTTCGGTCGCGAACAGCTTTGCCATGGCCGCTTCGCGGCTGATGCGGGCCGCGCCACTGTCCTTGGCCCATGCCGCGCGATAGACAAGCAGCGCGCTGGCATCGACATCCAGCGCCATGTCGGCGATGTGGCCCTGCACCATCTGCAACGCCGCCAGCGGCGTTCCCATGACCTGCCTCTGGCCAACGCGCGCCACTGCCTCGTCGAGGGCCCGGCGCGCGAAACCCAGCGCCGCCGCGGCGACGCTGGAACGGAAGACGTCCAGCACGGACATTGCAATGCGGAACCCCTGCCCCGGCGCCCCGATCATCGCGTCGGCGGGCACACGGCATCCGGAAAACCGCAAGCGGGCAAGCGGATGCGGCGCGATGGTCTCCAGCCGTTCCACGATCTCCAGTCCCGGCTGGTCCGCCGGAACGATGAAGGCGGACAATCCCTTCGCGCCGGGCGCTTCACCCGTGCGCGCAAACACCGTGTAGACATCCGCGATCCCGCCGTTGGATATCCACGTCTTCTCGCCGTCCAGGACATAGTCGTTTCCGTCGCGGACAGCCGTCATGGCGGAGGCGGCGACATCCGACCCCGATTGCGGTTCGGTCAGGGCGAAGGCGGATATGGCCTTTCCGGCCCGTGTCAGCGTCAGCCACGCGTTCTTCTGTTCAGGCGTCCCGAACAGGGAAATGGCGCCTGTCCCCAGGCCCTGCATGGCAAAGGCGAAATCCGCCAGTCCGTCATGGCGCGCCAGCGTTTCGCGCAGGATGCAGATCGAGCGCACGTCGAGCGGCGCGCTTCCGCCGGGGTCAACCGCCGAGTGCCGCAGCAGGCCGGCCTCGCCGAGCGCGGCGACAAGATGGCGGCATGCCCGGTCCGCGTCGCCATGGTCGATGCCGGCAAGATGTCCAGCGGCCCACGCATCGGCCTCGGCTGCCAGTTGTCTGTGGCGGTCCTCGAAGAAGGGCCAGTCGAGAAAGCTCCTGTCAGCCATCAGTTGCCCTCGAAGACCGGTTTTTCCTTCGCCACGAAGGCGTTGTAGGCACGGTGGAAGTCCTGCCCCTGCATGCAGATCGCCTGCGCCTGGGCCTCGGCTTCGATGGCCTGTTCCAGGCTCATGTTCCACTCCTGGGCCAGCATGGTCTTCGTCATGGAATTGGCAAAGGCAGGCCCGGCGGCGATGCGGGCCGCGATGTCGCCCGCCGTCTGCATGAGTTGTTCAGCGGGCACGACCTGGTTGAAGAAACCCCATCGCTCGCCTTCATCCGCACTCATCGACCGACCGAGATAGAGCAGTTCGGCGGCCCGTCCCTGCCCGATGATCCTGGGAAGGATGGCGCAGGCGCCCATGTCGCAGCCGGCAAGGCCCACCCGGTTGAACAAAAAGGCGACCTTCGCGGCGGGCGTGGCAATGCGCAGGTCCGACGCCATGGCGATGATCGCGCCGGCCCCGGCACAGACACCGTCCACGGCAGCAATCACCGGCTTTCCGCACCCGATCATCGCCTTGACCAGGTCCCCTGTCATCCGCGTGAAGGCCAGCAACTCCTTCATGTTCATCTTGGTCAGCGGCCCGATGATCTCGTGCACGTCGCCGCCGGAACTGAAATTGCCGCCATTCGGGCCGAACACCACCGCCTTGACCGCGTCGTCGTAGTGCAGGTCGCGGAACCAGTCGCGCAATTCGGCATAGCTGTCGAAGGTCAACGGATTCTTCCGTTCAGGCCTGTCCAGCGAAAGGATGGCCACGCCGTCCCTGATTTCGCAGCGGAAATGCTTCACGTCATGTCGCATCCTGTCTTTGCTCCTCCAGCATTTCGGAGAGATGGTCGAGGCCGCGTATCATGCCCTCGACATCGCCGGCATCGAGGCCGGACAGCATCCCGTCGATCCATGTTTCGTGAACGGCAGCCTGCTCTGCGAAGACCGTGCGTCCCCTGGGCGTCAGGCAGACGCGGCTGGCCCGCCGGTCGCCCGGAACCGCCACCCGCAGGGTCAGGCCTTCCTCGGTCAGCTTGTCGACAATCCCGGTGATATTGCCGTTGGACACACGCAAACGCCGGGAAATCTCGCTCATCTTCAGTCCGTCGGGCGAGCGGGCCAGCGCCGACATGACATCGAACCTTGGCAGTGTGGAATCGAAGTCGCGGCGCAACCGGCGGCGGATTTCGTCCTCCACGAGGCGGCTTGCCTTCAGCAGCTTGAGCCAGAGCCTCAGACGCTCCTTGGAAAGAGGCTTCGCCGGAGCGCCGGCGGGCTGTACTCCCGTCATGCCCCGCCTCCCGAAATCACCAGCCCTTGCCCGTTGACCATTCCGGCGGCCGACGAGGCAAGATACCGGACAGCAGCCGCGACGTCGCGCGGCGGGATCAGCCGGTCCGCCCGGCTGCCGCCGAAGACCCTGGTTTCAGCCGCCTCGCGGGAGATGCCGAAACGCTTCATGACCCCTTCCACGGCCTGATCGGCCATGGGCGTGTCGACCCAGCCGGGACAGACGGCGTTGCAGGTGATGCCGGACCGCTCGACCTCGAGCGCAAGGGAGCGCACCAGCCCCATCACGCCATGCTTGGCTGCACTGTAGGCCGCCACATTGGCTTCGCCATGCAGTCCGGAAACGGAGGAAATGGCAATGAGCCTCCCGCCGGGCCTCATGCCCTGCAGCGCTTCGCGGAAGGTCAGGAAGACGCCCGTCAGCGTGACCGCAAGGGTTGAATTCCAGAGGTCCAGCGTCGTATGGGCGACCTTCGCCGCGCGACCGATTCCCGCATTGGCCAGGACCACGTCGAAGGGCTGGTCGAAGAGCGCCTTGACGGCCTGTTCGTCGGTCACGTCGGCCACCCGGCAATCCATGCCAAGCCCTCCGTCGGTCTCCTTCAGCGCCTCCATGTGCCGGCCGGCAATGACCACCTTGTCGCCGGCTTCGGCGAAATCGCGGGCAACGGCCCGCCCGATCCCGCTTCCCCCGCCTGTTACGAGAACTCGTCTCATGCCCGTATCGTCTCCGCTTCACGGTCGGCGAGCCGCCAGGCCTGGTCCCGTCCCGCCAGATAAGGTTCCGGCCAGTCCTGCCGCCGGTCGCCGATCCGGGCCGCCTCGTGCAGCGTCCAGTAGGGATCGGCAAGGTGCGGGCGCCCGATGGCCACCAGGTCGGCGCGGCCCGCCATCAGGATGGAATTGGCGTGATCGGCCTCGTAGATATTGCCGACGGCCATGGTGCGAAGGCCGGCCTCATTGCGGATGCGGTCGGAAAACGGCGTCTGGAACATCCGTCCGTACACCGGCCGCGCCAGCACGGATGTCTGCCCGGCCGAAACGTCGATCAGGTCGGCACTGGCGCCATGAAAGGCGCGGGCGATCTCGACGGCGTCGGCCGGCGTGATGCCGCTCTCGCCAACCCAGTCGTTCGCCGAGATGCGGACCGACATCGGCTTGTGGTCCGGCCAGACCTCCCGCATGGCGGCAAAGACCTCCAGGGGAAACCGCAAGCGGTTGGCAAGACTGCCGCCATACGCATCGCTGCGCTGGTTCGACAGCGGCGAGATGAAGGACGAGATGAGATATCCATGCGCCGCATGAAGTTCGATCATGTCGAAACCGGCCCGATCCGCCATCCGCGCGGAGGAGGCGAATTCGCCGATGACCTGGTCCATGTCCTCGCGGGTCATCTCGCGCGGCACGCCGTTGCGATCCGACCAGGGGATGGCCGATGCCGACATCGTTTCCCAGTTTCCGGACGCCAGCGGCGCGTCCATGTCCTGCCAGCCCAACTGGGTTGATCCCTTGCGGCCCGAATGGCCGATCTGGCAACAGATCTTCGCCTGGGTTTCGCCGTGGACGAAGTCCGTCAGCCGCTTCCAGGCCGTTTCGTGCTCGGGCGCATAGAGGCCGGGGCAACTCGGCGTGATCCGGCCCGCAGCGCTGACACAGGTCATTTCGGTAAAGACGAGGCCTGCGCCGCCCTTGGCCCGCTCGCCGTAATGAACGAGATGCCAGTCGGTCGGTGTCCCGTTCACGGCCTTGTATTGCGCCATCGGCGACACGACGATGCGGTTCTGCAACGCCATGTCCCGCAGCTTCATCGGCGCGAACATCGGTGCCCGCACCGGCGCGTCCGGCTTCACGCCCGCCTGGCTCTGGAACCAGCGTTCGGCGCTTTCGAGCCAGCGAGGGTCCCGCAAGCGCAGGTTCTCGTGACTGATGCGCTGCGAGCGCGTCAGCAGGGAGTAGTTGAACTGGACCGGATCGAGATCCAGATACCGCTCGACCTGCTCGAACCATTCCAGGGAATTGCGCGCCGCCGATTGCAGGCGAAGGACCTCCAGGCGCCGCTCCGCCTGGTACCTTTCGAACGCCGCGTGCATGGTCGGTTCCGAATGCAGGAAATCGGCGAGCGAAATGGCGCTGTCGAAGGCAAGCCGGGAGCCGGAGCCGATGGAAAAATGGGCCGTCGCGGCCGCGTCACCCATCAGCACGACATTGCCGTGATGCCACTTTTCGCAGATCACCCTGGGAAAGTTCATCCACACCGCCGAACCGCGCAGATGCGCCGCGTTGGACATCAGGTCATGGCCGCCCAGATGGGCCTCGAAGATCCGCCGGCAGGTCTCGACGGTTTCTTCCTTGGTCATACCGGCGAAACCCCACCGGTCCCAGGTATCCTGCTGGCATTCGACAATGAATGTCGCGGTGTTTTCGTCGAACTGGTAGACATGCGCCCAGACCCAGCCATGCTCGGTCTTTTCGAAGATGAAGGTGAACGCGTCATCGAATTTCTGGTGCGTCCCCAGCCAGACGAACTTGCATTCGCGCACGTCGATACTGGGCTTGAAATGCGCCGCGTATTCCTTGCGGACCCTGGAATTGATCCCGTCGCAGGCGACGACAAGGTCGAACTCCTTGCGGAATTCCTCCGCCCCCTCGAACTCCGTCTCGAATCGCATCTCGATGCCGAGTTCCCGCGCGCGCTGTTGCAGGATCACGAGCGTCTGCCGGCGCCCGATGCCGGCGAAGCCATGCCCGCCCGACACTGTCCTAGTCCCCTTGTGGATGACCGCGATGTCATCCCAATAGGCGAAGTGCCTGCGGATGGCTTGCGCGCTGTCCGGGTCGTTCGCCTCCAGCCGCTCCAGCGCATCGTCGGAGAGGACCACGCCCCAGCCGAACGTGTCGTTGGCCCTGTTGCGCTCCACCACGACCACCTCGTGGGAAGGGTCGCGCACCTTCATCGAGATCGCGAAATAGAGACCCGCCGGTCCGCCGCCCAGACATGCAATCCGCATGGCGTTTCCTCCTGGATCGCGAGAGCGGCGAGCCGGACAAGGCTGACCGCATTCCACGAACGCTAGCCGGTCAATCAGGATATTTCAAGCTTGCATATTTGATATTTGGATTTTATCGTTTTCCCTGTCCAGCGGGAGGAAAACAGCATGGCGTGGGGGTGCGGTCAGCCGGTTCATCGTGCAGTCCTGAAACGTGGCCATGAAACAACCGGGCAACCGGCCCGGGGCCGCGATGCCAATGACCTGGCCCGCGAGCGGGAACCGGCGGCATCAAGGTCATGCCGATGATCGACATCACCGGCATCGACTGGGAAGATGCCTTCACCAATGCCGTTCACATTCCCGGCGGCATGGACTATCCCGCGCGCTGGGCTGAACAGGCGCAGGCTTTCCGTCAGCAAACCGGAGGCCGGCTTGATCTTCCCTACGGTCCCGGACCACGCGAGCGCATGGATATCTTCCTGCCCGGCGGCACTCCGCGCGGGCTTGCCGTCTTCATCCATGGCGGCTTCTGGCTGGCCTTCGACAAGTCGGGCTGGTCGCATCTTGCAGGCGGTGCCATCGCGCATGGCTGGGCAGTGGTTCTTCCAAGCTACACGCTTGCGCCGGAAGCCCGGATCGGCGCGATCACGCGGCAGACAGGCCGCGCGATTGCCGCGGCGGCCGGGCTGGTCGACGGTCCGATAAGGCTCGCTGGGCACTCCGCGGGCGGCCACCTGGTCACCCGGATGGTGTGCGAGGACAGTCCCCTGCCGGGAAGCGTTGCAGCCCGGATCGAGCGGGTTGCATCCATCAGCGGCGTCCATGATCTGCGCCCGCTGCAATGCCATTCCATGAACGAAAATTTGCGCCTAACCGCCAGCGAGGCGGCCACCGAAAGCCCTGCCCTTCACCGCCGGCGCGCCGATGTTGACGTAGTCGCCTGGGTGGGAGCCGCAGAGCGGCCTGAATTCCTGCGCCAATCGGCGCTCTTGTGTGAATCCTGGAGCACGCCCGAAGCGCCGGTCCACCTCGTGGCCGAACCGTCACGCCATCATTTCAATGTCATAGACGGTCTTTGTGATCCTGATCATGAGCTGACCCGTTTTCTGGCGGGGCCCAAGGCACAGGGGCCCTGCGATTGACCGGCGCAACCGGGCTCCGGTGCAGCCTGTTCAGGGCCGTGAACCGGCAGCCGTTTCGGTTTGCCGTTACGGAAAAACATGCTAGCGAGATGGAAAAGGACCCCCGGCCAGGATCGAGTATTCTACCCGAAACAAGGAGATCGTCATGTTCCGCAGAACGTTTCTGAGCACCGCCGCCGCAATGACCTGTCTGGCCATGCTGGGTGCGGGCCCGGCCGCAGCCGAGCCCAAGACCATTGCCATCGCCAATTTTGGCGAGCATCCGCAGCTGAACGCGGTCGCCGAAGGCTTCAAGGCCGAAATCCTCGCCTCCGGCATGGCCGAGGGAAGCGACGTGGTCTTCACGCTCGATCACGTGAATTTCGACACGACGCTCCTGCCCCAGATGATCTCGAAGATCGAGGCGACCAAACCCGCGCTGATCCTGTCGATCACCACGCCGGTCTCCCAGAATATCAAGAACCAGCTTGGCGGCAAGGGCATCCCGGTCGTCTTCTCCGCCGTGACGGACCCGGTTGCCGCCGGTCTCGTGCCATCCTGGGAATCCGGTGACGCCAACATGACCGGCGCAAGCGATGCGCTCGACATCAACGCCACCCTTGCCTTTGCCCGCAAGCTTCTGCCCGACGCCAAGGTTTTCGGCGTTCCCTACAATCCGGGCGAGGCCAACGACGTGGCAACGCTCGATCTCTTCAAGAAGCACGGGGCCGAGAACGGTTTCGAGATCGTCGAGATCGGCATCGACAACACGAACGACATCCAGGCCCGCATCACCGCCGCGGCCGGCCGGGTCGATGTGCTCTACGGCCCCGCCTCCAACATGATCCAGCCTGCCATCTCCGCCGTGGCCGCCGCCGCCAATGAAGCGAAAATTCCTCTCATCAACTCCGATGAGGGTCCGGTTCGCGAAGGCATCATTCCCGCCGCCTTCGCGGTTTCCTACGACAAGATCGGCCATATCGCCGGCGCCATCGCGGTGCGCGCACTCAAGGGCGAGGACCTGTCGGCCATCGCGCCGGTAAGCCCGGCCTATGAGGATCACGGCATCACCATTTCACGCAAGGCGATGGAAGCAATCGGCCTTTCGATTCCCGCCAGCTTCGACGGCTGCAACTGCATCGTCGACTGAGCCGGGGACACCAGATGCCGCGGCGGCCCGAGCCGGGCCGCCCGGCGCATCCGGAGGACCGACATGCTGGAAGTCAGCAACGCCAGACGCGTGTTCTTTCGCGGTCTGCCCGACGAGAAGGTTGCCCTGGACGGTCTGGATCTCACGCTCGCGACCGGCGATTTCGCCATCGTCATCGGCAGCAACGGCGCAGGCAAGAGCACCCTTCTCAATGCGATCTCCGGCGCACTCATGCTTGATGAGGGCCGGATATCGATCAATGGCGACGATGTGACCTCCATGCCCGTCCATCGGCGCGCCTTCCATGTGGCGCGTGTGTTCCAGGACCCGATGAAGGGCACCGCGTCGAGCATGACGATCGCCGAGAACATGCTTCTCGCGGAGATGCGGCAATCGCGCCCGCGCCTGCGCAAGGGCCTGACCGCGGCCCGCCGGGAACGTTATCGCGAGGAACTGTCCTATCTGGGCCTGGGTCTGGAGAACCGGCTCGACACCGAAGTCTCGCTCCTGTCTGGCGGTCAGCGCCAATCCCTGTCCCTGGTCATGGCGGTGTCCGGCAAGCCCGATATCCTCCTGCTCGACGAGCATACCGCCGCACTTGACCCCCGCACGGCCGACCTCGTGCTGAACGCCACGCTCCGCGCTGTCACGGCATTGAACCTCACGACGCTGATGGTCACCCACAACATGCAGCACGCGCTGGACTACGGGAACCGGGTGGTGATGCTCGACGCCGGCCGGGTCGTCCTGGAACTGGACAGCGAGGAGAAGGCGAAAACCACGGTGCCGGAACTCGTCAGCCATTTCTCGGTCAAGTCCGACCGCATGCTCCTTGGAACCTGATCATGTCGGATGTCCTGTCGGCCTATGTCTCGCTGATACCGGTGACGCTGGCGCAAAGCCTCATTCTCAGCTTCGTGGTGCTGGCGGTGATGATCCCGTTTCGCATCCTCGCCTTTCCGGACCTGACATCCGAAGGCGCCTATCCGCTGGGCGGCTGCGTCTGCGCCGTCGCGCTGATGTCCGGGGTCCCGCCTGTTCCGGCACTTCTCCTGTCTGCGGCAGCCGGCTTTCTGGCCGGTTGCGCCACCGCCTTCATTCATCTGCGTTTCAGGATTCATACCCTTCTGGCAGGCATTCTCGTCACGACGATGCTCTACAGCATAAACCTGCGCATCATGGGAAAGGCCAACCAGCCGGTCTTTCGCGAGGACAAGATCTACGATTACGTCGCCGCTTTCGGCCTTTCGGGAACCCATGCAAAGATCCTGATCGCCGGGGCGCTCGTGGGCATCGTCCTGCTGCTCCTGAACCTGTGGTTCGCCACAGAGCGCGGCACCGCGATGCGCGCCGTTGGCGCCAATCCCGACATGGCTGAAGCCCAGGGCATCAATGTCTGGCGGGCGACCATCGGCGGGATCGGCCTGGCTGGCGCCTTCGCGGCATTCGGCGGCGGACTGATGATCCAGTCGCAGGGTTTCGCCGATGTCAACATGGGGCTCGGCATCCTGATCAACGCCCTTGCCGCGCTGATGATCGGCGAGGCGGTGGTGGGAAAGAAGACCGTGGCACGCCAGATCCTCGCGCCGTTTGCCGGCGCTGTCATCTACTACCAGCTCATTTCCATGTGCCTTGCCATCGGCTTGCCGCCCGGCGACCTGAAGATCGCTACCGGGATTTTCGTGCTTGTCATGCTGGCCGGTCCGGCACTTCGCAATCGCAGGGCCGGACCTGCGCAACGTGATCCCATCAGGGAATGATGCAACAGGACGCACACGGAAAGCCCTGCCCTCCTTGGGCTTTCCGGACGCGGACCTGACCGGGACTTGCCCTGGCGGCGCCTCGCGACGCCGCCACGGACCTTGCACCCATCAATGCGCGATCATGACATGGCGCACGGCGGTATAGTCTTCCAGCGCATAGAGGGACATGTCCTTGCCGTAGCCTGACTGTTTCATGCCGCCATGCGGCATCTCATTGCACAGCATGAAATGGGTGTTGATCCAGGTGCAGCCATACTGGAGGCGCGCGGCACACTCCATCGCGCGCGAGACATCCTTGGTCCAGACCGAGGAAGCAAGCCCGTAATCGGAATCGTTTGCCCAGGCGACCGCCTCGTCGACATCGCTGAAGCGGGTGATCGAGACGACGGGGCCGAACACTTCACGCCGCACGATCTCGTCGGTCTGCAAGGCGCCGGCAATGACTGTCGGCTGGTAGAAAAAGCCGTCGCCGTCATGGGCACGGCCGCCGGCTGTCACTTCCATGTGGTTCTGGGCAATGGCGCGTTCGACGAAGCTCGCGACGCGGTCGCGCTGGCGCTGCGAGATCAGCGGCCCGATCTCGTTCTCGGCGTCGTCGGCATTGGCATATCTGATCGTCGAGACGGCCGAGGACAGGTCGGCGACCAGCTTGTCGTGGATCTTTGGTGCGGCATAGATGCGGCAGGCCGCCGTGCAGTCCTGACCGGCATTGTAGTAGCCGAAAGTGCGCACGCCCTGGACCACGGCGTCAATGTCGGCATCGTCGAAGACGATGACCGGCGCCTTGCCACCCAGTTCCAGATGCGTCCGCTTGACCGACCTGGCGGCCGCCTGCAGCACCTTCTTGCCCGTGGCGACATCACCGGTGATCGAGATCATGTTGACCTTGGGGTGGTTGATGAGCGCATTGCCCACGCTCTCGCCACGCCCCAGCACGATGTTGACGACGCCCTCGGGCAGCACGTCGGCGAGGACCCGCGCCATTTTCAGCGCGGTCAGCGGCGTCTGCTCGGAGGGTTTGAAGACAACCGTGTTTCCACCAGCAATGGCTGGCGCCAGTTTCCAGGCCATCATCATGAGCGGATAGTTCCATGGCGCGATGGATGCGACGATGCCGATCGGGTCACGGCGTATCATGGAGGTGAAGCCGGGCAGATATTCTCCGGCCGCGTTGCCGGGTACGCAGCGCACCGCACCGGCGAAGAAGCGGTAGCAATCGACGATCGCGGGGATCTCGTCGTTCCGGACGGCATTGACCGGCTTGCCGCAATTGAGCGCTTCCAGCGCCGCGAAGGCATCGGCTTCGGCCTCGATCCTGTCCGCGATCTTCAGGAGATAGCCGGAGCGCTCCGCAGGCGTGGTCCGCGACCATGTCGCAAAGGCTTTCTCTGCGGCATCGACCGCCCGGTCGATCTGGCCGCTGCCTGCCTCGGGAAGATGCAGGATCGATTGCCCGGTCTTCGGGTTCAGGATGTTTTCCTCGGCTTCCGATCCCGTCTCGAAACCGGAACCGATCAGCATTTGCGTGTCCATGGGGCTTCTCCCTTTGCATAGTGTTATTTGCCGCTGCCGGCGATCTGGTCGCCATCGCGCGTGAGGTAATAGGCAGCGAGGATCGGCAGGAAGGTCACCAGCACCACCACCATCGCGACCACGTTGGTGACGGGACGCTGGCGCGGCCGGACCAGTTCCTCCAGCATCCAGATCGGTAGCGTCGCTTGCTGGCCGGCCGTGAAGGTCGTCACGATCACCTCGTCGAAGGACAGGGCAAAGGCCAGCATTCCGCCGGCCAGCAGCGCGGTGCCGATGTTGGGCAGGACGACATGACGGAACGTCTGGAAACCGTCGGCGCCGAGATCCATCGAGGCTTCGATCAGCGAGCCGGAGGTGCGCCGGAAGCGCGCGACCGCATTGTTGTAGACGACCACGACACAGAAGGTCGCGTGGCCGAGAATGATCGTCCAGAAGGAGAACGGAATGTCGGCCAGGTTGAAGGCGGAGCGCAGCGCGATGCCGGTGATGATGCCCGGCAGCGCGATCGGCAGGATCACCAGAAGTGAAATCGTCTCGCGGCCGAAGAATTTCGTGCGCGAGACCGCCGCCGCGCAAAGCGTGCCCAGGACGAGCGCGACCAGGGTGGAGATGGCTGCCACGCGCACTGACAGGCCGAGCGCCTCCCAGACATCCGGACGGTTCCATGTGACCGCGAACCACTTCAGCGTATAGCCGGGCGGTGGCCACTGGAAACTTCGGTCTTCCGTCGTGAAGGCATAGACGAAGATCAGCAGGATCGGCAGGTGCAGGAACAGAAGCCCCAGCGCAGCGGCGATCTTGAGGGCAAGCGGCGCGCGGGAATTCCGGTCAGAGCGCATTGAAGGCCCCCTGTCGTTTGGCCATCCACAGGTAGAAACCCATGATCACGATCGGCACGACCGTGAAGGCCGCCGCGAGCGGAATGTTGCCGGCCGTGCCCTGGTGGGCATAGACCGCCTGGCCGATGAACAGCCGCGACGAGCCGATGATCTGCGGGATGATGTAGTCCCCCAAGGTCAGCGAGAATGTGAAGATCGAACCGGCAATGATGCCGGGAAGTGCCAGCGGAAGCAGAACATGGCGGAAGGTCTGCGCCGGAGAGCCGCCGAGATCGGAGGACGCTTCCAGCATGGACTCGGGCACGCGTTCGAGCGCCGCCTGCGTCGGCAAGATCATGTAGGGCAGCCAGACATAGACAAAGACGATGAAGGTGCCGGTGTAGCTGACCGACAGGGAGTTCCCGCCGATCACCGGCAGAGCCAGCCATGCCTCCAGCACGGGTGTCAGGTGCAGCTTGGCGAAAATCCAGTTGAGGATTCCCTCCTTTGCGAGGATCAGCTTCCAGGCATAGACCTTGACCAGGTAGCTCGACCAAAGCGGCAGCATGGCGCCGAGATAGAACAGCGCCTTCCATTTTCCGCGCGCGTAGCGGGCCGCGTAGTAGGCGATCGGAAAGGCGATCACGGCGGAAGCCAGCGTCACCGCCGCGGCCATCGAGACTGTCCGCAGGATTATGTCGAGATTCGACGGGCGCAGCAGTTCCGCATAGGTCTTCAACGTCCACTCGTAGCGGATCAGGCCCGAGAACTCGTCGATCGAAAAGAAACTCTGCGCGAGCAGCGCGAAGAGCGAGCCCAGATAGATGATGCCAAGCCATAGCAATGGTGGCGTCAGCATCAGCACCAAGGTCAGGCGCGGGTTGCGCCACAGGATATCCGACAGCGTGCCGAACAGGCCACCCCGCCCCGCCAGGATGGCGTGCGCGCCCGCGCTCATTGTTCGTCCTCCATCACGTGGAGATCGGCCGGGTTCCACTGGATCGAGACCATCTGCCCTTGCGCCGGCACCGGGCTGCCGGCCGGTAGGAGGACAGTGAGCCGTTGCTCGCCCAGGAAAACGCCGAGCTTCGTCGCCGCGCCGAGATAGGAATGTCCGGTGACCATCGCCTCCACGCCGCCGTCGGAAACCAGGCGGATCGCCTCCGGACGCAGGCTCGCCCAGGCGCGCCGTCCGTCGAGGCGTTCGGTCACGTCCGGCGGCAGCACGTTGGACGAGCCGACGAAATCCGCCACGAAGCGCGAACGTGGCGCCCGGTAGATTTCCTCCGGAGCGCCGATCTGCATGATCTTGCCGTGGTTGAACACGGCCACGCGGTCGGCCATCGACAGGGCCTCGCCCTGGTCGTGGGTGACGAAAACGAAGGTGATGCCGAGCTTGCGCTGAAGCGCCTTGAGCTCTTCCTGCATCTGTTCGCGCAATTTCAGGTCCAGCGCGCCGAGCGGTTCGTCGAGCAGCAGGACCCTTGGCTTGTTGATGAGCGCGCGGGCGAGCGCCACCCGCTGACGCTGCCCGCCGGACAATTGTCCGGGCCGCCTGTCGCCATAACCCGGCAGCCGCACAAGCGCCAGGGCCTCTTCGGCCGCCTTAAGGCGTTCCGCCTTCGGAACGCCACGGATCATCGGCCCGTAGGCGACATTGTCGGCGACGCTCAGGTGCGGAAACAGCGCATAGTCCTGGAACACCGTGTTGACGTTGCGCCGATAGGGCGGAACCCCTTCGGCGGTCTCGCCGAAGATCTCGATATGGCCCGACGTCGGCTGCTCGAAGCCGGCGATCAGGCGCAGGCATGTGGTCTTGCCCGATCCCGACGGCCCGAGCATGGCAAAGAATTCGCCTTCCGCGATCGCCAGATCGACCTCGTCGACAGCACGCACGGCGCCAAAATGGCGGGAGACTCTGGAAAAGGCGACGGCGGTTTGCATGGCATGTCCTGTGGGCCCGTCCGCCGGGGTGGTGCCGGCGGACGCGTTTTTCTTTTCAGGTGGAGGAGTGGCGGTCAGCGGCCGCCGATGACACCGATATAATCGGAGACCCAGCGGTAGTACGGCACGCACTCGCCCTGGCTTTCGCACTTGGTCACCGGCGTCGTCCAGAACTTGATCTTCTCGAAATTGTCGAGCCCGTTGGCCGTGCAGCCTTCGGCTGTCTGCATGCCGCGCCCGTCGGTGCAGGCCGCCGGCACGCTCGGCACCGCCCCGAACCAGACCGAAAGGTCACTCTGCAGATTGGAAGACAGCGAATGCTCCATCCACATGTAGGAGCAGTTCGGATGGGCAGCATCGACGTGCATCATGGTCGTGTCCGCCCAGCCGGTCGCCCCTTCCTGCGGAATGGTCGAAGCGATCGGCTTGCCCTCGCTCTTGAGGATGTTGACCTGGAACGGCCAGGATCCGGACGCGACGATGCCCTCGTTCTTGAAGTCGTCCATCTGGATGAAGGCGTCATGCCAGTAGCGTGCCACCAGCGTGCGCTGCTGGCGCAGCAGGTCGAGCGCGGCCTTGTACTGGTCCTCGTTCAGTTCATAAGGGTTCTTGATGCCCAGTTCAGGCTTGTGAAACATCAGGTAGTTTGCGGCATCGGCGATGTGGATCGGCCCGTCATAGGCCTGCACCCGGCCCTTGTTGGACTCGCCGTCGTCGAGCGTCATTTCCTCGAAGACCACGTTCCAGCTCTTCGGCGCTTCCTTGAAGGCCTCGGTGCTGTACATCAGCACATTCGGGCCCCACATGTACGGAATCCCGTAATGGACGCCGTTCACCGTGTGCCAGGGCGCGTTCTTCA
The DNA here is from genome assembly GCF_046506625.1 of Zhengella sedimenti. Taxonomy (NCBI): domain Bacteria; kingdom Pseudomonadati; phylum Pseudomonadota; class Alphaproteobacteria; order Hyphomicrobiales; family Notoacmeibacteraceae; genus Zhengella; species Zhengella sedimenti. Next base: position 287,495 of record NZ_JBKFFP010000006.1, read on the forward strand.
GCCGATCATCGACCGTGTTCCAGCTGGGAACGAGGTCGATGTTGACCGGCTGCACCCGCTTGCCCGCGATCAGGCGCAGCGATGCATCGCCGGACGCGGTCACGAGATCGAACCCGCCCTCGTTCATCAGGGCGACCATTTCGTCGGAAGTGTTGGCGGTCTTGACGTTGACCTTGCAGCCGGTCGCTTCCTCGAACTTGGTGACCCAGTCGAAGTTCTTGTCGGTCTCGCCCCGCTCGATATAGCCGGCCCAGGCAACGATATCGACCTGACCCTCGCCGGGACCGATCTCGGTGAGCATGGCCTGGGCCACGGCCTGGCCGACGAAGGCGCAGCAAAGGGCAAGCGCTGTGCACGATTTGAGAATGGACTTCATGACGGCATCTCCCGTTTCTTGCCACCGCGAGGATGGCGTTCCTGTGTTCCCGGGAGGCAGGTTACGTGCCTGCGCAGCTTTCACAAATTCATTTATCTGAACCTTGATATCGGAATTTCCGAAACCGGGCCGGTTAGCGCGCCAGCCGCTGCGCCTGCGCGATGGCGATGAAATCGCGCGCCGTGCGCGGCAGGGCTGAACCCTTTCGCCACACCACCCCGACCTGGACCATCGGAAGGGAGCCGGAGACATCGCGGGAATCGATGCGATCGCCTTCCAGCGACCATGGCCGGTAGACGAGATCCGGCAGCAGCGCCACGCCGGCGCCCGTCGCAACCAGGCTGCGCACCGCCTCGACCGACCGTGTACGGAACGCGACATTCGGCTTCGCTCCGAATGCGCCGAGCAGCTTGACGGTCGCTTCCTCGATTTCGTCGACGGTCAGCATGATGATCGGCTCGGACGACACGTCGCCAAGGGATATGCTCTCCAGCGCCGACAGGCGGTGGCCGAGAGGCAGCCAGAGCCGGTATGGCGAAACCTCGAGAATATCGGCCTGCAGCGCCATGCGGTCCCGCAGGTTGGAAATGATCGTCACCGCGACGTCGAGTTCACCGCCGATCAGCAGGTGTTCGAGATATTCGCCATTGTCCTCGATCGCGGTCACATTGACGGCCGGGTTGGCGCGCCGGTAGCGGGCAAGGATATCCGACAGCACATAGCCCGCCACGAGCGAGGTGACACCGAGATGCAGGTCGCCGCTCGTCGTGTCGTCCTCGTCACGAAACGCCTGACGCGCGTCCGAGACATCGCGCAGGATCGTGGTGGCGTGTCGCAGGAACTGGTGGCCCCTGTGGGTGATGTTGAGCCCGCGCGGGTGGCGCTCGAACAGGCTGACGCCGAGATCGGATTCAAGCTCCTTGATGGCTTCCGTGACCGCCGATTGCGAGATCGAGAGCGTGTGGGCCGCGCCCGAAACCGTGCCCTGTTCGCACACGGCGACGAAATACTGCAACTGGCGGAGTGTGAATGCCATGTGGGTTCAGGACCGCTCGTCGGGCATCAGAAGCCACGGATCGTGTCTCGATTGGGCTTTTTCATAGCCTGATTTCCCCGGGCGGGAAACCTTGTCGCTGCGCGACTTCCCGACGAACCGGTTTTTTCGGGAACAAATGGAACTTTGCCGCAGCCCGCGCGTACGCACCCTAGCGGGTATGTCAGAAGAAGTGCCGAAACCATCGGCCGGTTACCCCCGGAAAGACGCCTCACGCAGGTCTTGTCGCGGTCGAGGAGGCAAGCATGGCCGAGCAACACGGTAACGGACCGAGTGCACCCGGCGCCTCACGGCGCACGGAAGTGCTGACATTCTTTGTTCTAGCATTCGGAATCTGGCCGATCCTCGCGGTTGGCGTGGTCGGCGGGTACGGGTTCCTTGTCTGGATGTACCAGATACTGGTCGGGCCGCCAGGTCCGCCGGGATCTTGAGGCGTTGTCATGGGAGGATCGATGACACGCCTGAGCCGCCGTGACTTGCTGGCAGTCCGGAGGAAACGGCCTGAACAACCGCGTCCGCCCGGCGTAACCGCAGATACTGTCGAGGCGTGTACAGGATGCGCGTCCTGCGTTACCGCCTGTCCGGAACAGATCCTGACAATGCACGACCGGAAGGTGGCGATCGACTTCAGCCAGGGCGAATGCACGTTTTGCATGGCCTGCGAAGAGGCCTGTCCCGAGCCGGTTTTCACCGGCAATCCGTCGATGGCGCACGTGGCGGCAATCAGCGGCACGTGCCTTGTTCATTCCGGCATTGCCTGCATGACCTGCCGCGATGCCTGTCCGGAAGAGGCGATCCGTTTTCTCCCGCGCATGGGCCGGCCCTTCCTGCCGGTTCTGGACGCAGCTGCCTGCACCGGCTGCGGTGCCTGTGTCGCCCCCTGCCCGGCAGATGCCATTGCCATGCGCACAGGGGAGCCAGCCATTGCCTGATGCGCCCCGATATCATGTTTCCAGCGCCATCGTTTCAACGAAACCCGGCAGCCAGCACGCAGTTCTGGCACGGCTGCGCGGGCTGCAGGGCATCGATGTTCATGCGGCCGATGGAACGCGGATCATCATCACGATCGAAGGCAACAGCACCGGCGAGCTTGGCGACCGGCTGACATCCATTGCCGTCATGGAAGGCGTGGTCGCTGCCAGCATGGTCTTCGAACATTCGGAAAAGGAGGAGGAGATCCGGCCATGAATGAAACGATGAACAGGCGCGATCTTCTGAAGGCGCAGGCCGCGGCCATCGCGGCGGCGACGGCAGGAATTAGCCTGCCCGCCGACGCCCAACCCGTGCCCGGAGGCGTGGATTCGCTGAAGATCAAGTGGTCCAAGGCGCCATGCAGGTTCTGCGGCACCGGCTGCGGTGTGATGGTGGGCGTGAAGGAGGGCAAGGTGGTTGCCACCCATGGCGACATGCAGCACGAGGTCAATCGCGGGCTCAATTGCGTGAAGGGCTATTTCCTTTCCAAGATCATGTATGGCGCCGACCGGCTCACAACGCCACTCATGCGCAAGCGCGGCGGCGTCTTCGACAAGGAGGGCGAGTTCGAGCCTGTCACATGGGACGAGGCCTTTGACGTCATGGCCGCAAAGGTGAAGTCCGTGCTGGCGGAGAAGGGACCGGAAGGCATCGGCATGTTCGGCTCGGGCCAGTGGACCGTCCAGGAGGGCTATGCGGCATCCAAGCTCATGCGCGGCGGTTTCCGCTCGAACAACCTGGAGCCCAATGCGCGCCATTGCATGGCTTCGGCTGCGGCGGCCTTCATGCGCACCTTCGGGATCGACGAACCGATGGGCTGCTATGACGACTTCGAGCATGCCGACGCATTCGTGCTGTGGGGCTCCAACATGGCCGAGATGCACCCGATCCTGTGGACGCGGCTTGCCGACCGGCGGCTGGGTACTCCGGGCGTGAAATGCGCGGTTCTCTCCACCTTCACCCACCGCTCGATGGACCTGGCCGACATCCCGATCGTCTTCAAGCCGGGAACCGATCTGGCGATCCTCAACTACATTGCCAATCACATCATCCAGAAGGGCGCTGTGAACGAGGAGTTCGTGCGCAAGCACGCCACATTCATGACCGGCGCAACCGACATCGGCTATGGCCTGCGCGAGGATCACCCTCTTGAACTCGCCGCAAGCGGTGCCGGCAATGCCGGCCTGATGGAGCCTTCGGATTTCGAGGCCTTCAAGGAGCATGTGGCGGCCTATACGCTCGACTACGTGTCCGAGCTTTCGGGCGTGGAGCCGGGCTTCCTTGAGGAACTCGCCGAACTCTATGCCGACCCGGACGTCAAGGTCATGTCGCTCTGGACGATGGGCTTCAACCAGCATGTACGCGGCGTCTGGGCCAACCAGATGGTCTACAACCTGCACCTGCTCACCGGGAAGATTTCGGAGCCGGGCAATTCGCCCTTCTCGCTGACCGGGCAGCCTTCCGCCTGCGGCACGGCACGCGAGGTCGGCACGTTCGCCCACCGCCTGCCGGCCGATATGGTGGTGACCAACCCCGAGCATGTGGCCCATGCGGAGGAATTGTGGAAGCTGCCACATGGCCTGTTGAACACGAAACCGGGATTCCACGCCGTCCAGCAGGACCGCAAGCTGAAGGACGGCGTGATCAATTTCTACTGGATCCAGGTCAACAACAACCTGCAGGCCGCGCCGAACATCTCCAACGAGACCTATCCGGGCTACCGCAATCCCGACAACCTGATCGTGGTCTCTGATGCCTATCCGACAGTGACGGCGCTGGCAGCCGACATCATCCTGCCGGCGGCCATGTGGGTGGAAAAGGAAGGCGTCTACGGCAATGCCGAGCGGCGCACCCATGCCTGGCACCAGCTTGTCGACGCGCCGGGGGAATCGCGTTCCGACCTCTGGCAACTCGTGGAATTTTCAAAGCGCTTCACCACCGACGAGGTCTGGCCGGCCGAGATCCTCGACGCCAATCCGGATTACCGGGGCAAGACGATCTACGAGGTGCTCTACGAGAACGGCCAGGTGAATGCCTTCCCGACGGCGGATGTCGACCCTGGCTATGCCAATGACGAGGCGGCGCATTTCGGTTTCTACCTGCAGAAGGGGCTGTTCGAGGAATATGCCGCCTTCGGACGCGGCCATGGCCACGATCTGGCGCCCTACGATGTTTATCACGAGGTTCGCGGCCTGCGCTGGCCGGTTGTCGACGGCAAGGAGACGCTATGGCGTTTCCGCGAAGGTTATGACCCCTATGTCGAGCCGGGCGCCGGCGTAAAGTTCTACGGACGGCCGGACGGGCGGGCGGTCATACTCGCCGTGCCCTATGAACCACCGGCCGAAAGCCCGGACGACGAGTACGAGTTCTGGCTCGTGACGGGCCGCATGCTCGAACACTGGCATTCGGGCTCCATGACCATGCGCGTGCCCGAACTCTACAAGGCGGTCCCCGGCGCAGTGCTGTTCATGAACGCCGCCGATGCGCGGGACCGGGGGCTCAACCAGGGTTCGGAGGTTCGCGTGATCTCACGGCGCGGCGAGGTGCGCCTTCGCGTCGAGACGCGCGGGCGCAACCGCATGCCGCGGGGGGTTGTCTTCGTGCCCTGGTTCGATGCTTCCAAGCTCATCAACAAGGTGACGCTGGACGCCACTGACCCGATCTCCAAACAGACGGATTTCAAGAAATGCGCAGTCAAGATCGTTTCCGCCTGAGGCGCGCGCGCCTCTTTGCCGCCGCGCTGGCCGCCTCTGTCGCCACGGGCGGGGTCGTCGCCCAGGAAGCCGTCCGGCGGGCGGCTCCCGAACTCACTGGACCGCAACAGCCCATGGAGTCCGTCGAGGCCGAACCCATCCCGCGGCGCATTACCGACGATGTCCGCATGATGCGCCAGTATCCGGAACAGCCGCCGGTCATTCCGCACTCGATCGAGGGCTACCAGCTCAGCGTCAATGCCAACCGCTGCCTGTCCTGCCATCGCCGCGAGGCGACGGAAGGCTCGGGCGCGCCGATGATCTCGATCACGCACTACATGACGCGTGAAGGCCAGATGCTGGCCGATGTTTCCCCCCGGCGTTATTTCTGCACCGCCTGCCATGTATCCCAGGCGGATACGGCGCCGCTGGTGGAGAACACGTTCACCGACATGAGCGAATTGGGCACCGGCATGGCGGGGAGCGAATAGATGAACTGGATTCGCCGCTTGTTCCGACGCATCTGGACCATTCTTGCCACCCCGGCCGGGACGCTCGGCATCGGCTTCCTGACGCTGGGAGGTTTCGTGGGCGGCGTGATGTTCTGGGGGGCCTTCAACACCGCGCTGGAAGTGACCAATACGGAAGCCTTTTGCATCTCCTGCCACGAGATGGAGAACAACGTCTTCCAGGAATTGACCCGCACGGTGCATTTCTCTAACCGGTCCGGCGTGCGGGCCTCCTGTCCGGATTGCCATGTCCCGCATGAGTGGACCGACAAGATCGCACGCAAGATGCAGGCCTCGAAGGAGGTCTGGGGCAAGATCTTCGGCACGATCAGCACGCGGCAGAAGTTCCTCGACAACCGGCTGGAGCTGGCAAAGCACGAATGGGCGCGGCTGAAGGCCAATGACAGCCTGGAATGCCGCAATTGCCATTCGGAAGCAGCCATGGACCTGTCGCGGCAGGCGCCACGGGCCGCCGAGATTCATACCGAATACCTCCTGTCAGGTCAGGCCACCTGCATCGACTGCCACAAGGGAATCGCCCATGAGTTGCCGGACATGACGGGCGTCGAGCCTGGCTGGATCGCTCCGGAACAGCTTCAGGGTGACAGGCTCCCGGGCATCGGCTCCGATGAAGAGGCGGCTCTGCGCGACTATCTTGCCACGGAAACGGCCATGCGGGACATCGCGGCCAAGTGACTGCCTGAATCACCGCGTGAAAAAGCCCGTCCAGACAGCCCAGTCGGGACACTGGCAGAAAGAAAGAAACGATTCGGGATCAATGGTGGGTGATGTAGGGATCGAACCTACGACCCGCTGATTAAGAGTTCTATCGTAAATTGTTACTTTTCAATGCCTT
>NZ_JBKFFP010000007.1:0-205662 GCF_046506625.1 Zhengella sedimenti
AGGCAATCGGCACCCGCTAAGTCATTGAAATTGGTGGGTGATGTAGGGATCGAACCTACGACCCGCTGATTAAGAGTCAGCTGCTCTACCAACTGAGCTAATCACCCGCCGATGGCGCGCGATATAGCCCGCACGTCCCCCACTGTCCAGCCCTAATTGCGCTTCGCCGTATGCTTTTTGGTCTGGCCCGGTCACAGATGCAGCATGCCTTCCGCGACTTTGACTGCGTGACCGCCGATCCGCGCCGCCAGGAGCGTGGCATGTTCCACCTCGATTTCCAGCTGGATCCGCGAAGGCCTGCCCATCTCGATACCCTGCTCAAGCACCAGCCGGTGCAGACCGATAGACGGTTCGTCGAAATGGACAACAGCGCCTGCGAAGGCGGCCGCAGCCGAGCCTGTCGCCGGATCCTCCGGGATGCCATGGATTCCCGCGAACATGCGAACATGAAATGCCGAATCATGGTTCACCGTCTCGCGGCAATACACATAGGGGCAAGGCGCACCGTACGGAGCAGGATCGCCCAGCGCCGACAGCCACAGCGCATCATTCATTCGAACTCTTTGCGCCACATCGAGGTTGCGCACCGGAACACAGACATAGGGAACGCCAGCCGACCAGGCACTGATCATGTGGTTCTCGAAACCGATCTCGTGAACATTGATCCCAAGGGCCGCCGCCGCCGCTTCCTTCGCGACCGGATTGGGCAGATGTTCCGGCAGCTTCGGCAGATCGAATTCGGCGAAGACACCCTCGCCGTCGCGGCGTACCGCCGCCCGGACAAGACCGATGGTTTCCTCCAGCGCGACAAGCGCGGCACCATTGTCCAGACGCCCCTCGCGCTCGGCAATGGCTATCGCCGCGCCGACGGTAGGATGACCCGCGAAAGGCAATTCGCCGCCCGGCATGAAGATGCGCACTGCAGCATTGTGCAATTCGTTCTCCGGCTTCAGGACAAAGACGGTTTCCGACAGGTTGAACTCGCGTGCGATTGCCTGCATCGCTTCGCCGGAAAGTCCGGCGGCGTCGAAAACGACAGCCAGCGGATTGCCGCTCAGGGCATGGGTGGTGAACACGTCGTAAATGGCATATGGGCGGCACGTCACGTCTGTTGCTCCTGAACAAGATCGATCGTTTGTTCCATATTGGCATGGAGAACGCTGTTGCGCATCGCAAATCAGGCGGCACGAAACCCAGGTTCGGTTGCCAGCCAGTCGAGAACCGGTCCCATGTGCGCCGCAAGGCGTCGGGGACGTTTTCCGCCGGGTTCGAGCACCACAGGTCCGATGATTTCGGGCATCGGCTCCCTGGCGACATGCGCACGCACCTGGCTTGCCAGATCATCGGCGGCCTGCTCAAACCGATAGCGCCTCAACAGCACTGCGTAACCACGGCCCCGCCAGAGGTGAAAGCCGTGTTCAGCTACGGCTTGTTCAAGGGCCAAGCCGGTTTCCTCGCGCACTTCACGGGCCATGTTGCCCTTGATGTCAATTCGTCCGTCAACGATGTCACTGGCGTCAAACGACCCGGCCGCGAAATAGCATTGGTCGGCATTGACGGTTTGCGGACCCATGCGGATCGCGATGGCGCGGCCATCCGCCGATTCCGGAACCGCATGGGCGAAGACATGTTCCGTACCCTCCGGTTCCGGATGCCCGATCCAATGCAGGAGCGTGGCGTACCTGACAAGGTGGCAGCATCCCCACAGGATGCCATCGCCGTTGATTTCCGCAGCCGAAACCAGAGTGGTCAGTCCATTGAACAAGGCCGGCTTGGCCGCCTTTGCAACGGCCCAGGTTTCGGCAATCGCCCTTTCGTGAACCAGTTCGAAGGGATGTGGCTCCGCTGCAAGATCGATCCGGACTTCGGCAATGCGAAGCATCCGTCCACGCGGGATCCTGATCGCCATGTTCACGCGATATCCAGTTTCATGACGACAGGACAATGGTCGGAAGCCTTGGGCCTGTCCCAGCCCGTCCGCGGATAACGCTCCGGTTCCTGGCCGGGCGGAAAGATCGTGCGCCACGGCTGTCCCGAGCGGATGATTTCCGGCAACCGTTTCCCGTTTCGCTCCGCTAGCCGCGGCGACAGGAGAAGGTAGTCGAGCTGGCATAGATGCCGCTCCTCCGGCCCCCGCGTGTGGTAGAGCGTCCAGCGTTCCATCGCGTCCAAGCGCTGGACGGGATCCACCGCGAAGCCGTCTTCGAGCAGCACATCAAGACTGCTCGATGCTTCCGCCACAGGCTTGAACGAATGGCCCGAACGGCGATCACCCGTAATCAGGATCCGTTCGCGGTAGTCATTGAAGTCGCCCGCGATCAGCCAGCGTTTTCCCGCTGTGCGGCCCTCGAACTTGTCGGAAATGATCCGCCGTACGGCCCTTGCCTCCGCCATACGTACCGGCATGGTATACTCACGGCCCGGAATGCCGTCCCGATTCCCGCCCATCGACTTGAAGTGAATGGCAAAAATCGTCAGGGGACGCCCGGCGACCGAAAGGTCGATCTCCAGGCAGTCCCGCCGGAACACCCGTTCGTGCGCCTCAATTCCCATCTCCGCGAGCACCCGGTCGTGCAGGCCCAGCTCGCCAAAGGTGACATGGGCATGGCTCTGCATGGCCAGGAACTCGATCGGCTGGCCGTCGCGTGTTTCGTCGCGCATCATCACGGCCACATCGATACCGCGTCCGTCATTGCCAGGCGCCAGGTATTTGTGCCGGTAACCGGATCCGACCATCTTGAAGAGATAGCCGTATTCGAAGGCGTGCAAGGCGTCGAGATTGTCCACTTCCTGCAGCACCACGATGTCCGCATGGGTATCGGCGATGGCGAGCGCGGAAAGCTGCCTCGTATCGTCGGTATGCGCGATCGTCCTGGCGGCCTCGAGGCGCTTGTACTGTTCCTCATCCTCGATCTTGTAGAGCGCCAGCGTCCTGTCCTGGTTCAGATTGTTCCGGTATCCGGAAAAATCGAACCGATTCATCAGGTTCTCGATGTTGAAGGTGGCAATGCGAAGCGACATGGACGGAGTTTGGCTTGCGAATCCGGTTGCTGCAAGTTTCATCCGGACGGCAATTGCCGAAATTATCCGGTTTTCCTTTGCAGGCCCCGGCTCAAAGCCGGTGCGCGGCCCTCGGTTCACCGGCAAAACCGGCAGGCCCGGCGCGCATTGAACCCTTCCAATCCGCGTCGCCGGGCGTGATCATGTCGGGCATCGATCGTCCATGGGCAAGGGCCTGGATGATGCCGAACACGAGCGCCGGGTCGTCATGGAGCATGAGTTGTCCCTTGTCCCTGACAGCAACCAGCCTCGCGCAGGCAAGACGGGCGCATAGCGCCTCCACGTCCCCGATTTGTACGACGTCATCCCGGGTTCCATGAAGAAGGGTGAAATCAACGGAAGCGGCACGCAATATGCTGCTCCAGTCCCGAACAGCATGCCACATTTCCGTTTCGAAGCCGCAGTGGCCCTGGCGTGTTGTTTCGCGATAAGCCTTTCGCATGATATCGCGGATTTCCGGACGCCTCGAAACCGCGCCGTCGACGGTACCTGCAGGATAAAGCGCGTCAATGAACGCATCGATCCCATTCGTCGCGATCTGCGCTATGCCGGCCTTGACGATTACCGGGAGTACGCTTGGCAGGTGACGCGCGGTATAGGCGACAAACCGCTGCCGCGACGGCATTTGCCGCAACTGCTTTTGCGTGGCGATCGGTATTCCCGCAGCAATGCCGACGAGTTGCGTGATGCGATGCGGAAAAAGACCCGCAAATGTGGCAGCATGCATGAAGCCCGATGCCTGCCCGCACATAAGCACCCTCTCATGCCCCAGGTGGTCGAGGAGAAGTGCAACATCGCGGGCATGACGTTCCGGCATGGCAGAGGGCTTGCCCACGTAAGGCGACGAAAGCGCATATGAACCGCGCCACGGCAATATGAGCCGGATCTGCCGTTGCTCGAGCGCGCGCCTTGCTTCTTCTGACAAGCCGGTGCCGCTCAACATGCCATGCATGAGAACCATCGGCTCGCCTGTGATCGGGCCGGCGAATTCGACATGCATGACGCGTCCGTCGGGCAGTTCGAATTGCAGCATATCGCCGTCATCTTCGATACGAGCACTGTCTGTATTGCTGCCGGTTGCCAGCACTATTCCTGCAACCAGCCTGACCAGATCAAGTTGCGACCTTTGGCCCGTTTTCCGCAGGAGCGATTTGGCCTGCGTCCGCAAGGTCTGCAAAGACCGTTCCTTGGCTTCGGCAAGTTCGCCAAGTGTGTGCCCCTCCACCCAACCCCTTGCGATGGCGATTTCGGCTGGCGTCAAACCGTAAAGCTGTTCCAGATGGGAAGCCGTGCTTTCGATCCAGTTCAGTCCCGCCGCAACCAGCTTTCCGACTGCTTTGGAGGTCATTACGCTCGGATTCGGACAAAAGAAAAGCAGATACTGCGTTTCACCCTGCCGGTCCCAGGCAAGACCTGCCAGGCGCACCCCGCGCTGTGGTCCAGGCGGTGTCCGCAATGACCGGCGCAGGCCACCGAGCATTCGGGGTTCAAGCAGCAGTTCCGAAATGTCTTGTCCTGTCAGTTCTCCGAAAGCGTCCGTTGCCGTGCGATTGCCAGCCAGGATCCTGCCTTCCGCCGACACCAGGAAGGAAGGTCCATTGTCGCGTTCTATATCCTGGCATGTCTCGCCCGGAACGGCACGGACGGCGCTCATGCGTTCAAGGATCTCGCCAGCATACTCGAAATGCCTGACCAGCCGGACCGGCAGTTCCGGTTGCTTGTCAGGATACTGGGCGAGTTCCTGTTCAAGCAATGTTCCCCAGGCATCCATCAGGGCGTCATAACGTGCAGGATCCACGGCCGCCTCGTAGAGACTGTCAATCAGTCGATCATCGTGACCAGCCATATCCAACCCGTCAGAATTCCCTGGGAACCTCACACGATAGCCAATACACCAACTGGGGTAAGTGTTGTTGGTCACAGACGGTTAACATGGAAATCGAAGACGTAGAGCAGGCACGGCTTGGACGGGCGGTCATGGCCTGCTGCTTGATATGCACGCTTCGGTTTGTCCTGTCCCTGGCTTCCTGATCAATGGCCCCACCTGACGGATCCAAGGGACAAGGAAACCTGCCCCGCGCCTGATCGGCGCGGGGCAGGAAATTGCCGGCCCGTCAATTCTCGAACTGGATTCCGGCCCTGACGGGCGAACGCCAGCGGATTGTTGCCATGCGGGTCTCTTCTCCGCTGATACGGATTTCGAAACGGGACGGAATACCCGATGTGTCGCCCATCGAGAGCATTGCGCCCTGCCCTGAAAAGTTCCGGACGACGGCATCGAGCGACGAATACCCCCTGTTGAATTGAAGCACCGCTCCCTTGAACGACCTTTGCCGCAACATGGACCGTCTGTCAGCGTTCGTCTGAAAAGCATGCCCCATTGCCATTTCCTTCCTCATGATCACACCTGCTGGACACGAATGCGCGATGAAACTGATCGCAAGCGGCGAAGCATGTTTCGCGCCATGTCGGGTTCGTCGGACAAGACCGCGCGATTGCCCCGTTCCGTTGCACGACAGAAGAAAAGGGCACCCTGTCGGCTTGTCCGGAATCGATACACCGGACACACGCATTGGGTCCCGCATGCCGGTTTGGGACAGAAGCGTGTATCGCAACGGAAACTGACGATTTCACGCAGGTCGGTGACGCGGGATTTCAACGATGATCCCGGTGCCTTCTTGCTGCTTCTCGTCGAGGCGCATCGAAAGTCCGTGCCGGAAGGCCAGTTCCGAGACGATGGCAAGACCCAGTCCGTTGCCGGCGGTCTGGCGCGCTGTGTTTTCCAGTCGCACATTGCGTTGCAGGGCCGCGTCCCATTCATCCGGCGTCATCCCCGCGCCTGTGTCATGCACTTCGACCCTGATCATGTCCGCGCTTCGCCGGCATCCCAGGAGGACTTTCCCGGTATCGGTGTAGTTTATGGCGTTTGCGACGAGATTGCTGACCACGCGCATCAGCACGAGCGGCTCGACGCTGCTTTCCAGCGATGTGGGAACATGGATGAAGCGCAGTCCCTTAGCTCGTGCGTCCGGCAGGAACATTTCGTGCACCGAGGCCAGGACGTCATTGACATTCAATTGCCTTCCGGCGACTTCGCTTTCCTCCCTTGCACGATCAGGACGCGCATGGCTTCCGCCCTGCTCAAGCTGGTCGGCGACGAGTGTTTCGAGATAGGTAAAGGTCTGTTCGATATCCTGCGATTTCGCCCGCGCCGCCGCATCGCCACTGATCAGCCTCTGTACGTTGAGCCGCAGGGCATGCAGGGGTTGGCGCAGGTCATGCACCGTATCTGCGAGTATTCGGTCCTTGTCGGCAACCAGATTGAGGGCGATCGCATATTGCTTTTCGAGTTCCTGCATGCGGCGCGAGATCGAGAGATTGCGCTCGGCATGATACAGGCTTTGCCGCAAGGCTGAATGGCTGGCTTTGCGAAGCTGGTTTATCCGGTCCCAGATCGCCATGCCCATGAAGGTTGCGTCCGATACCATGACGATCCGGATGCTGTCATACTGCATTTCCTCCGAGATATCGATGCCGAGCCAATGCCGCCCAGTCATGATCGAACTGGAAATGAGCGCCCCCGCCCAGGCCAGGACGTAGAAACGGACTTCACGAAACCGTTTTCTGGCAGCGACCAGTCCGGCAAGGGTGAAGAGAAGGATTCCGGCAAATGCCATGAGCACCAGAAGCTTCTTCATTGTCTGCGTGTCGCCGAAAAGGGCGCCGAGGATGAGTGTCAGCGTGAGGATGACCGTTGCCAGCAACAGCTTGTCGATCACCGGATGAAACCGCTTCGTTTGCAGGAACATCTGGGCAAACAGCGCCCCGAAGATCACGATCCCGGAACCAAAGTAAACCGTTGCAAATCCATTGAATGCGGGCGAATCAGGCCAAAGATATTTGAAGCCGTTTCCGTCGGCATGCATGATGAAAAGAAGTGCCGAACCGGAATAGCCGGCATAAGCCAGGAATATCGCGTTCCTCGTCGCCAGAAGCGCCACAAGCGCCAGTGCCGAGAGAAACAGCATCATGCCGTAGTAGATGAAATTTTTCGCGGAGCGGCGTGTCGAAAAGGCATCGAAACTCTCTGCGGTCTCGATCGAAAAGGTCAATTCCGACGATCCGCCAGACCAGTAACGGATGAAAAACCGGGCATCTTCGCCCGGTTGAAGCGAAAACGGCACGACGAGTTCGGGATAGGGGTGTGGCCTGCTGGAAAACGGCGAATGCTGGTCCTGCGCGATCAGTGTCCGTATGCCGTGATCTGAGCTTTCCTGATAGACCTCGAAAACCTGCATGAAGTTTTCTCGGAAGAACAATTTCCAGTCGTCGGTTCCGGAGGTCTCGTTCGAGACCGAGAAGCGAAGCCAGATGGCAGACTTCGTATAGCCGAAGTCCGCGCTGGTCCCCTCGATTGGCTGGAAAACCCGCGAACCGGCCTCGGACGCCACGTCCCTGACAGTCAGCTTCCATTCCGGATCGAGGCGATATTGGACCTGCTGCACCAGCGCACCAGGGTCGACAGGACCGGCAAGTTTCACAATTTGTGTCGTCTCCGACGCAATACACGTGTATATAAATGAAAAAGACGAAAACTGTACTGCAATGAATGCCAGAATTATAAAGAGGGAATGGCGGCAACCGAAACCGCTTTTACTGGATTGCCGAACACTGTCCTTATTGCCGACGACCATGATCTGACAGTTCGGGGCACCGAAAGCACGATTCGTGACATGGTCGATTTCGAAATCATTGGAACCGCCTCCAATGGCATTCAGGCCATCGCCGACATCCGCAGACGGCGCCCGGACTTCGCGGTCCTTGATCTTTCCATGCCTGGTGCAACCGGCCTTGAAGTATTGATCGAGTCGCGGCGCTGGTCGCCAGAAACGCGTATCGTGATCGTGACCGGATACAACGCGCCCAAGGTTTTCCGGCAGCTTGCGGAAGCGGGAGCAGATGGCATTCTGCTCAAGAACGGTCCGGTCCGGGACCTTTGTGATGCCCTGCGCCGCATTGCCGCCGGCTCCCGGGTTTTCTCCCGTGATGTCGAGGCCGCCATGTCGCCCCTTGAGGCAACGCGCAATCTTTCCATGCGGGAGATCGAGGTTCTCAGATGCGTCGCCCGCGGCATGTCGAACGGCCAGATCGGCCAGCATCTCGGCGTCAGTACCAAGACCGTCGACAGTCACAGGACCAGCCTCATGCGCAAGATGGGTGTTCATTCCACGGCAACCCTTCTTGTAAAGGCGATGCGCGAAGGACTGATCGACGTCTGACAAATCGCCTTGATGTCAAGCTGCAGCAATCATGGGGCAACCGTGGCGTCGAGAGAAGACATCATTCCATGGGGTATTCGCCTGATTCCGTGAAAATATCGCGGCAACTCATCGATTTGTGCGCACCAGTGCAGCTTCATCCTGGCGGAGGCATTCCCTGACGAGCGTGCCGAACCGTTTCATCCCCTCATCGATCATGGTCCCGGTTGCGCAGGAAAAGGAAAGGCGCAGCGTGTTCTCGCCCGAACCATCGGGATGAAACGCCTGCCCGGGAACAAACGCGACATTTGCCTCCCGGATGGCCTGTTCCAGAAGGCGGGCCCCGTCCATGCCTTTCGGAAGCGTCACCCAAACGAACATTCCTCCCTCCGGACGCGTCCACGTCACGCCATCCGGCATTTCCCGTTCCAGCGCGTCCAGAAGGCGATCCCGTCGGGCCGCATAGGCCTCCCGCAAAGCCTCGACATGTTCCGAAAAAGCGCTTCGTGCCACATGATTCATGGCGACCTGGTTGATCGTGGACGTATGGAGATCGCCTGCCTGCTTGAGAATGACGAGACGCGAGACGATGTCACGGGCAGCGCACACCCAGCCGATGCGCAGTCCCGGCGCAAGCGTCTTGGAGAACGAACCGCAATAAATGGTGCGGCAAAGGTCTATGTCGCCCTTGCGCGCGATTTCAAGCGCAAGCATCGGTGCAATGGCTTCGCCATCGTAGCGCAGTGCCTGGTAGGCCCCGTCCTCGATAATGGCCGTATCGAGCGTTTCTGCGAGATCGAGTATGCTTTTCCGCTCGCCGAGCGTCATGGTCTGCCCGGTCGGATTGGCAAAGTCGACCGACATGTAGGCGAATTTGACCTTTCCGCCCCTCGCTTCAGCCATCTGGCGAAAATCCGCAGCATCCCTGTTGCCCATGGGTTCCAGCCGGTCATAGTTCGGCTCATAAGCGTTGAAGGCCTGAAGCGCACCGAGATAGGTCGGCCAGGAAACCAGCGCTGTATCGCCCGGCGACAGGAACAGCTTCCCGAGAAAATCGAGAGCCTGCTGGGACCCCGAGGTAATGACGATATTGTCGAGGGTACAGGGAATGCCAAGCTCTGCCATCTGGCCGGCAATCCAATCGCGAAGGCCTGGATGTCCTTCGGACGGGGAGTATTGCAGACTGCCTTTCCTGCTTTCCTGATCGAGCGCAGCACCATAGGCCTCACGGAAAGCACTTGCCGGGAAAAGGTCCGGATCAGGAATACCGCCCGCAAAGGAAATGATCTCGGGACGGTCAAGCAACTTCAACAGTTCCCGAATCTCGGAAGCCTTCATGCGGCTTTCACGGGAGGCAAATCTGTTCTCGGCAACCATGGCGAACTCCGCTGCGCAACAAAGTGGCGCGGGATATGCGCTTGCCGGCAATTTATGTCAATAGTACTGACCTATTTCGGATGCAAAATGTTGAGGGCTCTTGAAACCAAAAGGCCGCGGCGTTTCCGCCGCGGCCCCTCGATTCGCTGTCCGCTGCTCGCGAACGAGTGGTTCAGTTCTTCGTCTTGTCGACCAGCTTGTTTGCGGAGATCCACGGCATCATGCCGCGAAGCTTTTCGCCGACTTCCTCGATCTGATGGCTGTCATTGACACGGCGGATGCCCTTGAACCGTGCGGCACCGGAATGCCATTCCTGCATCCATTCGGAGGTGAACTTCCCGGTCTGGATGTCCTTGAGCACGCGGCGCATCTCGTTCTTGGTTTCTTCGGTGATGATGCGCGGTCCGCTTACATACTCGCCCCACTCAGCCGTGTTCGAGATCGAGTAGTTCATGTTGGCGATACCGCCTTCGTAGATGAGATCCACGATCAGCTTCACTTCATGCAGGCACTCGAAATAGGCCATCTCCGGGGCATAACCGGCTTCGACCAGCACCTCGAAACCGGCGCGGATGAGCTCCACAAGACCGCCGCACAGGACCACCTGCTCGCCGAAGAGATCGGTTTCGCACTCTTCACGGAAATTGGTCTCGATGATGCCGGAACGGCCGCCGCCGACGCCGCAGGCATAGGAGAGACCGAGATCCAGCGCATTGCCGGAAGCATCCTGGTGAACGGCAACCAGGCACGGCACACCGCCGCCCTTGACGTATTCGCCGCGAACCGTGTGACCGGGGCCTTTCGGGGCGATCATCAACACGTCGACGGATGCCTTCGGCTCGATCAGGCCGAAATGGACGTTCAGCCCATGCGCAAAGGCAATTGCCGCACCGTCGCGGATATTGCCGGCGATTTCGTTTTTGTAGATGCCGGCCTGCAATTCGTCCGGGGTCGCCATCATCATCAGGTCGGCCCAGGCGGCGCCTTCGGCCACGCTCATGACGGTGAAGCCGTCTGCTTGAGCCTTCTTGGCCGTGGCGGAACCGGCGCGCAATGCGACCCGCACGTTCTCGCAACCGGAATCCTTGAGGTTCAGCGCATGGGCGCGGCCCTGCGATCCGTAACCGATGACAAGAACCTTCTTGCCTTTGATGAGATTGAGATCGGCGTCGCGATCGTAGTAAACGCGCATGGGTCCCGTCCTTCTTTACTGGAATGGCCTGGGCGGAAGCCTTCCCCCCCAATTGGCCTGATGGTCGAAAATCCGCGCGGTTTTAGCGGCATCGGTTGCCCATGGCAATGGCAAAGCCCATTGGAGTTCGGTCTCCATGCCTTTGCGTCAATCGCAATGCGGTCTCGGGTGTCGGTGCCCGATTGCAGGTCACCTATTCAAGCACAAGGACAATCGCGCCGGGACCGCCCTCATCGTCCTGCTGAAGCAGGGCAGAGACAAGCTGAAGTCCGCCTCGCAGATCAATCCCCAAGCCACCGAGGGTAACCATGAGCCACAAGCCGGCAAGGGCGGAGACCAGCCCGTATTCGATGGATGTCGCCGCAGACCTCTCAACGGCGAGGCGTTTCATGCAATGGCGGATGGCGCGCAACTTCGTCTCCCGGCCCGCGTTAAACCGGGAACAGCTTTGCCTGCCAGAACTTGCTTATCCGCCAGCCGGCACCTCCCGCCATGCGGGAAACGGGTTGCGCGAACCGCGCCTGGCGCCTTTTCAGGCGCCCAGTGCGTCCAGGAACCTGCGGACCGTCTGCGCCATGCCGTATTCCAGCGCATCAGCCGTCAGACCGTGCCCGATCGAGACTTCCCGCAGCGTGGGCAGAACCCGCACGAGAGCGGGAAGGTTGGCTACCGTAAGGTCATGCCCGGCATTGATGCCAAGGCCTGCCTGTTCGGCAAGCCGGCCCGCCGCTTCCAGGCGTGCCAGTTCAACCCTGGCCTTCTCCGGATCATCGTGACACCCGCCGTAGGGACCGGTGTAGAATTCAACGCGGTCTGCCCCGGTAGCTGCAGCCGCCTCGATCATGGCAGCGGAGGCATCCGGATCGCAAAAAAGGGAGACCCGCGTTCCCTTATTCTTCAGCCGGGACACGATGGAACGCAGCATTTCCCGATCGGCGATGAAGTTCCAGCCATGATCCGATGTAGGCTGCGACGGATCATCGGGGACCAAGGTTACCTGTTCGGGCTCCGCGTCCTCGACCAGCGCCAGGAAATCATCGGTGGGATAGCCCTCTATGTTGAATTCCGCGGCGGGAAACGAATCATCGATCAGGGCACGGATATCCGGAACATCCGAGAAACGGATATGGCGCTGATCGGGGCGGGGATGAACGGTCAGCCCGTGCGCGCCGGCTTCCAGCGCGATCCGGCCGAGTCCCGTCACGCTCGGCCATGGCAGGTCCCGCCGGTTTCTCAGCATCGCGATAGCGTTCAGGTTGACCGAGAGCTTGGCGGGCATGTTCTTTTGTTCCGGCTTCCACTGTGAAGGGTATTGGTGCTTGCGCGCGGCGACCGTATTGTAGGCAAGCTGTCCTGCGCAACCGGTTTCAAGCGAGCGTTCCCATGTTTCAGGCCACCGCTGCCACGAATCGTATCGATGAGCACCTGCTTCTCGCAGGTGCGGCCTGGCTTGCCTTCACCGTCATTCTTGCGGTCGTATCGGGCATTTCCGGCTGGAACACGGGCCTGCCCCATGCCTACGCCTTCATGGCCGGCTTCTGTGGCTCCTTCGCGATGGGCCTGACTTACCGGCTTTTTCCCGGAATGAAGTCTTCGCGTCTCTCAAGGCCGCAGGCATGGATCTGGCAAACCGGCCTTGTACTGCTCGTGGCCGGGCGCATTTTCGAGGAATTTGAGGGTGACGGCGCACTCTTCCAGTTTGCCTCGGTCGTCTCTGCCTGCGGGGCATTGTTGTTCGTCTGGATATTCGTGAACGGGCGCGTCATCAGGCCAGAACTGTGATCTCCTGCCGCCTGGCACTCGCGGCATTCAAGATTTGTTGACCATAAACGGCGAACCTTCGAACAGGACCCGTTTGTTAGCCAGTCCTTCAAGGATGGACAATAGGCTGACGGCGTTCACTGGAAAGAGGCTCTGTTCATGTCCAAGCTGATGGATCTGCTGGGAAGAAAAAAGCCGAAGGTCGAAATTCCCGCCTACGTGACCTCGGACAATTCGCAACTTCATCGGCGTATGAACTCCATCCTGTCGCGTCCGACGCGCAAGGATCTCAATCCTCCGCAACTGACCCGCGACGACTATGCCCATGCCGGATACAGCGAACCGGCCATACCCGAAGTCATGACCGACGAAACAGCCTGGAAGCAAGACGTCGCGCAGGACCAGGCTCGCGCCGTTCGCCCCGAAACGGACATGGCCGCAACGGCCCCCGACCATGACCACAACACGGTTTCGGCCGCGCAGGTCGCCGAGGCGCAGGTCAGCAATCCCGACGTGTTGGGCGGCGGCAAGCCCTTTCCTGTCGAAGCCGCTGCGCAGGTAGCGGATCATGCAGATGCCGAGGGCGCCTCTTCAGACGCCGCGGACAATGAACTGGAAAAGCTGCGCGAACGGCTGAAGGCGCGGCTGGAAGCCTTGACGGGCGAGACGCTGGATGTTCACGAAGCTGCAGACGACGAAGACCGGACAGACATCGAGTTCGAGCCGCGGCAGCCGGAAGAGCATCCGATCGTCGGCGTCGGTGCTTCGATGGTATCGCATGGAGAAAGCGGAACGCTTGCGCACACCCGGGAAACGGTCTTTGCCCCTCCCCTCATGCCGGAAACCGATGGACTCCTGATCGCTCACGAAGAGCCGATTGATCGCGCTCGCGGTTCAAGCGACATGGAGCAGACGCACCGACCCGGTGCTGCGGATGACGAAGCGTTACAGCCATTGATGCCGGATATGGCTGGGGATGTCCCCACGATACCCCGGATCCCCTTGCCGGCGTCAGTTGCGCAAACACGCGATGGAGAGCAAGCGGCTGCCCTCGCGGTCAAGGTTGCCGACTACCTCATGTTCGAAGCCGGGTACTATCCCGAGGAATTGCCTTCCGTGGCGGTTTCGGTCTGGTGCATGGATTACCTCGTTCGCAACCTGTCGGAAGGCGGACTCGGCGCCTTCGTCTACAATGCCTGGGGTCAACCGGATCTGTGGACTGCCTGTACGGAAGGCCTGAAGGCATGCGGAGCGGAAGCTCACCTCAATGCACTTGAGGCCTTGAGCGACCTGGTCGCCCGCGATGCCCATCTCGCCGAGGCGCTGGGCGAATCGCCGGATGCCGGCCAGGGCAATGCGGAACTGGCCGGGATTGAAGACGAACTCGCGCAGGCGGAACAAGAGGCGCCCTTGCTGGACCGCGCCGGCCGCTGGCTGCTGGATCAGGACGCGGTTGAATATGTGGACGATGACGCCTTTCAGGATGCCGTCACGTCGCTCGGTGAGCTACCCGCGCTTGAGCAACGCCGTCAGGCTGCCGCATGATACGCCCGGTTCCGGCCACGAGGGCACCAACCGGCATATGACGCGCAAGGTGCTGCAAGACGCCTCTCGATCCGACGGCAGTCCATGCCGGGTCGTTGGTCCTGGCGCCTAGTCCAGCCACGCCGGGGGTCTCTTGAACGGGCCGCCGAAACGCGACAGCCAAAGGCTTCTGGCGATACGTCTGGCCGCCGAAATGACATGCGGCGTCGCGTCGGGATGAAAGACTTCGGCTGCCGTTTTCTCGAACAAATGCAGCCACAACCGGAAATCATCCTCACGCAGGTTGCCGATCGTCATGTGCGCAGCAACCGGTTGTCCGACATACTCGCCCGACTTGAGTAGCACGGACCTCCAGAAGGTCTTCATGCGGTCGAGATGCAAGGGCCAACGTCCCTGCACTCTTGCCTCGAAGATCGGCCCGAGCCGTTCGTTGGCCTGGACAAGGCCATAGAATTCATCAACCAGAGCGGATATCTGCTCAGGCGTTATCGTGGCGAATTGCGGTTCCGGAATTCGTGGCGGACGGCCACCGAGAGGCACTATGGTCATGTCTGTTGCAATATACTCAGAGTAGTGTCTTTGACTTTCGCGGATACTACCCCATACAACCATAGTTGGCAATCTCGGACACCGGACAATCAATGAAATGAATGTTCGCTCGCCAACGAGACACGAATCGGGCAGGGAGACCCAATGAGGTTTTCTCCTGAACAGGATACGGCTCTCAGGCGTGTCTCCGAGTGGCTGAAGGAAGGGCAATCCCCGCTTTTCCGCCTGTTCGGCTATGCCGGTACTGGAAAAACGACCCTTGCACGCCATTTCGCCGAAGCCGTCGATGGCGACGTGCAGTTTGCCGCCTTCACCGGGAAAGCAGCCCAGGTCCTGCGGTCAAAGGGCGCGACCAATGCCCGCACCATCCATTCCCTGATCTACCGGCCACGTGGCGAAGAGGCTGTTGAAGACGAGACCACGGGCAAGACGTCGATGGCCCCGACATTCTCGCTCAACCGGCAAAGTCCCGTGGCGCGCGCACGCCTTATCATAGTGGACGAATGTTCGATGGTCGATGAGGCCCTCGGCCGCGACCTGATGAGCTTTGGAACCCCCATCCTGGTCCTGGGCGACCCGGGCCAGTTGCCCCCGATCTCGGGAGGCGGTTTTTTCACCGAACACGAACCCGATTTCCTGCTGACCGAAATCCATCGTCAGGCCCGTGACAATCCGATCATTGCCCTTGCGCTTGATGTTCGCGAAGGTCGCGAATTGATGTACGGAGACTACGGTACGGCGCAGGTCATCGCCAAGTCCGATGTCACCCAGGATCTCGTCCTAGATGCGGACCAGGTCCTCGTCGGGACGAACCGGACGCGCCGCCGGTACAATGCGCGGTTGCGCGAACTCAAGGGCTTTGACGGCCTCCTGCCCCTGGCCGGCGACAAGATGGTCTGCCTGCGGAACGATCCCGCCAAGGGCTTGCTGAACGGCTCGCTCTGGAAGGTTCTGACGGCAAGCAGGGAAACCACGAAACCCGGCGTGAACCTTCTTGTCTCTCCCGAGGAGGATGATCCCGATCGCGGCGTAGCCAAGATAAAGTTGCTGAAGGCTGCCTTCGAGAATCCCGATACCGAGATACCATGGCAGACGAAGAAGCGTTTCGATGACTTCGATTTCGGCTATGCGCTGACCGTGCACAAGGCACAGGGCTCGCAATGGGACAATGTCGTGCTCTTCGACGAAAGCTACGCATTTCGCGACACGCGATCACGCTGGCTCTATACAGCCATCACGCGCGCCGCCGAGCGCCTGACAGTGGTCAAGTAAACCGCAAGCTGCTCCCCGTGGCGGCGCGTCCGGGAATCACATCCCCTTGTCGCCCCGGTTCAGCGCAGCGATTCCGGTGCGGCAGACCTCGATCAGTCCGAGCGGTGCCATGATGGCAATGAACTGGTCGATCTTCGACGGTTTGCCGGTGATTTCAAAGATGAAATGGCCGACATTGGCATCGATGACAGATGCGCGGAATGCGTCCGCGAGCCGGAGCGCTTCAACGCGCTTGTCGCCGGCCCCCGCGACCTTGATCAGCGCCAGTTCCCGCTCCACGGGCTTGTCGTTGCCGAGTTCCCTGGCGCGCACGGTCAGGTCCACGACACGATGGACCGGCACGATCCGCTCCAGCTGCGCCTTGATCTGATCCAGCACATGGGGCGTCCCCGTGGTGACGATGGTAATCCGCGAACGGTGCCGCTCCTGCTCGGTTTCCGAAACCGTCAGGCTGTCGATATTGTAGCCCCGCCCGGAAAACAGGCCGATAACGCGGGCCAGCACGCCTGGTTCGTTGTCAACGAGCACCGAAAGCGTGTGGGTCTCCGGCTTCTCCATGCTCTTCTGGATGAAATAGGCAGAACCGGTCGGTTGCAGATGTGCGTTCATGATCGGGTTTCCTTCAGGCAGTACGGGTTTTTCTTTGCGCCGGCGGGCGCGCGATGACAAGGCCGGTGAGTATGACGCCGAGCGCAAGCAGGGCTTGCGGCTGGAGGGTTTCGCCCAGCAGGGTGACGGCCCACAGGACACCGAACAACGGAACGAGGAAATTGATCTGGCTGAAGAACCCCGCCCCCTGACGTTCAAGCACGATAAAAACGAGCAATGACGCCAGCGCGGTCGGAAACAGCGCCAGGAGCACGATTGATGCGGTGCTGGTCACGCCCGGCGTGATCGCATTCCAGTTTTCGGTGAACAGGGACAATGGAACAAGGGTCAGCGCCCCTGCGATCAACAGGGCCGCCGCGGCAGCCCGACGCGGCTGGTGAAGCATGGATTTGGTCAGGATTGCGTTGATCCCGTAGGAAATCGCCGCGCCGACGATCGCCAGCTGGCGTATGCCGTCATCACCGAGCCGGTACAGCACCGACGGACCGACAAGAATGACAAGTCCGGCCAGCCCGACAATCGCGCCGGTGATCTTCCGTGCCGAAAGCGGTTCGTCGCCGGTGAAGTAATGCGCCATGATCAGGGTGGCTATCGGCATGATTCCCATCAGGATGGAAGCAAGTCCGGCATCGACGACCTGTTGGCCCCAGGCGATCAGGCTGAACGGAAGGGAATTGCCGAAAATCCCGATCAGGAGGAGCATAACGGCCGTCTGCCGCGACCACGCAATCCTTTCCCCCAGCCACAACGCGACGCACAGCATCGCACCGCCTGCGATCGCCAGCCGCAACATGCTCATGAATGCTGGAGGATAATCGCCCACCGTCTGCTTGATCAGCGAGAAGGAAGCACCCCAGAATGCCGCGAGCAGCAGGAGAAGCGCGTAGTCGACCCACCCCGGAAGCGCCTTGGATGTCATGACATCGCTCTTGCATGCGCCGGCTTGGCGACTTGGTGGAGATATTGGCCGAACCGGTCGAATTCGGCCTGCCCCATTCCCTTGAGCTGCATCAGGGCGCCAATGCGCTGTGCCACGCGGCTGGCGATGATCGTGGCGCGTACGTCCGACTGCCCACCCATGCGCCTTGCCCGCCCTTCCTCGACGCTCTTGGAAACGGCGAAGTCCTGCGCGGCGCAGACCTTTGCATCCGAGAGCGAGGCTTTCCGGTCCTTGGCGTGCTCATAACAGGCGAAGACGACGTCCATGGCTGCCAGCGTTCCCTGAGCCTTCTGCAGGCGTCCGATCTTCTCGACGGCATCGAGAACCGGATCCGCCCCGGGGCGCGGCCGGCCAGCCGGCGCCGGTTGGCCTTGGCGTGCATTCGACGCAAGGCCCGGTCCGGCTTCGGGTTTCTGCCTCGCTGCCGTTTCAGGCAAGGCGGTACCACTCGCATCGACCGCTTCCCGTCGGGCTGATTCCAGTGTCACCGTTGCATCGCCACCGCCAGCCGTCTGGCAAGCCGCCAGGCCCAGCAGCATCAGCGAAAGGAACCAGCCACGCCTCGTCACACCAGCGCCTTTCCTTCCGCGCCGATGGCGTTGGCGACGGCCTCGTCGGTTGCCTCGTCCGGCAACAGCATCTCGTTATGCGCCTTGCCGGACGGGATCATCGGGAAGCAGTTGGCAAGGTTGGCGACTTCGCAATCGAAAATGACCGGTTTGCGGACGTCGATCATTTCCATGATGGCATCATCCAGATCCCCCGGCCTCGAACAACGGATACCGTGTGCGCCATATGCCTCGGCGAGCTTGACGAAATCCGGCAACGCCTCGGAATAGGAATGCGAAAGGCGATTGCCATGCAGTAATTGCTGCCATTGGCGAACCATGCCCATGTAGTGATTGTTCATGATGAAGATCTTGATCGGTGCCTCGTACTGCACGGCAGTCGAGATCTCCTGCATCGTCATCTGGACAGATGCATCGCCGCCGATGTCAATGACCAAGGCGTCGGGATGGGCGATCTGCACGCCGAGAGCCGCGGGAAGGCCGTAGCCCATGGTCCCCAGACCACCCGATGTCATCCAGCGGTTCGGCTTTTCGAAACCGTAGAACTGCGCAGCCCACATCTGGTGCTGACCGACCTCGGTGGTGATGTAGGTATCGCGATCGCGCGTCAGTTCGTAGAGCCGCTGGACAGCGTATTGCGGCATGATGACGGTATCGTTGTGTGTATAGGCCAGGCTGTTGCGGGCCTTCCACATGGCAATCTGCTCGATCCATGGCTTCAGCGCGTTTCTGTCGGCGCGAGCCGTGGCGCGCCAGAGCCGGACCATGTCTTCCAGGATGCGTCCCGCGTCACCGATGATCGGGATGTCGACATGGACATTCTTGTTGATCTGGGAAACATCGATGTCGATGTGGATCTTCTTGGAATTGGGCGAGAAGGCATCAAGGCGCCCGGTGATCCGGTCGTCGAAGCGTGCGCCGATGCAGACCATGACATCGCAGTCATGCATCGCCATGTTCGCTTCATAGGTTCCGTGCATGCCGAGCATGCCGAGCCAATTCTCCCCGGAGGCCGGATAGGCGCCAAGTCCCATCAGGGTGGAGGTGATCGGGAAACCGGTCAGGTCGACGAGTTCGCGCAACAGGTGGCACGCTTCCGGCCCCGCGTTGACGACCCCGCCACCCGAGTAGATGACCGGCTTCCTGGCCGACGCCATGAGTTCGACGGCCTTCTTGATTTGCTCCCGGTCGCCCTGCACGCGCGGCTGGTAGCTGGGGCGCGAGATCTGCTGCGGCGGCGTGTAGCGGCCGGTGGCGAACTGGATGTCCTTGGGGATGTCGACGACAACCGGTCCCGGGCGACCCGTCGTGGCAACCTTGAAGGCCTCGTGCAGGATTCGCGGCAGCTCATTGACATCCTGGACAAGCCAGTTGTGCTTCGTGCAGGGCCGCGTGATGCCGACCGTATCGCATTCCTGGAAGCCGTCCGAACCGATCAGCGACGTGGGAACCTGGCCCGTAATGCAGACGAGCGGGATGGAATCCATCAGCGCATCCTGCAGCGGCGTCACCATGTTGGTGGCTCCCGGACCGGAGGTCACGAGAACAATGCCAGGCTTTCCGGTCGAACGCGCATATCCTTCAGCGGCATGACCCGCCCCCTGCTCGTGACGAACGAGAATGTGCTGGATGTCTTCCTGCTGGAAAATCTCGTCATAGATCGGGAGAACGGCACCGCCAGGATAGCCGAAGACATGTTTGACGCCATTGTCAGACAATGCCTGGATGACCATTTCCGCGCCCGTCATTTCCCGTCCGGCGCTTGTCTCGTTTTCCTGTGCCATGGTTGCTTCCGTCTCTTCGTTTTTCCAGCAGCGGCTGGTCGTTTAGCTTTAATCCGGCCAATAAAAAAGGCCCTTGAGAGGGCCTGGTGTCGCGCATGGGTGGCTGTCGCCGGAGGGTTACGCCCTCCCGCCCATGCGCATACGTACTACGAGGATGTTCTTCCGTGCGATCATGCGCACCATTTATTCCGGAGATCACCGCCAGGTCAACCGCTGATTTGCCGTTCCTGGACATGAGTCTGCAAGAAGCGGCAAGGTGCACAAGGCTTTAACTTCTTCTCCCCTAATGTGTGGCGGCAAAATCGGGGATTCGGCATGAATGACGTTGTTGCCGGTGACGGCGGATTTGGTTCGCTTCAGGCAGAGCCAAAGATGCCCATTGTCCGCAACCGGACGGAAGGGCATATCATCAGTTGCGACGGCGAAAGGGCTGTCATCGCTGCAGACGCCGGGAAACAGGCTGCCGGTTCCGAAGACTATTGGGCCGTCGGCCAGATGATTTCCATCAGGGTCGGCGAGGCACGCCTTGTCGGCCTTATTTTCCGGGTCGATGTGACGGGAAACAACTGGGAAAGCTCCACGAAGAACGTCATCCATATACACGTGGAACTCGTCGGGCAGGTTTCCACGGGACCTGACGGAGAACTTCAGTTCTCGACCGGCATTGCCGATTATCCCTATATGGGCGCTGTCGCCCACAGGATTCGCAACAGCGATCTCAAGGCCATCTATGCAAATGTCGCTCCCAACGCGGTTCCCATCGGTAACCTGACCCAGGAGCAGAGCATTCCCGCGCTTATCGACATCGACAAGCTGCTCGCGCGCCATTTCGCAGTTGTTGGCACCACCGGTGTTGGCAAGTCGACCGCGGTCACCCTGCTGCTACGCAAGATCGTCCAGAAGCGCCCTGATGTTCGCGTCCTTCTGCTGGATCCGCACAACGAATTCACCACCGCATTTGCCGACAAGGCCATCACGGTCGATGCCAACCGGCT
This sequence comes from Zhengella sedimenti, assembly GCF_046506625.1. Classification (NCBI taxonomy): domain Bacteria; kingdom Pseudomonadati; phylum Pseudomonadota; class Alphaproteobacteria; order Hyphomicrobiales; family Notoacmeibacteraceae; genus Zhengella; species Zhengella sedimenti. The sequence goes on from NZ_JBKFFP010000007.1 coordinate 20,912, forward strand.
TGATCTCCCCTTCTGGGTGTTCCGCCTGGATGAGTTCGCCGAAGTTGTCTTTCGCGGCAGAACCCCGGTCGCAAACGAACTCGATGCGCTTCGCGATCTCATCCCGCTGGCCAAGGAGCGGTTCCGGCGGGGCGAAGGCGGCAGCCTCTCGTCATCCATGCTGAAGAAGGACAGGGAGACAACGTCCCTGACCGCCGATACGCCCGTTCCCTACCGGATGGTCGACCTGCTTCAGCTGCTGGACGAGCGCGCCGGCCAACTGGATGGCAAGGCGGACAGGCCGCATCTGCGCGCCTTGCGCAATCGCCTCGAATCCCTTTTGAACGATCCCCGCTTCCGCTTCATGTTTGGCGCAAAGACGGTCAGCGACACGATGCCCGTCATTCTGAGCCACGTTTTTCGAATACCCCAGAATGGCCGGCCGATCTGCGTGTTCGACATGTCCAACCTGCCATCTGAAGTGGTGAACTCGGTCGTCTCCGTCTTCTGCCGGATGGCCTTTGATCTCGCGCTCAATTCCGACGGCGGCCTGCAGACCCTTGTCGTCTGTGAAGAGGCACACCGTTACATCCCGTCCGACAAGGAGAGTGGCTTCTGGCCGACCCGCCAGGCCATTGCCCGCATTGCCAAGGAAGGCCGTAAATACGGGGTCTATCTGGGCGTGGTGACCCAGCGTCCGGGCGAACTTGATCCCACGATCCTGTCCCAGTGCAACACGATATTCGCCATGCGGCTGGGCAATGAACACGACCAGGACATCATCAAGCTCGCGATCACCGGCGCGGCACGATCGCTGACAAACTTCCTGTCCTCGGTCGGGAACCGGGAATGCATTGCCTTCGGCGAGGCTTTCCAGTCCCCCATGCGCATGAGGTTCGAGACCATAGCCAGGAAGGATCTGCCAGGCGCCCACATCTACGCGCAGCAGGAAAGGCTCAAGTCCGGCACATCGGAGGTCTCGCTTGTGAATGTGCTGCACAGGATGCGCAACAATCTGGATATCGAGGACGACGAGACCGCGCAGTGGCTTGAACCGTCATCACCGTCGATCGACGACACGGAGGCACTTCTCGCAGCCATCAGCGCGCCCGGCGATGGAATCACCTCTGGATCGGCAGGCGCCTCCCACGTATCGCCGCAGCCAGGCTACCGGCAGGGATATTCTCATCCGGATATTTCGGCAGGCAGGCACTCAGGCCAGATACTACCGGAAAGGCACTCCATGGACGCCACAAGGCGCCTCGACGCCCAACACCGGTTCGGCACCAGCCAGCCCGCGGCAGCACAACCGTTCAAGTCGCGAACGAAGCCGGCATCCGACGGCCAGCCGGAAGTCACGCCGAGCGGGCGTGAGGGCAACAGCCTGATCCGCGAGTTCCGGACACGCAAGCAGTGACGAAGTGAGGAGCACCGGACAATAGTGTCCGTCGGTTCGCCTTGTGTTCAGACGGCTTAATCCCTGGCAGGATGGGCGCAAAACGCCGCTTGTGCGACGAGGCGGGCTTGCGCGTTCGGTTAGGCTGCCGAACAGACCCTGTTCCGCCCTTCGCGCTTCGCCTGGTAAAGCATCGCATCCGCTCGCCGGTAGAGATCCTCCGATCCCTCCCGGCCATCCCATATCGCGACACCAATACTTGTCGTCACGCGAATGCGGATGTTTCCGGAAGAAATGGTGAGTTGCGAAATCGCCATCCGGATCCGGTTGGCGAACTTGGCAAGCAATTCGGCATCCATGTTCGGCGCGACGATGGCGAACTCTTCACCGCCAAGGCGTGCGACAACGTCATGGTATCGGGTAAACTCACGCAGGCAGGACGCCACGGCTTTCAGGACATCGTCGCCGGCGTCATGACCATGCGTGTCATTGACCAGCTTGAAATGGTCCAGATCAAGGATCATCAGCCCCACCGGCCGGTTTATGCGCTTGAACTCTTCGAGATACTGGGCGAGCGCATCATCGAAGTATCGCCGGTTTTGCATTCCGGTCAGGCCATCGGTCAACGCGGCCTGCTGCAGGTTTTCAGACCGCTTGGACAGCGACTGCGTCATCGCTCGCAACTGCATCTCTTCCCGGACCTGGCGGCGAAGCAGCGGGTAGAAGTAGCCCAGTCCAAACATGATCGCAGCGCAGAGTACCGCAAGCGCCGCCGTTCCCGGGTTCCCCGTCTGAAGTGAAGCGATGAGCCATAGCCAGCCGGCCAGAACCCCGGCGCTGCAGACAAGCAGCGCAACGAGGATGAAGAAAGCCAGTTCAGCCTTGTGAAGACGCATGCCGAGCGTCACTCCTGCCACGGATTACAGTTTCCGATGTAAGCGCTCCAGTTCTAATCAGGCGTTAAGCGCCAACCTGAAAGAAACGGAATTCAGATCAGCGTCGCAAACCACGCACTGGTTGTTCCATCCATGGTTAATGCAACGCTCCATATTCGGTTAGGAAGCCGGAATTGTCGTCCAATCCGGTCCCATCTGGTTGCGAAACCAGGTCGATTGACGTTTTGCATATTGCCGGCTCGCTGTGATCGCAGCCGACATCGCCTCGTCGAAGCTCTGCTCCCCGCGCAACATCGCGGCAAACTCAGGCACCCCGATCGCCTTCATTGCCGGCAGCGATGGATCAAGGCCAAGGGAAAGCAGTGTTTCGACTTCCTCCAGCGCACCGTTGGCCACCATTGCCTGAAGGCGGATGGCAATGCGTTGCCGCAGAACCTCACGCGGTGGCTGCAGGATGTATTTCTGCGCCGACGCCGGGTCGACAAAGGGCATGCTGGGTCTGGCCTGCCAGTCGCCTATTGGCCGTCCGCTGGCTTCCAGTACTTCGAGTGCGCGCACGATTCTCTGCCCGTCCCTGGGATGCAGAAGGTTGGCGGTTTCCGGATCACGCTTTCCAAGCAGGGCGTGCATTGCTTCAGGCCCTTTCTCGGACAGCAGCGACCGGTAGAACGCCCTCATTTCGGGGGGCACTTCCGGCATCACCGACAGCCCGCCGAGCAAGGCACGGAAATACAGGCCCGTGCCTCCCACAAAGATCACCCGCCGGCGCGCATCCATCGTATCCAGAACTTCGGCGACATCGCGCAGCCAATCGCCCGTCGAATAGGCCCGCTTTGGATTGACATGGCCGAAGAGGACATGCGGCGCAACGGCCAGTTCCGCTTCATTCGGACGGGCGGTCAGGATGTTGAGGATATCGTAGACCTGCATGGAATCGGTGTTGACGATCAAGGCATCGAGTTCACGCGCCATATCCACGGCCATGGCCGTCTTGCCGCTTGCCGTCGGTCCCGCTATCAGGATGGCGTTTTCAACCGCCCGCCGCGTTTCAGGAAAATCGTCCATGAGCCTTGTTGCCACCTTGATCGCCAATCCGTTGAATGGCGCCTTGACCCCTGCATTGGGGGATAGGGCGTTTTCCTCCGTCAAGGCAACCTCTCTGTACTGGCTGGCTGACGGAACGGCCTGTGACATCGCATTGACTGGTGGCATCACGGAGGCGGAAGCAGACCATGCGCTCCGGTCGGCGCTTCGGGGCGAACCGGTGGATGTTGTTGTCCAGCGAGCCGAAACCCGGCGCAAGAAGATCCTTCTGGCCGACATGGATTCAACCATGATCGGGCAGGAATGCATCGACGAACTTGCTGACGAAGCCGGAATCAAGGCCCATGTCGCGGCGATCACCGCCCGAGCCATGAACGGCGAGATCGAGTTCGAACCGGCACTGCGGGAGCGTGTCTCCCTTCTGAAGGGTCTTCCGGTTTCGGTGATCGAACACGTCATCGGGACCCGCATCACGCTGACGCCCGGCGGTCGCGAACTCGTGCAGACGATGCGGGCGAACGGCGCTTACACGGTTCTCGTTTCGGGAGGGTTCACCGCTTTCACGTCACGAATCTCTTCGATGATTGGTTTTGACGAGAACAGGGCCAATGTCCTGCTTGAAGTCGATGGCATCCTGTCGGGAGAAGTGGCCGAACCGATCCTCGGCAAACAGGCAAAGCTCGACACCCTTGAGGAGACGGCCGCCCGCCTGGATCTCTCACCCGAGGATGTCATGGCCGTTGGAGACGGAGCCAACGATCTCGCCATGATCGAACGGGCAGGATCCGGCGTCGCGTTGCACGCTAAGCCCGCGGTCGCAGCCCAGGCCCGCATGCGCATAGATCACGGTGATCTCACCGCTCTTCTCTATATCCAGGGCTATCGCAAGACGGATTTCATTGTCTGATTCCAGCCAGACCGGACTCCATGGGCGGGCGTGCCCGCGATACCGGCACGCAAGACCCTTCAATCCATCCTGATGGTCACGAAACGCAGTTCGCCTGTCTTGGAAGAGAGCATCAGCAAGGCGTTCTTCCGTCCCTGTGACTTCAGGTCCTCGATGCGCTCGAGAACGTCTTGCGGACTGTCGACCGATTCCTGGGCGATTTCGGTGATGACATCGCCAGCGGTGACACCGCGTTCCGCAGCGAGCGATTCCGGCGCAACCTCGGTAATCAAGACGCCGGAAATGTCATCCTCGATACCAAAGGTTTCGCGGGTTTCGTCGTTCAGTTCGCCCAGGGTCATGCCCAGCACCGCAGCTGTCGCGACGGGTGCATCGTCGGCTGTACCGCTTCCGTCCTTTTCATCTGCGGCAGCCAGCTTCTCACCATCCTCAAGCCGGCCAAGCGTCACCTGCAATCCGACCTCCTCTCCCTTCCGGATCACCTTGACACTCACTTCCTTGCCAACCGGGCTTTCCGCAACGATCCGGGGCAGGTCGCGCATCTGATCGACACTCCGACCGTCGAATTCCACGATGACGTCGCCGGCCTGTATGGAGCCGTCATCCACGGGTCCACCCTTGACAATGCCCGCAACGAGGGCACCGCGCGCCCGGTCCATGCCAAGGCCTTCGGCGATGTCGTCCGTCACAGGCTGGATGCGCACGCCAAGCCAGCCGCGGCGCGTTTCCCCGAATTCGCGCAACTGATCAATGACCGTCACGGCGAGCTTGGACGGAATGGAAAATCCGATGCCGATGGAACCGCCTGACGGCGAGATGATCGCCGTATTGATGCCTATGACCTGGCCATCCATGTTGAACAGCGGTCCTCCCGAGTTCCCCCGGTTGATGGCGGCGTCGGTCTGGATGAAATCGTCATACGGGCCGGAATTGATGTCCCGGTTGATGGCCGAAATGATGCCCACCGTCACGGTTCCGCCCAATCCGAACGGATTGCCGATGGCCATGACCCAGTCGCCAATCCGCATGCGCGTTGAATCGCCGAACGAAACCTGCTTCAGGGATCGTTTGGCGGGGTCGATCCTGAGCACGGCGATATCGGTCTTCGGGTCGGTTCCGATCAGCTCGGCCGCGATCTTCTGGCCATCATTGAAAACGACCTCGATGGCATCGGCGCCATCGATCACATGATTGTTGGTGACCACGATGCCTTCTCCGGCATCGATGACAAAGCCTGATCCCAGGGAGTTCTGCTTGCGCGGACCGCCGCGGCGGTCACGGTCTCGAAAGAACTCATCGAAATAATCCTTGAAGGGAGAGCCCTCCGGGATGTCCGGAACGGGGACATTCTCTTCATTTCCCGCCGTCTTCTGCGTCGTGGCGACATTGACCACGGCATCCAGAAGTCCTTCCGCGAGATCGGCCACCGACGCCGGCCCTTGCTGTTGCGCCAGGCTGTCCACGGAAACGACGGCGGCAATGGGCGAAGCGGAGATGGCGACCGCGCCAACGGCCGCAATCAGGGAAAAACGCAGGCTTGTGAACGCAGTGGCGAGCATGGGGACGGTTCTCCGGTCTGCAACGATCCAGCCATAATGGCGATTTGTTCGCACAACATTAGGGCGGAGGCCACGTTTTTCACAGAGCCGAAATCCGGCGACGGCCTGACAATCGCGTTATCCCCGGACAAGCCATACGAGTATCACGCCGCTTGCGGCCGCAAGCAGCCCACCGGCTCGCAATGCATTTTCCGGCATGGTCTGCAACTGCTCCGCAAGACGCTTCACAAGGCGTGGGAAACCGCCATAAAGAACGCCCTCGAACACCAGCAGGAGTCCGAGGGCGGTCAGGAAGTCGTTCACGAAGACGGCCCGGTCACTGCGCGGCTTGTGAAGCCGGCACCTGGCCACCGGCCGGTTGAACCGGTGTTCCGGACGCGCGTCCGCCGCTTGCCGATGGTGCGCCGTTTCCATACCCGAAATAACGGAAGAATTCCGATTCCGGCGACAGGATCATCGTCGTCCCCTCCTGCTGCAGCGCCTTTTCATAGGCTGTCATGGAGCGATAGAATTCAAAGAATTCCGGATCCCGGGAAAAGGCCTCGGCAAAGATGCGGTTGCGCTCGCCTTCGCCCTCACCGCGCAGGATTTCCGATTCCTTGCGCGCCTCGGCGACGATCTCCACCACTTGACGATCAGCCCTTGCGCGGATGGTCTGGGCCGCCTCGCGGCCCCGTGCCCGCAGGCGCTCGGCTTCGGCAAGACGTTCCGCCTTCATGCGGTTGTAGGTCTGCTCGGACACCTCCTGTGTCAGGTCGGTGCGCCGGATACGCACGTCCTCGATCCTCAGGCCGAGGGAGGCCGCATCCGGGGTCAACTGCTGCGCAACTTCGCGCATCATCTCGGTTCGTTCCTCCGACAGCGCCGCCTCGAAGCCGCGCAGACCGTAGACGCGGCGCAAGGCCGCATCCATGCGGGTCCGCAGCCGCTGTTCCGCCAGCGTGATCGAGCCGGAAACCGCCTGGCGGAAGATGCGCGGATCCTCGATGCGGTAGGCCATGAACGCATCCACGACATAGAACTTGCCGCCGGAAACCTGGACGCGGATGTCTTCAAGACTGAAACGCAGGATCCGGTCCTCGATGATCTGGACATTGTCCGCGCCGGTAAAGCCGAAGGGCAGCTTGAAATAGATGCCGGGTTCCGTCTTCACGTCCACGATCTCGCCGAACCGCAGCACGATGGCCTGCTGGCGGGCATTGACGACGAAGATCGACGAATAGACGGCAACCGCAACTATCGCCAATGCGCCTGCAATGATGGGAAGCCTGTTCATTGCCTTGCTCCTCCGCGCGGCGTCAGCTCATTGAGTGGCAGGTAAGGCACGACTCCGGATCCGCCGCTCCCCTGCTCGATGATCACCTTGTTGGAATCGCCGAGAACGTTTTCCATCGTTTCGAGGAACATGCGCTTGCGTGTCACGTCCGGCGCCTTCTCATATTCGTTGAAGACGGAAATGAAGCGCTGGGCCTCACCCGTCGCCTCCTGGACGACGCGGTTGGCATAAGCGGCCGCCTCTTCCCGGATCTGGGCGGCTTCACCACGTGCCTGACCGAGCTTCTGGTTGGCATACTGGTTGGCTTCCTCGCGGAAACGGTCCTCATCCTGTTCGGCGCGCTGCACCTCATCGAATGCATCGGCCACTTCACGCGGCGGCGCCGCGTCCTCGATGGAAATCGCGTTGACCGTCAGCCCGGCGCCATACTGCTCCATGGCAACCTGGACCGTCTGGCGGACATCGTCAGCAATTCCTTGCCGGTCATCGCGGAACACGTCCTGGGCCTCGCGGCGTCCGACCACTTCGCGCATGGCGCTTTCCGAGACCGAACGAAGCATCTCGTCCGGGTCGGCAACGTTGAACAGGTAGGCTTTCGGATCGGCGATCTGATAGGCGACGGAGAACGTGACATCGACGATATTCTGGTCACCCGAAAGCATCAGCCCGGACGTGGCGCGACCGCCCGATCCGGTTCCGATCGTGACGAGTTTCTCCGCCGTGGTCGCCTTCTCGACGGTTTCCACCGGCCAGAAATGAAAGTGAAGGCCCGGTTCCGAAATTTCGTTCTTCGGCTTGCCGAAGCGCAGTTCCACACCGAGTTCGTCCGGCTGAACCGTATAGACCGACTGGAAAAGCCACAGGACGACGAGACCGGCGCCGATCAAGCCGAAGAGCGCCGGACCGCCCGAACCACCGGGCATGGCCTGCTTGAGGCGATCCTGTCCCTTGCGAATGATGTCTTCCAGGTCCGGCGGTGTTCCCTGCGGACCGCGCGGACCCTGGGGTCCCTGCCCCCACGGGCCTCCCCCACCGCCATTGTTGCCGCCGCCCCACGGGCCGCCGCCTCCACCTTGATTGCTCCAGGGCATCGATACTCCTTTGTCCTGCTTTGCCCGCAGGGTGTCAAAAACCCGTCTGTGTTCCCGTTATAGGAAGCCGCCCGACCGCTTTCAACGACACCGGCGGCAAAGTCGCAGCGAAATCGATGATTTCGATGGACGGACCGGGCAGCGCTGAGGTGATCCGCTGCTTCACGCCTTGTCGCTTCGGATCCAGATTTCGTAACGGGTGGAATGGCTGTCGGACGGCCCGGCCGGGATGTCTTCCATGGAAGCGCGTTTCCATTGCCCGGACGCAAGCGGCGGAAACAGCGTATCCCCTTCCACCTCGGCCAGGACCCGCGTGAGATGGACCGTGTCGGCCCGTTCAAGCGCCTGGGCATAGATTTCACCGCCACCGATCACGAAAACGTCAAACGAAGGCGGTTCCTCGCCCTTTTCGGCGGCATCGCGCTCGGCTGCCTCGATATGAGCAGATGCCAGGTCAATCGCAGCCTCAAGCGATCCCACCCGCAGCGCGCCGTCGGCTTCCCAATCGTAATCGCGGGTCACAACGATGTTGAGCCTGCCCGGCAGGGGTTTCCCGATACTGTCGAATGTCTTGCGGCCCATGATGACCGGAGAGCCCATGGTCAGCCGCTTGAACCGCTTGAGATCGCTGGACAGCCGCCACGGCATTTCGCCATCCCGGCCGATCACATCGTTTAGGGCCGCAGCCACGACAATGACGATCTTTTGCATGCGGGTTCTCCAGGGAAGCCAAGGAAACGGGTGGCTGTGTTACGGCCCGTTCACGGCTCGAACGGATGCGCTTGCATCGCTCGCATTGGCAGTGGCCATTTTCTCAAACGGCAATTGGAGCCTTGATGGACGGATCGGCTTCGTAGCCGATGAGTTCGAAGTCCTCGAAGCGGAAGGCGAACAGATCCGCCACCTGCGGGTTGAGCTTCATGACCGGCAAGGCCTTCGGAACCCGGGTCAATTGCAGTCGCGCCTGGTCGAAATGATTGTGATAGAGATGGGCGTCACCCAGTGTGTGAACGAATTCGCCTGCCCTCAACTCGCAGACTTGTGCGATCATCATGGTCAGCAGCGCATAGGACGCGATATTGAACGGGACTCCCAGAAAAATGTCGGCCGATCGCTGATATAGCTGGCAGGAAAGACGTCCGTCCGCGACATAGAACTGGAAAAGGCAGTGGCATGGCGGCAGGGCCATCCGGTCGACCTCGGCCGGGTTCCAGGCCGACACGATCAACCGCCGGGACTCCGGATTCTGCCTGATCTGTTCGAGCAGGTTTGCGATCTGGTCGATCGTGCCTCCCCTGCCATCCGGCCATGATCGCCACTGGGCGCCATAGACGGGACCAAGGTCACCGTTTTCGTCCGCCCATTCGTCCCAGATCGTGACACCATTTGCTTTCAGATAACCGATATTGGTCTCCCCCGAGAGAAACCAGAGCAATTCGTGAATGATCGAACGCAAATGCAGTTTCTTTGTCGTCAGGACCGGGAAGCCGTCATCGAGATCGAAACGCATCTGATAGCCGAAAACCGAGCGCGTCCCCGTACCAGTCCTGTCGCCCCGGTCGATCCCGTTTTCCAGCACATGGTTCAGCAGGTCGTGATATTGGCGCATCGTCCTCGGTCCGGCATGATTCCTCTCTGCAAGCTAACCCATCTGCCGGTTTGTTCGAAGGCACCATGCAATCGTGCAATAGCCTTCTCAACAGAAAGGAAAACCGGGATGCCGAAAGGCCGCGCCCGGTTGGGCAGCGGCCTTTGACATGCTGTCAGAAACGATTGCCGGCGGCCTTACAGATCGCCCAGCTTTCCCAGTTCCTTGGCAACCAGGTAGTAAAAGGTCACGCGTGACTTGGAGCGATCTGCACTCATTGTGGCGCAGACCTTTTGCACCGCAGACTCTGCTGCCTCGCCGGTCACGCCAAGCTTCTTGCCGCACCATTTCTCGACAACGCGATCCAGTTCCGATGAATCGGAGCAGGACACCAGTGAGGCATCCCGCGAACGCAACGCGATCCCGAGGTGCTTGACGATCTTGCCCACGACGGCCTCATCGGCGCCCGCATCGTATTTCCTTACGTCCTCGATATAGTCTGCCATGGTCAGTCTCCCCTTTGGCACCTCGAAAGCCGGCTGCGGCCGTCCCCCGTTCTCGCAAGTTGATTCTGCCGCGACCGGCAGCATTCGCGAAAACGGAGGCTACAACCGCCCCCTGACAAGTCAATCCCGCTTTCTTCAAAGAGAATCCGATGTAAAGACGATCCGCATCGCCACAACAGCGCGCCGCCATGGATGAATCATGCGGCCGCCTCTTCCATTCGCGCATCACCACGCCTATATCTGGGCCGTCAGCTTGACTGACTATGGCGATAAACGGCCGATGCAATAAGCCATTCGGACCCGGGGGCGGTACCCGGCGCCTCCACCACGAGATGCCGAAAGCGGCATTTCGTGATGGGGGCGAAACAGGATCGACGAGGGTGTAAAGATCGGACTTTCGCTCGGCATGATACCACCGTTATCGGGTCACAATTATAGTTGCCAACGACAACTATGCTGAGGCTCGTCTCGCTGCCTAATGGCGGTGCGACTGCTTCGATCTAAGTCCTGACGGTTAGCCCCGGCAGGCGGGGCCCGGAGGCGCCTGGCAACAGAAGCCTCCACCTTTCTCCAATTCGCCCAGACGATCTAAGAATCCGTACCCAAGGCCGAACGAAGGCTTTGCGTGCCGCTCCTACATGTTCTAAATCTTTGGTGATCGGGAATCGGGAACCAGGCAGCGATGGCGCAGGACCACATCCGCTATGACATTCTGGCGCAGGACGCCCTTCGCGGCGTGATGCGAAAGGTTCTGACCGAGGTTGCCAGGACCGGGCTGCCCGGCAACCATCACTTTTTCATCACGTTCCTGACCCAGGCACCCGGCGTGCGCATTTCGTCGCGCCTGATGGAAAAATACCCCGAACAGATGACGATCGTTCTCCAGTATCAGTATTGGGATCTGAAGGTCACGGACACGGGGTTCGAAGTGGGGCTCTCCTTCTCCGACATTCCGGAAAAGCTGGAAGTTCCCTTCTCGGCGGTTCGCGGTTTCTACGATCCGTCCGTCAATTTCGAGCTCGAGTTCGACGTGCGGCTGGAGGAAGAACCGGTCGCCGAGATTGCCGAACTGCCATCGGCCGCAAGCGACAGGACAGCACCCGCGGAGGAAACACCCCCGTCAAAGCCTGCGAAAGCGAAAGGCAAGTCCGCCCGAGCCCGCAAGACACCAGACGAACCGGTTGACGAGACGGACAAGCCGGCGGCCGATATCGTCTCGCTGGACGCCTTCAGGAAAAAGAAGTAGCCGGGAACACACCGGGAAACCTGAAAAGGGTGGAGCGCCCTGACATGGCCGAAATCGTCAATCTCCGGCAGGTGCGAAAGCTCAGGGAGCGCGAGGAACGGCAGCGCCTCGCCGATGCCAACAGGCTTTTGCATGGCAGGACGAAGGCGGAGCGCAAACAGGCAAAGACCGAAAAGTCCCGCGCCGACCGGCATCTGGATGGCCACAACCGCCGTCCTGACACGCCTTCGTCATGAGCCTTATCCGCAAATATTCCGTTTCGATTCATGGACACCGGACCTCTTTTTCACTGGAAGAGGCGTTCTTTGCCGAGTTGAACAGGATGGCCCGGGACAGGGACCTCCCATTGGCAGCGCTTGTCGCGGAAATCGACGGAAGCAGGGCACGGGAATCGAACCTGTCATCCGCCCTGCGCCTGGCCGTGCTGGCGGATATCCGCAACACGTCCGCGACCGGCTGAGACAAAGCCTGGTCAGAAGTCCCTTTCCGAACGCAGAATCCCTTCGATCGAAAGCGCGTCATTGTCGAAAATCGCATCGAGACCTTCGGTCGAGCGCGGCCGTGGCTCCGGCGGCGCAAGCGGCTGGCGGAGGATATCGTCCGATCCGGCCGGCGCTTCCGGCTGCTCGCTGCGGGGCGTGTTTTCTCCGGAAGACCCGCCGGGTCGTGGCTGCGCGGGTTGCTGGCGCAGGGCTTCCTCTTCGGCGCGCAAGCGCATCTCTTCCGCCTGGCGTCGTTCTTCCTCTGCGCGGCGTTCGGCACGCCGGGTCTCAAGCGCAGCGAAAAATCCGGCTTCGCGTCGTAATCGCTGTTTTTCGAGCAACAGTGCCTGCATCGCTTCCACCCGGGCCTGTTCGCGCTCAAGCGCCCTTTGTGTCAGGAACTGGGTCAACGGCCCGGTATCCAGCTTGAGCCCGTCCGCATCGCTCCAGGCGAACCCGACGACCGGTTCCGAGCCGGCCAGTTTGTCGTCGCCCGGATCGAAGGAAATCGTGCCGCTCGCCTGCCTCTCTCCGGACGCCAAGTCGACCATCACTTCCGTGGTCAGGTCCGTCGATCCGGACGCGATGCGGATCGGAGCGCTTCGCACCACGCCGCCTGCAATCGTGAAAGCGAAATCAGCCTCACCAAGACGGAGCCGACCTTCCGTCAGGATCGGAATGGCAAGTCGCGAAACCGCTTCGGCATCGATTTCCGGTCCGAGCATGTCCGCTGCACGGATCATCGCGGGATAGGCTCCGGCATCAAGACCGGACAAGACCAGGTTCCTTGCCTTCACGGTGCCCGAACCGGACAGGGAAGCGAGAAAGGCGGCAGGCGTCTTGCCGCTGCCGGCAATATTGGCCGAAATATCCGCAATACCTTCGGCTTCAAGGTCGGGAAAGAGCGTCCCGAGCCTGGCGCCTGCAAGGTTCAATTGGGATGACATGGTCGCACTGCCTGAAGCGTTTGCCATTTCGACAAGGCCGCTGATCGTGCCATCGGCGAAAGCGGCGTCCAGATCGGACAGACGGACCCTGTTCCGGTCCACCGTCAGCCGCATCTTGGCATTGCGAAGCGACCTTGCCCCGGAAAGGGCGATGCCGTCCGTTTCCAGCGAAACGCGGGCGTCGAACGGAAGCTGTCCCTGCGAAACGAATGGAACATCCTCCCATTCTCCGGTTCCGGCGAGCGCGACGCTGTCGCTGCCGAGCAGATATCCGGCCAGCCAGTCCATCGAAAATGACCTTGTCGTCAAGTTCCCGGTCAGCAGCGGGCGCCCGTTTTCGGCGCGCAGTTCGGCGGTGCCCCTGACCGCACTGCCCGCCACGCTTCCCTCAATTGCCGCCAAGCCCAGAACGCCGTCCATGAACGTGAACGGGCTTTCCAGAACGACTGGCAAACCGAATTCCACTCCGGGCAGGCCATATCCTGTCGCCATCAACCAAGGCGTGACGTCATCACCTTTCAGTTCTCCATTTCCGGTCACCCGGATCTTTTCGCCGTCAATGCGTGCGTCACCGGAAAAGCGAAGCAATGCTGTCGGGCCCGATAGCGTCGCCGAAACGGCAAGACCGCTTTCCATTGAGCCATTGATCTGCAAGCCGGTCTCGATGCGGCCCGCAAGGCCGACCGGCAGGACAGGCAGACCCCATGCGGCCAGAATTGCCTCGCCTTCGTCATTGACGCCGGTAAGCGAGAACTGGACGGCTCCCTCTCCGGCGGCGAGCGTTCGCCCGCCCGTCAGGCGCACATCGAGTCCGGTGCCCCCGGCACGTCCCTGCCCGGACACGCGTACGCCGTCATCTTCCACACGGGCAGACAGATCCAGCCGCGTATCGGCAAGGAGCCCGGGGTAACCGTCGATGCGCGCGTCGAGGGCCTTGAGGGCCCGGTTTTCCGGAAAACGGAGCGACATGAGTTCAACGAATTTCGACATGTCGCCGGAAGCGATTGTCGCATTGATCGTTGCCGAGGAAATCAGGGGATAATCTCTCAACTGGCCGGACGCGGAAAAATCCGTCCCCTCCAGACCCGTGACATTGAAGCGATTGATGTCAACGACAGCGTCCTTGATCCGAAGTGCGACATCGACTGTTTCCGCACGTGCCCCGGAGAACGAAACGGGGCCTGCGATCAGCGTGAGGTCGAGATCGTCGCGCGCGAGTCGTACCTCGCCCTGCTCGCCGAGAAACAGCGCGGCCAGTGCCTGAAACCCGTCCAGGTCCAGCGCCTGACCATCCAGTTCCACCACCGTCGATGGCTTTTCCCCTGCCGGCGACAGGCGATCAAAACCGCCGGTGAATTTCGCACCGCCAAGGATTGCTTCGAGATCGCGGATACTCTGGCGTTCCTGCGACAGGTTTACTTCACCGGACAATCCGGCCGAACCGAGCCTCCGGATCGCGTCATCCACATCTTCGCTCAACCAAGCGGCGAATCCGGAGGGCTGGGCGATCGCCAGCAGCAGGCGGCCATCGAAGGACACGGCACCGTCATTGCGAAGCAAACCGGCCGCCTCAAGCGTCGTCCTGCCCGGCAATTTTGCCGAAAAGCGGGAGAGATTCCACCCGTCATCCCTCGGTTGCGCCGCAAACGACAGGTCCCGGATCGTCGTATCGCCCGCGACCACGGCCGGCAGGTTCATGTCGATTGTACCCGGCAGCGCCGGTTGCGGCAGGTTGTCGAGAAACTTGCGGAAGGCAGCCAGCCTTGTCGGAAACGAAACCGGCGCCCCCGCCACATCGCCTGCCGCCAGTTGCACCTGGCGGCCTTCGAGTTTCAATGCGAACCGCGGTTCCCTGCCGAGGTCGATGAATCCTGTTCCCTCCGCCGTATAGGGGTCGTCGGACGGACCGCTTTCGAAACGGATCGTGTCGAACGCCAGCAGCTTGTCGTCGAGCGTGAAACTGCCGGACAAACGGATGCCGGCCCATGCGGTGTCCATGGGAACGGAAATGGTGAATGCCTCTTCCGGTTCGTCTTCCGCCTTCGCACGCGGACCGAAGGTGAAAGTACCACTGTAACGGGGAGCCCCGTTCTCCAGCAGGGCATTGCCATCCGCCTCGAACGTAACGTCCGCGTCGTCAGGTTCGATCCGTGTCCGCAACCGGATACGGCCGTCATCGGTCAGGGAACCGGTGGAAAAGGAAAACTGGCCGGAGCGCGTCATGACTTCCGCCGAACCTGCCATCCGCCATGGTCCTCGCAGGCTGTCGGCGGAGAGGGAGGCATCGATGTTCGAGACGGTCTGGTCCATGCCGCTCGCGGCGTGACGGATGACAAGTTCGCCGTCGACGATCCGGACCTGTTCCAGCGTGATGTCACTGACTGCGTCGGGCGCCTGGGGCCGGATCGCCCAGTCGAGCACGCCGCCGCTGTCGATGCCGACCGTCAGCCGCGGTTTTGTGAGGCGCATGTCGAAGATCAGGATTTCGCCGCGCAGGAAAGGCGACA
Organism: Zhengella sedimenti; assembly: GCF_046506625.1. NCBI lineage: Bacteria > Pseudomonadati > Pseudomonadota > Alphaproteobacteria > Hyphomicrobiales > Notoacmeibacteraceae > Zhengella > Zhengella sedimenti. The sequence goes on from NZ_JBKFFP010000007.1 coordinate 36,336, forward strand.
GTTCCGCATCCATCGAGAAACTCTCAGCCGTCATTATTGGCGGCTCGCCCTCTGCACCTGCAACGGTGACATCGGAAAACCGGACGGACGGAAATGGCAGGAGCCGTGCTGATGCCTGACCGCCAACAGTGACCTGGCGGCCCAGGATACGGCTCGCCTCACGCTCGAAGTCGGCGCGATAGCTGGACCAGTCGATGAAAGGCGGCGCGATGACGGCAGCGGCCAGAACCGCGACGACGAGGCCTCCGATGATGACGAACAGACGGTTCAGAACGTCACTCCCGCTCTTGATCCTGTTGCCTGAAGCCTAAACCTTTCAAGGTGACCGGAACATGGCGTCATGCCGGCGGCATCACCTTTCCGGGGTTCATGATGTTGAGAGGATCGAGCGCCTGCTTGATGGCGCGCATCGTATCGACAGCCGCGCCCAGTTCCAGTTGCAGGAAACGTTGCTTGCCCTGGCCGATGCCATGCTCGCCGGTGCAGGTTCCCTCCATTGCGATGGCCCGCAGGTTCAGGCGCTCGACGAAAGCTTCGGCCGCCTCGATTTCGGCTGCATTCTCCATGTCAAGGAGGAGGAGAACATGGAAGTTGCCGTCTCCCGCATGACCGACGATGGGTGCGATCAGACCATGCGCGGCAATGTCGGCTTCGGTTTCCGCCACGCATTCGGCAAGGCGTGAAATCGGCACGCAGACATCGGTGGAAATGCCGCGGCATCCCGGCCGCAATGCAAGGCCGGCGAAATAGGCGTTGTGGCGGGCCTTCCAGAGCTTGTTCCGGTCCTCCGCGACCGTCGTCCAGAGAAACGGGCCGCCGCCCAGGTCGGTGGCAATTTCACCAAACATTTCAGACTGTTCCCTGACCCCGGTTTCCGAGCCGTGAAACTCGACGAAAAGGCAGGGGCTTTCGGGATAGTCCAGTTGCGAATAGGCGTTCAGCGACTTCATCGAAAGCGCGTTAAGCAATTCGATCCGAGCAACCGGAATCCCCATCTGGATGGTCATGATGACCGCCTGGCAGGCGGCTTCCAGGGTGGGGAAAGGGCACACGCCCCCGGAAATCGCCTGCGGTATGCCATAGAGCTTGAGCGTCAGGGAGGTGATGATGCCGAGAGTTCCCTCCGATCCGACCAGCAGACGTGTCAGGTCGTAACCCGCCGACGTCTTCCGGGCCCGTTTCGCCGTCGTGATTTCACGCCCATTTGCCATGACGGCAGTGAGCCCAAGAACGTTCTCACGCATGGTTCCATAGCGGACCGCATTCGTTCCCGATGCCCTCGTCGCCGCCATACCTCCCAGCGACGCGTTGGCGCCTGGGTCGATGGGAAAGAACAGGCCCGTGTCGCGCAAATGTTCATTCAGTTGCTCACGGGTGACGCCTGGTTCGATGATGACATCCAGATCATCCTGATTGACCGCAAGAATACGGTTCATGCGCGACAAGTCGACGGAAATCCCGCCGCCGGGCGCATTGACATGGCCTTCGAGCGATGTCCCCGTGCCGAAAGGTATGATCGGAACGCGATGGTCAATGCATATCTGGACGGCATCGCGGACATCGGACGACGATTGCGCAAACACGACGCCGTCCGGCAATTGGGACGGCAGATAGGTCATCGTATGGGCATGCTGCTCACGGAACGACTGGCCGGTCTGGAAACGCTCCCCGAACCGCTGCTTCAGGATTCCCAGCGCCGTTGCAATTCCCGCCTCATTCCGTTCGACGGCGTGAAGATCTGCGAGCGCCATGACGTTTTCTCCCGTTTATTTTCGCATCGAGACGGCAAGCCGCCGAGCCCGGCTTGTGCATGCCGCATGCAATCTGGCATGACCGGATACGCCAGAAAAGCATGTCGCACCAGAGGATCGCGGCCAGTGGCGGTGCCAATGGAGGGAAAATGGCCAGTCAGGAACCTTTCATCTCATCTGTCTTTTCGGTCGAGCCGGGCTGGATCGACTACAACGGCCACATGAACATGGCCTATTACAACGTCCTGTTCGATCGTTGCGCGGATGAGGCCTTCGCTGAATTCGGCGTGAGCGCAGACTATGTGCGCGAGCGCTCGATGAGTGTTTTCACCGCCGAGATCCACATCTGTTATGTCCGGGAACTCCACGAAGGTGACAAGGTCACGGTCAGCTTCCAGTTGATCGACCATGATGACAAGCGGATCCGGGTCTATCAGGAAGTCCGCCACGAGGATGGCTGGCTTGCCGCCACATGCGAAGCCTTGTCTCTCCACATCGACATGAGCGGGCCACGCGTAGCGCCCTTTCCCGAGGACGTCCTGGAAAAGGTGCAGGCCATGCAGGCTGAACATGCAACACTCCCTGTCCCCGAACGGGTGGGCCGCGCAATCGCCTTGCAGCGCAAACCGGCATCGCCGCGATAGAAACGGAAACAAGCGTTGCCGCTCCCTTCTCCGCTCATCCGAATCGGAACACTGGTCGGCAACTGGCTGAGGCCGAACGTCACGGCATTTCTCGGTGACCGGGAACCGGCCGTGTGGCTTATAGGCCTTGTGGTCGGGGTAGGCTCGGCTGTGCTTGCGATCCTCTTTCGCGAAGGGATCGGTTTTTTCCAGTATCTCTGGATCGGCTTTGGCGGCGAGTTTCTCTACACCGTCGCCAAGTCCATGCCCGCCTGGCAGGTCTTCATCGGTCCGGTCGTGGGCGGTCTTGCTGTCGGACTGATGCTCGACCGGATTTCGACAAAGCGGACAGGTGGCGTTGCCGACGTGATCGAGGCGCGCGCCCTGTCGGGCCGCAAACTGTCCAAGCGCGACGGTGCCTGGTCGGCCCTCATCACCGCGGTCTCGCTGGGATCAGGGGCGAGCGCGGGACGAGAGGGTCCGGTCGTCCATCTCGGCGCAACGCTGGCCAGTGCGCTGACCGAACGTTTCAATCTGCCCCCATGGAGCCGCCGTACACTTCTGGGCGCGGGCGTGGCCAGTGCCATATCCGCTTCCTTCAACGCGCCGATCGCCGGAGTCCTTTTCGCCCACGAAGTCATCCTCGGGCATTATTCCATGCGATCGCTGGTTCCGATCGTCATTTCATCCACCGCCGGCGCCGTCCTTTCACGCCTCTGGTTCGGAAACGATGCAGCATTCTCTGTCCCTGAGGTCCAGATTACGTCCTATTGGGAATTCCCTGCCTTCGCCTTGCTCGGAATAACCGCCGCCTTTGCGGCGATCCTGTTTCAGATAGCCCTGTTTGCCGCGGACTTCGTTGCACGCAAGATCACGATTCCGCTCTGGACGCGCCCTGTTCTTGGTGGCGCGATTGTCGGTGCGCTGGGAATATTCCTGCCCCAGGTCCTGGGTGTGGGCTATGACATCACCAACCAGGCACTGCACAACCAGATGGACCTGTCGCTGATGCTGGTTCTCATTGTCGCCAAGACAGCCGCCACTGCAATCACCCTTGCATCAAGGTTCGGAGGCGGCATCTTTTCGCCGGCACTCTATCTCGGCGCTCTGACCGGTTCGTCCTTCGGGTTGATCGCTGCTTCGGTATTTCCCGACCTCGCATCCTCGCAGGGGCTCTACGCCGTGCTTGGCATGGGCGCAGTTGCCGGTGCTGTCCTCGGTGCTCCGGTTTCCACGGCAATGATCGTGTTCGAACTGACCGGCGGCTATGCCCTCTCCATCGCACTGCTCCTGACCGTTGCAGTCGCGCAGGGCGTCACCCACGCCATTCACGGACATTCCTGGTTTCAATGGCAGCTCGAGATGCGCGGCCTTTTTGTCGCCGATGGCCCGCACCGTACGGTGACGACGACAACCAGGGTGTCCGATTTCATGGACGAGCGGCGCGAGGAGGAAAGCCAGGAGATCGATCCGGAATCCCGGGCGCCACGCTTGCGCCCGAGCGATTCCCTGGAAATGGCATTACGCGCCTTCGATGCGGGCGGCTATTCACGGCTTCCCGTTATCGACCCGCGCAATCCCGACAAGATCATCGCCTGGGCGACACAAGTGAAGGCGCTCACATATTTCAACCGCGCCCTTGTCGCCGCCAGTGAAGAGGAACACAAATGACGGGCCTGTTGTGCCCTGTCTGACCAGGGTCTTGAAACATTGTTGAACCCGGAAGCATCGATGGCGACTTTCATGCCCACATTCGTTTCCACAGCCATACTCAAGCGCGACATCTTTTCCGAAACGCACAAGGGACACTTCGCCGGCAATCCGCACGAACAGGTGGTCCGGCGCATGGTGACGGCAACGCCCTGGTGGAGCAGACCGCTGGCATGGTGGCTGGCGCGCCGGGAAGTCAGGGCGCTTGAAGCAGTCAGGGGCATTGCCGGGACGACCGAACTCCTGTCTGTCGACGAGGACGGGATATTCCGCCGCTGGGCTGAAGGCACACCGCTCCAGCTCGCTCGCCCGGTTGATCCACTCTGGTACCGCGACGCGAGGCGTCTCATCCTGGAAATTCACCGGCGCGGCGTTACACACAACGACATTGCCAAGCCGCAGAATTGGCTCGTCTTGCCCGACGGCTCGGCTGGCATCATCGATTTTCAGCTTGCGATGCTGCACAAGCGGAGGGGGCGATTGTTCCGGCTAATGGCTTATGAGGACCGCCGCCACCTGATCAAGCAGAAGCGCGCTTTTGCGCCAGGTCTGCTGACACCCAGGGAAGTCCGCATGCTCGGCCGCCGCTCCCTGCCGTCGCGGATCTGGCTGGTCACCTTCAAGCCGCTATACAATTTCTTTACCCGCGGACTGTTGCGCTGGTCTGATGGCGAAGGCACGGGGGACCGGATGGATATTGAATCACCGGGTATCAATTCCGCCTTCATGCAGCATCCTGCGGTAACTGACGTTGCCCTGGCTGTTTTCCCGTTTCCACGGAAGGGCGTCGGTCTTTACGCGTTCGTCGAGGCGCCCGAAGGGGTCGATCCGCTGGAACTGGAACGCCTGCAACGCCTCCGCATGTCACGTGGCGGCGCCGATCTTATCCAGCCGGTGTCGCGTCTGCCAAGGCACAAGGATGGCAGTCCGCGCGATGACATCCTTCGCCTTATAGCGATGAATCAACTGACTGAGCTGGAGTCCCTGGTCAACAATGATCCCGACATGGCGGCCCTGGTGAACAAGATAGCTGCAGACCGGTTGAATTTCACCGATCGCAGGTTGTCGCAACAGGAAAAAGCCCGCAAATGAGGCTCGGCATCGGCCGTCTGTTTGCGCTCTGTTCTGGTCTTTTGCTGTCGAATCGCTACATTGCAGGGCAATGACAGACTTTCCTGATGACGACGACATTCCGTTTTTTGACGGATCACCGGCACCTTCGCGCGCCGGCGGTATCGCTGCCCGTGCCATGGCTGCCCGTGAACGCGACCGCCGCGCCGCGCCTTATCTTGACACGATGAACCCGGAGCAGCGCGAGGCTGTCGAGACAACCGAGGGACCGGTTCTCGTCCTTGCCGGCGCCGGCACCGGCAAGACCCGCGTGCTGACCACACGGATTGCCCATATCCTCAATCTCGGGCTCGCCTTCCCTTCACAGATCCTTGCCGTGACCTTCACCAACAAGGCCGCACGCGAGATGAAGGAACGCATCGCCATGCTTGTCGGCGAAGCCGTGGAGGGCATGCCATGGCTGGGTACATTTCATTCCATTGGGGTCAAGATCCTGCGCCGCCATGCCGAGCTGGCCGGACTGAAATCCAATTTCACCATTCTGGATACCGACGACCAGATCCGCCTTCTGAAGCAATTGATCCAGGCCGAAGGGATCGACGACAAGCGCTGGCCTGCCCGGCAGTTCGCCCAGATGATCGACGGCTGGAAAAACAAGGGCCTCTACCCTGCCCAGATTGCCGGGGGTGACGCGCGATCCTTTGCCAATGGCAAGGGACGCGAACTCTACGCTGCCTATCAGGAGCGGCTGAAGACGCTGAACGCGGTCGATTTCGGTGACCTGCTCTGCCTGCCCATTCGCCTATTCCGCGAGAATCCGGATGTCCTGGCCGATTACCACCGCAGGTTCCGCTACATCCTGGTGGACGAGTACCAGGATACCAACACGGCACAATACATGTGGCTGCGCCTGATTGCACAGCGGCCTGTGCCGTCCCGTTCATCCTCGACGGGAGATGAAGGAACTTCCAAGCGGCTGCCCAATATTTGCTGCGTTGGCGACGATGACCAGTCGATATACGGCTGGCGCGGAGCAGAGGTGGACAATATCCTGCGCTTCGAGAAGGACTTTCCCGGCGCCAGGGTCATCCGGCTGGAGAGGAACTACCGTTCGACAGCGCACATCCTCGGCGCAGCCTCGCACCTGATAGCGCACAATGAAGGCCGGCTCGGCAAGACGCTCTTCACCGAGATGGCCGATCCGGATGATCCCAGGGTTCAGGTGCATGCCGCGTGGGATTCCGAGGAGGAAGCCCGCGCCATCGGCGAAGAGATCGAAGCCCTTCAGACGAAGGGGCATCGTTTGAACGACATGGCCATCCTCGTACGTGCATCGTTCCAGATGCGGGAATTCGAGGACCGTTTTGTCACGCTGGGACTGAATTACAGGGTGATCGGTGGGCCGCGTTTCTATGAGCGCATGGAAGTTCGCGATGCGCTTGCCTACTTCCGCGTCGTTTGCCAGCCGGCCGACGACCTGGCCTTCGAGCGCATCGTCAACACGCCGAAGCGCGGTCTCGGCGAAGCAACCATCCGCCTTGTCCACGACACGGCGCGCGCGCGCGCCTGTCCCATGCTGCAGGCCGCGGCCGATCTCGTCGGCACGGAGGAATTGAAGCCCAAGCCGCGCGCCGCCCTTCGCGAGGTGGTGGACAACTTCCGCCGCTGGCAGGGCCTGCTGGACAACACGCCGCATACCGAACTGGCTGAACAGATCCTTGACGAGAGCGGCTACACCGCGATGTGGCAGAACGACCGCTCCGCCGAAGCGCCAGGTCGGCTTGAAAACCTCAAGGAACTGATCCGGTCCATGGAGGATTACGAATCCCTTCGCGCTTTCCTCGAGCACATTGCACTTGTGATGGATGCCGAGCAGGCCGAGGAACTGGATGCGGTCTCCATCATGACGCTGCATTCGGCCAAGGGCCTGGAATTCGACACGGTCTTCCTGCCCGGTTGGGAAGAAGGCCTGTTCCCCCACCAGCGTGCATTGGATGAAGGGGGACGGTCCGGCCTGGAGGAGGAACGGCGGCTTGCTTATGTCGGGCTGACCCGGGCCAAGCGCAATCTCCACATCTGGTTTGTTTCCAACCGGCGCATCCATGGCCTGTGGCAGTCCACGATTCCCTCGCGCTTCCTTGACGAACTCCCGGAATCTCATGTCGAAGTGGCCGAGACCGGATCGTCCTACGGCGGCTACGGCGCGGGCTCGATGGGCCAGTATGGCGCAAGACGCAATCCCTATGGGGAAAGCCGGTTCGACCGCATGGGCGGGGAGGCATTTTCAAACACCTACGCAACGCCCGGATGGCAACGCGCCCAGGCCAACCGGACCGAAGCGACCTCCCGCAACTGGGGCAATCGTTCGGGTCATGCCGTCGAGCGTATCGGCTACGGCGAACCGGACTCCGGCCGTGGCGCCGGTCGCGGATCGCCGCGCATCCGGACAATCGAGGGCGAACTTGTCGCCAAATCGGTGAGCGACACGCCCTCGGCCTTCTCGGTCGGCGACCGTGTTTTCCATCTGAAATTCGGTAATGGCAATGTCGCGGCGGTGGACGGCAACAAGCTTACTGTCGATTTCGACAAGGCTGGGCAGAAGCGTGTCCTCGACAGTTTTCTGGATAGGGCATGATTTTTTAGTTCAAACTGATTTTTATGCCCGTTATTGTCCCGGAATCACATGAAGGCCGGGGAGGAAAATGTGCGTAAATCTAGCATTTCGTTAGCATTTTTGTTTGTTGCGCTTGTCCTGGCATCCAACGCCCGCGCAGCCGACGTATACGTGATGCGAGGTCTCGCAGGCTTCCTGTTCCCAAACGTGATGTATCCGCTCGCAAGCGAAATCCGAAAGAGGGGGCACAATGTCGAAATGACCTCCTATCAGGCGGCAAACCGTATCGTTCGTGAAATCACGGAGAAGAAGAGAAAAAGGCCGGGGGTGAAGATCGCGCTGGTCGGTCATTCCCTTGGCGGAAACGCCGTAACCTCGATTTTACAGGCACTCGCAAGAGAAGGCGTCAGGATTGATTATGCGGCGGTGATCGACGCGCCGGATCCAAAACCGGTCGCGCCCGCCGTCGGAATTGTTGACAATTTCTACCAGTTCGAAGGCTCGCGCAAACCGCTGCTTGTTGCACAGGATCGCCGCAAGACGCAGATAAACCAATACAACTTCCGGGGCAAACGGGGCATGGACGGCGGCCCGGGCTCAATGAAGGAGAAGAAGGGCCACCTGTCCATAGCAACCGATCCGTTCGTGACCTCACGAATCATGACGATGATCGACCGGCTGGGGAAATGAAGCTGTCCGTTTCGGCAGGCCACTGGCCCGCAGGCACGGGATAGTGGGGCCGGACCGCGACCTCGCTATCCATACCTCTCGACGAAATTCCGCAATATCCTCGCGCTGGCCTGTCCATTCCCCTTGCGCGCTCTGGCCGTGAGGGCGTCTGCATCTTCAGGCCGGAAATAGCCCTTGTCACGGTAGATGCGGATACGCAGGGCAAAGACATCGCCATCGGCTTCCGGATGAAATTGCGTCGCATAAACGTTCTGGCCGTGGCGGATCATCTGGAATGGGCAGTCAGGGCCCGATACAAGGTGCGCGCAGCCCGGCGGCAGGGCCTGCACGGCCTCCTTGTGCCCGACGAAGGCGTCGAACGCGTCAGGCAAGCCGGCCAGCACCGGATCGTTCCGCCCTTCCCCGGTCAGAACTGCGCGAGTCACGCCCACCGGCTCGCCATAACAGTCCTTTGAGACCCGGCCGCCGAGATGGTGCGCAAGAATGCCGATGCCGTAGCAGCAGCCAAGAAACGGGATGTCCCGCGCGGTGATCGCCGGCATGAGACTCATCACCTCATCCTCGATGCGCCGCTCCATGTCCGGCTTTTCGTCCTGCGGATCCGAGACGCAACCCGGGCCTCCGCCCACGATCACTCCCGCATAGGCGGACAGATCCATGTCGCGAGGCATCGTTTCGCGCTCGAGCCTAAGTCTGTGAACTCGCCCCGGAGCAAGACCGCCCTTTTCCAGAAAGGCTTCGAACTCGTTGTCGGAGGCTTCGGCTTCCGGGCGCAGCTGAATGATGAGAAACGGCTTCATGGAAACACGCCGATTGAATGCACACGTCTGCCCTAATGCGCCAAAGCCAACGAAAAAGCAAACAACCCGGAACCGTTTCGGCACTTGTAAAAATGCCGACTCGTTTACAAGGCAAATTGACAGGTCTTGACACAGGCTGACACGATTTTGGTGCACCGCAACCAGAGTTTCCGTGACAACCGGACGGGGCTGATGCATTTCCAGATCTGAAACACCCGAACGCTCGATGCCGGCGGGAAAAGTGCCGGCGAGGTCGTGACAGGTTTTACAACTTGACCGCACTGTCATAGGAAAGAAGGACATCTGCAATGTCATATTCTCAGGACATCGAGAAGGCCCGCTCGCTCATCACGAGCAAGAACGGCACCTGGAACGCCATCGACGCCGAATCCGTCGCGCGCATGCAGGCCATGAACCGTTTCAAGACCGGCCTCGATATCGCTCGCTATACGGCGAAGATCATGCGTCAGGACATGGCGGCCTATGACGCCGATCCGGCCAACTACACCCAGTCGCTGGGCTGCTGGCACGGCTTCATCGGCCAGCAGAAGATGATCTCCATCAAGAAGCACTTCGGCACCACCAAGCGCCGGTATCTCTACCTGTCGGGCTGGATGGTTGCCGCCCTCCGCTCGGAATTCGGGCCGCTTCCCGACCAGTCGATGCATGAAAAGACGTCCGTTCCGGCTCTCATCGAGGAACTTTATACCTTCCTGCGCCAGGCCGATGCACGCGAACTGAACCAGCTGTTCCGCGAGTTCGACGCCGCCCGCAATGCCGGCGACGCCAACAAGGCCGCGGAAATCCAGCACAGGATCGACAACCACGAGACCCATATCGTCCCGATCATCGCCGACATCGATGCCGGCTTCGGCAATGCGGAAGCCACCTATCTCCTGGCCAAGAAGATGATCGAGGCGGGCGCCTGTGCGTTGCAGATCGAAAACCAGGTGTCCGACGAAAAGCAGTGCGGCCACCAGGACGGCAAGGTGACAGTGCCGCATGAGGACTTCCTGCAGAAGGTTCGCGCCTGCCGCTACGCGTTCCTGGAACTGGGGGTCGAGGACGGCATCATCGTCACCCGCACCGACTCCCTCGGCGCCGGCCTGACCAAGCAGATTGCCTACTCGGCCGAGCCGGGAGACCTTGGCGACCAGTACAATGCCTTCCTGGATTGCGAGGAAGTGAGCGTCGATGACCTCAAGCCATCCGACGTCGTCATCAAGCGCGACGGCAAGCTTATGCGCCCGAAGCGCCTGCCCTCCAACCTGTTCCAGTTCCGTCCGGGAACCGGCGAGGACCGTTGCGTGCTCGACTCGATCACCTCGCTCCAGAACGGCGCCGACCTCATCTGGATCGAGACCGAGAAGCCGCATATCGGCCAGATCGGCGGCATGATGAAGCGGATCCGCGAGGTCGTTCCCAACGCCAAGCTGGTCTACAACAATTCACCCTCGTTCAACTGGACGCTGAATTTCCGCCAGCAGGTTTATGACGCATGGAAGGAAGCGGGCAAGGATGTCTCGGCCTATGACCGCGCCCGGTTGATGAGCGTGGACTATGATGCCACCGACCTCGCGATCGAGGCCGATGAGCGGATCCGCACATTCCAGGCAGATGCCGCACGCGAAGCCGGCATCTTCCATCACCTCATCACGCTGCCGACATACCACACGGCCGCCCTGTCCACGGACAACCTTGCCAAGCGCTACTTCGGCGACGAGGGAATGCTGGGCTACGTGCTGAACGTCCAGCGCGAGGAAATCCGCCAGGGCATCGCCTGCGTCAAGCACCAGAACATGGCTGGTTCCGACATTGGCGATGACCACAAGGAGTATTTCGCCGGCGAGGCCGCCCTGAAAGCCGGCGGCAAGGAAAATACCATGAACCAGTTCGCCGCCTGACGGCGCGGAAAAGGAACCGGCCGTGGCATTCGAGGCCGCTTCCTCCTGACAGGACGCAAGGGGCGGGATCCGGAAGGAACCCGCCTCTTTCCATTTGCTTGCCGCGCATAGTTTCCCCCGCCCTATCGCCATTTTTATCGAATAGGGCTAAGTCCGACTGCGCCGGCACAGGGGAGTGACGCGGAGATGGAAACGAAAGATTGCAACGGTGCCCTTCTGACGGAAGGCGACAGCATAACCGTCATCAAGGACCTGAAGGTCAAGGGCTCCTCCTCGGTCGTCAAGCGCGGAACCGTGTTCAAGGACATTCACCTGTCGGACGACCCTGCCTTGATCGAGGTCCGTTCAAGGCAGATCAAGGGTTTGGTGTTGCGGACGGAGTTCGTGAAGAAGGCCTCATAGACACGCATGCAGGCTTCCTGTCGATATTTTGACGTCATCATACTCGGCGCTGGCGCGGCGGGACTCATGTGCGCGGGCAAGGCTGGTCAGGCTGGCCTGCAAGTGGCACTCGTCGACCACATGAACGCGCCCGGAAAGAAGATCCTCATTTCCGGCGGCGGCCGCTGCAACTTCACCAATCGCGACGTGACGGCAGCGAACTTCCTGTCCGCCAACCGGCATTTCGCAAAATCGGCCCTCGGCCGGTATCGCCCCGCGGACTTCATAGCCCTCATCGAGAAATACGCCATTGCATGGCACGAAAAGACCCTGGGGCAACTTTTCTGCAACGGTTCTGCCCGCCAGGTCGTCGACATGCTGCTTGCCGAATGTCCGAAGGACCGGGTTGCCCTTCTGCTGGGCCATGCGGTTTCTTCCATCAGCCACGATGGCAGCCGGTTCAGTCTTGCCCGCAATGGAGAAACGCTGTCCGCGCCGGCCCTTGTGGTGGCTACAGGCGGGCTTTCGATCCCGAAGCTTGGCGCCAGCGGCCTGGCCTACGAGATCGCGCGGCAGTTTGGCTGCCGGGTCGTTGAGCCGCGCCCTGCCCTCGTGCCACTCACGCTTCCGCCAACCGATGCGCTGTTTCATGAATTGTCAGGCATCGCGGCACAAGTCACAGCCCGCGCAGGCAAGGTGCGGTTCAGCGAAGCGGCGCTCTTCACGCACAAGGGCCTCTCCGGGCCTGCCATTCTCCAGATCTCATCCTATTGGAAACCGGGTGAGGAAATCCGGATAGACTTCCTGCCGGATGAACCGCCGGATTGGCTGCGGAACGCGAAACGCGAGCGCCCCAGGACACAACTGAAGACCGCTCTGGGCGCATGCCTGCCCGAGCGGCTTGCCATTGCCTTGGCTGAAAAGATCAATCGTTCCGGAAACTTGGCGGATTTTCCGGACAAAACGCTTGCTGCAATTGAATCGATGCTTTCGGATTGGCCTTTCCACCCGAATGGCACGGAAGGTTTCGCCAAGGCGGAAGTGACATCCGGCGGGGTCTCGACTGAATCCCTGTCATCGCGGACAATGATGGCGAAACATCAACCGGGCCTCTACTTCATTGGCGAGGCCGTGGATGTTACCGGCTGGCTTGGAGGCTATAATTTCCAATGGGCCTGGGCATCGGCCGTCGCCGCTGCCTCCGCGCTCGCCGAAGGAGGCCATGAACCGTGACGCGACCTGTCCTCGTACTCATTCCCGGCCTGTTGTGCGATTACGCAAGCTGGTCCACGATCCCCGGCCGGCTTGCCGGTCGCCTTCCGGTCGTCATGGCCGACATCACGACGCAGGAGACCATTCCGGCAATGGCCCGCGACATCCTGGACCGGGTACCCGGCCCCTTGCTGGTTGCTGGCCATTCGCTTGGCGGGCGGGTTGCCTTCGAGATGTGGCGCCAGGCTCAGGAACGCATTCACGGGCTCTCGGTGCTCGATACGGGCACCACAACCTACAAGCAGGGCGAGGAAAAACTGCGCGCCCGGCGCGTTGCCTTGGCTTACGACGAGGGCATGAGAGCGTTGGCCGCCGACTGGCTGCCGCCATTCGTCCATCCCGCCCGACATGCCGATGTGGCCTTGATGGCTTCACTGAGCGCCATGGTCGAGCGCATGACGCCAGAGGGGCATGAACGTCAGATCAAGGCACTTCTTTCGCGCCCGGATGCAGGTCCGGTCTTGCCGACCATCACCTGCCCCGCTCTCGTGGCCACCGGCAGCCATGACAAATGGAGCCCGCCGGCCGACCATGAGGCAATGGCTGCCGCCATGCCGGATGCCAGGCTTGTCATCTTCGAGGAAGCCGGTCATTTCACGATCGCCGAACAACCGGAAACAGTGGCCACGGCGATGTTGGACTGGATCGACCGTTGCCTGCCGGATTGATCAGTCACTGCCTTGTCCCATGACCACGGGGATCAGGTCCGTTCGTGGCAAACGGGTCTCAGGCCACGGCCGGCTTAACGGCACGCTTGTAGAGATGCCAGGTTGCATGCCCGAGAACCGGAAGCACCACCAGTAAGCCGACAAACAGCGGAATTGATGCCGCGATGACGGCAAGCGTGACGACCACACCCCATCCGAGCATGACCGGCGGGTTCGCGAGAACCGCCTTGAACGACGTGATCATGGCTGTGACGATATCCAGTTCTCGTTCCATGAGAAGTGGTATCGAGACCACCGTGACGCTGAACATGATCAACGCAAGGACAGCACCGACGACATGGCCTATGGCAAGGAAGAGCCATCCTGTCGGCGTCGTAAGCACGATCTCGAGGAAACGGTCCAGTGTCGAGAAAGACATCCGCCCCAGTACGAGCGCGATCAGCAATCGGATCTGGTACATCCAGATCCAGAAGATGAACAGCATCACGAAAGCCATCCATGACAATTCACGGAACCGTTGCCGCCAGACGAAACCGAGAACCGAACTCCACGAGAGCGGTTCGCCCTTTTCCAGCCGGCGGCTGATCTCGTAAAGGCCTACCGCAGCGAATGGTCCGACCAGGGGAAAACCGATGGCAAAGGGATAGATGAGCCAAGGCATGTCCCATCGCGTCACGGCAAGGACGATCAGTATTCCGGCCACTGCAAAGACGCCGCCGAAGAAAACTCCATAGAGAGGCGCCTTTCCGAAATCAGCCAGTCCCTGTCTCAGGACAGCCTTGAGATCATCGACCGTGACCTTGTTGACCTCCGGCATCCCGCTCGCGGCGCCTGCAGGTTTTGCATGTTGCTGATCCGAATCGGCCATGGACATATCGAGCCTCCCATTGGCGCATCCCTTGGAACGAAGGGGCCCTCCGCGCCTTTATGCCGCAGAGTTGAACGGATTCATGGCTAGGGTTGCAAGATGTATCTGCAAGAATCAATTCTGCAACGCAACATGATGCATATCCGGGTGACCGGTCACCGCCCGCAATCAGGGGATCCTGACCACTTTGCGACAAAATCCAGTGGTTGCATTCGCTGCATGTCGGGAATCGCTTCGAAGAGCCGCTCATCCGGCCAGTTCCACCATTCCAGATCGAGAAGTGCCTTTGCGACGCCTTCGTCGAACCGCCGGCGAATCATGCGCGCCGGTGCACCGGCGACGATCGTGTAGGCCTCGATATCCCTGGTGACCACGCTGTTGGCCCCGATCACCGCGCCGGTTCCGATCCGGACACCCGGCATGATCACCGCACCATGGCCGACCCAGACGTCATGCCCTATGACAACGCGTTTTTCTTTCCTGCGCTGCCGGATTTCCTGGTCCACCGGCAGGTATCGGAAATACTCGTTTGGCCGGTAGGTAATCTTGTGACTGCTGACCCGCTCGACGGGATGCTCCAGCGCGTTGACGCGTGTGTTGGCAGCGATGGAACAGAACCCCCCTATGGTGGCGTGAGCGGCTTCGGAATTGCGTTCAAAGTAGGAATACGGACCGAGATGGACGTCGCGCAGGATGACCCTTTCGCCAATGACGCAATGACGGGCAAGCCGGCAGTCCTTCATGCTGGACGTGGGATGTATCTTCGGTTCGCTCGCGCGATATCGCAGGGCAAGGTCGTCATCGCTGGTCATGCGAAAGCCTCAGGCTCGATGGCGTCGTCCGGCGTCTATTCCGGCTTGCCTTCACGCCAGGTTACTGTCTGCCCATAGAGTGGTACCGTCGAGATCGACATCTTGGCCGATCCGTCCTGCACCTGCCGTGAATGGGCGAGGTAGATAAGCGTATCATGCGTCTTGTCATAGATCCGCTTCACGACAAGCTGTTTCCAGATCAACGATTGCCTCTGCTTGAAGACTTCCTCTCCGTCCTCGTCAAGATCGATTGCACCGATCGAGATCGGTCCGGTCTGACGGCAGGCGATGGATGAGTTGGAGGGGTCTTCGAACCAGTTCCCCTTTTGAAGACGATCGATGATGCCACGGTCGAAATAGGCGACGTGACAGGTGACGCCTTCGATCTGCGGGTCGGCGATTGCCTCGATGAGAATGTCGTTTCCAAGCCAGTCCACACCGACTTCGCCCACTTGCTCCGCATTGGCGCCGCCGGCACCTGCCGACAAAACCAGCATCGCTGCTGCCAGCATGGTCCCGTGCATTTTCATCGATCGGTTCCTTTCCGCGTCTGACAGCCGTCCCGGCATGTCTTCCATATGTTACTCCAAAGCATATGGGGTGATGGCCCCCATGCTGCAAACCGCGACGCTTCGTCCTTTGCCGGATGGGGACAGACGCGGTATATATCCCGCATGAAACAGACGCGATCGATGAACGTGGGGTTCCATTTTCCCGTGGTGGCAATTCTCGCCGCCGCGGCCATTGTGCTCGGGCTGGCTTTTGCCGCCTGGCTGGACCACGGCGCCGCGCTGTTTCTCTCACTGGCCGAGACAGGCCTCTCGTGGTGCCTCTGAATATCCTGATTCCGGAAAGAAAATCATGATGATGCGCGGTATTTTGTACGCAATCCTTGCGGCGGTTGTCCTTGCGACGGGCGTGCTCGGCTACACCGCCTATTACGCCATGAACACGGAAGACAAGGCGTTCGGCGGCCCCTTCACCCTGACGGACATGAACGGCAACGAAATCACCGAACAGGCATTGCGTGGCCAACCGGTCGCACTCTTCTTCGGGTTTACCCATTGTCCGGAGGTCTGCCCGACGACCCTTTATGAACTGAACGGCTGGCTTACCCAATTGGGTCCGGAAGCCGACAATGTGAAGGCCTTCTTTTTTTCGGTCGATCCCGAACGGGATTCACCGCAAACACTGAAGGACTACATCACCAACGTGACCGACCGTGTCACAGGCATTTCCGGCGATCCGGAGGAAGTCGCCAGGGTCATTCGCGCCTACAAGATCTATGCAAAGAAGATCCCGACGAATGAAGGCAAGGACTACACGATGGACCATACGGCTTCCATCCTGCTGTTGAATGCCAGCGGCGGTTTTGAGGGAACGATCGCCTATGGCGAGGACGCAGCCTCGGCCATGGCGAAGCTGAAGCGGCTTGCGGCCGGATAAACACGGCTGAAGATCCTTCATTCATGCCCGGTTGACCTTCATCGAGGTCTCCGTAGATTCGCAGCCCTGCCGGTACCGGCGGATGGTTACAGGAGATCATTGGATGGAACTGGTCGGCTTCAAGCTCGCCAGCATTGCGGCAGCCGGCATTCTCGCTCAATGGATCGCCTGGCGCATTCGCGTGCCGGCGATCGTGCTGCTGCTGATTGCCGGCGGTCTCATTGGTCCCGTGACAGGCTTCATCGATCCCGTACGCGACTTCGGGGACGTGTACCGGCCTGCGGTTTCGCTGGCCGTGGCGATCATCCTTTTCGAAGGCGGACTGACGCTGAATTTCAAGGAGATATCCGAGACGTCGACCGCGGTGCGGCGGATGATCACCGTTGCAGGCCCGCTGATATGGGTCATGACAGCGCTTGCTGCGCATTTCGTCGGAGGCCTCTCATGGCCGACCGCCGCTGTGCTTGGTGCGATCCTGGTCGTGACTGGTCCGACCGTCATCATGCCCCTTCTGCGCCAGGCGAAGCTGTCGCAACGTCCGGCATCGCTTCTGCGGTGGGAAGCGATCGTCAATGATGCCATCGGCGCGCTGTTTGCCGTTGTTGCGTTCGAACTGTTTCTCGTCATGCTGGGGACGCACCATGCCGACCGGCTTGCCGTTTCGGTCATCGTCGCCTTTGTTGCAGCCGTCGCCGGCGGCATTCTGATGGGCCGTTTCATTGCGTGGAGCTTCATTCGCGGCCATGTGCCGGAATACCTGAAGGTGCCTGTCCTGTTCGCTGCCGTTCTGGCAGCCTTCGTGGCGACAAACCTTATCCTTGAGGAAGCGGGACTGCTTACCGTGACCGTGATGGGAATCACGCTCGCCAATACCCGCATCGCGAGCCTCGCAGAAATACGCCGTTTCAAGGAAACCGTGACCATTCTGCTTGTCTCCGGTCTGTTCGTCCTGTTGACCGCAGCGCTTGACGTCGACGCGATCATGGCGCTGGATTGGCACGCGGCCGCTTTCGTCGCCCTGGTCATGTTTGCGATCCGCCCGGTCGCTGTCTTCATCGCGACCATGGGAACGGGTCTTTCATTCAAGGAACGGCTGTTCGTCGGCTGGATTGCACCGCGTGGCATCGTCGCAGTGGCCGTGTCGGGCCTGTTTGGCGCCGCACTCGCCGACAATGGCGTCGAAGACGCGCCGCTCATGGTTGCCTTCGCCTTCGTCGTTGTCGTCACGACGATCATCGCACATGGCTTCACGCTCTCGCCCCTTGCCAGCATGCTCGGTCTGAAATCCGCGGAAAGCCCGGGCGTTCTCATTGTCGGCGGTTCGCGCTTCGCCACCAGCCTTGCCCGAAAGCTCAAGGAACTGAAGGTGCCGGTGCTAATTGCCGATACAGAGTGGGACCGTATCCGCGAGGCGCGCCTTGCCGACATTCCCGTCTACTTCGGTGAAGTGCTTTCGGAGGATGCCCATCATTCGCTGGCATTGAACCGTTACCAGAACATCATCGCCGCGACACCGAACGATGCCTACAACACGCTTGTATGCACGGATCTCGGACCGGAGGTCGGCCGCAGCCATGTTTTCCAGATCGGCAGCGCCAAGGAGCGCTCGGAACGGCTGGCACTGAACTTCACCCTGGGCGGGCGCCCGCTGACCCGCGAACCGGCGCTTGGCTGGTTCGACTTCCAGATCAACATGACGCGCGGCTGGGGCATCCAGGCAACCCGTATCACGGATGAGTTTCCCTTTGACAAATATCTGAAAACCCGGGCAGAAGGCGCGCGGATGATCCTTTGGCGCAAGGCATCGGGACAACTTGTTTTTGCATCCACGGCGTCGGACGGAAAGCCTCAGACGGGTGACATGATCCTTTCCTTCGCCCCTCCCAAGCCGGACAACGGGACACGGGATGCCGGGAATGGAGCGGGAGCAGCCGCGCAACCGGACAATCAGTCGTGAACCAGATCCGATATTACTTCATCGCCGAAAGAACCGCCGCCTATGCCGCAAGCGATCGGTTGGAGCAGCTGTTCGAGGATGAAGGTCTTCCCATAGCCGTGCTCGAGGTCAACGAGGCTGCAGACATCCACGAGGTGTCGGTTTATGCCGATCAGGACACGCCCATCGACGTGCCGGGCCGCATCGCCACTGTCATGGACAGTCTCGGGATCGCCGGCGCGCCGGCCATAGAGGCGCTGCCCGAAATCGACTGGGTCAGCAAATCGCTCGAAGGGCTTGCGCCTGTCCGTGCCGGACGCTTCCTGGTGCATGGCCGGCACGATCGCAACAAGGTCCGGTCGGGAAACATCGGCATCGAGATCGAGGCTGGACAGGCGTTCGGTACCGGACATCACGGCACCACGGCGGGTTGCCTGATTATGCTGGAACAGGTGGTGCGAAGGGAGAAGCCGCTCAAGGCGCTGGACCTGGGGACAGGTTCCGCCGTTCTGGCGATCGCCTTGGCGAAATATGCCCGTATCCCGGTTCTTGCAACCGATATCGATCCGGTCGCCATACGTGTTGCGCGTGAAAACGTCTGCCTCAATGCGGTCGAACGGCTGGTGACCTGCCTGACGGCGACTGGCTTCCGCAATCGCGCCATGATCGAGTCGAAGCCCTTCGACCTTGTCGTCGCGAACATCCTTGCCAGGCCGCTGATGCGCCTGGCACCGCAAATGGCCCGGCACCTGGCGCCAGGTGGTTCGGTCATTCTCTCCGGAATCCTGGCACACCAGCGTGCAAGTGTTGTCGCGGCTTATCGTGGGCAGGGTTTTCGCCATGCCAGGACGCTCTGGCGCGAAGGCTGGGTTACCATCCACATGAAGCGCTGATTCCGTACCGGCACGGATTTGCCGCACCGGGATGCAGGCACATGGAAGCCGCTCCGACCCAAAGGAAAAGGCGGACCCGAAGGCCCGCCCTTTCGTGGAACCGGCTGTCAGGTCCGGTCAGATATAGGAACCGGTATAGCCCTTGCGGCGCAGTTCCGCGCGGGAATAGCCACGCGCCTTCAGTGTCTCGTCGTCGAGCATGAGGAGAGCGCCGTTGACATACTGGTTTGCCTGACGCTGGCGTGCTTCCAGCAGGGCGTCATAGGCATTGCGGAAAAAGCCACGGGATTTGGTCGGCATCGTTCTGTCCTCGTCGGGTTGAACTGAAATCATTGTGTTGATCGACAGATAGGCCCGGGGCATTCAATCAACCAGACCTGTTGGTGCATGGCACCCTTGCGTATTGTGCATATGCGAAATATCGATTTCGCAGCGCAGCATGAAAAGTCCGTGGGCACGACCGATGGACACCGCAACGCCGCTTGTCTACCGTCCCCCGTCAAGTCTAAAGGCGGCCAGTATCGGCCGGTCCCCGGAGGAACCCGTTTTCATGCACGCGCCACATTTCCAGTCATTCGAGAGCACGTCGGACCCCAGAAACGCCGCTGCACGAATGGAAGCCTTGCGGAAAGTCCTCTTGCGGGAGAATGTCCATGGTGTCCTCGTTCCCCGGGCGGATGAACACCAGGGCGAATATGTGGCCAGCTATGCCGAACGCCTGTCCTGGTTGACCGGCTTCACCGGCTCGGCAGGCATGGCTCTCATCGCCAGTCAGACTGCAGTGATCTTCGTTGACGGACGCTACACCGAGCAGGTGCGGCTGCAGACCGACCCGGCACTCTTCGGCTATGAAGACCTTGTCTCCAATCCGCCATCCGCGTGGATTGAAGCGAACTGGAAACCGGGTTGGAAGCTCGGAATCGATCCCTGGCTGCACACGATCGGCGAGGTGGAGCGGATTTCCACAGCCCTGGGCAAGGTGGGCGGCGAACTGGTTATGCTGGAAGGCAATCCCGTCGATGCGGTTCGCACCGACCGCCCGGCCCCGCCATTGGAACCGGTCCAGATCCATCCGGTCGAGCGCGCGGGGGTGCTGGCGCGTGACAAGCTGGCCGCCCTGGCGACAGCCATCAGGGACGCCGGTGCCGATGCCTGTGTGCTGACTGATCCGTCTTCCTTGGCATGGGCCTTCAATATCCGAGGCTCAGATGTGCCCCATACGCCGCTCGCCCTCGGGTTTGCGATCGTTTCGGCCAAAGGCAATCATCAGGTGTTCATGGACAAGCGCAAGATGACAAGGGAGGTCGAAGCCTATCTGACGCAACTGTGCGACATTCGCCCGCCTTCCGAACTTGACGACGCGGTGGCTGAACTGGCGCGAAAAGGCAGGACTGTCGGACTTGATCCGCAACTGGCGGCCGAAAAGTTGCGAATCCTTGCGACCGGAAACGGTGGCCGATGGCTCTCCATGCCCGACCCGGCCCGCCTGCCACGGGCCTGCAAGAACCCGACAGAATTGCAGGGCGCACGCGGTGCCCATCGCCGGGATGGAGTCGCCATGGCGCGCTTTCTCGCCTGGCTGGACCGGCAGGAACCTGGCACGGTCACCGAGACCAGCGCCGTGGTGGCGCTTGAGAGCGCCCGTATCCTGGCGGGGCAGGAAGCCCAGATGCCGTTGAAGGACATTTCTTTCGACACGATTTCCGGCGCTGGCCCCAATGGCTCGATCATGCATTACCGGGTCACACACAAATCCTGCCGCACACTGGCCCGGGGCGAACTCTACCTGGTGGATTCAGGAGGCCAATACGAGGATGGAACGACCGACATCACACGCACGGTGCCGGTTGGCGAGCCAACCGATGAGATGTGCAGGCGGTACACGATTGTCTTGAAGGGCCTCATTGCGGTTTCCACGATCCGTTTTCCGGCCGGCACGCGCGGCTGCGACATCGATCCGCTGGCGCGGGCGGCCCATTGGAAAGCCGGGGTCGATTTCGCGCACGGGACCGGACATGGCGTCGGTTCTTTTCTCTCCGTCCACGAGGGGCCGCAGAGGATCGCGAAGACCGGCATCCAGCCATTGCTGGAAGGCATGATCCTTTCCAACGAACCGGGCTACTACAAGCCCGGCCACTATGGCATCCGCCTCGAAAACCTGATTGCCGTCACACCGGCGCAGGACGTGCGGGGCGGCGACATTGCGATGCATGGTTTCGAGACGCTGACGCTCTGCCCGTTTGACCGGCGGCTCATCCTGCCGGAGATGCTGGACCGCGAAGAGATCGAATGGCTCGACGCCTATCACGCGCGTGTTCTGGAGGAGATCGCCCCTGCGCTGGAGGAACCGGACCGTGACTGGTTGAAGATGGCCTGCGCCCCGATGGGCGAGCAGCCTACCCCCCGATCTGTCTGAAACCGATGATCAGCGCCCAACCGGCCGCGAAGACGGCAAGGCCGGGAAGGCGAAGCGTCGCGGCGGCGACGAGGGCCAATGTCAGCGCTTCGCGCCAGTCGCCCTTCACCAGCGACGGGGCGACAAGCGTTGTCAGCACTGCCGCAGGGACCGCGTTGAGCGCGCGGTCCACCCGGCGAGGGATGCGCTCGAACCGCGACAGCACGAGATGGCCGCCGACCCGCGTGGCATAGGTGGCGATGGCGCTTGCGATCGTGATCCAGAAGATCGTGCTCATCGCTGCCCCGGCTCCGTGGCCGGCTCCTCCTCGGGTATCGGCATCATCATCGCCACGACGATCCCGGCAAGCGCTCCGATGGAAACATGCCAGGGCGATCCGACCACGTTCTCAGCCAGCACGGCACAGACCCCGCTGGACAGGACGACGGGTATGAAACTCTTCCTCTTCCGGAACCCCATCACCATGATCAGGAAATACACCGGCAACACGAAATCCAGGCCCAGGGCATGGGGATCGGTAATCAGGTTGCCGAAACTGGCGCCAACCCAGGTATCGGCGATCCAGAAGACATAGATGGTCAGCGCCATGGACATGTACCAGCGCCACGTGATCTTCCGGCCCTGCTCCCGCCGGCGCTCTGTCTCGGCGAATTGCGGATCGACAAGAAGAAAGAACGCGATTGACATCCGCAGCGTGCCCCATGGCCGCAGCATTCGTCCGATGGCGGCGGAGTAGAGGACATGCCGGAAGTTTACCGCGAAGATGGACAGGACAATGAGCCATGGCGCCACATGGGTGCCGAACAGTTCCAGCCCCACCATCTGGCTGGCGCCGGCAAAGACCGTAGCACTCATGAACACGGCTTCGAAGGTCGAGAACCCGTTCTTGACCGCTATGGCGCCAAACAGCAGCCCGAATGGCATTGACGACAGCACCACAGGGATACTGGCTTTAAGGCCATCGATGATCTCGGCTCTCGCCGTGTGTGTTTCGGAAGGTTGTGTCATGACGCGCCGGACGTTAGGACAGCCTTCCTGACCTGTCACGCCAATAGTTCTCATGTGAGCCACAAGTCGGACTGATGAACCACCTCAGATGGCACCTATCCCCCATTCGAAAAGCGGATGCGCACGTTTCGCGAAATCGACGCAGTCATCCGCCAGTTCCGGCGAAGTGATCCGGGTCGGGTCGATCTCTTCCCGCGTGATGAAATGCCTTTTCTTCACACCGGTTGCCAGATCCTCTTCTTCCACGGTTTCGAAACCTCTCGGCAACCGCTTCAAGGCCTCGCCGGAATCCAGTTCCAGCCCCTGGCTCGCCAGTGCCCCCACCATGGTGCGGTAGCGCTCCGGCCAGGCAATGATCGAATTGCGCATCCGTTTCAGGGCATCCGGCGCCGGCGAATAGAAGGCGACGGCCATGAAACAACCCTCCAGCCCGACATGCAGATAGAAGCAGCCGTCTGACCGTTTCGTCCCGTCTGGCGTGAGAATGATCGATACATGCCGGTTGAAAGGCCGTTTGTCTTTCGAAAAGCGGATATCGCGATAGATGCGAAACACGGATTTCTTCGGATCGCCACGATAAGGTAGCCCGGCCTCGGCGAATCGGACTGTCAGGTCGAGGATCAGCGCTCCGCGCGGACCGTTGAGTTCGCTTTCGTAGAGATCGCGATTTTCCTTGAACCAGTCCCGGTCCTGGTGGAAGTCCAGCGCCTTCAGGAAGGGTATGGCTTTTTCACCGAACCCGTGAAATGTGCTCATCCGCCAACCCTTTCGAACCAGGCATCCTCGGAAATCACTTCGATACCAAGCTCTTCCGCCTTCTTGAGCTTCGAACCCGCCCCCGGTCCGGCGACCACAAGATCAGTCTTGCGGGAAACCGAGCCTGCCACCTTGGCGCCCAGGCTTTCCGCCATCGACTTGGCTTCGTCGCGGCTCATGCGTTCCAGGGATCCGGTAAAGACAATGGTCTTGCCGGCGACAGGGCTGTCGCTTTGCGGCTTCTCCGCGTCTTGTACATCGAGTTCACCGACCAGATCCTCGACCATGGTGCGGTTGTGAACTTCGGAGAAATAGCGCGCGACCGATTCGACCACGGCCGGTCCGATATCGTCGAGCGCGTCCATGTCGTCGGCAGCCTGCGTGTCGCCTGCCGCTACGGCAAGTGCAGCTTTCTCGAAGGCGTCCCAGGAGCCATAGGCGCGCGCCAGCGTCTTTGCGGTGGTCTCGCCCACATGCCGGATGCCGAGCGCGAAGATCAACCGTTCCAGCGCGATCGACCTCCGCGCCTCGATGGCGTCAAACAGCTTTTGCGCCGAAGTCTCGCCATAGCCATCGCGGTTTTTCAGCTTCTTGAGGCTGTTGGCCGCGTCACGCCGTGCAAGCGTGAAGATGTCCGCGGGCGTGCGGATCGGAAGGTCGGGATCGTCGTAGAAATATTCGATCTGCTTGTCGCCCAGTCCCTCTATGTCGAAGGCCTTGCGCGAGACGAACAGCTTGAGATGCTCCTTGCGCTGGAAGGGACAGGCAAACTCCCCCGAACAGCGCCGCACCACGCCTTCCCCGCCGGAGGCATTGGCTTCGCGGATGACTGGCGTCTTCAACTCGCAAGGACAGACGGTTGGAAACGCGAAGGCTTGCGCATCGTCGGGGCGCTTGTCGGCCAGATAGCCGAGGATTTGCGGTATCACATCGCCGGCGCGCTGCACGATCACCGTGTCGCCAATCATGATCCCGAGGCGCTCGATTTCCTCGGCATTGTGCAGGGTCGCGTTTGTGACCACGACACCGCCCACTGTCACGGGCTCAAGCCTTGCCACCGGGGTCAGTGCTCCCGTACGGCCGACCTGGATGTCAATGCCCTTGAGTGGCGTCATGGCCTTCTCGGCCGGGAACTTGTGAGCGATTGCCCAGCGCGGACTGCGGGACACGAAACCGAGCCGCTTCTGCAAGTCGAGACGATCGACCTTGTAGACCACACCGTCAATGTCATAGCCCAGTTCGCCGCGTTCTTCCTCGATGGCATGATAATGGTCGATCAGGGCTTCGACCGAAGTGAAGCGCCGCATGAGCGGGTTGACGCGAAAGCCGAGTGCGGCAAACCACTCCACCATTTCCATCTGCGTTTCACGCGGCATCTCGCCAATCTCGCCCCAGGCATAGGCAAAGAACTTCAGCGGGCGCGAAGCCGTGACCGAACTGTCCAACTGCCTGAGCGAACCTGCAGCCGCATTGCGCGGATTGGCGAAGGTCTTGCCTCCGCTCTCTTCCTGGCGCGCATTCAACGCCTGGAAATCGGCATGACCCATATAGACCTCGCCGCGCACTTCCAGCACATCCGGGACATCGCCGGAAAGATGGCCTGGAATGTCGTCGATCGTGCGCGCATTGGCAGTGACGTTTTCGCCGGTCTGTCCGTCGCCCCGCGTCGCGGCGCTGATGAGCGTCCCCTTCTCGTAGCGCAGGTTGAGCGAAAGCCCGTCGATCTTCGGTTCGGCTGTCAGAGCCAGTTCCGCACCCTCTTCCATGCGCAGGAACCGGCGGATGCGGGCGGCGAAATCCCGTACATCCTCATCCGAAAACGCGTTGTCGAGAGACAGCATCGGCACCGCATGGGTGACCTTGTCGAACTTTTCCGAAACCGTCGCACCGACCCGCAGCGAGGGTGAATCCGCCAGGACCAGATGCGGGAAACGTTTTTCCAGGGCCTCGTTGCGCCGCCGCAAGGCATCATAGTCCGCATCCGAGATTTCCGGCTGATCCTCGGCGTGATAGAGCCGGTCATGGTGTGCGATTTCTTCGGCAAGGCGCTTGAGTTCGGCCTTGGCCTGGGTTTCGTTCAATCGATCGACTGGTGTGGTCTTGTCGGACATGAAAACCGCCGGAGCTTGGGAATCGGCGGCAAGAGTAGAGTATCTTCCGGGCCGCTCAAGCCCGCGGATCACCATTCTCCGTCAGCAGCCGCGCAGCAGCGGCCCTCGCTTCGTCCGTCACCGTGGCGCCCGCCAGCATGCGGGCCAGTTCTTCGGCGCGTTCGCTCCGGTCCATGACCGATATTCGGGTCGCGACCCTCTCGCCATCGCCCCCCTTGGCGATCAGGTAATGCGTGGTCGCCCGGGCGGCGACCTGCGGCGCGTGGGTGACCGACAGCACCTGGACGTTCTGCGCAAGGCGGGCCAGACGCTGCCCAATGGCATCGGCTACGGCACCGCCAACGCCGGTGTCGATTTCATCGAAAACGAGTGTCGGCGCCGAACCGCGATCAGCCAGCGCCACCTTCAGCGCTAGGAGGAAGCGCGACAGCTCGCCGCCGGACGCCACCTTCATCATTGGCCCCGGCCGTGTGCCCGGGTTCGTGCGAACCCAGAATTCCACCGTGTCGAATCCTTCGGCTGCCCTGTTGTCCGGATTGCTTTCCACCTGGACGATGAACTCTGCTCGCTCCAGCTTCAAGGCCGGCAATTCAGCCATGACGGCACTTGCCAGCATGGCCGCGGCGCCATGACGTCTGGCGGACAAACCCGCGGCAACCTGCTCGTAGGCCGAGAGTGCCGCGCTCGCGGCCTGTTCCAGCCTGGGCAGCCGTTCCGCTCCCGCATCGAGGTCGGCCAGATCCGCTGCCATGCTGTCCCGCAATTCCGCCAGCTTGTCGACCGTCACGTTGTATTTGCGCCCCGCCGCACGCAGCGCGAACAGCCGCTCCTCTGTCTCCTCCAGGCGGCGCGGGTCGTATTCACTGGCGCGCATGGCCTCGTCTATGCCCTGCGCCGCCGCATCGAGCGAGATCAGCGCCTCGTCCAGGGACTTCAGGATGTCGTCCAGCATGCCCGGCACCTCCGCCGCCTTGCGTTCAAGCCGGCGCAGAAGCGAGGACAGTTGCGGGATCGGAGAGCCGTCGCCGGACAAGGCTGTCTGTGCATCGGCGATCTCGACCGCGATCTTCTCCGCCCGCATCATGCTGGCACGTTCGTCAGCAAGCGCCGTTTCCTCGCCGGGTTGCGGATCGAGTTCTTCGAGCTCGCTTACCGATGCGCGAAGAAAATCCGCCTCACGGGCTGCCGCCTCCACCTTCTGCCGATGCTTGCGCAGGTCGCCTTCGGCCTGCCGCCAGGCCCCATGGGCCGCCGCGACTGCCAAAGCTTCACCGGTATGCCCGCCAAAGGCGTCAAGCAGCTCACGATGCGCCGCCGGATCGACAAGCGCCCGGTCATCGTGCTGACCGTGTATCTCGACCAGCGCCAGGCCGATTTGCCGCATCAAGGCGACGCTGGCCGCCTGGTCGTTGATGAAGACACGTGTGCGCCCATCGGCGTTTTGCACACGCCGCAGGATGATATCGCCGTCGTCTGGTATTTCATTGGCGGCAAGCATTGCCCGCGCCGGATGGTTCGAAGGCACGTCGAAGACCGCCGTCACCTGTCCCTGTGTCGCTCCGTGGCGAACGAGAGAGGCATCGCCGCGTGCGCCGAGCGCCAGCGAAAGCGAATCGAGCAAGATCGATTTGCCCGCGCCGGTCTCACCCGTCAGGACGGACAGCCCGGCCGGAAACTCGATATCGAGCCGTTCGATCAGAACGATGTCGCGGATCGAAAGGTGGCAGAGCATGGCCCGCCGTTTCAGCTCGCGCTTGTCGTGAGCCTGCGCGCTGCCCGGGAAATCCATGAACCCTGGTTTTCCTCGGGCGCATAGCCACCCTGCTGCAACAGGGCATAGGCATCCTTGTACCACTTGGAATCAGGGTAGTTATGCCCGAGAACGGCCGCCGCAGTCTGTGCCTCGTGGACGATGCCCATGGCGAGATAGGCTTCGGTCAGCCGCGCAAGCGCCTCCTCGACATGCCGGGTGTTGGAGAACTCCTCCACCACTGCCCGGAATCGCTTGATCGCGGCAATATATTCGCGGCGTTCGAGATAGTAACGCCCGACCTGCATTTCCTTGCCTGCAAGCTGGTCACGCCCAAAGCGGATCTTCGATTCCGCATCCGGAGCATATTCGGAGTCCGGCCAGCGTTCCACGACCTCGTTCATCGCCTGGATCATCAGCTTGGTTTCACGCTGGTCCTGGGTCACGTTCCGGACCTGGCGGAAATAGTTCAAACCCACAATATACTGCGCATAGGCGGATTCATCGGTGTTGGGATAAAGCGTGAGGTATCGCTTGGCACTGTTGATCGAATCGTCGTGATTGCCTTGCCGGTATTGGGTGAAGGCGTTCATGACCAGCGACTTGCGGGCGAATTCGGAATAGGGATGCTGCCGGTCAACAGCGGCGAACTTCGCGGACGCCTCCCCGAGGCGCCCGGCCTCCAGGTTGGCCAGACCCTGATTGTAAAGCTGGTCGGCCGGTTCGGTCTGCTCAACATACGTCGACAGGTCGATATCGTCGTCAGAAGAACAACCGGCAAGGAGAAAGGGCGCGCAGGCCAATGCCAGCAACGCAGGCCGCAAGGTTTGCCGCGAAGCGTCTGATACAAACTTTACAAGAGCCATGCATCCGTCCTGCCGGTAGAGCGATCTCGTCACCATCGCCATAAATCATATCGCCGCATGAGCGGCAATGCCACCCGATGCCAATCGCGCAACATTGTGGCGCAAAAACGAAGTGCCCGCTGCCGGGACTCACCCGAGATCAACGACAAGGCTTGATAGGTTAAAGGGCCCAGGGAGCGTGGACCGGCGCGCTCACAGCGATGAGGTCTGCACCCCGTCCCCCGGTTCTCCGATTCGTCTCGACGATTTCGAACGCCGACGAATCGCTCAGCAAGGCGCGCAAGGCACCTGCATTCAACTTGTGCCCGCCACGGAACGAACGGAAACATCCGAGAATGCGCGCACCGGCCAGTGCCAGGTCACCGAGCGCATCAAGCGTCTTGTGGCGGACGAACTCGTCGCTGTAGCGAAGGCCTTCCATGTTGATGACCTTGTGATCGTCACCAATGACAACGGAGTTCTCCAGAGAAGAACCCAAGGCATAGCCCGCCGCCCACAGGCGCTCGACATCCTTCATGAAACCGAATGTGCGCGCCCGGGAAACGTCTCGACGGAACGTCTCCGGCGTCATGTCCGCTCCGAAGGCCTGCCTGCCGATCGCCGGGCTGTCGAAATCGATTTCGACCTCGAACCGGGTACCGCCATACGGACGAAACTCCGCCCATGACGGGCCATTCTCCACGCGAACAGGTTTCAGGACACGGATGAAACGGCGTTTTGCGGCTTGGGTCACAAGCCCCGCTTGCTCGAAAGCATCGACGAAGCAGGCTGAGCTTCCATCGAGAATGGGAACTTCCGGCCCGTCGATCTCGATCAGGAGATTGTCAATGCCGAGACCGTAAAGCGTCGCCATCAGGTGCTCGACGGTCGCGACAAAAACGCCGGCCGGATTGCCAAGGACAGTCGCCAGGTCCGTCGCACCGACTTCTGAAGCCAGCGCCCGGATTTCGGTTGGCTCGCCATCCTTGCCCAGTCGGTGAAACATGATCCCGGTATCGGGATCGGCCGGATGACAATGAATGGTCACGGGCTTTCCGCTGTGGACGCCGATGCCGGCTAGCGAAACACAAGTTTTCAGCGTTCTCTGAAAGTCCGACAAGATTACGCCCCTTGACCCCTGCACGGCGCTCCACAACCTTTGCGGCGGCGGAGCGGGTGTGTGTTTACAGGCTAGCAGCGATCCCCATCATCAGCTGCGCCCCCGCCTGATCGCGGATGAACATACTGTGGTGAACCCGGCAATCCAAATCACGGTTTCTTACCTTTTGTAACGACCTTTCACGCGAGCAAGGCACCAACTAGAAGATTGTTACATAAAGGTTTTTCCGAAAAAAGGGCGGCGAATGACCGCCGCCCCTTTTCATCAATTGTCACAACCGCAGGAATGATCAGTTCGCCTGCCGGCGGAGGAAGGCGGGAATCTCGAGTTGATCGTCATCCTGCGCTGACGGACCGGCCGGCATGACACGGCCGTTTCCGTCCAGTTGCCCGCGACGCGGCGCGTAAAGCTGGCTGTCCTGTTGCGCGGCCCGGCGCATTTCAGGAGCAGCCTGGCGAAGCTGGGGCTCGCGCGGTCCGCTCGCATCCGTTGCCGGCTTGAGCGAAGCGGAAGGCTCGTCTTCGCGGCGGGACAGGCCATTGGTCAGGCGCTTCAACAGTCCCATCGGACCGCGCTCTTCGTGCTCCCCATGCGCATGGTTGTCACGGGCAGACATTTCGGCGATCGCAACCGGCGGGAAATCCTCGACCCTGGGCATGCGTGGCGCTGTGGCAGCCGGCGCGGGCTGGACGGCCGGCGCGGCCGAGGGGTATTCCGCGACCGGTTCGCGCGCCGTTGCGGCGGCTGCCGGCTGAGGCGCCTGCTTCGGCATGTTCTCCTGGATCTCCGGCTGTCCCTGGAACAACCGGCTTGCAGGCCGGAACTCCTCTGCCCCGGACTGAACCGGGAACTCCGACTCGGCGCGCGCAATGGCTGCCGCCACCGGATCCGCCGGCGTCTGCCGTACGGGCTGCTGCGGCTGCTGGGGCGCTGCAGACTGCTGACGGGCCTGCGGCTGCGAAGGAGCCATGGGAGCCTGCGCTGGCTGTTGCACCGGACGGGAAACCGTGCGGCTTTCCGCTGTCACGGCCTTGGCGATGCCGGCCGTGTTTTCGATGCCCGTGGCGACCACCGAAACGCGGATCACACCTTCCAGTTCCTCGTCAAAAGTCGCGCCGAGAATGATGTTGGCATCCTGGTCCACTTCTTCGCGGATGCGCGTGGCAGCTTCATCCACCTCATAGAGCGTCAGGTCGCGACCGCCGGTGATCGAGATCAGCAGGCCCTGCGCGCCCTTCATCGAGGATTCGTCGAGCAGCGGATTGGCAATGGCCGCTTCGGCCGCCGCCATGGCACGTCCCTCGCCGGAAGCCTCGCCCGTTCCCATCATGGCCTTACCCATCTCGCGCATGACGGAGCGCACATCGGCGAAGTCGAGGTTGATCAGGCCTTCCTTGACCATCAGGTCCGTGATGCAGGCCACGCCCGAGTAAAGCACCTGGTCGGCCATCGCGAAAGCATCGGCGAATGTGGTCTTCTCGTTGGCGATCCGGAACAGGTTCTGGTTCGGAATGACGATCAGCGTGTCGACGCACTTCTGCAGTTCCTCGATTCCGCTGTCGGCAAGCCGCATCCGGCGCTGACCCTCGAAATGAAAAGGCTTGGTCACCACACCCACCGTGAGGATGCCTTTCTCGCGGGCCGCCTGGGCGACAACCGGCGCTGCACCCGTACCGGTTCCGCCGCCCATGCCGGCCGTCACGAAACACATATGCGTGTTGGAAAGATGATCGACGATCTCGTCAATGCACTCTTCTGCGGCTGCGCGCCCGACTTCGGGCTGCGAACCGGCGCCCAGACCTTCGGTCACGTGGGCGCCGAGCTGTATCAGGCGTTCCGCCTTGGACATTGTCAGCGCCTGCGCATCGGTATTCGCCACGACGAATTCCACGCCGCGCAATCCGGCTGTGATCATGTTGTTGACAGCGTTTCCGCCACCGCCGCCAACACCGAAGACGGTGATGCGGGGCTTCAGTTCTGTGATGTCGGGTTTTTGAAGGTTGATGCTCATGATCCTGTCCTTGTC
The DNA here is from genome assembly GCF_046506625.1 of Zhengella sedimenti. NCBI lineage: Bacteria > Pseudomonadati > Pseudomonadota > Alphaproteobacteria > Hyphomicrobiales > Notoacmeibacteraceae > Zhengella > Zhengella sedimenti. Next base: position 67,807 of record NZ_JBKFFP010000007.1, read on the forward strand.
CGCTCTTCCGTCTCGCCGCCGCTTGCCTTTGCGGCTAGATTTTCCCAGGGGCAGAACGCCCCGGCCTGAATCAAAGGTTGTCTCTCAGCCATTGCCCCACACGGCTGAGCCGTCCTCCGGTTCCCGTCAGCCTCTTGCTCCATCTCGAATGCTTCATGACATTGGTCTCCAGCCCTGCCACTTGCGGATAGATCATCAGGCCCACGGCCGTCGAAAACGCCGGTCCCTTGGCCGCCGGCGGCAAACCCGCCACGCCAAGCGGCCGCCCGACACGCACGTTGCGTCCCAGAATCCGCCGGGCGACTTCCGGCAAACCGTTGAGTTGGGCACCGCCACCCGTCAGCACGACACGGCGCCCGACAACAGCACCGAATCCGGATGCGTTCATCCGGTCTCGGACATGTTCGAGCATCTCCTCGGTACGGGCGCGGATGATGCGCGTCATGATGGCACGCGGCACCTGCTGGCCTTCATCCCGGTCGCTTCCGTCGTCGTCGATCGAGGGGATCGTCACCACGTCGCGGTCATCGGCGGCGCTCGGCAGGGCCGATCCATGCATTGCCTTCAGCCGCTCGGCCGCCTCCACCCGCGTGGAAAGCCCGCGGGCAAGGTCCATGGTGATGTGGCGCCCGCCCATGGGCAGCGAATCGCCATGAACGAAGCGCCCATTGGCAAAGACCGACATCGTGATTGTCCCGCCCCCGATATCGATGCAGGCGGCACCCATTTCCGTTTCGTCGTCAACGAGCGCCGCCAGTCCGCTGGCATAGGGCGTCGCGACCATGCGCTCCACGGAGAGATGGCAACGGTTCACCGCCAGTTCGAGATTGCGAAGCGGCGCCGCGTCGGCAGAAAGGACATGCATTTCCACGCCAAGCGTATCGCCGATCATGCCAAGAGGGTCGCGAATGCCGCGTTCGCCGTCCAAGGCATAACCCGTGGCCAGCGAATGGATGACCTGGCGTTCGACCGCCTGAGCCTGCCTTGCGCCCGCAACCAGAACCTTGCGGATGTCGTTGGCATCGGCTTCTTCGCCACCAAGATTCACGGTCGCCGAAAACATTTCGCTTTTCAGGCGGCCGGCCGAGATGTTGACGATGAGCGATTCGACCATCACGCCGGCCATCTTCTCAGCGGCATCGACAGCATGGCGGATGGCCCGTTCGGCGCAGTCGAGGTCAGTGATGACGCCGGATTTGACGCCTTCGGAACGATGATGGCCTATGCCGATCACCCGGATGTCATGGGTACGCCCGCGCAGCAGTTCGCCTTCATCACGCGGCATGAGCCGGGCGATGATGCAGCAGATCTTCGATGAGCCGACATCGAGCACGGTGACAACGCCCGTGCGGCGCGAGGAGGAAGACGAGGTGGCGGAAAGCAGGTTCATGTGCGCCCCCGCTTCTCTTCATCCTTTACCAGCTTCTCCATGCGCTCCCGGCGCTCTTCAGCGGCAGCCGCGCTCAGCCTGATGGCGATGCGCTCGCCCAACCGCATGTCCACGCTGACGATATCCTTGTCGAGAAGGCCCTCGGTTTGTTGCAGTTCCACCACTTTCTGAACGGCGGCCAGTTCGCCGCGCTCCGGCAGCTTGATCGTGACGCCGTTGTCGAGAATCAGGTCCCAGCGCCGGTCCGCGATTCGCACATAACCGCGCACGCGTTGCGCGATGGCGGGGAAGCGCTCCATGCCGGCGATGAACATGCTCGCCTTTTGCGCGGCCCCGGAGCCGACAACCAGCGGAAGGCTGGCATACCGGTCGTTCCTGTAGGGCGCGATAACGGATCCGTCGCGCTCGATCACGGCAACCGAATCGCCCTGCTGCCAAAGCGCGAACGGCGTACGTTCGGACACCTTCACCTGGAGCGTTCCCGGATAGACCTTTTGCACCGAGGCCTCCTGCACCCAGGGCAGTTCGGCGACGCGCTGGCGCGCGGCTTCCGGCGAAAATCCGGGCAAGGCCGTCCATCCGGTCAACCCGATCGCGCCCATGACATCGATCTCGGACGTTTCGGTGTTGCCAGTGATGTCGATCTGCGAAATGGCGAACCCGGTTCCCGAAGCCACCGTCGAGACAATTGCCGGAACATGCCCGCCAAGCCATGAACCATAGGCAGCGGAAGCGGTGAGAAATCCGGCGGCCATCACGGCGAAGGCATGACGCGGCACATGCACGTCGCCGGACACGAGTCTGGTGACATGACGGACCGGCCGGCGCAGCAGGCGCGGCAAGACCAGCCGTTCCGGCGCCCCGGACGCATCGGTGCGGCCCGTCCCTGCAATCCTGGCGATTCCATGCTTCAGCGCATGCACGATGCGTCCTCCACCATCCAACTCACGAACTCACCAAAACTGTGACCTGCATGCCGCGCTAGCTCCGGTGCCAGCGATGTCTCGGTCATGCCGGGCTGTGTGTTGACCTCCAGCCAGATCAGTTCGCCGTTTTCGGAGTGGCGGTCGTCATAGCGGAAGTCAGATCGGGTTACGCCGCGACACCCCAGAATCTGATGAGCCTTCAGCGCCAGTGTCTGTATTTTTTGGTAAATATTTGGTGAAAGCCGCGCCGGGCATTCGTGCCTTGAGCCGCCCGACACATATTTCGACTCGTAATCGTAGAACTGGTGCCCCACCGGAATGATCTCGGTGACGCCGAGCGCGACGTCGCCCATCACGGTGCAGGTCAGCTCTCGACCGTGCACAAAACGCTCCACCATGACCCGGTCGCCATATTTCCAGTCATCCGACGTGATGATCTGGGGTGGATGCGGCTGATCTTCCTTGACGATCACGACACCGAAGCTCGAACCCTCGGCGACCGGCTTGACCACGTAGGGAGGCTTCATCGGATGCGCGGACGTGATTTCAAACCGGTTCATGACCTTTGATTCGGCCACCGGAATTCCGGCTGCCTTGGCAAGCTTCTTGGACTTGTCCTTGTCCATGGCAAGGGCCGAGGCGAGAACACCTGAGTGGGTGTAGGGAATCTGCAGATATTCCAGGACGCCCTGGATCGTGCCATCCTCGCCGAAAGGGCCATGCAGGGCATTGAAAACGACATCGGGGCGCAAGTCCGCAAGCACCAGGGCAACGTTGCGGTCAACGTCGATCCGCGTCACAAGATAGCCTTCCGCCTCGAGGGCATCGGCGCAGGCCTTTCCCGAAGCGAGACTGACGGGTCGCTCGGACGAGAAACCGCCCATCAGCACCGCCACGCGCTTCCTTGCCATCACGAACCCCTCTTCTGCGCAGCATCCGGCGCGCAACAATTCACCGGCCGGACTTGTGCCCGGTCGCGCAATACGCGCGCCAACGCGACTCAATGATGAAACCCCTGTCACCAAGGAATCAGAGAGTTGATTCCGTGGCAAGCCCGTGGATGAAAAACCCGAATCGCGGCCACGCCATTGCGTGCGGAGCAAGGTGCAGCCCAGATCGTTAACAGGTCGTTTACCTAGTTCGATAACCTGCCGGAAATCTTTCCGGACCCCAGCGAAGCAATCGCCTCACTGGCCAAGAGCCCAGGCGAAATCGTCCCGGTATTGCTCCACCAGCCGATGAACCCCGGCTGGATAGAGGTGGTCGCGATCCCGGAAAAACAGCACGCCGTTCTCGTCCGGGCGGCAGACCTGGTCATCGCAGAAGGCTGGAATGATATCGATGACCCGTGCGGCCCCAACCTGGCCGGCGGCGGAGCGCAACAAGGGCACGACATTCTTGAACATGGAGTCTGTCTGTGCGCGGGACACGTTGCACCGCTGCTTGTCGCCACCGGTCCGCTCGGCGCCATGAATACAATCGAGAGCCGGCTGATCGAAGCGCGGTGTCGGACCGATCAGCAGGACCCGCACACCGGCGTCTGTGAATTGCCTGATCAGCTCCGATGCCTCGTCCTTGTCCGGGACGGTTCCCGGCAGGAAGATGGACGTGACTAGGACTGAACGTGGCGGGTTCGGTTCCGCCATGACGCCCTTCAGGGCGGTCACCAGGTTGGAGCAGCGATGCAGGTCGCCGGACTGCATGGATCGGGGAGAAAACCAAGAAAGGCGGCATCCGCCGCGTGCCAGCGAGACCGCGTTCAGTCCCCGACCCCGGGCGACCTGGGCCAGGGCTGGATAAAGGGCGTCGGCATGGGAATCCCCCAGGATCAGGACGTAGTCGCCGGAAACGCAATGCTCCGGAACCGCGTCCCCGGTCCGCACCCGGCAACCATTGTCGAAAGTTCCGGCACCCTCTGTTGCGTAGAGATTGCGGATGTGGCGGTCATTAGCCAGGTAACCGGCATAGGTGATCCCGCCGCCCAGCGCGGCCATCAGGAAGACCCCCGCAAAACCGCTGGCAAAGATCCGCCCGGCATTCATTTCCAGACGTGCCCGCTTGCGCCATTGGCGAACCGGCTTTTCAACCAGCAGGTAGCTGACCGTCGCCAGACCGAGTCCCAAAATGCCGCCGAGCAGCAGATCGATGGAAAGACCGGCATTCGTATTGGACATGCGGCCAAAAGCGAGGAGCGGCCAGTGCCAAAGGTACCAGCCGTAGGAAACAAGCCCGATCGCGACCGGCAGCCGCATCGACAACAGGCGGGCGACCGCGACCTCCGGCCGGGCGAGAGAGACAGCGATGACGAGGCTCGTCCCGATGACGGGCAGCAGCGCCAGCGATCCCGGCCAGATGCTGTCTTCCGAGACGCCGGCAACGGTCACGGCAATCATCGCCATCCCCGCCAGCCCCAGCGCTTCCAGCACCCAAACCGGCAGGCGCGCGAGCCGTTGGGCGAGCGAAGGAACGATCATGCCACCGGCAACGAATTCCCATGCCCTGAACGGCGTCAGGTAGAACGCCGGATTGCGGTCTCCGATGTCCGTCCAGATGATGCACGCCACGAGTGACAGGACGAAGATGACAACGGCCGCAAGCGGCTCGACATGGCGGACTCCGCGCTTGGCAAGCCAGGCGAGACCGAGCAGCAGCAACGGAACCACCAGATAGAACTGCTCTTCGACCGAAAGCGTCCAGGTATGAAGCAGAGGCTTCAGTTGTGCCGCAGTATCGAAATAGCCCTGCTCGACGTAGAACAGGACATTGGAGATCATCAGCGGCGCGGCGATGGCCGACTTTGCAAAGCTCTCATAGGCATCCGGAATGAAGAGAAAAAACGGCGCTGCCAGGAAGGTACATGCCAGCACGAGGAAGAAAACCGGCAGGATGCGGAGTGTCCTGCGGGCATAGAAACGCAGGATCGAGAAATCACCGCGCGCGATTTCGCTCCTGATCTGTCCGATGATCAGAAAGCCGGAAATGACGAAGAAGATGTCAACGCCCGAGAACCCGCCTGAAAATCCGGGCATGTGGGCGTGATTCAGGACGACGGCGACCACGGCCAAGGCGCGAAGCCCGTCCACGAATGGCATGTAACCGGAAAATGCCACCGCCTCGGATCGCCGAACCTGGTGCATTGGCGCCCTATGGCTCCCGCCCGAGGAAGGGCAAGACCGCATGATCCGGCTCGAACAGGCCCATCCGCTTGATCTCCCAGTGCAGGGGTATGCCGGAAGCATCAAGCACGCGCGACCTTACGGTCTCTCCGAGCAGTTCAAGATCGTATCCGCTGGCGCTGCCCGTGTTGATCATGAAATTGCAATGGAGCGGAGACATCTGTGCCGCTCCGATCACGAGCCCCCTGCAACCGGCCCTGTCAATTTCCTTCCACGCAGATGTGCCTTCGGGATTGCGGAAAGTCGATCCGCCGGTCTTTTCCTTGACCGGCTGCACGGTTTCGCGATGACGTTGCACCTCATCCATTGCAGCCTGGATTGATTCCTGTTCACCCGCTTCTCCGCGGAAGAGGGCAGATGTGAAGATCAGATTCTCCGGCGCTTCCGAATGACGATAGGAATAGCCCATTTCCTCAAGGGACAGTATCTGCAGGTCACCCTTGCGATCCAGAGCCCGCACCTCCACCACCCTGTCCTTTGTCTCGACCCCGTTGGCGCCGGCATTCATGCGCAAAGCGCCGCCAACGGCGCCGGGGATGCCATGGTAGAAATGGAAACCGGCGATTTCGGCGTCGCGCGCGGCCGCTGCCAGCATGCGGTCGGGAACCCGTACACCTGCGCGCAGTTCGGTGTCGCTCACGCGTTCAATCCGGCCGAACCCCTTGACCGCGGGCCGGATGACGAAACCGGGAATGCCTCCATCGCGAACCAGAAGATTCGATCCGACGCCGACCGGCATGACCGGAATGTCGTCCGGTACGGCGTGCAGGAAATTGGACAGGTCTTCCTCGTCGACGGGTTGAAACAGGACTTCCGCCGGACCGCCGGCACGAAACCATGTCGCGGCATCCATGGGCGCATTGGGCGTCAGTGATCCACGCACGCCCTGCAACCGGCCGGCCAGCTTCTTCAGCAGGGCTTCACCGTCGACCAGTGCCATCATCCCGCCTCGCCGTTGAGTTCCTTGGGCAAGGCATAGGCCCATGCGGAAATGTTTCCGGCGCCCAGAAACACGACGAAGTCACCGGGCTTGGCATTTTCGCGCACGAAAGGAGCGATTTCCGCCTGGTCTTCCAGAAGGCGGGCATCTCGGTGACCGCCGGCACGGATCTTTTCCACCAGCGTTTCCGAGTTCACACCCTCGATTGCATCTTCCCCGGCCGAATAGACCGGAACGATTCCCACCAGATCCGCATCGTTGAAGCAGGCGGCGAAGTCGTCGAAGAGGTCGCGCAGGCGCGTGAACCGGTGGGGCTGCGCGATGGCAATCACCCGGCCGCTGCAGGCGTCCCGCGCGGCTGCAAGGACCGCCTTGATCTCGACCGGATGATGGCCGTAGTCGTCGAAAACCTCCACGCCGTTCCACGAACCGGTATGCGTGAAACGCCGCTTCACGCCGCCGAAAGCCATGAGGCCCTGGCGAATATCCTCAGGCTCTATCCCCAATTCGTGTGCCACGGCAATTGCAGCGACTGCATTGGAGACATTGTGCCGACCGGGCATGGGAAGGCGCAATCCGTCCAGGCGGGTTTCCGCGCCAGTCTTCCTGTCACGGATCACGACGTCGAACACCGAGACAGCGCCATCCATCCTGTGATTGGAAAAGCGGACGTCCGCCTGGGGGTTCTGGCCGTAGGTGACGATCCGCCGGTCCTCGATCCGGCCGACAAGGGCCTGGACCTCGTGATGGTCAATGCACATGACGCCGAACCCGTAGAACGGGACGTTCTCGACGAATTGCTTGAACGCTTCGCGAACCTTGTCAAACGAACCGTAGTGATCGAGATGCTCCGGATCAATGTTGGTGACGACCGCGACATCGGCGGGCAGCTTGAGGAATGTGCCGTCGCTTTCGTCCGCCTCCACGACCATCCACTCGCCCTCGCCCATGCGCGCATTCGTGCCATAGGCATTGATGATCCCGCCATTGATGACGGTCGGATCGAGCCGGCCCGCATCGAGCAGCGTCGCGATCATCGAGGTCGTCGTGGTCTTGCCGTGGGTTCCACCGACAGCAACGGCCTGCCGGAACCGCATCAGTTCAGCCAGCATTTCGGCACGCCGCACGATGGGCAGGAACCGTGCCCTGGCCGCCTGCAATTCGGGATTGGTTTTCCGGATCGCGGTCGAGACCACCACGACTTCGGCCTCGCCGAGATTCTCGGCGCGGTGACCGATATGGACTTCGATCCCCTTCTCGCGAAGGCGCTGTACATTGGCATTGTCGGCCTGGTCGGATCCCTGGACGGTGTAACCGAGGTTGTTCAGCACCTCGGCTATGCCGCTCATGCCTATGCCGCCGATGCCGATGAAATGCACCGGTCCGATGTTCTGCGGCATTTTCATGCGCGCACTCCTTGTCTGATCCGGACTAAATTCTGGTTCCCGAGGCAATAGCCTCTGCAAGATCGGCAAGCAACTGCGCAGCCTCCGGTTTACCGGTCCGTTTCGCCGCAGCGGCCATGGTTGAAAGGCGCTCCGGCCGGGACAGGAGGTCTTCCAGCAGGCCGGCCATCGCCACGGGCGCAAGTTCATCCTGGGCCCTGACTTCCGCTCCTCCCTGCGCTTTCAATGCGGCTGCGTTGGCAGCTTGGTCATGGTCAAGTGCATGAGGATAGGGAACAAGCAGGGCCGGCCGGCCAATGGCCGCTATCTCCGACACCGTCGAGGCGCCCGACCGGCAGATAACCAGATGGGCGCGCGCCATGCGCTCCGCCATCGCCTTAAAGAAAGGGGAGATTTCCGCCTCGATGCCGAGGTCTGCATAAGCCGTCTTAACGCGCGCCTCATCCTCCGGTCTCGCCTGTTGCGTCACGACAAGACGCCGGCGCAGTGCCTCAGGCAGGAGGGATACGGCTTGCGGAACAACATCGGAAAAGAACTTCGCGCCCTGGCTGCCGCCGAAAACAAGCAGATTGATCGGCCCCGACTCAGGCGGCAAGTAGGGAATTTCCATCGCGGCCAGCACATCCGGGCGCACCGGGTTTCCGGTGACCTGGACCCGCGCCCTGCCTGAGGTGGCATCCGGCCCCAGGAAACCGCCCGCGATGACGGTGACCCGGCCCGCAAGCGCCTTGTTCGCGCGCCCCATCACTGCGTTCTGTTCATGGATCATCGTCGGCAGGCCGAGACGCGTTGCGGCGAACAGCGGAGGCAGAGTCGGATAACCGCCAAAGCCGACGACCGCGCTCGGCTTGATGCGGGCGAAAACCCTTTGCGCTTCCCGTACGCCACGCCACAGCGTCAGCAAGGTCTTGATCATGGCGATCGGGTTCCGCGACCCCAGGGTCGCCGAAGGCATGATGTGAACCTCATCGGCAGGAAAGGCTGCGGAATAGCGGTTCGCCCGTTCATCGGTGGCCAGATGAACAGACCATCCCCGTCCCTTGAGCTCATGCGCCAATGCCTCGGCGGGAAACAGGTGACCGCCGGTTCCCCCTGCCGCCAGCACGATGACGCCCTTGTCCGCCATGCCCTTACTCCGCAGGTCGCGGCAGTGGCGCCGGGCGCACGGGCCAGCCGATCTGGGTCCGCTTTTCCGGGCGCACGCGGGTCAATGCCAGAACCATGCCCATGGAGATGGCCATGGCAACGAGCGAGGAACCGCCATAGGAAATGAATGGCAGCGTCATGCCCTTGGCCGGCAGCAATTGCAGGTTCACGCCCATGTTGATGATCGACTGGAATCCGAACAGGGTGACGAGGCCCGTAATGGCAAGCCGTGCGAAATCGTCACGCTCGCGAAGGGCAAGGGCCATGGCGCGCAGGACCACGAAAGCAAACAGCGCCATGATGATGAGGCAGAGCACGATGCCGAATTCCTCCGCGGCGACGGCGAAGACGAAATCGGTATGGCTGTCGGGAAGTACCCGCTTGATCGTTCCCTCGCCGGGCCCCTGGCCAAGCCAGCCGCCGCGAACGACGGCCTCCAGCGCCCGGTCGACCTGGTAGGTATCGCCCTCCCCGGTCAGGAAGCGGTCGATACGGCCCGCGACATGGGGAAACGAGAGATAGGCCCCGAGCGCACCGGCGACTCCCAGTCCGCCAAGCAGGAAGATCCATATCCAGGACAAGCCGGCGAGGAAGAACATGATTCCCCATGTTGCCGTGACAAGCAGTGTCTGGCCGAGATCCGGTTGGGCGACCAGAAGAGCCGCGACGAGACCGAGCAGGATGATGGCGAACAGGTTACCCGGGATTTCGGGATTCTTCACATGCTCGGAAAACAGCCAGGCACAAATGATGACGAATGCGGGCTTGAGGTATTCCGAGGGCTGGATCGATACACCGAACAGGTAGATCCATCGCCGCGAACCCTTGACCTCTATCCCGAAGAACAATGCGGCAACCATGAGCACCAGCGACCCCGCAAGCATGAGCAGAGCGAACCGCCGGATGTTCTTCGGACTGAGAAACGAGATCGCGATCATCGCTGCAAGCGCCGGGATCATGAATACGATCTGGCGAGTCGCGAAATGGTAGCTGTCGAGGCCGATCCTTTCGGCAACCGCGGGACTGGCCGCGAAAGACAGCACGACTCCCAGCACCATGAGCATGATGAAGGCGGACAGAAGCCACCTGTCAACTGTCCACCACCAGTCGGATATCTGGCCTCGTTCGGCGCGGCTAACCATGGCTGTCTCCCCCGATACGGGTCACGTTTCCCAATCCAAGAACGGCCTCGCGGAACGCATCGCCCCGCATTTCGAAATTACGGAACTGGTCGAAGCTGGCGCAGGCCGGAGAGAGAAGGACAACACCCCCGCCTTCGGCCAACGCGTCATCGGCCGCATGCCGGACGGCCGAGGCGAGATCGCCGGAAATCTCGAATGGCGCAGCATCGCCGATCGTCGCGGCAAATGCTGCGGCTGCTTCGCCGATCAGATAGGCCTTGGCGATCCTTGGGAAAAAAGGTCTCAGTGGTTCGATGCCGCCACTCTTGGGCAACCCGCCTGCGATCCAGTGGATGCGCTCGAAGGACCATAATGCGGGTGCTGCCGCTTCAGCGTTCGTGGCTTTGGAATCATTGATGAACAGCACGTCGCCAAGACGCCCGATCTGCTCCATGCGATGGGCAAGCCCGGGGAAGCTGCGCAGACCCTTGACGATGTCCTCTTCCGCCAGGCCAACGACGAGACAGGCGGCAACCGCCGCCAGCGCATTTTGTGCATTGTGGCGTCCGCGCAACGAGCCGATACCCTCAAGCGACGCGATCACGCGGTTCTGGCCATTCTGCGCAAGCACCAGGTCCATGCCGTCGGCGAAAATACCTTCGCCGAGATGCCGGGTCACAGAGATCGGCACGACACGCCGGCCAGCAGATTCGAGACGCCGCGCAATGGCGGCGCACCATTCGTCGTCGACACCGACAATGGCCGTATCGCTGCCCGCGACGAGCCGTTCCTTGATGCTCGCGTAGTGCTCCATCGTGCCATGGCGGTCCAGATGGTCCGGCGTCAGATTGAGCAGGATACCGGCGGACGGGTTGATCGAGGGCGCAAGGTCGATCTGGTAGGAGGAACATTCCACGACATAATGCCGTTGAGGCTCCGGCTCATCGAGTGTCATCACCGCCCGGCCGATATTGCCCCCCATCTGCGTGTCCCGGCCAGCCGAGGAAACTAGGTGCGCAATGAGCGCCGTGGTCGTCGATTTTCCGTTGGTCCCCGTGATGGCAATGAAGGGAGCACTTGGCGAGCGCTTCGCCCTTTCGCGAACGAACAGTTCCACGTCCCCGATGATCGGCACGCCGGACGCGGTCGCAAGGTCGACGCTCCAATGCGGCCTCGGATGGGTCAGCGGCACTCCGGGCGAGAGCACCAGCGCATCGAAACCTGTCCAGTCGGATTGCCGCAGGTCGGTTGTCGCGATACCCGATTCAGCGGCTCTTGCGACGCTGTCGGGATTGTCGTCCCAGCCGGTCACGGCCGCGCCGCCGGCAAGCAATGAATGTGCGGTGGCAACGCCCGAACCGCCAAGTCCGAACAGCGCGACATTCTTGCCTGCAAATGCGGTCGCGGCAATCATCCGCTCACCTCAGCTTCAAGGTCGAAAGGCCGATCATCGCCAGGATGAAAGCGATGATCCAGAAACGGACAACCACCTGGCTTTCGGTCCAGCCCATCTTCTCGAAATGGTGGTGGATGGGCGCCATGAGGAACACCCGCCGGCCGGTCAGTTTGAACCACGCCACCTGGATGATCACCGAAAGGGCTTCGACGACAAAGAGCCCACCGATGATGCCCAGGACGATCTCGTGCTTCGTTGCCACGGCGACCGTGCCGATCAGTCCGCCAAGCGACAGCGAACCGGTGTCTCCCATGAAGATGGCCGCCGGCGGCGCATTGAACCACAGAAAACCGAGCCCGGCCCCGATGACCGCTCCGAGGACGACAGCGAGTTCGCCGGTTCCCGGAACGAAATGGATCTGCAGGTAGTCGGCAAAGATGGCATTGCCGGAAACATAGGCGATGACACCGAAGGAGGCGGCAGCGATCATGACGGGCATGATCGCCAGGCCGTCCAGCCCGTCCGTCAGGTTCACCGCATTTCCCGCACCCACGATGACGAGGGCGCCGAAGGGAATGAAGAACAGGCCGAGGTTGACCAGCCAGTCCTTGAAAAACGGAAATGCCAGCGAGGACGAGAAGGGTTGCTGGCCCGCCTGCATGATGACCCAGCAGGCAATCCCGGCGATCAGGAACTCCGCACTGAGCCTTGCTTTACCGGAGAAACCCAGATGGGACTGCTTCGTGACCTTCAGGTAGTCGTCGTAGAAACCGATGATGCCGAAAGCCAGCATGACCAGGATGACGACCCAGACATAGGCCGAGGTGAGATTGGCCCAGAGCATGCTGGAGGCAATGATCCCGAACAGGATCATCAATCCGCCCATGGTCGGCGTCCCGGCCTTCTTGAAATGCGTCTGGGGTCCGTCGGCACGGATCGGCTGGCCCTTGCCCTGTCTCACCCGGAGCGAATTGATGATCCGCGGGCCGAACAGGAAAACCAGCAGGGCGGAAGTGATGAGCGCGCCCCCTGTCCTGAACGTGATGTAGCGGAAAACGTTGAATACCGAGATCTGGTCGCTCAGGTCGACAAGTTGAAAAAACATCGGTCAGTCTCCGCCAGTCGCGTTTGGCGATGGCGTCGGCGCCACCTCGGCATGGGATGAGAGCAAAGCATCGACGATCCGCCTGAACCCGATGCCATTGGACGATTTCAGCATGACCGCGTCCCCGGCCTTGAGGTCTTCGAGCAAGGCCGCGCAAAGGTCGTCCACGGATTGGAAATGCCGGACCGGATAGTCCTCGGGCAGCGCATCCTTGAGCGCGTTCATTTCGCCTCCGGCCAGGAACAGCAGGTCGAGCCCGGCATCCTGCACCGGACCTGCCAGTTCCGCGTGCTGCCTGGCGGAGTGCTTGCCGAGTTCCAGCATGTCGCCAAGAACGGCGATCCGCCGTCCGCCATTCTCTGACGGCGTTGTCGCAAGCACGGACAGGGCGGCGCGAACCGAGGCCGGATTGGCATTGTAGCTCTCGTCGATCAGCAGAAGTTGCCCGCCGGAGCCCATGTCGAGAACATGACGGCGTCCCCGCCCCTCTTCTGCCGACATCCGGGCGAATGCCTTGGCGGCCTGACCTATGTCCGCTCCCGTCAGATGGGCCGCGGCAAGGACTGCAAGCGCATTCTGCACCAGATGGCGTCCCGGAACACTGATCCGCGCCTTGACCATTTCGGCACCGATCCGGGCCTTGAACTCCGACCCATCCGCGTCCAAGCGGCAATCGGCAAGCCGGTAGTCCGCCTTGGCATGTTCACCGAACGAAAGGACATGCTCCGTTCCGGCATCCCTTGCCAGCTTGTCAAGCAGACGGAACTTTGCGTCGTCACGATTGAGAAGCACGTAGCCACCGGGAACGACCCCGGAGAAGATCTCGGCCTTGGCATGGGCGATCTCGTCGAGATTCTTGAAATGGCCAAGATGCGCCGCGCCGATCATCGTGATGATGGCCACGTGCGGCTGCACCATTTTGACCAGCGGCGTGATTTCGCCGGGATGGTTCATGCCGATCTCGAAAACGCCGAATGCGGTATTTTCCGGCATTCGCGCCAGCGACAGCGGCACACCCCAGTGATTGTTGAACGATTTGGCTGACGCATGAACCGGACCAGAGGGTGAAAGCGCGGCCCGCAGCATTTCCTTTGTCGTGGTCTTGCCGGCCGATCCGGTCACCCCGATGACCTGGCCGCGGACACGGGCACGCGCGGCCACGGCCAGACGGCCCAGCGCTTCAAGGACATCGTCGACCACGATCATGCCGATCTTCAAGCGTCCGAGCGCTGGAAGTTTCGCCTCGGATACCACCATGAGGCCCGCGCCCGCTGCCATGGCCGCGGTCGCGAAATTGTGTCCGTCGAAGTTCTCGCCCTTGATCGCGAAGAACGCCTCTCCCGGCTGCAGGGTTCGCGTGTCGATGGAAAGCCCGCTCACGCCCTCGGGCAGGTCGCCGAAAGGCCGCCCCTCCATGGCCTCGACCATCGCGGCAGTGGTCCACAGAAAAGTCAAACCGAGCCCTCCTGCAATGCCTGGGCGACCTCTTCGTGATCGGAGAAGTGACGCGTCTCGGTACCGAAGGTCTGTCCCGTTTCATGCCCCTTGCCGGCAACGATCAGCGTGTCTCCGGTCTTCAGAAGCGATACGGCCTTTCTGATCGCTTCGCGCCGGTCGCCGATTTCCATTGCACCCGGCGCCGCCGCAAGGATCTGGCTGCGGATGGCGGCAGGCTCCTCGCTGCGGGGATTGTCGTCCGTGACGATGACGATGTCGGCCAGACGGGCCGCTATCTCACCCATGATCGGCCGCTTTCCGGCATCGCGGTCGCCACCGCAACCGAAAACGACGACCACCCGGCCGGTCGTGAAGGGCCTGACGGATTCGAGGACGTTTTCCAGCGCTTCCGGCTTGTGCGCATAGTCCACATAGGCTTGCGCGCCCTGTTTCGTGTGCCCGACGAGTTCCAGCCGGCCGGGCGCGCCTTCAAGGTGTTCAAGGGCCTTGAGCGCTGTATGCGCGTCGGTTCCGGTTGCTATTGCCAGGCCGGCCGAAACGAGAGCGTTCGCAATCTGGAAATCGCCGGCAAGCGGCAGGTCGATCTCATGGGTCTCGCCTTGATGGACGATTTCCGCCCTCTGCCGGAACCGTTCGTGTTCGGCGCGCTTGAGACAAAGGAAATCGCCTTTTCTTCCCACCGTCAGCACTTCAAGCCCGGCCCTTTTCGCCACCGAAATGGTCGGTTCCGACCATGAATCGTCGGCAAAAATGATGGCCGGGGCACCGGGTTCGAGAAGCGTGTCGAAGAGGCGCATCTTGGCGGCGTGGTAGGCTTCAACCGTCGGATGATAGTCCATGTGATCGCGGCCGAGATTGGTGAAAGCACCGGCCTTGAGGCGGACGCCGTCGAGGCGTCGCTGGTCGAGGCCATGGCTCGATGCTTCCATCGCGCCATGTGTCACCCCTGCACGCGCCAATTCAGCCAGAAGCCTGTGCAAGGCAACGGGATCCGGCGTCGTCAGCGAACCGTATTCCATTCTTCCCGGAGCGACGACCCCCGTCGTTCCGATCGAAGCTGCGGCCAATCCGGCCCGTTCCCATATCTGCCGTGTGAATGCCGCCACGGAAGTCTTTCCGGCCGTGCCCGTTACCGCGACCATGGTTTGCGGCTGGGCACCATGAAAGAGCGCCGCGGCAAGCGCCAGCGCGCGGTGTGCATCCGGCACCCGCAGGACCGGCACACCGGGATCCCCGATCATTGCCTTCTCGTCGGCGATCACGGCGATCGCGCCGCGGGCCGCTGCATCGATGGCAAAATCGGCGCCGTTGGCCTTCGACCCGGACAGCGCCGCGAACAGGTTCCCCGGAGCAGCAAGCCGCGAATCGGCGGTGATTCCCGTGACGGTTTCATCTCCCGCGCCTGACGGGATGGATGGCAGTACGGCGGCGAATTCCTTCAACAGCATTGCAATTCAATCTCTTGGGCACCGCGGGCCGTGACCCGCCTGCGCAGAATCAGCGATAGGAAGCGAGCAAAGCCCCACTTTCATGACCGAATTCGGGCTTGACGCCAAGCAGCGCTGCAGAACGTCGGATGATGTTTGCCACGGTCGGCGCAGCATTCAGGCCTGCCGTGGCGCCTATACCCGCACGCTCCGGCTTCGGTTCGTCGATAATGACCAGCACAACGTATTTCGGGTCATTGATGGGAAAGCCGGAAAGAAACGCGTTGAACCGCTTGTCGGAGGAATAGCGCCCGTTCACGACCTTTTCCGCGGTACCGGTCTTGCCCCCCACGAAATAACCGGGCACCTCCGCGCGGCGGCCCGAACCCTTTTCGACGTTCAGCCTGAAAAGGTAGCGCATCTCCTGGCTGGTCTTTTGCGAGAGCACCTGCTTGGCCAGGGCATCGGCTTCCGCCCTGGTGCGGGGCCGCAGTGTCGGAGGAACGAGCTTTCCGCCATTCAGCAATGCCGCGGCCGCGACCGCTGTCTGAAGCGGCGTCGTCGCCATGCCGTGACCGAAGGAAATCGTGATCGAATTGAGCTTCTTCCATTCCTTCGGTTCGGTCGGTGTCGCCACTTCAGGCAGTTCGAGCGGGACACGGTCGAGCAATCCCATTTTTTGAAGGAATGCACGATGGTTCTCGATCCCGACGGTGTCGGCCATCTTGGCCGTGCCGATATTGGAGGAATAGATGAAGATTTCCGGAACGGAGAGCACGCGCCGCTTGCCATGGAAATCGTTGATGGTGAAGCGGGCGATGCGAATGGGGCGCGAGGCGTCGAAACGGTCGTTGATGGAAACGAGACCGGAGTCCAGCGCCATGGCGGTCGTGAACGCCTTGAACGTAGATCCCATCTCGAAAACGCCCGCCGACATGCGATTCAGGCGATCCTTGTCGTTCGCATTGAAAGGATTGTTCGGATTGAAATCCGGCAGTGACGCCATCGCCGCGATTTCACCCGTATTGACGTCGAGGACAACCGCGCCGGCGGCAACGGCCTTGTAACGCACCATGGCGTCCTCGAGTTCGTCTCGAACGATATGCTGTACGCGCTGGTCAATCGACAACTGGAAGGGCGCGAGGTCTTCGGCGGTCGCCAGACCTGCATCGCGCAGATCCGCCAGGCCCTGCGCGTCTATATGCTTCTCGATTCCCGCAATGCCCTGGTTGTCGATGTTGACCAGACCGAGAATGTGGGCAGCGGTAGGTCCGCCAGGATAGAAGCGCCGTTTCTCGGCACGAAAGCCGATACCGGGAATGCCAAGCCTGTGGATCTGCGCCTTCTGCGCGGGCGTCAGTTCGCGCTTCAACCAGACGAAGCCGGCATCGCTCTTCAGGCGCCGGTAGGTCTGTTCATAGTCAAGGTCCGGCAGGACCGTCACGAGCTGCTCGATCGCCTCATCCGGATCGACGATGTTGCGCGGCTCAGCGAACAATGAGGCAGTTATGATGTCGGTGGCCATGACCTCGCCGTTGCGGTCCACGATATCGGGACGCGACGCCTGCTGCCGGGCGATCGCCGGGCCGCCCGCGCGGGGTTCTTCCATGGCAAGCAGGGCAAGCCGTCCGCCGATCACCGCATAGATGCCCATGAATACGGCCATCGTCATGAGCACACGCTGCCGGGCCCGTCCGCCGGAAAACTTGCGCGCGCCCTGGACCACGATCTGGTTTTCGGCCGCTCCGGCTTCCACGGCCTTTTGATTGAAAGACGATCCCCTCATGGCTTGACCGCTCCCGTCGTGACGCCGTCCTGGCCAGGTTCCGCCATCGCCTCGGTAAGCCCGTTTCCGCCATCGTCGATTTCCAGGGGACGGGGCGGGATCGATGCGATATCGCCAACCTGGGTCGGCTCGAACGTTTCGAGTCCGAGTTCCCCGGCGAACTTGTCGGCCATGACCTGGATTCGCGACGGCTGGGTCAGCAGCGCCCAGTCCGCTTCCAGGATATCGATCGTGTCCCGTTCATGCCGGATTTTCTCATTCAGCGCATGGATGTTGCGTTTGACCGATTCCGCTTCATGCTTGGTCTGGTAGGTGAAGGCCGCGGCCGCCACCATGGCAGCAATCAGGATCATGTCGAAGGTTCGGAACATGGTCACTCCTGCCCGTCTGGTCGCCTGTCGACTGCCGGCAGCTTCGGCAGTCCGAAAATGGCAAGTGTTTCTTCTTCAGATGGCGCTTCGGTCCGGCGCGCCGCACGCAACTTTGCTGAACGTGCGCGGGGATTGGCCGCTGCCTCTTCATCGCTCGCCATCACCACACCCCCGGCCTTGGCGAAAGTGGGCGCCCTCGCCTGGGTCTCGGGCAGATGGCGCGAACCGCCACCGCCCCCTGCACGATCCTGGATGAACCGCTTCACGATGCGGTCCTCCAGCGAATGGAACGTCACCACGACAAGCCGTCCGCCCGGCCTCAGCACGCGTTCGGCTGCAAACAACGCCCGCGCCAGTTCACCCAGCTCGTCGTTAACGAAGATGCGCAATGCCTGGAAAACCCGCGTCGCAGGATGGATCTTGTCCTTCGGATTTCGCCCGATCACGGCTTCGACAGTGGAAGCCAGATCAACCGTACGGGAGAACGGCCTTTCCACCCGGCGGCGCTCGATGGCACGGGCGATGCGGCCGGCATGGCGTTCCTCGCCGAGAAACGAGAAGATGCGCGCCAGGTCACCCGCCTTGAACCTGTTGACAACGTCTGCGGCCGAGAGACCGGCCTGTGCCATGCGCATGTCCAGCGGTCCGTCCTGGCGAAACGAGAAGCCGCGTTCAGCCTGGTCCAGTTGCATCGAGGAAACGCCGATGTCGAGCACGACACCATCCAGAGGCTCGCCTGCCAGTTGGTCGAGACGCGAAAACGGCCCGGCCTTGAACCGGAACCGTTCGCCGAACCGCGCCTTGAACCCGGCAGCGGTTTCTGCCGCATCGGGATCACGATCGATGGCGATCACGCTGGCGCCCGCATCGAGGATGGCGCGGCTGTAACCGCCGGCGCCGAAAGTGGCATCGCAGATAACCTGGCCCGCTTCCGGCTTCAGCGCATCCAGAACTTCCCGGAGCATGACTGGCACGTGACGCCCATCGGGAAGATCGGAACCGGTTCTGCCCTCGCCAACCGGCATCACGCCACCCCGCCGGACGGGTCCTGGCCGCGCGTCTGCCCAGCCAGATCCTGCCGCAACCTGAGAAGCCTTGCGCGCACCTCCTGTCGATGGTTCGCGAACCGGCCCGGTTCCCAGACCTGGAAAAACTGGCCCCTGCCGACAAAGGCCACTTCGGTCGTGATTCCGGTGTGCTCTCGGATGAAATCCGGAACGGTCATCCGTCCTTCCGGGTCCACCTTCACGAAGGCGCCATCCCCATGACAGAAGAAGGACATGTCGTCCGCCGCCTGGAGGAAAGGATCTTCCGCTCCGATCCGTGCTTCGTACCGGTCGAGAAGGTCCAGTCCGCCCATGTCGACCGCCGGCACATCCAGTGCGCCGAGCGCATAGAGTTCCTGGTATCCGCGCTTCTGGAGGACCGCCCGGAAATGCGCGGGAACGGAAACCCTCCCCTTCGCATCGATCCGGTTTACCGCATTCGACAGAAAACGGTCCATTGCCCTCCCGGTCCGCTGACGCTCGCCGGCCCTCTCTTGCGCCGCATCCCGCAAGGATTTCACCCTGCAGGCCCTCTTCGCTCGTCAGGCTTGTCGCCCCCATGCAGAAAACTGCCCGCCGGATTCTGAACCCGGGCGGAGATTCATTCCGCGAACAAGAAACTGGAACTGACTGGCGATGTGGGTTTTGGCGTAACATGGGACTTCATGGGCGTCAATGGGAATTGGCTCCCCCGACACGCCTCAAGGCATGATGCCGGGGCTCGCGGTTTTCCCGCTCGGTCTTGGTTTATAAGCCCTTAAGATTAAGGACTGGTTAGGATTTCCGTCCGCTATCGGGGGGGCTTGCCGGGAAAACCGCCGCACAATACGAATTGAGCCCCGACATTCGCCGGACTTCCGGCAGGAGACATGATGACCACGACGCCCGAAAGCCGCGCCGCCCGCCTGCTTCACCTGAGATCCGAAACCATTGCCAAGGGCGAACCCGTGGCATTGCCGCTGACCATGGCCTCCATGTACCACCTTCCGGGGGACCCCGCCGGCCACGCGCAATATGGCCGTTTCTCGAACGCAACCTGGGAGCATCTGGAAGAGGCGCTGGGACTTCTGGAAAACGCGCAGACTGTGGCTTTCCCGTCCGGAATGGCGGCCATTGCCGCCGTTTTCTACAGCACGCTGAAGGCAGGCGATCGCGTTCTCCTGCCCTCCGATGGCTATTACACCACGCGGATACTGGCGGAACGGTTTCTGGCACCGCTGGGCGTCGCCATCGACACACGCGCCACCGCCCGGTTTGCCGAGGGCGGGTTTGACGGTTACCGTCTCGTCTTCATCGAAAGCCCTTCCAATCCCGGACTCGACGTCTGTGACATCGCCGACGTGGCCCGTCAGGCCAGGGCTGCCGGCGCGCTCACCGTCGCTGACAACACGACGATGACACCACTGGGCCAGCAACCGTTGGAGCTTGGATGCGACATGGTACTGTCCTCGGACACCAAGGCGATGAACGGTCATTCCGATGCCCTTTTTGGGCACGTCGCCACCCGCCAGGAAGCCTTGTTTTCCGCGTTGAAGGACTGGCGCAAGCTCGCCGGGGCCATTCCGGGGCCCTTCGAGGCATGGCTGGTCCATCGGGGCATGGAGACGCTGGAGGTCCGCCTTGACCGGATGTGCCGCAGTGCAGCGCTCATTGCGGAGCGGCTTCAAGAGCACAGGGCTGTAACGGCGATCCGCTATCCCGGACTTCCGTCAGACCCGAGCCATCCCATCGCAGCGCGACAGATGCAGCGTCACGGCTTCCTGATCGGACTGACGCTGCCCGATGAAGAAAGAGCGGAAAATTTCATCAACAATTGCACGCTGATACAACCGGCGACCTCGTTCGGCGGGGTCCACACCTCCGCGGAACGGCGCGCGCGATGGGGCGACGCAGTTCCCGATGCTTTTGTGCGGCTGGCCATTGGCTGCGAACCTGCCGAGGTTCTCTGGCAGGCAATCGAGGACGCCCTTGCCGCTACGGAGTGAGGGGGAAGGCAAGGTGTCAGCCGGCCTGTAAGCCGGGTTCTGTACGGCCCATGCCCGGATGGGCATGGACGTGGCGGCCATTCCTCTGGGACGTCCGTTGCCGGACGCCTCAAGCAACCCACCCGGACGACTGGGGCCGGAAACAGCCCCGGCTTTCGCCGCGTCGTCCCTATTCGGTCTTGCTCCCGGTGGGGCTTGCCGTGCCGTTGACATTGCTGCCCCCGCGGTGGGCTCTTACCCCACCCTTTCACCCTTGCCCCGCCAGCATTCAGGCTTGACCGCCACATGACGGGCGGCGATGGAGCCGGAATGCAGGCGGGGCGGTTTGCTTTCTGTGGCGCTTTCCCTGGGGTTTCCCCCGCCGGGCATTGCCCGGCACCGTGTTTCCGTGGAGCCCGGACTTTCCTCGATTGCGGCCTTTCGGCACTTGCAACCGCGGCCGCCCGGCCGGCTGACGGCCTGTCCATAGCGGTTTGCGCGCCGCCTTCCAAGAAAAAAACCCGCCGGCAGACCACCGGCGGGCATCTCGTTTTCCCCCATGGGACAAAGGTCAGAGATAGCGTTTGACCTTCGCGCAATAGTTGGCCGAGACCGGATTCATCCGCTTGGCCCCATGCCCGGCATTGTATTTCAGGATCGTCCGGCAAAGCGGTCCACCGCCCAGTTTCTGTGCCTTTGCCAGATACTTCATGCCGAACTTGATGTTCGTTTCGGGATGATAGAGACCCTTGGCTGAACCCCGGTAACCCATCATTCGCGCTGTCGCGGGTTTCAACTGCATGAGGCCGATTTCGCCGGCAGCACCGCGCGCATTGGCGCGGAAGTTGCTCTCCACCCGGACAACGGCATGAGCGAGGTTGGATGCCACGCCATATTCCCTTGCGTACCGGTTGATCAGCGCCGAATATTTCTCCCCGGAGACGGGTCTGGCATAGCCGGCGGTAATCTCATGCCGGGTTTCCGTCGACGTCCGCTTGACCGAGGAGGTCTCGGACCGATCGATCGCGACGCTCGCCTGATAATAGGCGGCGGCAGCCCTGTCGGTCTCTGCCTGTGCCTGCGGCATGGCAAAAAGGCTGGCGAACCCGGCAGCAAATGCCGCCGCAGCGAAATTCATTCTTTTCATGATACCCCGATTTCGGTTGTTCTGGTACCGGCATGCGTGAGCCGGTTGCCCTTGCTTTCGTGCTCCTGCGAATGAAAAGGGGCGGTCGCGCCGCTCAACCTTTCATGGAGCGCTTCTGAATGCCGCAAACGGCCCGAGTGTGACGCGTCCAATCACGTTTCGAGACAGTTTGTTTCGCAGTGCAGCAAAAAGCGGCCCGATCAGACGAATGCTTGTGGCAGTCTTTCCATCAAGGCCTGCATGGTCCGGATCGTCGAGGCATCCGCAAGGCCGTCCACGCGGCACGGCCTGTAACGGCGCTGAAAGGCGGCAACACAGGCACGCGTTCGATCGTCGAAGGTTCCATTGATGTCGACGCCGTAGCCGACGAGAGCCAGCATCGACTGCAACTGCTCCACCGCCTTGCCTTCGTCTCCGGGCTTGAGCATCCCCCCATCTTCAAGCGGGGCGGGCGGAACGTGAACCGCGATGCCCTCCGCTGCCAGGCGCGACCAAGGAAACTTCTCGCCGGGATCGCATTTGCGACCGGGCGCCACATCGGAATGGGCCAGAACGTTCGATGCGGCGATGGCATTGCGTTGCATGATGTCGCTTGCAAGGGCGATAACGGCATCGATCTGTCTCGGTGGATAATCGGGAAGACCGCCGGCATGCCCCGGATTGACGATCTCGATACCGATGGAAACGGAGTTGATGTCCGTCTCGCCGGCCCACCAGGCCTTGCCCGCATGCCACGCGCGATCGCACTCGCGAACCATCTGGACGATCCGTCCGTCTTCATGGACGAGATAATGGCAAGAAACATCGCTTTCGGGATTGCACAGCCAGCTTTCTGCTGCCTCGCCGGTTTCCATGCCGGTATAGTGAAGCAAAAGGATGGTCGGCGATTTCCCGTCCCTGCGAGGACCGAAATTGGGAGATGTCCGGACTTCCGCTCCCGCATGATCGGGCCGGAAGCCTGTCATGCCGCCGCCATTTCCTTCTCGATCGCCGCAAATGCTGCATTGATTGCGGCCATCCTGTCATGGGCAATCACGATGAATTCTTCCGGAACCCCGCGTGCCACCAGCTTGTCAGGATGGTTTTCCCGGACCAGGTCGCGATAGCGGGCGCGAACCTCCGAAAACGGAACCCCGCGGCGAAGGCCAAGAACGGTATAGGGGTCGCTCTCGCCGAGATCGACATGGCGTGACGAAATGCGGCGGAACCCGTGTTCGTCGAAGCCGAAGATCTCCGAAACGCGCTCCAGGAATACCCATTCGCTTTCGTGGACCACGCCATCGGCCTTGGCGATATGGAACAGGCCGTCGAGAATGTCCTCCATGACCGGGCAACCTGGCTCGCCGCCGCCGCAGAGGTTCGTCATCTGGCGTGCATAGACCTCGTAGCCCGCGACATCGCGCTTGGCCAGGTCGTAGAGGCGGGCGACGTTGCGCCGTTCATCATCCGGAACATGGAAAATCTGCTGGAAGGCACGCACTTCGTCCTGCGTCACCACGCCGTCGGCCTTGGCCATCTTCGCCGAGAGGGCAATCATCGCGATCGAGAACGCCACGCGCCGGCGCGTTGCGGGGTCACCCTCGAAGACAGTGCGCATGGCGTCCAGGACGCCTGAAAAGGCGCGGGAGGAAACGCGCGACACGAGGGCGCCGAGATCGGACCAGAGCGACATGCCCCTGTTTAGGCAATCGGCGGTCCGAACGAAAGTGAACTTTTTTCAATCTTTGCCAGATGTGCGCAAACACGAACGGCCGCGGCGGCGCATCACATGCTTGCCGCCGCGCGCGCCGCCTGGTCATACTGTCCCGAAAGGACGCGCATGAGCGCCGCCAGTTCCGAGAGACGCTTTTCATCGAGGCCAAGTTGCTTCATCCCGGCAACGAGAAGCGCCTCGCGGACATCGCGGTACTTCATGCACAAGGACTCGCCGGCTTGCGTGATTCGGACCGTCTTTTCCTTGCCCCGCCGGCCCGCCTCGACAAGTTTCTGGCCTTCCAGTTTCTTCAGCGCATAGGTGACGACGTGCGTGTCCTCGATGTTGAACATCATCGTCAGTTCACCGAGGCTCTTGTCGCGTGAGCGATGATTGACGGCATGCAGGATCTGCACTTCCATCGCAGACAGTCCTTCGCCGCCGGCTGCGGACATGCAGCGGGCGATCCAGCGATGATAGGCATTCGTCTGGACGACAAGGGCGAATTCCATCTCCGAGAGCGCAGGCATGGCCCCGTCGGCCAGGTGCGCGGCGGAAACGACCGGATGAGCAGCTTTGGCCGGAGCCTTGTTCCTGTTGGTGTCAGTCATGGTTTCACCGACATTTTATCGATATAATGTTGACATAATGCCACTATCGTGACCTATTCCGGTCCATGATGCAATGCTCCCTTTGCGCGCTTGCGCTCAGGGAAAGATCGGGGAAGCGGACATGACCGAAGGCAAGTGGGATTTCTGGATCGATCGCGGCGGGACGTTCACCGATGTCATCGGCCGCGCACCTGACGGTTCGCTTCATCCGCGCAAGCTGCTGTCGGAAAATCCGGAAGCCTATCGCGATGCGGCGATCCAGGGCATCCGCGACCTCCTCGGCCTGAAGGCTGGCGACCCTATCCCGTCCGGCCGGATCGGCGACGTCAAGATGGGAACGACCGTCGCCACCAATGCGCTGCTGGAACGCAAGGGGGACCGGGTGGCCCTCCTTGTCACCAAGGGCTTTCGCGATGCCTTGCGCATAGCCTACCAGGCACGCCCGGACATCTTTGCCAAGGAAATCATTCTTCCCGAGCAGCTTTACGAGCGTGTCGTCGAGATTGACGAGCGCATGCTGGCCGACGGCACCGTCGAGACGATGCCGCAGGTCGAGCCCATCAACGCTGCGCTGCGCGAAATCAAGGCTGACGGAATCGATTCCGTCGCCATCTGCTTCATGCATGCATGGAACTACCCGGCTCATGAGGTCATGGCGGCAAGCGCCGCCTGGAACATGGGCTTCGGTCAGGTGTCGGTCAGTCATATGGTCTCACCGCTCGTCAAGTTCGTTGGACGCGGCGACACGACCGTCGTGGACGCCTACCTGACGCCCATCCTCAGCCGCTATGTCCGCCAGGTGGCGGACGAACTGGGCGCCGACATCGATGGGGATCCGGAAGCAGCACCCGATCCCGACAAGCCGCGCCTGATGTTCATGATGTCCTCGGGCGGACTGACCGCAGCCGACCTGTTCCAGGGCAAGGACGCCATCCTGTCCGGCCCTGCCGGCGGTGTCGTCGGCATGGTGGAAACCGCCCGTCTCGCCGGCTTCGAGAAGGTCATCGGTTTCGACATGGGCGGCACGTCGACCGACGTTGCCCATTACGATGGCGACTACGAGCGGGCTTTCGATACCGAGGTGGCCGGCGTGCGCATCCGCGCGCCGATGATGCGCATCCACACGGTCGCGGCCGGTGGCGGGTCGATCCTGCATTTCGATCAGGGCCGTTTCCAGGCCGGCCCGGATTCGGCCGGCGCAAACCCCGGCCCGGCCTGCTACAGGCGCGGCGGTCCGCTGGCGGTCACGGATGCCAACGTGATGCTTGGCAAGCTTCAGCCCGACCAGTTTCCGGCAATTTTTGGCCCTGGCCAGGACCAGCCGCTCGATCGCGATATCGTCGTGCGCAAGTTCACCGAACTGGCCGACCAGGCGTCGGATGGAAAGACACCGGAGGAAGTGGCCGAGGGTTTCGTCACCATTGCCGTGGAGAACATGGCCAATGCCATCAAGAAGATCTCCGTCCAGCGCGGCTATGATGTGACGAAGTATCTCCTGAATTGCTTCGGCGGCGCAGGCGGCCAGCATGCCTGCATGGTGGCAGATGCACTCGGCATGGAATCGGTGCTGATCCATCCCCTGTCAGGCCTGCTCTCCGCCTATGGCATCGGCCTTGCCGCGGTCTTCGCTTCCCGCCAGCAGGCCATCCTCAAGCGGCTGGATTCCGCCGCCGTGACAGATATCCGCATGACCGCCGATCATCTGCGCAAGCAGGTCTATGCCGAACTCGTCGGCCAGGGCATCCCGGAAGACGCCATTGGCTGGCGGCCCGTCCTGCAGGTTCGCTATGACGGAACGGACACGACACTGCCGGTGGACTTTTCCAGCTTTTCCGCCGATGAGGCAAAGAGCGAATTCGAAGCCGCCCACAGGGCACAATTCGGTTTCATCTATGACGAGAAGCCGCTGATCGTCGAAAGCCTGTCGCTTGAAGCGATGGACATACGCGATCCTGGCGGCATCGAGCCTGAACTCGAGGCGAATGCGCGCGATATTGAACCCGGCGAGACACGGAAGCTGTTTTCCGGAGGAAAATGGCACGATGCCGCTCTTGTTAAGCGCGAGGCGATGACGCCGGGCGCGCGCCTCAAGGGACCCGCCCTGATCATCGAGGCGAACCAGACCATCGTTGTCGAGCCCGGCTGGCAAGCGGAGATCACGGAACGCGATCACGTCCTGTTGCGACGGGTGGAGCGGATGGAGCGCATGGCTGCCCTCGGCACGACCGGAGCCGACGGCAAGGGCGCCGATCCCATCCTCCTCGAAGTTTTCAACAACCTGTTCATGTCGATTGCCGAACAGATGGGCGTGACGCTGCAGAACACAGCCTATTCCGTGAACATCAAGGAACGGCTGGACTTTTCCTGCGCCGTCTTCGACCGGAACGGCGCGCTGGTGGCCAATGCTCCCCACATGCCGGTGCACCTTGGATCCATGGACCGGTCGGTGGAGACGATCATCCGCCTCAATGAAGGCGATATTCACCCCGGTGACGTTTTCGCGTTGAACGCGCCCTACAACGGCGGAACACATCTTCCCGACATTACGGTGGTGACACCGGTCTTCGACGACGAGGGCGAGACGATCCTCTTCTGGGCAGCCTCGCGCGGCCACCATGCCGATGTCGGCGGTTCCGCGCCCGGCTCCATGACGCCGCTGGCCACGACCGTGGACGAGGAAGGCGTGCTCATCGACAATTTCAGGCTGGTCGAGAAGGGGCGCTTCCGCGAAGCGGAACTGGTCGCGCTTTTGACCGACCATCCCTATCCGGTCCGCAATGTCCATCAGAACGTGGCCGACCTCAAGGCCCAGATCGCCGCAAACGAAAAGGGCGTGGCCGAACTGCGGCGCATGGTCGCCAATTTCGGTCTCGACGTGGTCGAAGCCTACATGGGCCATGTGCAGGACAATGCCGCCGAGGCCGTGCGCGACGTCCTCTCGCGTCTTCCGGACGTCAGCGAGTATGCCTACGAAACGGATACGGGGCAGACGATCCGCGTCAGGATCACCATCGATCGCGGCAAACGCGAGGCGACGGTGGACTTCACAGGCACGTCGCCGGTGATGAAGAACAACTTCAACGCTCCCGAGCCGGTGACCCGTGCCGCGGTCCTCTATGCCTTCCGCGTCATGGTCGAAGGCAACATTCCCATGAATGCCGGTTGCCTGCGCCCGATCAACATTGTGATCCCCGACGGCTGCATGCTCAAGCCTGCCTATCCCGCCGCCGTCGTGGCAGGCAACGTGGAGACCTCCCAGCATGTCACGAATGCCCTTTTCGCCGCCATGGGCGCGCTGGCCAATGCGCAGGGCACGATGAACAACCTGACCTTCGGCAACAACCGGTATCAGTACTACGAAACGATCTGTTCCGGTTCGCCGGCGGGCGTCATGAATGACGGACGCGGCTTTGCCGGCACGTCGGGCGTGCATACCCACATGACCAATTCAAGATTGACCGATCCGGAAATCCTGGAACTGCGCTTTCCCGTCGTGCTGGAAGACTTCCATATCCGGGCAGGCTCCGGCGGCAAGGGCAAGTGGAATGCAGGCGACGGGACACGGCGCACACTCCGCTTTCTGGAAGAAATGGACTGCGCCATCCTGTCGTCGCATCGCGGCCGCCCGCCGCAAGGGATAGCCGGTGGCGCAGATGGCCACGTTGGCGCAACGCAGGTCCGCCGTCAGGACGGAACGCTTGAGACGCTCAAGGCCTGTGACCAGACCGTCCTGAAAGCCGGGGAGGCGGTTATCGTGACGACGCCTACCGCTGGCGGATATGGCAAGGCCTGATCGCCACGGAAGCTAGCCCGTCTGACTTTCGCCCGGTCTATCCATTGAGGCCGGGCGGTTGTGCCGTAGCGGGCCATGAAGCCGGCACACAATCATGACGGGCATCGTGTTCATTGCAATCGGCGCGGCCAAGTCCCGCTGCTCACCGGCACCATGGTGGCGGTCCGTACTCGAAACGCTCTTTATCGGCGCGGCCGCATCCTCACTCGCCTATGACATCGGAATGCTGCTTCAGGGATTGGCCTGACAGCGATCCACATCGCATTCCGCATGGACAGGAAGCCCGGATTCGCATATGGTTAAATCGATTTAGATACGTCTCGTTTCCGCGGAATGCCAGCGAATGCCTGCCAAGCAAAAGATCGCGCTCCTCACCGCCGGCGGCCTTGCGCCCTGCCTCTCCGCCGCTGTCGGCTGCCTCATCGAGCGCTATAGCGAAATTGCCCCGGACCTCGAGATCATCGCCTACCGTTCGGGCTATACCGGCCTCTTGAAGGGCGATATCCTGCCCGTGACCCCGCAAGTCCGTGCAAATGCCCGCACCCTCCTGCATCATGGCGGGTCACCGATCGGCAATTCGCGGGTGAAGCTGACCAATGCCGCCGATTGCGAGAAACGCGGCCTCGTCAAACCGGGCGAAAGCCCGCTCGATGCCGCGGCCCGCCAACTTGAAGCCGACGGCGTAACGATCCTGCATACGATCGGCGGTGACGATACGAACACCACCGCAGGCGACCTCGCCGCCCATCTCAAGGCCGACGGCTTTGACATGACAGTGGTTGGATTGCCCAAGACGGTCGACAACGACATCAGGCCGATCCGCCAATCGCTCGGGGCAGTGACCGCAGCGCAGGTCGGAGCACGCTTTTTCGACCACGTCTCCAACGAACAGAGCGCCACACCGAACACCTTTGTCGTGCATGAAGTCATGGGCCGCAATTGCGGCTGGCTCACCGCCGCCACGCTTCGCGCCTACAATGAGCGGATCGAGGGGCGGACCTATTGCGAGGGCCTGATGATGAACCACGCCCTCAAGGATGTCGAAGCCGTCTATATTCCTGAAATGCCATTCGACATCGAGATCGAGACGGAGCGGCTGTCCAGGGCAATGCGGGATACCGGTTACGCAACCATTTTCGTATCGGAAGGCGCATGCGTCGCTGAGATCATCGCTGAACGCGAAGCCGGTGGCGAAACGGTCGAGCGCGACGCCTTCGGACATGCACGGCTGGATTCGGTTCAGGTCGGCGACTGGTTTGCCAGGCGGTTCGCCAAGGCAATCGGAGCGGACAAGACACTTGTCCAGAAATCGGGCTACTATGCCCGCTCCGCGCCCGCCAATGCCGATGACCTGCACCTCATCAAGGGCATGGCGGACCATGCGGTGACAAGCGCGCTGGAAAACGTTTCAGGCGTCGTCGGCCACGATGAGGACCATGGCGGGCGCCTTCGCACCATCGGGTTCCCGCGCATTGCCGGCGGCAAGCCGTTCGATCCGCAAACGGGTTGGTTCCGGGAAATCCTGGCCCGCACGGGTCAGGCCTGACGCCGGAACTCACCCGCCAACCGCTTTGGCGAGTGCGTCCACCAGGCCCTGGGGCTGGTAATTCAGATTCGATGGCGTCAGCCCCATACGCACCACCACGAGTTCGTGGGAAGGAAGAACGGCAATCGTCTGCCCGTCATGTCCGCGCAGCCAGTAGGTGTCCCCGGGCAGGTCGAATGCGGCCTCCGGGTCCCGGTCACGCGGGATATCGCCGCGTGGTCCGACCAGCCACACATGGCGTCCGTAGGTGTACCCGCCCCAAGGCGCCCTGGACGCCGGGGCTGGCTCGACCATCCAGTCGACATATCCGGCCGGCAGAAGCGAACGTCCGTCCCAGGCGCCGCGTTGCAGCAGCAACTGGCCGAAGCGTGCCCAATCGCGTGCCGAGGCATAAAGGTAGGATGAACCGACAAACGTGCCTGCGGCATCCATCTCGAAGGTTGCGCTGGTCATGCCGAGTGGCCCGAAAAGCGCCTCCCAGGGATAGGAAACCGGGTTCTGCGACGCCCGCATCCAGATGTCCGAAAGCAGGACCGAGGTTCCGGAGGAATAGTTGAACAGCCCGTCGCCATCCGGGTTGCCGTTTTCCGGATCGTAAGGCTTCGAAGCGGCAAAGGCTGCCATGTCCTCTTCCAGATAGAGCATCCGCGTCACGTCGGACACATCGCCATAGCCTTCGTTCCAGGCGAGTCCGGAGGACATCTCCAGGAGGGATTCCAACGATATTCCATTGCGCTCGTCGCCCGCCCAAGAATCATAAAGGGCGCTCTGGTCAAGCGCCAGGCGGCCTTCCTTCACCAGCGCTCCAATGATCGCCGCCGTCACCGTCTTGGTCATCGACCACCCCAGCAGGGGTGTCTGGGGATCGAACCCTTCGCCATAGCGCTCCCCGATGATCCGGCCCTTGTGGACGACGACGATAGCCCGCATGCCCGGGCCGGCGAGACCGGCATCATCGAGAACGGTTGTGATGGCCGGATCCTGCGAAGGCGCGACCTGCTCGCCGTTCGGCCAGAGCGCCTCGGCATTGGCGGCGCCAGCCCTGAGCGGAAGCGTTGCATCCGTGCGTGCCAAGAGGCCGCCATCCGGTGCACTGGAACACCCTAGCCCCTCGCCCCGCCAGACGGCATGGCCGGCACCGAAAAGGCCGAGCAGTTTGGCCGTCACGCCCGGCTGTGCGCCTGATCTTTCCACGCTCACGGATATCGCCCTGAAGACCGGGTGACCAGGCGCCTGAACATCTGTCGCCATCACCGCGTCGGCATCGCGGCCGGCAATGAAGACATTCGAACAGACGATCTTCGCCGCGTAATTGGTGGCAACCCGGATCATCGCAGGCGGAGAAACCGCAAGCCAGACGGCACCGCCGGCCAGCACGATGGCAACCAATCCAGCAAGCCACTTGAAGAAGCGCATCATTCCCGCCAACCTTGTCCTGTTTTCCCGGAGCCAAGGTGACCGACACTGGCCGGCATGACAAGGCGGTGGCAGGGTGACGCAAGGCCAGCCTTCGCTTACCCTTGCGGGTAGCCTAACCGGAGTGATTCAAGATCCATGCGCCGCGCCGCCCCCCTCGCCTTGCTCGCCATTCTCCTGGCTGCGTGCACCAGCACGAACGTCGATCAGGCGCTCGATCTTCAGGTCAGCGTCAGCAGTCCGCGCTTTGCCGACAACGACCCGCACGACTGGTCCGGCCGAACGCCCTGGCATTATCCGGTCCACGGGATCGACGTTGCGAAATACCAGGGCCAGATCGATTGGGAGAAAGCCAGGCAGGCCGGCGTTTCCTTCGCCTTCATCAAGGCCACCGAGGGCGGCGACAGGCTTGACGAGCGGTTTCATGCAAACTGGCAGGCTGCCAAGCGGGCCGGCATACCGCGTGGCGCCTACCATTTCTTCTATTTCTGCCGCCCGGCATTTGAACAGGCCCTCTGGTTCAGGAAGAATGTGCCCGTCGACCGCACCTCCTTGCCGCCGGTGCTGGACATGGAGTGGAACCACAAGTCGCCCACCTGCACCTTCCGGCCGAAGCCGGATGCCGTGCGCAAGGAAATGGATGTCTTCCTGCGGCAGGTGTCACGTCACTACGGCAAAACGCCCGTGATCTATACCACAGTGGACTTCTATGAGGAAAACCAGCTCTGGAAGATCCGTGGCTATCCCTTCTGGCTGCGGTCGGTCGCAGGTCATCCGTCGCAGAAATACGGCGAACAGAACTGGACCTTCTGGCAGTACACCGGAACCGGGGTCGTTCCGGGAATCAAGGGCAATACGGATATCAACGTCTTCCATGGTTCGCAGAGCCAGTGGAGGCAATGGGTTGTTGCCAATACACGGTGAAGTCATCTACCGGCCGTGCTTATTTTGCGCTGCATCATGTTGATGGGCGCGTTGAGCGGTCTATAATTCACGAATGATCATCTTCACCGATCTCGACGGCACGCTGCTCGACCACGAAACATATTCGCTGGAAGCGGCCCGCCCGGCATTGTCCGCATGCGCTGCCCGCTCGATCCCGGTCATTCCCGCCACCTCCAAGACCGCCGCCGAAGTGGCGGCGGTGATGCACGAGGCTGCCATGACCGGACCGGCGATCGTCGAGAACGGCGCCGGGATAGCTTGGCCCGGACAGGAAACCGGCGGCAATGTGCAATGGACCGCGATACGCCGCGCGCTGGATGTCCTTCCTGACGAACTGCGCGCGCTCTTTCAGGGTTTCGGCGACTGGAGCCTGGCCGAAGTCTCGGCCCGCACCGGTCTTGCGCCGGATGCGGCCCGTAGAGCGATGGACCGTCAGTTTTCCGAACCCGGTGATTTCACCGGCACGCCGATGCAGGAAGACGCATTTGTCGCGGCGCTTGCAGCGAAGGGCGTATCTGCAATCCGTGGCGGCCGTTTCCTCACACTGTCCCTTGGCAGCGACAAGGCCAGGCGAATGGGCGAGGTGTGCAAGAGCCTTGGTGCGACGGGCCGCGTTGTCGCGCTCGGCGATGCCCCCAATGACATCGGCATGCTGCTCGCGGCCGACATGGGTGTGATTGTCGCAAATCCGGCGCACGACCCCTTGCCGCCTCTGGACGGTGAGGACCAGGGCCGGATCGTCCGCACTCACCTGCCCGGACCGGCTGGCTGGAACGAAGCCGTACTCCGGATCATTGAAACCGACGCTGAACAGGGACCCGGACGGATCACATGAGCGATTTTCACCAGACAGGCGCCATCACCACGCTGCACAACCTCATCCGGCGCCCGCTGGAAGAACTGGAAGCGGAGGTCGCGCGATTTGCACGGATACGCCCGGTCACGCTCACCCTGCCCTCGCTCTTTTCGGAACTGGAAGGCGATGCCCTGCCCCGGATCATCGACGTTCTGAAGGATGTCCCGTATATCTCCGAGATCTATATCGGCCTCGACAAGGCGGACCGTGAGCAGTTCGAATATGCGAAATCGTTTTTCGACCGCCTTCCCCAGCACCATCGCGTCATCTGGAATGACGGACCGCGCATGGCGGCGATCCATGAAAAACTCGATGCAGCGGGACTTGCGCCGACCGAGCGCGGCAAAGGCTTCAATGTCTGGTACATGATGGGCTACGCCCTGGCCGCCCAGCGCGGCAAGGTCCTTGCCCTCCATGATTGCGACATCATCACCTATGACAAGGGACTTCTGGCCCGGTTGATCTATCCGGTCGTCAACCCGGATTTTCCCTACCTCTTCTCCAAGGGCTACTATTCCAGGGTCGCCAACAACACGCTGAATGGCCGCGTCTGCAGGCTGCTGGTGACGCCATTCCTCGAAGCGCTCGAAATGACGTGCGGGACACACAACTACACCCGCTATCTCTCTGCGTTCCGGTATCCCCTGTCAGGCGAGTTCGCCATGCGCATGGAAGTGGTCCCGGACATCCGCATACCGTCGGACTGGGGGCTCGAAATCGGCTTCCTGTCGGAACTGCGGCGCAACACGTCCCAGCGCCAGATCTGCCAGGTCGATATCGCTGACATCTATGACCACAAGCACCAGGATCTTTCGGCCGAGGACGCATCGAAAGGCCTGTCGCGCATGTCGACCGACATCGTCAAGGCGATCCTGCGCAAGCTGGCGACGGAAGGGCTGGTGATCTCCCGGGCGACCTTGCGTTCGGTCAAGGCGGCCTACTACCGGAATGCGCTCGACATGATCGAGAGCTACCATGCCGATGCCGTGTTCAACGGCCTGACGCTGGACCGGCACAAGGAGGAACAGGCTGTCGAACTGTTCGCCGCGAATATAATGGCGGCCGGCGAGATCTATTTCGACAACCCGTCAGCAACGCCCTTCATACCGAACTGGCGGCGGGTCTATGATGCCTGGCCGGACGTGTTCCGCGACATGGCGGCGGCGGTCGAGGCCGACAACGCCGGGTCTTGAGGATTGGCTAGCGTTCCGGAAGGACGTTGGAGATCCAGCGGCACTGATAGGGCCCGAGCAGAACCTCGCCGCGCGGTTCGTCCACCTCCTCGCCGCTCAGCAGGTCGATCCACGGTTCGTTCTCGATCAGGTTGATCCGGTCGAGCGGCACCACCTGTTCGCGCGCCGATACATTGTGGAGCGCGAAGATCGATTGCGTCCGGTCGCCGCTCTGGCGCCAGAGCGCAAAGATTCCCGGCCCGAAATCCATGGTCATGTGCGTGGCGTTCGGATGAAAAGCCTTCTGTTTCTGTCGGATGATCAGGCGCCGCATCATCTCCGAAAAGACCCGGGACGTTTCGCTTTCCGGATCGGCCAGCCGCGCCCCCAGTTCAGGATAGTTCCATTGATGACGATTGATCGAACGGTTGTGGCCGGTCCGCTCCACGCGCGCCAGATCGTTCGGCGTGCCCAGGAGCGAGTGGATGTAGATACCGGGAATGCCTTCTAGCGCCAGCATGATGGTCTGGGAGACCAGGAAGCGTTCGAAACGAAGGTCCGCGCCGCCGGGCCCGGCCAGCATCGCGTCCCAGAGCGAAACGTTGATCTCATACGGCCGGACGGACCCGTCGGGCATTGCCCGCATCGAAACCAGCCCGCCAATGTCGCGTATGGCGTCGATCATTCCTGTAAGCTGTTCGTCCGTGAGATAGCCCTCGGCCGCCCTGACACCGATCCCGTCATGGCTGGCGGTAAAGTTGAAATAGAACGAACCGGCCGGCGATGGAGGCATGCGCCTTTGCCACCGCGTCAGCACGGAGGCATCGCCGGTCAGCAAGGCATGCAATGTCAGCGGCGGGAGCGGAAAATTGTAGATGCCGTGCGCCTCGTTGCGATTGCCGAAATAGGAGAGATTCTCGCGGTTCGGCACATTCGTCTCGGTTATCAGAACCATCGGTTCGCGGCTGTAATCCGCCAGCGTTCGCATCAGCCGCACGATCTCGTGCGTCGGCGGCAGATGGATGCAGCTTGTTCCGATCTGCTTCCAGATGAAGGCGACGGCGTCCAGCCGGACCGTGGTGATGCCCTTGTCGAGGAACAGGCGCAGCAGGCGGATGAACTCCAGCAGCAGGTCGGGATTGGAAAAGTCGAGATCCACCTGGTCATGACTGAAGGTACACCAGACATGCTGCGTGCCATTTGCGGTCTCCACCTCACGCAGAAGGCTTTGCGGGCGCGGGCGCACCACCTGGCTCAGATCGGTCCGCGGGTCAACCTCGATGAAGTAGCCGCGCCCCGGTTCCTGCCCCTGCAGATACTGGACGAACCATGGGTGCAGGCTCGAAACATGGTTGAGTACCATGTCCCCCATCAGCCTGTGATGGCCGGCAATCGCGGTCAGATGATGCCAGTCGCCCACTTCCGGATTGACCTTGGTGTAATCGACCACCGCGAACCCGTCGTCCGAAGTCCAGGGAAAGAACGGCAGGACATGGACGGAATTGATCGCGCTGCCAACGTGGTGGGTCAGGAAGTCGTCCAGCAGCGTCAGCGGCGTGTTCTCGCCATCGACAAGCGTGTTCGCATAGGTGATCAGAAAGGCATCCCTTTCCGACCAGACCGGCGCATTGAGCCGCCGCCGCTTCGGGCGGCACGATGCCTGGTGTCCTTCCGGCCAGAATGCCTCCAGCACGCGTTGCGCCAAGACACTGGAATCGGCGTGCGGATAGATGAACTCCAGATGCGCTTGGAGACGGTTGCGCAGCAGGGCGGGAAACGGCATTCGTTCGGGGCCTCATATCGAAATGCCGCAAGTTTAAGCGCATTCCGGGAGCGATTAAAAGACAGGCAAACCACTTGCCTCCATTACCGGGGCCGTCAGTCGTTTAACGGATCCTCGTCATCCGGGCTGTCGGGGTCGATCAGCCTTGTCGCGCGCCAGGCAGTCAGCTGTTCATTGATTGCGCCGGCCGTGAAATGGCGGGCGCTCTCCTTGTCGTAGCCGCTGTCGCGCAAGTCGTCATAGTCCGTGTAGCGGTGACGCACATGGGCGACGGTGGCAAGCCAGACAGCGATGGCCGGTGGCAGGTCGCGCATGTGCCGCGCCGAGGATGCCGCGCGTATGGCTTCGATATCGGCATAGGGTGCCATTGGCAGAAGCGCGGTCAATGCCTTGGCAATGGCGCGCTGACGCCCTGTCCGCGCCGCCATCAGGACGACGATCCCGCCCGGCTGGTCTGCGCATCGGGAACCGCGTCAATGGCCGGGATATAGGGTTTGAGATCAAGAACCGGCGTACCGTCAAGCACATCGATGGCGTCGATGTCGAGGATCCCGGCTGTGATGTCCAGACCGGTCAAGCGCACGACATGGAGCCCGATGGGGTTCGGCCGGGCCGGCGAGCGCAGGGCAAAGACGCCCCTTGCCTCATCGGCGTGGCGCGGATGCTGGACGATCAGGTTCCGTGGTGAATGATGCAGCCAGGTCAGCAGGACGACATGGGTTGCCCCTTCCAGTCCGCCCAGCCCCGGCCGGTAGGGCGTGTCGATCAGCACGCGTGCCGGCTTGCCCGCTTCCCGCGCCCTTGTCAGGTTGCGCGGGCAAGTCTCGCGATCCGTCCATGGCGAATTGACATGGCCGATGAAAACCACATGCCCGTCGCCTGCAAGGTTCGCCGGATCGAAAGCCAGCCCCTCTTCCCCGTCCCGTTTCTCAAACATCGCCACATCCCGCCCGTAGTGCGGAGAAGGCGGCGCCGGAAACAGGACTGGCGCACAGGCAACACAGGGCTTGCGAGACAGGCAGAAATGACATAAACATATCTTTATATCTTTCTTCGGAGTTGGTCATGCTGACGCGCACGCGCATATCCCTCGAGGAACTCGTAGATACACTCAAGGCTGCCGCGGAATCCAGCCGGCTGCGGATTCTCGCCTTGCTGTCTCGGGGAAACCTCACGGTGTCCGACCTGACCGAGATTCTCAACCAGTCTCAGCCGAGGGTGTCCCGTCACCTCAAGCTCCTGATGGAAGCCGGCCTTATCGAACGCTACCAGGAAGGTTCCTGGGCCTGGTTCAGGCTTGCCGACACCGGCCAGGCTGACGACCTGGTGGAACTGCTGATCGCACGCCTTGACAAGGCCGATCCCCAGGTGGAGCGGGACATGGAGCGGCTGGCGACCGTCAAGACCCGCATGCGCGACCGGGCGGCCGAGTATTTCGCGCGCAATGCCGCCGACTGGGACGAATTGCGCAAGCTCCATGCCCCGGACGAGGCCGTGGAGAAGGCGCTGCTTTCCATGGTGGGCGACACGCCGGTTCAGACCATGCTGGACATCGGCACTGGCACCGGACGGATGCTGGAACTGTTCGCCCCCATCTGCCTGCGGGCCACGGGGATTGATGCCTCGCGGGAAATGCTTGCCGTCGCCCGCGCGAATCTCGACAAGGCAGGCCTGACCCATGCCCAGGTCCGCCAGGGAGATATTCTCGCCCTCCCCGTCGATCGCGAGAACTACGATCTCGTGACCATCCATCAGGTGCTGCACTATCTCGATGAACCGGGTCGCGCGATTGCCGAGGCCGCACGCGCATTGCGCCCCGGCGGACGCATCGTCATCGTCGATTTCGCACCGCACGCGCTCGAGTTCCTGCGCGAGCACCATCATCACATCCGCATGGGCTTTTCCGATGGCCAGATCGCCGACTGGCTCGATGCCGCCGGTCTCGACATGACCACCGCCGCCGGGATCGGTGAACCGGCAAACGGCCCCGACCGGCTGACCGTCAAGCTCTGGATCGGCCAGGACCGCCGGAGCCTGATTGCGGACCAAACAGCAACCCCGACCTCATCGGAGACCGCCTGACATGGCTTCGCCCCGTTTTACCCGCACCCCGCACGCAGATCAGCCATTGAGCGTGTCATTCGAGTTCTTTCCGCCCCGCAACGAGGCCATGGCGCAACGGCTTTGGGAAACAGTCCAGCGCCTTGCGCCCCTTCAGCCCGAATTCGTGTCCGTGACCTATGGAGCCGGCGGTTCCACCCGCGAGAGGTCGCTGGATGCGGTACGGCGCATCATCGCTGAGACCAGCCTCGACGTCGCGGCCCACCTGACCTGTGTCGATGCCACCCGCCAGGAAGTGGACGCGGTCATCGGCGAATTCGTCGCGTCCGGCGTCCGCCGCTTCGTCGCACTGCGCGGCGATCCGGCCGCCGGTGTCGGAGCGCAGTTCCGGCCGCATCCCGACGGATACGTCAACGGCGCGGACTTGGTGAAGGCATTGCATTCCAAGGGCGATTTCGAGGTCTACGTCTCGGCCTATCCGGAAAAGCACCCTGAGAGCCCGGATTTCGCCACTGACATCGAGATGCTCAAACGCAAGGTCGACAACGGAGCGACCAAGGCCATCACGCAGTTCTTCTTCGACAATGACAATTACGAACGCTACGTGGAAAGGGCGCGGCGTGCCGGCATCTACATCCCGATCGTTCCGGGAATTCTGCCGGTCCATGCCTTCACGCAGGTTGCGAATTTTGCCGGGCGATGCGGCGCCAGCATTCCGCAATGGCTGGCTGACCGCTTCGAGGGCCTCGAGCACGACCCCCAGACCCATCAACTGGTTGCCGCAGCGGTCGCGGCGGAACAGGTCCTCGACCTGATGGAGCGCGGCGTCGATGACTTCCACTTCTACACGATGAACAAGCCGGACCTCGTCTTCGCGATATGCCATCTCATCGGCATCAGGTCGAAGACACCGGGCCAGTCAGGTGCCCGGGCCGCCTGAACCCTTTTCCTGAAAAATCCCCACCATGCCGGGGGAAACCCTCCGGCATCGGTCATCTCGCGGGGTAAGATTGTCTGAAACCCGGCCCGAGGGACTGCCTTCGTTCAGGGAACAACCCCGATAGCCAGAAGCCCGATAAAGGCGAACGCGGCAAAAAACACGAGCGCATTGAGAGAGCGGGTCAGTCCCATTGCGATATCCTCCTGTTTCCTTCAGCACGACGAATCTAGCCCCTTGCGCCGTCCGGACAAGCAAATTCGTTGCTGCACTGCGGCGGAACGAAAGGCGAAAATCACTGACCTCAAGGTCAACATGCTGTAATCGCGGCGCCTTCTCCGATTGCCTGGCTGTGAATAAATCTCCTGTGGCCAGGCGTCCGCAGGCCCGCCTTGACGCAAGGCTCCTCCGCCTAGAGCAACCGCTCCGCCCAATGCGCAACGGATAGCAGCAGCTTGTCGCGCCCGAAGCGGCCAACCATCTGGACACCGAGCGGCAGACCCTTCTCGGTCGTCAGGCCCGGCAGGTTGACGCATGGATTTCCTGTAAGTGTCCACAGCTTGTTGAACTTCGGATCCCCCGTTGCCTGCAATCCGTGCGGCGCTGGGCCTGGCGCCGAGGGTGTCAGCAATACGTCCACATGCTCGAACAGCGACGTCGCAGCCTTGCGCGCACGCCGCGCGATGGAACGCGCCGTGTCATATTCGGCCGCCGGAATGCCTGCCCCGCGGTCCAGGCAATCGAGCAGTTTCGGCGAGAGCCTTTCGCGCGCATGCATGTGTTCCCAGCAAAGCGCCCGCGCGGCCTCGTGATCCTGGATCACCGGATGAATCGACCGGGCCTCCGCCAGCACCTCCGGTTCCACGACCTCGACCACCGCCGCACCGGCATGCTGGAAACGGGCGGCGGCGTCCTCGACGGCTTCCCGCATCACCTCGTCTGCCTCATTCCAGATCGCCGTGCGATAGAGACCGATCCGCAAGGTGCCAGGGTCGACTGGGGCCGGTTCGAGGTCGCGCTCGAGGACCCGTGCCGCAACCAAGGCGACATCGTCCACGCTCGCGGCGAAGAATCCCGTCGTGTCCAGCGTCCAGGAAAAGGTCTTCATGCCGGTCGCCGGCGCGAGCCGGAAGCCGGGCTTGTAGCCGGCCACGCCGCAAAATGCTGCCGGTCTGATGACCGAGCCGCCTGTCTGCGTACCAAGCGCGGCCGGGATCATGCCCGCCGCCACGGCCGCCGCCGATCCCGACGAGGAGCCGCCCGGCGTGTGCGCACGGTCATGCGGATTGACCGTCGGACCCGGCTGGAAGAAGGCAAACTCGGTGGTCACCGTCTTGCCGATCACGCTCGCGCCGGCCTTGCGCGCCATGGCGACGACGGCCGCGTCGGCGCGGGGCTGCCATCCGGCATAGATTGACGAGCCATAGGCCGTCGGCAGATCGGCTGTGTCGAAAATGTCCTTCACGCCAAGCGCGATGCCGGCGAGCGGCCCCTTCGCTTGGTTCGCATCGGCTTCCACGGCATCACGGCTTGCGATGCAGGTGAAAGCTTGAAGATCCGCGTCTCCGGCCTCGATGGCGGCGAGACTTTCCAGAAGCGCGGCATTCGCGGTCTTGCGCCCGGAGGCGACCGCTTCGCAGATTTCCCGTACCGACAACATGAAATGCCCCCCCTCGCGGCCAATGCAGAGATACGTCTCTATCGCCGCCGCAACAGCCTTCCGTCAATGGTCACAAGTCCTGTGGCGATCAGGGCCAGTCCGGCAAGTTCGAATGGCTCCGGCGCTTCGCCGAGAAAGACGGCGCCAAGCACAATGGCCGAGGCCGGCACGACAAGGGTTACCAAAGAGGCATTCGTTGCACCGGCGGAAGCGACGATCCGGAAATAGAGGATGTAGGCGAAAGCGGTCGACAGCAGGGCAAGCGCGACCACCGACGCCCATACCGGCGCACTGACCGCCATCAGGCCGTCTGGTGTCATCAGCAACAACGCCGCTGGAAGCATCATCAGAGCCGAACATGACAGTTGCCCAGCCGCGATATGCGCGGGTGCAACCCCGCGCAGCCGCCGCGCAAAGATCGCTGCCAGGGCATAGGAGACAGTAGCCCCCATGACGGCGAACTTCGCCCATGCCGGGCCCCCGATACCGGCCAGCGCGGACGGGCCGACCAGGATCGTCGCGCCGGCGACGCCAAGGCCGATTCCCGCCAGCTTGTTGGCCGAGATTTTCTCGTCGCTGGTCAGCACCTGGGCGGCGATCACTGTCCAGAAAGGCGTCGTCGCGTTGATGACGGAAGCAAGTCCGGCGCCGAGTTCGGTTTGGCCGGTGAAGATCAGGGAAAAGGGGATGACATTGTTGAAGAGCGCGAGAATCAGCAATTGCCCGGTCAGCCGCATGTCCGCCCGGAACGGTCTCCCCGTCAGGGACAGGAAAGCGTGCAGCGCAAACGCCGCCAGCACGACGCGCAGGAACACCAGCACCAACGGATGCAACTCGCCAACAGCGATACGCCCGAAGAAAAAAGCCGCGCCCCACACAAGACCGAGAATCAACAGTTCGGCCCAGTTGCGGGCGCTCATGGTGGGGCCTTGCATGGCCGAGCCTGTACCGATTGTCATGCATCGTGCTCCTTTGCCGCACCGATGCCACCGGAGAGGCGGTCGCGCCACCCGGAACTTGCTGGAAGTCCGGCCCTTGTTCCGGACAGAGGGCCTGCTAGGCTTTCCGGTGAACCGAGTGGAAGGACGACAGCCATCATGCAGACATTCAGCACCGCGCGCGAGGCGGCTCTCGAGATGCGGCCCGATGTACCCGTCTATTGCTTCAGGCCGCGCGTCTTGCAGGCTGATGCCCTGCGCTTCATGGGACTTTTTCCCGGACAGACAGCCTATGCCGTAAAGACCAATGGCGAGGAAATGGTGCTGAAGGCGCTGGTCGAGGCGGGCGTGACCTGCTTCGATGTTGCTTCCCCGGCCGAGATCAGGGCGGTTCGCTCCGTCTCGGCGGACGCCGAAATGCTCTACATGCATCCCGTCAAGGCGCAGTCCGACATTCGCCTTGCCCTTGAGGACTACAAGATCCGCGTCCTTGCCGTGGACCATGAGGACGAGATCGCGAAAGTGACGCGGATCGTTCGCGCCCTCGACATCGCGCCCGGCGACATCACGATTTTCGTCCGCCTTCAGACCAAGGGCCACGCGGCTTACGAGCTATCCAAGAAATTCGGCGCGGCCCCTGCCCATGCCGTCGAACTGCTCCAGCGTCTTGACCGGATGGGCTACAAGGTCGGCATCTGTTTCCATGTCGGCAGCCAGATCGAGGATCCCGATACCTATCAACGGGCACTGAAATCGGCCGACTGGGTCAGGAATCGCGCTGGCGTTGCGCTGGCCGGTCTCGATGTCGGAGGCGGTTTCCCGGCCGAATACGGACACGACCCGCGTCGCAAGGCCCCCGAAATGCCCTCGCTTGAAGACCTGATGCAGCGCTTGCGCGACGATATCCGGGAATGGGAGTTCGACAGCCTGCCGCTTGTCGCCGAACCGGGCCGCGTCATCGTGGCGCGCGCCTTTTCGCTCATCGTGCGCGTGCTCATGCGCAAGGGGCGCCGGCTCTACATCAATGATGGCATCTGGGCCTCCCTTTCCGACAGTTGGACCGGCAAGATCACCCTGCCTGCCCGCTTCATCCCCGATCCGGCCATCCGTCACCGCAATGGCGATCCGCAGACGATCCTGCCCTTCAAGGTCTGCGGCGCCACCTGCGACAGCGTCGACATCCTGTCGCGTCCCTTCTGGCTGCCCGAAACCGTGGATACAGGAGACTGGATCGAGATCGGCCATATCGGCGCCTATTCCTTGTCATTGCGCACGCGCTTCAACGGCTTCTACCCCGATACCTTCGTCCAGGTGGACGAGCCCTTCGACCATGGCGCGGCGCCAGAGGGTTTCGCCAGCCTCGAAACGATGGCCGACTGACCGCCCGCGGCGGGAACCGGCGTCAATTCGACGCCTTGCCCACCCGGCGGGATGGGCTATCTACTCTAGGAGGCAGCCGTGCCCGCCATGATCCACGCATCGCAGGGGAAGAGAGGGTGCATGCCCAAACTCGTTCGTTTTGTCATTGTCAATTCGGCAATCGGAATCCTCATCGGGTGGGCCGTTGCCTTCGCCGTCGTCTGGTTCAATATCGGCGGATTCGGCGACCGCTTCCTGCATTCCCAGGACAAGCCGATCATTGCACTGATCATGGCGTTGTCCTTTGGAGTCACGTTCGGCTTCGCATTCCTGACGACAGCGGTTCTCCTGCTTCCGACAGACAAGGACGATTTCGACAGGCTCTGACCGCAGGCCGTTTTTTTTCGCGCTGTGCGTGAGATGACGGCCTGCCTCTGCCCGCATTGCGCTATGTATGGTTCTGTGGGGGAATCAGGTGCCCCCCGGGGGCCATGGAGACGCAATTGGAGCACGCGCATACCGCATTTCCGCTGATCGAAATCGCCATGGTCGTGACCGTGGCGGTTCTGCTCGGCCTTGGCCTCATGCGCGCCAGGCAGCCTCCACTTGTCGGCTTCATCCTTGCCGGCGTCATCATGGGACCGACCGGCTTCGGCTTCATCGCAACCTCCGACAACGTCACGGCGCTGGCCGAGATGGGCGTTCTTGTCCTGCTATTCTTCATCGGGACGGAAATTTCCCTGCGCGCTTTCGTGATTTCGCTCAGACCTGCGGTGATCGTGGCCGGCGGACAGCTCGTGGTCTCCCTCGGCATCGGCTACCTGATCTCGCTACTGACCAACACCTCACTCGCGGAAGGCGTGGTACTCGGCTTCATCATGGCCCTTTCATCGACCGTGGTTGCCATGAAGATGCTGGACGACATGGGCGAACTGCGCGGAAGCGCAGGAAAGATCACGGTGGGCGTATTGATTGCGCAGGATATCGCCGTCGTACCCATGCTGATCCTCACCAGCGCATTGGGGGGCGAGGCCGCCAGCATCGGCGTCATCGCGTCCAAGATCGCCTTCGCCGTGGTTTTTCTCGGCGCCTTGCTGTGGTGGCTCGGCCGTCGCGGAAAGCTGATCCTGCCCTTCGCCGCGCAGTTGGAAGACAAGGTGGAACTGCTGGCCCTGGGCGCCCTGGCGGCCTGTTTCGGCGCCGCGGCCCTCTCCGGCCTGATCGGCCTTTCCCCGGCCTATGGCGCCTTCGTGGCAGGCCTCGTCATCGGGAACTCGAACTTGCGCAACCGCGTCATCCCGGTCATCGAGCCGATCCAGAGCGTTCTGCTGGTCGTTTTCTTCTTGTCCATCGGCCTTCTCATCGACCTGGACTTCATCGCGTTCAACTGGGTGGATGTGATCAGCGTCTCGCTGCTCGTCATCTTCGCGAAGACCGTCCTCAACATCTTCCTGCTGCGTCTGACCGGCCATGATCGGGACACGTCGCTCATCGGCGGCCTGTCCATGGCCCAGATCGGGGAGTTCTCCTTCGTCCTCGCCGCGGCGGGTCTGGCCAGCGGGGTCGTCAGTTCGGGCAATTACCGCCTTGCCATAGCGGTCATCGCAATCACGCTCCTGCTCTCGCCGGCCTGGATGTCCATCATGCACCGCATCGAGGATCTCGCCTCCGAAGGCTATTCGTCCTATCGCGAAGCGCTGGCTGAAGCCTATCACCACGAGATCGAGACGGCGGAGGAGGGCTTGTGGTGGTTGCGCGTCCGCCGCCGGGCCATTCGCATGGCGCGCACGAAGCGACGCGCCGCCCGCGACCTTCGCCGGCAGCAGAAAGCCGTGGCGCTCGCCGCCACGCCAGCGAACCATTCATCCGGCGAAAACGAGCCACAAGGCGACGAGCAGGCTGGTCATGGCACCGTTGAGGCCCATGGCGATACCGGCGAAGGCACCGGCGGTGTCGGAAACCTGGAAGGCCCGCGCCGTTCCGATTCCATGTGATGCGATGCCGGCAGCGAATCCGCGCGCGGCGAAATTGCGGATTCCGAGCAGGTTCATCAGCGGCGT
This sequence comes from Zhengella sedimenti, assembly GCF_046506625.1. Classification (NCBI taxonomy): domain Bacteria; kingdom Pseudomonadati; phylum Pseudomonadota; class Alphaproteobacteria; order Hyphomicrobiales; family Notoacmeibacteraceae; genus Zhengella; species Zhengella sedimenti. The sequence goes on from NZ_JBKFFP010000007.1 coordinate 112,442, forward strand.
GACGATGATCGCGCCGGTAATGCCTGTGAGGATCACGAGGCCCGCCGCCATGGCCGGCCAGCCGCCCAGCGAACGGGCCAGTTCCATCGCGATTGGCGCTGTCACGGATTTCGGGGCGAGCGAGGCAAGCACTGGCGCAGGAGCGCCGAACGCCCAGGCTATGGCGATTGCCGATCCCGCCGCGGTGACGGACCCGGCCAGGAGAGCCGCTGCCATCGCGCCCAGATTGCGCCGAACAAGCGCGAGATTGCGCCAGAGCGGCACGGCCAGCGCGACAGTCGCGGGACCGAGCATGAAGTGGACGAACTGCGCGCCCTCGAAATAGGCCGAGTAGTCGGTGCCGGTCGCCAGCAGGAGAAGGCCGATCACCAAGGTAGAAAGGAGAACCGTGTTTGCAAGCGGATGACGGCCCAGCCGGACGGCGAACCGGTCCGCGGCGCTGTAGGCCGCGAGCGTCACTGCCAGCCAGAACAGCGGTGACGCGGCGAGATAGACCCAGAGGCTGGCAACGGGTTCATTCATCCGGGTCGCCCCCCTCACTTTTCGCGAAGGCGAGAAAGACGCCGACCGTCACCAGCAAGGTCAGCACCGTTGAAACGACCAACGCCAGAAGCAACACGACGCCATAGCGCGTCATGACATCTCCATACTGGATGATCCCGACGGCCGCGGGAACGAAAAGCAGGGAAAGATTGCGAAGGATGACGCCCGCAGTCGCGTCGAGGTTCTCATCCGGACCACCCCGCCAGACAAGCCAGAGAAAAAGCAGTCCCATGCCGAGGACAGGTCCGGGAAACCCGAACTCGGGATGGCGCAAGCGCAAGGCCGCGATGACCGCCTCGCCGGCAAGCTGGCAGATCAGGAGTATGGCCAGCGCGGCCGGAAGGTTTATCGGCTGTTTCTTTTCCGCATGCCCCATCGTCGCAACCCCTTTTGCTGACGGCAGCATCAACGGATATCCGTTATCCGTCCAGTGGAACAGGCGGAACTTGACCTTGTCGAATTCATTGAAAATGCGTGGGTCGGATCAGCCCCGCCATATCCACTGCTCGGGAACCATGACCATGGCGGCGGCTCCGGTCTCGATGGTCCCTGGCTTTTCCACCCAGGAGGTCAGCCCCCTGAGCCGTTTGGCGGCCTTCGGGAACAGAAGCGATGCTTCGGCCACGTCGGCCATTCCCGCTCTCTCTGCCACGCGGCGCCCGGCAATCCGGCACGGTCCGTTCTGGTCGTCGATCTTGAGCGTCGCTCCGCCGTTAAAGAAGATCAGCGTACCACGCGGCAGCATGGAAAGGTTCTGGACGCCATCCAGAACGATGTTGGCGCCGATCCAGCCCGGTTCGACTGCGCCAAGTCCCATGCGTTGCGCGACGATGGCCATTTCCGCCGGCGAAACGATGGTGATCTGCCGTTCGTTCCGCATTTCGGTGCCGCGCTCGTACCAGGGTTCGCGACCGCCGGACCGCCGCGTCTGACCATTGTGATGATCGCCCTCGGCACCGCCCCAGTTCAGGACAATGCGGTTGGCCGGTCGTGTCTCGAAATCACCGCCATCGGCGATCAGAACCGATTGGACCGTGGCGCGGATGCGCCTTCCGGGAACCACGTCCATGCCATGTATCTCGGGAAACGAAGGGTCCGTCATCTGTACGCCCTACATCTTTTCCAGAAGCGCGCCGCCAATCGAATAACCGGCGCCGAAGGCACAGAACAAGCCTCGCTCGCCCGGTTTGAGACTGTGCTTCGTCGCATCGAAGGCGACCACCGCGCCCGCCCCGGCCGTGTTTCCGAGCCACGAAAGCACCATCGGCGCGCGTTCCTCGTCAGCCTCGTAGCCGAGAACCAGCTTGAGGATCATGGCGTTCATGCGCCCGTTGGCCTGGTGCAGCCAGAACTGCCGAATGCCTTCGGGGGTTTCGTTGTTGTCTGCGAGAAAGTCACGGATGAAGCGATGCGCTGCCACCGTCACTTCCTTGAAGACCTTGTTGCCGACCTGCGTGATCAGCCGCCCTTCCATGTCGACGACATCCAGTTGCTGCTGCGACGCCCTGTTGAGAAATCCGAAATTGGACCGGATGTTGGACGACATTTGCGTCCAGACACGGCTATCCAGGATTTCGAAGGCTCCCGGTCGCGTTTCATCATCTTCCAGCGCTTCGATGACGAGCGAGACGGACGCGTCACCGAAGATGAAATGGGTCTGCCTGTCCCTGAAATTGAGATGCCCGGAAATGATTTCGGGCGTGACGACCAGCACGCGCCGCTGTGCCCCCGAACGCACGAGGCTTGCAGCCAGATGAATGCCGGCCCCGGCAGAGGAACAGGCCAGGTTCATGTCGAAACCGGCCCCGCTGCAGCCCAGTTCCTGCTGGATTTCGATTGCGACAGCCGGATAGGGCCTTTGCTGGTGCGAGGCCGAACAGATGACGAAATCGATGTCTTCCCCCTTCAGTCCGGCTTCCGCCAGAGCCTTGCGGGCCGATTTGCAGCCGAATTCGGCCATCAGCGAAAGGGCATCGTTCGGCCGCTCCTCGAACCGTGGCGCCATCCTGCCCGGATCAAGGACGCCCTGCGGATCGAGCATCCGCCGGGACTTCACACCCGATGCATATTCGATGAACTCGGACGACGAATAGGGAAGCGGTTCAAGACCGGCGGCCATGCGGCCCTTGTTTTCGGTGTCGACCCAGGCATTGAAACTGGCAACAAGTTCGTCATTTGTGACGCTGCCTTCCGGGATCTCCGCTCCGGTTCCGGTAATCGCGACGCGCGGCATTGATAGGGGTCCTTCCAGGCGTGTCAGGCGTTCATGGCCATGCAGGATAAAGGCAAAGTGTTGATGCCTTGCAAATCCATGCGGAATGACCGGTCAGCACGGAAAATCAGGCATCAACATGGCATTCGGCACATTCTCAAGACAATGTCTCTACTCACCTGACCCGCCAATTTTCTTCCAGTTGTCCGCGATCCGCAAGACAAAGCCGGCAAAGAGCGCCGCGATGAACATGTAGGCAGGTGCGGCGACGAAGATGAGACCTGCCTGGGCATCAGGCCGCGGCGCAAGGTAGAATGTACTGAGGAATGCCCAGGCCCAGAACAGGAAGAGAAGTGTCATCACCCCCAAGGCCAGCATGCGGAACAGCGGTTTTTGCAACCGCCGGCCCACGAACCACAGTATGAGAAAAGGAAGGCAGAGCAGCACGGAGGCAATCGCAATCCCTGCCAGCCGTGTCAGGAGCGGAATGTCCGTTGAACTGGGCCAGATCGCACTGGCTATTGAAAGGACGGCGAAAAGCGCGGCCGCGATGTCGAATGTCCGGTTGCCGGGCTGTCCGTTCATGCTTCCGTCTCTCTCCTGACTGCTGCGCAAACGTGCGATAGCTTCCGGGAGAGGAAAAGAAAAGCGCCGAATGCCGTTCGGCACTTGCGTTTCCATCCGCCGCCTGCGTTTATCTTCACATTCGCAAGACCTGTTCAAGGGGTTCAGGGGCGTGAACAGTCTGAACGGATTCCTCAAGGCCATGCTTGCTGCCGGGCTCGCAATCGTCATCGGCGGATGCGCGCAAACAGCTGTCGACGATGGGCGCCGGACATCGCCCTGGCCATTCAAGGATGCCAGCATCGTTGCCACCGGCATCGGTTCCGTCCTCCGGATCAACAGCGGGGAAGGCGCACCGCGAACGGTGGCGGTCGATCACGCGGCCGGACAACCCTCGGTGACGTGGCTCGGCCAATCGGCCTTCATCATCCGCCTTGGCGGTAAGGTCGTCATGACCGATCCCATGCTCTCGGATACGCTTAACTACAAGCTGCCGGTCAAGCCGGCGCGCGTGTCCAGCCTGCCGCCCAATCTCGACCGCCTGCCCCGGCTCGACGCTGTCGTGATCAGCCACCTCGATCATGACCATTTCGACCTGCCATCCCTGCGCAGACTCGCCGTCCGCTTTCCCGCCGCCCGGCTTTTCGTTCCCGAAGGCACCGAATCGCAGGCAAGACGGACAGGATTCACGCGCATCGAGGCCGTGCCACTCTGGAAAACAAGCCGCCTTGGCTCACTGGGCTTCACGGCGCTACCCGCCAATCACTATGGCCGCCGCGATGTTGTCGGCCTTGACCGGTCCCTGGCCATCGGGTGGGAAATCTCCGGCGCGGGGCGCAGGATCTACTTCTCCGGCGATACCGGCTATTCCGGGATTTTCCGGCAGATGCGCGAACGGCGCGGCCGGTTCGACATCGCACTTGTGCCCATTGGCGCCTGGAAGCCGGATCGTACATTCGCCGACATCCACATGAACCCGGACGACGCCCTGCTGGCCGCGTCCGAACTGGGTGCGGGCATCGCCATCGGGCATCACTGGGGCACCTTCAACTTCGGCAGGGAAAGTCCGGCTGAAGCCCGGGAGCGCTTCCTTGCCGCCAAGGCGCCAGGCGTGCGGCCTGTGGTGCTCGACGTCGGTGGGACGCTGCACCTGGAGTGACGCTTGGCCATCCGCAGGTGCAGCGATTGCAGCAAGCCTCACCCCTCAGCGCGTCAGTCTCTTGTATGTCACCCGCTTCGGGTTGATCGAATCGGGGCCGAGGCGGCGCACCTTGTCGGCCTCGTATTCCTCGAAATTGCCCTCGAACCATTCCACGTGGCTGTCGCCCTCGAAGGCAAGGATATGCGTGGCCAGCCGGTCGAGGAACATGCGGTCGTGGCTGATGATCACGGCGCAACCGGCGAAGTTCTCCAGAGCGTCTTCAAGCGCCGCGAGCGTTTCCGTGTCCAGGTCGTTTGTCGGTTCGTCGAGCAGGATGACGTTGCCGCCCTCCTTCAGGAGCTTGGCCATGTGCACGCGGTTGCGCTGCCCGCCCGAAAGTGTCCCCACCTTCTGCTGCTGGTCGCCGCCCTTGAAATTGAAGGACGAGCAATAGGCGCGGCTGTTCACTTCGTGCTTGCCGAGCCTGATCACGTCGTTTCCGCCCGAGACTTCCTCCCACACGGTCTTGTTGCCGTCCAGTGCGTCGCGGCTCTGGTCGACATAGCCGAGCTTGACGGTCTCGCCGATGCGGATGGCGCCGGTATCGGGCTGCTCCTGGCCGGTTATCATGCGGAACAGGGTCGTCTTGCCGGCACCGTTCGGACCGATCACGCCGACAATGCCGCCGGGCGGCAGCTTGAAGGACAGGTCCTCGATCAGCACGCGGTCGCCATAGGCCTTGGTGATGCCCTCGGCCTCGATGACCACCTGGCCGAGCCGTTCGCCCGCCGGAATGATGATCTGCGCATCGCCCGGGCGGCGGTCGCTGGCCGCCTTGACCAGTTCGTCATAGGCCTTGATGCGGGCCTTGGACTTCGCCTGCCGCGCTTTCGGGCTGGATGCAATCCACTCGCTCTCGCGCGCCAGCGCCTTCTGGCGCGCCGCCTCTTCGCGCCCCTCCTGCGCCATGCGCTTGCGCTTGGCTTCCAGATAGGCGGTGTAGTTGCCCTCGTAGGGAATGCCGCGGCCGCGATCCAGTTCGAGTATCCAGCCGGTCACGTTGTCGAGGAAATAGCGGTCGTGCGTGACCATCAGCACGGCGCCGGGATATTCGCGCAGGTGCTTTTCGAGCCAGGCGATGGTCTCGGCGTCGAGGTGGTTGGTCGGTTCGTCGAGCAGCAGGAGATCGGGCTGGGACAGCAGCAGCTTGCACAGCGCCACGCGGCGCTTCTCGCCACCCGACAGGTTGTCGATGGTCGCTTCGGCAGGCGGGCAGCGCAGCGCTTCCATGGCCATCTCCACCTGGGAATCGAGATCCCACAGGTTCTGCGCGTCGATGATGTCCTGCAGTTTCGCGCCTTCTTCCGCCGTCTCGTCGGAATAGTTCATCATTAATTCGTTGTAACGGTCGAGAATGGCCTTCTTGGCGGCCACACCCTCCATCACATTGCCCATCACGTTGAGCGCCGGGTCGAGTTCGGGTTCCTGGGGCAGGTAGCCGCAGGTCGCGCCATCGGCGAGCCAGGCCTCGCCGGTATATTCCTTGTCCATGCCGGCCATGATGCGCAGCACGGTGGACTTGCCGGCGCCGTTCGGGCCCAGGATGCCGATCTTGGCGTCGGGATAGAAGGACAGGTGGATGTTCTCCAGCACCTTCTTGTTGCCATAGGCCTTGTTGAGGCCGGACATGTGGTAGATGAACTGGCGCGCCATGGCGTCACTGCTCCGTTGCGAAACTGACGGGAAAGATTGACTGTCACATAGGCGAAACGGCCTTGCGGGGCAATGGTCCCCGCAGATTGAGATCGATCGCGACCGGCTTGCGCCCCGGCTTGACGCGGCCAACTGCGCCACGCACTCTCCGGCCATGACAAGCAAACGCTTTGCCCCGCGCACCCTCGCCTCGCCCACCGGCGCAACCTTGAACCTGTATCACCGCGAAGCGGAGGGGGACGCCATCGGCGTCGTCCAGATCAACCATGGCCTCGCCGAGCATTCGGCCCGCTATGCCCGCTTCGCCAGTGAACTCGCCCGCGCCGGCTTCCATGTCTATGCACAGGATAACCGCGGCCACGGCGGGACCGTGGTATCGAACACGCCACGGCAGATGTTCGCCTGGAAGGACGGTGCCACGAAGGTGATCGCCGATGTCGACATGGTGCACGACCTGATCGCCGGACAGCACCCGGATTTGCCTGTCATTGCGTTCGGCCATTCCATGGGCGGGCTGATCACGCTCAACTACGCGATGAAGCATGCGCAGCGGCTTGCGGGAGCGGCCATCTGGAATTCCAACTTCTCGGCCGGCGCCCTTGGCCAACTGGCCCGCGCCTTGCTCGCCTGGGAGCGTTTCCGCCTCGGATCGGATGCACCGTCGCGCATTCTTCCGAAACTGACCTTTCAGGCATGGAACCGGCAGTTCGAGCCGGTGCGGACCGAATTCGACTGGTTGTCACGCGACGAGGCGGAGGTGGACAAGTATGTCGCCGATCCGCTGTGCGGCTGGGATGCCTCCATATCCCTCTGGCAGGATCTCTTCAGCTTCATCTTCGCGGGCGCGAGTGATGCCCGGCTGAGGGCCATCCCGCGCGATTTCCCGCTTCATCTGCTTGGCGGCGAAAAGGACCCGGCGACCGATGGCGGCAAGGCCGTCAGTCACCTGAAGGGCCGGCTGGACCGTCTGGGTTTCACGGCCGTCGAATGCACGATCCTCCCTGAGACCCGGCACGAGAGCCTCAACGAGACCAACCGCGAGGAAACGACCCACCGCTTCCTTGAATGGGCCCGCGAGACCGTCGCAGGTGCGGGCTGAAAGCCTGTGGAGCCATCAGCCGTCATCTGCTACCTGTCTTCCGCCTTCATTATTTCGATTCATCGGCCGGGACCGGAACCATGTTTGCTGAACTCTTCACCATCGAGCATCTGACCACATTCCTTGTGCTGACCGCGCTTGAAACCGTCCTCGGTTTCGACAACCTGCTCTACATATCCATCGAGGCAAAACGGGTGGCTCCGGACCGTCAGGCCTTCGTCCGCAAATGGGGCATCATCCTGGCAATCGGTCTGCGCATCGTTCTGCTCTTCGTGGTCCTTCAACTCATCCAGGCATTCCAGGATCCGCTCTTCACGATCAACATCCCGCCTTTCGTGGACGGTGCGGTATCTGGCCATGCACTGATCGTGCTGGCTGGCGGCGTCTTCCTCATCTACACCGCCATGAAGGAAATCCTCCACATGATGAGCCTGGAGGAGCACGATGCGGATGCCGGGAAGAAGGCCGGCAAGTCGCTTGCGAGTGCGTTGTTCTGGATCCTGGCCATGAACCTCGTTTTCTCCTTCGATACCGTGCTTTCCGCGGTGGCGCTCACCAAGAACTTCATCGTCATGACGGCTGCCATCGTCGTATCCGGTGCCCTGATGGTTCTCATGGCTGAAACTGTGGCGAACTTCCTCAAGCGCAACCGCATGTATGAAGTACTCGGCCTTTTCGTGCTGCTTCTGGTCGGCATCATGCTGATGAGCGAAGGCGGACATATCGCCCACCTGCATTTCTTCGGCTACGAGGTCACGGCGATGTCCAAGGCCACCTTCTATTTCGTCCTCGTCACGATGGTGCTGGTCGAGATCGTCCAGGGCCGCTACCAGCGCAAGCTCATGGCGGAAAAGCAGCAGATGATTGCGCAAGCCGGAACGGTGCAGGAACATGGCTGAAGCTCCCCTGAAGGGTATACGCGTCATCGAACTGGCGCGTATCCTTGCCGGTCCCTGGGCCGGGCAATTGCTGGCCGATCTCGGCGCGGATGTGATCAAGATCGAGAAGCCGGGCGATGGCGACGACACGCGTCACTGGGGACCGCCCTTTGTCACCGGCGCAGACGGCGAAAACCTTTCAGCGGCCTATTATCACTCGACCAATCGCGGAAAGCGGTCGGTCGCCATCGACATCGCCTCGCCGGAAGGGGCCGAGACGGTACGCAAGCTGATTGCCGGGGCCGATGTCGTCATCGAGAACTTCAAGGTCGGCGGCCTGAAGAAATACGGCCTCGATTACGAGAGCGCGAAGGCGGTCAATCCGCGCCTGGTCTATTGCTCCATCACCGGTTTCGGCCAGACGGGCCCCTACGCGCCCCGTGCCGGATATGATTTCATCATCCAGGCCATGGCCGGCATGATGTCGATCACCGGGGAACCCGGCCGCGAGCCGCAAAAGGCCGGCGTCGCGATTTCCGACATTTTCACCGGGCTTTATTCCGTCATCGCCATCCAGGCGGCGTTGCGCCATGCGGAAAGAACGGGTGAAGGCCAGTGGATCGACATGGCGCTGTTCGACACCCAGGCCGGCATTCTGGGCAATCAGAACCTGAACTACCTCGTATCCGGCGTTCCGCCGAAGCAGATGGGCAATGCCCACATGAACATCGCGCCTTACGAGGTCTTCCCCGTCCGCGACGGCCACGTGATCATCGCGGTGGGCAATGACGGCCAGTTCCAGCGCTTCTGCAAGCTGCTCGGCGCCAGTGACCTTGCCAGCGACCCGCAATTCCTGAAGAATCCGGATCGGGTCGCCGACCGCGAGCGCCTTCGCGAGGCGATCATCGGCTACATGAAGGACTGGACAAAGACGGATATCCTTGCGGCCTGCGAAGCCAATGCCGTGCCCGCCGGACCGATCAACAACATCGCCGAGATGTTCGACGACCCGCAGATCAAGGCCCGCCAGATGCGTTTCGATCTGGCCGACCGGGCCGGGACGGAGATCCCGCAGGTGCGCGCGCCGATCCTGCTGCCGGCCTCGCCGCTCAACTACCGGCGCCCTTCGCCCCGTCTGGGCGAACATACGGCAGAAGTCCTTGGTGAACTGAAAGAAGACAGCGAATGAAGACCGGCGGCCAACTCATCGTCGATTGCCTGGAAGCCAACGGCGCCACGCATGCGTTCCTCGTGCCGGGCGAAAGCTTCCTCGCCGTGCTCGATGCCCTTCATGATTCCACTATCAGCCCCGTGGTCTGCCGTCAGGAAGGCGGTGCGGCGATGATGGCCGACTGCCATGGCCGCCTGACCGGCCATCCGGGCATCTGTTTCGTCACCCGCGGCCCGGGCGCCACCAATGCTTCGGCCGGGGTTCACATCGCCGCGCAGGATTCCACGCCGATGATCCTGTTCATCGGCCAGATCGCGCGCGGCATCCGCGAACGCGAAGCCTTCCAGGAGGTCGACTACAAGCGCTTTTTCGGCGACATGGCCAAATGGGTGGCCGAGATCGACGATGCGGCGCGCATCCCGGAATTCGTCACGCGCGCCTATGCCACCGCCACGTCCGGTCGCCCCGGTCCGGTGGTGCTCGTCTTGCCGGAGGACATGCTGACGGAGACCGTGGACGCGCCGGCGCCCTTGGCCTGCACGCCGGTGGAAACCGCACCGTCGCCTGCAGCCATGGATGCCCTTCGCGGCTATCTGGAGAAAGCCGAAAGGCCTTTCGTGATCCTGGGGGGATCGGGCTGGACACGTGAGGCCGTCTCGAAATTTCAGGCAGCGGCCGAGCGCTGGGCCCTGCCCGTCGGCGTCTCCTTTCGCCGCCAGATGCTCTTCGACCACCTTCATCCCTGCTATGCCGGGGATGTCGGCATTTCCATCAATCCGGCCTTGGCACGACGCGTGAAGGAGGCCGATCTCGTCCTCCTCATCGGCGGCCGCATGTCGGAAATGCCAAGCCAGGACTACACGCTTCTGAAAAGCCCCTATCCTGACCAGACACTCGTCCACGTCCATGCCAGTGCCGAGGAACTCGGCCGTGTCTACCGGCCGGCACTGGCCATCCATTCCCGGCCGACAGCCTTTGCCGAGGCTTTCGCCGCACTGACACCGCCCGCTGCCCCTCCCGCCTGGGCCGGAGAGACGCCAAAGGCCCATGCCGAGTATCGCGCCTGGTCAACCCCGCCCGAAACCGGGCCCGGCGCCGTCGCCATGGGGCCGATCATGACGCATCTGGAGGAGGTCCTTCCGCCCGACGCGATCCTGACCAATGGCGCGGGCAATTATGCGACGTGGCTGCACCGCTTCCACCGCTTCCGCCGTTTTGCCACACAGGGCGCGCCGACGTCCGGCTCGATGGGCTATGGCGTGCCCGGCGCCGTGGCCGCAAAGCTGCTGTTTCCGGAGCGCGAGGTCATCGCATTTGCCGGTGACGGCTGCTTCCAGATGACGGGCCAGGAATTCGGCACCGCCATGCAGCACGGCGCCAATATCATCGTTCTCGTGATCAACAACGGGATCTATGGCACGATCCGGATGCACCAGGAACGCGAATATCCCGGTCGCGTCTCCGGAACCGACATGGTCAACCCCGATTTCGCCGCCCTGGCCCGGGCCTATGGCGGCCACGGTGAAACGGTGCGCACGACGGATGAATTCGCAGCCGCATTCGAGCGCGCGCGCCAGTCCGGCAAGCCGTCCATCATCGAGATCGTGCTCGATCCCGAAGCCCTGACCGTATCGCGGACACTGAGCGACATCCGCGCGGGAAGATAGTCAGAAGCCCAGGTACCAGAGCAGCACCGAAAGCGTGACGAAGGAAAACACCGTCGTCCCTGTCAGTGCCACGGCGGACAATTCTTCCTGCCCGTGCGCCTGCGCGAGAATCGTGTAGATTCCGAAGATCGGCAATGCGCCGGTGATGATGAGCGCCTTGATCTCCAGGTCCGTCAGCGGCAGCAGGCCGCTTGCTGCCACGATCGAGACGCCGGCGAGGATGGCAAGCGGGTGAATGAGCAGTTTGCCGGTCACCACCGGGACGGCGTCCTTCCACACGCCGCCAATCGCCAGTCCGGCCAGTGTGCCGCCGATAACGAAGAGCGAGACCGGCGCGGCCGCGCCGGCGAACAGCCCAATCGTGCGCGTCAGCACCGATGGCAGTTCGAATGGCAGCAGCGAGACCACAAGGCCCAGCACCAGTGCGATCACCAGCGGATTGCGCACAAGTCGCCCTGCCGCCACGAGAAAGGCCGTGACCGGGCTGCCGTCCTTCTGCTGGCTGGCCAGTGCCAGCAACAGCGGGATGATGATGGCATTCTCCACCAGCATGTTGAGCGCGAGAACGACGCCGGCAAAATCCGGATAGATGAGAACGCCGAGCGGATAGCCCACGAAACCGGAATTCGGGCAACTCATGCCCATGGCACTCATTCCGGCGCCCGCTGCCCCCTGCCCGCGCACCAGGCGCGAGAAGGTATAGCCGAGCGTCACCATGATGAGCGAACCGGTCAGATAGGCCGTCATGTAGCCAGGGCGGATGATCTCGCCGAAGGGCTTCGTCGAAAGGGCTGAGAACAGCAGCGCGGGAAGCGCGACGTAGAGGACGAAACTGCCCAGAAGGCGCATGTCCGAGGCCCTGAACAGGCCGGCCCGGACCGAAAGGAAACCCGCCAGGATCGCGAGGTAGATGGGGCCTGTGATCGACAGGATGGACAGCATGAATGGGGACCGGTCGCCAATGCGGATGTGAAAGCAGCGGAGTCCGGTTAGCACGTCCGCCCGCCGGTCCAAAGCCGGACGGCGAGCCGGAACGCAAAAGCAATACGCCCGCCATCATTTGAATGGCGGGCGTATTGTTATCTACAGTTCCGGTAACTCAAACCGCGTCGAAATCAAGCACCAGCTTGTCGGAGGTCGCCCGCGTCTGGCAGGCGAGCGTGTAGCCTGCCTCCACTTCCCAAGGCTCCAGCGAGAAGTTCATGGCCATTTCGGACGACCCTTCCACCACCTTGCAGCGGCAGGTGCAGCACATCCCGTTGGCACAGGACCATGGCAATTCATGGCCCGCCTTGTGCGCCGCATCCAGCACGCTCTGCTCGGGATCGGTGATCGCGAAGCGCTTGCGAACGCCGTCATGGACGACCTCGACGGCAACGCCTTTCCCTGCCGCCTCGCGCGCGGCCGCCGAAGCCGGACGCGCCTTCGGCGTCTCGCCGTCAAGCGTGAAGCGCTCGAAGCGGATGCGTCCCTCCGGCATGCCGAGGTCTTTCAGCGTTTCGGCAACCGCGTCGATCATGGCCCCCGGGCCGCACAGGAAGGCAAGATCATGGCTGGCTGGGTCGATCATGCCGCGCGCGGCAAACAGGCGGATGCGCTCGCCGTCGATCCGCCCGTTCAGCGCATCGACATCCTGGCTTTCGCGGGACAGCACGTGGATCAGCGAGAACCGGCCCATATGGCGGTCCTTCAGGTCCTCGACCTCTTCCAGGAACATGATCGATCCTGTTTCGCGATTGCCATAGACGAGCGTCACGCGGCTTCCCGGCTCATGGCCGAGCACAGCCTTGGCGATGGCAAGCATGGGCGTGATGCCGGAACCGGCTGCCACCAGAAGATAATCATGATCGCCGCCGATGTCCGGCGTGAACCGGCCTTCCGGCTCCATGACCCGGATCACGTCGCCCGTCGACAGTTTCTCGGTCACGAAGCTGGAGAACCGGCCGTCCTCCACCCTGCGGATGCCGACCCGCAAGTGCGGCTCCCCCGGCCCGGAACAGATCGAATAGGACCGGCGCAATTCCTCGCCGTCCACATCGGCCGACAGCGTCAGGTACTGCCCGGGCTTGAAGGCGAAACGCTCCTTCAGATCGGCGGGGATGTCAAAGGCGATGGAAACCGCATCCGGCGTCTCGCGGTCGATGCGCGCTACGGTCAGGTCGTGAAAACGGGACATGGTCGCCTCCTCACAGGCATTTGAAATAGTCGAAGGGTTCGCGGCAGGCCTTGCAGCGCCAATGCGCCTTGCAGGGTGTCGATCCGAATTCCGACAGCCGTTCGGTATCGGTGGAGCCGCATTTCGGGCAGGCCACCTCCTCCTCGCCGAACAGCGCGCGGATCGAGTTCGAAGCCTTCTTCGGCGGCGCGATGCCGTAGGCGCGCAGCTTCTCCCTCCCCTCGTCGGTGATCCAGTCCGTGGTCCAGGCCGGATGCAGCACCCGCTCGACGCGCACCTCGAAGCCGGCATCGCGCAGCGCGGCTTCAACCGCCAGTTCGATGGCCACGGTCGCAGGGCAGCCCGAATAGGTGGGGGTGACCTTCGCCACGGCGATGCCCTCGTCATCGAGCTCGACGGAACGCAGGATGCCGAGATCGGCCACCGTCACGCAGGGCACTTCCGGGTCGGGCACGGAAGCGGCGGCCTCCCAGGCGCGGGCGGCGTCGGCGCTGTGCGCCATCGTCACCATGTCGCGCCCGGATAGGTGCGCTGCATGTATTGCAGCTCGGCCAGAAGGTGCCCCATCTCCTCGCCATGCAGGCCGGCGCGTCCGCCGCGCGGCCCTTCGTCGCTGTCCGGCAGGGTCAGTCCCGCGGCTGCGAAGATCGGCCCGATCGTCTGCTCGAAGGCCGGCTTCAGCGACGCCGGGTCCGGTGCAACGCCCGCCTCGGCCATGGCCTGCGTCACGGCGTCGGACTGGAAAAGCTCACCGGTATAGCGGTGCAGCGCCTCCACGGCAGCCGCCATGCGTCGCGCGCTCTCCTCGGTGCCGTCGCCAAGCCGGATCACCCATTCGCCGGCATGGCGGATGTGATAGGCCACTTCCTTGATCGCCTTGGCGGCAATGGCGCGGATGGTCTCATCCGTCGATGCCAGGCACTGCGTCCAGTAGGCCTCCATGTAGGCCGCAAAGTAGAGCTGGCGCAGCATCGTATGCGCAAAGTCGCCGTTCGGGCGCTCCACCATCAGGCAATTGGTGTAGTCCCGTTCGCGGCGCATATAGGCCAGGTCGTCCTCGGTCCGGCCCTGGCCTTCCAGTTCGGCGGCATACTGGTAGAGGGAGCGCGCCTGTCCGATCAGATCGAGCGCCATGTTGGGCATGGCGAGATCCTCCTCCAGCATCGGCGCATGGCCGCACCACTCCGAAACGCGATGGCCGAGGATCAGGTGATCGTCGGCAAGGCGCAGCACCAGCGCCAGCCGGGCATCGTTCGTGTCTTTCATGTCGTTCTTCCTCCGCTGACGGACCTTGCCGGACTGCAGCCGCTTACATGTGGCCCACGTCTTCCGGGATCTCGTAAAAGGTCGGATGGCGGTAGATCTTGGAGGCGGTCGGCTCGAAGTTCTCGTCCTTCTGTGCCGGATCGGACGCCGTGATCGCGCTGGATGGCACGACCCAGATCGAGGTGCCCTCGCCCCGCCGCGTGTAGACGTCGCGCGCCGACTGCAGGGCAAGCTCGGCGTCGGCCGCATGCAGCGAGCCGCAATGCTTGTGCGACAGGCCGTTGCGCGGCCGGATGAAGACTTCCCAAAGGGGCGTTTCGTTCTTGCTCATCACGTGTCCTCCAGACCTTATTCCGCAGCAATTTTCGCGGCTTGCGCACGGGCGCGGCGCTTCTCGGCATGGGCAAGTGCTGCTTCACGGACCCATTCACCGTCTTCCCAGGCCTTGCGGCGGGCGGCGATGCGGTCGCGGTTCATCGGACCGTTGCCCTTCACCACGCGCCAGAATTCGTCCCAGTCGATCTTGCCGAAATCGTAGCCGCCCTTGCCGTCGTTCTTCGCCGGATTCCACTTCAGGTCCGGGTCCGGGAATGTCAGCCCGATGAACTCGCCCTGCGGCACGGTGGCGTCCACGAACTTCTGGCGCAACTCGTCATTGGAGAAGCGCTTGATCTTCCACTTCATCGACTGGTCGCCATGCTGGCTGTCACCATCATGCGGACCGAACATCATCAGCGAAGGCCACCACCAGCGGTTCAGCGCATCCTGCGCCATTTCCTTCTGTTCGTCCGTGCCGCGCATCAGCGTCATCATGATCTCGTAGCCCTGGCGCTGGTGGAAGCTCTCTTCCTTGCAAACGCGGATCATGGCGCGCGCATAGGGTCCGTAGGAGCAACGGCACAGCGGGATCTGGTTCATGATCGCCGCGCCGTCCACCAGCCATCCGATGGCGCCGATGTCGGCCCAGGTCAGCGTCGGATAGTTGAAGATGGAGGAATACTTCGCCTTGCCGGACAGGAGTTCCTCGGTCATCTGGTCGCGGCTCACACCCAGAGTCTCCGCAGCCGAATAGAGATAGAGCCCGTGGCCGCCTTCGTCCTGCACCTTGGCGAGCAGCGCCGCCTTGCGCTTGAGGCTCGGCGCGCGCGTGATCCAGTTGCCTTCCGGCAGCATGCCGACAATCTCCGAATGGGCATGCTGGCCGATCTGCCGGACCAATGTTCGGCGATAACCTTCCGGCATCGCATCGTTCGGCTCGATCTTCTCTTCCGCGTCGATACGCGCCTGGAAGGCAGCCAGAAAGGCCTCGTCCTCTTCCGTAGCCGTATTCGCACCGATAAGCCCTTGGCTGTACATGGCTTTTCCTCCAGACTTGGTTGCCTGTTGCAACCGCTGACGCCATGTGTAACAAAAATTCGATCATATTGCAATTCGCCGTAACATAAAATCGGCAAGGGAGGGAAGATGAGCCTGCTGACCACGAGCGAGACCGATGCGGTCCTGGAGAAGATGTTCGCCCCCTTCATCCGGCGCATGGGCCTGAAGACCCTGGCCGTTGAGGCGCGCGGCGCAACCTTCCTTCTGCCCGGCGACATGGATTTCGTGCATGGCGGCGGCGTCATCTGCGGCCAGGCCATCGCCTCGGCAGCCGACACTTGCGCCATTCTTGCCCTGACGGCCGTCAACGGCCAGTTCCGCATGGTGACCACGGTGGACCTGACCACCCATTTCATCCGGCCATTGAAACCGGTCGACACCCACGTTCGCATCGTCATCGAATCGAACGGAAAGCGGATGGCCTATCTGCGCGCGGAAATCGCGCCGGCCGGAACCGACAGGCTGGCGGCAACCGCCACAGGCGCCTTCATGTATCTTGACTGACGGGCAGCCGCCAAAACCCGCGTCAAATCAATTCGTTGCACACCAAACCTGAATCGGGTCGGCAACGCTATGAATCAATCCGTGAAGTTGGAAATGGACGGCTGGATTCCGAACCGCTGGGCGAATGCCACCGGATCGCGTTGCGGCGCGAGACCCTGCCCGTCCAGCCATGCCTCGCTTGCCGGAATCAGCGGGGCATAGACCCGTCTCGCCACCAGCCGCGCCGTCTCGCCCGTCCAGCCATGCGGCAGGAGCGCCCCCGGCAATCCCGGATCGCGCAGCACCAGCCGGCGCCAATCATGGATGAGAAGGGTGCGCGCGGCGATCGCATCCAGCGGTGACAGCCGGTCGCCCGCGGCAAGCCGCTCGGCCAACGGCATCCAGAGGTCCGAGAACGCACCATATCGCGCGGCTAGATCGTCCAGGCCCCAAAGCGCCGAAAATGCAGGGGGCAGGTCCGAGCCATTGCCGCGCACGGTCAGCATGCCGCTGGCAAGGTTCTTGTCGGTCAGGAGGCCGGGCTTGAGAAAGACGTGCTGCCCGATGCGCACGAAACCGTCGCCCACGAGGCCCTCGGCTTCTGCCGCGGTCATGGGGCCCGGCGCCATGACGACGGTCCAGGTGCCATTCCACGCCGGAGGCCCTTCGGCATAGATGCGCCGGGTCGCCTCGTCGAAGGCAAGACGCCCCGCGGTGGCAAGCTGGTAGAAGCTCTGACGTCCTTCGCGTTCGCGCGTCACCCAGCCATCGGCGGCCAGCCGCGACATGGCGGTGCGCACCGCGCCGGGCTCAACCCCGAGCCGTTCCATGACGGCCTGGATGTCGGCCAGTGCCGCCCGGCCTCCGCGCGGCACCACGGCATCGCCAAGGAAGGTGATGACAAGCGACCACACCCGAAGCCGCGGCTCCGCATGCAGCGCTGTCACGCGCCGGTTGAACTCGTCTGCGATCGTGGATCGAACGTCCATGAACGCCTTTTGCCACGGGCGCGCATGCTTGCAAAGCCTCAGGAAAGGTCGCGCACGCCAGCGACCATGATCCGCGTCGCAAGACGCGCATAATCCTTGCGGGTGAAGGCGCGCCCGTCACGGAACCACATATAGGCCCAGTTCAGCATCCCGAACAGCGTCATGGTGACCGGCTTGAGCAGGTCGCCGCCTTCGAACGCTTTCGGGTTCACCGCCCTGATCGCATCGGAAAAGATGCGCACCAGGTGGCGCTCCATGGCTTTCAGCTCCCCCTGCTGCTCCTCGGGAAGGAAGCTCATGGTCTCCAGCTGCACCTTGTGCTTGGAATCGGCGTCGCGGTAGCATTCGAGCAAAGCGGCAACGAGCACTTCCAGGCGTGCTTCGGGCGCCAGATCAGGCTGGTCCGCGTCCTCGACGGCATCGATCAGTTCAGACAGATGGTTGGCGATGATGTCATAAAGCATCGCCTCCTTCGACGAGTAGTAATGATAGAGCAACGCCTTGGAGACCCCGCAACGACGGGCCACCTCGGCCATGGAGGTGCGGTCGTAGCCGTCCTCCGCGAAGACCTGGGAGGCAGTCCGCGAGATTGCCTCGCGCTTGTCGTCGTGGTCCTTGGCGCGGGTGCGGGCCATGCCTCACCCGCCCTTGGGACGATTGTCCACGACCCTCACCGCCTTGCCCTGGCTACGCGCCACGCCTTCCGGCTCGGTGACGTTCACCCGCGTCGAGATCCCGATCACGCTCTTGATGTGATGGGCGAGTTCCTTCGCCGATGCGGCACGCGCCTCTCCGCTCGATTGCGCGGGAACGGATTCCACATGCACGGTCATGGAATCCATGCGCCCCTCGCGGGAAAGCTCGATCTGGAAATGTGGCGCCAGGCCGGAGACCTTGAGGATCTGCTCCTCGATCTGGGTCGGGAACACGTTGACGCCGCGCAGGATGATCATGTCGTCGGACCGGCCCGTGATCTTCTCCATGCGCCGCATCGAGCGCGCCGTGCCCGGCAGCAGGCGTGTCAGGTCGCGGGTGCGGTAGCGGATGATCGGGAAGGCTTCCTTGGAAAGCGAGGTGAAGACCAGTTCGCCCTTTTCCCCGTCTGGCAGCACTTCGCCGGTCGCCGGGTCGATGATCTCCGGATAGAAATGGTCCTCCCAGATATGCAGGCCGTCCTTGGTTTCCACGCACTCGTTGGCCACGCCCGGTCCCATCACCTCCGACAGGCCGTAAATGTCCACCGCATGCATGTCGAAGGCCTGCTCGATTTCCTGGCGCATGGCGTTGGTCCAGGGTTCGGCGCCAAAAATGCCCACCTGCAAGGGGCTGTTGCGCGGATCGAGACCGGCGGCGCGGTACTGGTCGAGGATGGACAGCATGTAGGACGGCGTGACCATGATGGTGGAGGCGCCGAAATCCTCGATCAGTGTCACCTGGCGCTCCGTCATGCCGCCCGAGACCGGCACGACCGTGCAGCCAAGCCGCTCCGCCCCGTAATGGGCGCCAAGCCCGCCGGTGAACAGGCCATAGCCGTAGGCCACGTGGACGATGTCGCCCGGACGGGTGCCCGATGCGCGCAGCGAGCGCGCCACGACCTCCGCCCAGGTGGCAATATCCCGCTGCGTGTATCCCACGACCGTCGGCTTGCCGGTCGTACCCGAAGAGGCATGGATGCGCACCACCTTCTCGCGCGGCACCGCGAACATCCCGAAGGGATAGTTGTCGCGAAGGTCCGTCTTCACCGTGAACGGAAATTTCGCAAGGTCGGACAATTGCTTCAGATCGTGGGGATGCACACCGGCCTTGTCGAAGCTGGCAGTGTAGAACGGCACGTTCTCGTAGGCATGGGCCAGCGACCATTTGAGCCGGTCAAGCTGCAAGGCCTGGATCTCGTCGCGCGACGCGATTTCGATGGGATCGAGATCCTCCTTGCGGGGCGTAAGGTCTTTCATGCTGTCCTCCGGTTGGCCAGTACCGGCCTTATTCTGCGAAATGCTGTCCCTTGATCACGCGGCTGTTGCCTCGGAATTCCGCGATGATGCGCCCGTCCTGGTTCGTCACCGACACATCGTAGATGCCGGACCGGCCGAAACGCGCCAGTTCCCTGCACCGCGCCGTCAGCCGGTCGCCGAGCATGCCCGGCGCCACGAAGGTAATGGTGTTGGATTGCGCCACGACGATCTGGTTGTAGGAATTGCAGGCGAAGGCGAAGGCCGTGTCGGCCAGCGTGAAGATGTAGCCGCCATGGCAGATGTCATGCCCGTTGGTATGGTGCTGCTCCACCGTCATCGACGTCACCGCCGTCCCCGGCCCGATCTCGTCCAGGCTCATGCCCAGCCATTTGGACGCGTCATCATTGGCCCACATGGCCTCTGCGCTTCTTTGCGCGATTTCCAGCGGCGACAAGGTCATCGCTCCGGCTCCTCCCCGTGCAACCGGCCCCTCCCGGCCCGGTATGGTTGAGACTTGCATAAACCGGCCGGACGGTCAATAATACTTCATCACCGGGACGTCGCGTTCCGGCGGGAGGAACATCGTGATCATCGGCGGGATCGCCGGCACCCATGGCGCTGGCCGGGTCGGCCGGTGCCCTGGAAGCCGGATGCGCGGACGGGCATCGATGACACGCGGTTTCCCGCTGCCACCGGCTTCCGGGCACAAGGCGCTCGCGCCTTGTCAACATGAAACCGAGAGGGAACGCCCCATGACCGTCATGAAGCTCCATTCCTATGCCGCCGGACGATGGATTGCCCCGGCGGGCCGGATCAGCCGCTTGAAGAGCGCCGTGACCGGCGTAGTGGTCGCGGAACTGGGGTCCGGCGACCTGTCCATGGCGGCCATGACCAATTATGCCCGCGAGGTGGGCGGCCCGGCCCTGCGAGCCATGACGTTCCACGAGCGCGCCGCCATGCTCAAGGGCCTGGCGCAGTATCTTGGCGGACGGAAGGACGAACTCTACGAACTCTCCTACGACACCGGCACGACGAAGCCCGACGCCATGATCGACATCGACGGCGGCATCGGTACGCTCTTCGTCTATGCCTCGAAGGGCCGCCGGGAACTGCC
Source organism: Zhengella sedimenti (assembly GCF_046506625.1). Taxonomy (NCBI): domain Bacteria; kingdom Pseudomonadati; phylum Pseudomonadota; class Alphaproteobacteria; order Hyphomicrobiales; family Notoacmeibacteraceae; genus Zhengella; species Zhengella sedimenti. The sequence continues at coordinate 132,787 of NZ_JBKFFP010000007.1, forward strand.
CGACGACGTGCTGCTGGTCGATGGCGGCATCGAACAGTTCGGCAAGACGGGAAGCTTCCTCGGCACCCATGTCTGCACATCGCTCCAGGGCGTCGCCGTTCACATCAACGCCTTCAACTTCCCCGTCTGGGGCATGCTGGAAAAGCTCTCGCCGACGCTGCTGGCCGGTGTTCCTGCCATCGTCAAGCCGGCTTCGGCCACCGCATGGCTGGCCGAGGCGGCTTTCCGCATGATGGTGGAAAGCGGCCTCCTGCCCGAGGGCGCTGTGCAATTCATTGCCGGCTCCACCGGGGACCTGCTCGACCGCCTGACCTGCCAGGATGTCGTTTCCTTCACCGGATCGGCGGCCACGGCGCAGATGCTGCGCACCAATCCGCTCATCACGCAGAACTCAGTGCGCTTCATCGCCGAACAGGATTCGCTCAACGCCACGATCCTTGGTCCCGATGCCGGGCCCGACACGCCGGAATTCGAGACCTTCCTGCGCGAGGTGATCCGCGAGATGACGGCCAAGGCCGGCCAGAAATGTACTGCCATGCGCCGCATTCTCGTTCCGCAGGCCATGATGGAACCGGCCATCGGCGCCATTGCGGCGAAGCTGGAAAAGACCCTGGTCGGCAATCCGCGCGCCGAGGGCGTGCGCATGGGCGCGCTGGCAAGCCTCGCCCAGCGCGACGACGTGCTCGCCAAGGCCGCCGTGATCGCCTCGGAGGCGCGCCGCGTCTTTGGCGATCCGGACGGCTTCACGCCCCACGATGCCGACGGCGCCCAGGGCGCCTTTGTGCCGCCCATGCTGTTTGCCTGTGACGATCCGGACAGCGCCTCGGCCATCCATTGCACCGAGGCCTTCGGTCCGGTTTCAACCGTGATGCCCTATCGCGATCTCGATCACGCGCTGGCCATCGCCAATCGCGGCGAAGGCTCGCTGGTCGCCTCCGTCTTCACCCATGATCCCGCCGTGGCCCGCCAGGCCGTGCTGTCGTCGGGTGCCTATCACGGCCGGCTCTATTTCGCCGACCGCGACACCGGCAAGGAAGCGACCGGCCATGGCGCACCCATGCCGCATCTGGTTCATGGCGGCCCGGGCCGTGCCGGCGGCGGCGAGGAAATGGGCGGCATTCGCGGTGTCATGCATTACATGCAGCGCACTGCCGTCCAGGGCAGCCCCGACATCCTGACCGGCATCACGCGAACCTTCATCAAGGGCGCGACGGCCACGGACAAGGAAGCGCACCCCTTCCGCATGCGTTTCGGCGAGCTGGAAATCGGGCATCGCCTGAAAACCCGGGCGCGCACCGTGACGCTGGAGGACATCGAGCATTTCGCCGAATTCACCGGCGACACCTTCTATGCCCACATGGACGAGGAAGCCGCGGCCGCCAATCCGTTCTTCCCCGGCCGGGTCGCCCACGGCTACCTGATCCTGTCCTTCGCAGCAGGCCTTTTCGTCGATCCGGCCCCGGGTCCCGTGCTGGCCAATTACGGGTTGGACAACCTGCGTTTCATGAAGCCGGTCTCACCCGGCGACAGCCTGTCCGTCGGGCTGACGGCCAAGTCCAAGACGCGCCGCAACGATGACTATGGCGAAGTCCGTTGGGACGTGGAAGTCACCAACCAGGACGGCGAAACCGTCGCCACCTACGAACTGCTGACCATGAACGCCATGTGAGACGGCCGGCCGCGGTCAGACCGGCCGTGGCCGCCAGCTTGATGTCAGCATCAGGCAGACAAGACAGACCGCCAGCAGCGAGGCCGCCCAGGAAACCATGCTGCCGCCATTGAAGACGACCAGCGCGGACACGATGGTGGAAGACCCGATCATGCTGGCAAAACCGTAAAGCGCGGTGGCGAAGCCCGCCACCTCGCCATGCGGGTCCAGCACCATGGCCGCAGCGTTCGAATAGACCACGAGATAGCTGGTCGCGAACAGGATCAGCAGGCATGTGATCAGCACGGGCGACATGACGCCCGCCATGGCACCCGCCAGGATCAGCCCCGATGCCAGCACCAGGACGAGGTTGCCGGCCACAGCCGCCCGCGCCACCCCGAACTGCCGGATGACGTGGCGGTTGCCCCACTGGCCGATCACGATGCCGATGCCGTGGAAGGCAAAATAGGATGCGAAGGCCAGGCCGGTCAGCCCGAAACTCGTCTCGTAAATGCGCGGCGCCGACGCGATGATCAGCAGCATGGCGGTCATCGACGCGATGGAAACCCAGATGAAGCGCCGCGACTGCGGATGCCTGAGCAGGCGCAGCGTGTTGCGCCAGTAGCTTTGCGGCGAAAGCGCCCGCGCCTGCCGGGCTTTCAGCGTCTCGGGCACGCCATGCATCATGGCAAGAAGCAGCAGCGACCAGGCGACCAGCGCCGCGAAGATGGCCCGCCAGCCGAAGATCGACGCCAGCCCCGAGCCGACAAAGGGGGCGATGATCGGTCCGAGCGCGAAGAACATCGTGGCCAACGCGAGGTTGCGCGCCAGTTCCTCGCCCGAATAGAGATCGCGGATGAAGGCCCGTGACATGACGATTGCCGCCGACGCCCCGAAACCCTGCAGGCCCCGCCCCGCCAGCAAGGTGGTGATATCAGGCGCAAGGACGCAGATGACGCTGCCGGAAAAATAGAAGATCAGGCCGCCGGCGAGCATGGCCTTGCGCCCGAAGCGGTCCGACGCTGGTCCCCACAGCAACTGCCCGAATGCGCTGGCGAACATGTAGATGGTCACCGTCCACTGGACCAGCGCATAGGGCTCGTCGAGTTCGCGCACCATGGCCGGAATGGCGGGCAGCGAAATGTCGATGGAAAACGCACCGATCGACATCAGCAACCCGCAATAGAGGGCAACGTAGCGGCCGAGGGCTTGGCTCATGGCAGATCCGGATTTGGGAGAGCGATGGACGAAAGGTGCATTCGTTATAGGTCATAATCGAAAGGCAGACAACGCCACACTCCTTTCCGGGGTGGACGCTGAACAATCACATGCCGGCCTGCTCACGAAAAGCCTTTGGCGACATGCCCGTCGCACGGGTGAAGACGCGGCTGAAATAGGCCGGATCGGCAAACCCCAGTTCATAGGCAATGGTCGCGACAGGCAGGTTTGTGAAGACGAGATTGCGCCGCGCCTCGCGCACGATCCGGGCTTCGATGGCCTTGGATGCCGGTTCGCCGGTGGACACGCGCAGCAGGCGGCTGAGGTGCTGCGGCGTGACATTTAGTGCCGAAGCATAGTCGGCGACCGTCCAGTGATCGCTGAAATGCGCCTCAAGCAGGGCATCGAACCGCCGCAAGAGCCGGTCCGCCGGTCCGCCTTCCCCTTCTGTCCCGGTCAGCAGGGCCGCATCCGCCGCACTGCCCGCAGCAGCGCGGGCAACCAGGGCCAGCAACTGTAATCCGAGCGCACGCAGCATTTGTGCCCGGCCATAGGCCCGCCCGGCATGTTCGGCGAAGATGGCTTCCATGACGGCCCGTTCGGCCGGCCCGGCGCGCACCGCATGGCTGCTTGCCAGCGCGGCACTGACGCCCTCGGTCGGGATCAGCAACTCGTCCAGCATCTCCGCCGCGAAGGTCACGACCCAGCCCTCGGTTCCCGGAAGGAAGGAGAACCCGTGCACGTCGCCCACGGCGACATTGATCAGCGTCATGGGTTCCAGCGTCAGGCTGCGATCCTCGATCCGCGCCGTCCCGCCCCCCTCGGCCACCAGCAGCACCTGGTGCAGGCGCGCATGGCGGTGCGGCGCGAATTCCCAGTCATTGAGCCGTGAGCGCGACGAGATCGTCTCGCAATGCACCACGTCGGGCAGGTCCCCGACTTCTCCGAACAGGTTGAAGTTGAGGATGCGCTGATAATCACGATGTCCGCTCATGTTCGATTTGTACAAGTGAATGCGGAGCCGGTCCATTCATGAAATCCGCCATTGCGCTAGTTTCAGCAAAACACGAATGGAGGAAACGGACATGGAAATCCCGTCCCGCACGAAGGTCTGCATCATCGGCGGCGGCCCCTCGGGCCTGTTGCTGTCGCAATTGCTGCACAAGCGCGGTATCGACAACATCGTCCTGGAGAAGCACAGCCGGGACCACGTTCTCTCCCGCATTCGCGCCGGTGTGCTGGAACACGGGTTCACCGAACTGATGCGCGAGGCCGGCGTCGGCGAACGCATGGATGCCGAAGGGGAAATCCATGACGGCTTCCACATCGCCCATGACGGGCGGATGGATCGCGTCGACCTGAAGAAATATTCCGGCCAGTCGGTGATGGTCTATGGCCAGACCGAGGTGACACGCGATCTTTATGACGCCCGTGAATCCATGGGCGGGATCGTCGTGCACGAAGCCGCCGACGTCCAGCCGCACGACATCGCCACCGATGCGCCCTGGGTCACCTGGCGCAAGGGCGACGACATCCGCCGCGTCGATTGCGATTTCGTCGTCGGCGCCGACGGCTTCCACGGTGTCTCGCGCAAGTCGATCCCCAAGGACGTGCTGCGCGAATACGAAAAGGTCTATCCCTTCGGCTGGCTCGGTGTCCTGTCGCGCACCAAGCCCGTCAACGAGGAACTGATCTACGCCAACCACGAACGTGGCTTCGCGCTTTGCTCGCTGCGCTCGCAGGTCCTTTCCCGTTACTACATCCAGGTGCCGCTGACCGACAGTGTCGAGGACTGGTCGGACGAGGCCTTCTGGGAGGAGTTGCGCAACAGGCTGCCCGCCGACGTGGCCGCGCGGCTGGAAACCGGTCCGTCGATCGAGAAGTCGATCGCCCCGCTGCGGTCCTTCGTGGCCGAACCCATGCGCTACGGCAATCTCTTCCTCGCCGGCGATTCCGCCCACATCGTCCCGCCCACCGGCGCGCGCGGGCTCAATACCGCCGCTTCCGACATCCAGTATCTCTATCATGGGCTGGTCGACCACTACCTCAACGGCGACAGCAAGGGCCTTGAGGAATATTCGGAAAAGGCGCTGGCCCGCGTCTGGAAGACGCAGCGCTTCTCCTGGTGGCTGACATCGCTGCTGCATCGCTTCCCGGACACGACAGACTATGACCGGAACCTGCAGCGGACCGAACTGGAATACCTCTTTTCATCCGACGCCGCCCAGACGGTGGTCGCCGAAAACTATGTCGGCCTTCCCTACTGACGCGCCTGGCCTTCACTGAAATGGTGAAAGGGGCGGCTTGCGGGCCGCCCCTTTCCTTTCGGTGCAATCGGATATGGCGACTCAGTTCAGCGCCTTGTCCGTGATGTCATGCGTCCAGGCGCCTTCCGGCTTCTTGGTGATGACCGGGTCGGAGCCGCCGCTCATCAGCGCCTCGACCGTCCGCTCGTAGTCGGCCGGATCGAGCGTACCGTTGGAACCGGCCGTCAGCTTGGCGATTTCACGCATCATGCGCTTCTGGTGCTTTTCGGTCTGCGCGCCGGTGGCGTCGTTCTCGAGCACGATCTCGGCGGCTTCGTCCGGGTTCTGCTCGGCCCACTTCCAGCCCTTCATCGACGCACGCACGAAGCGGGTCAGCTTGTCGACCATGGCCGGGTCCTTCAGGCTTTCCTCGAGCACCCAGATGCCGTCTTCCAGCGTCGAGACGCCCTCGTCCTCATACTTGAACACGACGAGTTCTTCCGGCGTCAGGCCGGCATCGATCACCTGCCAGTACTCGTTGTAGGTCATCGTCGAGATGCAGTCGGCCTGCTTCTGCAGCAGCGGGTCCACGTTGAAGCCCTGCTTCAGAACCGTCACGCCGTCCGGGCTGCCATCGGTCTTGTATCCCAGCTTGTTCATCCAGTTGAGGAAGGGATATTCGTTGCCGCCGAACCAGACGCCCAGCGTCTTGCCCTTGAAGTCCTCCGGTGAGGAAATGCCGGAATCCTTGCGGCAGGTCAGCATCATGCCGGAGCTCTTGAAGGGCTGCGCGATATTGACCAGCGGAATGCCTTTTTCACGGGTGGCGAGCGCCGAGGGCATCCAGTCGAGCACGATGTCCGCGCCACCGCCGGCGATCACCTGGGGCGGCGCGACGTCCGGACCGCCCGGCTTGATCTCGACATCGAGATTTTCTTCCTCGTAGAAACCCTTGTCCTTGGCCACGTAGTAGCCGGCGAACTGGGCCTGCGTGACCCACTTGAGCTGCAGCGTCAGCTTGTCGGCGGCGAGCGCCGAGAACGACGTCAGCGCGAGAGCCGACGCCATGAATGCGGTTGCAAGTGTCTTTTTCATTTCTTGTTCCCCTGGGTTGTTACGCCCGTCCACCACGGACGGACGGATGCCAGAACGTGACGGCGCGTTCGATAAGCGCCACCGCGCCATAAAAGGCAGAGCCCGCCAAGGCGGCGACGGCGATCTCTGCCCATACCATGTCGACGTTCATGCGACCGATCTCCGCGGAGATTCGGAAGCCCATGCCGACAATCGGCGTGCCGAAGAACTCGGCCACGATGGCGCCGATCAGCGCAAGCGTGGAGTTGATCTTCAGCGCATTGAAGATGAAGGGACCCGCGGCAGGCAGCCGCAGCTTGACCAGCGTCTGCCAGTAACCTGCCGCATAGGTGCGCATCAGGTCCTTTTCCATTGAAGATGCTGCGGAAAGCCCCTGCACCGTGTTCACCAGCATCGGGAAGAAGGTCATGACGACCACGACCGCCGCCTTGGACTGCCAGTCGAAACCGAACCACATGACCATGATCGGCGCGATGCCGATGACCGGAAGCGCGGACACGAAATTGCCGATCGGCAAAAGCCCGCGCTTCAGGAAGGGTGAACGGTCGATCAGGATCGCCACGGCGAAGCCCGCGCCGCAGCCCATGATGTAGCCGGGAATGACCGACTTGATGACCGTCTGGCGGAAATCGGCCCACAGGATCGGCACGGAGCCGGTGATCCGATCCCAGATGGCAGATGGTGTCGGCAGGAGCACGGACGGCACGTTGAAACCGCGCACGATGCCCTCCCAGATCACCAGCAGGGTGATGCCGAACAGCAGCGGCACGAAAAGGCCGATTCCGCGCCGCGCCAGTGTGCCATCCGGCTGCAGCCGGACGAGCCATTCGTTGAGTGCCCAGGCGCCAAGCCAGAAGACGAGGGCGAAGATGATCCAGGCCATGTCCATCACGCCTGCCCCATCCGCTTGAGTACCATCGCGTGCGCCAGACCGACCAGCGCCACCAGGCAGGCCGCCAGGCCCGCCGCCATGAACAGCGCCGACCAGATCTGGATCGTCTGCCCGTAATACGACCCGGCCAGCAACCGAGCGCCGAGCCCGGCCACCGCGCCCGTCGGCAGTTCACCGACGATCGCGCCGACAAGGCTGATCGCCACGGCAACCTTCATCGAGGTGAAGAGATAGGGCATCGAGGATGGCCAGCGCAGCTTCCAGAAGGTTTGCGATCGTGACGCATTCCATGTGCGCATCAGGTCGAGTTGCATGGCGTCCGGCGAACGCAGCCCCTTCACCATGCCCACAACCACCGGGAAGAAGGACAGGTAGGTGGAAATCAGCGCCTTGGGCAGAAGCCCCGACAGACCGATATTGTAGAGCACGACGATGATCATCGGCGCGATCGCCAGGATGGGAATTGTCTGCGAGGCGATGATCCACGGCATCAGCGATTTGTCGGCTGCCGTGTTGTGGACGATGAACACCGCCAGAGCGATGCCGAGCACCGTGCCGATGACGAAACCGGCCAGCGTCGCCGACAGTGTCACCCAGGCATGATAGACGAGGCTGCGCTTGGAAGTGATGCTCTTCTGGACGGTCGTTTCCCAGAGTTCCACCACAACCTGGTGCGGCGCGGGCAGCACTGGGCGTTCCTGCGCCATGGTCTGGGTGACGAGTTGCGAAACGGACAGTGTCTGCCCGGCCCGCTCCGCCCTGTCATATTCCTGCGGCGCATTCATGAACACGGCGGCGACATACCAGATCGCGACGATGATGAGCACGACAACGGTGACCGGCAGGGTGTTGCCCTGCCATGCGCGGGCCATCATCGATGACCCGTTCGGGGCATGCGTGACGGCGCTCATGGGCGCCTCCCGGAAAGCAGGATCGCATCAGTCATAGCTGTGCCCCGCCCTCAGGCCCTCGCGCACGCGATGGGCGATCTCCAGGAACTCCGGCGTCTCGCGGATATCCAGCGGCCGTTCCTTCGGCAGCGTGGAATCGATGACATCGGTCACCCGGCCCGGCCGCGGGCTCATCACCACGATCTTGGTGGAAAGATAGACCGCCTCCGGAATGGAGTGCGTAACGAAGCAGATCGTCTTGTCCGTCCGGTCCCACAACTTGAGGAGTTGCTCGTTGAGGTGATCGCGCACGATCTCGTCCAGCGCGCCGAACGGTTCGTCCATAAGCAGCAGGTCCGCATCGAAGGCAAGCGCCCTTGCGATGGAGGCGCGCTGCTGCATGCCGCCGGAGAGTTGCCATGGATATTTCTTGCCGAACCCGGCCAGGTCCACCAGGTCGAGCACGCGGGCAATGCGCTCGCGTTGTTCGGCGCGGGGAATGCCCATGATTTCGAGCGGCAGCGCGATGTTTTTCTCGATGGTCCGCCACGGATAGAGCGACGCGGCCTGGAAGACATAGCCGTAGGCGCGTGCGCGCCGGGCCTCTTCCGGCGTCATGCCGTTGACCGATATGGTGCCCCCCGTCGGCTGTTCGAGATCGGCAATGACACGCAGGAACGTGGTCTTGCCGCAGCCCGAAGGCCCGATGAAGGAGACGAATTCGCCCTTGCCGATGTCCAGGTTGACATCCGACAGGGCGTGAACCGGCCCGTCATTGGTCTGGAACGTCAGCGAAAGGTCCTGGGCGGAGATGACTCCGCCCGTCTTGATGATTGCGTGTTGCAAGTTACACCCCGCTCGCCGGAATGCCGCTGCGCTCCACCTTGCGTGGCGCAACCAGTTCCTTCCAGGTCGAAAGGGCCTTGTTCACCGCCATGTGCGGCTCCCGGCCAACGAATTCGCCGTGCCCGGGCTTCGCATGCACCTCGCCGTTGTCGACCGCGATCTCGCCGCGCGTCAGCACGTATTTGGGCAGGCCCTTCACCTTGATGCCCTCGAAGACATTGTAGTCGATGGCCGATTGCTGCTTGTCGGCGGAAATCGTCTTTTCGGCTTCGGGGTCCCAGACCACGATATCCGCATCCGCGCCTTCCACGATGGCGCCCTTGCGGGGATACATGTTGAGGATCTTGGCGATGTTGGTCGACGTGACCGCCACGAACTCGTTCATGGTCAGCCGCCCGGTGTTCACGCCATGGGTCCACAGGACCGGCATGCGGTCCTCGAGTCCGCCAGTGCCGTTCGGGATCTTGGTGAAATCGCCCACGCCGTAGCGCTTCTGTTCGGTCGTGAAGGCGCAATGGTCCGTGGCCACCACCTGCAGCGAGCCGGCCGCCAGGCCCGCCCACAGCGAATCCTGGTGCTGCTTGTTGCGGAAGGGCGGGCTCATGACACGCCGCGCGGCATGGTCCCAGTCCTTGTCGAAATACTCGTTCTCGTCCAGCACCAGATGCTGGATCAGCGGCTCGCCGAAGACGCGCATGCCCTTCTGGCGTGCCCGGCGGATGGCCTCGTGGGCCTGTTCGCAGGAGGTATGCACGACATAGAGCGGCACGCCGGCCATGTCGGCGATCATGATGGCGCGGTTCGTCGCTTCACCCTCCACTTCCGGCGGGCGTGAATAGGCATGCGCCTCCGGACCGTCATTGCCTTCCGCCATCAGCTTCTGCTGCAGGGATGCGACGACATCGCCGTTCTCGGCATGGACGAGCGGCAGCGCGCCCAGTTCGGCGCAACGCTGGAACGACGCGTACATCTCGTCGTCATTGACCATCAGGGCGCCCTTGTAGGCCATGAAGTGCTTGAACGAGGTGATGCCGCGCTCCACGACTTCCGGCATCTCGTTGAAGACCTGCTCGCCCCACCAGGTGATCGCCATGTGGTAGGAATAGTCGCAGCACGCCCGCGTCGACTTGTTCGACCAGCGGTCAATGGCCGCCAGCAGGGATTCGCCCGGGTTCGGCAGGCAGAAATCCACCACCATCGTGGTTCCGCCGGAAACCGCCGCACGGGTTCCGCTTTCGAAATCGTCCGATGAATAAGTGCCCATGAAGGGCATTTCCAGATGCGTGTGCGGATCGATGCCGCCGGGCATCACATAGCAGCCGGTGGCGTCGATCTCGTGATCGCCGTGCAGGTCGTGCCCGATCGCGACGATCTTGTCGTGCTTGACCAGCACGTCCGCCTTCCAGGTGCGGTCGGCTGTGACAATTGTTCCGTTCTTGATGACCTTGCTCATGGTCCGTTCCCCTTATTGGTTTTGATTGGTACGGCTCAACTGGCGTAAGAGGGGTCCTCCGCGTCCAGAATCCGTTTCATCTCCTCGAAATGGGCGAATTCAGCCTGTTTGTAGACCTCCCATTCGGCCGCCGTGGCTTCCGCCAGATCGTCATCCATGATGGCGAGCGGCCGGCCCGTCTGGTAGGCCAGCACGAGTTGGCGCGCCGCCCTTTCCAGATGGTACATGGCATCGAAGGCTTCCGCGACCGTGGGGGCGACGGTCGTCACGCCATGATTGCCCATCAGCACCTGCCGGTGATTGCCGATGGCCGCGGCGATCCGCTCGCCCTCCGCCTCCTGCGTGGCGATCCCGCCGAAGTCGAGATCGTAGGCGATGCGCCGGAAGAAGCGCGCCGTCACCTGGTCGACCGGATGGATGACCGGATCTTTCAGGCAGGCCAGCGTCGTGGCGTAGGGCGGGTGCAGATGCAGTGCCACCCGCGCCTGCGGCAGGCGCCGGTGAATGGCCGAATGAATCGACCATGCCGACGGATCCGGCGCATCCGGGCGGTTCATCGTTTCCGGGTCGTCGGCATCCACCAGCAGCAGGTCGGATGCCTTGAGCTGCGAGAAATGCCGCCAGCGCGGATTGACCAGAAACCGTTTCCCGTCGGCCGACACGGCCGCCGAGAAGTGGTTCGCGACACCCTCGTGCCAGTCGTTGCGCGCCGCCAGCCGGAGCGCGGCCGCGAGATCGATGCGCAGTTGCGCCTCGTCGGTCGCGGCAGCCGCAGTGTCCCGGATCGCCGTCAATGGTCTCTCACTCCACGATTTGGGCGGTTTCGACCACGGCATGGAACAGGACGTCGGCTCCCGCGCGCGCCCATTCCTTCGAGATTTCCTCCGCCTCGTTGTGCGACAGCCCGTCGACGCAGGGACACATCACCATCGCGGTCGGCGCCACGCGGTTGATCCAGCAGGCGTCATGGCCCGCGCCGGAAATGATGTTGCGGTGCGAGTAGCCCAGCCGCTCGGCGGCGTCGCGGATCGCCTTGACGCAACCGGCATCGAACTCCACCGGATCGAACCCGCCGACCTTCTCGAACTCCACCTGCAGCCCCATCTCGTCGCAGATCTCCTTCGCCCCGATCTTCAGGCGCTGTTCCATGTCCTGGATGACGGCGAGATCCGGCGAGCGGAAGTCCACCGTGAACACGGCCTTGCCGGGAATGACGTTGCGGCTGTTGGGATGAACCTCGATATGCCCCGCCGCGCCCACGGCATGCGGCGCGTGCGAAAGCGCGATCTCGTCGACAAGCTGGAGAATGCGGGCCATGCCGAGACCGGCATTGCGGCGCATCGGCATGGGTGTGGAGCCGGTATGCGCCTCCTTGCCCGTCACCGTCACCTGCGTCCAGGAAAGCCCCTGCCCGTGCGTGACGACGCCGATGTCCTTGCCTTCGGCTTCCAGGATCGGCCCCTGCTCGATATGCAGTTCGAAGAAGGCGTGCATCTTGCGCGCCCCGACCTTTTCCTCGCCCTTCCAGCCGATGCGCACGAGTTCGTCGCCGAAGCGCTTGCCCTCCGCATCCCTCCGGTCATAGGCCCAGTCCTGGCCGTGAATGCCGGCGAAGACACCGGAGGCGAGCATGGCCGGCGCAAAGCGCGTGCCTTCCTCGTTCGTCCAGTTGGTGACGACGATGGGATGCTTCGTGCGGATGCCGAGATCGTTCAGCGTGCGGATCACCTCCAGGCCGCCCAGAACGCCCAGCACGCCGTCATACTTGCCGCCGGTCGGCTGCGTGTCGAGATGCGAACCCACATAGACCGGCAAGGCGCCGGCGTCCTCGCCCGGACGCATGGCGAACATGTTGCCCATCTCGTCCACGCCCATGGTGCAGCCGGCGGCCTCGCACCAGGCCTGGAAGAGCCTGCGGCCCTCGCCATCGGCATCGGTCAGTGTCTGGCGGTTGTTGCCGCCAGCCACGCCCGGACCGATTTTCGCCATCTCCATGAGCGAATCCCACAGCCTGTCGGCGTTGATTCGCATGTTTTCACCCGGTGCTGCCATTCCTGTTCCCCTTCTGTCTTCTTGTCTGGAGCGGCATGCGGCGGGTCTGCCCCGGTTGGATCGAAAGTCTCAATCCACCTCGTTCAGCACCTCGCGCACATGGTCGATGAGTTCGTCGATCTGGCCCTTCGTGATGATCAGCGGCGGCGACAGGGCGATGATGTCGCCGGTCGTGCGGATCAGGGCGCCCTTCTCGTAGGCCTTGACGAAGGCCGAGAAGGCCCGGCGGGTCGGTTCGCCGGCAATGGGCTCCAGTTCGATGGCCCCGACGAGGCCGATATTGCGGATGTCGATGACGTGCGGCTCGTCCTTCAGCGAATGCAGCGCATCCTCCCAGTGCTGCGCCAGTTCCGCGCCGCGCTCGAGCAGGCCTTCTTCCTTGTATGTGTCCAGCGTGGCGATGGCCGCCGCCGAGGCAATCGGGTTGCCCGAATAGGTATAGCCGTGGAAGAACTCGATCAGGTGTTCAGGCCCGGTCATGAAGGTGTCGTGGATTTCCTTGGTCACGAACACCGCGCCCATCGGGATCACGCCGTTGGTCAGACCCTTGGCGGTCACCATGATGTCCGGCTTCACGCCGAAGTAATCGGCTCCGAACGGCGTGCCGAGACGCCCGTAGCCCGTGATGACCTCGTCGAAGATCAGCAGGATGCCGTGCCTGGTGCAGATGTCGCGCAGACGCTGGAGATAGCCCTTCGGCGGAATGAGCACACCTGTGGAGCCGGCCACCGGTTCCACGATCACCGCGGCGATGGTCGAGGCGTCGTGCAGCGTCACGATCCGCTCCAGTTCGTCCGCCAGGTCGCCGCCGTGCTCCGGCTCGCCGCGGGTGAACGCGTTCTTGCCCGGCTGGTGCGTGTGGGGCATGTGGTCCACACCGGTCAGCAGCGTGCCGAACATCTTGCGGTTGGCCACGATGCCGCCCACCGAGATGCCGCCGAAATTGACCCCGTGATAGCCCCGCTCGCGTCCGATCAGGCGGAAGCGCGAACCGTTGCCCTTGGCCCGGTGATAGGCGATGGCGACCTTCAGCGCGGTGTCGACCGATTCCGATCCGGAATTCGTGAACAGCACATGCGCCATGTTGTCCGGCGCGATGTCGATGAGCCGGTTGGCCAGTTCGAACGCCTTGGGATGGCCCATCTGGAAGGCCGGCGCATAGTCAAGCTCGCCCGCCTGCTCGCGAATCGCTTCCGTGATCTTCGGCCGGCAATGGCCCGCATTGACGCACCACAGGCCCGCCGTGCCATCGAGAATCTTGCGCCCGTCGGACGCCGTGTAGTGCATGTCTTGGGCGCCCACCAGCATTCGTGGCGCCTTCTTGAACTGGCGATTGGCCGTGAAAGGCATCCAGAACGCGCTCAGATCGTTCGGCGCCACTGCAAGACGGTTGGACATGCGGTTTTCTCCCCGGTTGTTGAGCCGGTGCTGTTTGACCACGGCTTAAGCTGTGATACATTTTTTTGACCGGTTGGACAAATCGTAGCATTGCCAATGCGAGGGTCAAGGGAAATTGCATGAGAGGGACAACCGTGACCACATTTAAGCCGGTGCCCCCCGGCCGGATGCGCAAGAACCGGAAATCCTCGCCATGTCGATGACGGAAAACCGGCCCCAGACACGAATCCAGCGCGAAAAACGCGAGGTCATACTCGAAGCGGCTCTCGATATCTTTTCATCGCACGGATTTCGCGGCGCGACAATCGACCAGATCGCCGACGCCGCCGGCATGTCGAAACCCAACCTCCTTTATTACTTCAAGACCAAGGAAGCGATCTTCGAGACGCTGATCCACGGCCTGCTCGACATGTGGCTCGATCCGCTGAAAGCCATGAACGAGGAAGGCGACGCGATCGTCGAACTGCGCTCCTACATCCGCCGCAAGATCGAGATGGCGCGCGATTTCCCGCGGGAGAGCCGCCTTTTCGCCAACGAGATCCTGCAGGGCGCGCCGCGCATCATGGAAATGCTGGAAGGTGAACTGAAGCCGCTGGTCGACGAGAAGGCCAAGGTCCTGAAAAGCTGGATGCGCGCGGGCAAGCTCAAGCAGGCCGACCCATACCACCTTATCTTCGCCATCTGGGCGACCACACAGCATTACGCCGATTTCGATATCCAGGTGCGAACCGTTCTCGGCCCTGACCGCGGCGGCGACGGACGCTTCGAGGATGCGGCACGTTTTCTCGAACAGCTCTTCCTTGCCGGCCTGCAGCCCGGTTAGCAGGGGAGCCGCCCCGGCTTTTCTTCGTCCGTGCACTGGTCATGAAGGAGCAAAGGGTTCAGGCTGCCGGCGTAGCACGCTTCAAGAGAAGCAAGGGAGAACGCCATGGCAAAGCTCGTCGTCATCTACCGGGAACCGAAGGATCCGGCCGCCTTTGACGCCTATTACGCCGCGACGCATGTTCCGCTGGCGCAGAAGATACCGGGCGTGAAACGCTTCGATGTCTCCACCGGCCCCGTGACCGGTCCGAACGGCAAAACCGATGTGCACCTGGTCGCAACGCTCTATTTCGGGTCGCTGGCCGACCTCAAGGCAGGCCTTGCCTCGCCGGAGGGACAGGCCGCGGCGGCCGATCTGGCCAATTTCGCCGATGGCGGTGTCGAGTTGCTGATGTACGAATCCCGCGCGATCGGCTGAACGGGCGAGCCTTCGTCTAGGTGTCAGGCGAAAGGGCGAGGACCACGAGGCCGAGCACGGTGAACAGCGCACCGGCCATGACCACGGGCGCGGCCCAGCCATGGCCGACCAGGCCTTCCAGCACGATGATGAAGGCCGGCGTCAGGTACCCATAGGCAAAGACCTTGGCCGCCGGCAGCCTCAGCGAGGCGAACTGCAGCAGGAAAAGCGTGAAGGCCGTCGTCACTATGGCGAGATAGGCGACCGCCAGCCACACGATCGCCGGCAGCCCGGTCCAGTCCGTCTCCGCGATGCCGGACCAGCCATAGAGCGAGACAATGACGGCGGTGGCCGCCACCGACCACAAGGTGGAGACCGCGACCGGTTCGCCACGGGAAAACAGCCGGACAAGCGGCGCATAGGCCGCATGGCAGATCACGCCGAACAGGTAGACCAGTTCGCCGCGTCCGATCTCGAACCGCATGAGGGCGGCCGGATCGCCGCGAAAGATCACCCAGACGGCGCCCGACGCGGCGACGAGCAGGCTGACAAGAACGACCGGGCGCGGCACCTGGCGCAGCAGGAGGAAACCGAAGATCGCCGAGAAGAACGGGTTCAGCGTGAAGACAGCGCCTATGGACACCGGGCTGGCAATGCCAAGCGCGTAGAACATCGTGACGAAATAGACGCTCATCAGGCCGCCTAGCACAAAGAAGCGCCAGGGTTGTGCCGGCCAGCGCAATCCGCCGCGCACCGTGGCCGCGACGACCAGCGCCATCACGCCCGCGCCGAGGACGAAACGGATGGCGGTGATCGGCGCCGCACCGATATGCGGCGCCGTCAGCGCTCCGAATGTGAACGAACCCGCGATCAGCGCCGCGAACAGCATCATCGCCATGTGGCCGAGCCACTTCTGCCGCCCCACGGCATGTGACTGTCGGCTCATGGTTCTCTCCTCCTTGCGTGCCGGGACTGGCTGCGGACCGGATCGCGATCCGGAGCCCGCCCGGCACGCTCGGGGGAGTTTCTGTCAGGCCTACTCCGCCGCCTGGCGCGCCGCCGGATTGTTGGGATGCGTGGTCCAGTTCGCATAATCGCCTTCGACCACCTTGCCCGTGCGCTTGTCCATCTCTCCGGCCTTCAACGGCACCATGGTGATGCAGTTATCCACCGGACAGACATCGACGCACAGGTTGCAGCCCACGCATTCCTCCTCGATCACCTCGAAATGACGCTCGCCATTGACCAGATGCGTGATCGCCTGGTGCGAGGTATCTTCGCAGGCGATATGGCAGCGGCCGCACTTGATGCAGGCATCCTGGTCGATGCGCGCCTTCGTGGTGTAGTTGAGGTTGAGATACTGCCAGTCGGTGACATTGCCGACGGCCCGCCCGATGACGCTGTCGAGATCGGCATGGCCCTTTTCGTCCATCCAGTTCTCCAGCCCGGCGATCATTTCCTGCACGACCTTGAAGCCGTAGGTCATCGCCGCCGTGCAGACCTGCACCGTGCCGCAGCCGAGCGCCAGGAATTCCGCCGCATCGCGCCAGGTGGTGACGCCGCCGATGCCCGAGATCGGCATGCCGGCGGTTGCGGGATTGCGCGCGATCTCGGCCACCATGTTCAGCGCGATCGGCTTGACCGCCGGCCCGCAATAGCCGCCATGGGTACCCTTGCCGTCGATGGTCGGCTCTGGCGCGAAGCTGTCGAGATCGACCGAGGTGATCGAATTGATCGTGTTGATGAGGCTGACCGCATCCGCCCCGCCCCGCTTGGCAGCCTCGGCCGGATAGATGATGTTGGTGATGTTCGGCGTCAGCTTGACGATCACCGGCATGCGCGTGTTCTGCTTGCACCAGCGGGTGACCATCTCGATATACTCGGGCACCTGACCGACAGCCGAACCCATGCCGCGCTCGGCCATGCCGTGCGGGCAGCCGAAGTTCAGCTCGATGCCGTCGGCACCGGTTTCCTCCACAAGTGGCAGGATCGCCTTCCAGGCGTTTTCCTCGCAGGGGACCATCAGCGACACGATCATCGCCCGGTCCGGATAGTCGCGCTTGACCGCCTTGATCTCGCGCAGGTTGACCTCCAGCGGCCTGTCCGTGATCAGTTCGATGTTGTTGAGACCGAGCAGGCGCCGGTCCGCGCCCCAGATCGCGCCGTAGCGCGGCCCGTTGACATTCACGACCGGCGGCCCGGCCTCGCCGAGCGTCTTCCAGACGACGCCACCCCAGCCGGCCTCGTAGGCGCGGCGGACATTGTACTCCTTGTCGGTGGGCGGCGCGGAGGCCAGCCAGAACGGATTGGGCGACTTGATGCCGAGGAAGTTGGAAGCAAGATTGGCCATGGGTTCTCTCCTCCCGGTCAGGCTGTCAGCGCGTTGTGAATGGATTCGGCTGCGTCGCGCCCCTGCGCAACGGCCGTGACGGTGAGATCGTCGCCGCTGTTGGTGCAGTCGCCCCCGGCCCAGACCGATGGCAGCGACGTGCGCCCTTCGGCATCGACGGCAATGCGCCCGCCCTCCAGCGTGATGGACGGCGAAGAACCGTTGAGGCTCGAAGGCGCGAAGGCCTGCCCGATCGCCTTGAACACCTGGTCGCAGGCGATGGTTACCGTTTCGCCGGCCCGATTGAACTCGACCGCCGTCACCTTGCCGCCCTCGGCGACGATGCGCTTCGGCTGCATGTCGAAGCGCAGCACGACGCCCTTGGTCTGCGCCAGTTCCTGCTCGAAGGGTGACGCCTTCATCCGCGACTGGGGCCCGCGATAGGCCACCGTCACCTCGTCGGCACCCAGCGCCTTCGCCTGCACCGCGGCGTCGATGGCCGTCATGCCGCCGCCGATCACCACGACGCGCCGGCCCACCGGAACGCGCCCCAGGTCTTCGGCCTGCCGCAGCCCGGCAATCCAGTCGACCGCATCGTCGGAGCCTTCGGCATCGGCATCGCCGCTGCCCAGCGCATTGACGCCGGCAAGGCCCATGCCGAGGAAGACGGCATCGTAGCGCCCGAGGAGATCGGCAAGATGGACGTCGCGGCCAAGCATCTGGCCATGGTGGATCGCGATCCCGCCAATGGCCGTGACATAGTCCACCTCTGCCTGGGCGAAGCGGTCGGTCGCCTTGTAGGCGGCGATGCCATATTCGTTCAGGCCGCCGGACTTCTCACGCGCCTCGATGATGTCGACCGCATGGCCCTTCATCGCCAGGCGATGGGCGCAGGCCAGGCCTGCCGGACCGGCACCGATCACGGCGACCGTCTTGCCCGTCGAAGGCGCACGGCGGTAGAACTGCTTGCCCTCGCGCATCGCCGTGTCCGTCGCGTAGCGCTGGAGTTCGCCGATGCGCACCGGCTTGCCCTCGGCCACCTCGCGCACACACACCTCTTCGCACAGCGTTTCCGTGGGGCAGACGCGCGCGCACATGCCTCCAAGGATGTTCTGGTCGAAGATCGTCTTGGCCGCCCCCAGCGGGTTCCCGGTCTGGATCTGGCGGATGAACATCGGAATGTCGATCGCGGTCGGGCAGGCATTCATGCACGGCGCATCGTGGCAGAAGTAGCAGCGGTCCGATTCCACCCGCGCTTCATGCCCGTCCAGTGGCGGGTGCAGGTCGGAAAAGTTGCGGGCATAGTCCTCGGGCGTCAGCCGTCCAGCGGCAATGCCCTCCTTGACGGAGTTTTCAGCCATTTTCAGTTCCCCATTTTCACTTCTTTTGCAGGAAGGCTAGCACAGAAAATTTTTTTATCAATCGGTCAAAACACGATTGATGCACTTTCGTCGAAATGAATCGCGCGCCGCCTCCGGCACTGAAGAACTTCGTTTATTGCTAATAAATCAATGTCTTGAAGCAAGGTCCGGAATCGCCGCCTGACCAGGTTGAATCGCCGGATGAACTCCGCGACGCAGCGCCGTCCCGCTCAACCGCCGGGGCGGAAACCGCGGGCGACCGCCCTCTCGAAAAGCGCCGTTGCAATGGCGTCGATGCGCCGCGCCGCCTTCTGGCGGCCCATGATTGCCTTCAGCCTGGCATTGGCGAACTGGATGGCGGCCTGCACGAAGGCGCGATCGGCGCTGTCCGGCGCCAGCGCATGCCAGACCGGTTCCCAGACCTCGTGGGCTTCCCAGAAAAATCCCCGTCGCAGCAGGACGAAACCGGCCGCCCAGGCCTCGCTTTCCCGCCAGTTGGCTGCCGTCACCGCATCGCCGGCACGGGCGGAAATATCGAAAACGGCGCCGGATTCGGGACGCTGCGTCGTGCCGGGACGATAGGGCTGTTCCGGAAGACGGCTGGCCAGAAACGAATCGAGCCGGACAATCCTGTCCGGCCCGATTGCCTGTTCGGCCTCGGCCAGCGCCTTCTCCAGCGCGGTCATGGTCAGGCGCGCAGCTTGAAACGCTGGATCTTGCCGGTCGCCGTCTTGGGCAGGTCGTCGACGACTTCCACCCAGCGCGGATATTTCCACTTGCCGATCTTTTCCTTGACGTGCTCCTTGAGCGCCTCGCGGAAGGTCTCGTTGTCTTCGCCATCCTCCTTGAGGACAACGAAGGCTTTCGGCTTTTCCAGCCCGTCCTCGTCGCGCTCGGCCACGACCGCCGCCTCAAGCACGGCCGGATGGGTGACAAGTGCCTGCTCCACCTCGAAGGGTGACAGCCATATGCCCGACACCTTGAACATGTCGTCGGTGCGCCCGCAATAGACCAGCCGCCCGTCGTCGCGCAGTTCGTACTTGTCGCCGGTCCGCGTCCAGTTGCCCTCGAATGTCGAGCGGCTCTTGTCGCGCTGGTTCCAGTAGCCGTCCGCCGCCGACGGCCCCTTGACCAGCAATTCGCCGACCCCGCCGGCTGCGACATCATGGTTGTTCTCGTCGACCAGCCGCAATTCGTATCCGGGCACCGCCGTGCCTGACGTGCCGTAGACCACGTCGCCGAGCCGGTTCGAGAGGAAGATGTGGAGCATTTCGGTGGACCCGACGCCATCGAGGATCGGTGTCCCGGTGATCGCCTCCCAGCGCTTGCCGACCTCTTCCGGCAGTGCCTCCCCCGCCGAGATCGAATGGCGCAGCCGATCGAAACCCGCCGGCTTCGCGCCCTTCATGGCCGCCACGAGCGCGGCATAGAGCGTCGGCACACCGCAGAAGATGGAGGGCCGGCGGCGCTCGAAAATGTCCAGCACGCTGTCGGGTGTCGGCCGTCCGGCCAGGATCACTGTGGTCGCCCCGACCGACATCGGAAAGGTCATCGCGTTGCCGAGACCGTAGGCGAAGAAGAACTTGGCTGCGGAATAGACGACGTCATCCTCGCGAATGCCCAGGACCTGGGCGCCATAGGTATCAGCCGTAGCCTTCAGGCTTCCGTGGACATGGCGAACGCCCTTGGGGCGCCCTGTGGAACCCGAAGAATAGAGCCAGAAGGCGCATTCGTCGGCGCTTGCCTCGATCATCGGCTCGGGATCGCTGGCCGCCAGTTCGCTGGCGAAATGCAGGGTGCCGTCCGGCGCGTTGTCGCCGATGAACACCACCTTCTCGATGAAGGGCTGGTCCTTGACGACCGGCTCCACCACGGGCCACAGCGCCTGCGAGACGAACAGGATCCGCGCCCGGCTGTCACGCAGGATGGCGTCGTAGACATCGCCGCCCAGCAGCGTGTTGATGGCGATCGGCACGACGCCGCATTTCAGCGAGCCCCAGAAGATGATCGGAAATTCGACCACGTCGAGGACGATCATCGCCGCGCGATCCTCGCGGCGGATGCCGTGACGCCGGTACAACGAAGCCATCCGGTCGCTTGCCTCGGCCAGCCCGCCATAGGTCAGCGTCCGTCCGCCCGGCTGGGACTCCACGAAAGCGGGCTTGTCCGCCCTTGCGTCCAGATGCCTGTCCACGAAATACCAAGCGGCGTTGGCGTTCGCCTCGCTCATCAGTCCCTCCCCGGCACCGGGAAACGCCAAACCCGGGATTCGGCGCCCGATCGTTGTTGATTGCCGCCTTCGCTCCTCCGCGTGCAGCATTGTGCATTATCATGCATAATTTCCCATGGGCAGGCAAGCCATTCCCGCGAACAGCGGCAATTTTTTTCCCTGGACGGTCATTTTGCGCACATGGCGGCGTCCGGAAGCCCGTGCAAACTTCCCTTGTTCCGTACCGTTTCGCCGTTGAAACAATGGGTTTTCCGCTTGATCGAGGTCAAGGCGGGTATCCGGCAGGATTTGTATTTTGATCATGGACGACTATGTTTCCATCATGTGCCATGAAACGGACCGGTAGACGGGCCGGTCTTGCAAAATGGCGCTATGCGCGATAGTCTCCGGCTGAACAGGATATGCAAGATAATGCAGACTATGGACTGGTCATCGAGAAACAAGAGCCACAAGGCGCCCGCCGGGGGTCCGCTATGCTGGGCATCCCGTCTGCGTGACAGGATGCGCGCTTCCGGTCTGCGCCCGACGCGTCAGCGCATGCATCTGGCAACGCTTCTGTTTACCCGTGGCGACAGGCATGTGACGGCTGAGGAAATCCACGCCGAGGCACAGCAGGAAAACATCGCCGTCTCGCTGGCGACCGTCTACAACACGCTGCACCAGTTCACCGAGGCGGGTCTTCTGCGCGTCCTCGCCATCGAGACCAACAAGACCTATTTCGATACCAACACATCCGACCATCATCACTTCTTTGTCGAAGGCCGGGGGCAGGTTCTCGATATTCCGGATCAGGGTCCGGAAGGAACGCTCAAGGTCGAGAACCTTCCCGAACCGCCCGATGGCATGGAAATCGCCCATGTCGATGTCGTGGTGCGCCTGCGCCCCAAGACGCGCGGCTGACAACGGCACCGTATCGCAAGGCGGACCGGTTGCGGCACGCCCCTGAAGCCATTGACCTGTCGGGCGTCTGGCTGAACCTGTTTGCGGTGGCGCGCGGTATCCCGGGAGATCCTGCATGACGATCGCAATGACCGGTTTTGCCCTTCGCCAATGGCAGGAGAACGCCGGTGCCAAGCGCATCACCGGCCTGCCACCGGACCGGCTTGTCGCGCTTGCCAATGCGGCCGTGGCAAGGGGTGCGCCTCTCGTCGGCGGCTATGCCCCCTTCTGCAAGCATCTCTTCCTGGACAATCCCTCGCCCACGCGCTGCTCCTTCGCCCCGATCACCGAAGGCAATCGCCATTGCCTGGTATCGGGTTACCAGGCCCGCCGTGAGGGGGAACTTCCCGTTCTGGAACGCTGGCTCGAAGGCGTCGAGGCGCCTGTCGCCCGATGGCTGGACGTGATCCTCTACTCCAAGGCACAGCTTGATGCCGAGGCTGCCGACGGGCCGGACGACGAGGCTGTGCCGGAATGCGAATGGGGCATTGTCTCGGTGATCGGCACCCTTGAGCCGACAGAGCCGCCCATGCCGCCGATTACCCAGATGCGCAACAGCCTGGGACGTGCCGAAGGTGGTTCGGGTGTCGCCATCGACCGGGCGGCCTATGCCCGCGCCGTCGACTTCTGGGAGCGCCATGCCACGATCCGCTGATGCGGATCTGTCTATTGCACGAACAGGTCAACGCTGGCTGCACGTCCGGCCGCGTCGATCACCGTCAGCCGCTGCTGTCCCTTGCCGTCCGGCTGCCATTGGCGCACCCGCCGCCGTGAGGCGCCATCCAGCGGCGCGCCATTGGCCAGCCAGCGGAACGGCGCCCGCCCGCCCTGCAACTTGATGATGAGCGGCTGGACCGATCCGGTTCCGCCGCCTGCAAGGTCGACCCGCGCGCCCGAAGGCGGATAGACGATGACGGGCGCCGGTTCCGGCGCATCGCGGGTTTCGCCCGGTGCACGCGACGCAAAGCGCCTGAGCGCCTGCGGCAACTCGCCATGGGCAAGCAGCACCGCGCCGCGCGGCTTCGGCGGCAGCGCGCGCAGTCCGAGACCCGCGCGTGACCAGCCATTGAAAAGAAGCGGCGCGGCAGCTTCCGCACCGCTCAGGCCCGGCACGGCACCGTTGTCAGGCCGGCCGGCCCAGACGGCCAGCACATGGGCGCCGTCGAACCCCACCGCCCAGGCATCGCGATAACCGTAGGACGTACCGGTCTTGTAGGCGAGGCCAAGCTGCGCCGCGCCGGGCGGCGGCGCAATTCCCGACAGGATGCCCCCGACCTGCCAGGCCGCCGAAGGCTCCAGGATGCGGGAGCGCCTCGGCCTCTCCGAGCGATCCAAGGTGAACCGCGCGGCGGCGCTCTCCCCCTGATTGGCAAGAGCCGTATAGGCCTGCGCGAGCCCCGCCAGCGTGACGCCAGCGCCGCCCAGTCCGACGGCCAGGCCCGGCGCCCCGCCTTCCGGCAGGACGAGCCTGGCGCCCGCCCGGCGCAGGCGGGACGACAATCGCATGGGTCCGACTGCGTCAAGCAGGCGAACCGCCGGGACATTCAGCGACCATTGCAACGCCTCGCGAACGGTGACGTCGCCCTTGTAGTCCATGTCGAAATTGGCCGGACGATAGCCGCCGAAATCGGCCGGCCGGTCAGCGATGATCGTTTCCGGGGCCGCGATCCCCTGTTCAAAGGCCAGCCCGTAGATGAACGGCTTGAGCGCCGAGCCGGGCGAACGCGGCACATCCGCCATGTCCACCCAGCCGGACCGGCCTTCATCGAGATGATCCGCCGACCCCACGCGTGCCAGCATCTCGCCCGTCGCCGCATCGAGCAGCACCATGGCCACCGAGACACCGGCGGGAAGCCGCGCGGCTCCCTCCCGCGCGACGTTTTCCAGCGCGCGCTGGTAGGCCGCGTCCAGTGTGAGGCGGTGCGGCGCGCCGCGCCGGTCCGCCTTTGCCAGAACGTCCATGGACAGGTGCGCGCTCAGCGCGGGCATGGCCACACGGTCCCGCGGCACGTCGAAGCCCGATGCGCGCGCGATTTCCGTTTGCGCAATGAGCCCTGCCCCGGCCATCCGCCACAACACCCTGTCGCGAGCCGCTTTTGCCTGGCGGGGCGCCCGGTCAGGCCTGCGGCTTTCCGGCGATTGCGGCAGCGCCACGAGCAGGGCCGCCTCCGACAGCCTGAGCTTCAACGGCTCCTTGCCGAACCAGGCAAGCGATGCCGCGCGAATGCCTTCCAGGTTTCCCCCATAGGGCGCCAGCACCAGGTAGCGTTCGAGGATTTCCCGCTTGGAAAGCCGCCGCTCGATCTGCACGGCCCGAACCATCTGGCGGAGCTTGGCCGTGACGGATCGCTCGGCGCGCGGCTCCATGAGCCGGGCAAGCTGCATGGTGATCGTCGATCCCCCCGAGACGATACGCCCGTGGGCTGCGAACTGCCAGGCGGCCCGCGCGATGGCCAGCGGATCAATGCCGTGATGGCCGAAGAACCGCTTGTCCTCGTAAGCCACCAGCATGGAAACGAATTGCGGGTCGACATCATCCAGCGACACCGGAAAGCGCCACCGCCCCTCGCCTGTCGCCTGGGCGAAAAGCAGCGTCCCGTTCCGGTCGTGCACCTCCGCCGAAACGGATGGCGGATCGAGCGGCGGCGGAAAGGTCTCGTCCAGGCCCGAAAGCCCGGCCATGGCGAAGAACAGGCCGGACAGGGCGCTCGCACCCCACTTGAGGACCGAAAGCGCCCGCATCAGCGCAACTCCCGGACCTCCACGAAGCCGGCGGCGGTGCGCGCGGAGAATTGCGGCCGGTACATGTCCTCCACCTGGGCAGCCGGATGCACGAACGAACCGGGCGTCACCGCGCGCACCACATAAGCCAGTTGCAGCGCGCGGTTGTCGCCCGCCGAGCGGTCAAAGGCGGCCACGAACCGGTCATCCAGGAATTCCAGATGCGCCGGATTGACGTTGCCCAGCCAGTCGAAGTTCTTCAGTTGCGCACTGCCGGTCAGCGCCGGATTGTCGATCTCGAAGCCTGCGGGCAGCAGGTCCGTGACGACGATGCGCGACGGCCAGGTGTTGAGTTCGGCGATCTGCAGCACCACCACCAGCCGCTGGTTCTGATCCACCTGTTGCAGGCTCGCCGGCCGTCCGTCGAGCGTGAAGTAGCTGCGCGCAATGGTGAAGCCGTTACCGCCGGCCGGCAGCGGATCGATCGGCGCGGCGACGGAGGTGACGACCGCCGTGACAGGCTCTGCGCCGTCATTCCGGACGGTGACAGGGGCATCCATCAGGTCGATGCCGGAACGGCGCACGGTGAACGGACCGCTATGCGCCATGCCGTTGACGGTCAGTTGCATGGTCTCGTTCTGCCCGGCCAGCGCCCGCGCGGCTAGCAGCATCCATGCATCCTCCTGTGTCGATGTATGCGGCCGGCGCTGCTTCTGTTCGGCGACGAACCGCGTCATCGCCACCATGCCGGCCGGTTCCGGCCTGCTTTCCGCTGCCAGCGCCAGGATGGCAGCACCGTCGCGCAGCTTGGAGCCATAGTCGGCGCGTGCCTCGATCGCGCGCTCGGATTGCGCCTCCGCCAGGTCGAGCGCGGCACGGAACAGCCGTCCCGACCGGTCGCCATCGCCGTAGAGCGACAGGCTTGCGGCCAGTTGCGCCCGCGCCATCGGGCTGTCGAATGCGTCCAGCTTCGTGTCCGCGTAGTAGCGCAGGTCCCCGGCGGACGCCTTTCGGTTGCGTGCCAGCACATAGAGTGCATAGGCGATCTCGCGTCCCTGGCCGCTGACATCGTTCACATAGGCGAGATTGTTCTCCAGATTTCCGATCGCCAGATCCATGCCGGTCTGCGGCACGTCAAAGCCTTTCTCGCGTGCCCTGGTCAGGAAGTCCGTGACATAGGCATCGAGCCACAGGTCGCCTGAACCCGGCGACCACAACCCGAAGGAACCGCTGGCCGACTGGAACGCGAGCACGCGGGCGATGGCGTCCTCGATCCGCTTGTCGATTGCCGGATCGCTCGCCTCGCCTTCCAGCTCCGACAGGTAGAGCAGCGGCAGCGCGCGGCTCGTGGTCTGTTCGGCACAGCCATAGGGATAGCGGTCGAGGCTCATCAGCAGGCCCGGAACATCGAACGCCGCCAGGCGCGTCACCGAGACCGATACCGTGGCATCCCGTATGACGCTGTCGGCCAGCAATTGCCGGTCCACTGTCAGGCCGCCGCCATTGGCGAAGAGTTCGATTTCGCGGCGAACCGTGACCGGCAGCGCGCCGGGCCGCACGGGAAATGCCACGTCATGCGCGACCTGCACGCCGTCGTCATGGGTGAGTGTCAGTGTCAGGCCGGCAGGTCCCGGCGCATTGGCGGTCACGGGCAGGCGCAGAACGCTGCGTCCACCTTCCTGCAGCACGACGCGCGCCGGCAGGCTGCCGGCAAGCGCCAGGGGGCCGCTGGTCTCCACGGCCAAGGCATATTCACCCGCCGGCCCGTCGGTGTTGGCGATGTCGAAGCGAAGCTCGGCCAGGTCGCCCGTTGCCATGAAGCGCGGCGCACCGGCGATCACCACGACCGGTTCGCGGACGATCACGTCCCTGGCGGCCGAACCGGTCGCCGTGGCACTCCATGCCGTCGCCATCACGCGCACCGTGCCATTGAACTGCGGCATGTCGAATTGCACCGTCGCACTGCCGTCTGCGTCCAGTTGGACCGGGCCGGAAAAGAAGGCGATGAGCTTGCCCTTGGGCGGGCTGCCCTTGGACTGCATGCCCGGACCGTCTCCGCCGGTACGCACACGCCCCAGCGCACCCTGCGATCCGTCGATCAGGCGGCCATAGACATCGCGAAACTCGAGGCCCATGCGGCGCTGGCCGTAATACCATTCCTCCGGTTTCGGCGCCTCGTACCCGGTCAGGTTCAGGATGCCGACATCCACCGCGGCGATGGTGGCGAACACGGTCTCGCCGGACCGAGCGCCGCTGACGCGCAGCGGGATCTCGAAGGCCTGTCCGGGCACGGTCTGGTCCGGCGTCGCAATATCGAGGGAAAGCGTTCGTTCGCTGGAATCCACCGCCAGCCATTTCACGCCGATGGCGCGCCCGGGCATCCGGCTTTCACCCGCCGATCCGGGCCGGTACAGCGTGGCGGTCACATAGGCGCCCGCCCCCCAGTCGCCGCCGACGGGAATTTCGATTTCGGCGCCCTCCGCCGGAACGCTTGCCCGCAATGTGGAAAGGACCCGGTCAGTCCCTACCGTGACGACCAATTCGCCCGCGAAGCGCGGCGAGACCTTCAGCCGCGCCGTTTCGCCGGCCCGGTAGCGTGCCTTGTCCAGCGCGACTTCCAGCCCGTCGGGCGTATCGAGCGAGGAAGTCTCCACATACCATCCCGCATTGAACGCATAGCTTGTGATCGCGTCCGCACCCTCGACCTCCAGCCGGTACCGGCCCCAGTCGACGGGCATGGACAGCGATACGGGCGCATCCGCCCTGGCATCCAGCGAACCGCTCGCCACCGCCGACGTGAAATCGGCGGCTTCATAGCGCCAGCTGTTGCCGTCGCGATACCACTGGTAATTGCGCGTCACACGTAGCAGCCGCCATTCCAGTCCTTCCGCCGCCACCCGCGCACCATCGGGATCGACGGCGATGACGTCGAAGGACACCGTGGAGCCTTCCGCCGCCTGGGCGTCCGCGAAACCGGCCTTGATGCCGATCATCACGCCCTGCGGCTTGACAGGCAGCGTGAGGCTGCGCTCCACAGCCCGCCCCGCGCCTTCGCGCATGCGGATCGTCACGGCCGCCTCGAGTGGCCGCGTCGTCGCCGGCAGCGTTCCGAGATCGATGCCGATCTGCGCGCGCCCCTGCGCGTCGAGAACCGGAAGGCCCTGCAACGGCACCGTTGTCCGGCCCTCCTCGTCATCCTCGGCCAGGCCGAAGACATAGCCCTCATGGCCCGGCCGGTTTGCCACCGGGCTCACCTGCACCTCGCCTTCGATGGAAAGCCCTGCCGCAGGCGCGCCGTAGAGGAACCGCCCCGTCACGGCGACCGATCCGCCCTGCTCCGGATCGATGACCGGACCGGACGCGGCTTCCAGATCGAACTCGATCCGGTCCGGCACGAAATCCTCGACCAGGAATGTCTGCTCGGCGAGGGCCGCCTCCTTGGGATCGGCGTGGACGCGCACGGTCCACGCACCGCGCATGGCGTTGTCCGGCAGGTCGAGCCCGACCACATGGCCGCCGGCCTTGGGCGCAGCCGAAACAAGGCGCCTGTCTTCCACGCCGTCGGGCCGGCGGAAGATGAAGGTCATCGGAAGGTCTTCGACTGCCTCCGCCGCGCCGTCGCGCGCGAGCGCCGTGACGTGAACCGTGTCGCCTGCCCGGTAGATGCCGCGTTCGGCGAACGCATAGACGTCGATGGCACCCGGTGCCGGGCGTCCTTCCACGCCGCGGTCCGACAGGTCGAAGCCCGCGCGCCCGAGATCGAGAAGGACGAAACCGGCGCCTTCGGCCTCCGCCAGCACAAGCGCGGGCGCAAGCCCGCCCTTGGCCCGCACGAGACCGGCATCGAAACGCGCCACACCGTCGCCATCCGTCACGGCCTCGCCCAGAACCTCGTTGTTGCGGGCGATGAGCCGCACCGACGCGCCGGCCAGTGGCAAGGCGGTATCAAGTGAACGGGCCGACACCCGCATGCCGTCGAGCCCGCTCTCAGCCGATAGCCCGATGTCGGAAACCATGAACCATTGGGTCGCCCGGTTCTCCCAGTCGTCGGACCGCTCGCCCCTTGCCCTGGCGACAAGCGCATAGACACCGGGCTGCCGGTCGGCGAGCACGGCCTCCAGCGGCAGGGCGGTTGTTGCTTCCCGGTTCGGTTCACCGGGAGTCTCCATCGCACCGGACCAGACCAGCTCGCCCTGGCGGTCCTTGATATCCTCGGCCTGATAGCCCGAAAGACCCTGCAGGAAGCGCCCGTCCTCCATCAGGCGGGTCAGCGCGCGCGGGCCGATGCGGTAGAGTTGCAGGTCCACCGCTTCGGCGTTCACGGTCACTACCGGAATGGCCTGCCGCCCTCGTGCCGGAAGGACGAAATCCTCCCCGGTGAACCGCGCGAAAGGCTGCCGGTCGCGGACATAGACGGAAATGTCGACCGGCGCTTCCAGCACTTCTCCGACAGCCGACGGCAGTCCGTCGCGCAGCGTTACTGCATAGCGTTCACCATGCCTCAGCCCGTTGACGCAGATTTCGCGGCCCTGCGCGTCGAAAGCGGGCGGTTCGCCGCCATTGAGCCGCACGAACGGCGCGTAGTCGAAGCCCTTGACCAGGTTTTCCGAAAGCTGCAGGCAGGCGCGCGGATTGGCCGTGTCCGCATCGACGGTGTTGTCGACCACCCGGAACCCCTTGCGCGCCCGCAGATCGGCGAAATCCGCGCGCACCTGCGGGTTTTCCAGCAGAGCAAGCGAGGCCTTGTAGGCTTCGAGCGCCGGGCGGAACTGGCTGCGCAGTTCCAGCGCCTTGGCCAGTTCGTCAAGCGCCGCCGCGCGGTCGGCCGTGGTGCGCGACGTGTCATAGGCATTGTACGCCGCCGACGTGGCGAATTGCTGCAACTGGTAGCGTTCCGCTCCCCTTTCAGGCGTCATGGCGCGTATGCCGCGGGCAAGATCGCGCCAGAGCGCGGAATCCTCCAGCGTGAGCGAAACGGCGCCGGAAAGAAGGGCAACGCCCTGGCGAGCATTCCCGGCATCGAGGGCGGCAAGGCCTTCCTCGGCCATCATGAAGGGCGAACGTCCTTCGAAGCGGCGGGCGTTTCCGACCAGTTGCGACCGGTATTTTTCTGCTTCCACAGGCATGGAATCGGGAATGAAGGCAAGCGGCGGCGGCGCGCCGAGATCCTCGCGCGCCTCGACGACGACGCGGCCGGCAATGGCGCCGGCAAACCGGTTGAGCGCGCCATGGTCGCTTTTCAGGAAGCACCACCCCGCGCGCACATTGTAGGTAAAGGCACGGCATTGCCTGTCGCCAAGACAGATCGCCTTGCATTGTTCCAGCGTGACGTCCTTCTCGGTCCTCAGGTCGAAACCGAAATAGTCCGCGTCTTCGACGGTTTCGATGCGCCGCACATCGGCTGCCGCGGCAAGCTGAATGCCCGCCAGCGCCGTTGCGACAACCAGGATGAACCGTGAAAACGGGCGAGGAATGGACAGCATGGAAACCTCCCGCTGTGGTTGACGCCCCTGTCACAGGAGATGTTTCATCTGCTTTGAGCGAAAGTCAACGGGCAAGATGGGCCGGAGTGAGGCTCTGCTTCAAATCGGCAGGAAACCGTTCTCCCGGATCGCGTCGACCACCGCCGCCATGCTGTCCTCGACCGATGCGCCGGAAGTATCCACCATTGCTTCGGCCTTCGCGTAGAGCGCTTCACGGCTGGTGAGGATGGACTTCAACTCGTCCATCGCGGCCGGATTGCCGGCCATGGGCCGTTCGTCACCCTGGCCGCGCACGCGCGCCATGTGTTCCTCCGGCTCGGCTTTCAGCCAGATCGTGTGGCAATGGCGCAGCAGGTAATTATAGGTGTCGGGTTCGGAAACGATCCCCCCCGCCACCGCCAGCACGAGCTGCTCATGCGTGGCAACCAGGTTGACAAGCGCCTGCTTTTCCAGCCGCCGGTAGCCTTCCTGGCCGTAGAGTGCGATGACCTCGTCGACCGGCATGCCGGCCACTTCCTCGATCACCTGGTTCAGTTCCACGAAGGCGACGCCGAGTTTCTCCGCCGTCTTGCGGCCAAGCGTCGACTTGCCCGCCCCGCGCAGGCCGATCAGCGCGACGCGCCCGGCGCGCCGCGTACCGGTGTCGTTCGGATCGAGGATTTCCATCACCCGCGCCCGCTGGTCGCGGGTCGCCTGGCGGAACAGCCGCATCAGCGTGATGGCATCAGAGGTCCAGGGATCGTCGCGGCCGACCAGCCATTCAACCTCGAAATCGAGCGAGTTGGCGATCTTGCGCAACAGGGCGATCGACACATTGCCGTCGCCGCCCTCCAGCTGCGCCAGGTAGCGCTGGGAGACGCCCGAGAGTTCCGAAAGCTGGCGCCGCGAAATCCCCTTGCGATTGCGCGCCATGCGCACGCGCTCGCCGACCATGGCAATGAACTCGGTGATTTCGCCATCCTCCGCTTCGTTTCCAACGGTTTGGCTGGCCTGCTTCAACATTGGCGTCCCCGGCGCACCCGACTGGTTCGGTGCAGGATAATGCACCGGCAGGACCACGGCAAGCTGCGTTATATTGCCTGAAGCGGAAGCTGGCGGGGTGGCGTCAGTTTTCGATGACGAGGTGCGCGACCTTTTCGCGCACGAAATCCGGCGCCTTGATCGCCGCCAGATGCGTCCGGGAGTCCACGAACACCTCCACGAATTCGCCCTCGAAGCAAAGCACGCCGCCCTGGTAGCCCTCTACCGAAAAGCGGATCGAACTCTCGCCAAGGCGCAAAAGGCGCACCTGGCATTCAAGCCGATGGCGCGGCGTCACCGGTGAACGGAAATCGATGGAAAGATGGACGAAGGGCGTGCCCACGCCCTTGTCGATGTTCATGCGGAACCAGTCCTCGCCGACACGGGTTTCCCACCAGGCGTCGATGGCTTCCAGGGCGAAATAGGGAATGCGTCCGGTATAGGCGATCCGCGCCGGGTCGCAATCGGCCCAGCCGACGCGGATCGTATGCGTGAAGACCTTCTCGTCCTCAGTAGGTTTCGACATGGTAGCGTCCCTGTTCGCGCATGGCATCACGCAGGGAAATCCACTCCACCCCGGTGCTTTCTGCAATATTGGTCAGCGCCTTTTCCACACCCTCTTCCATGCCGCGCAGCCCGCAGATGTAGACGTGGGTGTTCGGATCGCCCAGCAGTTCGGCGATCTCGTCTTCCTCGACCTTGAGCCTGTCCTGGACATATTCCTTCGGCGCGCCGGGCACGCGGGAGAAGACGAGGTGCTTGTTCAGAACGCGGTTGGGCACCTTGTTGAGCGGTCCGAAATAGGGCAGGCAATCAGGCGAGCGCGCACCGAAGAACAGCGTCATCGAGCCGCCATGGGTGCCCACGGTCCGCTGCCTGCGCATGGTGAAGGCGCGGAAGGGCGCCGAACCGGTCCCGGTGCAGATCATCAGCAGGCGGGCCTGCGGATCGTCCGGCAGCAGGAAGGTCGATCCGAACGGCCCCGTCACTTCCACCTCGTCACCGATCTTCAGGTCGCAGACATAGTTGGAGCAGACGCCCTTCTCTTCCCGTTTCACCGTCAGCGAAACGTTGTTGTAGTTCGGCCGTTCGCCGTCCCGCGGGCTGGAAACGGAATAGAGCCGCGGCAGGTGCGGCTTGCCCTGCGCATCCGTCCCCGGCGCGATGATGCCGATCGACTGGCCCTCCAGCACAGGCATGGACTGGTTGCCGAAATCCAGGATGATGTGGCGCACGTCGCTGTCGGCCCCTTCGGCCGTCAGGCGGAAATTGCCCGTTACCCGCGCTTTGGCCGGCTTGGAGATCGTGTAGAGGTTGACCGTCGGCTTGGAGGCCGACGCCGGCGCGCGCGACCGCCCGCCCGCCCCGGCATGGGCCTCGGCCAGCAGCTTTGCCATGGCTTCGTCAATGGCTTCGATGGCGGTGTCGCCAGCCCCGCCTTCGCCGCCGGTCGCGATGTCCTGCTGTTCGGGCAGTTCATCCCATGAGAACTGCTCTTCCAGCGTATAGGGGGTCGTGACCACGCGCCATTCGTCGATGGAGCCGGTGGGACACACCGGAATGCAGTCCATGCAGAAATTGCACTTGTCGAAATCCACCACCACGTTCAGGTCGTCATGGGTGATCGCCTGGATCGGGCAGGTGTTCTCGCAGGTGTAGCAGCGGATGCAGATCTCCGGATCGATGAGATGCTGCTTGAGCGGCTTGGTCATGGTTCATCCCTCGGTCGCAGCGCTTGGGCGCCGTCGTTCTTCTGGCGAATGCAGGTCGCGGGAAGCGGACAAGGGACATGCCGTCGCGGCAAATGCCAAGCACCATGCTCCTTGTCCGTGTTACCCGCTTGCCATCACGCCATGTGCAGCTTGACGTATTCGAAGTCGCCCGGCTTGTTGTCGATGCCGACCTTCGGCGGAGCGATCCAGCCGGCGAACTTGCCCGGCTCGAAGACCGGCTTCATCAGCGACTGGATGAAGTCGCCATCGGCCTTCGACGGCAGCCATTCATCGCGGCGGCTGTCCCATTCCTCGCGGCTGATGACCAGGCCTTCCGGCGTGACCGGCGCGCCGGAGAAGGTGCCGATATGGCGGTGGAAGGCCTCGTGGGGCAGGTTGAGTTCGAAATCGACATTGTGCTTGCGGATGATCTGGTTCCAGCGGCGAACGCCACCGCGGGCGTCTTCCGTATAGTCGTCGCGAAGGCGCATGTTGATCGCCGAAATCGCGTTGACTTCCTTGACCAGGATCTGCTTGCCGTCGAACTCGGCGACCGGATAGGTCGCGTCCTTGAGCCGGTGATCGTCCTCCAGCTTGTTCTCGCGGTAGCGGCCCTTCAGGCCCCAGTTGAACGAGTTGGCGGCATTGGTCGAGATTTCCGAACCGAACAGGTCCAGCGAAAGCGTGTAGTGCAGGTTCAGCTTCTTCTGGATCGTCGGCAGGTCGATGACGCCGAGCGCGCGGATCTTGTCGGTGTCGAAGGGATCGGTGATGCCGTGCTCGTTCATCACCTCGCAGGTCCGCTGGATCGTGCGGCCGACGCCGGTCTCGCCCACGAACATGTGGTGCGCTTCCTCCGTCAGCATGAAGCGGCAGGTGCGGCTCAGCGGATCGAAGCCCGACTGGGCCAGCGATTCAAGCTGCATCTTGCCGTCGCGGTCGGTGAAATAGGTGAACATGAAGAAGGACAGCCAGTCCGGCGTCTCCTCGTTGAAGGCGCCCAGCATGCGCGGTGCTTCCTCCGAGCCTGACTGGCGGCGCAGCAGGTCGTCGGCTTCCTCGCGCCCGTCGGCCCCGAAATACTTGTGCAGCAGGTAGACCATGGCCCACAGGTGGCGGCCTTCCTCGACGTTCACCTGGAACAGGTTGCGCATGTCGTAGAGCGATGGCGCGGTCTTGCCGAGGAACCGCTGCTGCTCCACCGAAGCCGGCTCCGTGTCGCCCTGGATGACGATCAGGCGGCGCAGGAGCGCGCGATATTCGCCGGGCACCTCCTGCCAGGCCGGTTCGCCATAATGCTCGCCGCACGGAATGATGCGGTTCTCCACCTTCGGCGCCAGCAGCACGCCCCAGCGGTATTCCGGCATCTTCACATAGTCGAACTTGGCCCAGCCCTGCGGATCGACCGACACGGCGGTGCGCAGGTAGACCAGGCTCTTCTGGAAGTTTTCCGGGATCAGGTCGTTCCACCAGTTGATATAGCCCGGATGCCACTTTTCCAGCGCCTTGAGCACGCGACGGTCGCTGGAAAGGCCCACATTGTTCGGAATCAGCGTGTCATAGGACACATTCATCGTATCTGACATTGTTCACTCCCGTTCGTTCATGACGTCGATGTTCCCGCAACCGGGGAAGTCCGGGCGCGCGTCCGCGCCCGGCAAGATCCGCTGCGGCCGCGTCACACGCGCCGCATGTCGTAATTGCCGCGCTGGCCGGTGCCGTAGCGCTGCAGCGCGCCTTCCGGCCCGACGGCATTGGGACGCTGGAACACCCAGTTCTGCCAGGCGGTCAGGCGGCCGAAGATGCGCGTTTCCATCGTCTCCGGACCGGCGAAGCGCAGGTTCGCTTCCATCGCGGTCATCGCGTCGGGCGAAAAGGATGCGCGCTCCTCGAGGAAGATGCGCACCTCGTCCTCCCAGTCGATGTCGTCGAAGGCAAAGGTGACGAGGCCGAGGTCGGAAGCCTCTTCGGCCTCCAGCGCCTCGCCCAGATGTTCCTTGGCGCCATCCACGCGCTCCGGTTCTCCCAGGAAGCGGGTCTGCAGCCGCGTCAGGTCGTTCGACATCGGATAGGGCCCGAAATTGGCATCCGTCAGGCGGATCGTGGCGATCGGGCGGTTGTCGCCCTCGAATTCGCCTTCGGCCATGTAGGACCGGTCGACGGCAAACAGGATCTCGGCAAGCGTGCCCGCGAAGCAGGAACCCGGCTCCACCAGCGCGACGAGCGAGCGCGACGTCAGGTCGAGACGCTTGAGCACGCGCTTCCAGTACAGCGCGATCTCGCGGGCGAACCAGTCGGAACCGGCATTGTCCAGCACCACCTTCTCGTGCGCCACGACCCGGTCCGGATCGCCCTGCGTGCGGATCACGAGTACGCCGATCTCCAATTCGTTGAGGCGCAGATGCAGGATCGCATCGTCCAGTTCACGCGCGCAGCGCAGCATCCAGCCATCCGCGCCCGCCGCGTGAAGCGCCGCAGCATCCGCCGGCGCGTCCTCTTGCGGACCGGAAATGGTCATTGTCGCCAAGCGCTTGTCACGGTCGATGGTCACTTCAACGGTGGAATAGGACAGCGAACCGTCCTCGTGGATCGTCCTGTCCAGCGGCGTGAGCTTGACGCCCTTGGCACCCGAGGGACGGTCGGACATGGCGGCAAACGCCCTTGCCCGCTCGGCCACCGCCTCGTCGAACTTGGAATTGGCGACCACCTCGTCCACCAGCCGCCAGTCCTTGGCCTTCTTGCCGCGCACGCCCTCCTCGATGGAGCAGAACACGTCGGCAAGGTCCCGCCGCACCTTGCGCTTGTCGGTCACGCGGGTCAGCCCGCCCGTGCCCGGCAGCACCGCCAGCAGCGGCACTTCCGGCAAGGCCACGGACGACGAACCGTCGTCGGTCAGGATGATGTGGTCGCAGGCCAGCGCCAGTTCATAGCCGCCGCCCGCGCAGGCGCCCTTGACCGCCGCGATATAGTACTGGCCGCTTTCGGCCCCTGCCGCCTCGAACGTGTTGCGCGTCTCGTTGGTGAACTTGCAGAAATTCACCTTGTGCGCATGGGCGGCGCCGCCGAGCATGCGGATATTGGCGCCGGCGCAGAAAACGCGGTCCTTGCCCGACTGCATCACCACGACCTTCACGTCCGGATGCTCGAAACGCAGACGCTGCACGGCATCGGCCAGTTCGATATCGACGCCAAGGTCATAGGAATTCAGCTTGAGCTGGTAACCCTCGAACAGGGTCGCATCCTCGTTGACGTCCATGATCAGGCGCGCGACATCGCCCTCGACCTCGATGCGCCAGTGCTTGTAGTTGTCCGGGTTGGTCTGGAAATCGATGATCCTGCTCATCGCGGCATCCCTCCGCTGTTCTGATTGATGGAGAGTATAGTGCACTTTACTGCATAACTCTAGGCCTTAAATGAAGAATCTTTGCAATTTCCAATTTATATATGTATTTCAATGACTTAATTCATAATGGAAATGGCATTGCTAGTGCAATATAATGCATATTATACGGCTGCAAGGCGATGAACGGACGCAGGACCGGCCCGTGCGCGGCCGGCACCCCCGGCGGTAAAGTTTGCCTATGTTATAATCATGACCCATGATTTATGGTCGTTCGCGGATGAAAGGACGACAGCATGAAGCAGGAGACGATTCGCGCGCAGGCGGAACCGGCAAGCGTTGCGGACGCGGTGCCCCCGCTGGACACGATCATAGGCTACAAGCTTCGCCGTGCCCAGTTGGCGGTCTTTCAGGATTTCGCCGAGAGTTTTTCCAGGATGAAGCTGCGCCCGGCCGAATTTTCCGCCCTGGCGCTGATTGCCCGGCAACCGGGAAGCAAGCAATCGGAAATCGCCGAGGCTCTGGGAGTCAAGCCGGCCAACCTTGTCGCGTTGATGGACGGGCTGGAAAAGCGCGGCCTGGCCGAGCGGCGCAAGACCGATGCGGACCGCCGTTCCTATTCGCTTTACCTCACGGCCAAGGGCGAACGGTTCGTGATCGCGATGGCCGATGTCTGGCGCGATCATGAAAACCGCATGATCGAGCGCCTCGGCGGTGAGGCAGAGAGCCGCCGCTTCATTGCGATGCTCGAAAGGGTCGCCGGCTGAGGAGGCCGCGCCTACTGGTCAGCCTGCTTCCGCCTCTGCCAGTTCGCGCTCGAGCCGCGCCTGTTCCGCCGCCTTGGGCGTGGAGAACCCCGCCAGCAGGAGATAGGCGACCGGCGTCACGAACAGTGTCGCGATGGTCGCAAGCCCCAATCCGCCGACGATCACCCATCCAAGGGCGATTCGCGCCTCCGCTCCCGCCCCGGACGCCAGGACCAGCGGCAGTCCGCCGAGCACGGTGGAAATCATCGTCATCATGACCGGGCGCAGCCGGCGCACCGCCGCCTGCCGTGCCGCTTCGGCCACGCTGGCGCCCCTGTCGCGCAACTGGTTCGCGAATTCCACGATCAGGATGCCGTTCTTGGCCATGATGCCAACCAGGAGGACGAGCCCGACCTGGGAATAGACGTTCAGGCTGGTTCCCGTCAGCGCCATGGCGAAGACCGCGCAGGCCAGCCCGAGCGGAACCGTCAGGATGATGATGAAGGCCGAGACGAAGCTCTCGAACTGGGCCGAGAGCACCAGCAGGACCACCACGATGGCAAAGGCGAAGACCAGGCCGATGGAGCTGCTGGTTTCGTCGAGGGTGGCGGCCTCCGCGAGCGGCACCAGCCGGCCGCCCGGCGGCAGCAGCGGTGTCGCGATCTCGTTGAACCGCGCCATCGCGTCGGCGAGCGCGAATTCCGGCGAAAGGCTGGCGGTGATCGACACGGCGCGCAGTTTCTGCTCCCGGTCGAGCGATGGCGCAACCGGGCGCTCCTCAAGCGTCGAGATGGTCGACATCGGCACCGTTCGGCCATCGGACGTCTGGATGAAGATGTTTTCCAGGTCTGTGGGATCGTTGACCGGATTGGACGTCGACAGCAGCTTGATGTCGATGGCGCGATCATTCAGGAAGACCGAACCGATGGCCCGTCCGTCGAGCATGGACTGGATCACTGCCGCCAGCCCGGAAATGTCGACGCCAAGGTCGGAGGCACGCTCGCGGTCCACCTGGATCGACAATTGCGGCTGCGTCGTCTCGTAGGACAGCCGCACGCGCCCGAACCGCGGATCCTGCTCAAGTTGCTGCATCACCTTGTCGGCAGCCG
Organism: Zhengella sedimenti; assembly: GCF_046506625.1. Classification (NCBI taxonomy): domain Bacteria; kingdom Pseudomonadati; phylum Pseudomonadota; class Alphaproteobacteria; order Hyphomicrobiales; family Notoacmeibacteraceae; genus Zhengella; species Zhengella sedimenti. Next base: position 170,734 of record NZ_JBKFFP010000007.1, read on the forward strand.
CGGCCAGTTCGTCGTAGTTCTCGCCGGCGATGGCCACCTGCAAACCGTTGCCCGCGCCGCGAATGCCCAGCGAATTGGGCTGGATGGCGAAGGCGCGCACGCCCACCACCTGCCCTGCCAGCCTGTTCATTTCCGCCACGATCTCCTGCTGCGAACGCGTGCGCTCTTCCCAGGGCGCGAGCGTCAGCACGAGGAAGCCGCTATTGGCACGCCCGCCGCGCCCGGCGATCGAGAAGATGTTGGTGACCTCGCCGGAGGCCCGGTAGGGCTCGGCCAGCGCCTCCAGCTTGCGGATCTGGCTGGCGGTGTAGTCGAGGCTCACGCCCTGCGGTGCCGAGACCGTGAAGATGACGATGGAGCGGTCTTCGGGCGGTGTCAGTTCCTGGCGCAAGGTGGTGAAGGTCGCTGTCGCGGCACCGGCCACGATCACCGCCGCCACGATCACCACCAGCGGCGCCTTCAGGCACAACTCAAGCAGGCCGGCGTAGAGCCGTGTCATCATGGCGCCGAACCGGCCGACGAGACCAGGCTTCGCGTCGCTGTCGCTGGCGCGCGGCTGCCCCGTCAGGAAACGCGATGCCAGCATGGGGCACAGCGACAGCGCCACGACGGAAGACAGCATGACCGAGAGCGCCAGCGTGAAACCGAACTCGCGGAAAAGCCCGCCGGCCTTTCCCGGAAGGAAGGAAATCGGGATGAAGACCGCCGCCAGCGTCGCCGTGGTCGTGATGACGGCGAAGAAGACCTCGCGCGTGCCGATCACCGCCGCCGCGCGCGCGGTCATGCCCTCGTTGCGCCGTGTGACGATGTTCTCCAGCACGACGATGGCGTCGTCCACCACCATGCCCGTCGCCAGCACCAGCGCCAGCAGCGTGAGGATGTTGACGGAAAAACCGGCCAGCCAGATACCCGCAACCGCGCCGATCAGCGCCACGGGGATGGTCAGCGCAGGCACCAGCGTGGCCCGCACGTTGAGCAGGAACAGGAAAATCACTGCGATAACGATGGCGATTGCCAGCGCCAGCGACGTGACAACCTCCCTGATGGCGCCCGAAATGAAGGTCGCGTCGTCGGAGGTGACCTTCACGGTCACCCCGTCGGGCAGGATGGTGCGGATTTCATCCACCGCCTTGCGCACGCCCTTCGAGATATCGAGCGTGTTCGACCCGGCCTGCCGCACGATGCCGAGCCCCACGCCATTGGCGCCGTTGGCTCGCAGCGAACTGTCGCCGGGATTGGGGCCGAGGGAGACACTGGCCACGTCGCCGATACGCACCCGGTCCTTGATGATGATGGCCTCGAATTCCTCCCTGGAGGCGACCGTCGCCGTCGCCCGCACGACAAGGTCCTGGCTAGCCGAAGTCAGCGAACCGGCGGGCGCATCGAAAGCCGCCGTCGAGAGCGCCCGCGCCAGGTCGGCCACCGTCAGGCCGCGGCTGGCGAGCCTCGTCTGGTCCACGTCGATGCGGAAGATCTCGTCGCGGTCGCCATAGACCTGGACATCGGCCACGCCCGGCACGGCGGTCAGGCGCTCCACGATGTCGTCCTCGACGAGCAGCGTCAGTTGCTGCACGGTCAGCCGGTCGGAGGTGACCGCGATGCGCATCACGGCCTGGGCATTGCCGTCCGCCTTCACGATGATCGGGTCGTCGGCATCGTCCGGCAGGTCGCGCGAGATGCGGTTGATCGCGTCGCGAAGGTCGGAGGCCGCTATGTCGAGATCGGTCTCTTCGGTAAATTCCACGGTGACGCTGGAGCGGCCGAAGGAGGAGGAGGACGAGATCGAGCGCACGCCCGGCACCCGCCCGGCAGCACCTTCGATCCGTGCTGTCAGTTCGCGGTCGATGGTTTCCGGCGCGGCGCCGGAAAAATCGGTGCGCACCGTGATGACAGGGCTATCGGTTTCCGGCAGTTCGCGGATCTCGGCTCCGTAGAGCGCCGCGAGCCCCGCGACGACGATGAGCAGGCTGACGACAATGGCAAGCACCGGCCGGCGCACGAACAGCGCCGCGATGTCATTGGCATTGCCCTTGTGCGGTCCGTCAGCTTGCATCGGACACCTGCGGGCGCGGCTGGTTTTCCCGGAAATTCTCGCCCTGGATACGGATGGCCGCGCCGGGCCTGAGCGATTGCAGGCCTTCGGTTACCACGAGGTCACCCTCTTGCAGCGGTCCGTCCACGAGCACGCTGTCGCTGTTGCGCTGGATGATCGACACGGCCACCCGTTCGACCTTTCCGTCGACGGCGCGCCAAACATGGGCGCCGGCCGAACTCCACTGGATGGCCAGCGGATCGACCGCCGGCCAGGTTTCGCCGGGCAGGCGCATTTCCACCCGGAACGACATTCCGGGCCGCAGCCTGTCCTGCGGATTCTGCACCATGGCGCGTACCTGGATCGTCCGGCTCGCCCTGTCGATTCGGCTGCCCGTTGCCTGCACCACGCCCTCGAAGGTCTCGCCGGGCAATGACACGGCATGGGCAGTCAGCGGTTGTCCGACGGCGATGATCGGGGCGAACCGTTCAGGCAGCCAGAAGTCGACGAGGATCGATGAGCGGTCGTCGAGCGTGGCGATCTCGGCCTGGGTGGTCACATAGTCGCCTTTTTCGACCGGAACCAGGCCAGCGCGGCCGGAGATCGGCGCAATGATGCTGCGCTTTTCGAGCTCGACCTGAGCATCGCGAAGTGCCAGTTCCGCCGAGTCCACCGCGTTGCGCGCGTCGTCCAGTTGCGTCTGCGACGTGGTGCGGCTCTCGAACAGCCGTTCCGCGCGCTGCAGGGCGTCGCGTGCCGTCTTCAGGGCAAGCTCGGCCCTGTCCCTGGCAATTTCCTCGCTGCTGGAATCGAGCTTCGCGATGACGGTGCCCGCCTCCACCTTCTGGCCGGCCTCTACATTGACCTCCGTCAGGACACCCGACGACAGCGGCACCACGGTCACCGAGCGCAGGGCCTCGCCGTCGCCGATGGCCGTGATCCGGTCATTGATCCGCGCGGACGTAACAGGCTGTACCGAAACGAGGGCTTCACGGCTACCAAAACCGCCGCGCCCTCCAGCACCGCCACCGCCACCGCCGCCATTTGCCTGCGCGGCCGGGTCTGAACCGGTCAGCAGCGCGATCGTGGACGCATCCAGCCCGAACCGCGCCAGTTGCTCGCCGGCACCTGGAACAAGGCGTGCGTAGGCAAAGCCGGCTATGGCCAGCAAGGCGATGGTAAGGAGAACCTGTTTCCAGAATGCCATATGGTCTTCCCGCTCGGCCGGCCGTCCCGGCACACGGCTCCAAGCCGATAGAACCGTTTATTTGGGCCGCAAAGCAATATCTGGCAAGTTAATTTGCTGTCATCAGGGCACCGGCCTTGCGACCACTGTGTTCACATCCTGCTTTCACAGGCCATCGGCCTGTCGGAAGGCCTCGACCGCCAGTTGCGCGACAAGTCCCGTGTCGGCGGCCGGAGTCAGCACACGCGCTGGCGGAAATCCCGCTTCCGCAATGATCGCGTTCATGTCGTCCGCGCCATGCAGGCCCTGGCCGGCGAACAGGCTGACAATGGCCGCGTTACCGCCCAGGCCGCGAACCGCCGGCTCCACCAGGGGTTCCTCTTCCAGGAAGGCGCAGCGCACCGGTATGCCGAGGGCCGTTGCCAGGTGTCTGGCAAAGGCCTCCGTGGCGCGCCGCGAGCGGTCGTCCTTCGTCGAACCATGGGCAGCGACAAGGACAATTTCCGGCGCGCCGCCTTCCAGCCCGCGCAAACGTGCCGCGCAGGCCCGTGCGAAAGCCGGATCGGCGCCAAGTGCCGGAAGGATGCGGGCCGTCACGCCGGCCGAGGCAAGGCGCGAAGGCAGTTTTTCACGGACGAAAAAGCCCTCGCTCATGAAGACCGGGTAGACCCGGACGGGACAAGCGTCTGCGCCAGCCACAGCGCTTTCGAGCGCCGGCTCGCCCGACAGCACGCCACAGCGCACGGTTGCCTCGCCGCCGAGCAGTGCGGCGGCCTGCCGGCAGATCGAGCGCAGCCGGGCATTGTCACCCGCTCCGCCGCGTTCGCCGTGGGCGGCAAGCACGAGGAGCGGTTCACCGGCGGCAGGTGCTGCCTGCCCGCAAAAAGGACATGGTGCGGTCATGAGCCCAATGGATCAGGTCGCGTTGTCCGCCGCAAGGCGTGCCGGGCCGTTCGGCCCTGCCGCTCAGGCGAAGGTGAGATGCACCTTCACCGACCGCGAACGGTCGCCGGCGGCCTCGAACGCCTCCAGCGCATGCTCCAGCGGGAAGCTGCCGGTGATGATCGGCTTGACATCGATGGCGCCGCTGTCGATGAGCCGCACCGCCTCGGCAAATTCCGGGTGGAAGCGATGCGTGCCCTTCAGGGCGATTTCCTTGGACACGACCAGGTTCAGCGGAATGGCGATGTCGCCGGTCACGCCGACCTGCACGATGGTGCCCCTGGGCCGCACCGTGGTGATGGCGGTGCGCAGCGCCGCCGGCGCCGCCGAACATTCGAAGGCCACGTCGAAATGGCCCTTGTCGGCGGTAAAGCTCTCCATGGCCGCGCCGTCGCGCCCGACATTGACCGTCTGCGTCGCACCCATGCGCGCGGCCACCGCCAGCGTCGCGTCCTGCAGGTCGGTGACGACCACCTCCGCGGCGCCGCGTTCGCGCGCCACCGCCGCGCACAAGGCGCCGATGGGGCCGGCGCCCGTCACCAGAACGCGGGCGCCTTGCAGGTCGACGGCCTGGTTGGCGGCATGCACGCATACGGCCAACGGCTCCGAACAGGCGGCCTCGGCGATGGACGTGCCTTCGCCGACCGTCTCGCATTGAACCGCTTCGGCGATGATGAGATCGCGGAAACCGCCCTGCTCGTGGGGAAAGCGCATGGCCGACCCGTAGAAGCGCATGTTCAGGCAATGGTTGAACTGCCCGGCATCGCAATATTTGCAATGCCCGCAGGGCCGGCTGGGATTGAGCGCCACCCGGTCGCCGGGCTTCACGTTCGTCACGCCCTCGCCCACCGCCTTCACCGTTCCCGCCACCTCGTGGCCGAGGATGATTGGTTCCTTGACACGGATCGGACCGAACCCGCCATCGTGGAAATAATGCAGGTCGGACCCGCAAATGCCGCCGGCGCCGATGGCGACGAGCACCTGCCCCGGTCCGGGATCGCCGACCGTGTCGGTCTCGATGCGGATGTCGTGCTTGTCGTGAAGGCGGCAGACGCGTGTTTGCATGGACATGATCCTAATCCATCAGGACAGAGGGAAGCCAGGTGGAAATCGCCGGTACGTAGGAGACCAGCAACAGCACCAGGATATTCGTAAGGAGGAAGGGCGCAATGGCCCGGACCACCGGCGTCAGCGGCAGGCGGGCGATATTGGCGCAGATGAACAGGCAGACCCCCACCGGCGGCGTGGTCAGCCCGATCATCAGGTTGAGAACGGCGAACGTGGCGAAATGCAACGGGTCGATGCCCACGCCCTGCGCCAGCGTCAGCAGTGGCACGAACAGGATGATCAGTGCCGCGATCGTCTCCATGAACATGCCGACAAACAGCAAGAGGATGTTGATGAGCAGTATGACGACGAACTTGTTGTCGGTAATGTCGAGGACGGCCGAGGCGATGGCCTGCGGAATGCGCTCGGCCACGAGAATCCAGCCGAACACGTTGGCAAAACCGACCAGCGCCAGGATGGCGGCCGAGGAGACCGCGCTGTCGATGACGATCTTCGGCACCGCTTTCAGCGGCAGTTCGCGGTAGACGAAGCAGCCGACGATGAAGGCATAGAGGCTGGCGACGACCGCCGTTTCGGTCGGCGTGGCAAGCCCGCTCATCAGCCCGCCGATGATCAGCACCGTCATGAAGATCGCCCAGAACGCCCCCAGGAAGGAGCGCCCCAACTCGCCCGCACCTTGCCAGGGCTGGCGCGGGAAACCCTTGCGCACGGCGATGATGTAGGTCGTCAGCATCATGGCAAGGCCCATCAGCACGCCCGGAACCGCCCCCGCCAGGAACATCTTGCCCACCGAAATGCCCGACAGTGCACCGACGATGATCATCGGCACCGAGGGCGGGATGATGGGCCCGACCGTGGATGACGCCGCGGTGACGGCGGCCGAGAAATCGGCAGGGTAGCCCGCCTTCTTCATGCCGGGAATCATCATGCCGCCGATCGATGCCGCATCGGCCACGGCCGTGCCGGAAATGCCGCCGAAGAGCATGGAGCCGGCCACGTTGGTCAGGCCCAGTCCGCCGCGTGCCCAGCCAACGAGCGCATTGGCAAACCGGATGATGCGTTCGGTGATGCCGCCGGAATTCATCAGGTTGCCGGCCAGGATGAAGCCGGGAATGCAAAGCAGCACGAACACGTCCATGCCGGCATACATCTTCTGCGGCATGACGACGAGCGGAATGCCCGCTGTCAGCAGGTAAGCGGCGGATGCAAGCCCCAGCGTCACCGCCACCGGAATGCCGATGACGAGCCCGGCGATGAAGACGCCGATGAGGATGGCAAGGCTCATGCGTGTTCACCGCTTGTCTGGGGAGGACGGCCGTCGGAACGGCCCAGAAGCATTTCAACGGCCCGCGCCAGCGCGAAGACCGCGAGCGAAGCCAGCAGCACCAGCATGGTCACGTGCAGGAAGTCCATGCGCCATCCCAGTGCCGGCGAGGTCTGCATGACGCCGATGGAGGTGTATTTCCAGGCCGGCGCGATCAGCGCCAAGGCCAGCGCCGCCGTGGCGACGGCGGAAACGAAGCGCAGGCGCTTGGGCCAAGCGCCGGGAAGCGAGTCGCAGACCAGGTCGACATTGACCAGGTCTCCGTTGCGGAACGACAGCCCGACGCCGAAGGCGGCGAGATAAAGCAGGGCGAAGCGCGTCAATTCTTCCGTCCAGACCGGCGAACTGCCGATGAAGCGGCCGGCGATCTGGATCAGCACCGCGATCATCAGCACCGCGAAGGCGATGCCGGTCGCAAGGCGGCTGAACCGGACGAGTAGGGAGACGATGCGCTGCATGTAGGGCCCCGCTGAGCCAGTGGCAGAAGGCGGCGCCGGACGCAAAGGCCCGGCGCCACCTTCATTTGAGGATATCAGTTGGAGAACAGGCCTTCCACGATCGGCTTGATCTCTTCGTTGACGTTCTTCAGCACGGCGTCCTTGGCTTTCGCCTGGAAGGCCGGACCGTCGACCTCGACGAAGGTCATGCCCTTGCCTTCCAGATAGGCACGGTCATCGGCGAGCGATGCATTGAAGAGTTCGCGCTCATAGGCCTGGGCAGTCTTCGCCGCTTCCATCACCGCCGCCTGGTCGTCAGCCGAAAGCTTGTTCCAGGTGCTCTCGGCAATTGTCAGGTAGATCCACGAACGCACGTGCTCGGTCATGTTCACATGCGACTGCACTTCGTTGAAATTGGCAGAGCGGATCAGCGCGAGCGGGTTTTCCTGGGCCTCGATCGTGCCGTTCTGCAGCGACGTGAACACTTCCGAGAAGGCCATCGGGCCGGGATTGGCGCCCAGCGCGCTCCACACGTCCACGAACAGCGGCACGTTGGGCACGCGCATCTTCAGGCCGTTCAGTTCGTCGGGCGAGGTGATCGGGCGGTTGGAGGTCAGGTTGCGCGGACCGCGCGCGAAATAGGCGATCGGACGGATCTGCACCTTCTCGATGATCTGCTGCTCGATCTTGTCGCCGATCTCGCCGGAGGCCACCTCGTCCATGTGCTCGATGGACTTGTAGGCATAGGGCACGGCCAGCAGCGCGGCCATCGGCGCCCAGTTCTGCAGGCTCTCCCCGGTGATCGTCATGTCCACGGTGCCAAGCTGCATGCCGTTGATCAGGTCGATTTCCTTGCCCAGCGATTCATTGGGGAAGACCTCCACCTCGATGCGGCCGTCGGTGAGGCGCGCGAGTTCCTCGCCGAACTTCACGGAGGCCAGGTGCCAGGGGTTCTGCTCATTGGCCAGATGGCCGAGCTTGAGCGTCATGTCCGCGGCAAGCGCCGAACCGGCTAGCAGGCCGGCGGTGATGGTCGCGATTACGGTTTTTCCAAGGGCTTTCAGCATGGTCTCCTCCTTTGCTGACAGGGAGTTTCAATGGGTGGCGCGGATCAGGTCTGGTCCGCGTCCTCGAAGAATTCGGGCCGGCTGCCGGCAATCGCCGGCAGATCGTTCAGGATTTCGCGCAAATGCGCGCGCATGGCCCGTTCCGCGGCGTCCGGGTTGTGCCCCGCGATGCCGTCAACGATGGCAGTGTGCTGCTCGATGAGCTTGTCCATGGGAAAGCGCTGCGCGGAGAGATGCCGCACGCGGTCCATTTGCGCCTTGACGCTTTCCACCACGTTCCAGGCGTAGGTCTTGCCCGCTCCGCTGGCCAGCACCCGGTGAAACCGCTCGTCAAGCTCGACGAAGCGCAGCCATTCGCCGGCGGCCGCAGCCTTGGCCTGCGCGGCGAGTAGCCCGCGCAACTCCTCCTCAAGTCCCGGCACGGACGATTGCGCCAGCAGCCGCACGATGTCGGCCTCGATGGCCTCGCGCACGAAGCGGGCATCCATGACGGATGGAATGGCGATCTTGCGCACGAAGGTTCCGCGCTGCGGGCGGATTTCCAGCAATCCCTCTTCGGCCAGCTTGATGAAGGCCTCGCGAACGGGCTGGCGGCTGACGTCATAGCCGCCCGCGATTTCGGACTCGGAGATGCGCGTGCCCGGCTCCAGGTCGCCCCGGATGATCCGCTCGCGCACAAGCCGGTAGACCTGGGGACCGACGGCGGTTCCCGTGTCCAGAAGGCGTTGCGGCGATTGCTGGATGGTCATTGCGATCATTTCCTCCTGGTCAGAGCGCTATACCATACTTCCATACTAGTCAACAGTGCGCAGGACTGCTAAGGAGTCGCGAACGGGAATGCAGCGCATCGCAGGCAGGCGGCGGCGAGGAGGACAGGATGAAGCAGACGTGGCGTTGGTTCGGACCCAGGGATCTCGTGTCGGTGGACGACATGCTCCAGGCCGGGGTGCAGGGTGTGGTCACGGCACTTCATCATGTTCCCACTGGCGAGGTCTGGACGCCTGAAGAGATCGAACGCCGCCAGCACGAAATCGCACGCATGACCGATGGCGCGCCGTCCGGCCTCACATGGGACGTGGCAGAGAGCCTGCCTGTCTCCGAGGACATCAAGAAGCAGCGGGGCGACTGGTGCGACCACATCGCCAATTACAAGACCAGCCTGCACCATCTCGCCGCCGCCGGCGTTGAAACGGTCTGCTACAATTTCATGCCGGTGCTGGACTGGACGCGCACGGACCTGAACTGGCGCCTGCCGAACGGCGCCACCTGCATGCGCTTCGACTATGCCGACTTCGCCGCCTTCGACATTCACATCCTTGAGCGAAAGAACGCGGCCGCGGATTTCCCGGAAGAGGTGGCGGAGGAGGCCGCACGCCGCTTCGCCGCCATGGACGATGACGCCCGGCAGGCGCTCGCCCGCAATGTGGTCTTCGGCCTGCCGGGCGCGGCGGAACATTTTACGCTGGACGACGTGCGCCGCCATATCGCCGAATATGACGCGATCTCGCCGGAGCGCCTGCGCGCCCATTTCATCGATTTCCTTTCGGAAGTCGCGCCGGTGGCCGAGGATCTTGGCCTGCGCCTGTGCTGCCACCCGGACGATCCGCCCTTCAACCTGCTCGGCCTGCCGCGCGTGATGTCCACCGAGGCCGACTACAAGGCGATGATGGACGCCGTGGACACGCCCGCCAATGGCATCACGCTGTGCACCGGCTCGCTCGGCGCGCGGCCCGACAACGACCTCCCCGGCATGATGAAGCGCCTGGGCGACCGGGTGCACTTCCTGCACCTGCGCAATGTGAAGCGCGACACGGACGCCCTGCGCGGCTCCTTCTTCGAGGCCGAACATCTGGGCGGCGATACCGACATGGTCGCCGTGCTGGCCGCCGCACTGGCCGAGGAAGCGCGCCGGAAGGCAGCAGGACGCGCCGACTGGTCGATCCCCATGCGCCCCGATCACGGCCAGGACATTCTCGATGACCTGAAGCGCAAGGCCCAGCCCGGCTATCCGGCCATCGGGCGGCTCAAGGGCCTGGCCGAATTGCGCGGCATCATCGCCGCGCTTTCCCACCCCGGTACAGGCACGGCGGCATGACCGGACGCAAACGCCTTGCCAGCCTTGCCGGTGTCACAGGTCCGGCCGCCCTGCCCGGCTACGATCCTGCCGCCCACGGCTGCGGCATCGTCCACATCGGCGCCGGCGCCTTTCATCGCGCCCACCAGGCGGTCTACACGGACGCTGCCCTGGCCCGTTCCGGCGGCGACTGGCGCATCACGGGCATCAGCCTGCGCGGCACGGAGGTGGCCGATGCGCTCAACCCGCAGAACGGCCTCTACACGCTGGTCGAACGCGGCGCTGAGGGCACCACGGCCCGCGTCATCGCCAGCATCGACCGCGTCATTGCCGCTACGCGCGACCGGGCCGCGCCGCTTGCCGCCATGGCCGATGCAAGCACGCGCATCGTCTCGCTGACGGTGACGGAAAAGGCCTATGGCATTGGCCGCGCGGCCACGGATGCCGACCCGGCCCACCCCGCCGTCGCGGCCGATCTGGCCAATCCGGGCGCCCCGCAAGGGGTGCTCGGCCTGATCGTGGAAAGCCTGCGCCTGCGCCGGGCGGCGGGTATCGCACCTTTCACCGTGTTGTGTTGCGACAACCTGCCCGACAACGGCGCACTCCTGGCCGCCGGCGTTACCGGTTTTGCCCGGCGCCTTGATCCGGAACTCGCCGACTGGATTGCCGGAAACGTCGCCTTCCCCTCCACCATGGTCGACCGCATCACGCCGGCCTCCACGGAAGAGACCCGTGCCGAAGCCGCCCGGCAGACAGGCTGCGACGATCACGGCGCAATCGAGACGGAAGCCTTCACCCAATGGGTGATCGAGGACCGCTTTCCTTCAGGAAGACCGGACTGGGAAGCCGGCGGGGCGCTCTTCGTCGATGATGTGAAGCCCTACGAGCACATGAAACTGCGCATGCTGAACGGCGCCCATTCCATGCTCGCCTATACCGGTTTCCTGGCCGGTCATGTCCACGTGCGCGATGTCATGGGCGATCCGGCGCTGGCAGCATTGGTCGGCCGCCACATGCGCGCTGCCGCTGCCACCCTGCCGCCGCTCGCCGGCATCGACCTCGACCGCTATCGCGCCGCCCTGCTCGCCCGCTTTGCCAATCCGGCCATCGCCCACCAGACCTACCAGATCGCCATGGATGGCACGGAAAAGCTGCCGCAGCGTATAGTCGCGCCGGCCATGGAAACGCTGCGGGCCGGTGGCGATTTTCGCCCCTTCGCCTTCGCCGTGGCTGCCTGGATGCGCTATTGCCTGGGTCGCACGGAAGGCGGCGAGGCCTACGCCTTGCGCGATCCGCGCGAGGCCGAGATTGCGGCCGCGCTTGCCGCCACGTCCACGGCCGGAGAGATCAGCGCCGCGCTGCACGCCCTGCCCGGCCTGTTCCCGCGCGCGCTTTCCGAAGATGCGGCCTGGGTGTCTGCCGTGTCCGCCGCGCTCGCCGTGATGCTGGAAAAGGGTATGGCGGCAGCCATCGAAAACGAAATGCGCGACTGAAACGCACAAGCCTCCGGGAGAATGAACCGTGACCGACCGCCGATTTGACCGGAACGACCTTTATGACCTCGCCCTCGCCCTCTTGCAGAAGGGCGGCATGGCAAATGACAAGGCCGCAGTGGTGGCTGAATTGCTGGTGCGCACCGATGAACTCGGCGTCACCACCCATGGCATTTCCATGGTGCCCTATTACCTGCCCGAACTGGAAAGCGGAGCCATGCGTGCCGACGGGGATCACGAAATCGTCCGGGATACTGGCGCGACCCAGGTCTGGGACGGCCATTACCTGCCCGGCCACTGGCTGATGATGCAGGCGCTGGAAAGCGCCATGCCGCGTGCCCGCACACACGGGATGGCGTCCATTGCCATCCGCCGGAGCCATCATATCGGCTGCCTGTCCACGCTCACCCGCATCGCGGCGCAGGACGGCCTCGTCTGCATGGTCATGACCTCCGATCCTTCCGGCCATTGGGTCGCTCCCTATGGAGGCGCGGACCCGGTGCTGACCCCGAACCCCTGGGCCATCGGCTATCCCGGCGGCGATCATCCCGTGCTGATCGACACCTGCGCCTCGATCACGACGGTTTCGAAGGTGCGCGAGCACATCAATACCGGCAAGCCCTTCGACCACCCCTGGATGCTGGATGGCGAGGGCCGGCCCACGACGGACCCGAATGTCGTGAACCGGACGCCGAAGGGCACCATCCTGCCGGTGGGCGGCGTGGACCATGGACACAAGGGGTTCGCCATGGCGTTGATGGTGGAAATGCTGACCCAGGCGCTGGCCGGACACGGCCGCGCGGACCATCCCACGGGGTGGGGCGCCAATGTGTTCCTGCAGGTCATGGACCCGCAAGCCTTTGCCGGAGCCGACGCCTTCGTCACGCAGGTGGAAACGCTCAACGCGGCCTGCCGCGCCAGCCGTCCGGCGCATGGCTCTTCCGGTGTCCGCATTCCCGGCGACCGGGCGGCGGAAAGCCTGCGGGAAGCCAAGGCCAGCGGCGTGCGCGTCACCGACGAGGTGTGGACACGGATCAGTGCCAGCGCCGGCGGACTCGGCGTGCCCCTGCCCGTTCCGCTTGCCGGTTGACGGATCGCCGGATTTCCGCTTCGACCAGACGCCCATGTCGCACTAGGATTAATGATGCGCCCCGGATGTCAGGCACCCTTGCCCATGCGCCCGGAAATGCTACGGACCCGCGGAGGCCCGGCCCGAAGGCCGGTGAAGTGAGAACCAATGTCCAGATCGTCAGGCTTTGCAGACGCGATGAACCCCGTCGAGATCGAGCGCCCGAACATCCAGGCCGGGTCGCCTGACCGCGACTGGTGGCGCGGGGCGGTGATCTACCAGATCTATCCCCGCTCCTTCCAGGACAGCAATGGCGACGGGATCGGCGACCTGACCGGCATCCGCCAGCGCCTTGGCCACATCGCCGAACTCGGCGCCGACGCGATCTGGATATCGCCCTTCTTCGCCTCCCCGATGAAGGACTTCGGCTATGACGTGTCGGACTACACCGCCGTTGATCCGATGTTCGGCACCATCGAGGATTTCCGGGCGCTGGTGGCCGATGCCCATGCTTTGGGCCTCAAGGTCATGATCGACATGGTGCTCTCGCACACCTCCGACCGTCATCCCTGGTTCGCCGAGAGCCGGTCCAGCCGGAACAATGCCCGTTCCGACTGGTATGTCTGGGCCGACGCGAAACCCGACGGCTCCCCGCCAAACAACTGGCTTTCCATCTTTGGAGGCAGCGCCTGGCAGTGGGACACGAGCCGCTGCCAGTATTACATGCACAACTTCCTCGACAGCCAGCCGGATCTCAATTTCCACAATCCGGACGTTCAGGACGCGCTTCTGGACGTCACCCGGTTCTGGCTCGATCTGGGCGTCGACGGCTTCCGCCTCGACACCATCAACTTCTACTTCCATTCAGAGGGGCTGGAAGACAATCCCGCCCTTGCCCCGGAAGAGCGGGACGCCTCAACGGCCCCCGCGGTCAATCCCTACAACTACCAGGACCACGTCTACGACAAGAACCAGCCCGAGAACCTGGCCTTCCTGAAGCGGTTCCGCGCCCTGCTCGACGAATATCCGGCCGCCGCGGCTGTCGGCGAGGTGGGCGATGCCCAGCGCAGCCTGCAGATCATGGCCGACTATACGGCCGGGGATGACCGCATCCACATGTGTTATTCCTTCGAGTTCCTGTCCGGAACCATGCCGGCACCGGGACGATTCAGCTCCGTGGTCGATCGCTTTTTCCGCGCCGCGCCCGACGGCTGGCCCTGCTGGGCGTTTTCCAACCACGATGTCGAGCGCCATGCATCTCGTTGGACCGCGGGACTCGACACGCCCACGCGGCTGAAGTTCCAGAAACTCCTGGCCGGCGTGCTGCTTACGCTGCGCGGTTCGGTCTGCCTCTACCAGGGTGAGGAACTGGGCCTGCCCGAAGCCGAACTTTCCTTCGAGGACCTGCAGGACCCCTACGGCATCCGTTTCTGGCCGGAATACAAGGGCCGCGACGGCTGCCGCACGCCCATGGTCTGGGATGGACACACCGCTAATGGTGCGTTTTCATCGGCCACCCGCCCGTGGCTGCCGGTTGCGATGACGCATCTGCCCCTGGCCGTTTCCGAACAGGCCGGCATTGAGGGCTCCCTGCTGGAATTCTACCGGGCCTTCCTTTCGTTCAGGCGCGCCCACCCCGCACTCGTCAAGGGCGGGTTCGACGTCGTCGACCTCGGGCCGGACATTCTCGCCTTCCGCCGCGACCTTGATGGCGAGCGCATTCTCTGCGCCTTCAACTTCTCCACAGACGAGGCCCGGGCCGCCCTGCCGGACGGCATGACCGCCAAGGCGCTGGATGGTCACGGGTTCGGTGGAACCCTCGCGGCCGGAACACTGCACCTGCCGGCCTTCGACGGCTGGATCGGCACGGTTGACGCCTGAACCGGCAGTCCAATCAGCAGGCCGGGCGGTATGGCCGCCCGGCCGATTGTCCGTCAACGATCCCCGCCCGGATCGTCAAAATTGAACCTGTAGGCACCGTAGAGCAGTACCGCGACAAAACCGGCGCCAAGCGTGACGACAATCAGTTCGAGCAGGGCCATGACATTTACTCCTTCCGCCCGTTCATACCGGCACGTTGCGCTTGAGCCGGGTCTCTATGCCCTCGATCCGTTCGCGGATGCGCAGGCGTAGCTTCTTCAGGGCCTGGATGCGCAGGTTGTCCGGCATCGGCCGGGTCTGTTCCTGCTGGATCTTGGCTTCCAGGATCGAGTGACGCGACCACAGGGCATTGAGATGATTCCACATGTCTGGTCCTCCAGTCATTTGCCGACACTGGAGAGGTGGGAATCCTGTCTTGATAGTTCCAATTCATTGTCTATATGGTTTAGATAGCTTGAAACTATTGGAACAGGCCATGCGATTCCGGCCCTCCGCAAGACAGTTGGAATATCTCGTCGCGCTCGCCGACCTGCGCCATTTCGGGCGGGCGGCGAAGCGCTGCGCCGTCTCGCAGCCAACCCTTTCGGTACAGTTGCGCCAGATCGAGGAGCGGCTTGGAACGAGCCTGTTCGAGCGCGATGTGGCGCCTGTGACGCTCACCCCGGCCGGCGAAAGAACGGTCGCCCTGGCGCGCGACATCCTGGCCGCCTTGGACACCATGGCGGCGGCGGCGTCAGGCGGGGAAGCGAATCTCGGCGGCCGGCTGCGGCTTGGCGCGGCGCCGACCTTCGGCCCCTATTTCCTGCCGCGCCTCCTGCCCGTGCTGCATGGCCGGTATCCGTCGCTGGAAATCTTCATCCGCGAGGAACAGCCTGCCCTGCTTGAGGAGGCCATCGCGGAGGGCGAGACCGATTGCGCCATCGGCCCGGACCCCCATCAGGGCGACCGGCTGACCTTCGTCCGGCTCATGGAAGAGGAACTCTTTCTCGGCCTGCCGGCGGATCACCGGCTCGCTTCAATGTCCGCGATCCCCGCATCCGAACTGTCCGGCGAACGGATGATGACGCTCGGGCGCGGCCACCGCCTCAACGAGAATGTGAGGGCGCTCGCGCTGGAGGCTGGCGCCGCGCTGCGCGAGGATTACGAGGGAACGAGCCTCGACGCCCTGCGCCAGATGGTCTCCATCGGCATGGGTCTGACCCTGTTCCCGGCACACTACGCGGCCTCCGAATTCGGCCGTGAGGATGCCGTGGTTCTGCGGCCGCTGGCCGGAAGGCGCCCGGTTCGCACGATCGGCCTGTTCTGGCGCCGCGGCAGCGTGCGCGATGGCCACTTCCGCGCGCTTGCCTCGATCTGCATGGAGGTCGTGTCCGCGAACACGGCTGGCCAACCGCGAAAAGACGGCGCCTGACGGGCGCTCAGAAGGTTTGTGCGGCGGCCACGGCCCGTTTCCAGGCAGCATATTTCCGTTCGCGCGCGGCCTCTTCCATCACCGGCGCGAAACGCCGTTCCAGCGCCCAGGTAGCGGCGAATTCCTCGCGCGCCGGATAGACGCCTGCCCTTTGCCCGGCCAGCCAGGCCGCCCCCAGCGCCGTCGTTTCCAGCACGTCCGGCCGGTCCACCGGCGCGCCGAGGATGTCGGCCAGGAACTGCATCGCCCAGTCCGACGCGCTCATGCCGCCGTCAACCCGCAGCACCGCCTCGCCTGACGCCGAAACCCAGTCTGCGCGCATCGCCTCCAGCAGGTCGCGGGTCTGGAAACCGACGCTTTCAAGTGCCGCGCGTGCAAATTCCTCCGGCCCGGTATTGCGGGTGATGCCGAACACCGCTCCGCGGCAGTCCGCGTTCCAGTAGGGCGCACCGAGCCCGGTGAACGCCGGCACCAGCACGACGGTCTGCGTCTCGTCCGCCTTTTCGGCCAGCGGATGGGTCTCGGCGGCATGGCGGATGATCTTCAACCCGTCGCGCAGCCATTGCACCACCGCGCCGGCGATGAAGATGGAGCCTTCCAGCGCATAGGTCGGCTTGCCGTCGAGCTGGTAGGCGACCGTGGTCAGAAGCCGGTTGTTGGAGCGCACCGGCGCATCGCCGGTGTTCAGCAGCGCAAAGCAGCCCGTGCCATAGGTGGACTTCATCATGCCCGGCGCAAAGCACGCCTGCCCGATGGTCGCTGCCTGCTGGTCGCCGGCCACGCCCAGGATCGGAATCTCGCGGCCGAACAGGTCGGCCCGCGTCATGCCGAAATCGGCCGCGCAGTCGCGCACCTCAGGAAGCATGGCCGCCGGCACGCCGAACAGCCTGCACAGGTCTTCGCTCCACGCCCCCCTGGAAATGTCGTAGAGCATGGTTCGCGCGGCATTGGTGGCGTCCGTGGCATGGACCCTGCCGCCCGTCAGCTTCCAGATCAGCCATGTGTCGACCGTGCCGAAGAGCAGGTCCCCGGCTTCGGCGCGCGCCCTTGCGCCCTCCACGTTGTCGAGCAGCCATTTGATTTTCGTGGCCGAGAAATAGGGATCGAGCAGCAGGCCCGTGAGCGACGTGATCGTGGCCTCGTGGCCGTCCGCCTTCATGTCCTGGCAGGTCTGCGCCGTCCGGCGGTCCTGCCAGACAATGGCATTGTGGACAGGCTCGCCGGTATGGCGGTCCCAGACGAGCGTCGTCTCGCGCTGGTTGGTGATGCCGATGGCGGCGATATCCTCGGCGCGGATGCCGGCGCGCTCGATGGCGCCGCGGCAGGTTGCCGCCGTCGTCGTCCAGATGTCGCCGGGATCGTGCTCGACCCAGCCCGAACGCGGAAAGATCTGGCGGAACTCTTCCTGCGCGACCGCGACGGGACGCATTCCCGCATCAAAAAGGATCGCCCGGCTGGATGTCGTGCCCTGGTCGATGGCAAGGATATGGGTCATGCAACAAGGCCCCCGATCGTGAATTGAACCGCGATCCTGCCGGACATTTCCGAACCCGGCAAGAAGAGCGGCCGGGCGCACGGGCGCCCGGCCGCCGGCCGTCAGGCCATTACTGCCAGGACTTGATCAGCTCGTCATAGGAGACGGTCTGCGGCTGCTCGTCCTCGTTTTCCAGCTTTGCCTTGGGCGCGCCTTCCGCATTGAGCCATTCCTGCGGATCCTTCGGCTCGTTCATCTTCGGGCCAAGGTCGCCCTGCACGCCGGCGCGTTCCAGGCGCTCCAGCACGCGCTCCTGCGCCTCGCAAAGCGCATCGAGCGCTTCCTGCGGCGTCTTGGCACCGGACATGGCATCGCCGATGTTCTGCCACCAGAGCTGCGCCAGCTTCGGATAATCCGGCACGTTGGTGCCCGTCGGCGACCACTGCACGCGGGCCGGCGAACGGTAGAACTCGACAAGGCCGCCGAGCTTCGGCGCCCGTTCGGTGAACGAGTCATGCTGGATGGTGGATTCGCGGATGAAGGTCAGGCCGACATGGCTCTTCTTCACGTCCACCGTCTTGGAGGTGACGAACTGGGCATAGAGCCAGGCCGCCTTGGCACGATCCACGGGCGTCGACTTCATCAGCGTCCACGAACCGGCGTCCTGGTAGCCGATCTTGGTGCCTTCAGACCAGTAGACACCATGCGGGCTGGGCGCCATGCGCCACTTCGGCGTGCCGTCCTCGTTCATGACCGGCAGGCCGTCCTTGACCATGTCGGCGGTGAAGGCGGTATACCAGAACATCTGCTGGGCGATCTCGCCCTGGGCAGGCACCGGGCCGGCTTCCGAGAAGGTCATGCCAGCCGCGGCCGGCGGCGAATACTTGTTGAGCCACTCGATGGCCTTGGTCACGGCATAGACGGCGGCCGGCGAGTTGGTCGCACCGCCGCGTGCCACGCAGGAACCGACCGGCTGCGAGTTCTCGTTGACGCGAATGCCCCATTCGTCGACCGGCAGGCCGTTCGGCTCGCCCTTGTCGCCCATGCCGGCCATCGACATCCAGGCATCGGTATAGCGCCAGCCCAGCGACGGGTCCTTCTTGCCGTAGTCCATGTTGCCATAGACCTTGGACGGGCCGCCGGCATAGGACATGTCGCGGCCGGTAAAGAACTCGGCAATATCCTCATAGGCGGACCAGTTCACCGGAACGCCGAGATCATAGCCGTATTTTTCCTTGAAGTCGGCCTTGGTCTTCTCGTCGTTGAACCAGTCGTAGCGGAACCAGTAGAGATTGGCGAACTGCTGGTCGGGCAACTGGTAGAGCTTGCCGTCCGGACCCGTGGTGAAGCTCGTGCCGATGAAATCGGCGATATCCAGGTTCGGGTTGGTCACGTCCTGGCCTTCGCCGGCCATCCAGTCGGTCAGGTTGCGCGCCTGCTGGTAGCGCCAATGCGTGCCGATCAGGTCGGAATCGTTGATATAGGCGTCATAGATGTTCTCGCCCGACTGCATCTGCGTCTGCAGCTTTTCCACCACGTCGCCTTCGCCGATCAGGTCATGCGTGACCTTGATGCCGGTGATCGCGGTGAAGGCCGGGGCCAGAACCTTGGATTCGTATTCATGCGTGGTGATGGTCTCGGAAACGACCTTGATCTCCATGCCCTGGAAGGGCTGGGCCGCGTCCACGAACCACTGCATCTCGGCTTCCTGTTCGGCGCGCGAAAGCGTCGACATGTCGCCGATCTCGCTGTCGAGGAAGGTCCTGGCCTCGTCCATCCCGGCAAAGGCCGGGCCGCTCATCAGGCCTGCAAGCAGGACGAGCGCCGTTGTCGTTTTCAGGTTCATCAGCTTCATGTTTTCCTCCCGGGGTTTAGAAGCATTGGGCAGGTGGTGCCGACCGGCGAACGCAACGCGCCGGATGGCGTCAGGCATGCCGGTCACACCCAGCGGAAGACCGCGGCGGCGTAGACCAGGCAGACAATCAGCGCGCCCCATTGGGGCTGGCTGAGGAGTCCGAGCCAGGCCAGGTTGATGAAGGCCGAGCCCAGAAGGGTGATGAAGAGGCGGTCGCCGCGCGTCGTCTCAATGCGCAGAACGCCCATGCGCGGCGTTTCCGGATAGCGGATCGCAAGGATCGAGAAGGTGACGAGCAGCGCCGCGATGACGGCGAAGAAGATTGCGGTCGGAACGGTCCAGGCCATCCAGTCCATGGTTTTTCCTCCCTTGACTGTTCAGACGCGCCCCAGGGCAAAGCCCTTGGCGATGTAGTTGCGGACGAACCAGATGACGAGCGCGCCGGGCACGATGGTCAGGATGCCGGCCGCCGCCAGCACGCCCCAGTCCATGCCCGAGGCCGAGACCGTGCGCGTCATGGTCGCGGCGATGGGCTTGGCGTTGACCGATGTCAGCGTGCGGCTGAGCAGCAGTTCAACCCATGAGAACATGAAGCAGAAGAAGGCGGCGACACCGATCCCCGACGCGATGAGCGGCATGAAGATGCGCGTGAAGAAGCGGCCGAACGAATAGCCGTCGATATAGGCCGTCTCGTCGATTTCCTTGGGCACGCCGCGCATGAAGCCTTCCAGGATCCACACCGCCAGCGGCACGTTGAACAGGCAGTGCGCCAGCGCCACCGCGATGTGCGTGTCGAACAGGCCGACCGACGAATAGAGCTGGAAGAACGGCAGCGCGAACACCGCCGGCGGCGCCATGCGGTTGGTCAGCAGCCAGAAGAACAGGTGCTTGTCGCCCATGAAGGAATAGCGCGAGAAGGCATAGGCCGCCGGCAGCGCCACCGTGATCGAGATCACCGTGTTGATGACCACGTAGATGAGCGAATTGACATAGCCCATGTACCACGACGAATCCGTCAGGATCGTCATGTAGTTGGCGAGCGTGAAGTCCTGCGGCCAGAGCGAGAAGGTCGACAGGATTTCCTGGTTGGTCTTCAGGCTCATGTTGAGCAGCCAGTAGATCGGCAGCATGAGGAAGAGGATGTAGAGGGTCATCACCAGCGCCGAGCCGTTGACCCGGGGCAATGCCCGCGCGCGCGCCGGCCTGGCGGTCATCGTCGCGTCGCTCATTGCACGCTCTCCCTTTTGTCCAGATTGGTCATGACCGTGTAGAACACCCAGCAGATCAGCAGGATCACCAGGAAGTACATGATCGAGAAGGCCGCCGCCGGACCGAGGTCGAACTGGCCGAGCGCCATCTTGACGAGGTCGATCGACAGGAAGGTGGTGGCATTGCCGGGCCCGCCGCCGGTGACCACGAAGGGTTCGGTATAGATCATGAAGCTGTCCATGAAGCGCAGCAGGATCGCGATCATCAGCACGCCCTGCATTTTCGGCAGTTCGATGTAGCGGAACACGCTCCAGCGGCTCGCCTGGTCGATCTTGGCCGCCTGGTAGTAGGCGTCGGGGATCGACTGCAACCCCGCATAGGCGAGCAGCGCCACCAGCGACGTCCAGTGCCAGACATCCATGACCACGACCGTGATCCAGGCGGCGAACACGTCCTGTGTATAGTTGTAGGGAATGCCGAGTTGCGCCAGCGTATGGCCGAGCAGGCCGATGTCAACGCGGCCGAAGATCTGCCAGATCGTGCCGACCACATTCCACGGGATGAGCAGCGGCAGTGCCATCAGCACGAGGCAGACGGAGGCCCAGAACCCGCGCTTGGGCATGTTGAGCGCCACGAAGATGCCGAGCGGCACCTCGATCGCCAGGATGATGCCGGAGAACATGAGCTGGCGGCCGAGCGCATCCCACATCCGTTCCGAATGCAGCATCTCGTCGAACCATTCCAGCCCCGCCCAGAAGAACTGGTTGTTGCCGAACGTGTCCTGGACGGAATAGTTGACCACGGTCATCAGGGGAATGACGGCGGAAAAGGCGACCAGCACCAGCACGGGCAGGACGAGGAACCAGGCTTTCTGGTTGACGGTCTTTTCCATCAGGCGGCTTCCCCCTTCACGCGCCAGTCGTCGGCATAGACATTCACCTTGTCCGGCTGGAAGACGACGCGCGTCATGTCCGTGCCGATGGCTTCGTCCTCGCGCGCGATGATGTTGATGTCGCTGCCGAAGAATTCCGCCCGCACGATCTTGTGGCGGCCGACATCCTCCACCCGGCGGATGCGCACCGGCAGGCCCTCGCTCGCCGAAAGGCGCGCATGTTCCGGCCTCACGCCGATCGCCACATTGCCCGACAGCGGGCGATAGCCACGGCCGAGCGGCACGGCCGCGCCGTTGACATGCGCCGTGCGCCCTTCCACCCGCGCCGGGATGATGTTCATGCCGGGCGAACCGATGAAGAAGCCGACAAAGGTGTGCTCCGGCGTCTCGAACAGGTCTTCCGGCGTGCCGATCTGCACCACGCGCCCGTCATACATGACCACGACCTTGTCGGCGAAGGTCAGGGCCTCCGTCTGGTCGTGCGTGACGTAGATCATGGTATGGCCGAACTGCCGGTGCAGGCTTTTCAGCTGCGTGCGCAACTCCCACTTCATGTGCGGGTCGATGACGGTCAGCGGCTCGTCGAACAGGAGCGCGTTGACGTCCTCGCGCACCATGCCGCGCCCCAGGCTGATCTTCTGCTTGGCATCGGCCGTCAGGCCGCGGGCCTTGCGGTCCAGTTCCGCCTCCATGCCGATCATCTGGGCGATTTCCTGCACCCGCGCGGCGATGGTGGCGGCGTCCTTGCCGCGGTTCTTGAGCGGAAAGGCGAGGTTCTGGCGCACCGTCATCGTGTCGTAGACGACGGGGAACTGGAACACCTGCGCGATGTTGCGTTCGGCGGTCGGCGCATGGGTCACATCCTGCCCGTTGAACAGGATGCGCCCCTGGCTTGGCGTGAGCAGGCCGGAAATGATGTTGAGCAGCGTGGTCTTGCCGCAGCCCGACGAGCCGAGCAGCGCATAGGCCTCGCCGTCGGTCCACACATGGTTGAGTTCCTTCAGCGCCCAGTCGTCCTCGCCTTGCGGGTTGGCAAGATAGGAATGGGCCAGGTTTTCAAGCGTGATCTGTGCCATGGCGCCCTCCCCTCACGCGGCAATCGCATAGGCTGCGGGAACGACGAGCTGGCCGTCCTCGGCGAAGATGTAGACATGGGCCGGATCGAGCCAGACCGCGAGCGGCTCGCCGATCGTCAGGTCATGGACACCGTGGATCAGGCCAACCCATTTCTCCCCATGATGGTCGAGATGGATGAAGGTCTCCGACCCGGTGATCTCGGTGATCGCCAGCGTTGCCGTGAACTTCATGGCGTCCGGCGTGTGGTGCTCCACCTCCAGGTGATTGGGACGGAAGCCAGCCAGGTAGCGTCCGTCGGCAACCTCCGCCAGCTTGCCGGCAGCCGCCACCGACTGCCCGTCGCCGAACAGAAGCCGGTTGCCGGTCTTGGAAACGGGCAGGAAATTCATCGGCGGGTCGGAGAAGACACGCGCCGTGGTCGCATCCACCGGTTTGCGGTAGACCTCCGGCGTGCGCCCGAACTGCGTCACCCGGCCTTCCCAGAGCGTCGCCGTGTTGCCACCAAGCAGAAGAGCCTCTTCCGGTTCCGTCGTGGCATAGACGAAGATCGACCCGGCCTCCTCGAAGATCTTCGGAATCTCGACGCGCAATTCCTCGCGCAGTTTGTAGTCCAGGTTGGCCAGCGGTTCGTCGAGCAGCACGAGACCGGCATTCTTGACCAGCGCCCGGGCAAGCGCGCAGCGCTGCTGCTGGCCGCCGGAAAGTTCCAGCGGCTTGCGGCCCAGCATTGGCGTCAGCTTCATCATCTCGGCGGTCTTCTTAACCGCCGCGTCGATCTCGGCCGCTCCCTTGCCCATCAGCCGCAGCGGGCTGGCGATGTTGTCGTAGACGCTCATCGAGGGATAGTTGATGAACTGCTGGTAGACCATGGCGACGGCGCGGTCCTGGACGCGCATGCCGGTCACGTCATCGCCGTTCCACAGGATGCGGCCCGTCGATGGCCGGTCGAGCCCCGCCATCAGCCGCATCAGCGAGGTCTTGCCCGACAGCGTCGGCCCAAGCAGCACGTTCATCGTGCCGTTCCGCAATTCGAGGGTCGTGGGATGGATGTGCGTCCGCCCGCTCACCACTTTCGAGACCCTGTCGAGTACCAGTGTCATTCGAGCCTTCTCCTCCAGCGCCTATTCCGCTGCCGCGGACGCTTCGGCGGCGCGCCTGCCGTCCATCCAGCCTTCCAGGGCGCTGATCTGTGCCTGTGTCATGCGCAGGCCGAGCTTGCTGCGCCGCCAGACGACATCCTCCGCCGTCCGCGCGAACTCCCGGTCCATCAGCCATTCGGCTTCGCGCTCGCTCAGCCCCGCGCCGAAGTCCTCACCGAGATCGTTGGCGCTCTTGGCATCGCCAAGCACGGCAAAGGCTTCCGTCCCGTAGGCACGTACAAGCCGGGCCGCCTGGCGCTCGTCGAGGAAGGGGTAGGCCTGGCAAAGCCTGGCCTGCAGCGCCGCCACGCCATCGACGGGAAAGTCGCCGCCGGGCAGCGCCGCGCCGGCCGTCCAGGGACCCGGCAAACCGGGGAAATGGGGCGCGATATGCTCCATCGCGCTTTCGGCCAGCCGTCGGTATGTGGTGATCTTGCCGCCAAAGATGTTGAGGATGGGCGCACCGGCCTCGTCATCGACCTTGAGCGTGTAGTCGCGCGTCGCGGCCGTGGCCGAGGTGGCACCATCGTCATAGAGCGGGCGCACGCCGGAATAGGTCCAGACGATGTCGTCCTTGGTGACCGGCGTCCGGAAATATTCCGACGCGAAGGCACACAGGTAGTCGCGCTCCTCGGGCGTGCATTCCGGCTTCACCGACGGATCGTCATGCTCCTTGTCGGTCGTCCCGATCAGCGTGAAATCGTCCTCGTAGGGAATGGCGAAGATGATGCGCCCGTCACGGCCCTGGAAGAAGTAGCACTTGTCGTGATCGTAGAGGCGCCGGGTGACGATGTGGCTGCCACGCACCAGCCGGACGCCTTCCGACGTGTTCAGCCTGGCTTTCGTGGCGATGATGTCGCCGACCCATGGCCCGCCGGCATTGACCAGCATGCGCGCGCGCACCTGCCGGCGCTTGCCGGTTTCGGCGTTCTCGAGCGTGACGGTCCAGCCGCCGTCCGCGCGGTCGGCCGAAATGACCTTCGTGCGGACCATGATCTGCGCGCCCCGCGCCTGCGCATCGCGCGCGTTGAGCACGACAAGGCGCGAATCCTCCACCCAGCAATCCGAATATTCAAAGGCCTTGTGGAACGCGTCCTTCAATGGCGCGCCCTCCGGCGTGCCGTCGAGGTCGAGCGTCGTGGTACCCGGCAGGATCTTGCGTCCGCCAAGGTGATCGTAGAGAAACAGGCCCAGGCGGATCATCCAGGCCGGCCGCCGCCCCTTCATCCACGGCATGACCGTGTTGAGAAGGCGCGAAGCCGGCGTCTCGGAATCGAACCGCATGCCCGAATGGTAAGGCAGCACAAAGCGCATCGGCCAAGAGATGTGCGGCATGGCGCCAAGCAGCACCTCGCGCTCGATCAGCGCCTCGCGCACCAGGCGCACCTCGAAATACTCCAGATAGCGCAAACCGCCGTGAAACAGTTTCGTCGACGCCGATGATGTCGCCCAGGCCAGGTCGTTCATCTCCGCCAGGCCGACCGAAAGCCCGCGGCCTGCCGCGTCGCGCGCGATGCCGCAGCCATTGATGCCGCCGCCGATCACGAACAGATCGAACGCCGATTGTTGTTCCGGCCCGCTTGGCAACGGCTCCTCCCACAGGTTTCCGCCAATGGCCATTAACTAACACAACCCAACAGAAATGAAAACATTATGCTTTCAAAAATGTTCGTTTCGGGCCAAAAGGCTGAATTTCATGGATTATCAGCGCGATACTGCCATCCAAGCGCATCCGTTTCGCACATGCGAAACGATTTTATCGGCCGATATGACCGTCCGGATGACGCGGTTGGACGCCAATTTGACAAATAACGCGCAATAACGAAAATCTCCGGTAGCCGAACCGGAGTCGGCCACACTCCGGCGGATGAGGAAGGAACCGGCATGTCCCAGAATTTCCGTCACACCGAGATCCTGGAGATCGCGCGCCGCGACGGCCGTGTGACAGTGGAAGGTCTGGCGGGGCATTTCCATGTCACCCAGCAGACGATTCGCCGCGACCTGAGCGAACTGGCCGAGGCCGGAAGGCTGGAACGCGTTCACGGTGGCGCCATGCTGCCGTCGGGTACGACCAATATAGGCTACGAGGACCGGCGCGGACTGAACGAGGCGGAGAAGACACGGATCGCCAAGGCCTGCGCGGCGCGCATTCCCGAGGACATTTCCGTCTTCATCAACATCGGTACCAGCACGGAGGCCGTGGCCCGCCAGCTCGTCCATCACCGCAACCTGCTGGTGGTCACCAACAACATCAACGTGGCCAATATCCTGGCGACCAATCCAGATTGCCAGGTCATCGTCACCGGCGGCACGCTGCGCCGCTCCGATGGCGGTCTTGTCGGCGATCTGGCCACGCAGACGATCATGCAGTTCAAGTTCGATCTGGCGGTGGTCGGCTGCTCGGCCATCGACCAGGACGGCGACATGCTGGATTTCGACATCCAGGAGGTCAATGTCTCGAAATCGATCCTGCGCCAGGCCCGCAAGGCCTATCTCGTCGCCGACCATTCCAAGTTCCAGCGAACCGCACCGGCGCGCATCGCATCGCTGTCGGCCATCGACGCCTTTTTCACAGACCGCGCGCTCACGCCTGCATTGACCCGCCAGTGCGAGGACTGGACGACGGAAGTCGTCATCGCGCCGCCAGCCTGACCGGCTGCCGCCCGGGCGGGAGGGGAGACCCCCGTCCCGTCCGGTTGCCGGTTCCCTCCGTCAGGCGAACTCGATGCCGTCATCGATCATCGGCAGCCGCATGACACGCTTGCCGGTCGCCGCGAAGATCGCATTGGCAATGGCAGGTCCCGCCGGCGGCAGGCCGGGCTCGCCGATGCCCGTCGGCGCCTCGGTCGAAGGCACGATATGCACTTCGATCTTCGGCATGTCGCCGATCCGGAGCGGCTCGTAGTCCGGAAAGTTGGACTGGTCGACTTCCCCGTCGGTGAAGGTGATCTTGTTGCGCATGACATGGCCGAGGCCATAGCCGATGGCGCCTTCCACCTGGGCGCGGATCACGTCGGGATTGACCGCCACGCCAACGTCGACGGCGGCCACGATCCGCTCCAGTTTCACCTTGCCATCCGTGACCGACACTTCCGCGACTTCCGCCACGTAGGAATTGAAGGACTTGT
Source organism: Zhengella sedimenti (assembly GCF_046506625.1). Taxonomy (NCBI): domain Bacteria; kingdom Pseudomonadati; phylum Pseudomonadota; class Alphaproteobacteria; order Hyphomicrobiales; family Notoacmeibacteraceae; genus Zhengella; species Zhengella sedimenti. The sequence goes on from NZ_JBKFFP010000007.1 coordinate 197,492, forward strand.
GCACGGCAACGCCCCGGCCCCAGTTTTCCGGCAGGTCGCTGCCCCACCGCGCCTTGTCGGCGGCAAGCCGCAGGACGCCGAGATGGCGCGGTGCATTGGCGAGAAGCTCCTCGCGCAGTTCCACCGGATCGCGCCCGGCGGCCTCGGCGAGCATGTCGATGGCCACCTCCATGGCATAGCCGGAATGGCTGTGCCCCACCGAGCGCCACCACAGGACCGGCACCGGCGTTTCCATGTTGCGCACGTCCACCCGCATGTTGGGGATGGCATAGGCCGTGTCCGATGCGCCCTCGACCGAGAAATGGTCGACGCCATTGTGCACCACCGCCTTCTCCATGGGCGTGCCCGTGAAGATCGACTTGTTGGCCAGGCTGGAATGCCAGGCCACGACCTTGCCGTCCTTGCCGACGCCCGCGCGGATGCGGTGCTTCGTCATCGGACGGTAGTAGCCGCCGCGAATGTCGTCTTCCCGTGTCCAGACCAGCTTCACCGGCTTGCCGTTGCCAAGCGCCGCCGCGACCATGGTTGCCTCGGCCTGGTAGTCGGCATTGAAATTGGCCCGCCGTCCGAACGAGCCGCCCGCATAGAGCGTATGGATGGCGGTATTCTCAGGCCCGACGCCGGAAATCGCGCCCACGGCGCCCTGCGTCACTGTCTGGAACTGGTTGCCGTCCCACAAGGTCGCCTTGCCGTCCGCGATCTGCACCACGCAGTTTTGCGGCTCCATCGGCGCATGGGCGAGGAAGGGGAAGTGGAACTCCGCCTCGATGGTTTTCTCCGCGGAGGCCAGCGCACCGGCCGCATCCCCGTCATTGCGGGCAATCAGTCCGTCCTCGTCCAGCGCGCTGGCATATTCGGCTTCCATCGCATCGGACGAGCGGGTTTCGGCGTTCGAGAAATCCCATTCGACGCTCAGCGCCTCGCGGCCCTTGATCGCCGCCCAGGTGTGTTCGGCATAGACGGCGACGCCCGTCGGCACCTGGCGTACATCGACGACGCCGGCGACCTTGCGCGCCTGCGAGTCGTCGACCGATTTCACGGTGGCACCGAACTTCGGCGCATGGAGCACGACTGCATGGATCGTTCCTTCCGGCAACACGTCGATGGCGAAAGTGGCCGTGCCATTGGTCTTGGCCGGCGTGTCCTTGCGCGGCAGACGGTCCTTGCCGATCAGCCTGAACTGGTCCGGCGTCTTGAGCGTGGTATCCGGTGTTGCGTCGGCAGGAACCTTGCCCGCCATCTCGCCGAACCCGGCGGTCCGCGTCCCGTGGCTCAATATGCCGTCGGTCACGGCGATCTCACCAGCCGGCACGTTCCATTCCTTTGCCGCAGCCTGGACAAGCAGGGACTTGGCCGCCGCCCCTGCTTCACGGTACTGGATGAAGGAATTGGCGATGGCCGTCGACCCGCCCGTTCCCTGGATGCCGAAGGCGCTGTTGGCATAGCGGCTGGCATCCGCCGGTGCGAATTCGGTGACGACCTTCGACCAGTCGGCATCGAGTTCTTCGGCCACCAGCGTGGCAAGCCCGGTCGTCGTGCCCTGCCCCATCTCGAAATGCTTGAGGATGACCGTCACGGTTCCGTCAGGTGCGATGCGCACGAACGGATTGGGCATCAGCGCACCATCGGCAGCGGCGGCCCAAAGGCCGCGCGTGTCCAGACCGACCACGAGCGCGGCCGAAAGCGCGGCCGCCCCCTTGAGGAAATTGCGGCGATTGGCATTGATCGTCATGGCTCAGCCCTCCATCCGGTTGGCGGCTTCGTGGATGGCGGCGCGAATCCGCACATAGGTGGCGCAGCGGCAGACATTGCCGCTCATGCTGGCATCGATATCGGCATCCGTGGGCTTGGCATTGTCGCTCAGAAGGCCCACCGCCTGCATGATCTGGCCGGACTGGCAATAGCCGCACTGGACGACATCGAGGTCGCGCCAGGCCGACTGCACCGCTTCTGCGACCGGACCGGACAGACCCTCGATCGTCGTGATCCGCTTTCCGGCCACGTCGCCCACAAAGGTCTGGCAGGAACGGACCGGCTGGCCATCCACGTGGACGGTACAGGCACCGCAGGATGCCACGCCACAGCCGAATTTCGTGCCCGTCAGCCGGGCCATGTCGCGAATGGCCCAGAGCAGCGGCATGTCCTCCGGTGCGTCCAGGCTCATTGTCTTGCCATTGATGTTCAGGTCGATTGTCATGATCATCCTCCCTGGGATCAGCCATCTGTCCGCCGGTCCAGGGATTGACACCGCCAATCCGACCGGGCTTTCGCGGCTGTTTCGCCAGACTACCCTTTTCGGCGCCTGCGGCCAACCGCCGCACCAGAAAGGAGCATCATCGCAAGGGATACGGTCCGGTCCGCTTCACCACGCAAGCGTGGAAACGGCAAAGGCACGCGCACTCTTGTTCTTTGCGAACGCAAAAAGGCCGGGCACGAGGCCCGGCCTTTCCTGGAACTTGTAATCCGCCCCGGCGTCGCGGCGACTTGCGCGCGCCCGCCAGCGGCAGGAAATCAGAGCGCCTGCAGGTTCGCAGCCGCGTTCTTGCCCGAACGGGCGTCGCGGACGACCTCAAAGCCGACCTTCTGGCCTTCGGCCAGCGTGGTCAGGCCGGAACGCTCGACGGCGGAAATGTGAACGAACACATCCTGCTTGCCATCTTCCGGCGTGATGAAGCCAAAACCCTTGGTGGTGTTGAAGAACTTGACGGTTCCGACGGTCATGACATTTTCCTTTTCAAGACGTCACAGAGTTGGGGTTGGCGCGCACCGTGCACGTCAACCGGGTAGATCGATTTGAAAGAGGAAAATCGCAGCGGACGCCAAGGCGCCGGAAAACAAAGTTCAACAAGCAGATCGACAGAAACCGGATACCGGATAATCATGTCCGAAACAAGGCGCGCGGGCAGGAATAATGACACCGTGTTCCGGCATCCGGCCAGCCCTGCCCCTCATGCGCACCGGCATTGATGCGTCAGCGGCCGCCTGGCCGTGCCTTGCGCTTGGGTCCGGGAATCAGGCCCTCGCGTTGCGCCAGCTTGCGGGCGGCCTTGCGGCTGCGGCGCACCGCCTCGCCCTTTTCGCGCGCGCGCTTCTCGGACGGCTTCTCATAGGAACGGCGCGCCTTCATTTCGCGGAAAACGCCCTCGCGCTGCATCTTCTTCTTCAGCACGCGCAGTGCCTGGTCGACATTGTTGTCTCTGACGATGACCTGCATCTTTTCTCCCGTGTTTGCTAACCCTTGAACGGACATCCGTTTCCCGGATGCCAATGGACGTGCGTCTTTTCCGGCTTCCCCGTCAATCGTAACGCACCGGTTACCTGCCCGTTCCAGGGACCGGAGACCGCGCGAAAGGACCGACGGCCGGACGAACCGGACATTCGCCCGGCGTCCGCGGCTACAAATCGAAAATCTGGAAGCCGACAGGCGCATCCGACAGGTTCGGAGCGCTGTTCACGCCGAAGCGGCCAAAAAGACGATGGCGGACCTTACCTGTCCTGGCAGCCCGGAACAAGGCGCAACCCGTGATTTGTTGCCCGACCGTGGCCGAAATGCGCGCGAAGCCTCACGGGCGGCCATTTCCGCCAGCATGCGTCGTCACGCATCCGCAATCCCGGTGACCTAGCAGCGCGACCGCCAGACCAGGGCGGCCAGTTGATGCTGCGACGACGATTCGGTCTTGCGATAGATCGACTTGAGTTGCTGGCGCACCGTCCCCTCCGAATGGCCCGACATCCGGGCAATCTCGTGGATGAGGCGGCCGTCGGCAATCGCATGGGCGATCCTTGCTTCCGCCGGCGTCAGTCCGTACCGCGTGATGAAGGCTTCATCCCCGGGATCGAGTTCGCGTGGGCAGTAGCGCCGCCACATGGCAAGAAGCCGGGGCGGCTCGAAGACGTGCCGCGCAGGCTCGGGCGCGGGCATGAAGCCCAGGTGAATCGATGTACCGTCGTTTTCCCGCAGAATGACAGGGTTCGAAAGACCTTGCTCGAGATCGGACCAGGACAGCATGGCTGCGCCTTTCTCGCAACTGGCGTCCGGATCCTGGCAACGCATATGCTCCGGCAGGCGCGCAAGGATCGTCTCTTCGCCACTGATCTCGCCGGCTACGGAGCCCGATCCGTCCACCACCGCATAATCCAGGCCCAATTGCCGGGCGGCATCGCACATGCCCAGAACCGATGTGTCCGCCACCGCCTGGGCGTCTTCCACCGCACGTTGCAGGCTCTGGCGCAGCGCCTCTGCTTGTCCGTTTCGGCAGGCCTCGAGATCCTCGGCGCTCCGGAAGTAGAGGCAGACCGCCCAGTCTCCCGAGCGGGTGGCCAGCCGTAGAGCCATGAAATGTTCCAGGCCATGCCTGCGGACGAAAGCGTAATAGGGGTTGGAGTCACGCTCTTCCGGTGTCGAAAAGTCGTCGTCGACCGCAACGCCCGTCTGTTTCAGGACCCGCCAGGCACGATCCCGTATGTCGGACTGGTGCCATTTTTCGGCGAAATAGGCCTCGGCCACCGGAAGAAACCGCTCGCTAACCAGGCTGTTCCGGATCCGTCTTCCGACATCTTCGCTCAGCAATGCTGACCCGATCGCACCTACACGGCAGCAAAGTCCTTCAAGGACGGCAGTCCAGGCCGGTGGCGAGTGAGGAAGGTTTTCCAGTTCCAGCCAGTTGGACAGTGCGGGATGTGTATTCATTGCTGCCAGTGGATCAATAATCGAAGCCTTCAATTGAAATCACACAATTTTAAATATTGTCTTGCCAAAGAATTTTGTCAATTGATTCCGCAACTTCGCCATCCTTCAGCGCCGATACACGCTTCCGGCAAACGAAACGGCCGCCCGGCTTTCGCCGGGCGGCCGTATTGTCCGTCATGCTTTGTCAGAGCAGGAAGTCGTCTGACGAGAGCGTATGGATGCCTGTCAACACCACTTCGACATCGGCCACACCATCACCGTTGATGTCACCTTGGACCAGGGTGAGATTGAACGTGGTGTTGGTGAAGTAGCGAAGCTCTCCTGCAGTGCCGCTGAAGCCCGATCTTCCGATGAAGTTGAACGCATCGTCGGTACCGGTTCCGGTATTCGCGTCGATGGCGCTGAAGTCCAGCAGATCCTGCCCGTCAACGAAGTCCGAAACAGTGTCGCGGTTTGCGAAACCCGCAGCGGATTCGGCAGCCGAGGAGAAGACGAACGTGTCGGCACCTGCGTTGCCCGCAAGCGTGTCGCGGCCGCCGGCCCCGTCGATGCGGTCATCGCCGGCCCCGCCGGAAATGGTGTTCTGCGCACCATCGCCGGTCAGGTTGTCGGCATGGTTGGAGCCGATGATCCGCTCGACGCTGACAAACGTGTCGCCAGCCGCCTCACCACCGGTTCCCCCGGTTGCCAGGTTCACGGTGACGCCGGAGGTGGCCTGGAAGTAGCTCGCCGTGTCCTCTCCGTTGCCACCGTTGAGGCGGTCTGCCCCGGTGCCGCCGATCAGCGTGTCATTGCCGTCCATGCCGTTCAGGTAGTCATTGCCATCCAGGCCGAACAGGAGGTCGTTCCCACCGTTCCCCGAGATGCCGTTGTCCCCGGAATTGCCGATCAGCGTATCGTTGTGCAGGCTTCCGAAGATGTTCTCGATGGACAGGTAGGTATCGCCATGGGCGTCGCCGCCCAGACCGCCACCCGTGGCGCGAATGTCGACACGCACGGCTGTTGCCGACCCGCCGAAGCCGACGGTGTCGATACCGGCGCCGCCATTGAGGATGTCGGCTCCCGTTCCGCCAATCAGCACATCGTCTCCGGTCAGGCCGATCAGCGTATCGGCGCCACCCAGGCCCACGATCCGGTCGGATCCGGACGTACCGGTCAGCGTTTCGGGGTTGTTTGTGCCGGTGATGACATCAACGACCTCGTTCACGGTCACGTTGACCGTCACCGTGTCGGTGCCGCCATTGCCGTCCGACACCTCCACCGTAAAGCTGTCGCTGCCGTTGAAGTCGGCGTCCGGCGTGTAGGTGTAGCCGCCTGATCCGTCGAAGGTGACCGTGCCGTTGTCCGGCTCGCCACCTGTCAGCAGCGTGTAGGACAGGGTGTCGAGTTCAGCGTCGACGGCGACGATCGACCCGGTGATCGGGTTGTCCTCATTGCCAGAGACAATGAGATCCGATGCAGGCTCGTCGATCACCGGCGCATCGTTGGCGCCCGTGATGTCGATGGTGATCGTGTGCTCGGTACCGTCGCCGGTAGCCACCACGATCGTGTCCTGCAACACGTCACCGTTGCCGAGTTCGTCGACCACCGGATTGGCATCGTCGAGCACATAGCTCCACTGGCCATCCGCACCGATCGTCAGCGTGCCGAAGCTGCCCTGGGTGACCACCGTGGTGTTCCAGAGATCATCGGCATCGCCGGCATCGACATCGGTATGATCGAGGTTGCCCGTCGCCGGTGTGCCGGCATCCTCCGTCACCGCGCCCGTCGAGTCACCGGTCACGACCGCCGCGTCGTTGGCACCGAAGATGTCGATGGTGATCGTGTGCTGGGTTCCATCGGTCGTCGCCACCACGATCGTGTCCTGGAGCGGCGCGCTGATGATTTCGGACGGATTGCCGTTCGGGCCGTCCAGTTCATCGACCGCCGGATTGCTGTCGTCGAGCACATAGCTCCACGTACCGTCGGCGTTCATCGTCAGCGTGCCGTAGCTGCCCTGGGTCACCACCGTGGTGTTCCAGGCATCATCGGCATCGTCCCCGTCGACATCGGTGTGATCGAGGTCACCAGTTGCCGGCGTGCCGGCATCCTCCGTCACCGCGCCGGTCGAGTCGCCGGTCACAACCGCCGCATCGTTCGTGCCGGTGATGTCGATGGTGATCGTCTGCTCGGTACCGTCGCCGGTAGCCACCACGATCGTGTCCTGAAGCAGATCGCCCGCATCCAGTTCGTCGACCACCGGATTGGCATCGTCGAGCGCATAGCTCCACTGGCCATCCGTGCCGATCGTCAGCGTGCCGAAGCTGCCCTGGGTGACCACCGTGGTGTTCCAGAGATCATCGGCATCGCCGGCGTCGACATCGGTGTGATCGAGGTTGCCGATCGCCGGCGTGACGGCATCCTCCGTCACCGCGCCCGTCGAGTCGCCGGTCACCACCGCCGCGTCGTTGGCGCCCGTGATGTCGATGGTGATCGTGTGCTCGGTGCCGTCGGTCGTCGCCACCACGATCGTGTCTTGGAGCGGCGCGCCGTAGTTGATTTCGAGCGCACTTCCGCTGGGGCCGTCCAGTTCGTCGACTGCCGGGTTGGTGTCGTCAAGCACATAGCTCCACGTACCATCGGCATTCATCGTCAGCGTGCCGTAGGTGCCCTGGGTCACCACCGTGGTGTTCCAGGCATCGTCGGCATCGTCGCCGTCGACATCGGTATGGTCGAGGTCACCGGTTGCCGGCGTACCGGCATCCTCCGTCACCGTGCCGGTCGAGTCGCCGGTCACAACCGCAGCATCGTTGACACCCGTCACCGTGACGTTGAGCAGACTGCTGCTGCTTGCTCCGAACTCATCGGTAACGGTGTAGAGAACGGTGACTGTCCGCGTCTCTCCGGCCGCAAGATCCTGGTAGGCCGCGACCGAGGCGTCCATCTCGTAGTTTCCGTTGGCGTCCAAGGTGAAGCCATCGGGCGCCGAACCGATGAGCGTGAAAGTCGCGCCGGACGTGTCGTCGACCAGGTCGACGAAAGTCCCCACCAGATTGCCGGAGATGCTCGCATCCTCGGCCACATTGACCGTCCCGGGCGTGATCGCAGGCGTATCATTGGTGCCGATGATGGTGACCGTCGCCGTCTGCGGCGTAATGCCGCCCTGGGTGTCGACCACATCATAGGTGACCGTCACCTCGAGGGTTTCGCCGACATTGAGATAGTCGAAGGCAGAACTGGTCGGAACCACGGTCAGCGTGCTGCCGGAAAGCGTCATGCCGTCCGGAATGGAACCGACGGGCACCCCGTCGACCTGGAAAGACGCGTTGTCGATTGACAGCGACTGGCTTTCAACATCCGAAGCCCCGGTCAGGAGGTCGAGGTTGAAGGTGGCCGAACCCTCCGAAGCCGAGCTGGTGAGGGGTGCGGCGACAACCGGCGCGTCGTTCGTCCCGGTGATCGTCACCGTCACCGTCTCGCTCACCGGACCGCTGCCGTCATC
>NZ_JBKFFP010000008.1:0-129184 GCF_046506625.1 Zhengella sedimenti
TCCAGCGGCGCGGTCGTGTCGCTGTAGGGCACGGTCGTCTCGCCCGACACGTTGCCCGCCTCGTCCTCCTGGCTCGCGGTGACGTCGCCGGAGGTCTGCGGCGCGGTCGAGGTGACCGGGCCCCAGGTCCCGTCCGGGTTCACCGTCGCGGTGCCGGTCGTGCCGTCCGGGAAGGTCACGGTGACCTGCGACCCCGGCTCGCCGGAACCCGTCACCGACAGCGTGCCGTCATCGTTGGGTGTCGCGGTGACGCCGGTCGGCTCCAGCGGCGCGGTCGTGTCGCTGTAGGGCACGGTCGTCTCGCCCGACACGTTGCCCGCCTCGTCCTCCTGGCTCGCGGTGACGTCGCCGGAGGTCTGCGGCGCGGTCGAGGTGACCGGGCCCCAGGTCCCGTCCGGGTTCACCGTCGCGGTGCCCGTCGAACCGTCCGGGAAGGTCACGGTGACCTGCGACCCGGGCTCGCCGGAACCCGTCACCGACAGCGTGCCGTCATCGTTGGGTGTCGCGGTGACGCCGGTCGGCTCCAGCGGCGCGGTCGTGTCTGTATAAAGAACGGTTTCCGGGCCATCGATATTGGATTGGGAGTCGGTCTGCTGGACAGACAGGTTGCCCGTGGTCTGGGGCGTCGTCGATGTCACCGAATAGGTGCCATCGTTCTGGACGGTCGTGGTTCCGGTGGTGCCATCCTCGAATGTCACGTCGATCGTTGCGCCCGGTTCACCCGTGCCGGAAACCGTCACGGTTCCATCCGGGTTGGCGGTCGTGGTCGAGACGACGAGATCCTCGGTTACGCCGCCGACGGTCATGGTTGCAACGGCCGTTGCCGTGCCGCCATTGCCGTCATCGACCTGGTAGACGATGGATGTCGTGCGGTTTTCACCCGTATCCAGATCGTTGAAATCGGCGCCCGGATCGAAACTGACGGTTCCGTCCGTGTTCAACGTGAAGGTGCCGCCATTGGAACCGGCGATGGCCGTACCGACATTGGCGCCATCGGCGAGCCCGGTCAGCGCGGCCACATCCGTTGCGCCGGTGACCCGGGTCACGGTGAAGGTGTCCAGATCGACATCGATGTCGGCGCCATTGCCATTGTCGTCGAACACATTGCCGTTGAATGGCGTGTCCTCATCGGATGCCAGGGCATCATCATTGGCGACAGGTGCATCATTGACCGCGACCACCGATACGCTCGCCGAAGCCGGATCGGACTCCAGCCCATCGGCATCGGTCGCGCTGATGGCGAAGGTGCGTGCGCCTTCGGTCGGATTCTGGCTGGTGTTTTCATAGGTCATTCCGGCGATGATGGCCGAAAGGTCCGCCGTGGCCATGGGCGTGGTTGCACCGGCCGTATTGGTGACCGTGAAGGTGCCCGTGGCCGCGACATAGGCGATGTCGACCTGCGTGCCGCCCACGGTGATGCCGTTCAGGCTGGCATCCTGCGAGAGGTCGACGGTCTGGCCGGCAATGGTCATCTGTTCCGCGGCGCCATCAGCCATGCCGGACGCCACGACTGTCAGGGACGTGATGTCGTTCTCGCCGAGATCGGACAGCGCCGCGTCGCTGTCGGCGATTGCCACCGCGCCACCGTCTTCCGTGAAGGTGGCTGACGCATTCAGCGCCTCCGGCACCGTCCCCATGATGGCGAACTGGAAGAAGAGACCGGAATGCGCGGTGATCTGCAGGTCCTGCATTCCCGAAATGTCGAAGACGATCAACTGGTCCGACTGGAAGCCCGATGGCGCGCCAAGCCCACTGAGTTCGCCGGTCGCCGGGTCATAGGGAATGTCCACCGTAACCGCGCCGAGATAGCGGTCGGTCTGCTCGACGATGTCCGGCGTCTGACCATTGGCATCGGTCATGGTGATGCTTTCGGCGCCGTCGACATCCTTCAGCACCAGGTAGGTGCCTTCCGGGATGATTCCGCCATTGAAGGAAATGATCGACGGCTGGTTTTCCGCACCAAGGCGCATTTCGGTCAGCGAATCCGCATAGGCATCGGTGAAATTCGGGTTCTCGACCGGAGCTGTTCCGGTGACCGTCACGGACGCGCCGGTGACGGTAAAGGCGGTTCCATCGGGCAAGGTTCCTGTCAGCGAGCCGGCCGAACCGGACACGGTGGACGGCTCGACAATGGTGGCGTCATTGGTTGCACCCGTGGAATTGTCGGCATCCAGGGAGATATGCGCGGCGTCATTGACCCCTGCGACCGAGATGGACGCCGTTGCCTGTGCCGTGAAGCCACGCGTATCGGTGACGGTGATCGTAAACGACCGGTCGCCTTCGGTCGGCGCCTGGGACGTGTTGCCGTAGCGCAGGATGTTGAGAGCGGCGCGCGCCTGCGCCTCGCTCAGGGATTGTCCCGTATCGGCATTGGAAATCGTCACGGAACCATTGCCATCGAACACGAAGCGGTAGTTCGTTCCTTGAAAAGCTATGTTCACGTCAACCGGGTTGCCGCCCTGCGTGAAGATGGCGCTCGTGGTGGTCCGGTTCATCGGGTAGAGCTTTTCGTGCCCGCTGTCCGGGAACGTGCCGTCGAATTCCACGGTCAGCGAGGCGATGCCGACGCCATCGACATCGGAGATCACCAGATCCGTCGCATCCTGCAGCGGCGTGCCGCCCTGCAGGCCTTCCGTGAAGGTTCCGGCAAAGCCCGTGCCGGCCGCGCCGGAACTGTCATCGCCATCCAGGTCGATGAAGGGGTTGTCGTCGACCCCCTGCACGGTGCCAAAGCTCAGGGTCAGTGGCGCGCCGTCACCGGTGCCGTCGGTGGGCACGATGGTCAGGTCGGGGACAGGACCATCATAGTTTGGCGCCGGGGTGAACGTGTAGGCGCCATCCGTATCGACCTGGATCGTGCCGACCGGATTGCCGCCTGAATCCACGATGTCGCTGGGCGTGCCGAGCGTCAGGGCGTCGGGCGTGCCGTCGCCATCGAGGTCGATGGAGGCGGAAGCCACCGTAATCGTGTCGCCCTCGGCATCGGTGACATCGGTCAGGACATTGCCGCTGGCCGGCGTATCCTCGGTCACGGTCACCGGTGCGATGGAGCCGGTGGGCACGTCATTGACAGCGGTGACGGTGATGAAGGCGGTACGGACGGCCGAATCCAGTCCGCCGTCATTCACGGAAACCGAAATCTCGCGCGTCGTTTCATTCGGATTTTCAGATGTGCTGGAATAGGTGATCGCCGCAATGGCCGCCTGGTAGTCGGCCAGCGTGGCCGTGCCGGTCAGTTCGATGGTGATCGTGCCGGCGCCCGTCAGGTTGCCGGGCGCAGCGCCAACCAGCGATATGCCGGCCGGCAATGTGCCCACCGTGAGCTGATCGCCGGCAAAGCCGTTGGTCAGCTCGATGGTGGCGCCTTCGAGCATGGTATCGTCGAAATCGGTAATCAGGACACCGCCGGAAATCGCGGCCGGTGCTCCGTTCTCCGTGTAGGCGCCATTGTAGTGGCCGGCGAGCACACCGGAGCCGTTGTCGTCATCGAGATCCAGCACAGGCGCATCGTTGAGCGGCACGACATGGATCGTCGTCGTCAGCGTTGCACTCGAGGCCAGCGACGAATCGGTCGCCTTGAAGGTGATCGTCCGGTCGGCGGGGTCCGGGTTCTCCGGGTTCGTGGCGCTGGGAATGAAAAAGATACCCTTGATGACCGCTGTCCAGTCCGCGCTGGTGGTCATTGCCGCTCCGGTCAGGGTAATCGTGACCGTGCCGTCAGCGGCCAAGGGCGTGGGCGGGACGACGGTTCCCGTAATGCCGCCGGGCAAGGCTCCGGGCATGAAGAACATGTCACCGACCAGGCCGTTGGTCAGGGTGATGACGACTTCCGCGATGTTGTCCTCGGCATCGGTCAGGACAAAGTCGGTGTCGACAATCGGGAAACGCGGGTCGTGTTCGGTGAAGGTAATCAGATAGCCGCCATCGTCGGCACCGTCATCGGAGGTGTCGCCCGGCGTGCCGGAATCGTTGTTGGGGTCGAGGTTCATCACCGGCGCATCGTTGACGCCCGTGACCGTGCCGAAGGAAACGGTGCCCGGGGCGCTGTTCACCGTGCCGTCGGTGGCAACATAGGTGAGGTCCGGAACCGCTCCGTCATAATCGGGCGCCGGCACGAAGGTCACATTGCCATCAGCCGTCACGGTGATGGTGCCTATGGCATTGCCGCCGGCATCCGTGACCGGCGTGGCCGTGCCGAGTGTCAGGGCGTCGGGCGTGCCGTCGCCGTCGATGTCCATGGAGGCCGATGCAATGGTCAGCGTGTCGCCGTCGGCATCGGTGTCGTTGGCGAGAACGTTGACCGGGCCGGCTGTCGTGTCCTCGGTCACCGGAATCGTGTCGGTCACGGTCACCGGAACGTCGTTGACGCCGGTCACGGTGCCGAAGGACACGGTGACAGGCGCGCCGTCATCCGTTCCGTCGGTCGGCGTAAAGGTGAGGTCAGGGACGGCGCCGTCATAATCGGGCGCCGGCACGAAGGTAACGTTGCCATCCGCCGCGACGGTGATGGTCCCGATGGCATTGCCGCCGGCATCGGTAATCGGCGTGGCCGTGCCCAGCGTCAGGGCATCGGGCGTTCCGTCGCCATTCGTGTCGATGGTGGCCGAGGCGATGGTGATCGTGTCACCTTCCAGGTCGCTCAGATTGGCGAGCACGTTGACCGGGCCGGCGGTCGTGTCCTCCGTCACTGCAATGGGATCGGCGGTGCCCGTGGGCGCATCGTTGACCGGCACGACAGTGACGCCGGCAGAAGCCGTGTTGGAGGAAAGCCCGGCGGAATCGGTGGTCGTGAAGGCGAAGCTGCGCACGCCGCCGGTCGGATCCTGGCTGGTGTTCTCGTAGGTCATGCCGGCGATCAGCGCGGTGAGATCGGCGACCGGTATGGCTGTCGCAGCGCCCGCCGTGTTCGTGACCGTGAAGGTGCCGCTGGCCGCAACATAGGCGATGTCGACCTGCGTGCCGCCCACGGTGATGCCGTTCAGGCTGGCATCCTGCGACAGGTCGACGGTCTGGCCCGCGATCGTGACCTGTTCCGCCGCGCCATCGGCGATACCGGAGGCGACGATGGTCAGCGCGGTGATGTCGTTCTCGCCGAGATCGGACAGCGTCGCGTCGCTGTCGGCAATGGCCACCGCGCCGCCATCCTCGGTGAAGGTGGAGGATGCACCGGCCGCACGGCCGTTGACGAGGAAGATCAGCTGTTCATTGGCCGATTCATTGGTCGGGGGCTTTGTCGAAACATAGTCGAGCGCGACGTTCGACCCTTCGATCGTCACCGACCAGGAAGGCGTTGTGGTTGAAATCGACATGATGATCGTATCGCCCGGACGAATCGTATCGCCATCGGCAAAATTGGAAATCTGGCCATCGGGATCCGACAGGACCGCCGAACCGCCCCCCTCCCAGGTGAACGTGAATGTGCCTTCGCTCATTTCCACGCCGGGACGGGATATGACAGTGATGGAGTCCACTATGCTATTGGGTTGGGCCGACACATCAAGGGAAAGGCTGTATCGGTCGTCACCCACGTCCGCGTCGAAGAACATTCTGGCGTAGACGCCACCCGTGGGTTCAACCAAGGGTCCGAACGATGGGTTGTATCCGTGTGAATCGGTAACCTGAAGCGTGAAATCCGCCCCCCACGTGGTGCCGTCGCCGAATGTGCCGGTAGCGGTGGTACCGTCATTGCTCGTCACGGCATCGCCGGGGAAGGTTCCGGGATTGGTGGTGCTGTTGTCGCCGTCAAGATCGATGACCGGCGCATCGTTGACCGCAACAATGTCGAACCGGGCACGCCCCGTGTTCGACACCTGGCCGGTGGCATCGGTTGCCGTGATGAACACGTTGCGGACAGTGCCTTGCGGGTTCTCGCTGGTGTTCTCGTAGGTGATGGTGCGGATCAGCGCGCTCAGGTCGGCATCGGACAGGGGATTGGCCGCGCCGGTGGTATTGGTCACGGTGAATGTGCCGGCGTTTCCGGCGACAACATAGGCGATGTCCACCTGGCTGCCGCCGATATCGACGGCGCCGGCGCTGCCGTTCACCGACAGGTCGAAGGTGTGCCCGCCGATTGTCATCAGTTCATGGGCGCCATCCAGCCTGTTGGTCACCTGGATGGAAAGGCTAGTGATATCGTTCTCGCCAAGCGAGGAAACGATGGCGTCGGGCTGGGCACCCGCAACGAGCGACCCGCCCTCGGTGAAGGTGCCGGACGTTCCGGTGCCGTGCCCGATCACGCGGAAGATGACATCCTCGTTCGTGGTGTCGGCACCACTGTCGGCGACATACTCGACCGCGACATTGTCGCTGGGCACACGGACCGACCAGCTTGCAGCGGTCGTCTGCGCGGCGAGATGCAGCACATCGCCCGACATGATGATGTCGCCATCGTTGAAGTTGTCGATCTGGCCGTCGGGATCCGAAAGCACCGCGCCGGCCGCGCCGCCGGTCCAGGTGATCGTGTAGTTGCCGGGTTCGGTGGAAATGGCATCCTTTCCGCCGACGACCACGGCTTCGATGACGCTGGTCGATTCGGCCGTCGCGGTGAACTCGACCGCGAAGGAATCGCCCGTGGCGGCATCCTCCTGCGCGCGGGCCACGATTCCGCCTTCATAGGCAAAGGCATCCATCGCGGGGGAATATCCGGTCGCACCGGTGCGGGTCAGCGTCCATCCCGCTGCCCATGTCGCGCCGTCGCCGATGCGCCCTGTCGCTTCGGTATCGGTCTCGGTGGTGATCTGGGTCGTCGGGAAGACACTCGGCGGATTGGCGGTTGTATCGGCCACGTCGAGGTCGATGACCGGGGCGTCGTCATTGCCGGTCACATCGGCGAATTGCAGCGTGCCGGCATCGGTGCCGCCATTGCCGTCCGACGCGGTGAAGCTGATGGCCGGAACCGGGCCCTGGTAGTCGGGTGCCGGCGCGAAGACATAGCCGCCATCGGCATTGATGCGCACGGCGCCGACGCCGTCGATATGCGCGGTCTCGCCCGGCCCGTAGGTGGCGGGGTCGCCGGCGATGGAGAATTCCGACACGGTGACGGTGTCGCCATCGGTATCGGTGACGCCCGTCAGCACGTTCCCGGTGACGATGCCGTCCTCGGACACGGGGACGGGTCCGCCGGCGGCCGGCAGGACCGGCGCGGTGTTGCTGACAAAGGTGCGGAAATTCAGGTCGCCGGTCAGCGGCACGGCATTGGAGCCGTCCGCGTTGACACCGGCCGAAGCGGCAAGGTTGAAATTGCCGGAGCCGTCGATGTTCCCGTCGTTGACATCGAAGCCGTCATTGGCGTCCGCGCCCTCGAAAATGTCGTAGAGGCCGTCGCCGTCGGTGTCGGTGGTGTCGGTGACGGAGCTGGGCGCGCCGTCGCGGCGCTCGTTGATGTCGAGATTGCCGTCGCCGTCGCTGTCGGTGTCGAGGAAGTCGGCGGTGCCGTCGCCGTCGGTATCGACGGGCGTCAGGCCCTCGCCCGCGCCGGGCGCGCTTTCATAGGCATCGTCGAGGCCATTGCCGTCGGTATCCACGCCGGAGGGCGCGATGTAGCCGGCGGTCGTCTGCGCCTCGACATTGTCGGTGATGCCGTCCTCGTCGGAATCGAGATCGCGGCTGGACGGGATGCCGTCAAAATCGACCGAGACCGGCAGCGAATACTGCAATACCTGCCGCTGCCCGCCGATTATAAAGAGTTTCGAACCATCATTGCTGAAGGCAATGCCAGTCGCGCCAACCTCCTGCGCAGCAATGGAATAACTGCCGCCATAGGTCCGCGTCGACAACACGTCGAAGGGTGTTTCCAGGGCGTATGTGTGGACCAGCTCATTCAAATCATCAAGCAGGAAGAGATAGTTGCCGTCACCAGAGAGCGCGAGACCCCTAATTGCCCCCACTGTCGGTGTCAGTGAACCGGTCTCCCCTTCCAATGTGACGCTGCCAGTCACGTCATAGGGCGTGGCGAGGCTGTACTGAAGCACGGTCTTGTCTAACTGTCCGCTCACATACATGCGCGTGCCGTCAGCATTGAAACGGACGCCGGTGGGCGTTGAGTCGCCTGCCGCGACGGAGCCATCATACTGGATGGTCCCATTGACCACGTCGAATGCCGTATCGAGAGAATACTGGTGAACGGAATCGTTTGCCGAATCGACCAGGAACATGCGCAGTCCATCGGGACTGAAATGCACGTCCTCCGCCCGAGGTGCTTGCGCATTGACATAGAACTGGCCGACGAGCGTGTGGCCGGCGGTGGGATTGAACGGTTCCGTCAATGAATATTGATTGACGTTGTCCTGGAAAGTCCCGACCACGAACATGGTCATGCCGTCGGGGGAAAAGGTGATGCCTGTCGGAATGGATTCCTCGGTAACAGGGTCGGCCCCATCATAAGTTGCCGCGCCGATGTCGAAGGGCGGCTCTTCCGCCGTGTCGAGAATGCCGTCATTGTCGTCGTCGATGTCGGTGTCGTCATCGACGCCGTCGCCGTCGGTATCAAGGATGACGTTCATGGTGCTCGAGGAGACCAATCCGGTGGAATCCGTCACTTCATAGGTGATGGCCTCGACAACCGGCGCACCGTCGGCCTTTTCGATATCCAGCGTTCCATCGGCCTTCAGCGTGACCTTCGTGCCCGAAGCCAGCGTGACCGGCGTATCAACGGCCAAAGCTATGCGCGTGGCGGGGTCGGCAGGGTCGTAAATCCCTGTAATGGCGAAGGTATCGCCTTCCGGATCGGTGGCGCCGGCCAGCGGATCGGCATTGACGGGTTGGCCGGCCACGGTGCTGACCGTGATGGAGGCGGGCAATGTGGCGCCTTGCGGGACGTCGCGGAACAGCAGGTCGGTGGTCAGCGGCACGGCATTGGAACCGTCCGCATTGAGCGCGGGGACGCCTGCCAGATTGAAATTGCCCGAACCGTCGATGTTCTCGTCAAAGGGCCGCGGACCATCATCGGCATCTGAACCCTCGAAAATATCATAAAGGCCGTCCTGGTCCGTATCGACGGTCGAGGTAACGCTGGTCGGCGCGCCGTCGCCGCGCTCGGCAATGTCGGGCGTGCCATCATTGTCACTGTCCTCATCCCGGAAATCGGGCGTTCCGTCGCCATCCGTGTCGACGGGCGTCAGGCCCTTGGAGAGCAGCGGATCGGTTGAGGTCGTATCCTGGTCGTAGGCGTCGTCGAGGCCGTCCCCGTCCACATCGATACCGGATGGCGGCACGTAACCTGCCGTCGACTGGATCTCGACATTGTCGGTGATGCCATCCTTGTCGGAATCGGTATCGAGGAGGTTGATGATCCCGTCGCCATCATCATCGGCCGGCACTTCCACCGCGCCGCCCGAAATGCCGAATCCCGCGGTGATGAACGTTTCGAAAAATTCCGCGCTGGCATTCTGGGCGAGCGAGAAGGACAGTTCGGTCAGCGGTCCGTTCCAGGTGAGCCGCGTGATGTCGCTGCTGGTCGTGAACTCTTGGTCCGCGCCCACGGAATAGAGAATGCCGTTGTCATTGTATGCGGGATTGGTCTCGTCATATCCCGCCGCCCATTCGTGGCTGGCGCCATTGCCATCCTGGTCGAGGTTCACCACGTCAGGCGCTATGGAGAAGTTGTGGACATACTCCTGGGCCCGCGACATGTGATAGAAGTCCAGGGAGAAATTGACGACCGGCTCGCTGAACGTGAACGTGAAATGGCCGGCGCGGAAAACGCCGGAATCCGCAATTGGCAGGTCCGGTGTCGGGCTGATGAAAGGGTCGGTGAACCGGGTATCGCTCAAAGTGAAGGTGAGCGTCGTGTCGCCCAGCGCCGAGGTCCATGAGTAGGAAACCGGATTGCCTAGGGTCGCGGTATCGAACACAGCGGCGCCATCGTTGACGGCAGCATGCGGAAGCGGATCGGGGACCGTGCCTTCCTCGATATCGATGATGCCGTCGCCATCGCGGTCGATGTCGTTTTCGTCATCGACGCCGTCGCCGTCGGTGTCCCTCAAGACGTTGACTGTGCTCGCCGCCACTTCAGACATGGCACCGGTGCTGTCGGTGGTCTGGAACTGGAAGGTTCGCGCGCCGGGCGTGAGCGCGGAATCCGTGTTTTCATAGGTCGCCGCGCGCACGAACGCTTCCAGATCGACGGCTGGAAGGGGATTGGCCGCGCCGGTGGTATTGGTGACAGTGAACGTGCCCGTGGCCGCGACATATGAAATGTCCACCTGGCTGGCGCCAACGGTCAGGCCGCTGGCGCTGCCATCGACCGACAGGTCAAAAGCCTGACCGGCAAGGGTGACGGTTTCGCTTGCACCGTCCATCAAACCGCCCGCCGCGATGGTCAGGGACGTGATGTCACCGGCACGGACGCCGGATATGGAAGCGTCCGCCGCCGCGATGTTCACCGGCCCGGCGCCTTCGATGAAGCTGGTTTCACGATCCAGCGATTCGCTGAGCGCGGCATTGAAGGTCAGCCATTCGTTACCCATGATGCTGCCGTCCGAAAGATCGGCGATCCGGGCCGTCACGCTGTCGGCTGCGACATCGACGCGCCAGGTACTGTCGGCCATGCCGCCGCTGTTTCCACCCGGGCCAGCATTGAATCGCAATTGCAGCACGTCGCCGGAGGCGATGATATCGCCGTCGGCATAGTTGGCGATCTGGTCGTCCGGGTCGTGCACGACGGCCTGTCCGCCGCCTGTCCATGTCAGAGTCAGATCGGAACTCTCTTCGAAGCCGCTCGTGGTGTATCCGGCGCGATAGACGCTGACAGTCCGGACGGCGCTGCCCGCATCCGGCGCGACAGCGAAGTTCCACGTGAAGGTATTGGTGCCGTCGGCGTTCAGGTCCTGGTTCCGGATCTCGACACCGTTGGCGCCAGCGGTGAAACCGGTCGTGTTGCCTGCGCCCGAATGGGCCGTGCGCGTCAGCGTGTAGGTCGCGGTTGCGGAACCGTCGGTCAGGGTTCCCGTGACGCTTGGGGTGGCGGACGTGACCGTCGTGCTGCTGACCGTGCTGACGGTCGCCTCCGGACCGTCGAGATCGACCGGCGCCGTTTCCACCGCCAATGTGCTCTCGAAGGACGCAGCGCCCAGGCCTTCGGCCTCGACCGCGCCGACGTGACGCTCCAGCACCCAGTCGCCACCAAGGGATGAGGCGCCGGTCAGGTCGTCGGAAGCGGCGATATCTGCCCCCGTCGCCCTGGCCAGCGCCTCGACGGCTGACGCCCCCGTCAGGTCCGCCGCAAAATCGCAACCATAGATCAGGATGTCGGCATCGGCCGACAGCGCCGCGCCGATGGCGGCCAGTTCATCGGCATGGTCGCCTCTGATGGATTGCGCGTCGAGCACGGCATTGCCAAGCGTCAATTCGCCCGGCCGCCCGTGCGAGAGGATGTGGATCGCATCGATGCCGGAGCGGCCCTCCAGCACCGATGCGATCTGCGCGACGCCGTCGGAGGAAGCGGCGAGCGTATGCACTTCGGCGTTTTCCGGCAGTGCGGCCAGGAGGGCGTCCGCACCGTCAACTCCGGCGTCGATGAAATAGACCTGCGTTCGCGTCTCCCGTGCCGGCGCGGCCAGCGCGGCAGCCAGTTCCGCGATGTCTCCCGCATCGTGGACCGGGGCGCTGTCGTGCGCGGCATCCCGTGCGAGATCGGCGGCCGTCTCCACCATGGCCGCATCGAGCAGGACGCGCGGCTCCAGCGCTTCCGGCAACTCGATTGCCTTGCGCGGCTTGCCCGCCGTGCGGTTTTTGCCCTGGTGTGTCCTGCCGGTCCCCCGAACGCGCTTGGCCGCCATGATAACCCTCTATGGTTGCATTCTGATTTGGCCACTATCTATGCGAATGATTGACGAAAAGTAAACGGTTGTATTTCCGATTTTGTCTAAATTTTTGGTTGTTTTCGCGGAATGGCAAGCAGCATGGCGGCTTTTTCGCATTCCGGCCCGCAAGGGGATGGCGCCTTTTGCCAAATGCGAAACTGGCACGGGCATCGCCCAAGGGTCCTGCCGCGAATCAGATCCGTAAAACCGGGAGGTCAAACCAAGCCTTGACGGCGCCGTCCGCAGGCGGGAAAAGAGCAGCACTTTACGATAACGTAAATTGGAGGGAATTCCCGGATGGCTCTGCCTGACATTCTCAAGACGAACCTGCGCATTCCCGTCGTCGGTTCGCCGCTGTTCATCATCTCGCATCCGCCGCTGGTGCTGGAACAGTGCAAGGCGGGCATCGTGGGTTCGTTTCCCGCGCTCAATGCGCGGCCGGAGGCACAGCTTGACGAATGGCTGGCGCAGATCACCGAGGAACTGGCCGCCCATGACAGGGCGCACCCGGACCGGCCTGCCGCACCCTTCGCGGTCAACCAGATCGTGCACAAGACCAACACGCGACTGCAGCACGACCTGGAGATGTGCGTGAAATACAAGGTGCCGGTGGTCATCACCTCGCTCGGGGCGGTGCCGGAGGTGAACGAGGCCATCCATTCCTATGGCGGCATCGTGCTGCACGACATCATCCACGACCGCCATGCCCGCAAGGCCATCGAGAAGGGCGCCGACGGGCTGGTTGCCGTTGCCACCGGCGCCGGCGGCCATGCCGGCACGCTGTCGCCCTTCGCGCTCGTCCAGGAAATCCGCGAATGGTTCGACGGGCCGCTCCTGCTGTCAGGCTCGATCGCCAATGGTGGCGCCGTGCTGGCCGCGCAGGCCATGGGCGCCGACATGGCATATATCGGTTCGCCGTTCATCGCCACGCAGGAAGCCCGCGCGGTCGACGCCTACAAGGAAATGATCGTCGGCTCGAATGCCGCCGACATCGTCTATTCCAACCTGTTCACCGGCGTGCACGGGAACTACCTGAAGGGCTCCATCCGCAATGCGGGCATGGACCCGGACAACCTGCCGGAGAGCGACCCGTCGAAAATGAACTTCGGCGGCGACAAGTCGAAGGCCTGGAAGGACATCTGGGGCTGCGGCCAGGGCATCGGCGCGGTCAAGGAAATCGTTCCCGCCGCCGCGCTGGTCGACCGGCTGGCGAAGGAATATGCCGAGGCCAAGGCGCGCATCTGCGGCTGAGCCGGTTCCGGCTTTCAGAACGGCCACGGGCGCCCGGCGGGCGCCCGTTTAAGTTCCCGGCATCGCTGATGACCCTGGGCAGTTCCGCTTTTCGTTGAACCGCTCCAATGCGACATGTTTTTTACGCAATTCCGGACGCGAAACCGGTGTCCACTTTCGCTGGAATTGCTCTAGTTGCCGAAGCCGAACAGGCGGGCAAGCCAGCCGCGCTTCTTGACCGGCGGCGCGGAGCGAACGGTTTCCCTGACCTGCTCGGCCACCCGCCCGGCGGTATCGCGCGCCTCTTCGACAGTTTCCTCCACGGCTGCGCGTGCTGCCTGGCCTGCCTTCTGCGCCTCGTCCACCACGGCCTCCGCCGCCTTCGTCAGGTCGCCATCGGGGCGCACGGTGGCAACCGGACCGCTGCCGGCCGCGACCACCGCGCGTTTGGCCATGACCGTCACGAGATTGGCCCGGTATTCGGCATTGGCATGCATGTCGCTCATCATGCTGCTCGCCGGCACGCTCTTGCCCTCCAGCGCGGCGGGCGAAAAATCGCCGGCAAGCGCCGCTTCCAGTTCGCTGGCGCGGAACACGCCGTCATTGCCCGCCCCGGTGACAGCCACGCGGACGTCGCCGCCGCGGCGGGCAACGAAAACGCCGGTCATCGCGTAACGCGAGGCCGGGTTGGGAAACTTGGCATAGCCTGCGGCATCGGGCGCCTCGAATGTCACGGCCGTGACGATCTCGCCATCCTCAAGCGCGGTCTCGAACAGGCCGGTGAAGAAATCGTCGGCGGCGATCTCGCGCCGGTCTGTGACGATGGTGGCGCCGAGACCCAGCATGGCGGCAGGATAGTCCGCCGC
Source organism: Zhengella sedimenti (assembly GCF_046506625.1). NCBI lineage: Bacteria > Pseudomonadati > Pseudomonadota > Alphaproteobacteria > Hyphomicrobiales > Notoacmeibacteraceae > Zhengella > Zhengella sedimenti. The sequence continues at coordinate 13,898 of NZ_JBKFFP010000008.1, forward strand.
CGGGTCATTGTTTGCGATCGACCCTCCGATGGTGCCCATGTGGCGCACGTGCGGGTCTCCGATATGGCTGGCCAGCGATGTCAGGGCCGGGCAAGCGGCGGCGAGATCCGCGGATGCGGCGACTTCGGCATGGGGCGTCGCCGCGCCTATGGTGATGGTGCCGCCGGAAACCGTGATTCCCTTCAGGCTGGCGATGTGGCGCAGGTCGATGAGGTCGGACGGCGCGGCAAGCCGCGTCTTCATGGCCGGGATCAGCGTCTGTCCGCCGGACACGTATTTCGCTTCCGCCGCGTCCTTGGCCAGACGGGCCGCCTCTTCCACAGAGGACGCGCGATGATAGGTGGTATCGTACATTCGTTTTCCTCCCGCTCGGCCTTCCGCCCTTCGATGGCGGCAAAAGGTCCCTTGGGGGAGCATGGCGCGGACCGGCGCCATTGTCCAGAAAACGCCCCGGCCTGTGACCGAAAGAACAAGGCCGGACGCCGGCGCGCTTCTTGTTCACGATAAGCAAAACTGCTGCTTGAAATCGCCGCGCTTTGACGGTATCACGCGCTCAGTTCCGGCGCATCGCCGCGGGCCGCTTTAGCTCAGTTGGTAGAGCAACGCATTCGTAATGCGTAGGTCGCGTGTTCGAGTCACGCAAGCGGCACCACTTCTCCGTTCAAGCAATCTGTGCCCACGCCGCCCGGCAAGACGGGGTGTGCCAATTGTCGGCCGGTCTTTCAAGGCGTCGCCGAATGTGCCGGATGCGCACATGAAAACGCCCGCCGGAGCGGGCGCCTCTCAGTCAGTGGAAGACATGCCTTATTGTGCCTTTGGCGGCATGATCAGCGACTGCACCGTATAGACGAGGATGGAAATGCCCACGGCGCCCAGCGCCGCGATGCCGAGGAAGACGATCACGTCGATCGGGCCGCCCAGATCCGCAAGGCTGGAATTGGTGACGCCAAGCACGAGCGCGACCGCCGCCACCGCGCCAAAAGGCATGGAGACCTGCGCCCACAGGAACTTCCTCATGGACACCGAGCGGTCCCGCACAAGCACGAAGAGATAGGCCGCGGTGACGATCACGGCGGCGATGACCAGAAACCAGAAGAACAGGCCGCCAAACATCTCCTCGAAGACGGCCAGCAATGTTTCAAGTGTGAGTTCCTTCATGGCCGGTTCTCCTCAGGCTTCGCCGCGCAGCATGGCATTGTAGGTCGGCTTGAGGGCCAGTTCCTTCATGAGCCAGCTGATCCACAGTTCCTCCAATGGCGCGATGATGCCCGGGAAGGAGGGAACGAGATTGTTGTTGTAGTCGAATTCGATGAGCATGGCGCGGCCGACGCGCGTGATCATCGGACATGACGTGTAACCGCCGTAGGCTTCAGTGCCTTCGCCGCCGCCAATGGCCGCGACAAGATGATCCTCGACCACCGGCACCTGCCATTTCACGCTTGCCGCGGTCTTGCCCTTCGGCACCCCGGCCACGTCGCCGAGCGCGAAAATCTCCGGGTAGCGCAGATGGCGCAGGGTCTTCATGTCCACTTCCGCCCACCCTTGGTCCGTCCACTTGTCGGCCCAGGACAGGCCGGCTTCGCGTATTACGGCCGGCGCACGCTGGGGCGGGATGACGTGGATGTAGTCATAGCCCATATCCTTCTCGCCGTCCGGCGTGTCGAAGGTGGCCACCTTCCGCCCAGCATCGATGCGCTTGAGCACATGGGACATGGCCGGCGCAATGCCACGGTCGCCAAAGAGCATCCTCACCTTTTCGGCCACGATCGGCACGCCGAACAAGGCGCCGGAATTGTTGGCATAGGTGATTTCCATCTTCGAGCGGTTGCCCTTGCGGCGCGCGATATCGTCGATCAGGAAGGTGTGCTTGAGCGGCGCACCCGCGCATTTCATCTCGGTCGCCGGCCGTGTGAACAGGCCGACGCCGCCGTCATCGGTGAACCTGGATGCCGCCTGCCAGGTCTTTGCCGCGTATTCCGGTCCGGCATAAAGCGCGCCAATGCCGTCCTTGCCGACCATGTCGAGAGAGAAGCCCTCGATGGCGTCGTGATCGAGCACGAGGCCCGGTGCCAGGACCAGGAAATCGTAGCGAATTGTCTGCCCGCCTGCGGTCGACACCGTCCTTGCAACGGGGTCGATGGCCGTTGCTGCCTCGGCAATCAGCTTGACGCCGGATGGAAGCCAGTCGGTGGTTTGGGAAACGACATATCCGGCGGGCTTCAACCCCGCCGCGACGAGCGAGAGGCCAGGCTGGTAGAGGTGTTCCTTGCGCGGATCGATGAGCGTGATGGACGCCCCTTCCAGCCGCCGCACGAGGCGATTGGCGAAAGCCGTACCGGCTGCCCCCGCACCGATGATGACGATGCTTGCCGATGTCCTGACCATTGCCGCTCCGGCCTTGCCCGGGGCAGCCATGGGAAGCGCAACTCCTGCGGCACCCGCAGCCGCAAGGCCCAGGAATTGTCTTCTGCTTGCTCTCATCATCACCTCCTCGCCGGGCCGTATCGGGCCACGTACTTATACATTTTCATCATTTCATATGTATATGGATTATTCCCAATGCGACATTGACGCAGATCAAGCAGGCGGGCGCCTGCCAGCCGCCCGTCCGGTTCCTGCCGAGAGCAGACGGCGTGTCCAGACAGCAAGCGATTTGCATTGCAACGCTCGAACCGGCGCGGAAAACACCTATATCCTGCCACAGACGATGGAAGTGAAAGGAGCGACAATGGATGCACAGGCCCTGCCCGCAGGCTGGCAGAACGCGGTTCTCGATTTCTGGTTCGGCGAACTGACGCCAAAGGACTGGTTCAACAGCACCGATACGCTGGACATGACCATCACCAACCGGTTCGCGACGCTCCATGAACGGCTGGCCAACGGGGTACCGGGAGAGGTCTGGACCGACGCGGATGCGGCGCTGGCCGCCGTCATTGCCCTTGACCAGTTCCCGCGCAACATGTTCCGGCGCCAGCCGCGGGCCTTTGCCACCGACACGCTCGCTGTCCAGATCACCAGGAACGCCGTGGACAAGGGGCTTCACGCCGGCCTTGACGACGTCCGCAAGCAGTTCCTCTACATGCCGCTGATGCATTCGGAGCGCCTTGACGACCAGGAACGCTGCGTCAGCCTCTTCGAGGCGCTGGGCCGGGAGGAAAATCTGAAATTCGCGCGCGAGCATCGCGATGTCATAGCCCGCTTCGGCCGCTTTCCGCACCGCAACGAGGCGCTTGGACGCGAGAATACGGCGGAGGAGGCCGCCTACCTGGAAAACGCGGAGCGCTATGGCCAGTGAAGCGCACGGAATTTTGACCTTTACGTCAATGTAAGTTTGACGTAGAACCGAGCAATTGCAACCTGTCCGTCGCGGCGCGGTCCTGCCGCGAACGACCGAATCCAGGCTCAACTCCGGGGAGGAGAACCCATGACAGCCGCGAAGGCCGCAGAAAAACCCTGGCTCGCCAGTTATCCGGACGGAATTCCGGGTGATATCGGCCCGCTGGAAGACCGCTCGCTGGGCCACCTGCTCGAAAAGGCCTGCAAGACCTACGCGGCCCGGCCCGCCTTTGCCTGCATGGGCAAGACGATCAGCTATGGCGCGTTGCTGGAAGCGTCCTCGGCCATCGGGGCCTATCTGCAGAAGCAGGGGCTGAAGCCCGGCGCGCGCGTCGCGCTGATGATGCCGAACGTGCTGCAATATCCCGTCGCCATGATGGCTGTCCTGCGCGCAGGCTACGTGGTCGTGAACGTCAACCCGCTCTACACGCCGCGCGAACTGGAGCACCAGCTCAACGATTCCGGCGCGGAAGCCATCATCATCCTGGAAAATTTCGCGGCCACGCTGGAACAGGTCATCAAGCGGACGCAGGTCAAGACCGTTGTTGTGGCCAGCATGGGCGACATGCTTGGCGGGCTGAAGGGCCTTATCGTCAATTTCGTGGTGCGGCGCGTCAAGAAGATGGTTCCGTCCTGGTCCCTGCCCGGCCATGTCACCTTCAAGGCGGCGCTCGCAGCCGGCGGGCAGGGCCAGTTCAAGCCGGCCGAAACGGGGCCGGACGACACGGCGTTCCTGCAATATACGGGTGGCACGACGGGCGTCTCGAAGGGCGCGCAGCTCCTGCACCGCAATGTGCTGGCCAATGTGGCGCAAAACGCCTTGTGGCTGAAATCCGCCTATGCCGGCCGGGCCAAGCCGGACAACATGATCTATATCTGCGCGCTGCCGCTGTACCATATCTTCGCGCTGACCGTGAATGCGCTGATGGGCATGCAGCAGGGCGCGCTCAACGTGCTGATTCCCAATCCGCGCGACATTCCGGCCTTCGTGAAGGAACTCGGCAAGTACAGGTTCCATGTCTTTCCGGGCCTCAACACGCTGTTCAATGCGCTTTTGAACAATGACGACTTCCGCAAGCTCGACTTCTCCAACCTGATCCTGACGCTGGGCGGCGGCATGGCCGTGCAGCGGGCGGTTGCGGAGCGCTGGAAGGACGTGACCGGCAACGTGATCTCGGAAGGCTACGGCCTGTCGGAGACCTCGCCGGTGGCGACCGCCAACCGCTTCGATGCGGACGAGTTTTCCGGCACCATCGGCCTGCCGATCCCGGGCACGGAGATCGCGATCCGCGACGAGGACGGCAGGGACGTGGCACTTGGCGATGTCGGCGAGATCAGCATTCGCGGCCCGCAGGTGATGATTGGCTACTGGAACCGTCCCGACGAAACAGAGCGGGTCTTCACCGAAGACGGTTTCTTCAAGTCCGGCGACATGGGTTTCATGGACGAGAAGGGCTATGTGAAGATCGTCGACCGCAAGAAGGACATGATCCTCGTGTCCGGCTTCAACGTCTACCCGACCGAGATCGAGGACGTGATGGCCAAGCATCCGGGCGTGCTGGAAGTGGCGGCCATCGGCGTGCCGGACGAGCATTCCGGCGAGGTGCCGAAGATCTTCGTGGTTCGCAAGGATCCCGCCGTGACCAAGGAGGACCTGATGGCCTATGCCAAGGAGAACCTGACAGGCTACAAGCGGCCGAAGCATGTCGAATTCCGCGACGAGTTGCCGAAATCCAATGTCGGCAAGATCCTGCGGCGCGAATTGCGCGATTGAGGCAGGCTGAAGGACGGGAACAACGGAAGGCGGCGCAAGCCGCCTTTCTCATGCCCGGGACAGGGCGGCGAGACCGGCGGGCAGTTCAGCCACGCTTTCGAGGACCAGATCGGCAAGCGGGGCAAGGTCCGCGCGGGTGGAGTTGCCGCTGAGCACGCCGATCGCAAGGCCCGCGCCGGCGCTGCGCGCGGCCTCGAGGTCATGGCGGTTGTCGCCGACCATGGCCACCGCGCCGGGCGCCATGCCCGTGCGCTTGGCGAAGGCATGAATCATGTCGGGCCAGGGCTTGGCGCGCGGCACGGAGTCGTAGCCCAGGATTTCGGCGAACAGGCCGTCCAGCCCAAGCATGGCCATGGTCTCGCGCGCGCCGCGTTCGGAATCATTGGTGGCGATGCCAAGCATGTGGCCGGATGCGCGAAGCCCCCGCAACGCCTCGGGAACGCCGGCGAGGGCAACGGCGTGGTCGCGGGCATGGGCGGCGGCCAGATCGTCCAGCGCGGCGATCCGGCGCTGCAAGGCCCCGCCCTCCTCGCCCGGCCAGAGAACCGCCGCGACATCGGCGCCGGTTCCCGCCGCCAGAACGGAGCCGGGGCGGAAGCGGGCGGTTTGCCTGTCGAGGCCAAGTGCTTCCAGGAGATGCGCCGCGCGCGCTCCGTCATGGCCCGCAGCATCCAGCGCGGCGCGGCGGGCAAAGCCTGCCCAGGTAGCATGGAAGTCGATCAGCGTTCCGTCCTTGTCGAACAGGACCGCGCGAATCACCATGGATCAGTCCCCGCGCAGCCGGGCCAGCGCTTCGACCAGGCCGGCGGTGGAGGAATCGCGGCCGCTTGCCGGGGCCTCGCCCTTCACAACAGGCAGCAGCGCGGTGGCCAGTTCCTTGCCCAGTTCCACGCCCCACTGGTCATAGGCATTGATGCCGAACAGCGCCGCCTCGACGAAGACACGATGCTCGTAGAGCGCGATCAGCCGGCCGAGCGCGAAGGGCGTCAACTGGCGGTACAGGATGGTGACGGAGGGCCGGTTGCCCGGGAAGGTGCGGTGGCGGGCAAGGAACTCCGCCTCTTCACCTTCCAGCCCCTTCGCCTTCGCCTGCCCAAGGGCTTCGGCAAAGGTGCGCCCGCGCATGAGGGCCTCGGCCTGCGCGAGGCAATTGGCGGCCAGCAGGGGATGGTGCTCGCCGCTGTCGCTCTCATGGGGAACGGCGGCGAGGATGAACTCGACGGGAATGACATCCGTGCCCTGATGGATGAGCTGGAAAAAGGCATGCTGGCCATTCGTGCCCGGCTCGCCCCAGACGACGGGTCCGGTGACGCCGTCGACGGGATCGCCGTCACGGGTCACGCCCTTGCCGTTGGATTCCATGTCGAGTTGCTGGAGATAGGCCGGCAGGCGCTCAAGGCGCTGGTCATAGGGGATGACGGCGCGGGTGGGCCAGCCGCAGGCGCGGCGGTTCCAGTAGCCGACAAGGCCGAGGATGGCCGGCATGTTGGCCTCCAGCGGCGCCGAGCGGAAATGGATATCCATGGCGCGCGCCCCGGCCAGGAAGGCACGGAAGTTTTCCGGGCCGATGGCGATCATGACCGGAAGGCCGATGGCCGACCAGACCGAATATCGGCCGCCGACCCAGTCCCAGAAACCGAAGACGCGGGCGGCATCGATACCGAAGGCGGCGACCTTGTCGAGCGCGGTCGATACGGCGGTGAAATGCGCGCCCACGGCCTCTTCGCCCAGGGCGTTGGCAACCCATTGGCGGGCCGTGGCGGCATTGGTCATCGTCTCGACGGTGGTGAAGGTCTTGGAGGCTATGATGAACAGCGTCGTTTCCGCGTCGAGCCCCTTCAGCGTGTCGGCCATGTGGGCGCCGTCGACATTGGACACATAATGCAGGCGCGGCCCGTCGTGGTATGGCGCAAGCGCACGGGTGACCATGACCGGGCCGAGATCGGAACCGCCAATGCCGATGTTGACGATATCGGTGAACGGCCTGCCCGTGGCGCCGGTCAGCCTGCCGGTGCGCAACGCACTGGCAAACCCGGCCATCGCATCCAGGACGCCATGGACATCGGCCATCACATCGCGGCCACCGGCCGTGTATCCGTCATCCGGCGCGCCGCGCAGGGCGACATGGAGCACGGCACGGCCTTCGGTGTTGTTGACGGGCTGTCCGGCGAACATGGCATCGCGCAGGGCTTCCAGGCCGGCGGCGCGTGCGGCATCGAACAAGGCTTGCATGGCCGGCCCGTCGATCCGGCTTTTCGACCAGTCGAGTAGAAGATCATCGAATGCAAGGCTGAAACGGGAGAACCGGTCCGGATCGGCGGCGAAAGCGTCACGCAGGTTCATGGCCGAAAGCCGTTCGGCATGACGGGCCAGCGCGGCGCTGGCTTCGGCAAAGCGGGTTTCATCCACGGTTCATGTCTCCTGATCAGCCACCGGTCCGGACACAAGACCGCCATGCGCACCATAACATCTTCTTAAACCGATTGAAGTCATTCCTTGAACCAAAGGCAGGGGCGGACTTTGGTGCCATGGACAAGCGCGCCGGCATGGCTTAGCTCGAATGCAGCTTATCTCGAACGGGAGGAAATTGGCCATGGCCGTCGAACTGGAAGGGCAGGAGCGCATCGCGGCGCCGGTGCAGACCGTGTGGGAAGCGCTCAACGATCCCGACATCCTGCGTGAGTGCATTCCTGGCTGCGAGTCGCTCGACAAGAAATCCGAGACGGAGATGGAAGCGGTTGTCGCGCTCAAGATCGGACCGATCAAGGCGCGGTTCAACGGCGAGGTCGAACTCGTCAATCTCCAGCCGCCCCACTCCTACACCATCCAGGGCGAGGGCAAGGGCGGCATCGCCGGCTTCGCCAAGGGCGGCGCCGACGTCAAGCTGGAAGAGGACGGCGAGGGCGGCACGCTGCTTTCCTATGTCGCCAAGGCCGATGTCGGCGGCAAGATCGCCCAGATGGGAAGCCGCCTGATCGTCTCGACCACCAAGAAACTGGCAGGCCAGTTCTTCTCCAATCTCAACGAACGGATCACGGCGGGATAACGCCCGCCGCTGTCCGGCTGGACGCCCTTCAGCGCCCGGAAAAATTGGCCGGGCGTTTCTGGAGGAAAGCCTGCACGCCTTCGCGGTAATCGCCGGCGCGGCCCGCCTCGCGCTGACATTCGCGTTCGAGGTCCAGCTGCGCGTCGAGGGAATTGGTCGCGGCCGCCTGGATTGCCTGCTTCGTGAGAGCGAGGGCGCGGGTCGGTCCGGCGGCGAGGCTTGCGCACAGGGCATGCGCCTCGTCCATCAGCGCGGCATCGTCGACGGCCTTCCAGATCAGGCCCCATTCGGCCGCCTTCTCCGCCGGCAGGGGTTCGGCTGTCAGCGCCAGCGCCTTTGCGCGCGGCTCGCCGAGAAAACGGGTGAGCCAGAACGTGCCGCCGGAATCGGGCACAAGGGCGATCTTCGCGAAAGCCTGGATGAAGCGTGCCGATTTCGCGGCCAGCACGATGTCGCAGGCCAGCGCGATGTTCGCGCCGGCGCCGGCGGCCACGCCATTGACCGCGCAGATGACCGGCATGTCCAGCGCCCTGATCTGGCGGACCAGCGGATTGTAATACGCCTCTATTGCGGCTCCGAGGTCCGGATCGTCGCCCAGCACGTCGGAATCGCGGTCCGCGAGATCCTGACCGGCGCAGAACCCGCGCCCGGCGCCGGTGAGCAGGACCGCGCGGCACGCGGCATCGGCCTGGCACTCGGAAAGCGCCGACTTGAGTTGTTCGTGCTGCGCGACATTGAACGCATTCAGCTTGTCCGGCCTGTTCAGCGTGATGACCGTATAGCCATCCTTGCGCTCGCTGAGCACAGTTTGCTCCGCCATGAAATCCTCCCTCGGGATCGTCCTGTTGTCACGGGACCGGATAAACCGTTACGGGACCGGCGCGTGTTGCGCCGATGTCGTCACACGAACCGGGCAAGGTCAAGTCAGAACTTGCCGACCATGTTGATGAAGGCGCCCTGGTCGTCGAGCGTGAGGTCGCGCAGGTCGTCGGTGAAGCGCCCGAAATTGTAGCCCACGCCGAGCTTGAAATTGTCACCGACATGCCGGTAGGCGGCGGCCAGGAAGCCGTAATCCGTCGTCCCGGATCCGGGCAGGTGCAAGGCGCGGCCTTCGAAGAGGATGTCCCACTTCTTCACGACATGAATGTCGGCGCGCAGGATGCCGAGATGGGCATCCGCCTTCGACCAGATCTTCGTCAGGCGGTCCTGGCTGCGGCCGAGACGCATGCCGTATTTCGCCCCCACGGTGAGCCATCGGTTGATGTCGTAATTGCCGTCTGCCGACAGGATGTGGCTCTGCTGGGCGGGACCCGCCAGATCGCCAGCGGCGTTCACCTGTGACGGGCCGGGCAGGTCGTGGAGGAAGGTGTACTTGAACAGCATGTTGAAGCGGTCGTTGTCGACCGGCCGGTAGGCGGCGGCAATGGAGGCTTCGGCATACTCGCCGTCGCGGATGCTCGATCCCGGCGCGTTGGAGAACAGGACATCGGCGCCGGCCTGCAGGGTCAAGGCCTCGTCCGGCTTCCAGCCGATCTTGACGCCGCCGCCCCAGGTATCGGCGTCGCGGGTGCCGTCGGTGGAGCGTTCGCTTCGGAATTCGCCGCGCATGCGCGCGGTGAGTCCGTCCTCGTCATTGCGGTAGGTCGCAGCAGCGGACACGGCGAAGCGGTCGAAGTCGGATGCCTTGGCGCCGTTCACGATGCGGTCGTCACGGATCTGGCCGCTTTCGAAGCCGCCGGTCAGTGTCCATGCCTTCGTCGGCTGGTATGTCACCCCGTAGGTCTGTCCCAGGGACCGGTTGCGGCCGAAAAGATCGAGGTTCGATTCGGTGAAGACCGAAAGTTCATCGGACAGCTTGCGGCGCATGCCAGCGACGATGGTTCCCTGGTCCGTGCCCTGCAGGATCGAGCCGCTCTGGCTCCAGGACCGGTCGGGGTCCAGGCGGTAGCCGACATAATAGCGCGTATCGGCATCGGGATCGTAGCCGATGGTGCCGAGCGCGCCCCATCCCGTCGTGCCATAGGATGCCTCACCGGTCAGGGTTATCCGGTCGGACAACCGCCAGCTTGCGCCCAGACCGGCCCGGTCATTGGCGCGGATCGAACCGCGGCGCAGCAGCGTGGCCTGTCCGAAGCCGTAAACGGTCAGATCACCGCTGAAGGCCCGTTCGACGCGAAGCCCTGCCACCAGGCGTTCGCCATTGTAGCCAAAGGTGGTCACGGCCGGATTGGCCATTTCGGTATAGGCGAGTCCCAGCGCCACCTTCCAGCCTTCGTCCGGCCGGAGGGTCATCGTGGCCTGACCCTCGCGCTCGCGCCGGCCATTGTCATCGGCACGTTCGTCATAGCGGGCGCCGACGGAAAGCCGGTCGGTCACCACGACCTCCGCATGGGCGCCCCAGATCCGCTCGTCGACACCGGTATTGTAACCAAGCGTCTGGAACCCGCCCTGGCGCTCCTCGTAATAGCCGCCGAGCGTGCCTTTCACCGAGCCATCCGTGAGTTCCTCCAGCGCGGCCTCGCCCTTCACCCGCCATGCCAGCGCCGTGACGTTGCGATTGCCTGACGCTGTCTCGTCAGACGAGGTCAGACCGCCATCGGTGGACACGGTGGAGCCGAAACCCGGACCGCGGGAGGTGGCGATTTCGGCTTCCAGCCAGGTGCGGTCGGACTTGCGCAGCAGGATGTCCGCGCCCGCGGCCTGCTGGTCGGCGGTTCCGGTTGTCTCGCTCATGCCGGTCGCGCCGATGCGGACATGCTCGCCCAGCCAGCGCTCGGCGCGCCCGCCATAGGCATAGCCGTCAAGGTCGGCCGCCGCAGGGGTGTATTCGTAGGTTACCACGAGCCAGACATTGTCCCCGCCATTGGCGGACGTGCGCACGGGATCGGCGGTGCCGGTAATCGACGGAAGCGGCCGGCGCAGGATCAGGACGCCCTGGATGTAGTCGATGTCGTAGTCCGTGCCCTCGACGAGGCGCTTGCGTTCCCGCACCACGCCGGTCACCGGGTCGCGGACCTCCGCGGTCACCGTTTCCGAACCGGTGGTGATGTCCTGGCGCTTCAGGAAGAAGGACGAGCCGCCAGTGCCGCGCAATTCCTCGCGCTGCGGCAGGGTGCCGGGCTGGGCGGCGTAGACCATGATGTCGGTCTTGCGTTCGCCGAAAGCGGTCGTGTCGCCGGAGCGGTAATGCGCCTGCGCCCCATAGAGGGCGCGGCTGTTGGCCAGAAAGGTCGTGTGCCCGATCGCGGTGCGGTAGTTGCCCCACATGACATGGCTGTCGCCGCGTTCGAGCCGGACGTAGAACTTGCCCTGGGTCGGTGCGTCCTCGGTATAGGTCGAACCGTCGCCATAGACCGGATAGTAGTCGTCCGGGTCGAGACGGCGCAGGACGGAGCGCGCATCCTTCTCGTCCAGCCCCTTGAACAGGGTCGACAGCTTGCCCTCCCCGGTGTCGGCCGCCGCGGTGAGGAGGTAATCGCCCCTGACCTTGCCTTTCAGGTAGAAGGCCAGACGTCCGCGCGTATAGATCTTGTCGAATTCGCCATCCCTGACCGACTCGATTCCGGCATCGCCAAAGCGGCGTCCGACGGTCAGGTCCGCAAGGCCGACATAGAACCAGTCACTCGCCGGAATGGACACATCGCGCTCGATGAAGACCGACTTGCCATTGGCGCGCGGAATCTCAACGGAGACCGTGTGTTCGCCCGCCGGAACGATGCGCTGCACCACGAAGCGGCCGTCACCGTCCACCGGCACACGTTCGCCCATCACCGCCACGGCGCTGCTTGCCGGTGCGTGCTCGCCGCTCACGGTTATCGCACCGCCATGCACCCGGATGTTGCGCCGCGCAGTGCGGTCTTCGCCCATACCCGGCGCAGATGCGTCCTTCGCTTCCGCGCCCGTGTCACGGCTGGTCCGGCTGAGCGTCAGCGGCTCCGTTTCATCGAAGCGCCCCGCCGTGTCATGGACGCGGAAGACATATTCATAGCGGCCAGGCCCGTAGACCGGCATGACCCATCCGGCCGTATCGTTCGGCGCGACGGGAATGGTCGCCGCGCGCTCGCGGCGCCCGGCATCATCGATCCCGGTGATGATGATCTCGCCACGCTCGATGAAGGCGGGATAATTGGCGGTGGCGAGGAAGCGGACCGTTTCGCCGGCCTGAAAAGAACTGCGGACCGGCTGGGTGGAGACATTGAGGCGCGGTTCGACCGAAAGCCCGTCGAAGTTCACTTTCACGTCGACGGCGCGCGCGGAAGCGTCCGGCGCTTTTGGCCCCGACTTCTCCATGGCACCGTTGTCGCCCACCGTGATGACGAAGGGATCATCCTCCGCCGCGACGGGCAGCGCCATTGCCAATACTGTGAGGCTTACCGCTGCCAGTAAAGACAGCGACCGCCGGGGGAGCCCCCGCCCCCGAACACACACATCCATATTTCGACCCGCACACTGGTCATTTGCCCATTATCCTAAACCGGCAGGGTTAAATCGCCGTTAAGGAGTTCGATTCCGGTCGTTTTGCCGGTTCAGTTCCTTTCCCGGCGAATGTCGATTTCAAGTTCATAGGGTGCCCCCGCTTCACGCCAGCGTTTCCGGATTTCCGCCTGAAGGGCCTTCATCCGCTCGCTTGCCAGCGCCCTTTCCTCCGACGTCCGGTAGACAATCGTCAGATAGGAATATTCGCCCTTGAGGATACCGATGAGCCTTTCCATGCCAGCCTGCCAGCGTGGCGCCAGGCGTTCGCTGCCGGCCGCGAAGGCCTCGTCATTCAGATCGAGCCGGATCGGCCGGCCTGCGGCGGCGCCGAAGTTCATCTCCACCATCTTGCCCGGCGTCAGCCGCACGACACGCGGGTTCTCCGTCGTCAGCCGGTAGCCGGCCGGCAACGTCCTGTCGTCGAGCTTGAGAATGAAATTCGATCCGATGTCCTGATCCGGCATGTCGGCGCAGGGAACATGGAAACGTCCCTGACTGTCCGTGGTGATCAGGACGCCGCGAACGGTGGCCAGCCGGACACCGGCCAGCCCCTTTTCTCCGGCGTCCTGGTAGCCATTGCCATTCGTATCCGCAAAGACCTTGCCGATGACGTCGGAACAATCGAAGACCGGCTCTGCCGTGAGTTCGACCGTCGCCGTCGCCGTCGGCGCCAGCGGCACGCCGCCCGGGTCGCTGACATCGGCGCGATTGACATATGCGCCTGGACCCGCCGAAGCCAGCGACTGCAAGGTCAGCGTCACCTCGATGGTTGCGTCCGGACCGAGCGGGAGCAATCCGAAATCGATGCGCGCGGCGGTCACGGCCGGCGATGCAGGCGATCCGTTCACTGATGCCGAATTGGCCACATAGGCAAATCCCGGCGGCGTCCGGTCCACGATGCGGACCTGGCCCGCATCATCGGTCGACCGGTTCGCGACACGGATCGTATAGGACACCCGCTCCCCGCGGCGGATCGTCTGCTGACCCGCGACCTTGGTGATCGAAACATTCCCCGTCGCCGCGAAGGGATCAAGCGGGATGTGGTTGTGGATGACATTGCGATCGCCGGGTTCCAGCAGGAAGGCCAGAATGTAGGGCAGCGTCGCGGCTCCGGCCGGCGGCACGGCCTGCGCCGCCGGCTCGCAGGTGCCGCCCGGCGTCGCGTCGAACACGCATGCGGTCACATCCAGCGGGCCCGGGAGGGGCGGATGCGTGGAAGAGGGTGCGGACGCATAGCCGGCAGGCGCACGCACGGTGATGCGGTATTCCGTCTCATTGGCCGGGCAGAGCGCATCGCGGCCCGGGAAGATATCGAACCGGTAGGCGCCATCCGGGCCCGTTATGGTGTCCTGCTGGGCAGGATCGACGAAACAGGCCGCGGGCAATGGCGTTCCGGCAGCATTCGTCATGGTGACGAGGGCGCCGGCAACCGGCGCGCCGCTGACGGAATCATAAACCACGCCGGAAGGATCAATCGGCATGTTCTGGTCTATGATATTGCCGCCGGGCGCCACGCTCAGTTCATCCATGCCGCCGATGACCTTGCCGCCGGGATCACGGAACACGAGGGAATAGCCGTCGGCCGGCAGGACACCCGTCATGCGATACGCACCGTCCTGCCCCGTTTTCACCGACATGATCACCTTGCCGGACGCATCAACAAGATCAACCGTGTAATCGGGAAGCGCGCTGTCGTATCGCGGATCGAAGCGGCCGTCACCATCCACATCGCGATAGACATAGCCCGTGACGGTGGCCCTGCTCACACCGATCTCGGCCGTGTCGGAGACCGGGCCGAGCACCGCGCCGGACGGCGTGCGGGCGGTGACCTCGACGGTATCGGTGACGCTCCCGGTTTCCATGTTTTCGCGGGTGACGACATGTGTCGCCGTACAGGTCTCTTCCGCGCCGGGCTCCATGACGGCAACCGGAATTCCGGACGGGCAGGCAAGGGTCTGCGCGGCCGCATCGACCGGTGTGACGGATTGGAGTGTCTGGTTGCCGGTATTGGTGATCGTTATCTCGAATTCGACCGTGTCGCCAATGGCTGTGTAGTCGGCCGTCTTTCCGGTCTTTTCCACGATCATTGCCGGGGCGCCCGTGATCGAAACCACTGTCGGGTCGTTGCCGGGGTCGCCGTCGCCATTGCCATCGGTCGCGCCGTTGTCATCGTCGGAACCGGCAGTGACGCTGTCGCTCCGGTCGGGGAGGTAGGCGACGGCCTTGGCCTGGTTCGAGAGCGATCCCCTGTCGATATCCGCCTGGGTGAGAACATATCGCGCGGTCACCGACGTATCGGTTGCACCCGGCGCAAGGCTGGCGACCGGAGCGCCCGTCACCTCGATCCCGTCCAGCGGGTCATCGATCGCGATATCGATGAGCGTCACGTTGCCGGTATTGCGCAGGACAAAGGCATAAGTGACGACATCGCCGGCATCGAGCCGGCCGTCGCCGCCATCATCCACCGTGGCGGTTTTTTGCAGGTCAAGACCCGGGCGTGGCGCGACAAGCTGGACATCGACTGTCGATGTCTGGCTCGTCACCGGCGAACCGCCGGGCAGTTCGCCCCTTGCCTGGGCCGTGTTGGACATGGCTGCCGTGGCAGTATTCGTCGATGCCGGGCCAAATGCCAGGAGGCATGCCAGAAGGCTTCTGGACGCAAGACGCCTGAAGGCTCCGTTGTTCTTTCGCATCGATCTCGCCACGTCGTCTGCCATGGAAAATGGGCTTGCAGAGCCGGAGGACGCCGGAGCGGCCGTTGACCGCTCCGGCAGGTTTCAGACTCAGTCGTCGTTCAGGACGTCGGATTCCGTCACCGTATAGGTACCGGAGCATGTCACCGTCCCGCCCGGCGCCAGCGTGTCGATACGGTTCGCCTGGACCGTGAAGCCCGGGCAGGTTATCGTCACCGCAGTGCCGCCCTCGAAGGCCGTTTCCGTCACGTCGATGTTGGTGACCGTGACGTTGCCGACGTTCTCTACTTCGAACTCATAGGTGATCACGTCGCCGATCGCGTAGGGCGTGGTGCCGCCATCATCCGAAACCCCGTCACCGCGTGTCGCGATCTTGGTGAGTTGCAGGCCGGGTTCTAGCGGAATCGTCGTTGCCACGGTCAGGACGGATGCCGCGTTCTGCGTCGCGGCATTGCCGTTGACGTCTTGCGCGGACACAGAGGTCAGAGTGTTGGCGACGGCGTCCGTGATGCCGGCTGCATTGTCAACGTCTTCCTGGGTAAGCGTGTAGGTGAATTCATATGTCCAGGAATTCCCGGGCGTCAGGTTGGGTGCCGCCGGTTCGGTCGCGCTCGTCGGCGTGGTCGGAACCACAGGTACCGTCCCGGTCAGGGCATTGCCGTCGAATGCCGGTCCCGGATCCGCCAGCCCGACGTTGGTGAGCGAGACATTGCCACTGTTGGCCACGACAACGCGGTATGTCACAACATCACCACCGTCGATGCTGTCGGCATCATTGCCTTGGTCGACCGATATGCCGACGACCGACTTGGTAACCGTGAACTCCGGGGTCGAAGCCTCGACATTCACCTGAACCGTATCGGACGGTTCGGACCCGGTGCTATAGACGGGATTCCCGTTCGGCAGCGTACCGTTGACGGTCGCGGTGTTGTCGAGCGTCGCCCATGCAGGCGAAGCCGAAGCCGTGGCGAGCAGGAATGCCACGGCAAACCGGCCCTTTCCTCGAGTCATGCAGATTCTGTCAGCATTCATGGTCAGTTTTCCCTCATCAATACCGGACAGGCCCGGTGCCGCACCCAAAAAGGTCTTGATCATTGCCGCTCCTCCTAGTTCTGAAGCGTTTCGATATCCTGCACTCGGACCGTGTAGTCCGCCGTGAACGTGATGGTGTCGCCGGGTGCCAGCACATCCCATGTTGGTCCCGCGCCGTCGGCATCGGTCGAATCGCCCGCCGCCGCGCCGCCGTCATTGGTCAGGGAGACAGTGACCGGGCTTCCCGGATTGTTGCCACCGAGGAAGGCCGGATCGGTCCCGTTCGTGGTGTCGGTCACCTGCACGTTGTTGACGACCGTGTTTCCGGTATTGGTCACCGCGTAGGAATAGCGGATCACATCCCCCGCTCCGGCCTGCCCGTCGCCATTGCCATCGGTCACGAAGACATGGCTTTTCACCAGCGTCAGTTCCGGCTGCTGCGTCAATGTCGCCGTGACTTGCGCATCGTCCGAGCGGATCGGGTTCAGGCCGGTATTGCCCTCGGCATAAGCCGTGTTGGTCACCTCACCGGCCTCGATGTCCGCCTGCACCAGCGTGTAATCCGCCGTCACGATCCAGGTCTCGCCGGGATCGAGCTGGCCATTGGCATTCGTATCGCCGCTGTCCGGCGACGTAACCGTGACCGTGCCGATCTTGTCATCGACAATCTGCACCGATGTCAGCGCGGCGGCATTGCCGGCCGGATTGGCAATGGTGAAGGTGTAGCTGATGGTGTCGCCCGCGCTGTCATGGCCGGAATTGTCGGCATCGCTGCGCGCGCCTTCCACCTTGGCAAGCGTCACATAAGTCTGGCAGATCTCGACGCTGTCGAACAGGTTGCCGTTGCCGAGATTTCCGCCGGTCGTGGCAACCCCTGTGAAGCTGGCCGAGATCGTGCCGGCCGAAGGGCCAGCCACATGCGTCGCCGTATAGGTCTGCCAGGCCAACCGGCCGGAGGTGAAGTTGCCGAAATCCGTCTGGCCACCGCTGTTGTCGCTGATCAGCAGGCTGGCCGTATCGTCCCCCGCGCGGCCACGATGGGCCCAGTGGACGCGAACCTCAGCCCTGGGCTGGATGGCGTGCGGACCCTGCACCATGTTGTTGCCCATTTCGGCCAATTGTGTGCCGGTATGGGCAGGAACGCCGTTGAAACCCGTTTGCCAGACCTCGAATCCGCCGCCGGACTGCGTCCAGCCGGGCAGCGTCGCGGTGTTGTGGAAATCGGGCGGATCATCGGTATAGACAGGGTCTTCCATGCCGCCATTGGTGGCCAGGTTCGTGCCGGTACAGGCCGCCACGCCGGTGACCGCGGGCATGGACAAGGTGACGGTGGCGATTGCCGTATCGCAGACGGCGGGATCGGAAACGAGACAGATCTGGTAGCGGAAATTGTAGGTACGCGCTGTTCGCAGGCGCGGCACGGTGATCGTGCCATCCGCATTGATCACCGCGCCGGCCATCCCGTCGAGATTGGTGATGGTGGCCGTGACATCGGCTGGATCGAAGGCCACTCCGCCGAAGAAGTCGTTGGTGAAAACGGTCGCCGTGGTGCCGCCGGTCTCGCTGTCGATCGGCGTGGCAGAAAAGTCGTCGTCGTTGGCGACAAGGTTATTGAGCGTAGCGGTGACCTGCGCGTCCCCTGAACGGATCGTGTTCAAGCCGGTATTGCCCTCGGCATGGGCCGTGCTGGTGACGTTTCCGGTGTCCACATCAGCCTGCACCAGCGTATAGTCGGCCGTCACGATCCAGGTCTCTCCAGGATCGAGCTGGCCATTACCGTTGGTGTCGCCGCTGTCTGGTGCGGAAACCGGCACAGTGCCGATCTTGTCGTCGACAATCTGCACGGCGGACAGGGGCGCTTCGTTACCGGCCGGGTTGGCGATGGTGAAGGTGTAGCTGATGGTGTCGCCCGCGCTGTTGCTGCCGGAGCCGTCGACATCCGTGCGGGTCCCTTCGGCCTTGGTCAGCGTCACGTAGGTCTGGCACACCTCGACGCCGTCGAGCAGATTGCCCTCCCCGGCTCCGCCAGCACCTGCGATGGTCGTGAAATCGAGCGTTGCGCTGGTCGCCGCGGCATCAGCGACATGCGTGGTTCCGCGAAGAACCCAGCCGGACGGACCAGTGGTGAAGTTGCCGTAAACTGTTGTCGAGCCACCGTTGTCGGACACGGCAAGACGCGCCGTATCATCACCTACTCGGCCCTGATGTGCCCAATAAATCCTCAGTTCTGCCCGCGGCTGGATCGTAGTGATTGCATGCGTAAGTGTGCCGCCGGTTGTATTGGCAGCCATCTCGATGAACTGGCTGCCGGTATAGGCGGACTTGCCTTGAAATACGGTCTGCCAAAATTCGATAACTCCCTCGGTGCTGGTCCATTCCGCCACATTTGTGTCGGGGAGCCTCTGATTTTTGCCTGCCATGACGGTGTTTTCAAATGAACCGTTGGCCGAGAGATTCACGCCTGTGCAGTAGGGTGTTCCGGACGCGGGCAGGCTCTCCACGACGATCGCCTCTTCCAGGTCATCTCCCGTAGTGCCCGGATCGGTCTGGTCGCCGGCGGCGGCCGTCGTGGTGTTGGTGATTGTCCGACTTGCCTGCCCGGCATCGACCGTGGCGGAAATGTCCAGCGTGACCGGCGTGCCATTGGCCACATCGCCGATGGTCCAGACACCGGTCGTCTCGTCATAGCTGCCGGCGCTCGCGGTGTGACTGTCGTAAGTCAGCCCGGCGGGCAGCTGGTCGGTCAGCGCAACGTTCGTCGCCGTGGCGCCGGCAGTCGCATTGGTCACCGTGATGCGGAAGGTGACCGTATCGCCCACCGCCGGGGTCGAATCCGCCGATTGCAGCGTCTTGACGGTGACGAGGTCGTAGACGTCCTCGTTGACCGTGATGGTGGCCGTGGCCGTATCAGTCAGGCCGGAAGGGTCGGCAATCCGATAGGTAAAGCTGTCTGACTTGCCGTAGTAGCCGTTCGGATCGTAGTTAAAGGTCCCGTCCGCATTGACAGTCAGCAGCGCACCCGACGCAAGTGAGATCTGCGTGCCGATACTGGCGGCATCGCCGTTGACCCGATCGACAACGAGTTCCAGGTCCTCGGGATCGCTATCCGCACCGTCGCCATTGTCATCCAGGAGATTACCGGACACGCTGTCCGCCCACGAACGGGCAAAGGCATCTGCTGAAGCCACGGGCCTGAGGTTCGGAAAGGCTGCGAGCGGACAGGAAAAGCCGTCATTGGCGTTGTTGATTTGACCTGTGCGCGCCCTCAGAATGCCAGTCGGGGATGCAGACAGATAATCCTTGATCTCATAGATGTCTCCTGGATCATTCAGATAGGCCAGCAGGCGCCCGGTGCTGTCCGTCCAGAGCGCGCCGTAGCTGCCGGTACCGATGGCACCGCCAATAGGCGCCGTGGTCACATTGCCGGTCGACAAGTTGGCGCGATAGATGATGTTGTCGCGCACCGAAATCGCGTAGCGGACGCCGCCAACCTGTGTCACCACAATATCCGTTCCGAAGAGCGGAGAATCGAGCGGCAACTCGGTCTCTTGCAGAGTTGTCACGTCGATGCGGGTGAGCTTATCGGGACTCGGTTTGATCCAAAGGCCGTTGGAATCGTCCATGTCACCGGAATTGGCGCTGGCGGCGCTGCCGATGATCTGGGCTGAGCCTGATGGGCCGAACCTGTAGAGATTGCCGTTGGCGGTTCCGTAGGCATAGTTGTCGTTGACGTTGAAGCCAGCACCGTTGATGTTGCCGCCACCCAGGCCCGCGTTGATATCGGAATAGGTCGACGTGATGGGATCAAACTGGCGGAGAACGCCGGAAACGATCTGGTACGGCGATCCGTCGCAGGTAAAGGGCTGCATGGACGGCAGAGGCGCCGGCACCGCGTCGACCGTTGCCGCCTCCTCCAGGTCATCTCCCGTGGTGCCCGGATCGGTCTGGTTGCCGGCGGCCGCCGTCGTGGTGTTGGTGATCGTCTGGCCTGCCTGCCCGCCATCGACCGTGGCGGAAATGTCCAGCGTCACCGGCGTGCCATTGGCCACATCGCCGATGGTCCAGACACCGGTCGTCTCGTCATAGCTGCCGGCGCTCGCGGTGTGACTGTCGTAAGTCAGCCCGGCGGGCAGCTGGTCGGTAAGCGCAACGTTCGTCGCCGTGGCGCCGGCAGTCGCATTGGTCACCGTGATGCGGAAGGTGACCGTATCGCCCACCGCCGGGGTCGAATCCGCCGATTGCAGCGTCTTGACGGTGACGAGGTCGTAGACGTCCTCGTTGACCGTGATGGTGGCCGTGGCGGTGGCCGTCAGGCCGGCGGCGTCGGATATCCGGTAGGTGAAGCTGTCGGTCTTGCCGTAGTAGCCGTTCGGATCGTAGTCGAAGGTCCCGGCCGCATTGACGGTCAGCAGTGCGCCGGAAGCGAGCGTGATCTGCGTGCCGACATTGGCGGCATCGCCGTTGACCTGCGTCACCGTCACACCGAGGGCTTCGGGGTCCTCGTCAATGCCGTTGCCATTGTCAGCAAAGAGGTCCTCGCCGGTGAGGCTGGCATCCCAGGCGCGCGCAAAGGCATCGTCGCGGGCCAGCGGCGCGAGGTTCGGGAAGGGCGCCTGCGGGCAGGAGAACCCGTCGTTCATGTTGCTGACCTGCCCGGTCTGCGTCCGGAGAACCACTGACGGAGAGGAACCGAAAATATCGAACAGCTCGAAAATGTCGCCGGTATCATTGTTGAAGGTGAGAACGCGGCCAGTGCTGTCGAGCCAGATGGCGCCGTAGGATCCGTTGTTGATCGGGCCGGACAGTGCGAGGCGGGCAAGGGCGCCCGTCGCCAGATTGACGCGGTAAAGCTGACGCTCGTGAACGCCGAAGGCATATTGCGTGCCTCCGTTCGTCACCAGGACCATGTCGCCGGGATCGAAATTGCCGCTGAGGGTCAAACTCGTGGTCTGGAGGGTCTTGACATCGATACGGGTGAATTTCGTCTTCGTTTCCCGCGTCCAGAGGCCGTTGGAGGAATCCATGTCTCCGGCGGGCGAGAACGTGGCCGATCCGAGCAGTTGTGCCGGGCCTGTCGAGCCTATCCGGACAAGCTGGTTGCCCTCGGTGGTGGCGTAAGCGTAGTTGTCATTGATATTGAAGCCAACGCCATTGATATTGTTGAAGGAACCAAGCGATGCCGTGACGGAATCATATCGCGATGTGAGCGGGTTGAATATGACAAGCTCGCCATTGACGACCTGATAGGGATTACCGTCACACGAGAAAGGGCTCGTGTTCGGCGCGACGACAACTGCCGCTACCGCCTCTTCCAGGTCGTCGCCCGTGGTGCCCGGATCGGTCTGGTCGCCGGTGGCGGCCGTCGTGGTGTTGGTGATCGTCTGGCCTGCCTGCCCGGCATCGACCGTGGCGGAAATGTCCAGCGTCACCGGCGTGCCATTGGCCACATCGCCGATGGTCCAGACACCGGTCGTCTCGTCATAGCTGCCGGCGCTCGCCGTGGACGAGACATAGGTCAGCCCGGCGGGCAACTGGTCAGTCAGCGCAACGTTCGTCGCCGTGGCGCCGGCGGTCGCATTGGTCACCGTGATGCGGAAGGTGACCGTGTCGCCCACAGCCGGGGTCGAATCCGCCGATTGCAACGTCTTGACGGTGACGAGGTCCATTCCTTCCGCATTGTCGCGGTAGCTGAAGTCCGTCGCCCGCGGCGCTGCATTCGAGCCGTTGGCCGCGGTATCGCCATCGGCATCCAGAAGGGCAAAAGACGTCCCGTCATGCGCCAGTCCATTCACATCGGCATAGCCATCCAACGCTTCCGCGCCGCTGTCGAGACCGTTCGAACCGTAGGCGCCTGACAGCGTGAACCCGCTTTCGGCCGCGTCGGACACGCCGTCATTGTCACTGTCGGTATCAAGGTAGTCCGGCGTGCCGTCGCCATCGGTATCCACCGCGCGATTGCCGGCTTCAAAAAGGTTCGCCACCTCCGCCGCACTCAATTCCCGATCGAAAACCGCGATATCATCCATTGCGCCTTCGAAATAAGCATCTGATGCCCAATTGGATCGGCCCAGATACAGTCTTGTCCATGCGGCAAAATCAGGAAGAATTACGCTGAGATTACTGTCGACCAACACGCCGTTCTTGTAGACTCTCAAACCGCCAGAAGAGAGCGTGACGGCATAATGAACCCATGTATCGGTTCCGGCTTCAATACTCTCGGCCCTGGCCAGATAGCCTTGACTAACGCTGCCGCTATATAGCCCGACCGCCATTTCGCCCAGGCCCACATAGTTTGCGATAAAGAGATTGTTGTTGTCCCGCCCCCCTCCGAAATCGAAAACACGACTCCAGTGGTTGTTGGCATCCCAGCGAACCCAGGCAGTGAAGGAAAACTCCTGGCTTGCAGTGAAGTCCAGCATCGAATCGAAAACGCCATGGTCGTTCACGCCATCGAAGACGAGGGCGGCGGAACCGTCACGCCCCTCACCCGCCACGACTGAGGCGCCGCCCTGGAGGGTCAATGACGGCCCGGCACCTGTCACATTCGCCGTGCCATTCTCGAAATCATAGGCAACGAGGGGCCCATATGCCGCCAGGTGAACACGATAGGCATCGTCCAGTCCGTCGCCGTCAGCATCAGTTCCTGCCGGAGCCAAATACGCGGCCGTCGTCTGCCATTCGACATTGTCCGGGATGCCGTCATTGTCTGAATCGAGATCGCGATGGTTGGGCAGCCCGTCGCCATCGGCATCTGCACTGCCCTCGACAACATCGTTCAGCCCGTCATTGTCGTCATCGATGTCGACCACATCGGAAACGCCGTCACCATCGGTGTCGACCGTCTGGGCATGCGCGACTGTTGCCAGACCCGCCATCAGGCAGACCAGCATTGCCGCGATCAATCGCAAGACTTGATGCCGGCGCTCAAGGCACCGGCAAATACCATCAACCGCCACGGAAACGCCCCCGGTTTCACAGCGAATCAAAAATGCACACATCTCATTTGTAGCATGGTGAATCCCGCTGCATAGGCCATGGCGCGCAACATGGTGTTCATTCCATGAAGGTTTGCAAATCAAGGCGTGCATTCCGTTCCACGCTCCCTTCCTGGTCGCTTTGCCGCTGCAGGCCGTTGCCTTGCCGCACCGCCTTTTCGTAGGATTGCGGATGCGGGCAATTGTCCGGCGCGGCGCGCCGGAGGGCAAGCGGGAGCGGCGGGAATCATGCAAATCAGCGAAGACAGGCTCGATCCAGAGCTCTTTGCAGTCCTTTTCGAAGGCGCGCAGCGAGAGTCGCTGGCCGCCGGTCAGAACATCTTCCAGCAGGACGATCAGGCCCACCGGCTCTACGGGCTGGTTTCTGGCAGCGTCGAGATCAGCATTTACTCGCTGTCCGGGCGCAAGCTGGTGGTCAATGTCCAGAGGTCCGGCCTGATCGGCGAGATCGCGACGCTGGATGGCGGCCGGCGCACGGCGGCGGCGACCTGCCTCACCGACTGCGAGGTGCTGTCGATCTCACGCGCACGCCTTTTCGAACGCATGCAACAGCATCCGGCCATCGCGGCCGCCATGATCCGCCTGCTTTGCGACCGCTTGCGCCGCGTGAGCGGCGATCTGGGCGACCAGGCGCTGCTCAACATCGACGCCCGGCTCGCCAAGCGCCTGCTCGCGCTCAGCGCCCAACTCGCCGATACCGAAGGCTGGATTCCGTTCTCGCAATCGGACCTTGCCGAACGGCTCGGCGCCACCCGCGAATCCGTCAACAAGACGCTGAAGGAATGGATGCGCGGCGGTCTCGTCAACCTCAGGCGCGGCGCGGTGAAGATCGCCGACGCGGCGCGGCTGCAAAGGCTGGCGGGCGATTGCGCGGACACCTGACATCAAGGGCGCATCACAGGCGCGATGCCATCCAGGCCAGCGCGCTGCGCGACGGCATGAAGAAATAGCCGCCGCCGCGCAGGCTGACGAAGGAGGGCAGCGGAGGCAGGGCGATCCCGCCCGAAAGGGTCGGGATGGTAAAGCGCGCGCCTGCGTCCTGCCGGCCGATGACAGGGTCCTTCTCGCGCATCAGGCCATGGAACAGCGGCGCCGAGATCCAGGTCTGCTGGACGAACTCGAACTGGCGCTCGATGTCGGCATTCAGGCACATGAAGAACAGGCCGCGCTCCTCGCCGCCGTCCTGGTGCGGGCGGCGGTAATTGCGTCCCACCCGCAGGATGCGGTGCCGCTTGCCGATATCGATCATCGTCTCGCGGTCGAGGCCCAGCGAATCGCGCGGATTGGACCGGCGGATGTGGCTGCCCAGCGGGCAATGCAGGCCCTGGGGGTCTTCCGGGCCGAAGCGGAAACCGTTGTCCGGTTCGCGGCCTTCCTCGCCGGGCGCATGCGGGTTGCGCACCAGCGACGAGCCGTTCTGCCAGCGGCCCATCATCTTGGCGGCCACCCATTCCGGCGTGGCTTCCGGCATGGCGTTCGTATGGCGAAGGCCTGCGGCAGCTTCGCGGCAATAGCCGTCGAAACCCTCGACATCCTGCGCGAGGTGGCGGACGACGAGAAAACTGCCATTGCGTCCGAAGTCGCGCGGCAGGCCGGGGCCCGGATCGCGCGCGCCGGCAGGCTCCATCGCCACAGGCAGGATGCAGCCGGGATCGCGGGATGGCGGGATCACAATCGCCGGCGGCACATGGCCGCGCTGGTCGCGGTAGCCGAGGATGAATTCGCCAGCCGCGACCCGGTGCATCGGATCGCTGTTCATGGCGCGGGCGCGCGGTGTGCCTTCGATCACCGGCTGCGAGATTCCGTCGGCGAAACCGAAGGGCTCCACGGCCTGGCCATCGCGCCTGTCGATGGCCAATGCAACGTCGCATGTCTTCAACAGCCCGGCATCGCGGGCGGCCTCGTCATGGCGGCGCAAAAGCGCCGAAAGCCGGGCCTCGTCTTCCGCATACAGCAGGAGGAGCACATCGGCACGCGCCCGCGCGTCGCCCCATTCCCATTCGCCCGGCGCGTTTGGACCGGCATCGTCGAGGATGCGGGCGCGGGAGGGATGGTCCATGTTCTGGCGGAAGGCGGGCGGAAAGGCGGCAAGCGGTTCCCCGCCCACCCCCGGTTCCAGGCCCAGCCTTTCGAGCCCGGCGGGGCCGAAGGCGCAGATCACGGCCTCGCCCTCGGGCAGGCGGTCACCGAAGCGGGTTCCGGCCAGCAGCATTTCGAGGAAGGCCTTGCGCCCGGCGCGCGGCGCCTCATCGGGGATCATGAAGGCGAGCGCGCGGCCATGGGCGAGCCGGCCCATGGGGCCGAACATCAGCGACTGGATCTCGTGCGTTTCCAGAACGCCATCCGGACGCGGGATCGAGCCGAAATTGGCCAGCCAGTCGCGCGCCTCCTGCCCGGTATCGGCATGGACCAGCCCCTGGCGAATGGCCGAGTTGACGCGGATGCGGCGGGTGTCGAGACCCGGATAGGCGCAGTACCAGAACAGCGTGGGGATCTGCTGGTTGCGGGCCCAGCGCTTGAAGCGGTCGCCGTCGCTGGCGCCGTCGCGGAACAGGTTGCGGCTGCGCGGGAAGCCCAGCGTGTTGCTCCATACGCCGGTCAGCCCGTAATGGGCCTTGGTGATGAAATCCTCCAGATAGCTTTCCCATGAGCCGCCATAGTTGGAGAAGAAGACCAGACGGTCCGTTCCCGGCAGGAGCACCCAGCGGGCGAAATGGATGGTGTTGATGCCGCCGAGATAGCCGGGCCGGAAGACGTAGACGGCGGCGAAGCGGATGATGAAGAAGGACACCCGCAGCGCCAGGCGGCGCAACCATCCGGCCTTCATGACCGACAGCCCGGTCAGGTGGTTCTGCGTTCCCAGCCGGTTCTCGCGTTCGACAACGGCCTCGTAGCGGGGAAAGGGCGGCAGTTCATCCGATGGCATGTCGCGCGCCTCGGCACGGTTGAGCGCGACCGACAGGGCAAGGCCGGCAAGGGCCAGGATGATGGCAAGGCCGAGCACGGCAACCACGGCCGCCGCCACGAGGGAGGAGACCAGCTTGAGCGCGGCACCCAAGGATGCCAACGAACCCGGCGCGCCGAACACCAGAGCGTAATTGAGCGCGGTGCCGATGGCGGCAAGGAACAGGAAGACGACGATGGCGCGGCGCGGCTCGGAGGCGCCCAGCAGCGCTTTCGACCAGGTGCCCGGCGCCTTCTGCTCCAGAAGCGAATCGGCAGGCCGCAGGGCCCATGAGAAGCCTGCGGTTTCCGACAGGCGCCGGCGAACCTCGCCGATGATCTGCAAGGCATCGCCCGCGCTGCTTCCCGTGATCGAACGGACCATGCCCTCGACCGTGTCGTAAAGACGCGCCTCGTCGCGGATGCGGCGCACGGAATGGCCCGGCGTGCCGGAGAAGACAAGGCCGGACGCCGTTCCGGGAAACGGCCCGACCGGGACGTGGTGGCGCCGCAGGAATGCCTGGAAATCCTCGCCGCGACCAAGCGCACCGGCGGCCTCGAAGACCGGGCGGAGGAAAGCCTCGCTCGCGACCGCGAGTTTTTCCAAAATCCGGTCCAGCGGGCCGTCAGCGGACAGTTCCAGCACGAGATGCGCCTTGTCCTGCGGCGTTTCCCCGGCCTCGTCGGCCTTGCAGATGACGGCAAGGCTCATGAAATGAACGATCCCGGTGTCGTCGAGGGCGGCCGCCACGTCCTCGCGGGCGGGATTGCCGAGGCCATCCGCCATGGCGCGCAGAGGGCCAAGCGGCGTTCCCGGTGCAACCGGCACGACGACCGTGGCCATGGTCTGGGTGGCGAGGCGGTCGGCCGCCGGGCGATCGAAACCGACATGCAGGGCACGGGGAAAGGCACCGCGCCGAACGAGCCGCCCGGCCCGGCCCGGCATGCGCCGGACATTGTCGCGCGCGAAAAGGACCTTGAGGCATTCGGCGATCTGGACGCGGGCGATCCGCGAACCGATGCACCAGTGGATGCCGTGGCCGAAGACGAGATAGGAACCGGCATCGCGGCCGGGCCGGAACTCCTCCGGGTCGTCCACGGCGCCGGCATCGAACATGGCGGAAAACGTCGCCGGCATGACCATGGACCCGGCCTTGACCACCCGTTCGCGCGGCGTGCCCGGCGCGATCACCGCATCGCGCGGGCAGTGGCGAAGCGGCCCGATATTGATCGGCTTGAAGCGCATGGCCTCGATGATCACGGCATCCACGAGCTTGTCGTCGCGCGCGGCAACCGCCTCTTCCAGCGCCGACTGCGCCTCGCGGCGCGAGAGGATCACGTCGAGGCAATTGCCGCCGGCCAGCAGGTCGGTCGGAACGAAGCCCGACACCATGCCCATCATGATGGAATGGATGGCCTCTTCCGGCAGGCGCGCCGGATTGGCCTCATGAAGGGCAACGAGTCTCGCGAGCGGCGTGTCCGGCCGGCCACGGCCCTGCCTGACCTCCGCGATCGAGGCGGCAATCGTCCGGTTCATGCCATCGGCGGCGACAACGGCGAGTTCGCGCACTGCCCGGTTGCCGAAGTAATCGGCGAAGAACAGGGAGGAAAGCGCGATCGACCAGTCGGCGAAACGCTCCTCATCGTCGATCACGAGCCCGAAATAGTCGCGGCAGATCCGGACGGGAACGATCTTCAACAGGTCATGAACGGCGTTGAACCCGGGTTCGGCGCGCTGCATCACATCGCCGGCAAGCCGGGCGCAGACGGGGCGGACCACCTGCTCGACCTCTTCGGGCGGAAAGGCCTTGAGGCAGGCCGCCTTCATCTGCCGGTATTCCGGTCCGTCCTGCATGCCGAGGATGAAATTGCAGCCGAGCGCCATTTCCGCCATTTCCGGGCCGAAGGGCGTCTGGAACTCGTCCTGGCGCTCCAGCACGTCGATCACGTCGGCATGGCGCGTGACCACGGTGACCGGGCCGATGCGGGCGACGGGCCAGAACCTGCGCAGCAACCGCAGCGCCCAGCGCGGATTTTCCAGGAAACGCGAGACCAGCCGGCCTGTCAGGCTCCGGGTTTCCAGCCGGCTCATGTCGAAGGGAGGCAGTTCGGCAGCCGGTTTCCCGTTGCGTTGCGCCTCGCGGATCGCCTCGAAATATTTCATCTGTCCGCAGCCCCCAAGGGTTGGCCACCCCTGCATTCAGCTAAGGGCGGCGCAAGGCCAGTGTCTGTGAAGAAGCTCACAGACAGGTCCGTCCCGATACCGTCCCCGTTCAGGCGGAAAGCTCCCAGGCCTCCGCCATGGCCCGGTTGACGGCCCGGTCCGCGAAGGGGATCCACTCGATGCGGGCCGGCGTGAAACCGGGATAGCGGTCGAACAGGATCGCCCTGTGTTCGCGGGCCTCGTCCAGGCGGCCCAGGCGCGCCAGCGAACCGACCAGAAGCATGCGGGCATACCAGTAGCCCGGCGACAGGCTGAGCGACCTGAGGGCCTCTTCGGCGGTTTCCCGGTCTTCGCCGAGGGCGAAATGCGCAGCCGCGATCTCGCCGAGATTGTGGAACTGGTAGAGATCGAACGGGCTCAGCCGTTCGGCCTTGCGCAGCCATTCGAGGCCCTCGCGATGGTTGCCGAGCAGCGACAGCGCGCTGCCGTAGCCCGAGGCGGCAAAGGCGAAACTGGGATTGATGCGAATCGCGGCGGCAAGGTGATTGCGCGCCTGTTCCGGCCTGCGCAACATGATGTCGGTGAGGCCGAGAAAGGCATGCGGACGGGCATCCTGGCTGTCCATGAAGAGCGCCTTCTGGCACAGGTCGATGACCTTCCGGAAATGCTCCTCGCTCATGGTGACGAAACCCTGCCAGAAATGCCACCAGGCCAGTTCGCTGAGCACGTTGGAGGATGCGGGCTCGTGTTCGTAGGCGCGCAGGAAATAGTCATGCGCCAGTTTCGTGTCGGCGCTGGTTCTGCGTGCCATGTGGAAGCGGCCGCGCGCGACGAGTTGCCAGGTCTCCATGTCCTCCCAGGGAAGCTGGAAGGTTCGCCGCTGCTCTGCCCGGTCCAGTTCGCCCGACAGGATGGCGACGAGTTCGGACCCGGCGGCATCCTGCAGTTCGCGCACCAATGCCGCGGTGCGGTCGAAACGGCGAGACAGCAGGACGCGCTGGGTTTCGGTATCCTCCAGGAGAACCATGAGCCGCAGGTTTTCAGCCGACCGCGTCAGCTTGCCGTAAACGACATAACGCGCGCCGAGCGACCGGGCGGCATCGCGCGGACTGACATCGTCGGCATCGAACTGCTGGCTCGACGCGTGGGAAATCACCGGAAGCCAGCGCAGATTGGAAAGGCCGAAGATCAGGTCCTCGGCCAGGGCATCGCCGAGATAGTCTAGATCGGCGTCCCCGCTCTGGTTGCGGAACGGCAGGACGGTTACCGCCGGAGGCCCTTCGGACCGCACCACCTCGCGCGCGCCCGAGGTGACCGCCGCGCCGGCCATTGCCTCACCGGGCCTTGCCACCGCGAAGGCGGGCACCGCCTCACGGATGTTCTTCAATTGCTGGCTGCCGAGCGATGCCATCTCGAAGCCGGTCTTGCCAGCGACCTGGATGAAGGTCGTCTGGGAGATGACGACACCGTTGGCAGGCGCCCGTTCCTGCAAACGCGCGGCGATGTTGACGTCATGACCGAAAAGAAGGTCGCCATCGACGATCACGTCACCGGTGTTGATGCCGACGCGGAACGCCATCCGGCGATTGTCCGGCGCTGCCGCGTTCAGTTCCTCAAGCCTTGCCTGGAAATCGACGGCGGCGCGAACGGCGTCGACGGGATTGCCGAACTCGGCCATCAGGCTGTCGCCGGCCTTGCCGAACATGCGCCCGCGATGCTGCTCGCAAACCGTGGTGATGAGCGCAGAGCGTTCATGAAACGCATCGAGCGCGGTTTCGTCATCCTCCGCCATCAGCCGCGAATAGCCGACAGCATCGATGGATAGAACCGTCGCCATCTGCCGCGTGAACTGGCGGTCGCCCATCAATTGCCCCTGCCCGGTCGATCGTCGTCGGGAACCCGCGACCGCAGCGCGCGCTGCCTGCCTGGGCGAGATGGCGCGACGTCGCGCCCCTTCACCGGTGGATCCCTCACTTCATTCATCCCGCTTATATATCAAAGTCAAGTATTTGGCACCCTTTCACCGCGCCGCGTCCCGGCACGGCAAGGCAGGGCGGATCACGCCGGACACTGGACAAGGCGCCGCGGTCATGGAAAACACGGCACGGATCAAGCGCAGGAGGAAGGGACGTCATGGGTGACGGGCTGGAAACATGGGTCGGACGCAGCGAAACGCGAACGGATGTGATCTCGGCGGATGTCCTGACCCGGCTGGCGGCGACGCTGGACCATGACCGGCCAAGGGTGAAGGACGGCGACGACGCGCCGCCGCTTGCCCACTGGCTGCATTTCCTGCCCGACGCGCGCCAGAGCGGACTCGGGCCTGACGGGCATCCCGCACGCGGCGGCTTCCTGCCGCCGGTACATCACCTGCCCCGGCGCATGTGGGCAGGCAGCCGGCTGGCATTTCCCGGCCAGTTGAAGGCGGGCATGACCGTCGAGCGCGTTTCCACGATCACGAGCGTGAAGGAGAAATCCGGCAGCGCGGGCGACCTCGTCTTCGTGACCGTGCGCCACACCTTCGCCGAGCCGGGCGGACCGGTCCTCGTGACGGACGACCATGACATCGTCTACCGCGCCATGACCGGGCCCGCCGCGACGCCAGCGCCGGAAGCGCCGCCGCCCGGTGCTTGGTCGCGCAGCCTCGTGCCCGATCCGGTGCTGCTGTTCCGCTATTCCGCGCTTACGTTCAACGGCCATCGCATCCACTATGACCGGGATTACGTCACCCGCGAGGAAGGGTATCCGGGGCTCGTCGTCCATGGTCCGCTGACCGCGACGCTGCTCGTCGACCTGGTCGGCCGCCAGATGCCCGGCTCAAGGCTGTCGGCCTTTTCCTTCCGGGCGCGCTCGCCGCTCTTCGACGGCAACACGATGACGGTCAATGGCAATCCGCCGGACGCGGAGGGGCGCATCCGCCTGTGGGCGACCAATCATCAGGGCAGGCTTGCCATGGAAGCCGAAGCGACCGTCGCGGGATAGCCCGGGGCGCGTGCCTTCGCTTCAACCGGGTTTCACCGACAGGCAACCAAATTCCCGGTGCGTACAATTGATTCGCACCGGCAGTGCGCGCCATAGATAGCGTGGCGATTCAATCCGGTGTCTGGCGCGCCAACCGGAACGTGCGCGAACCGAGGGGACACCGACATTCCGATCAATCCTGCCACACCGGTGATGGTCAGCAGCGCGGGCAAGCCGGTCCGGAACGGCCGGGGCATCCTGCTCATCGCGCTCGGGTTCTTCATCTTTTCGGCCGTCGACATGCAGGCGAAGCTGCTGGCGCAGGACTTCCACCCGATCCAGGTGGTCTGGGTGCGCCAGCTCGGCCTGCTCGCGGGCATGTTCGCCCTGCTCGGCTGGCACGGTTTCGCCGTCCTGAGGACGGCAAGGCCCGGCATGCAGATCACGCGCGGCGCGCTGGCGGTGGTTTCAGCCACCACCTTCATCTTCGGGCTACAGTTCGTGCCGCTGGCAGACGCCGTCGCGGTCAGTTTCGTGGCCCCGTTCATCGTCACGATGTTCGGCGCGCTGATCCTGCGCGAGCCGGTCGGCATCCGGCGCTGGCTGGCCGTGGCCATCGGCTTTGCTGCGACCCTGATCATCATCCGACCCGGCGCCGGGGTGCTGCATCCCGCCATTCTGCTGGTCATCGCCGCGGCTGTCATGTTCGCCCTGCGCCAGGTCATATCGCGGGTGCTTGCCGCCGACGACCGGACCGCCACGACGGTGGCCTACACCGCGCTGACCGGAAGCATCCTGCTCACCCTGCCGCTGCCTTTCGTGTGGATATGGCCGACGGAGCCGCGCCAATGGCTGATCTTCGTCAGCATCGCCGTGATGGCCGGCGTCGCCGAACTGCTGGTGATCAAGGCGCTGGAGATGGCGCAGGCGGTCGCGGTGGCGCCGGTGCAATACACCATGATCGTCTGGGGCACGTTCTATGGCTGGGCGGTGTTCGACCAGCTGCCGGATTTCTGGACGCTTGCGGGCGCGGCCGTCATCATCGTGACCGGCCTCTATGTCATCAACCGCGAGCGCATCGCAGCGCGGGAGGGCCGTCTTGCCCGTGCCGCGCGCGCGCGGGAGGAAGCGGACTGACTGCCACGAAAATGGCCGGCGTGCTGCGCGCACCCGGCCACTTCGCTCCCCTCGGGCGGTTTGTCAGCCCTTGTAGATGCCGATGATCTTGCCGAGCAGGTCCACCGCGTCGTCATGGGAGCGCTGGAAGGAATTGCGCCCGACGATGGAGCCGAAGCCGCCGCCGGCGTTGATCTCGCCGATTTCCTTGAGAAGGCTGTCGGCGTCCTTTGCATCGCCGCCCGAGAAGACGACGATGCGCTTGCCGGCATAGGCGCACTGCATGACATGGGCGATACGATCCGCCAGCGTGTCCTGCTTGACCGTCTCGTAGGCCTTTTCCGCCGCCTTGAGGTCCACACCGGCCTTGGGCGGCTTGACCTTGATGATGGTGGCGCCCATCAGGGCGGCCATGTGCGCGGCATAGGCGACGATGTCGAGCGCGGTCTCGCCCGACTTGGTCACGGCGCCGCCGCGCGGATAGGACCAGACCACGGTCATCAGGCCCTTGGCCTTGGCCTCGCGGGTCATCTCGCGCAGTTCTTCTTGCATGGCGAAGCACTGGTCGGAGCCGGGATACATGGTGAAGCCGATGCCCACGCAACCGAGACGGAGCGCATCGTCGACGGAGGCGGTGACGGCCTGGTCCGGCACGCCGGTGGCCAGCGAATTGGCGGAGTTGACCTTCAGGATCAGCGGCACTTCGCCGGCAAAGGTGTCGGCACCCTGTTCGAGCGAGCCGAGCGGTGCTGCATAGGCCGAAAGGCCCGCGTCGATGGCAAGCTGGTAGAGGTAGTGCGGATCATAGGCGGCCGGATTGGGCTGGAAGGAGCGCGCGGGTCCGTGCTCGTAGCCCTGGTCGACCGGCAGGATGACCAGCTTTCCGGTACCGCCCAGCTTGCCATGCATCAGCAGGCGGGCAAGATTGGTCTTCACGCCGGGGTTTTCCCCTTCGTACCAGGACAGGATTTCCTTGACGCGCGGCGAAACATTCATCGTTGGGCCCTCTCTCCGGGAAGCAGTTTCGCTGGCCTTATAGCCACGGAGTTTCGCGGTTTCCATACCCGCCAGCCGGGTTGAACCGATCTAAAACGGTTTTCGGTAAACAATTGTGAATTCAATCGTTTTAAGAATTCAGGCGGCGAGCTCACCGGCTTCGCGACCGGCGAATCAGCCGTTGCGGGACGCCCCGCCGGGACGCAGCCGTAGCGGCCGGCCGTTCAGTAGTCCTTCTCGTAGAAGATGCCGAGCGTGCTTTCATCGGTGCCGAGCGCGCCGCGCGCCTTCAGGTCGCCGGTGATGTCGAGGTCGATGGTCACCTTGCCCGACCCGCCGGACCCGGCCTCCACGCCGAGATAGGCATTGTCGGAGATGTAGCGGCCCGCCCGCGCGGCGGTATTGCCTTCCTCGTCGGTGACGATGTCGAGATCGTCCAGGCCGGTCGCCTCGCGCACGCTGTCCATGATGGAGGGGCCGCCGCCGGCCAGTTCCGACGCGGCGGCCGCCAGCCTTGCGACCTGCAGCGGCGACAGCGAGGTGATGCCCTTGCCGAAGATCAGGCGGGCCAGCACCTCGTCCTGCGGAAGTTCCGGTTGCGAGGTGAAGCGGATCGACAGGTCGGAGACACGTCCGGTCACGCGGATGGTCACGGTTATGTCTGTTCCAGGCGTGGTGGCGGTGAAGTCCACATAGGGGTCGAGATCGCCGATCAGCGTCACGCGGCCGCTGTCGAAGGTGATGCGCTGGCCGAGGATGGAAAGGCGGCCGCGGATGATCTCGAACCCGCCCGATGGCGAGACGCTGGTGACCGGCCCGGTGAGCCGCACCGTGCCGCCCAGTTCGGTATCGAGGCCGCGGCCGCGCACGAAGATGCGCGCCGGGGCGTTGATGCGCACGTCGAGCCGAGGCACGGAGGGGCGGGCCGTCGGCACCGGGGCACCACGTTCCGGCAGGGCCTTTTCAATGGTGCGGCGCACGTCGCCCGGCGCATTGCGGTGGGTGACGTCGGCCACGTCATTGGCGGCGGCCAGGTTTTCCGGAACGGTAAGCTCGGCCCGGTTGACAGTAACGGTCCCGGCGATGAGGGGATCGCGCAACAGCGGACCGTTGACGGTCAGGCGGCCCGCGAGGTTCGCGGTCACGAGTTCGCCATCTGCGTAGCGGGCATCATTCAGGTTGATCGACAGGTCGGCCGGCAGGTCGCCGGTGAGATCGACGGTTCCCGACGCCGATACACTGCCGCCCGTGGCGAGCGCCGCGCTCAGGGTCTCGACGCGCAGCGTGTTGTCGGCGATGGTGGCGGAAAGCCGGATGTCGTCGAGGCGCAGCCGCGCCTGGGGGTCGACGAAACCGGCGCCTTCCGTGGCAAGGCTGGCAGACAGGACCGGGGCCGACAGCGAGCCGCCGGCGCGGCCCCGGACCCGCAGCAAACCCTCGGCGCGGGCGCCGCGATCAACGAGGAAACGGTTGGCCAGTGAGAGGGGAAGCGCTGCATTGAAATCCACGGCCAGTCCGGCTCCTGTCAGGGGAAGCGAGCCCGCTGCGGTGACCGACAGGCCGCCGGCGCCGCTGGCGCTGGCCCGTTCGAGCCGCACCGTCTGGTTGGCGAAGCGGCCATTGAGTGCCACCGAGAGCGGCGTAATGCCGTTGGCAGAAAGCTGGCGCGCGCTCACGCTTTCACCATTGATGGCAAAAGCGACATCGGGCCGTCCGGCATTACCGGTCACCCTGGCGGTGCCAGACAAGCGGCCAGACAACCCGGCGTCCGGGGCGGCGGCATTGAGGATGGCGAGCGGGAAGGCGCGCAGCGCAATGTCGAGATCAAGGCGCCCCGCCGCTGTTTGCGGCACGGTGCCGGAAATGCGCACATCCATGCCTTGCGCATTGGTGACGGACGCATCGAGGGTCACGCGCTGGCCCGTTGTCCGGCCCTCTAGGTCGAGCGCGACGGGTGCGACGCCGGCGCGGGCGAGTTGCGCAACCGTGATGCCCTGGCCGCGGAGCAGGAAATCGGCCTCGGGACGCTCGCGCCGCCCCCTTACGTCGACCACGCCGCCGATCGTGCCGGCCGCGCCCAGGTCGGGGCGGACGAGGTTGGCGAGCGTCAGCGGGACGCGGTTGAGCGTCAATTGCAGCGCCAGCACATCCGCGGCCGTGCCCGAGGCGGCGATCTCGCCGTCGCCGGCAGCAAACCGCAATCCGTCCAGTTCGATCCGCTCGCCCTGGACGGTTACCGTTGCCGGGGCTTTCAGGTCGAGCCCGCGCCCTCCCTTGACCAGGGACGCCTGTTGAAGTGCGATCCGGAACCCCTCGCCGCGCGGTTCCAGGGAACCTGCAAGGCGGGCCGTCGCGCCATCGTCAAGGCGGGCATCGAGGGTGAAGTCCGTGGCGTCGCCTGAACCCTCGGCTGCCGCCGTCAGCGTCTGCATGTCGACACCGGCCAGCGTGAGCGCGCGGGCGTCAAGACCGGCGCGCACCACCGGCACGCCGAAAAGGTCGGCGAGATCCGCATCGAGCGACAGACTTGCCGCAGAGAGGGCCGGTTCGGCGAGTTCAAGGCGGGAAATGTCAGCCTGCAGGCGGGCGGACTGGGTCTCGCCGTCATGCTCGAGCGTAACCGATGCGGTGGCCGCGCCCGAAGCCTGACGCAGAGCCAGGGCCGCGAGACGCGATATGTCCGTTGCATCGAGCTTGAGCGCGCCGTTCAGAAAACCGTTCTCGTTGCGGGCAATGGCGCCGGTGAGTTCGGCGCCGCGCGTGGTCAGCGACAGGCCGTCGAGACCGAGGCTGCCCTCCCCGTAGGCGATCTCGCTGCGTAGCGCCGTCGGCGCGCCGTCCAGCAAAAGGTCGCCGGTGACGACCCCGCGAAAGCCGGCTTCGCGGAAGGCGCCTTCGAGTTGCAGGGCGGCATCGGACACGGGCCGGCCCGCCAGTTCGCCGTCGGGCAAGGCCAGTGCCAGCGTCGTGCCGATGATGCCCTTCTCGCCCTCTGCCCTGCCGGTGACGGTCAGGGGCCCGGCAAGCTGGTCGCTCAGCGTGGCAAGGTCGGCGATGCGTGCGTCGAGATCGAAGTCGGCGCTTTCGGAGGAGAAGGTGCCATCGGCTGTCAGGCGTGCCTGTTCGTTGCCGAGGCTGAAATCCTCGGCGCGGAAGCCGGTCTCGTCGCGGGCCAGGCGACCGGCAAGCGTGGTTTCGCCCTGGAACAGGCGGTCGGTGCGCGCATCGCCGGTTGTGACGCCGGTTGCCGTTCCTGACAAGGCGAGGTCGAAGGCGCCGGTCAGCGCGTTGACCGTGCCGCGCGCGGCGACATCCGCCGAACCGGTGAGCGGACGTCCGGCCAGGGAGGAGAAGGGCGCGAGAGTGTCGGAGACGAGCGCCAGGCTGCCATCGAAGGCAGCGCCGTCAACCGCGCCCTGCGCGGTCGCCGAAAGCGCCGTGCCGGTGATCGCGAAACGGTCGATGCGCACGGGTTCGCCCGCGCGGTAGGCGCCGGCGAGCACCAGCTTCAGGAAGGTGCCCAGAGCCTCGGCGATGGCCGGGTCGTCGGAACGCACTGCCTCGGCCTGGCCATTGGCATCGAAGGTGACGGCGCGGCGGGCGGGATCGTCGAGCGCGGTGACGTTTCCGCCCATGTCGAGGCGAAATCCGCCAATGGAGAAATCTGGCGTTCGGATCGCGCGCGCGGTCATCGCGCCGGTCCATTGACCCTCCGCGGTGTCGCCGTAGGTCAGGGAAAGGCGTGCGCCGCCGATGCTGGTGCCGTTGCCGGCCGACGGCAGGATGACGCGGTCGCCCGTCACCGGGTCGATGGCGGCGGTGAGATCGAGGCGGCGCAGGAATCCGTCCGGCAGGACCCGTGCGCTGGCATCCAGCGAAAGGGCGCCGCCGCGCGTGCGCAAGCGCTCGACGAGGACGCCGCCATCGGCAGGCACGGTTCCGGACAGGGAAAGGCTGGTGCGCTCGCCAAGGAAGGCGCGCAGTTCGGCAGGCGCCAGAACGGCGACGCGTCCGTCGAGATCGGCGGTGAAGCCGGTCGCATCCCCGGTTTCGTTGACCGCCACGCGGCCCTGCAGGATTTCCTCGTCATTGGCCGCAAGCGCGATGTCGGCTGCGAAGTCCGATAGCGGGCCTTCGCCCTTGACGGAAAGATCGACGGCGGGCCGGCCTTCCAGGTTCAACAGGTTTGCGAGGACGCCGTCCGCCGGTTCGCTGGCCCGGAGGTCGATGGCGAGCACCCGGCTGTCATTGGAAAAGGACGCGTCGAGGGCCAGCGTCCCGCCGGGTCCGTCCAGGCGCTCGATGGCGAGGCCGGCATCCAGCGAACCATCGGCCAGGGCAACCGCGCCGTTGAGCGAGAGGGTCGCGGCTTCGCCGAAAACGGCCTCGGCGAACGTCGCCTCTCCCACCGCGAGATTGCCGATACGCACCGAGACGGGCAGTTCCGGAAGGCTGAATCCGCCAGCCTCGGGCGACGGCAGGCTCTCGTCGGGTACCGGCATGCGCGTCATGGCGATGCTGGCCGCCGACAGCCGGTCGATGACCAGGCGCCCGGTGAGCAGGGCCGAACGCGTCCACGTGATCTTCGCGTCGGTGATCGTCAGCCAGACGCCCTTGCGGTCGGCCACCGTGATTGCGCCGATGGAGGCATCGGAAGACAGGACGCCATCGATGCCGGTGATCGAGATGCGACGGTTGTCGCTGGAGATCGTGTCCTCCACATAGCGCAGGAAGTAGGATTTCTCCTCCTCGGGCGACTGCTGCGAGAGGGCGACGGCGACAAGCGCGAAAACCGCGAAGAGGGCGATGAAAAGCGCGCGCATCAGAAGGCCTGTCCAATCCCCGCATAGACGGCGAAACTGCTGTCGCCCGGACGCGGGTTCAGCGGAACGGCGGCATCGAGGCGGATCGGGCCGAGAGCGGTGTAGTAGCGAAGGCCGAGGCCGGCCCCGAAGCGCATGTCCGAGAAATCCGGCGTCGCGCGCGGTCCCACGGCGCCGCCGTCGGCGAAGGCGACAATGCCGATGGTGTCGGTGGCCTTGAACCGGATTTCCGCCGAGGTCTCGAACAGCGAGCGGCCGCCGACAAGTCCGAGCGGCGTGGGAACGCCGATCGACTTGTAGCCGTATCCGCGCACGGACCCGCCGCCACCGGCAAAAAACAGCTTGTCGGGCGGCGTTTCGGCAATGGGCATGCCTGCCAGCATTCCGGCCTTGATGCGCGCGGCGAGCACGACGCGCTGCCCGTCGCCGGGCGCGACATAGGCGCGGGCCTCGCCGACCGCCTTCACGGCCGTGTTGGCATAGGTGAATTCGTGGAAGGGCTCGGCTTCACCGGAAAGGTAGAAGCCCTTCGTGGCGTCGGTCTCGTTGTCGCGGGTATCCCAGACCAGCCCGGCGCGCGCCCCGGCGGTGGTGAAGTCGCGGGTGCCGAAGACGTCGTTGTATCGGGCATATTCGCCAAAGACGGCGCCGTAACCGCTCAGCGTTTCGGAAAAGAGATGGGTCAGGCGCACCTCGCCGCCACCGGCCGTCCGCTTGTAGGCCGGCAGGACCTCGCGCTCGGCCTCGGCGGTGACGGAGAGATCGGTGTCGCGGGTGATGAAGCCGGGCTTGGTGAAGGTCGCGGCCAGCCGGTAGTCGAAATCCCGCGGATCGGAGGTGCGGCCCATGCCGGCGACCTTGCCTTCGACACGGAACCGTTCCGCCCTGCCGAACAGGTTGCGGTGCAGCCAGTAGCCTTCCACGCCGAGGCCATCGGTCGTCGAGTAGGTCGCACCGACGCCGATGCGGCGCGGCTTGCGCTCCTGGACGACGAGCGAGACCGGCAGGATGCCGTCATCGCCGATGGCGTCGGCCTCGACGAAACGCTGCGAGGTGAAGACATCGAGACGCGCCAGCCGTTTGGAAGCGCGCGCAAGGTCGTCCGGGTCGTACTCCGCCCCCGGTTCGAGGCCGGCCATCCAGGCCACGAATTCCGGGTCCATGCGGCCCGTCCCTTCCACGGCGAGCATGCCGTAGAAGGCCTTCGGCCCGGGCTCGACGGTCAGCGCCGCATCCACCGTGTTGGTATCGTGATCGGCAACGATGGCCGTGTCGGCGATCCGGGCCTTGGCATGGCCCTGCTGGCGCCAGGCTTCCAGCGAAAGGGCGGCCGCATCCTTGACCGCGGTCGATCGGGCCACTTCGCCGGGCGCATAGCCTTGTTGCGCAGGCGCTTCCACCTCGTCCCCCTCGTCCACCGGCGGGGGCGCGGCATTGATCACGCCGGCGCCGGAAAAGGTGAAGACGGGACCGGGCGTGACGCGCACGGAAACGGCGGCTGGATCGGGGAACACGGCATCCGGTTCCAGCCGCGCGGCATCACGCCCGTCAATGGTGATCGCGATGACGCCGCCGTAGCGGCCCTGACGGTAGAGCGCGCCGAGCAGGGCACGGTAATCGCCACGGGCCTTGGCAATCAGGCCCGCCGCTCCCGAGGCCGGGTCCTCGCGCCCGCGCCACAGGCCCGAGGCGTTCTTCAGAGCTTCCTCGACGTCGCCGTCGTCGCCCTCGACCACGAAATCGACCGAATAGGACTGCGGGTCGCCGATCACGGCCTCCTCGTCCCTGTCGGCGCGGGACTGGAAGATGGTCACGCCGAACAGTTCCAGCGCCAAGGCGGGCGCGGGCAGCGCAAGCGACAGGGCCGTCGCCAGAAGGGTCGCCGTTCGGGGTGCGGAGGAACTCATGGCTTACACACTTACAATGCTGGTCCCCGAAGAATAGGCCCGGAAAATAAACTTTTCAGTAACGCACCCGAAAATGCCGGAAAAAGCCGAAATCCGCCTTTTTCCGCGCGGCGAAACCCGCGAAAGGGATCGCGGGGCCTCAACCCAATGGCGAGGAATAGGGGCGATTTCGTGACGGAATCGTGGCGGGCAGGGTCAGTTGAACGAACGGATCATGGACCCGACGAGCAGGTTCCAGCCGTCGATGAGGACGAAGAACAGGATCTTGAAGGGGAGCGCCACGACCGTCGGCGGCAGCATCATCATGCCCATCGCCATGGTGATGGTGGCGACGACAAGGTCGATGACGAGGAAGGGCAGGATGACCAGGAAACCGATCTCGAAACCCCGCCTGAGTTCGGAAACCATGAAGGCGGGAACGAGCACGCGCCAACCGGGCCGGTCGCCCGGCTCGTAGGCCGGATCGCGTTCGCGCGCCAGTCCGACGAAGAGGGCGATGTCCTCGTCGCGGACATTCTCGAGCATGAAGTCGTAGAACGGCGCGCTGATGCGTTCCAGCGCCTCCTGCTGTGACAGTTCATTGTTCATCATGGGCTGAAGCCCCTCGTTCCAGGCCCGGTCGGCGGCCGGCTGCATGACATAGAAGGTCATGAAGAGCGCAAGGCTGATGAGGATCAGGTTCGCCGGCGTCGTCTGCAGGCCAAGGCCGGAGCGCAGGATCGAGAAGACTATGATGAAGCGGGTGAAGCTGGTGACGGTGATCAGGATTCCCGGCGCCACCGCCAGGACCGTCAACAGGCCGAAGAGCTGGATGATCTGGCCGGCCGTCTGGCCCTCGATCTCGCTGGCCTGGGCGAGATTGGACAGGGCATTGCCGAGCCCTCCGTCCTGGGCGAAGGCGGGCGGGGCCAGCAGGACAGCCAGGAACAGGGCGAGGACCGGGATCAGCGCGCGCTTCATTCAAACAGCATTGTCTTGATCAGCACCTGCTCGATCTTTCCGGGCCCGGCGCGCAGGCGCGCGCGATCGAGAAGGTCGTTGCGGAACTGCAGGTAGCCGGTCGGCGTGTCGATGTAGTCGAGCCGCAGGGTGCGGGCGAAGGCCAGGAGGTCCTGGTGGATGTAGTCCTGCACATGCGGCTCCAGCGGCTGGTTGAGCAGCAGGGTCAGTTCGAGACGCATCCAGGTCTCGGAGGGCACGGCGATGTTGGTGACGATGGGATCGAGCACCTGCACCTGCGGTCCCGCGCCCGCCTTTTCCGTTGCGCCCGCGGCCTTCTCCCCGTCATGCGCGGCAGCGTCACCGGCGGCGTGGTCCGCTGCGCCGGCCGCAGCCGGTTCCGGCATGTTGGGCGCGAGGATGAAGGTTCCAAGACCCCAGCCGGCACCGGCGCCGAACAGGACGATGACGACCAGCGGGACGATCAGTCCCATGACGAGGGAGGGCTTGGGTTCCTGGGCGGTTTCGGCATCCATGTCCGCGTCCTCAGAATGGCAGGATCAGGTCGGTGACCTGCTGCCCCCATGACGGCTGCTGCACTTCGGTGAGGCGGCCGCGGCCGCCATAGGTCACCCGCGCCTCGGCGATGCGCTCGTAGCGGATCGTGTTGTCCGGGCCGATGTCGTCGGGCCGGACGATGCCGGCGATGGTGAGGATGCGAAGCTCGTGGTTGACCCGGACCTCCTGGCTGCCCTGGATGATCAGGTTGCCGTTGGCGAGGACCCGGGTGACAAGGGCGGCGACCGACAGGTTCAGGTTTTCGGACCGGATGGTGCTGCCGTCGCCGGCGAAATCGGAACCGCCGGTCACGGTGCCCGAGGCCGACGCCGACCCTCCGGCGCCACTGACGTCATAGCTGCCCGACAGGCCGAGATCGCGGGAATTGGTGCGTGACCGCTCCGACCGGTTCTGGAACTTCGCGTTGTCGTTGATCGAGATGAGCACGGTCAGCACGTCGCCCTCGCTGAGCGCCCGGCTGGACTTGTAGAGATTGTGGGCGCGGTCGTCCCACAGCGAATAACGCGAGGTGCTGGAGGCCGGCTTGTCCGGCCAGGGCTTGTAGGCCAGCATGCCGTCCTCGACCCCGGCGCCGACAGGCGTCATGTCGGGCGCGCGCCCGATTTCCCGCACCGTCTGGCTGCAGCCGGAAACAGCCAGCAGGGCGGCCGCGAGCACGGGGATCAGCAGGAAGGGGCGGCTTGTCATGTTCCGTCATCCTTGCGCGCGGCGGCGGCCAGGATCATGGTGACGGCAGCCGCGCGCTTCGGCTCCATCTCGTTGAGGATGACGCCTGCCTTTGCCGCAGGCAGGGCCAGCAGGATCGAGGAAGCAAGCTGCGGGGAAATCTCCTCAAGGCGCGCGGCGGCGGCATCGGGGCGCATCTTCTGGTAGATCTCGACAAGGGCCTCGGTGGCGCGGTTTGCAAAACCGTCGCGCAGGCCGACCCACTCCTCCAGTTCCCGGCGCTTGCTGTCCAGCTCGGCAAGCTTGGCTTCCACCTCGGACTGCAACTGCCGCAACTTCTCTTCCTTGATGCGGTAGCGCAGTTCCTGCATCTCCTGGGTGATGTTGGTGCAATAGCGCGCCGCATCGCCTGCGGCTTGCGAGCCGTCGACCGAAACATCGCGGATCTCCTGCGCCCGGGCGGCGCCGGGAAAACCGGCAAGCCCCGCGGCCAGGAGGGCCGCCAAGCCGATGGAGGGGCGCAGGCCGGCCGTCATTGCAGGACGAGCTCCGCCTGGAGGGCACCGGCCGACTTGATCGCCTGCAGGATGGCAATCGTGTCGGTGGGCTTGACGCCCATCTGGTTCAGGCCGCTGGCGATCGCCTGCAGGCTGGCGCCGTTGACGATGGCGACGACGGAATCGGGTTGCGTGGCTGTTACCAGGGTGGAGGGCTGGACGGCGGTCACGCCTTCGGAGAAGGGGTTGGGCTGGACGATCTCCGGTGTCTCGGTGATGGTCACTGTCAGCGTGCCGTGGCTGACGGCGACCTGGGAGATCCGGACGTCCTGGCCGATGACGATGGTGCCGGTGCGCTCGTCGATGACGACGCGGGCAGGCGCATCCGGAACGACCTGCAGGTTCTCGATCTCGGCGACGAACCGCGCCGCGGAGGATTTTTTCGGCCGCGTGAGCGCTATGGTGCGGGAATCGATCTCGCGCGCGGCCCGCATGCCGTAGCGCTTCGAGGTGAAGGCGTTGATGACATCGGTCATGGCGACGGCGGTGGAGAAATCCGGGTTGCGCAGCATCAGTTCGAGGCTGTGCTCGTCCTCGAAACGGGCCGGGATCTCACGTTCCACGATGGCGCCGTTGGGGATGCGGCCAGACGTCGGCACGCCCTGCGTCACCTGTTCGGCCGCACCCTGCGCGTTGAAGCCGGAAATGATGAGCGGGCCCTGGGCGGCGGCGTAGATCTCGCCGTCGGCGCCGCGCAGCGGCGTCATCACCAGCGACCCGCCGGCCAGCGAGGTGGCATCGCCAAGCGACGAGACCGTCACGTCGATGCGCGACCCGGAGCGCACGAAAGGCGGCAGGTTCGCCGTGACGATCACGGCGGCGACATTCTTGGCGCGCGAGGCGCCGTTTTCCGTGGCGATGCCCAGATTGCTCAGCATGGAGCGCATGGACTGCTCGGTGAAGGGCGCGTTGCGCATGCTGTCGCCGGTCCCCTGCAAACCCACGACAAGGCCGTATCCGATCAGCTGGTTGTCGCGCGCGCTGTGCAGGGAGGCGATATCCTTGACACGGGCGGCGCCGGCCGGCGCGAGGCCAGCCAGCAATGCCAGGACCAGGACAAGGAAACGGCGCACTGCTTTCATTGCCCGCTCACCAGCACGCTTCCGTCCGGCTGGACGATGCCGGAAAACTGGCGGCCGCTCTCGCGGTTGCGCAGGCGCAC
The DNA here is from genome assembly GCF_046506625.1 of Zhengella sedimenti. NCBI lineage: Bacteria > Pseudomonadati > Pseudomonadota > Alphaproteobacteria > Hyphomicrobiales > Notoacmeibacteraceae > Zhengella > Zhengella sedimenti. Next base: position 58,063 of record NZ_JBKFFP010000008.1, read on the forward strand.
CGTTTCACCGGCAGCCGCGTTCGCCAAGGGCAACCCGACCAGCGAGATTTCCAGTGCGCCGGAGCGGAAGACAGCCCTGACAGGAACACCGGCGCGCACGAGATCGGCTTCCCTGACATCCTCTGGAAAGATCAGCCGATTGGGCAGGATCGTCCTGGCAGCGACCTTTCCGGCCGCCTGCGCCGGCTCGGTCAGGAAGGCGCGGTCGGACAGGACATTGCCCTTGACCTGGATGCGGTTGACGCTTTCCGGCGTGATCTCCTGGCCCGGATAGATGATGTGGCGGGCAACGAGGACCGGTTCGGCGGCAGCCGGCGCGGCCAGGCCGAGGGCCAGCAGGACGGCAAGGGCGGCACCGGGCCTCATGGCATCACCTCAGGTTCTTCGAAACGGTCGCGGCCATGTCGTCGGCGGCCTGGATCACCTTGGAATTCATCTCGTAGCCGCGCTGGGCCGCGATCAGCGAGGTGATCTCGCGGACCGGATCGACGTTGGAGGATTCAAGATAGCCCTGGCGCAACGTGCCGAAGCCGGGATCGCCCGGAACGCCCAGGACCGCGGCGCCGGACGCGGCGCTTTCGGCAAACAGGTTCTCGCCGAGCGGCAGCAGGCCGACCTCGTTGGCGAAGTTGGCGAGGGTGAGCTGGCCGAGTTCCTGGAGTTCCACCTGGTCCTGGAAGCGCGCGAAGACCTGGCCGGAATCGTTGATGACGACCTGCACGGCTTCGGCGGGAATGTTGATCGCCGGCTCCACCGCATAGCCGCCGGTGGTCACGAGCTGGCCGTTGGCATTGGTGTTGAAGGCGCCGGCGCGGCTGTAGAGCGTCTCGCCGTTCGGTCCCTGGACCTGGAACCAGCCCTGTCCGGATATCGCCACATCGAGCGCGTTGCCGGTGGCGTCGAGCGCGCCCTGGAGGTTGATGTTGCGGATCGCGGCGGTACGCACGCCGAGGCCCACATAGGCGCCTTCGGGCACGATGCCCTGATTGGCCTGCGAGGGCGCGCCCTTCAGCGTCTCCGCCTCGTAGAGCAGGTCGGTGAATTCGGCGCGGGCGCGCTTGAAGGCGGTGGTGTTGATGTTGGCGATGTTGTTGGCGATGACGTCGAGATTGGTCTGCTGGGCGCTCATGCCGGTCGCGGCGATGGACAATGCTCTCATGGCGTCTTCCTCAAATGCTCATCCGGCTGATTTCCAGGTAGGCCGAAACGATCTTGTCGCGCACGGCGACGGCGGCCTGCAGCGTCTGCTCGGCGGTCAGCACGGCGTCGACCACCTCGCGCGGACCGGCATTGCCGGTAATGCCGCGCAGGGCCATCCGGTCGCCCTCCTGCATGGTGTTGACGAAATGCGTGCCGGCCTGTTCGAGCGCCGCGGAGAACGACGACGCGGCACTCTGCGCCTGCGCGGCGGAAAGCGCGTTGCCGGTCGCGGACGGCAGCGGCAGGGACAGGACGGAGAGGCCGGAAAGGGCGGAAACGGGATCGGCCATCAGTTCTGACCCAGCAAGCCGATGGTCATGGAAACGAGTTCGCGCACCTGCCGCATTACCTGGATATTGGCCTCGTAGGAGCGGTTGGCCTCACGCATGTCGGCCATTTCCACCAGGACGTTGACATTGGGGAGCTTGACGAAACCGTTGGCGTCGGCGGCGGCGTTGCCGGGGTCGAGCTCCTTGGGATAGTCGGCGCCATCAACGCCGATTCGGGCCACGCGGACCTTGGAAACCGGCATGTCGCGCGCGACCTCCTCGGCGAAGGTGATCGTCTTGCGCGTATAGGGATCGCCGCCCGGCTGGAGCGAGGTCGAGGCTGAATTGGCGATGTTCTCGGACACCACGCGCAGCCGTGTCGACTGGGCATGCATTCCGGACGAGGCGACGTTGAGGGAGGCTGACAGGGAATCCATTCATCACCCCTTTGCCACGGACAGGAACATGCGGTGGAAGGCCTTCACGATGGCCGTGTTCAGTTCGTACTCGTTGCGCAGTTCCGTCTGGTTGAGCAGTTCGGTTTCCAGCACGACCGGCCTCGACGTCTGGTAGACGGAGTTGCCGGGCGTGCGGTCCGTCTGTCCCGAGGATGCCTTCTCCCCGGAGGCAAGCAGGTGGCTTGGCTGGGTGACGGCAAGCTGGCCGGCGGAATTGTTGAGATAGACCTCGAAGGGCGTCACATCGCGGGCCCGGTAGTCCGGCGTGTTGGCATTGGCGATGTTCGTCGCCACCGCCGACTGCCTGTCGGAGAGCCAGGACGCCTGCTGATGGGCCAGGTCGAGCAAGGGCAATATCTGCATCGTTCCACCTTTCTTCGGAAGATGGCTATCCGATTCGACTTGCGCGTAGCTTGCATCCGGCCGGTTCAGCGCACCGCTTCGAGCACCTCGCCCGTGCTCGTGACGAGCTGGCCGCCGGCCGCGGTTACCCGGATGGCATCCACCCGCGCACCGCTTGAGAGCCGCGATCCGACGCGAACAAGCTGGACGACCGCGCCGTCGACCACGAGCGCGGAATTGTCGGACACGGAGAGCAGGCGCAGTTGCGCGGCATCGCCCGGGAAGGGCTGTTGCGGCACCCCGGCCGGCCGGCCGGCGGGATCGGCGGTGCCGGTGGCCACACTGTCGATCACCGTCACCTGGCCGGATGCGCCGAGCCGCTCGAACCGGGGCGTGCGGGTTTCGGCTTCCGCCACTTCCGCGACGACGCCGGTAAATGCCATTTCGGGCGGGGAAAACCGGTCCTGGTTGTAGTGGATGTAGAAGGGCAAGGCGCCGCAGACCACCGAAAGCGCGGCGCCGGCAGCCTTCCAGCCGAGATCCTGGAACAGAAGGTTCATGTCATGTCTCCGGTGTCTGGGGACGCCCTCTCGCCTGGGCGCCATTGGCCTTGGCGGCGTCGGGGGCATCCATCTGGCGCTGACGCTCCTTCAGCCTGCGCGCCAGTTCAATGAAGGGATCGAGCGACGGGGGATCGAGCGGGCCCTGTTTCATCGCCTCGTAAATAAGGGGCACGAGTTCCACCGCCTGGTCCAGCGCGGGATCGGCGCCCCGGATCCAGCCGCCCAGCATGCGGATCTCGCGGGTTTCCTCATAGCGGGCGACAAGCCCGCGCAGTTCCGTGACGAACAGGCGCTGCTCCTCGTTCCAGACGCGCAGGGCCAGGCGCGAGAGCGAGGCGAGAATGTCGACGGCGGGGAAACGTCCCTGGTCGGCAATGTGACGGTCGAGGACAAGGTGGCCGTCGAGGATGCCGCGCATCGTGTCGGCGACGGGGTCGTTGTGGTCGTCGCCATCGACGAGAACCGTGGCAATGGCGGTCACGGAACCGGACCCCTCGCGTCCGGGCCCTGCCCTTTCCATCAGTTGCGGCAGGGCGGCAAAGACCGAGGGCGGATAGCCGCGGGCGATCGGCGGTTCGCCGAGCGCGATGCCGACCTCGCGCAGGGCATGGGCATAGCGCGTCACCGAATCGATCATCACCAGCACGCGCATGCCGCGGTCGCGGAAATATTCCGCCGCCTCCAGCGCCATGACCGGTGCCGAACAGCGCATCATGGCGCTTTCGTCACTGGTGGCGACCACGGTGACGGTGCGCCCGCGCTGGTCCGGTCCGATCGTGTCTTCGAGGAATTCGCGCACCTCGCGGGAGCGCTCGCCGACGAGGGCGATCACGGCAACGTCGAAAGCGTCCGCGCGCGCGAACATCGACAGCAGCGTCGACTTGCCGACGCCGGAGCCGGCGAAGATGCCGATGCGCTGGCCGTAGCACAGCGGGGTAAAGATGTCGGCGACCTTGACGCCGGTGCGGAACGGGGCGTCAACGCGCGCCCTTTCGAGCGGCGCGACGGCGCGTGCGGAGGCACGGCGCTCGGGCAGAACGGGAATCGGTCCGCCGCCGTCGACCGGTTCGCCGAGCGCGTCGAGCACGCGGCCGAGCCAGGCCATGTTGGGGCGCGGCGCATGGACGCGGCCCGGAGCGAGGACCACATCGCCGCGCCTGAGCGCGCGAGTCGACCTGTAGGGCGCGACGATCACCGCGTCTGGGTCGATGCGGATGACCTTGCCCCAGTGGCGCTGGCCACCGCTCTCCGCCCAGACGGCATCGTTGAGAGCGACATGGGGTTCCAGGCCGCGGACGCGATAAAAGCCTGCGGACACCGAATCCACGTATCCGCCATGCAGGACACTGCCTGCCAGCGAATGGGTCAGCGCCTCCAGGTGATCGAGCGTGACCGCCATGGCGTCACTTGCCGCCGAGCAGCTGGACGGCGCTGTTGAGCGAGCTGTCGGCATCCTTGATCAAGGTGGCGACGCTGTCGAAGGTGCGCTGGAGCATGATCAGCCTGGTCATCTCGCGCACGGGATCGACGTTGGATTCCTCGACGAAGCCCTGGACGGTGCCGATATCGGCCCGGTCGACCACCGGCTCGGCCGGCGTGGAGGGAATGATGCCGGAGGCCCCGTACCGCCGCACCTCGCCGCCCGGCTCGAAGGTGTAGAGGCCGAGCGAGCCGACAAGCTGGTTGTTCTGGTAAAGCAGGCCGTCCTTGGCAGCGGTCACCTGACCCGCTGCAGGATTGAGTTGGATCGCCGCGCCGCCGGCATCGAGCACCGGATCGCCATCGACATTGACCAGCATGCCGGCCGCATCCATGGAAAAGCGGCCGTCGCGGGTCAGCACCATGCCGGCATCGGTCTCGACCGCGAACCAGCCATTGCCGCGGATGGCGAAGTCGAGCGGATTGCCGGTCTGCGTCAGTCCGCCGGAGCGCTCGTCGACATATGTCTTCCCCTCGGACACGAACGCCGTCTGGTCCTCGCCGGTGCCCTGCACGGCCTCGTGGAACTGGATGCGGGTCGCGCGGAAGCCGACCGTTCCGGAGTTCGCGACGTTGTCGGCCAGCGTTTCGAGGCGGCGCTCGATGGCCATCTGGGAGGAGAGCCCGACATAGGTTCCAACCTGCATGGTCCTACCTCTTCAGCGTCTGGATGGCCATCATCAGGTCCGGCGAGATGCCGGCGGCGGAGTTGGAGAACAGCAGGCCGATGTTGTTGGCCGCCGTCTGGTCGGGATTGTTGGCGTCCCAGAGCGCGGAAAAGCGCTCGATCTGCTTCGCCACCGCTTCGGGATCGGAAAACGACTCGAGGTCGACACGCTGCTCGAAGATCTCGATCTGCCGGTCGATGTCGAGCATGGAGAAGCTCTCGGGCAGGCCGAGATTGGTGCGCACCACCGTGAACAGCGCCTGGTCGGCCAGGATCTGGGTGACGCTGGTGATTTCGGGGGCCTTGCGCTCGAAATAGAGGGCTAGCCGGACGGCCGTGTTGGTCTCGCCGGCATTCTCCTCGAGAGTCTGGCGGACATATTTCTCCGCCACCCCGGTCGAGGCACGGCTGAAGGTCGTGGCCGTGGCGCCGTAGCGGTTGAAATCGAATGTCTTGGCGAACTCGACATAGCGGTTGTCGGCAAGCCGGTTGACGAACGCCTCGTCGTCGTCATGGCCTTCTTCCAGCACCTTGGTCATGAAGGCCTTGGCGTAGGACATGTCCGAGAGGCCATGGGCCTTCATCGCGTAGTTGAACAGGCGGGTATCGGCGATGAAGTCCTCGACGGTATCGATGTTGCCGATATTGGCGAGGTAATACTCCGTCTCGCGGCTGACGACGGGATCGCGATTGATGGCCTCGACCGAGCGGTCCATGTTCGCGGCGATCAGATTGTATTGCACATAGGTGCTGAGCATCGGCGCGCCTCCTGCATCGACGCAGGCATAATCCTTCTGCCTTGCGCCAGGCTATCGCGGCAAGGCGGGGCAAATCAGGCTCACGCAAGAAAGCCCCGCTAATCGTGTCGGACACGGTAATGCAAAGGGATTCGGCGTGGGCATCATCGTTGGACTGATCGTGACGCTCGGATGCGTGCTTGGCGGCTACATGGCGATGGGCGGGCATATCGGCGTTCTCGCCCAGCCCTGGGAATTCGTCATCATTGGCGGCGCGGCGCTCGGCACCTTCCTGGTGGCCAATCCGCTCTACGTGGTCAAGGATTCCGGCAAGGGCATGATGGAGGCGCTGAAGAACTCCGTTCCCGACGAGGAAAAGTACCTGGAAATCCTTGGCCTGCTCTACAGCCTGCTGCGCACGATGAAGGACAAGCCGAAGAGCGAGATCGAGAAGCACATCGACGCGCCCGATGAATCGCCGATCTTCCAGGCCTACCCGTCGGCGCTGGAAGACGAGGACTTCGTCAGCTTCACCTGCGACTATTGCCGCCTGATGACCGTCGGCAATGCCCGTCCGCACGAGATCGAGGCGCTGATGGAGGAAGAGATCGCCACCATCCGCCATGACCGGCTGAAATCCTACCATGCGCTTCAGGCCGTGGCCGACGGTCTGCCGGCGCTCGGCATCGTCGCCGCCGTGCTGGGCGTCGTGAAGGCGATGGGCAAGATCAACAGTTCGCCGGAAGTGCTGGGCGGCCTGATCGGCGCGGCGCTGGTCGGCACATTCGTCGGCATCTTCCTGTCCTACGCCGTCGTCGGCCCGATCGCCACCAAGGTCAAGATCGTGCGCGAGAAGGGCCTGCGCAAGTTCTTCGTCGCCAAGCAGACGCTGATCGCCCACATGAACGGTTCGGTTCCGCAGGTCGCGCTGGAGTTCGGGCGCAAGGCGATTGCCGCCCATGACCGCCCCTCCATCGACGCCGTCGAGGAATCGACGACGACCAGCCCGGCGGTGTCGTGATGAGCGGCCCGCAGAGCGGACGCCTGCCCGGCGCGGACGAATTGCTGCTGAAATGCCTCCACGAGAATGCCAGCGCCGGGGAGGTCAACGACGCCGCCGCCATCCTGAAGAAACTCGGCAAGGATCTCGCCGCGCGGATGGCGGATGAACTGGAGGACGAGATCGGCGGCAGCCTGACGCTGGAACATTCCGCGCATGAGAACGGGACGCTCAACGCGCTTCATACCCGGCTCGGACCCGCATCGGCGGTGGCTGTCTATGCCGACGAGGCGACGCCCGAGCGGACCTGCGTGCTGTGGATGGACATGGCGCTGGTCTCAAGCCTCTCGACGGTGTTCATGGGCGGCGAACCGCTTCCACCCGAGGTTGGCAGATCCAGCCTGACAGGCGTTGAAATGTCGTTCTTCCGCATGCTGGCCGAAAACCTCGCGGCGGCGATCTCGGCGGTCTCCGGGCGGGAAATCCCGATGCCGCAGATCGGCCTCGGCCCGATGGTGGACATGACCACGCTGACCGGGATCCATGCCGACCTGTTCCGCCTGAACGGCCGGTGCGGCGAAGCGGTGCGGCCGGTCTGCGTTGCCCTGACCGGCATCTCGCTCGACGGCCTGGCGGTCACCAGCGAAACCCAGCGCCGCAACGTGGAGATGCTCAAGCGGCTGGGCGTGCGCGCCGAGTTCCTGGTCAACCTGAACGACATGACGTTGCGCGACATCGGGCGGCTGGTGCCCGGTTCGGTCATTCCCATTCCGGCGCAGGCTCTGCGCGATTGCGAGATCAGCGTCGGCGGACGGCGAGTGCTTGCCGGCCAGTGCGGCCAGGCCGGCGGCCAGCTCAGCGTGCGGATCAACAGCGCCAACGGCGCCAGGACGAACAATTCCGGAGCAATGCGATGAGTCCGCTTGAGAAATCGGAACACGACCTCGACCAGGCGATCCGCGAACTGAAAGGCGAGGTCCAGGACACCGCAGTCGGTGCCCGCGGCCGCGAAGAGCCAGGGCCGCAAGGGTCCGGATCGCTGATGAACATCCCGCTGAAGGTGCAGGTGGCCATCGGCGCGGTGGAGATGACGGTGGGCGAACTGTCCAATCTCGGGCCCGGTCAGACCGTATCGCTCAACAAGCTGGTCGGCGATCCGGTGGACATCATCGTCAACGGCACGCGGATCGGCACGGGATTCCTCGTGGCCATTCCCGGCCACACCCCGACCTTCGGACTCAAGATCCACAGCCTGAACGATTGACGGCGCAACGGCGGAAGCGTTCCCAGATGATGCTGACCAAATCCCAGAAGGCCGTCGCCATTCTCGTCGCCATCGGCGCCCCGAAAGCACCGGAACTGCTGAAGCATTTCAAGAGGCACGAGATGAAGGCGCTGCTGGAGATCGCGCGGGGGTTCCGCAATGTCGAACCGGAGGTACTCGACGAAATCATCCGCGAGTTCGAGGGCGATTTCGCTCAAGGGTCGGGCATCGTCGATTCCGCCGACATCATGAACCAGATGCTCATCAAGAGCCTGGGCGAGGAGGAATTCGCCGAACTGACCGACGGCAAGAAGCGGCAACCGGAACAGCGCAAGGAAGACGTCTGGAGCATCCTTGCCAGGGCCGACTTGGACCGGATCGTCGCCCATGTCACGGGCGAGAACGAGCAGGCCGCTTCCCACATCCTGTCGCGCCTGCCGGAATCGCTGACCGCGCAGGTCCTGCAGAAGCTGGACAAGGCGCGCAGGGCCAGCCTCGTGGCGCGCATGCTGACGGCCAAGGACGTGCGTCCGGAAGCCGCGCTGCTGATCGAGGAAAGCGTGCGCCAGGTCTTCGGCGGAACCGCGAGCGCAGGGCCGGTCAACGAGCCGGGCCGGCTGGCAACCGTCCTCAACGAGATGGAACGCGACCTGCTCGACGATCTGCTCGACGACCTGCAGGAACGCGTCGAACCGCGCCAGCTTGCCTCGGTCACGTCGCGCCTGTTCCGTTTCGACGACATCGTGCGCCTCGACCAGGATGCGCGTGCCAGCGTCCTGGACGCCATGGAAGCAACCGTTCTGACGGACGCCCTGCGCGGCGCCGGGGAGGAGATTCGCGAAGCCATCCTGTCGGCCATCGGCCAGCGCAGCCGCCGCATGATCGAATCCGACCTGGCCTCCGGCGCGAAAGGCAATCCACAGGTGGTCGCCGATGCACGCCGGGCGATCGTGGCCACCGTCCTCGACAAGATCGACAAGGGCGAGATCACGCTCGGCGAAACCGGCGAAATGGCAGCCTGACGGGCTGAGCGGCGATGTCGGAACAACCGGACAAGGAAAGCAAGACAGAGGCGCCAACGGAGAAGAAGATCCGTGACGCGCTGGAGAAGGGCCAGACCGCTTTCTCGCGGGAAGCCCCGCTCTTCGCCTCGCTGCTGGCCACGGCCGGTTTCATGGCGCTGTTCTCCACGCCCTCGACCATGGTCATCACCGAGCGGCTTGCCCATTTCATGAGCCATGCCCACGACATCCGTCTCGACACCGGGCTGGACGCCACCAACGCGCTGGCGGCGATCTTCGGGCCGATGCTGACCACGCTGCTGCCTCTCTTCGCCGTGCTTGCGGTGGCCGGCATCGCGGCCTCGGCTGCCCAGAACACGCCACGCATGGTTCGCGACCGCATCCTGCCGAAGTGGTCGAACGTCTCGCCGGCCAGCGGCTGGAAACGCGTCTTCGGCAAGCGCGGCTTCATCGAATTTCTGAAATCGCTGGTCAAGATCGGATTCGCCTTCGCGGTTGTCATCTTCTTCATGCGCGACCGCATGGAGGCGCTAGTGGGTTATGTGAACCTCCATCCGCTGGCCATGCTGCACCTGCTGGAGCAGAACGTCGTCTTCCTGCTGACGCTGGTCTGCGCCTTCATGGCGGTGGTGACGGCCATCGACATCTTCGCCTCCCGCTTCCTCTGGTATGAAGAGTTGCGCATGACGCGCCAGGAAGTGAAGGACGAACACAAGCAGGCAGAGGGCGATCCCCTGGTCAAGGCGCGCATCCGGTCGATCGCCCGGGCGCGGGCGCGCAGCCGGATGATGAGCGCGGTTCCGACCGCAACGCTGGTGATCGCCAACCCGACGCATTTTGCCATCGCCCTGCGCTACCAGCCGGAGCGGGATGCCGCTCCCGTGGTGGTGGCCAAGGGCACCGACGAGATCGCGCTGAGGATCCGGGCGCTCGCCGAGGCCAACGGCGTGCCCGTCTTCGAAAGGGTGGAACTGGCACGCAGTCTCTACAAGGTGGTCAAGGTCGACCAGATCATCCCGCAAGCCTTCTACAAGGCGGTCGCGGAACTGGTGCGCTATGTCTACAGCAGAAAGTGATCAGGCATGAAACCGGACGATCTGAAAGCAACACGTGAACGGCTCATTGCCCGTGGCATCCGTGATTTCATCGCCGAACTGCAGATGGTCAGTCCGGAATACTACATCGCCTTCATCACGGTGGGCATGCACGCCTCGCTGGAGGACCTGGTCAATTCCTGCGCCGAGCTTTACTTCGAGCCCGGCTTCATCCGGCTCGGGCAGGGCAGCAGCGTGACGGCAGACTGGACCACGCCGCCAAGGGTCATGCTCGATATCGAACTGGAGAGCCCGGACATGCGGGCCTACCTCCAGGTGGCGCTGGAACGCAACAGCGCCAAGGTCTGCCTGAACTACATCCAGTTCACGACCGGCCACGACCTCCCGGAGCGGAACACCGAACATCTGGCCATGGCCATGCAGCGGCACGGCAAGGTTCCCGCGATGAGCCGCTGCCGCTGAGCCCTACGGCTCGGGCGGCGTATGATTACCGGTTTCATTGCGCAATCGTTCGATTGCCGGACACGGGATTCACCCCGATTTAAGTGCCGTGTGTCAGCATGATCACGGGAATGATTCCCCATCGGCGACCGGGATGCGACCGGGACGGCATCGGCGCGGACGGGACTACCCGGCAAACCCGTGCGGCCTTGCGCCCCCACCGCGCGGGGGAAACCCGAAGAGCAAGCCAGCGATGCCCGGAAGAACAAAAAGACGACCGACGGGGGACACAATGGAAGGCCTCAAGCGAACGCTGCTCACGGAGCTTGCCCGCCAGAATTCCGTTCTGGAAGTTGTCATGGCCTGCGTGGCACAGGGAATCGCGTTGTACGACCGGAAACTCAATCTCGTCCTGCACAACGAAAAGTACCTCTCGCTCTACGACGTTCCGCAGGAAACATCGCTTGTGGGCACCAACAAGCTCGACATGCTGGCCATGCGCGCCGACCGGGGCATCTACAGCGAAGAGAGCTTCAGGCAATATCTCGCCCATCTCCATGAAATGCTCTCGCACCGAGACCCGATGCGCACGGTCTGCGAACTGACAAACGGACGGGTGATCGAGGTCAACGCCGCGCCGATGGAGGACGGCGGCTGGCTTTGCACGCACCATGACATCACGGCACAGCACAAGCTTCAGAAGACCATCGAGCACGTGGCCTGCACCGACGAGCTGACCGGTCTCTACAACCGCCGCGTCATGGAAAAGGTGTGCAAGGAGGCCTTTGCCCGCTGCGAACCGGGCTGCGGAACGTCACTGGTGCTGCTGGATCTCGACGGGTTCAAGCAGGTCAACGACGTGTATGGTCATTTCGAGGGTGATCACATCCTCAAGCAGGTGGCCGGACGCCTGCGGGCGGGCGCCCGGCGCGAAGACACCATCATCCGGCTGGGCGGCGACGAATTCGCAGTGGTCCAGCCGCGCATCGGCACCGCCCGCGATGCCGAGAACGCCGCCTACGCGCTCATGGAACGGTTCCAGGAGGAATTCGACATCGACGGTCGGCATGTCTTCGTGGGATGCAGCGTCGGCCTTGCCTATTGCGATACGGACACGGCGGACCTGAAGACGATGCTGAACGAGGCCGACCGGGCGCTCTACCGGTCCAAGGGCAAGGGCGACGGTTCGATCCATTTGGCGCGCTTCGACAGGAACGGCCCCCATTTCAAGACGCTGACCCGCGAAGAGGCGCTGGGACGAATGCCGCCGGGCGCCTTCACGCCGATGCCCGCTGAAGCCATCGTCTGGAACGGCTACACGTAAATGACACCGGAGGCGCGACGCCCGGTCTGATCCTGCCGATCCGGCGCGCGGTCCTCACCCTGTTGCCGGCCCGAACCGCGCCCGTCCGGGTACGCCGTCGCGCCACCGCGACCCTCGCGCGCTTCCGCCTGTCCGCCGGCGGCGAAGTCCTGGGCCAGGGCCCGTTCCTGCCCCCCACCCTGAAGCGCGCCTGGCGCCGGCTGCGACTGGTGCGCGCCCGTCACGCGCAATTCGGCGACGGTGCAGCCCTGATGGCGAAGCCAGTCGGCAACGCCGTCAGCGTCCAGTTCGAGCAGACGCCGGCCTTCCTGCGTCTCGGCCCGGATCTCGACAACGAGGCCCTCGCTGCCCTGCCGCAGCGTCACGGCGACATGCCCCAGATGCTCCGGCTTGAGCTGGATCCGCATCGTCTTTTGGGACGCATGGGCCAGCACGCTTCCATCCGGCAGCCGGTCCTGCCCGGCGGCGTCCGGCCGGCCGAGGGAGGATGCCAGATCACCGATCGAGGTGGCCAGCGATCGCGTGTCGACGGCCGGCATCGAGGACGTCATCAAGCCGGCAGGGGAAACCTGCGCGGCCGGCGCGGGTGCCTGTTTCGCATTTCCAGGCACGGGCTCGTCGACGCGCGAAGCCGCGCCGTCCCGCGACGCCGCCCTTTGAGCCGGTTCCTGCATTGGCGCCGGTGAGGGACGGTCCGGCACCGGGGCAAGCAAAACCTGCCTGCCTCCGGCGTCCGGACCCGGCATGGCCGTTGTAGCCGCCCGCAAGAGCCCATTGCTGCCCTCGCCCGGTTTCGATGCCGGCGGCAAGACCGGTTCCGTCGCCGCTCGCGCCGCCGCTCCGGCCATGATTTCGGATGCGGCAGGCGTTGTGAACGCTGCGCCCGCAAACGCGGCCGGTTCGCGCCCCTGGCGTGACGTTCCGGTCGAAGCGGGGGGCCCTGCCGTCACGGCAGCTGTCATGACCGCGAACGCCGGCAGCACGGGCAGGTCAGGCATGGCGCCTTGCATCCCGGCGGCATCGCCGTCCGGGTTTCCTTCTTCGCGGGAGACGCCGCCATCCTCCGCCTCCGGCGCATCCGCGACAGGTCCGGCTCCGGCGCGCAGGACGGGCGTGAAATACCCGGCAACGGCGGGTTTTCCCGGCGGCATCGACTTGCGCTCGCCGTCTCCGCTGGCCAACAGCGCGGAAAAGGCCTGGCCTTGCGCACCCTTCCCGGGCGGCGCCTCACGCGTCTGCTGCGCGGAAGCGCTTTCCCTGTTGCCCGCGGCGGCGGCGGGATGCGCGCCCAGGGCAAAGGGGGGCGGCTTCAGCAAAGACATCATTTCGGCAAGTTCCTCAAGAGTTCGTCCACGGCTTTCATCTGCTCGCTCGCCTTGTCGAACAGCGGTTTCAGATCGGCGATCGCCCCGGCTTCCACGCCCTCGCGGGTTTCCATGCCGGTTTCTCCGGCCGACAGCGGCGGCGCTTGTCCGGCACCCGCGCCAGGCAGCGGACTTTCCACCCTTCCCCCCGCGGCCGGCGACCGGGCGTCCGGTGCCAGGGATACGCCTTCGCCGGGCTTGCCGTCGGCCGGGTCATCCCCGAGCGCCGACGTGATCATTGCTGCGGACTCCGGATCGCCATCGGTCGCCTCGCGCACTGCATGGAGCGCGGCATCGAGCAATTCCCGGTCCGCCGGCGGCACGCTGTCCCGGTCCACATGCCTGAGCATGCCCCAGGCCTTGACCAGCCGGCCCTTGGCCACCTGCGACATGCCGGCATAGAGATGCGCGCGCTGGACCCGCTCGTCGGCACTGTCGGCCAGATCGGAGAGCAGGCTCGCCGACACGATGTCGGCGATTTCGTCGCGACCGGCGATCAGGGCGTCCCGCGAAAGGCGCATCTTGACCGTGACGCGCGCATCCTCCGGCAGAAGATCGAGCACCACGCGGATGCCGTCATCGGTCGGCAACCGGATGACGCCTTGCATGAAGAATTTCAGGAACTGCCCGAAATAGGGCGAGGTGGCGAAGCGGTTGGCATAGGAGGCCGCTGCCCGGTGGAACGCCGGCGCATCGCCGGAACCGGCATGCAGCCATACGAGGCGGCGCAGCGCCACTTCCTCCAGCAATGTTCCGGGCGCCAGAAGCCGGACGAGATCGAAGTTGCGGACCGCTACCTCCCGATTCTCGGCCATGGCCGCATTGCCCTTCGCCATGGCGACATAGGCGCCCAGGGGCAGTGGCAGGGCGAGCGGATCGATGGTTTCGAAGCGCGACAGCGCCGCGCGCGTCTCGCGGCGCAGATATGACACCACCGCCCGCGAAAGTTCCGCGTCCGGATGGTCCCCGGGCACGAAGGAAAGCACCTGGACGGCGGCCACCGGATCACCCCCGGCCAGGCCGAACAGGAGGACGGGGCCGATGTCTGTTTCCGGCAGGATCGGCTTGCCGCGCATGGCAAGCAGCTGCTCACGCATCATCCGCAGGATATCGGACTGAAGCTTGAGGGCGCTGCGCTCACCCTTCACGATGCTGTCCTGAACCTGAAAAAGACCCGACAAGAGCGCGGCCGCGCCTGGCAGCACCGAGGCGCGGGGTTCGGGAAGGGGCGGCGGGGGCGGCGCGGCCTCTCCGCCGGTCCTGTCCCGCGCCTCATGGCCGGAAACCGGGCCGTTGTCCTCGGCGGCGGCGGAGACGGTCACGGCGAACGCCAGGAAAGCCGCAAGGCAGAGGCGGTGACCGATCACTGTTCGATCTCCAGCAGCAATTCGATGCGGCGGTTGGAGTCGTCATAGGGATCTTCCGGCACACGCAGCTTGCGGTCCGCGAAACCGGTGATCTGCGAAATACGCGTCTCGGCGAAGCCCGCGCGCTTGAGCATGAAGAAGGCGGCGCGGGCGCGATCCATGGACAGGCGCCAGTTGTCGTCGTTTTCGGCGCGGATCGGCCGCCCGTCCGTATGGCCGAAGATACGAACCTTCCCCGGCTGCCCGGACAGCACCCGGGAGACCGCGTCCATTGCCCGGACAAGCGGTTCACGGGGGACAGCGGAACCGATCTCGAACATGGGGAAACCGAGCTGGTCGGTCAGCGAGATCATCACACCGCCATCCTGCGGCTGCACCTCCAGCCTGTAGAGCTGGCCCGAGGCAGGCCCGAGTGCCTTCTCCAGCGCTTCCCGGATCGTCTCGGAGACAGCCGCCACGGCATCCGCCATCTCTTCCTGCGGGGCTTTGCCGACGTCGGCGCCGGTCTCTCCCTCACGCCCGC
Organism: Zhengella sedimenti; assembly: GCF_046506625.1. NCBI lineage: Bacteria > Pseudomonadati > Pseudomonadota > Alphaproteobacteria > Hyphomicrobiales > Notoacmeibacteraceae > Zhengella > Zhengella sedimenti. Next base: position 73,138 of record NZ_JBKFFP010000008.1, read on the forward strand.
TGTCCGCTTGCGGGGCAGGTCCGGCGGCCTTGTCCTTCCCGTCCGGGCTCGCGGACAATCCAGCCGCCTCCCCGCCTTCCTCCCGGTTGGCCCCCGTTTCCTGTCCGGAGGCACCCGCTTCACCGGATGCCCTGCTGCCATCCTGTTCCCAATTGCCCGACGGCGCCCAGTACTCGGCGGCAAGGGGATCGACGAAGCCGTCGGTCGGAGCGCCGCTGTCGCGCGAAAAGGGCTCCGGCACAGCGACGGCGGGAAAGTCGGTCACGTCCGGCGGGCCGGCTATGACCTCCAGGCTCCTGACCGGATCGGCGAAGAACGCGTCCTCGCTCATGGTTTCCACCGGCGTATTGCCGGCCACGTGCGGCAAGTCGGCCTTGCCCTCCTGTCCGGTGTTGTCGCCGGTTGCCGGTCCGCCCTCGTTCTCCTGCAAGCCCTTCTCGCTGCGATTGCGCTCGACCAGCTTGATCGGGTTGAAATAGCTGGCCACCGACCGCTTTGTCTCCTCATTGGCGGCATTGATGAGCCAGAGCACGAGGAAGAGCGCCATCATGGCGGTCATGAAATCAGCGAAGGCGATCTTCCAGGCTCCGCCGTGATGACCGTCCTCGCCCTCGCCGCTACGCTTGACGATGATGATTTCCTGAGCGTTGGCCCCGTCATTCATTATCGAGGTCTCCGGCCAGTCCAGCCAGTCCGGCAAAGCGCGCCGCCAGCACTTCCGTGTCGAGGCGCAGCGTCAGTCCATCCTCCGGGCCTTCGGCAACAGTGACGGCATAGCCCTTGCGCTCCAGTTCATCGCGCAGGAAGGGAACCAGGTCGCGGGGTGCTTCCAGCCTGCATGGCGTCTCGGGACGCATGGCAAGCGCCTCTGACGCGGCCTTGAGAAAGCGGTCCGTCATCCGCTCGCGGACCGTGCGCGAGACGACCGGCTCGAGGATGCGCCCGACGGTCACCGACAATTGCTCCGCCAGTTCCACCGAGATGCGCTCAAGGCCCGCGGCCAGCTGCCCGGAAAGCTGGCGCGCCTCTGCCATCCGCCCGGCTTCGCGCTCGCCCGCTCCCGCCGCGGCACTCACGAAACCGTAGTCCTCGCTTTCACTGCCAGCGCCTTCGCCATTGCCGTCGGACGGGACATCCGCGCCGTCCGGTCCGAAAGCGGGTCCGGGTGCCTCGGCGCCATCGCCGGAAGAAGCCACTTCCCCGGATTGAACCGGCGCATCGGAAACCGGCACCGGCCCGCCGGGGTCCGCGGGCAAGCCGTCCACGAAGCCTGTGTCCGGCTCCGCGCCCGACTGCATGACGGGCGCTGGCGCAATCTGCTCCGTCCCCGGATGCGCAGACTCAAGGCCGGGCAGATCCGCGGTCGAGGCGACGTCCGGAAATCCTCCGGGTGCCGGTGCGGGACTTTCATCGCGGCGGGATTGCGCAACAGGCGGAACGGCGGGCTCTTCCTCCGCGGCGCCCGGCAGCGGCTCCCAGGCCTGCTGCGGCTGTTCGTCCGACAACGGCACGAAGGGCGCGGGGCGGGTCTCGTCAAGGTCAAAGGCGACGAAGCCGTCGTCCGGAAGAGAGTGCGCGGGCCGGCCCATCATGCCGCCTCATTGAGCCAGCGCCGCAGCACCTGCACCGCGCGCTCCTCGTCGTAGTCGATCATGACTTCGAGGCGCTCCTTGGCGGACATGCCCTGGTTGCGCAGGACCTGAAGATAATCGCCGCTATCGGCGGCACCCGGACCGGACAGGGCGGACTGCAGGCCGCCGGGCGCCGCGCGGCCCTGATCGGGCAGTCCAACGCCCAGTTCGGCCGCGAAATCGGCTTCCGTCGCACCCGGCACTGCCGCTTCCGGTTCCGGTCCGGCAATCGCGGCCCTTGCAAGAGGACGCAGGCCCAGGAAGATGACGAGCAGGGCCACGCCGACGAAGGCAGCCGCCTTGATGGCGGTGTTGATGTAGCTCTGCATCTCGCCGCCCATGCCGGCCTCGACCGGCGCCATTTCCAGGTCTTCCGGCAGGAATTCGATGGCCGTTACGTTGATGCTGTCGCCGCGTTCCTCCTGAAGGCCCGCGGCGACGAAGACCATGTCGCGGATCTTCTGGATGCGCTCGTCAAGGTCCGTCACACCTTCCGGCAGCGTCTTTGCCAGCATCTCCCGGTTGACCACGACGGCGACAGAGAGGCGCTTGATGGAAAAGCCGTTGCTGACGACCGCAACACGCTTGGTGTTGATCTCGTAATTCGTCGTCTCCTCGCGCCTTTCGCTGTTTTCCTGGGTCTTCTGGGACGAATTGCTGTCCGTCCCTCCCTCATCGGTCGGTATGTTCTGTTCGACGGTGGTGTTCTGCATCGCCTCGGCCTGCGACGAGCTGTCCTGCGTGCGCACGACCTGGACCGAACGCTCGACGCGCGAATCGGGATCGTAGATGGTTTCCTCGATCTGCCGGCGATCGGTATCGAGATCCGCATTGACCGAGACGCGGAAGTTCTGGTTTCCGATATGCGGCCGGAGGGCATCGGAGATCTTCTGCGCCAGTTCGTTCTCGACGTTCTTTTCCAGGTCGAGCGACACGCTGATGGCGTCGCCGAACGTATCCTCGCCGGCGGCCAGCAGCTTTCCGGACGCGTCCAGGACGGTGACGTCGGTGCGTGACAGGCCGGGAACCGCGGCGGCAACGAGATGACGGATGCCCATCGCCTTGGAGCTGATATCGGAGCCGTTCGTGCGGATCAGCACGGATGCGGTCGGCCGGCGGTCACGGTCGCGAAAGCCCGCCTCGTCCGGAATGACAATATGGACGCGCGCCGCCTTGATGCCGGAAACGGACTGGATCGTCCGCGCGATCTCGCCCTCGAGCGCCCGCACGCGCGTGACTTCCTGCATGAAGGATGTCAGGCCGAGCGTGCCGAGATTGTCGAACAGTTCATAGCCTGCGCCCGCGCTGCCGGGGAGCCCCTTCTCGGCCAGGATCATGCGCGCGCGGCTGGTCTGGCCCGCCTCGACGAGAAAGGTCCCGCCCTTGGTATCGATGTCATAGGCGATGCCGGCTTCGGAGAGGACGATGCCCATGCGGTTCACGTCGTCGCGGTCAAGGCCGATATAGAGCGTCTCGTAGGTGGGACGGCTCATGAACCAGGACCCGCCGGCGACGAGCACCACGACGGCAACCATGGCCGCAGCAAGGGCCATCAGCCTTGCCGTGCCCAAGCCCTTCAAATTGCCGATCAATGTCTGGAGTTGATCTGCCACATGCTGCTCCGCCTGATTGGCAGACAAGCTAACTGGCGAAACTTGCGCGGAATTGGAGCGGCGGTTCCAGCCGGGCCGCGGAAAGGAAAAAGGCCGCCCGGAGGCGGCCTTCCAATGGTGTCAGTCCGTCAATCCGATCAGCGGAACAGCGACAGGATCGAGGAGGAGGAAGCGTTGGCCATCGACAGGGCCTGGATGCCCAGCTGCTGCTGGGTCTGAAGGGCCTGAAGGCGGGTCGATTCCTCGGTCATGTCGGCATCGACAAGCTGGCCGACGCCGCGGTCGATGGAGTCCATCAGGTTCGAGACGAAGTTCGTCTGGATGTTGATGCGGCTCTTGGCGGCGCCGAGATTGGCCGCCGCGGTCGTCATCGAGGACAGGGCGGAATCGACGTTGGAGATCATGTCGTCGATGTCGGTGTCGTCAATGCCGGCAGCGGTGATGTCCAGATCGGACACCGAAACCGTCACGGCGCCAGCGCCGGTCGTGGTGAAGGTGGAGTCGAGAATGCCGGACTGGTCATTGGCGTCGAACAGTTCGGTCGTCGTGGTGTCGACATTGATGAGACCGACAGAAACGGAGCCGTCAGAGGCACGGGTGAAGGAACCGACGATTTCCTTCGTCGCCACGAAACCGGCTGCGCTGGAGTCGACCGACAGCCAGTTCTCGCCGGAGAACGAAGCGGATTCGGCAATGGAGACCAGCTGGTTCTGCAATTCGGTGATTTCGGACTGGATCTTGGACCGGTCGACGCCGGGTTCACGCGAGGCCACCAGCTTGGACTTGATTTCGTCGACCACGTCGATGGCAGAGTTCATGCCGGTATAGGCCGTATCGACCTTGGCGGAACCCAGGCCAAGGGCGTCCTGGACCGTCGACAGCGCCTTGTTGTCGGACCGCATCGTCGTGGCGATGGACCAGTAGGCGGCGTTGTCGGAAGCCTCGGCAACGCGGTAACCGGTCGAGATCCGGTTCTGGGTCGTTTCCATGGCCTGGTTGGTCATCTGCAATGACTTGAGTGCGGTCATAGCAGCAGAGTTGGTAATGATGCTGGACATGAATTGTCCCTCCAAACTTCCAGAAAAGGGACATACCGGGCCGTCCGGTACAGCAGTCTGGCATCATGCCACGCGTCACGGAAATGACGCCTCTGCCGTTTCATGAGCCGGTATAGGGGGATTTCGTTTCCGATCCCTAAATGGGTTGCCTCAAAGGCCGTCTTCGGGGAAAGGCACTTCCCCCCAAGGTTACCAAAGCGTTGACACGCATCCCTCGCGCAAGCTTGGCAGGCTATCCAGAACGACCAAAGGAAGCAGGTGCTCATTCATGATCAGACATGCGATCGTGGCAGTGTCCGGCATGGTTTCCGTCCTCGCCGCCGCATTCCTGATGACGCGGGCGCCGGAACCGGCGGAAAGACCCGAACAGGCCGACCCCGCGCCGGCGGTGGCCAGGATGATGAACGAAACGGACCTGATCGCGCCCGTGTTCTCCGGCGGGTCCGTCAAAGGCTATATCGTGGCCAATGTCTCCGGCGCCCTGGCACCGGGCGTGGAGGACAATGTCGCCGTCTGGTATCTCAGCGACGCACTGCTGCAGCTGCTGCATGACACGCAGGACTTTCCCGCCGGCGAGGACGAGGCTCCCGAATCAGGGTGGCTCCAGTCCCGGCTCGAGGCCGCCGCAAACAGCCGATACGCCGCGCCGCTGATCAGGGACCTCGAGGTAACGCGCATCAAGTATCTGAAACGGATATGATTTTTTTCGCCCGCAATGTCGTTGAACATTTGTTAACCATACTGAATAATCTGGTGATACGTTGTTAATTGCGTAGCGAGCGAAAGACGGTGGTGGATCGTGACGATCCAGGCATGATGCCGCATCACCGTGCCCTGGGCGCCAGGATGTTCCCCTTGTTCCCTACAGGATCGGGACCGTGACCAGCATCAAGACGAACCCCGCCGCAATGATTGCGCTGCGGACGCTCAATGCGACCAATACAGCGCTCCAGCAAACACAGAACCGCGTTTCCACAGGCTACCGCGTTTCAGAAGCCGCCGACAATGCCGCCTACTGGTCGATCGCGACCATCATGCGGTCCGACAGCAAGGCGCTGTCCACGGTGCAGGATGCACTTGGACTCGGCACGGCGAAGATCGACGTCACCTATATGAGCCTCAATTCGACGATCGAGGTGGTCGACAACATCAAGTCGAAGCTCGTGGCCGCGCGCGAGCCCGGTGTCGACAAGGCCAGCATCCAGAGCGAGATCGTGGAACTGCAGGCCCAGTTGCGGGCAATCGCCGATTCCGCTTCCTTCTCGGGCGAGAACTGGCTCTCGGTGGACTCCAGCGCCGCCAACTACGTGCAGGTCAAGGAAGTCGTATCCTCCTTCACACGTGCAGGCACCGGCGTGACGGTCAACACCATCCAGATCGACACGGCCAATATCGAACTCTTCGACGATGCCGACCAGAGCGGTCTCATGGACTCGACCTTCACGACGACAGGCGCTGGCGCGCTCAGCGTCTCGGTCCATACGCTCGACATCACCGCGGCAGGCATGGACAACACGGACCTCGACGACATGATCTCCGCCGTCGACGCGGCCCATGTCTCGCTGACGTCCGCAGCGGCCGACCTTGGCGCGACCAAGAGCCGGATTTCCATGCAGAGGGATTTCGTCAACACGCTGCTCGATGCCGTCGAGCGGGGCATCGGCACTCTCGTGGACGCCGACATGACGGAGGAATCGACCCGGCTTCAGGCGCTGCAGACCCAGCAGCAGCTCGGCATCCAGGCCCTGTCGATTGCCAATTCCTCGGCCCAGAGCATCCTGAGCCTCTTCCAGTAACGTCCGGCGGACCGGCCGGACGGGTTGACGCATTCGCGCGCAGCGTCGCGCGAAGAACGGGGGGACAGAAGGTGACCCGTCAGCACGCCAGCCTGTTGGCCGCGTAACGGGCCAGCAGGTCTTCTGTCGTCTCGACACCGAGTTTCCGCATGATCCGGCAGCGAATCAGCTTCGTGGTATGCTCGCTGACGCCCAGGCGGCGGATCACCTCCTCACGACCGGCCCCATCGGCCAGAAGACGCAGATAGTCCTGCTCGATCCTGCTCCATTCGGGCATTTCCCGCCACCTTTCTCCAATCCGCCCCTGCATGCGCTAAACACGGTCCTTCCCCGTTCAAGGGGACGTCTCAGGCGGCGTGTGCCATGACGCCGCCCGAATTCCTGGCCATCCAGCGGCGCCGCGCGTGCGGTGCCGGATCCCTGAAAGGCGTCAGCGCCACACCCTGAAGCGCAAGCGCCTTGCGCATGCGCGCAAGGACCTCTTCATCGACCCGGAAAAGACCGCAGCAGACCGGACGTTTCCCGAAAATGTCGCTCCGGCCGATTTCGTCCAGTGCGGCACCGGATTTCTGATAGATGCGGCGCATGTGCGGCTCGTAGTTTGAAACGAGGGTCTCGATTCCGTTCGCCAATGCGCATTCGCCGAGGGCCAGGAGCATGAGGCACATCGCGGTCTGTCCGCTCATGCCCGGATGGACGACCTGCAGGCGCGCGATGTCGACGCACATGCGCGTGCCCTCCCAGATACGCGGATGGCAAAGGTCCATCCCCTCCGGATAGGTGGTGCGGAACACATCATTGAGCAGCGTCGGACCCATTGTCGGCATCAGCCGCAAGGAACCGACCAGGATTTCGGCGCGGTCATCTGTCCAGAGCAGATAGGCCGGCTTCAGGTCGTCGTAGGAATCGATTTCGGCATCGCCCCGGATCCCGACATCCCAGCCCAGATCGTCATGAAAAACCCTCTTGCGGAGCCTGTACATTTGTCCCAGTAATGCATGATATTCTGTATAGTCATCCGCTTGCACAAGAATGAACATTGCAACCTCCTGCTCATCCGAATGAACAAAGCGTATTTCGATGGGATTCTATCCCACAATACGCACATAAGGATTCCCTCAAATGCGGGTATCGTTATGGTTAACGGCAGGGAGATTTCCGGGAAAAACCGCATCCCGGACGGGATTCCGGGTCATTCGTCGGCGATCAGCTTGATCTGGAACGCCCTTGCGACGGCCTGGGGCAGGGAACTGCAGTTCAGCTTGTAGCGGGCGCTCTTGAGATAGCTGCGCACCGTGTGGCCGGAAAGGCCGAGGATCTGGGCAATGTCCTGGTAATCCTTTCCGCGCGCCGTCCACATCAGGCATTCGATCTCGCGCGGGCTGAGCGGTGGCAGCGATGCTTCGTCGCCGACCGCTTCCCTCAGGCCGCAATGATGAAGCCGGCTTGCGATCTCCACCAGTTCGTCGGCATATTCCGCGAGAAACGCGCTCCACGCATCGCCATCCATCATCGATGTGACGGAAAACAGCGAGCGCCGCGCCAGGCGGTCGATCACCGGCACGGAAAACCCATTGACGCCAATGGCATGTTCGGCAGCCTCCCGCATCAGCGCCGCAGCCTTGTCCGTGACCTTCAGATCGCGCCAGTCGAAGGGAAGCTGGCGCTGGAAGCCCTCAACGGCCACCGGATCGATGTCGACATAACTCATCAGAAGATATCGGCTGACCCAGGATTCCGGATAGGTCGTGCGCACGAATGGCCGGTCCAGCCGGCCCACCGCGGTCTGTCCGAGATGAAAGACGGTATGGGCGAGCCCGTATTCTTCCCGTACGGCGTAGACGATTTCCTGCGTGGACCGGCCTACGTCCAGCAGCACGGAAATTTTCCGAAGGCGGGCAGACCCCTCCATCCTCGCCGTTCCGGACAGCCCTGGTGACGCTGTCGCACCTGTTGTCAACTGATTGCACTATCACAGGATTTCACGGGGTAGGCAATTGTCCGGAAGCGAGCGCTTGAAAAAGGTTTCCCGCCGGTCTTCAGCGTTCATCGAACAGGGCGCCGGCGCGGCGGCGGATAGCGTCTGCCAATTCGCCCCCGGCTTCGAACTGGCACAGTTTTTCAAGCAGGAAATGAAACAGTTCCGCCGCTTCCGCCCTGTCGCGCGGCCAATAATTCAGGATCGCGTCGAATGTTGCCGCAGCCTTCCTGTCGAGCTCGACGATGGCCATTTCATCGTCGCGGCCGATTGCTGATTCAAGAGCAGAAAGGGTGTCCTCATACGACCGGGCAAGCTTGGAGAAGGAGACATTTTCTCTGAATTGCAACATAACACTGTTTGGCTGATGATTACGTTAAATTCTTGCTTTCGCAGCAACTCATGCGCAAATATAGACGCTACGATATCATCCGAGGCGTTGCAATCCCCGAACAGTCGCGGCCGTCACGATTGTTCCCGCGACGGACATCAACCGGCGCAGCCAGCGCTGGCCGGGCATTGCGTCCGGCACACCGGACGCCGGCTCAGATCAGGCCCTGCCGGACTGCCTTCGCGACCGCCTGGATGCGGCTCACGCAATTGAGCTTGCGGCAAGCGGTCGTGAAATAGTGGTTGACCGTATGTTCCGACAGGCCGGTAATGAACGCCATTTCAGCGCTCGTCTTGCCCTCGCCTGCCCAATAGAGGCACTCCTTCTCCCGGGCCGTCAGTCCGTCATCGCCTTCCCTCATGCCGCTGCGAATGAACTGCGAAGCCGACTCGAAGGTGGCGAGCGCCTCGACCACGAGTTCCGGACTGATGCGACGCACCGGTTCGGCGGACAGGAAGTGGAGGACCACGATCCCCAGTTCATCGGTGGGAATCGGAATGAGAATGCCGCCCGCTATGCCTCCGTCTGCGAAGGCGCGTTCGAGGATCTCGCCCTTCTTCTCCTCCCCGTCCGGACGGGACGATGGCCCGGCCGAAGCAGGATCCAGAGCGACGAGGTTCCAAAGGACGGGCGCCGTGTGGCCACGCAGCGGACCCATGATGTCGCAGCCGCTGCGCTGAACCGCACTGTCAAGGATCTCGATGAAATAGGAAGACATGCTGGTCATCAGCAGGCAATCGGCCAGCGTCCCCCCCTTCAGGTGCTTCGGCTTGCCCGTATAGATCAGGAAATCCTCGAAACCGTGCCGCTTGCACAGCTTGAGAAGCTGGGAAAACGCATCATGCGGCGAAGCCATCAGCCAGGACAGGCCCTCGACTATGAACCGCCGATGCGAAACCTCTTCAACAGGTTTGCCCTGCCTGACCAGTTCTCTCTTCACTTGCCCGACCCTCAACTACTTTCTTATCTACGGAAATTCACGTCTTGGCACATTGCGAAAAGTCAACTTTGACGATTTGACGGCATTCAATGCGTGACATTCCCGGTCTTGGCCCCCTTCGCGCTACTGACTTCCACTTCCACAACATCACCATCCTCGATAAGGTTCCTGCGCAACTCGTCGGGGGCGAACCGATCCGCGTGAACCACGATCACGTCCATCAGGTCACTGTCCGGCAGCCCAACAGTCAAGCGCTGTCTTACATTTTCGGTAATTGCAAACGGATTTACCGCCCGATCCATCATCCTTTGCGCGATAACCGGATCAAGAAGCAACTCCTGATATGCTTCCTGGATCCTTTCGGGCAAAATCGTCTCCAGTCCGGGCGGCGTTCCAGGCCCCAGTTTCAGGATCACGTTCAATGTCCGGTACTCGGCCACCTTTCCATCGCGAATCACCGGGGCGACCAGGATGCCGGAATCCCAATAGGCCGGCTGCCCGCCGGTGACGGCGAGCGCGGGGGCGCCAGGCTGTTCCGGGGCTTTGAGCGTCAGCGTCGAGACGAATCCTCCGGCGAAGGCAGCGGCGATGGCGGCCAGGCCGAAAGCCAGACCCCTGATCATGGCCGGGCAGCGAGCGAGGCGCTCGTATAGGTGCCGTCGTCCTCGCTGTCGCGGATTTCGCTGATGACGAGATCGGCCACCGAGCGCACCGCGAGGGCCTGGGCCTGAAGGCTTCGCGCATTGGCTTTCAGCTTCTCGTCAAGCTCCTGCAGCCGTTCCCTGAGGCCGGCGATCCCCCGCCAGCCCGGATTGCCGTTGACGGCACGCGACAGTTCGTAGAGCAGCCTGCTCTTGCGTGTGTTGCAGGCCTGCAATTCCGACAGGCGACGGTTGCGAAGCAATTCGCCTTCACTGTCAAGGCACACGCCAATGGCGTCCAGCACCTGGATTATCGAGCGGTGGTCCTCTTCTTCCCTGCCATGGAAGGGTCTTGTCGCTTGCACGGCCATCTCCGGATCACTCCACTGTTTCAGCCTGTTCCCCGTGACGGACGGCGCTGACGCCGCTCGCGGGGACATTCATGTTCATTGCCGGCTCAGGTCCGGGACCTGGCGAGTTGTGCGCCGATCCTCTCGGCGATGCCCAGGCCACCCTGGCTTGCGAACTCTTCGGCGATCTTCTCGCTCATCATGGACTTCCACATCTCTCCCGAAAGGCCCTTGCCATAGACGGACGAAGCATCGTCAGGCAGCATCGCCTCGATGAAATTCTGCAGGACGAGCGCTTCGAAGCGCTGCATTGCAGCCATGCCGGCGTCCGGTGCCTTCGCGGTGCCGGCGGCCTGCCCTGAAAGCGCCGCCTGCCAGGCCACGCCGTCCGCCTGCGGGCGTTGCGGCGTTTCGGGACGAAGGGTCAGCGGGCTGAGCCCCGCGACCGCCGACATCGGACCATCCATTGGCGCACCTGTCCTTCTCCTGATTGCCCCGACCGCTCCGGACCGGGGCATCCCCACGCCGGAAAAGCTACGCGATCATACTTGCCGGAAGCTGGTCCCGGCCCGGTTGGCGCGCGCGGCCCAGTCGCTGCCACTCTCTTCCTGGGATGCGGCGCTCGCCTCGCCCTCGATGGCCGTCAGCCTTTCACCAAGCCGTTCCTTCTGGCGTTCCCGCCGCATGCGCTCCCGTTCCACCGCATCCCGCTCCCCCGTCAGACGCGCCTTCTCGGCCTTCAGTTCCGATTGCTTGCGCACGACCAGATCCGGAAAGAGATCCATGGCCAGCGAAGGCTCCGCTGCAAAGACGTCGAGCGAGCGCAGGTCATCCTCGACGGCCCGGAGCTTTCCGGACAGATGGGTGCTGCGCGCCATGTTCAGGTTTTCCATCTGCCCGGCCAGATGCACGAGCCTTCGCATGTCCTTGCGCTTGTCCCGCATTCAACGACCTCCCCTGGCTGTTCGCGGCTAACGGAAGAACGCCATGTCCGGCACGGCCGCGGCGAACTGGCTGACCATGGAGGGAACGGCGAAGTAGGATATCAGCAGCCCGCCGAAAAGGACGAAGGGCAGCGAAATGAAATAGATCGGTATCTGCGGCGTGAGCTTGTTGAGCAGACCGACGATCAGGTTGATCAGGATGCCGTAGGCGAGGAAAGGGCCTCCGAGCCTGAGGACCATCAGGAAGGCGTCGTTGAGGCGCTCGCCGATGCGGGCGAGCAGACGGGAGGGCTCCAGCAGTCCGTCGGGCGGGATGATCGAATAGGAACGGATCAGGCCGATGATCACAGCGTGGTGGGCGTTGAGCAGGAAGAACAGGACCAGGGCCGCCATGGCCAGAAAGGCGCCGAAGGCGGCTTGCGGCTCGGCCTCGGTGACCGGCGTGCCCATCATCGTGCCGAAGCCCATCGACATGGCCGCGGCCGCGGCGATGAATTCGAGCGCCGCGAAGAGCAGGCGCACGAGCAGGCCGAGAAAGGCTCCGACAATGGTTTCGGTGACAATCAGGACATAGAACAGGGACGGATCGGACGGCGAGAGCGCCGGCAGGCTGGACCAGACCAGCGGGGCCAGCGCGACGCTGAGCGCGACGGCCGTCATCAGGCGGATGCGCATGGAAACGCGGACGGAAGAAAAACCCGGCACCACCATGAGGCATCCGCCGATCCGGCAGAAGATGACGATCATCGGCAGCAGGAGGGTGGCGGTGAAGTCGTTCATCCCACCGAGCCGATGACATTGACTTCGACGCCGCGGGCGATCTCGACATGCGACAGCACGGGGAGCGACGGGAAAAGCCGTTCGAGGATCATGCGCACATAGGTGCGCGCTTCAGGGGAGGTCAGCACGGCGAACTGCTTGGACTGGTCGAGCAGCTTGTTGATCGCCGCCGCAGCCTCGCGGCCAAAGGTTTCGAGCTGGCGCGGGTCCATGTCGAATTCGCGGATGTCGCCATTGGCATCGCGTTTCAGGCTTTCCTGGAATACGAGATCCCAGCGGCCGCCGAGGCGAAGCACGTTGAGCACGCCGTTTTCGGCAAGGTCGCCGCAGATCTGCTGCGCCATTCGCATGCGGACATGCTCGACGAGCTTCTCGGTGCGGCGCACATGCGGAGCGACCTCGGCGATGGCCTCGATGATGAGCGGCAGGTTGCGGATCGAGACCCGGTCGGCCAGCAGCATCTTCAGCACGGCCTGCAGGCCCGGATAGGAAATGTGCGTGGAGCACAACTCGTCGGTCAGCTTGCGGTATTCCGGATCGAGCTGTTCGATGAGGCGCTTGGTGTCGCGGTAGGAAAGCAGTTGCGGCAGGTTGTTGCGGATGACCTCGCTCAGATGCGTGAGCAGGACCGAAAGGTTGTCCACCGTGGCGATGCCCATGCGCTTGAGGTCGGCGGCGAAATTCTGCGGCACCGACAGTGCCGGCATGCCGAAGGCCGGCTCCTTCACCGGTTCGCCCGGTATGTCGGGCAGCGGCTTGTTGCCCGTGAGGGCCAGGACCTCGCCGAGACGCAATTCGTGCAGCGAGAAGGCGGTGCCGTGGATCCGGATCTGGTAGGCCTTCTGCGGCAACGCGAGGTCCTCGGAAATCTTCACCTCGGGAATCACGAAGCCGTATTGCGTGGCGAACTTCTTGCGCATGCGGGCCATGCGGAAGGCCAGTTCCTCCTGCGAGCCGAGGAAGGCGGTCGCAATCTGCTTGCCGAAGGCGACCTCGATCTCGGCGGTCTTCAGCGAGGCCTTCATGGAGTTTTCCTCCACGGCGGCCTTGGCGCGGTCCTCCTTCTCGCGCGCGCGCTCCTCCGACAGGTTCTGGCGGAACCGCTGGCGGTTGACCGTGAAGCCGACGGCGGCAAAACCGGCGGCAAGGGCAAGGAAGGGCACAAGCGGCAAGCCCGGCATGACCGCGAGCAGCAACATGAGGGCAGCCGCGACATAAAGCGCGCGCGGATAGTGGCCAAGCTGGGCGAAGACCGCGACGTCGGCCGAACCGCGCGTCCCGCCCTTGGAGACCAGCAGGCCGGCGGCAAGCGAGACGATGAGCGCCGGGATCTGGGAGACCAGCCCATCGCCGACGGACAGCTTGATGAACACGTCGCCGGCTTCCGACAGCGACATGCCATGGCGTGCATAGCCGATGATGATCCCGCCGAAGATATTGATGGCGGTGATGATGAGACCGGCGATGGCATCGCCGCGCACAAACTTCGAGGCACCGTCCATGGAGCCGAAGAAGGCACTTTCCTCCTCCAGTTCCTTGCGCCGCGCCTGCGCTTCCTTCTCGTTGATGATGCCTGCCGACAGGTCCGCATCGATCGACATCTGCTTGCCCGGGATCGCATCGAGGGTGAAACGGGCACCGACCTCGGCGATGCGCGTGGAACCTTTCGTGATGACGACGAAATTGACGATGACCAGGATGAGGAACACCACCACGCCGATGACGAAATCGCCGCTCATGACGAACTGGGAAAAGCCCGAGATGACGTAGCCCGCGGCGTTCACCCCTTCGTGACCCTCCGACAGGATGAGGCGCGTGGTGGAGATGTTGAGCGCCAGGCGCAGCATGGTGGCGATCAGCAGGACGGTCGGGAAGGCGGAAAAATCCAGCGGCCGGGCGATCCAGAGCGAGACCATGAGGATGAGGACCGAAAGCGCGAGAGATACCGCCAGACCGAGGTCGATCAGGAATGTCGGCACCGGCAGGAACAGGATGGACAGGATGAACACGATACCGCCGGCCAGCGCGATATCGGTGGGACGTCCGGGCAATGTGGAAACGGCTGGTGCTGCCACGTGGACCTCTCTTTCGGCATTCGTTCGGCCGCCAGCCTAGCGGCGCTAGCTTGTGCGAAGTTCACGGACCTGATCATGGCATTCCAGGCGCTTCAATTAACGCTAATTTAAGGGGTGACGCGCTACCGCTTCTGGCAAGCGAACAGTCCGGTTCCGGACCTTGCATGACGCAACTTCGCGGCCCGGTATGCGCCGGATGTCCTGAACCGCCTTCACCACGAATCCGCGCCAGCCTCTTGCCGGGATGGCTCAATTCGTTCGCGGTTCATCCTTGACAGCATTGACTAGCGGGTTGATCACATCAGCCTTCATGGCGGACAGCCGGGCCATATCCCTGCCACTTTATGTCCCGGCTGCCGCCTCCTTTTTTCGCCCCCCCCTGCGAGAATCCGTGGGGTATGCGGTAGCGCTTCATCAATCCCCGGGATGTTCAATCGGTTCGCGCGCTTGCCTTCGGGCAACAGCATGAAATCCGCCAGCGCCGCCGTTGAAGCGGCATGTTTCCATCCATCCACCATGCGCCAGGACGTTTCTTGCGCCCCGGCCGGGCCCGAATGAAATCCATGCCCCGCCTGTCCGTCATCCTCCTGCTGGCCCTTTGCACCCTTGCGGCGACGATGCGGTCACCGTCCGCAGGTTCGGCAAGGACCAACTTTTCCGGCCAGGTTCCGCCACGCGAACACCGGTATTTCCATGCCCTCCGCGACTTGGCGGTCCATTCCGGGCCCGAAGCCGGATACAGGCTGCGCATTGTCAACCGCAGCGGCCGGGCAGAGCGGCTCACCCTGGAACTGGCAGCACCCGACAGTCACCACGGCTTCCGGCTCATCGGCTTCGATCCGGTCCTTGCTCCCGGCCGCAGGACGGATTTCCTGTTGATCGTGGCTGCCGGCAAGGCACAAGGCGAACGGCGGTTGAACGTGTGCCTGACGCGCGCGGCCGGCAACCGGGCGGCGCGGCGCGAATGCATCGTGCTTCGCACCCGACCGGTGCGATGAGAGACGGCCCGTCAGCGGAGCCGGCAGAGCGAGGCGAGCTTGTTCCGGATATCGAAGAGATGCCCGTCGCGGGCACCTGTCTCGCGCAGGATGACGTCGAGAAGAAAGGCGAAGAGCCGTCCCGCCTCGCCGTCGTCCAGCGGTTGGTAAACCAGGACATCGCGCCAGATCCGCTGCACATTGCGATCGAATTCGACGATCGCACGGGAATCGTCATCCTCGATGGCCTGGACAAGCAATGCCTCGTGCCTTTCGAGTTGCGCAAGGAGGAAGTCCAGCATGGGTTCCGACCGGAGGATTGCGTGGCGCTTGCGACATGCCACCTGGCAGGCGCCTTCATGCACCCGACCCTGCAGCTATAGGGTAACGAGCGGCAAACTGCAGCCGGTTTCCTTACCGGTGGTTAACCTTAAAAATCGAATAAAAAGCGTGCTTCGGGAGATTTCACGCTACGGAACACCGGGTCCGGGACCCGCCGCCGCCAGGAACGGCTCCCGCCGCCCGGTGTTCAAAAGCCGGTCTGGATGCGTCCGTAGAGGATGTTGGTGAGGACGAGGAGCTTGCTGCCGACGAAGCCGGCGGCAAGCGTGCTGGAAAGGAAGACGATCATGATCTTCGGCACGAAGGTCAGCGTGACTTCCTGGACCTGCGTCAGTGCCTGGAACAGGGCAATGGCGATACCGGCCACCATGGCGGGCACGACCGCCGGCGCGGAAACGATCATCACCGTCCACATGGAAAACTGCACCAGGTCCAGCGCGTCGGTGGCGTTCATTCGCCAATGACCGTGCCGGCCGTCACCGGCAGTTCCTTGCCGTTGTCGAGAATGGCGACCAGTCCGGTGTTGCCGATCCGCACCTCTTCCACCGTGCCGGAAACCGTGCCGTCGGCACTGGTCATGGTGCGCCCGACAATGCTGTCGACCTGTGAGACGACGGAGGCCGCGAGCAGGATCTCGAGCTTGTTGTTGATCTGGATGTTCTGCTCGACGTTGGAGAAACTCGCCAACTGCGAAACATACTGGCTGGCGTCCATCGGCTCCGTCGGATCCTGGTTCTTCATCTGGGTGACCAGGATCTGCAGGAAGGTGTCGTAGTTGAGCATGTTGGTGGCTTCGGCCCGGGCCGCGGGCGTAGCCTGGGCGCTGCTGCCACCGATTGCGGATACTTCGGTCATCGCATCACCATCCTGTCGGCGCCCATGAAGCCCGGCTCGGCCAGCGGCATCTCGGTGGACGGCGCGCTGGCGAGGATCTGCGCTTCAAGCGGAAAGAGCGCGCGGGTGGACCGCATGGCCTCGAAATACATCTTCTGATGCACCATCCGGTCGATATCCTTGAGCTCGGACAGGATGTGGTCGTTCTCGAATGCGGCCAGGAGGCCCGGCATCTGGTTCTTGTAGACCAGCATGGCCGGCTCGGTCTCGTTTGGCGCCATCAGCATGACCTGGACGATGAAGTAGAGCTGCTTGAGCGGCGTCGTCGCGTCGGACGCCTGGAGAATGTGATTTTCCAGCAGGAAGTTCACATCGTTCAGGATTTCAATGGCTGTCTTGCGGTCAACGCGCAGAACGGCCCCGTTGATGTAGATCTTCTCGTTTGCCTTGAGTGAAATCTTGAATGTGCTTTTCATCGAATACCATCCCGGATGATCTTTGAAATATCGATAAGACCGTCGAAATTCTCCGATTTTTCCTGCCTTATCTCGTCCACGGTGCGCAGGATCCAGATTCCGATGCTCAGGAGGTTGGCGCGCAACTCCTTGGGCAACTGGTTTTCCGGGTCCGCCAGATCCGACATCAGCGCCATCCAGATGCGCGCGGTGTAATGAAGGGCGTGAATCGCCTCGATGGACCGGGCCCCGGTCGCCCGCGCCGATTCCAGCATGGCAATCGACTGGTCGAGCGCCTCGCGCTCCCGGGAGCGGGCCTCCTCCAGGTCGTCGGTCTGGATCTCTTCATACTTGGCGATATACATGTCACTGCTCCTGCAAGGACCTTGCGGTCCGGCGCCCGGTGAAGGGAACGGCGCCCGGCGGGCGCATGGGGCGGCAAGCGGGCCTGCCCGGAATGAATGGAATGGCGGTCACTGTCATGTCCGGTCCTTTCCTAGAGATACCTGGCAAGCGAAAGCGACTGGACACGCTGGGTCAGCATGTAGGCCGTCTCCAGCTGGTTCAGCAGGTTCGTCATCCGGGTGGCTGCCTCATAGGGATCCACGCTACCCATCTCGGTGGAAAGATCGGTCATGTAGTCCTTCTGCAGGCGCATGCGTTCGGTGGCATCGGCGACTTGCGCCTCGACAAGGCCGAGCCGGCCCTGAACCAGGGTCACCTGCGCCGAAGCCGCGCCCATTCCCTCGCCGGCGCTACGGACAAGCTGGCGGGTCGCGTCGCCGGACAGTCCCGTATCCAGAAAGGCCACGGCCATGGTGAGGCCGAAGAACGCCTCCCTGAACCCGTCCTCGTTGGCGGAGACCGAGGTCACCGCGGTCTGGTCCTGGGCTATCCGGGACCGGATGCCCTCGTCGCTCGCCGATGACAGGTCGGGCCAGCCGGCCGCTTCGAACAGCGGACGTGCGACGTTCTCGATGAAGTCTTCCATCTGGGCCGCGGTGAGCGACGCGGCGGCGGGATCGGACTTGGCAAAGCCGAAATGGCCGGTGAAGGCCGCATCCAGATCGGCCTGCCAGGCGCTTCCCTCGAAGGCAGCAAGCGGCCGGGCGTCGGCATTCACGCCGGCGAAGAGATATTCGCCGTTGGCGGCAGTGTTCATGACATTGGTCAGGTCCTCGAGGGCCGCCAGCGCGCTTGCGCGCACCAGGTCCGCCGATCCGTTTCCGCTCAGGGCCGTGTTGAACACCTGCATGGTATCACCCGTGACGGCGGTAAAGCGCGACATCGCGGTCTGCGCCGCCGTCATGCGGGCGCCGGCAAGGTCATTTGTCATCAGGATCGCGTCGAGCCTTTCGGCCTCGCGCTGAAGCGAAATGCGAAAACCGTTGCGCAGGCCGAGTTCGCGGGCCGGGTCCGCCTTTTCGCCGGTCACCGTTTCCTGCTGCGCGGTCACGATCGCGGCCTGCGTGGCACGGATGGACATGCGCAGCGCGTTGGCCATGGAAAGGGTGGAGGCGGCCTGGAGCTTCATCGCATCACCTCGCCGCGTCCAGCAGGGCGGCGAGCATGTTGTCCACCGTCGCGATGATCCGGCTCGTCGCCTCGTAGGAATGCTCGATCTCGACAAGCGAGGCCATTTCGTCGTCGATGTTCACGCCGGTCTGCGCCAGAAGCTTGCTGCTGAGCGCGGCGTACATGGCGTCCTTGGTTTCGGCGGCAACGCCTGCTTCGGCCCTGTAGGCCTCCAGCCATGTCAGCGCATTGCCGGAATAGGCGACGAGGCTTCCCGTTGCCGACAGACCCGTCGAGGGATCGAAGGACATGGGCGCTTCCATGGCATCGGCGAGCGCGATGATGCGGTCGGAGAAGGCGACCCCGCCGGATGCGTTCGCGACATAGGCCGCGCCATTGGCGCCGCCATCGCGCAACAGGGACGGGGTTCCGCCCGCCTGCGGATCGAACAACGGATTGACCGACAGCGTCGTCGCCATGCCGGAGGCAAGGACGCCGCCTGCCGGGACCGCCGGACCGCCGGACCATGTGAAGAGGCCGGCCTGCGGGGGCAGTCCGCCACCGGTCTGGTCGGTTTCGGCAAACAGGGTTACGAGCCCTCGCGCGATCTCGTCGAGCTGCGCTTCGGTGCGGACGGTCACATCGTCACGCAATTGCAGCCTGGCGGCGATGGATCCGGAGGAGGATGTATCGGTTCCGACACCGGGATCGAGCGGCACGCCGTCGATGCGCAGCACATTGCCGGTATCGCCGGGACCATAGGCCGGACGGGGGTTGAAGGTCACGTCGCGCGCCGTCGTCTCGAACAACATCACGCCGCCCGCGGTCGTCAGCATGACGTCGCCGTGGTCCCGCGCGGTGACGGTCACGGGGACGATTTCGGCGATCCGGCCAAGCAGCGTGTCGCGACGGTCGAGCAGGTCGCTGGCATCGGCGCCTTGCAGGTTTGCCTTCACAATGGCGGTGTTGACACCCTGGAACTCCCCCAGCAAGCCGTTCAGCGTCTCGACGTCGCCGGCGATTTCCCTGTCGAGGCGCGCCCGCATGGCATGGATTTCCGTGGCCGATGCGTTGAGCGATCCGGCGAGCGTGCCGGCAGCATTGACGACGCCACGGGCGAGGAGTTCGTTGTCGGGGCTCGCGCTGTAATTCTGGAGCGCCTCGTGCAGCTTCGAGAGCAGCGCGGAAGCCGAAGCCGAACCATCGCTTCCGTTCAGCGAAAGCGCCAGTTGCCGCATGTTCTCGCTGATGGTGCCCTGGGCGACGGACAAGGAAAGCGCGTCGCGCGAGGCGGCCGCCAGCCGGTTGTTTGCGGCGCGGTCCACTGAAACGATGGCGGCGCCGTTCTCGGCCGTCTCGAGGACGACGACGCGCCGCGCATAGTTGGGGTCGGACGCGCCGGAGATGTTGCGCGCGGCAACACTTGCCTTCTGGGACAAGTTGAACAGCGAATTCTGGGCCGTGTAGAGCACCGTGGAAAGTGACATACCCTACTGCCTCCAATCGCGGCCGCCACCGGAATGGTGCGGTCGCGCCCGTTCCTTACCTCTTGAGGTTCACCACGACGTCCATGAGATCGGAGCCGGTCTGGAAAACCTTCGAATTGGCCGTGAAGCCGCGCTGTGCCTGGATCATCTTGGTGAGCTCCTGGGCAATATCGACATTGGAATTCTCCACTGCGGAGGAAATGATCGAGCCGTATCCGCCCTGCTGGGGAACGCCGACCATGATGTCGCCCGTCTCCGGCGTCTGGGAGAAGACCGTTCCGGTGACCGCGTTGAGCGCCGACGGATTGGCGACCGTGGCCAGCGGAATGCGATAGAGGTCACGATAGGAACCGTCGTCATATTGCCCGTAGACGAAGCCGTCCTGGGAGATGTGGATGCTGTCGATCGTGGATGGCGGGCGTCCGTTCACGTCGGCATCCGACACGCCGAAATCGGCTGCAAGCTGGGTAAAGCCGGCGAGATCGAGATCGAAGGTCCCGCCATTGGGGATGGTAAACGACATCGACGTGGCCGAGGCCGCGGCAAGCTGGCCGTTGGCCGGGTCGAAGGAAAGCGTCTGCGTCGACAGCGCCGCCGAGGAATAGGGGAAGCCGCCGGTCGCGGCATCGGCGTCGGCCTTGTTGTAGACCGCCACTTCCCAGGTATTGTCCGCCGTCTTGGTGTAATAAACATCGAGGGTGACCTCGGCGCCGAGATTATCGTAGGTGACCAGGGAAACCTTGTTTGTAAAGGCGGCATCGGCGGCATTGGACGAAGGCGTGTTGCCGGTCTCGATATCGGCTTCCGACGACAGGTTGCCGGTGATGTATCCGGAACTGGATGGCACCGCGGAAAGCTCGAAGGCATCCAGCGTGACGATCTCCAGTTCCGACAGGCCATTGGCGGTGCCGGAGGTGACACCGTCGGCGCTGGGATAACCCATCAGGTAGAATCCGCTCTGGTTGACCAGCCGTCCGTCCGCATCCGGCAGGAAGGAGCCGGCACGCGTCAGGAATGTCTGGCCGCCGGCATCCTGGACAACGAAATAGCCGCCCCCGGAAATGGCGAGATCGGTCACCGAGGACGTATATTCAAGCGCGCCCTGCTGGTTGGCCACCCGCACGGTGTGGCTGAGCACGCTGCCGGAACTGTAGGTGCCTGACGACCCGGAGCCCCCTGACAGGGAGGTCCCGGCGACAAGGGTTGAAAACAGGATCTGGGACCGCTTGTAGCCCAGCGTATCGGAATTGGCGATGTTGTCCGCCACGGATGACAGCCGGTTGGACTGGGCATGCATTCCGGAAATGCTGGTCTGCATCATGCCGTAAATGCTCATTTCGCACCTCCGTGTTCATACGGACAATCATAGGAAGCCAGGCTTGCGCCAGGCTCGCCTTCCAATTTCGCAGGCAGCGGGACCGCAACCGTGCCACCCCGCCGACCGGTCCCGTCAGGCAGCAGTGAGTTCCCGCGACGGGGCGCCGGCGACCGCTTCACCCTGACCGGCTTCGAGCACGAGCCGGTAGCCGAGATAGCGCCTTGAATCGATGGGATCGTAGCCAAGCGCATCACGAAGCTTGCGGCGAAGCTTGGAGATGTGGCTTTCGACCACGCATTCCTCGATGCTGTCATCGAAGACGCCATAGGTGGCGTTGAAAATCTGGGCACGGCTGACGCGGCGGCCCTCCGCCGAAGCCAGGAACTCCAGGATGCGGCGCTCGCGCCGGGGCAGCGGAAACACCTCGCCATCGATCTCCGGATCGCGGCCATCGAAGAAGACCTTGAGCCGCTCGCCGGATTCTGCGACCGGCTCGGTGCCGTTGCGCCTGCGGATGACGGCGATTCGCTTCAGCAGTTCACGGACATGAACGGGCTTGCGCACCACGTCGTCGAAGCCGGCATCGAAGAGTTCGAGCGTACGGTCGAGGTTCTGACGATCGACAAGGGCGATCCTGGCGATCCTGCCATGGGCGGGCGCCGGTTGCGGCAGGATGATGTCGTCGGCGACATCTCCGATCAGGAAGGCGATGATCGAGTCAAAATCCGACTCGCAAGCCGTGTCCATCCACTCGATGAACTGGTCCGGCGCGAATCCCGCGACCGGAAACCCCTCGCGTTCGAGCATGGACTTGTAACTGTCCACAACGAGTGCGCGGTCATCGACGACAACGATCATGTGCCTAATCCCCTCGAATCATTAATTGATTCTGGTTATCAGGGCTAACTTGCGGCGATTCTTCGTGACAATTACAAGATTTAGCACTTCATATTTTTACGTTATGCTTAAACTATTGTAATAGTTCGTGAAGACGCGTTCCGCGGACCCGAAAAACGGATGGGATCAGGGCCTGTTTCAGGCCTTGTCCACCGTCAGCCCGCCATCTTCCGGTTGTCGAAGTCTCATCCCCCGCGATCGCGAAACGGACCTGTCCGGACGGACAAGCCGGCATTGCACCGGCCATCCGCGTTTCTGCCGCGCGACGCATTTCCATGACATGGATCAAGGACAGGCGTGTCCATGGCGGCTTGGGTGCCATGATCCGGCAACGCCCGTCGGCCCGTTCGCGCGGGGCCAAGCGCGCATCCGGGACCGTCCCCGCCCGCCGCAGGCTGGCATTGCAGGAGCTTGAACGATGGATTTCTCATACAGCCCGAAGGTCGAGGAGCTGCGCGCGCGCGTTCGCGACTTCATGGACGAACATGTCGTGCCGCGCCATCGCCAGTGGCTCGCGGAGGCCGCCGAGGGGCGTTATCCCGTCTCCTTCATGGGCGACCTCAAGGCGCTGGCGAAGGAAGAGGGCCTGTGGAACCTTTTCCTGCCGCACCTCAAGGACGACGAACCGGGCACGCGCCTGTCCAATCTGGAATATGCGCCCCTGGCCGAGATCATGGGCCGGCTGTTGTGGGCGTCGGAGGTTTTCAACTGCTCGGCGCCCGATACCGGCAACATGGAACTGCTGCACATGTTCGGCACGCCGGAGCAGAAGGAGGAATGGCTGAAACCGCTGCTCGACGGCGCGATCCGGTCCTCCTTCGCCATGACCGAGCCCGATGTCGCCTCGTCGGACGCAACCAACATCACGACCGTCATCCGCCGCGATGGCGGCGACTACGTGATCAATGGGCGCAAGTGGTTCATCACCGGCGCGCTCAATCCGGCCACGCGGATCGCCATCGTCATGGGCAAGACGGACATGGAGGCGGAAACGCACCGCCAGCAATCCATGGTCCTGGTGCCCTTCGGCACGCCGGGCATGAAGGTGGTGCGCAACATCGCGGTGATGAACCATCACAGCCACGAGAGTCATTGCGAGATCGTTTTCGAAAATTGCCGTGTGCCGGTCTCCAACCTGCTCGGCGAGGAAGGGTCCGGCTTCGCCATGGCGCAGGCGCGTCTGGGACCCGGCCGCATTCACCACTGCATGCGCTCCATCGGCCAGGCCGAACTGGCGCTGGACATGATGATCGAGCGTTCGCTGGAACGGAAGACATTCGGCAAGTACCTGCACGAGCAGGGCGTGGTGCAGGAGTGGATCGCACGCTCGCGCTGCGAGATCGAGCAGGCCCGCCTGCTGGTCCTGAAGGCCGCCTGGATGATCGACAACGTGGGCGCCAAGGCGGCCCGCAACGAGATCGCGATGATCAAGGTGGTCGTCCCGCAGATGCAGCTCAACGTGACCGACCGCGCCATGCAGACCTTCGGGGCCATGGGGCTTTCGCCGGACACGCCGCTGCCGGACCTCTGGACCATGGGACGTTCGCTGCGGCTCGCCGACGGGCCGGACGAGGTGCACCTGCGCTCCATCGCGCGCGGCCAGATCAAGGCGGCGCGGGAACGCAATTTCTCCACGCTGGCCTATTTCTCGACGCCGGCGCGCACAGAGGAAGTGGACATCTGGCGCGGGCACGAGGCCGCCGAATGAGCCTGACAGGCTAGAACAGCAGTCCCGGCAGCCATGTTGCGACCGACGGCAGGAGCCAGACGAGCATCATGCCGAGGATCTGGAGGCCGATGAAGGGGATGACGCCACGGTAAATGTGGCCCGTGGTGATCTCCTTCGGCGCCGCACCGCGCAGATAGAAGAGCGAGAAGCCGAAGGGCGGCGTCAGGAAGCTTGTCTGCAGGTTGATGGCGAGCAGGATGCCAAGCCATATCGGATCATGACCCATGAGGATGAGCGTCGGCGTGATGAGCGGCAGGACGATGACCGAGATTTCGACGAAATCGAGGAAGAAGCCCATCACGAAGACGAGGATCATGCAGAAGAGCAGCGCGCCGGCCGGGCCGCCCGGCATGGACTTGAGGATTTCGGCGACGCGTTCCTCGCCGCCAAGGCCGATGAAGACCAGCGAGAAAATGCCAGCGGCCAGGATGGTCGCGAAGATCATCGCCGTCATCGTCAGCGTCGAGGCCGCGGCTTCCTGGACGGTCCTGTTGCGCAAGGCCGTTCGCAGGGAGGCCCAGATGGCCGCGGCGCCCAGGAGGGCCAGCAGGATGTAAACGGCTCCCATGGCATAGCTTCCGGCACCGATGTCGCTGCGTTGGAGGCGGACGGGAAAGAGGCCCGCCAGGAACGCCAGCGCGATCAGTGCCGCGACACCGGCAAGCACGAGGCGCCTGTTGCCGCCCGCGCGCATGCCAGCCATCAGCAGGGCGCCGACGGCGCCGACCGATGCCGCCTCGGTCGGATCGGTCAGTCCGCCCAGGATCGCCCCGAGCACGGCGACGATCAGCAGGACGGGCGGGATAATGGTCGACAGGATCTCGGCTTGCGAGGGCCGTTGCGTCTGCGCGGCTGGCGGCATGTCCTGCGGCCGGATGAGACCGCGCAGGAGGATGTAGACGAGGTAGAGCAGCACCAGCACCAGGCCCGGCACGATTGCCGCGGCGAAGAACTGGCCGACGGAGATCGCCTCGATGGCGAACTTGCCCTGCGCATATTGCGCCTGCTGGTAGGCGTTCGACATGACGTCGGCGAGAATGATCAGCAGCGTGGACGGCGGGATGATCTGGCCCAGCGTGCCTGCCGTGCAGACGATGCCGGAGGCAACGCGGGGATCGTAGCCGGTTCGCAGCATGGTCGGCAGCGCGATCATGCCCATGGCGACCACGGTCGCGCCGACAATGCCGGTGGACGCGGCCAGCAGCGCGCCGACGAGAACGACCGATATGCCGAGGCCGCCCTTGAGCGAGCCGAACAGGCGCCCCATCGTGTCGAGCAGTTCCTCTGCGATCCTGCTTTTCTCAAGGATCGCCCCCATCAGCACGAACAGCGGAATGGCGATCAGCACCTGGTTGCTCAACAGGCCGAAGATACGCTGGCCGGTGGCGCCGAGCAGCGTGATGTCCATCACGCCGAGCGCCCAGCCGATATAGCCGAAGATGATCGCCACGCCGGCGATGCTGAAGGAAACGGGAAAGCCGGTCAGGATGGCCGCCACGAGCGCCGCGAACATCAGCAGGTCGAGATACTGGGTCATTCCGGTTTGCTCTCGCAGAACAGGCGGATGAGGATGGCGGCGGACTGGAGAAGGATGAGGATGCAGAAGGCGGGGATGAGCGACTTGAGCAGGAACACCGCCTCGATGCCGCCCACGGAGATCGGGCCCTCGAGGATCTTCCAGGAATTGGCGACCGACGGCCAGGTCCACCACAGGATGGCCAGCATCGACGGGATGAGAAAGAAGACATGGCCCAGGATGTCGATCCGGCGCCGCGTTGCCGCATCGGCCTTGGCATAGAAGATGTCCACGCGGACATGCTTGTCCACCTGGAGCGTATAGGCCGCGCCGAGCATGAACAGCGTGGCATGCATGTAGAGGACGCTTTCCTGCACCGCGATCGAATAGATGCCGAAGACATAGCGGCCGACGACGATGGCGAACTGGACAAGGACCATGGCCAGCGCCAGCCACTTGATCAGGCGGGCAATCCGGCTTGCGATCCCGTCGAGGAAATCAGCCAGTTGGATCATGAAGGCATCCCCCCGAATGGCCGGCGGGCCTTGCGCCCGCCGGTCGGTGCCGCAACTCAGTATCCCATGACCGAGGCGCGCGCGTTCATCTGGCCGTTGTCGGCATAGGTCATGTAGCCGCCGACCAGATCACGATAGGCAATGAAGCTCTCCGTGATCCGCTTGACCAGTTCATCGTCGTTCTGGCGCAACTCGTCGATGACCTCGGCGCCAGC
Source organism: Zhengella sedimenti (assembly GCF_046506625.1). Taxonomy (NCBI): domain Bacteria; kingdom Pseudomonadati; phylum Pseudomonadota; class Alphaproteobacteria; order Hyphomicrobiales; family Notoacmeibacteraceae; genus Zhengella; species Zhengella sedimenti. Next base: position 99,135 of record NZ_JBKFFP010000008.1, read on the forward strand.
CTTGCCCATCGCCGCGACCACGTCGTCGGGCAATTTCCTCACCTGGACGCCATGCTCGGAGACAAGCGTCTTGAGCGACTGGGCGTGCTTGGTCGTATACTCGGTCCAGACCGGGTTGTAGAGGCTTTCGCAGGCAAGCGAAACGGCCTGCTTCAGGTCATCCGGCAGCTCCTCGTAGACCTTCGCGTTGATCCCGCATTCCTCGGCCGACGAGGGCTCGCCGACGCCCGGCCAATAGTAGTTCTTGGCCACCTGGTAGAAGCCGAGTGCGGAATCGGTCCACGGGCCGATGAACTCGCCGGCATCCAGCGCGCCGGTCTGGAGGGCCTGGAACATGGGCGGTCCACCCATGGCCTGTGCCGCCATGCCGAGCTTCGTCGCCATTTCGGAGGCCAGCCCCGTGGTGCGGAACTTCAGCCCCTTAAGGTCATCGACGGAGTTGATCTCGTTGCGGAACCAGCCGGCCCATTGCGGCCCGGAATTGCCACAGAGGAACGGCTTGACGCCGAACCGCGCATACATCTCGTCATAGAGCGCCTGGCCGCCGCCATGCTGCATCCAGCCGAACTGCTCGTCCGCCCTCAGCCCGAACGGCTGGGAACCGAACAGCAGGATGCCCTTCGACTTGGATCCCCAATAGGCCGGAACCGCGTGATAAAGCTCGGCCGTGCCCTCGGAGACGGCATCGAACACGCCGGGTCCCGGCACGATCTCGCCGGCGGCGTAGAGCTTGACCTCGATACGGCCGCCCGACAGCGTGGTGATGCGGTCGGCAAGCATCTGCGCGGCGACACCCGGTCCCGGCAGGTTCTTCGGCCAGGCCGTGACCATCTTCCACTGGCGCTTGTCCTGCGCGATGGCCGGTGTGGCGAGCGCCGTTGCGGCGAGTGCGCCGGCGGCGGTTCCTTTCAGAAATTGACGTCTTTCCATCGTGGTATTCCTCCTTGCTCCAAGTGTTCGAAAGTCCAGTCCCTCAGTTTCCCAGGATGCCGGGAAGACGAAGCCCGTTTTCGCGGGCGCATTCAAGCGCGATGTCGTAGCCTGCATCCGCATGGCGCCAGACGCCCGATGCCGGGTCGTTCCAGAGCACGCGTTCCAGCCGCCGGGCCGCGGCCTCGGTGCCGTCGGCGACGATAACCACGCCGGAATGCTGCGAAAAGCCCATGCCGACGCCACCGCCGTGATGCAGCGAGACCCAGGTCGCGCCCGAAGCGGTGTTGACCAGTGCATTGAGCAGCGGCCAGTCACTGACGGCATCGGAGCCGTCCTTCATCGCTTCCGTCTCGCGGTTGGGCGAAGCGACAGACCCGGAATCGAGATGATCGCGGCCGATGACGACCGGCGCCTTCAATTCACCCGACGCCACCATCTCGTTGAACATCAGGCCCGCCCGATGGCGCTCGCCAAGGCCGATCCAGCAGATGCGCGCCGGCAGGCCCTGGAAGGCGATGCGCTCGCGCGCCATGTCCAGCCAGCGGTGAAGATGCTCGTTCTCCGGAAAGAGCTTCTTCATCGCCTCGTCGGTCTTGTAGATATCCTCCGGATCGCCCGACAGCGCGCACCAGCGGAACGGACCGATCCCCTTGCAGAAGAGCGGCCGGATATAGGCGGGAACGAAGCCGGGAAAGGCAAAGGCGTTTTCCAGGCCCTCTTCCCTGGCCACCTGGCGGATGTTGTTGCCGTAATCGAGCGTCGGCACGCCCGCATTCCAGAAGTCCACCATCGCCGCGACATGCGTCTTCATGGAGGCGCGGGCCGCCTTCTCCACGGCTTGCGGATCGCTTTCCTGTTTTGCCCGCCACTCGGCGACCGTCCACCCTTGCGGCAGATAGCCATGCAGCGGATCATGGGCGGAGGTCTGGTCGGTGACGATATCGGGGCGCGGGCCGCCGGCCTTCATCCTTGAGACGAGTTCGGGGAAAATGTCGGCGGCATTGCCGAGCAGGCCGACCGATTTCGCTTCGCCGGCGCGGGTCCAGCGCCCGATCTTCTCCAGCGCCTCGTCCAGCGTGTGCGCCTTCTCGTCGAGATATTTCGTGCGGATGCGGAAATCGATGCGCGTCTCGTCGCATTCGACCGCCAGGCAGCAGGCGCCGGCGAAAACCGCGGCCAGAGGCTGCGCGCCGCCCATGCCGCCGAGTCCCGCCGTCAGGATCCATTTGCCCTTCAGGTCGCCGCCATAGTGCTGGCGCCCGGCCTCGGCAAAGGTCTCGTAGGTGCCCTGAACGATGCCCTGGGTGCCGATATAGATCCACGAACCGGCCGTCATCTGGCCGTACATCATCAGGCCCTTGCGATCCAGTTCGTTGAAGTGCTCCCAGTTGGCCCAATGGGGCACGATGTTGGAATTGGCGATCAGCACACGCGGCGCGTCGGGATGTGTCTTCACGATCGCCACCGGCTTGCCGGACTGGACGACCAGCGTCTCGTCGGCATCGAGCGATTTGAGGCTGGCGACGATCCGGTCGAAATCGTCCCAGGTGCGCGCGGCCCGGCCGATGCCGCCATAGACGACGAGTTCGTGCGGGTTCTCCGCCACATCGGGATGCAGGTTGTTCATCAGCATGCGCATGGGCGCCTCTGTCAGCCAGCTTTTCGCGGTGATCTCGGGGCCGGTCGGCGGATAGACGTCGCGCTGGTTGTGTCGCGGATTGTTCATCAATGCCCTCCCAGGGTGGCTGCGAGTTTCTCGAGTCGGTTCAGGATTTCGGCCAGCGGCTTGCGCAGGCGGTCCGCGCGGCCTTCGTCATAGGCAAAGGGCAGGCTCTCGCCGGCAAGGTGCGTCTTCTGCGCCAGTTCCATCTGGATGGCATGCACGCCTTCTTCCGGGCGGCCGTAATGGCGGGTTGTCCATCCGCCCTTGAAGCGGCCGTTGACGACCGCCGTATAGCCGGGTGCCGCCATGCAGACGGCTGCGGTCGCGGCCTCGACTTCGGGCGCGCAGGTCTTTCCGTCATTGGTGCCGATGTTGAAATCGGGCAGCACGCCTTCGAACAGGAACGGAATTTCGGAGCGGATCGAATGGCAATCGTAGAGGATGGCGACACCATGGATGGCCCGGACCCGGTCCACCTCGGCGGCCAGCGCCTCGTGGTAGGGCTGGTGCCAGGCGACGCGCCGGGCCTCGATTTCCGCCTCGTCCGGCTCTTTCTCCCACAAGGGCCGGCCGTCGAAATCGGTCAGCGGAACGAGGCCGGTGGTGTTCTGCCCCGGATAGAGGCTCGCCCCGGACGGATCGCGGTTGGCGTCGATGACGTAGCGATGGAATGTCGCTCGGACCACCGTCGCGCCGGGCAAGAGCCCGTCATAGAGGCGGTCGATGTGCCAGTCGGTATCGCCCAGCGTCCTGCCGAGCGGGGTCAGGCGGGCGAAGATGTCCGGCGGGACATGGGTTCCCGTGTGGGGCATGCCCAGGATGACCGGGCCGTCGCCGCGGGTGATCTCGACCGGGTTCATCGGGCGTCTCCATTCAGCAGGTCGCGGACACCGCAACAGGCGCCGATGCCGCCATCGGCGACAAGGCGGGCTGCGGCGGCGATGTCGCCGGCCAGGTAGCGGTCCTCGCCGACAGGCTCGATCCCGGACCGAATGGTCTTCATGAGCTTGGCCATGACGGGGCTCGTTGCGAGCGGGGCGCGGAATTCGACGCCCTGCGCCGCGCACATCAACTCGATGCCGACAATCGCATTGAGATTACGGTTCATGCGCGCCAGCCGCCGGGCCCCATGCGCGGCCATGGAGACATGGTCTTCCTGGTTCGCCGATGTGGGCGTGGAATCGATCGAACAGGGGTGGGCGAGATGCTTGTTCTCGCTCATCAGCGCGGCGGTCGTGACTTCCGCGATCATCAGGCCCGAATTCAGGCCCGGATCCGGGGTGAGGAAGGGTGGCAGGTCGTGCGACAGCGCCGGATCGACCACCAGCGCGACGCGGCGCTGGGCGATGGCGCCGATCTCGGCAATGGCAATGGCGATCTGGTCGGCGGCAAAGGCGACGGGCTCGGCATGGAAATTGCCGCCCGAGACGATGATGCCGTCATCGACCAGCACGAGCGGATTGTCTGAGACGGCATTGGCCTCGGTTTCCAGCGTCGTTCCGGCAAAGCGCAGCAGGTCCAGCGCCGCGCCGGTCACCTGGGGCTGGCAGCGGATGCAATAGGGGTCCTGCACGCGGGCATCGTCATCGCGATGGCTTTCGCGGATCTGCGACCCCTCCAGCATCGTGCGCATGGCGCGCGCCACGTCGATCTGGCCGCGATGACCGCGCAGGGCATGAATAGAGGGATGGAGCGGGGCGGTCGAGCCCATGATCGCGTCGGTGGACAGGCAGGAGGCTGCAACGGCCGCTTCGAGGTTGCGCATGGCATCGAACAGTCCCGCCAGGGCGCAGGCGGTGGAAAACTGTGTCCCGTTGATCAGGCCGAGGCCTTCCTTCGGACCCAGTTCGACTGGCGTCAGCCCGGCCCTTTCAAGCGCGCGGGCGGCGGGCATCCGTTCGCCGTCCAGAAAGGCTTCCCCCTCCCCGATCATCGCGGCCGTCATGTGCGCCAGCGGCGCCAGATCGCCCGACGCGCCGACCGACCCCTGGTCGGGCACGACCGGCACCACGCCGTGCGCCAGCATGGCTTCCAGCAGTTCGATGGTCTGCGGGCGCAAGCCGGAGGCGCCACGCCCGACGGAGATCAGCTTGAGGACCATCATCAGACGGGTGGTGGCGATGTCGAGCGGTTCGCCGACGCCGCAGCAGTGGGAGAGAATCAGGTTGCGCTGAAGGCGCGCGGTGTCCTCCGGCCGGATGCGGATGCTGGCAAGCTTGCCGAATCCGGTGTTGACCCCGTAGATCGCCTCCTCTCCGCCAGCCGCCCGTTCGACTAGGCCTGCCGCTGCCGCCGCCCGGTCGCGCGCGCCGGCTTCCAGTGCCGCAGGCAGTTGCCCGCGCCAGATCGCCTCCAGTTGGTCCAGCGCCACGGCGCCCGGTGCGAGAACGAAGGTCATGCCCCGCCTCCAAAGATACGCATGTGCAGCGGGTTGAAGCCGATCCGGTAGGACAGTTCTGCCGGATGCTCCACGTTCCACACCGCTAGGTCGGCGCGCATGCCGGCGTTGATCGTTCCGCAATCGGCCAGCCCGAGGGCGCGGGCGGCATGCCGCGTCACACCGGCCAGGGCCTCCTCCGGCGTCATGCGGAAAAGGGTGCAGGCCATGTTCATGGCCATCAGCAGGGAGGCCAGCGGCGAGGACCCCGGATTGCAATCGGTGGCGACGGCCATCGGGACGCCGTGTTCCCGGAACACCGCGACCGGGGGAAGCTGCGTTTCGCGCAGCGTGTAGAAGGCGCCGGGCAGGATCACGGCAACGCTTCCCGCAGCCGCCATGGCCGCCGCATCGCCGTCATCGGCATATTCGAGGTGATCGGCCGACAGGGCACCATACCGGGCGGCGAGGCGTGCGCCGCCCAGGTTCGACAATTGCTCCGCATGCAGCTTGACCGGCAGTCCGCGTTCGCGCGCCTTGTCGAAAACGCGGCCGATCTGGCCCGGCGTGAAGGCGATGCCCTCGCAAAAACCATCCACGGCGTCGGCAAGACCGGCATCGGCCGCCGCGTCCAGGGCCGGAAGGCAGACCTCGTCCAGATAGGCATCCGGGCGTCCCTTGTATTCCGGCGGGACGGCATGGGCGCCAAGGAACGACGTGCGAACACGCACGGGCCTTGCCTTTTCGATGGCGCGCGCCGCGCGCAGCATCTTCAACTCGGTTTCGACGTCGAGGCCGTATCCGGATTTCACCTCGATGGCGCACACGCCCTCAGCCAGAAGGGCGTCGACCCTGGGCAGGGCGTCCGCCAGCAGTTCCGCCTCGCTTGCCGCGCGCGTGGCCGCCACGGTGGAGACGATGCCGCCCCCGGCCCGCGCGATCTCCTCATAGGTCGCGCCTTCCAGCCGCATCTCGAATTCACGGGCGCGGTTTCCACCATGGACAATGTGCGTATGGCAGTCGATCAGGCCCGGCGTGACAAGCCGGCCCTCCAGATCGGTCTCCGGCTGGCCGCGAAAACCGTCCGGGAGATCGCCGGCCCTTCCCGCCCAGGCGATCCTTTCGCCCTCGACGGCAACCGCCCCGTCCCGCACCAGTCCGTAACCGGCGTCCATCGTGGCTAGCGTGGCGTTTGTCAGAAGCATGGCAAAGACCGTTGTAATGTGCGCTTATAATGGTATTATGTATATACATAACGAGCTGTCAACAGGTGATTTGAATGTTCCGGATCTGGGCTGAAAACGCATTGCTGCCAACGGGATGGGCCAGGGACGTGCGGGTCGGTGTCGGGCAAGACGGCGCGATCGCCGCTGTCGAAACCGGCGTGCAAGCCGGTGCCGGAGACCACAGGGCCGGCGTGCTGCTGCCGGCGCCGGCCAATGCGCACAGCCACGCCTTCCAGCGCGCCATGGCGGGTCTGACCGAGAAGCGGGGGCCCGATCCCTCCGACTCCTTCTGGACCTGGCGGCAACTGATGTTCCGCTTCCTGGACCGGCTGACGCCGGACCATGTCGAGGCCATTGCCGCCTTCGTGCAGATGGAGATGCTGGAAGCAGGCTATGCCGCCAATGTCGAGTTCCACTATCTGCACCACCAGCCGGGCGGCGTTCCCTATGCCAACCTGGCGGAGATGGCCGAACGGATCGCCGCCGCCACGGCGCAAACCGGCATCGGCCTGACGCTGCTGCCGGTGCACTACCAGTATGGTGGTTGCGACAGGCGTCCGCTTGGCGCCGGCCAGGTGCGCTTCGGCAATGACTTCGACCGTTTCACCCGCCTGCACGAGATGTCGTCCAGGATCGTGGCCGGCCTGCCCTCCGATTGCAGGACCGGTGTCGCACCCCACAGCCTGCGGGCCGTCTCGGCCGAGGACCTGGCGCGCCACCACGCGCTGGCCGCCGGCAATCCGTTCCACATGCACCTTGCCGAACAGGTTGCCGAAGTGGACGAGGTCGCCGCGGTCCTCGGCGCGCGTCCCGTGGAATGGATGCTCGACCATTTCGACGCCGGGCCGGACTGCTGCTTCATCCATTGCACCCAGATGCAGGCGCATGAGACGGCGGGCCTGGCGCATAGCGGCGCCATTGCCGGGCTTTGCCCGATCACGGAATCGAACCTCGGCGACGGCATCTTCGACGGCGTGCGCTGGTTTGGCGAAGGCGGGTCGGTCGCAATCGGTTCGGATTCCAACATCCGCATCGCCCTGTCGGAGGAGTTGCGCACGCTCGACTATTCCCAGCGCCTGCGCGACCGCTCCCGGGCGGCATTGGCGGCGCCCGGCCTCTCGACGGGCCGCCGCCTCTTCGAGGCCGTTTGCGAAGGCGGCGCGAAAGCCTCGGGCCGGAATGCCGGCAGCTTGTCGGTCGGAAAACTAGCCGACATGGTTGCGCTCGACGCCGGTGCAATTGACCTTCAGGGGCGCAGCGGCGATAGCCTGATCGACAGTTTCGTCTTCGCGGGCGACGACCGGATGATATCGGATGTCTGGTCTGCCGGCCGGCACCTCGTTTCCGAAGGACGCCACCATGCCCGCGACACGATCATCGCCGCCTACAGGAAGGCGGTGCTGGAACTGGGGGACATGATTTGACGGGTAGCGGGATCAGCGGCTGGCAATCGGTCCAGGACGAAGTGCTGCGCCGGATCCACAGCCGGCAATGGAAGCCCGGCGACACGATTCCCAATGAAGCGGAGTTATCGCTAGAATTCGGCTGCGCGCGCGCCACGGTCAACCGGGCGCTCAGGAACCTGGCCGAGATGGGCCTGCTTGACCGCAAGCGCAAGGCGGGAACGCGGGTGGCCCTGCATCCGGTGCGCAAGGCCACCCTCGACATCCCGGTCATCCGCCGCGATATCGAGGCCAAGGGCTTTTCCTACCGCTACTCGCTGATCTCCCGGTCGCTGCGCGAACCGCCCATCGACGTCATGGGACGGATGCAGACGCGCCAGGGTGACAGGCTTCTCCACGTCAAGGCGCTGCACATGGCGAACGGCCGACCCTACGTGTTCGAGAACCGCTGGATCAATCCGAAGGCGGTTCCCGATGCCCTCGACGTCGATTTCGAGACCAACAGCGCGAACGAGTGGCTTGTCGCCAATATCCCCTTCGAAGGCGGCGACATCACCTTCTCGGCCAAGACATCCGGGCCGGAAGACGCCCGCGTGCTGGATTGCGGCGAGGGCGAAGGCCTGTTCATCATCGACCGGAGCACGTGGACCGGCGGGCAGATCATCACGTCGGTGCGGTTGACCTTCGCGCCGGGCTACAGGATGCATACCGAACTGTGATCCGCCCGCCACGGGCGCGCGGCCGCGGCACGGGAGCGAGGGATATCCGTGGACGAACCGCAACTGCTCGTGGACCCGCACAAGGACGGCCTGCGCCAGCGGCCAAGTCCATTGTCGAGGCGGAAGAAGCGGAGATCGCGCTTTACGAACGCAACCGGGCATTCGTGGGCTACGGTTTCGACATCGCCCGCAAATGCCGCGATTGGGGCGGTTCGATCCTGCGCGGGTTTCCCTCGTTCACGTCACGGAGAAGGAGCCGGCATTCCCGGCGAAAATCAAAGCTGGACGCGGGAAAAAATGGCGCACCCGAAAGGATTCGAACCTCTGACCCCCAGATTCGTAGTCTGGTGCTCTATCCAGCTGAGCTACGGGTGCGCTGTTGCCAAACCGGCAAACGGCGGAACCGGTCTGTGCCGACCGCCGTGGGCAGGTTCCTAACGAGTGTTGCGGACAATTGCAAGCACCCCGGATGACAAAATTGCCAAACCGGCCCAGTGCCGCTCGTCAGCCTGCCTGGCGGCGGTGCCGGCCGCGCATACTCTCCAGGTCGACGGGCTGATCGGGTATGGAAATGGCGAACTCGGTGTGCCCGCCGCGGCTTTCCACCAGTTCCAGCGTGCCGCCATGGGCACGCACCAGTTCAAGCGCAATGGCAAGGCCAAGGCCCGTGCCGCCGCTGCGCGCAGATCCCTTGAAGGCGGCGAACAGGTTGTCGCGGGCCTTCTTCGGCAGGCCCGGTCCGGTGTCGACGATGCGGATGACGGCAACCGCCCCTTCGCGCCGGGCCGTGACGCTGAGCCGCTTGACGATGGCCGCGTCGGCATCGCCATGGAGCGCCTGCACCGCATTGCGGCAAAGATTGGACAGGACGCGGAACATCTGCTCTGCGTCGCAATCGACCTCGAGCGCCTCGTCAACCCCGTTCTCGAAACGGATGGCTGCCCCGCCATCGACAGGCAGGATGGCGTGAACGTCGTCGACCAGCTGGCGCAGCAGGACCTTGCGCCGGACCGGGGGCGCTTCCTGCGCACGGCCATATTCCAGCACCGACTGCGAATAGGTGACGGCACGGTCGAGCGTGCGCACGAGACGCGGCGCGAAGGCCTGGATCTTGGGATCGGTGGCGGTGGTCAGCCGGTCGGACATGAGCTGGGCGGCGCCCAGGATATTGCGCATGTCGTGATTGATCTTGGAGACGGCGAGGCCGAGATCGGCCAGGCGCTTGCGCTCGCCCAGCGTCTTCTGCAGTTCCGCCTGCATGGCAGCGAGTTCACGCGTGGCAATACCCAGTTCGTCGCGCCGGTTCTCCGGGTGGATGATGCGGGCCGGATTGTCCGGCTCGGCTGCGAAAGCCAGCATCGAGCGCGTCATCGAGCGGACAGGCCGGATCATGACGCGGTTGATCACCGCGAAGACGAGGACGGCCGTCAGGACGGAGATGAACAGGGACAAGAGCACGATGTTGCGCGTGTAGACCAGCAGTTCGTCGCGCAGTCCGGCATCCGGCAGCACGATCTCGAAGTCCTGTGCCGTGGCGCCGACCCGGCCATGGATGCGCAACATGCGGTCGCCGCCGGAGACCAGCGTCGAGAACGCGGCCATGATGGAGCCGAGCGGATCGATGGGGGCGGAAACGTCGATGTGCTCGTCGACCATGGGAAGATGGCCGGCAGAGACGAGCATGCGCGACATGCCATCCTCGCGCACCGCGATCTGCAAGGCGCCGGTGGCGGCGATGATGTCCTCGCGCAGGGCCTCGGCCGTCTCCTCGGAATGCTCCCCCATCAGGAACAGGCCGGCGACGGCGGCCGTGTTGAGCTTGTCCTCGGCCCAGCGCAGCCGGAAATTCGCGGCCGAAGGCGGAAAGATGAGCGTTTCGGCGATCAGCACGAAGACGGCCGTCAGCACGAGGAGCTTGACCGACAGCCCGCGGCCGAGCGGCACGCTGGCGACGGGATCGGCGATCCCGGCGGACAGATCCCCGTCAGTGTCCCTTGCGCTCATGGCATCTCCGCGTTCCCGCGTCACCCGAACATTCGCAGAAAGCCGATCAGCCTGCGAACCCAGGGATTGCGCGTCGAAGCGGAATAATAGGAGACCGCGGCCCGTTTTCCAATTTCGCTCATGGTCGGATAGGGCGGCACGTATCCGGCGATGTCGCGAACGGTCATTCCCTTCGACAGGGCCAGCGCCCAAAGGTTGATCATCTCGCCGGCATGGGCGCCGGCAATGGTGGCGCCGAGAATGCGTCCCTTGCGGCCGGTCACCACCTTGATGAGCCCCTCGGTCCTGTGCTCGGCCTGGGCCCGGTCGTTCTCGGCATACGGCCAGCGCAGGACGGATATGCGGCCATGGCGCTCGCGCGCGGCATCCTCGGTCAGACCGACATGGGCAAGTTCCGGATCGGTGTAGGTGACCCATGGGATGATGCCGTCATTGGCACGCGCGGGCAGGCGGAACAGGAGCGGACGGAGCACCAGGCCACCGTGATAGCCCGCCACATGGGTGAATTGCAGCCCGCCGGCGACATCGCCGATGGCATAGACACGGCGGTTGGTGGTTCGCAGCTTGTCGCTGACCTTGATGCCACGGCGGTCATGGGCGATGCCGGCCTTGTCGAGGTCAAGCCCCTCGACGTTGACGGCCCTGCCGGCGGCTACGAGCAGATGCGTTCCGTCGATCGCTGCCGGCCCGTCCGGCGCCTCGACATGGACGCGGACGCCGGCCTTGCCGCGCGCTTCCACCAGCGTCACCTTCGTCTTTTCGCGGATGTCCACGCCCTCGGCGGACAACCGGCGCAGCACCACGGCAGCCAGTTCGGGATCGTCCTTGCCGAGCGCCCGGGCAGCCTCCAGCACGGTCACGTCAGAGCCGAGCCGGCGGTGGGCCTGCGCCATTTCCATGCCGATGGGGCCGCCGCCGATGATGACGAGATGACCGGGCTTGCGGGTCTGCTCGAACAGGGTTTCGTTGGTGAGATAGTCGACCGAATCAAGACCGGGGATCGGCGGCACGAGCGGCGAGGACCCGGTGGCGATGACGAAACGGCGGGCGCGGATTTCCACGTCCCCGGCCACCACGGTCCGCTTGTCGGTGAAACGGCCATGGGCCTGAACGACCCGGACGCCCAGCGCGGTGAAGCGCTCGACGCTGTCATTGGGCGCGATCGCCTCGATCACGCCCTGCACATGGCGGTTGACCTGGCCGAAATTGACCTGCGGTTCGACATCGGCCATGCCGAAGCGCGAGGCGTGGCGCATGGCCTCCGCCTGCTTGGCAGCGGCGAGCAGCGCCTTCGACGGCACGCAGCCGTAATTGAGGCAGTCGCCGCCCATCCTGCCTTTCTCGACAAGCACGACCTCGACGCCGAACGCCGCCGCGGCGGCCGCGACGGTCAGTCCGCCGGAACCGCCGCCGATGACGCAGATATCCGGGGTCAGCACTTCACCCATGACATGTCCCTCCGTGTGCCGCTCAGTCGCGGCGCATGCGCGCGCGGCCGCCGCGCCACTTGCGAATGATGGTCGGTATGATCGCAACAACCGCCAGCGCAATGAAGGCGATGGTGATTTCCGGTGTCACGAGGTCTTTCAGCGAAACCGCACCGCCTTCCCTTTCGGCCGCATCGAGCACGGAGCCGATCCCCTGCCCCAGCCAGGCATAGGCGAAGCAGCCGGGCAGGATACCGATGAACGTCGCCGCGACATAGGTGCGCAGCTTCACGCCGAACAGGGCGGGTGCGATGTTGATCACGAAAAAGGGAAAGAAGGGCGCCAGGCGCAGCACGAGAAGATAGCTGAAGGCGTCCTCGCGGAAACCGTCGGCCAGCCGGGCGGCCAGACCGCCCACCTTTTCGCGCAGGAAATCGCCGAAAGCGCTGCGGGCGGCCAGGAACAGGATGGAGGCGCCGGCCGTGGCGCCAAAGGCCACGGCGATCCCCGCCACCCACCAGCCGAACAGGAAGCCGCCGAAGATCGTGAGCACGGAGGCGGCCGGAAAGGAGAAGGCGACGGCGAGCGTGTAGAGGACAACGAAACCGGCCAGTGCCGGGACATAATTGGCGGAGACGTAGGCGGTCAGTGCCTCGCGCTGCTCCGCCAGGAAGGCGAGCGAGAAATACTGGTGCCAGCCCATCAGGTAACCGAAGGCCAGGCCGGCCGCGATCACGGCGATCGGCCCGAACCTCCGAAAAGCGCCCGGCTTGCCAGATGCCGCTTTCGCCATGCCGCTCCCATCCTCGATCACGTCTGCCTCACTCATGTCTACACCAACTTGCGTTAACGGGGTTTGCGCCTCCTGACAGCGGCGTGTACCACAGCAGATGACCGCCCCGGCACGGCGTTGCAACCACATGACGCCTGTTCTCACCGGCAATTGACGCGTCTGACCGGTGTTTTCACCACGACGTGACCGGCCGGTGACACGGTTTGGCGGCGCCGGAACGGCCGCGCGCAATTGACAATTGCCGCTGCTTGTTCCTATAAGCCGCGCCAAGTCCGGGTTCACATGGCCGGGTGCGGCCCGCCGCGTCCTGCCAGATCCCGGTCCAATCGCTCCTGAACCCGTTCAGAACCAAGAAGGGCCGCACTCCGCGGTATCGAAACAAATGAAGCGCACCTATCAACCCTCCAAGCTCGTCCGCAAGCGCCGCCACGGCTTCCGCGCCCGCATGGCCACCAAGGGCGGCCGCAAGGTCATTGCCGCCCGCCGCGCCCGCGGCCGCGCGCGCCTCAGCGCCTGACCGGGCGCCGGGGGCCGGCCGGTGACTGACCGGCAAGACCATCCGAGGCCCGGGCGACTGACCAAACGGGCCGAATTCCTGGCCGTCCGCCGTGGCGAGAAGCGACGCGGGCGGTTTTTCCTGCTTGAGGTGGCCGACCGTGGCGACGGCGGGCTTCCGCGCGCCGGCTTCACGGTGACGACGAAGCAGGGCAATGCGGTGGAACGCAACCGCATCCGGCGGCGTCTGAAGGAAGCCTTGCGGCTGAAGGGCCGCATGGCAATGCAGCCGGGACATGACTATGTGATCGTCGGGCGCAGGGATTGCCTGAGTGCCCCTTTCACGGACCTGAGCGACGAACTCGCGCGGCGAATAGGCGGACAACGTTTCCATGGAAAATAATCGCAACTTCTTCCTGACGATCGCCCTTTCGGTGGTCATCCTGACCTTGTGGCAGGTGTTCTACATGAACCCGCGCATCGAGGCCCAGCGCGAGACGGCACGCATCCAGGCAGAAGAACAGGCCAGCCGGCAGGCGGCACAGACGCCGGGCGCCGGCCAGACCGGCGCCGATGATGGCGCCGGACTGCCGCAAGCCGGCTCCCAGGGCAGCGTGCCCGGCGCCTCCGCGCCGGCGCAGGCGCCCGAGGCGGTGCGCGTGGCGATCGAAACGCCCTCGCTCTCGGGCTCGATCAACACGGTCGGCGCACGGCTCGACCAACTGATCCTGAAGGACTACCGCGTGACGGTGGAGCCCGATTCCGACAAGATCCAGCTCCTTCATCCCTCGTCCGCCGAACTCGGCTATTTCGCCGAACTCGGCTATGCGGGCAGCGAGGCGACCGGCGCGGTGCCCGGCCCTGACACGGTCTGGTCCGTGGAAGGCGAACCTGTCCTTTCGCCAGGCAACCCGGTGACACTCACCTTCACCAACGAGAAGGGCCTGACCTTCCGGCGCAGCTTCGCGGTCGACGAACACTACATGTTCACCGTCGAGGACACGATCACCAATGCCACCGGCGCGCCCGTCTCGCTGCCGGCCTACGGCCGCGTGACACGCTTCAACAAACCGGCGACGCAGGCAGTCTACGTGCTGCACGAGGGCCTGATCGGCGTGACCGGCGAGGAAGGCCTTCAGGAAATCGACTATTCGCAGATCGAGGAAGACAAGCGCGTGGTCCCTGGCAAGTCGACGAACGGCTGGCTCGGCATGACCGACAAGTACTGGGCGGTGACGCTGATCCCGCAGTCGGGGGTGACCTTCCAGCCGCGTTTCGCCTATTTCGACGATGGCCGGACGCGCTACCAGGCCGATTATCTGACCGACCCCGTGGAGGTGGCCGACGGCGCCTCCGCCAGCCTGAAGACGCAGATCTTCGCCGGCGCCAAGGAAGTCAACGAGATCAACGCCTACATGGAAGAGTACCAGATCCGCGAGTTCGACCTGATGATCGACTGGGGATGGTTCTATTTCATCACCAAGCCGATGTTCTGGCTGATCGACCATCTCTACAAGCTGCTCGGCAATTTCGGCCTCGCCATCCTGGCCACCACCGTTGTCGTCAAGGCAGTCTTCTTCCCGCTGGCCAACAAGTCCTACGTCTCCATGGCCAAGATGAAGACGGTGCAGCCGAAAATGATGGAAATCCGCGACAAGTACGCGGACGACAAGATGCGCCAGCAGCAGGAGATGATGGAGCTCTACAAGCGCGAGAAGATCAACCCGATCGCCGGGTGCTGGCCGATCCTGCTGCAGATCCCGGTTTTCTTCGCGCTCTACAAGGTGCTCTACGTCACCATCGAGATGCGCCATGCCCCCTTCTATGGCTGGATTCACGATCTGGCGGCGCCCGATCCGACATCGATCTTCAACCTTTTCGGCCTGCTGCCATACGACGTGCCGTCCTTCCTGATGATCGGTGTCTGGCCCCTCATCATGGGTGTCACAATGTTCCTGCAGATGCGCATGAACCCGACGCCGCCGGACCCGACCCAGGCGATGATCTTCACCTGGATGCCGGTGGTCTTCACCTTCATGATGGCCGCCTTCCCGGCCGGCCTCATCATCTACTGGGCCTGGAACAACACGCTTTCCATTCTTCAGCAGGCTGTGATCATGAAGCGCCAGGGGGCCAAGATCGAATTGTGGGACAACCTGAAAGGGGTGTTCACGAAGAAGAAGCCGGCCGAATAGCGGAAGCGGCGCCAGACAACGAACGGCCGGGTGATCCCCGGCCGTTTTGCTTTCCGGCCCCGTCGCGGCTAGAACATGCAGAACGCCAAAATCAGGAGTGCGCGACGATGGTCAACTGAACTCCGGCCGCCTGCGCCGTGGACGCGCCGACGGACCGACACATCCGCACAGGCACCTCAAGCACGCCAAGGAGTTCAGCCATGCACGGCCCTTCCCCCGATACCCTGTATCCGCTCGCCGGTTTCCCCCGCACCGTCTTCCTGAAGAACGTCATCACCCGGCCCAACATCGTCGTCGGCGACTATACCTATTTCGACGATCCGGACGGGGCGGAGCGCTTCGAGGAGCGCAACGTCCTGCACCATTACGACTTTCTCGGCGACCGCCTGATCATCGGCCGCTTCACCGCCATCGCCAGCGGCGTCCGCTTCATCATGAACGGCGCGAACCACGCCTTGGGCGGCTTTTCCACGTTCCCGTTCAACATCTTCGGCAATGGCTGGGAACAAGGCTTCGACACGGGTACCTGGCTGGAACAGTCGAAAGGCGACACCGTGGTCGGCAACGATGTCTGGATCGGCATGGACAGCCTGATCATGCCGGGCGTGACCATCGGCGACGGCGCAATCGTCGCGACCGGCTCCGTGGTGACGTCGGACGTGGCGCCCTACACGATTGCGGGCGGCAATCCGGCACGGACCGTCCGGCAGCGTTTCGATGCCGACACCGTTGCCGCGCTCCTGTCGATTGCATGGTGGAACTGGGACGCGGCGCGGATCACCGCACATCTCGACGCCATTCGCGGAGCCGACATCGACCGGCTGCGGAAGGCTGCGCCACCCGCCGGCGGCGCTTCGTGAGCCAGCGGCCGGGTCGCGCCGTCCTTGGTCAGTTGTTTACCTTTGCAATACCATAATCGTGTTCCGCATCCGCCAGCACGAGGGAGCTACCGCCGTGGCGCATCGCCTGTCACTCGCCCTGCTTGTCCTTGCCCTGCACACGGGGTTCGCGCCAGGCGTGGCGCATGGCGCGGGCAGTATCGTCACCCTGGGGAGCGATGCTCAGCCGGAAGCCGGCAGCATCGAGGAATCCGGACCGGTTCCGGATGCCAGGGACTTCTCCGAAGCCACCACGGCCAGTAAGGGCGAACCGGAGAAATCCGTCCTCGACATCCTCGCCGGGGACCCGCGCTTCTCGCTGTTCAGCACGCTTGTCGACATGGCCGGCCCCCCGGACATCTTCACCGAGGGCGGGCCCATGACCGTCTTCGTGCCCACCGATGCCGTTCTCGGTCCGGCCTTCGAGGCCTTCATGGCGGGGGCGGAAGGCGAGGCCTACCAGTCCCGCCTGCGCAAGCTGGTCCTGGCCCATGTGCTGGACGCGCAGTTCACGCTCGACGACATGGTGACCAACATCACCAGCACCCGGCGCCAGCGGGAGAACCTTGCCACGGCCAGCCGGGACAACATCACGCTGATGATCGTGGACGAGCGGGTGCACGTCTATGACGAAAGCGCGCAGGTGACGCCGTTTTCGCTGGTGGCGGAAGCGCGCGACGGCATCGTCTACGCGCTCGAAGGTGGGATGCTTCGCCCTCGCTGAGGGCCTCGACCAGGTCCACCGGACATGCTCCATGGCCGGTTCGCGCTTGACTTCCCGCCAACAAACACCGATGCGAAAGCCATGACCGACGCGATATCCGACGAAACCCGCACCCTTTTCGCCCGGCCCTGGGTTTTCATCCGGGGTGTGCCGGCCATGAAGTTCCTGCCACCGGAAGGCCCGCCCGAGATCGCCTTCGCGGGCCGGTCGAATGTCGGGAAGTCCTCGCTCATCAATGCGCTGATCGGGCAAAAGGGGCTGGCGCGCACCTCCAACACGCCCGGGCGCACCCAGGAACTGAACTATTTCGTGCCCGACGGCTTTTCCGGGGCCAAGGACGACCTGCCGCCGCTGGCCCTGGTCGACATGCCCGGCTACGGCTTCGCCCAGGCGCCCAAGGACATGGTGGACCGCTGGACAAAGCTGGTTTTCGACTATCTGCGCGGACGGGTGACGCTGAAGCGCGTCTATGTGCTGATCGACGCGCGCCACGGCATCAAGAAGATCGATGACGAGGTGCTGGACCTGCTCGACAAGGCGGCCGTTTCCTACCAGATCGTGCTGACCAAGACCGACAAGATCGGCGAGAAGGCCGTGCCGCACCTGATGACCGACACGCTGTCGCGGATATCGAAGCGGCCCGCCGCCTTTCCGGTGGTTCTTGCCACCTCCTCGGAAAAGAACCGCGGCCTCGACGACCTTCGCCAGGCCATCGTTACCGCGACGGCCGGCTGACAGCCTCTCGCGGGGCTGCAGGAAGACGGACGGCAACCTCGAAACCGCCCTGCTCCAGGTTTGCGAAGCGCGGACGGGTTCCGTAGGCCGACAGGATGTCGGTGACAATGGCCAGCCCCAGCCCGGCGGAGCCGCCGCGCTCATCGTCACGCATGCCGCGCGCGGCGAGACGCCGCTGCTCTCCGGCGGGGACGCCCGGCCCGTCGTCGCTAATGGTCAGAACGACCTGACCGCCGTCCGGGGCCACCGACAGGCCGACCCTTGTGCGCGCATGGCGGGCAGCGTTTTCCAGCAGGTTTCCCAGAATGTCGTTCAGGTCATCGGCCTCTATGGCCGCTGCCAGTCCTTCATCGCCCTCCAGCCGGAAATCCACGGCCTCGCCATGGGGCGTGCGCGCCAGGATGCGCATGATGGCAGCCGCTACCGGAATGACGGCAATCGGACGCGCCATGCCCGGCCTGTTGCGCAGCCGCGAGCGCGCCAGTTCCCGCTCGACGGTGCGCTGCATGCGTTGGGCGACATCCTCGACAGAGGCGGCGATCTCCGCCTGCCCCGCCGCACGCAGGGACGCGATGTCGGCGGCAAGCGCCGTCAGCGGCGTCTTGAGGCCATGGGCGAGATCGGCCGCGCGGTCGCGTGCACGGCGCATGTCTTCTTCCTGGCGTTCCAGTAGGCCGTTCAATTCCTCGACGAGTGGCGAGACCTCCAGCGGCACTTCGGCCTCCAGACGCCTCGACCGGCCCTGACGGATGCTTTGCACGGCGGTGCGCATGGCGCCGAGCGGCTTCAGCCCGGCGCTGACCTGGGCCCAGGCACCGGCGAGCAGAACCAGGGCAAGAAGACCCAGTGCGGGCAGGAGATCGCGGTTGAAGCCGGCGGTAAGCGCCATAGCGCCCGCTCGGTCGATGGCCGCCGAAATGCGCAGGAGCCGCGCCTGTCCCTCGCCGCTTTCGATACGGTAGAGCGCCTCGCGCAGCATCAGGTCGCCACCATCGGGGCCGACGATGGAATGCTGGTGCGTTTCCCCCTGAACGAGCCTGTCGTCCGGCAAGGCAAGGCTGCTGTCCCACAGGGAGGGCGAGCGCAACAGCGTAGCGCCATCGGCGCTGCTGACCTGCCAGTAAAGACCGGAGAAGATGTCGGCGAAACGCGGGTCCGGTGGTTCCTGACGCAGTACGAGACGGCCTGCCGCCTCGTTCGTCAGATTTCCCGCGATGTCGGCGATGACCGCATCGAGTTCCTGTGCATGGCCGCGTTCGACATGGCGGGTGAACAGGGCCGAGAGGCCGAGACCTGCCAGGGCCAGCGCCGCCACGATCCCCGCAACGGCCAGCGCGAACAGCCTCAGCCGGATCGAGCGCGACGCCTTCATGCGCCGTCCACGATGTATCCGAATCCGCGCCGCGTTTCGATAAGGCCGGGCCCGAGCTTGCGGCGGACACGGCCGACAAGCACCTCGACGGCATTGGATTCCCGCTCGTAATGCTCTGCCTGCAGATGCTCGGCGAGCTCCTGCTGGCCGACCACGCGGCCGGCATGATGCATCAGGTAGGAGACGAGCCGGTATTCCTGCGGGGTCAGCGCCACGGGCACACCGGCCTTCGTGACGCGCATCTGGCGGGTGTCGAGGATGACGTCTCCCGCGGCGATCACCGGATGCGCCTGCCCGGCGGACCGGCGCAGGATCGCGCGCAGGCGCGCGGACAGTTCCTCCATCTCGAAGGGCTTGGGCAGGTAATCGTCGGCCCCCGCGTCGATGCCCTCGACACGGTCGGTCCAGCTTCCACGCGCCGTCAGGACCAGAACGGGCATGGTCCGGCCACCGGCGCGCCAGCGCTTGAGGACCGAAAGGCCGTCCATGGTGGGCAGGCCGAGGTCGAGAATGACGGCCGCGTAGTCCTCGGTATCGCCGAGGAACCAGGCCTCCTCGCCATCCCGTTCGATCTCGACCAGGTAGCCCTGGGCGTCGAGCACCGTCTTCACCGCGCCCGCGATCTTCGGGTCATCCTCAACCAGCAGGATCCGCATCTCAGTCGTCATCCGTTTCCTGGCCCAGAAACCGGCCCGTCCGGGCATCGAATTCGACCTCGATGACACGGCCGGAGGGCTCCAGCACATAGAATTCATAGACGGGCGGGTTGTCATCCTCGAATTCGATCTCGAGGACCTTTCCGGGGAAGCGGGCGCGAAGGATCTTGAGTATGTCGGCCAGCGGCAGGAGTTCACCTTCCTGCCGCCGCTCCGCCGCGCGCTCATGGCGTGCGGCGCGGTCGTCATCGTCCGGCCGGCCGCCTTTCCTGTCGGCGAGCGCCGGCGCCGCCGCAAGGAGGGCGCAGAGCAAGCCGGTCAGGAGAGTTCGAAACGCGCGCATGCGTCCTTCTTGCAACCAGGCGAATGACAAATCGCTGAACGCCCCGATCAGCGCCCTGTCACGGGGATCCTGCGAAAAAGGCATCACCGCAACAACGGTGCAAGTCAAACACAAGAAAGGAATTGTCCCATGCGCATTCTCCTCACCGCTCTCGCCCTTTCCGCCACGGCCGCCGCCATCCAGCCGGCGCTTGCCTCCGACGACGACAACCGGTGCGGCAACGCGCCCGTCAGCCAGTGGATGAGCGAGGACGCCGTCAAGGCCAAGGCAGCCGGGATGGGCTATGACGTGCGCTCCGTGAAGGTCGATGACGGCTGCTACGAAGCCTATGCGATGGACAAGCAGGGCCGTCGCGTCGAGGTGTATTTCCATCCGGTCAGCGGCGATGTCGTCCGCGTCAAGCAGGACGACTGACCGCGAGGGCAGCGCGGATTTCCGCCGCGATCCGCGCTGCCCGCCCCCCGATTCGCGGCCTGACGGGCGAGAACCATGACCTCCACCCTGACTACCGACACAATGAACAGCCAGCGGCCCTCCCGCACAAGAACCGTCAAGGTCTGGGACCCCTTCGTGCGCATCTTTCACTGGACGCTGGTGGCGGGTTTCGCCGCCGCGTGGATCACCGGAGACGAGTTCGAGAAACTTCATGAACGGATCGGCTACGCAATCGCCGGTCTTGTCGCGGCACGGATCGTTTGGGGCTTTGTCGGCACCCGCCATGCCCGGTTTTCAAGTTTCGTCCATGGCCCGGCAAAGGTGCTTGCCTTCCTGCGGCAGAGCGTGAGCCTGAACGCGCCGCGCCATCTCGGGCACAATCCGGCGGGCGGCGCGATGGTTTTTGTCCTCCTGGCGATGATCGCGGCCATCTGCGCATCCGGATACGCGATGACGACCGATGCCTTCTGGGGCGTCGAATGGGTCGAGGAGGTTCACGAAGCAGCAGTCTGGATCACGACCGGCCTGGTCGTCCTTCATGTGGCGGGCGTGATCCTGGCCTCGGTCGAGCATGGCGAGAACCTCGTGCGCGCCATGATCACGGGGCGCAAGCGCGCGGAGGACTGAACCCCGTTTCGACGCGCGCAACGACCGGCCGCCATCCGCCTTGCAGCGGATTGGCGGCCGGTTTTCATGCTGGCGAAAATCACGGCGCTTCCCTAATGTCGCTACACGGGAGGGAAGCAGGATGACAATTTCGGAAGAGTATCCGCGCCTCGATGCAACGGCGCTCGCGGAGCTTGTTCAGAAGGGCGAGGTCACACCTGCCGAACTGCTCGACCTGGCGATCGAACGGGTGGAGGCGGTCAACCCCGGAATCAACGCCGTGGTGGAACGTTTCTACGACAGGGCGCGAAGGGATGCGGCCACGGTGGAGCGCAGCGCACCGTTTGCCGGCGTGCCGATGGCGATCAAGGATCTGGCCGTGAGCATAGAGGGCGTGCCTGTCCATGCCGGCAGCGCCATCGAACCGCGTGTCGCGGACCGGGATGCAACCGTCATCGCGCATTACCGCAAAGCCGGGCTCGTTCCCTTCGTGACGGCGACCACTCCGGAATACGGCCTGCGTCTCGTGACCGAAACAAGGCGTTTCGGCATTACCCGCAATCCATGGAACACCAACCACGTGACCGGCGGGTCATCGGGCGGATCGGCGGCACTCGTCGCGGCTGGCGCGGTGCCGGTTGCCCATGCTTCCGACGGGGGCGGCTCGATCCGCGTGCCGGCGGCCTGCACCGGGCTTGTTGGCATGAAGCCCTCACGCGGGCGTGTGCCGCTCACGCCGGATGCCTCGGAAAGCTGGCACGGTTTCACCGTGCAACACGCGCTGACGCGTTCCGTGCGCGACAGCGCGGCCTTGCTTGACCTGTCGTCGGCCCACGATGCCAGTTCGCCCTACCGGGCGCCGCCGCCGGCGACCTCCTTTCTCGCTGCCTGTTCGGCTGCGCACAAACCGTTCAAACTGGCTGTCTACAGGCAATCGCCGCTCGGCCTTGAAATTTCGCAAGAGACCATGAAGGCACTGGACACCGCCGTGACCCTGGCACGCGACCTGGGCCACGCGGTGGAGGAGATCGACCTGCCGATGGTCAATCGCGATTTCATTGCCGATTTCGCCCGTTGCGTCTCCAGCGCCCACGCCGGCATCATCCGGATGGAGGCCGCAAGGCTGGGTCGTCCCGTCCACCGCGACCTGGAGCGCGTCACGAGAATCCTGGCACGCTTCGGGGAAGTCCAGAAGGCGGCGGCGGTGGAGGAAGCGCTGCAACGCCTTCAGGCGGCGTCGCGGGACCTGCTGACCCGAACAGAGCCGTTCGACGCGGTCCTGATGCCGGTCATCGCCCATCCGCCACTGGCCTGCGGGGCGATGGATCCTGCCGGCGCCGACGCGGTGACGGAAGCCATGCTCGACCGGCTGCGCCTGACCTCGCTTCTCAAGTTTCGTCCCTTTCTGGACCAGATGATCGACAAGAGCCTTTGGTTCACGCATTGGCCGGCCATACAGAACGTGACCGGCCAGCCGTCGATTGCCCTGCCCGTGCACATGACGGATGACGGGCTGCCGCTCGGCATCCAGGCAGCGGGACGCATCGGCGGCGAGGAAACCTTGTTCGCGCTGGCCGCGCAACTGGAAAAGGCGAGCGGCTGGCTTGGCCGGCGCGCGCCCATGGTTCCGGGCGCCGCCTGACCGCGATCAGGCCGCCTTGTCGTCCGGCACGAAATCGAGCGCGATTCCGTTGATGCAGTAACGCAGGCCCGTCGGCTGGGGACCGTCTTCAAAGACGTGGCCCTGGTGGCCGCCGCAGCGGCGGCAGTGAACCTCGGTTCGCGGCAGGAAAAGCTTGTAGTCTGTCTTCGTGCCGATGGCGTTTTCCAGCGGTTCCCAGAAGCTCGGCCAGCCGGTCTTGCTGTCAAACTTGGTTTCCGAGGAGAACAGCGGCAGGTCGCAGCCGGCACAGGTGTAGGTGCCCTTGCGCTTCTCGCCGAGCAGGTCGGAGGTGAAGGCGCGCTCGGTGGCTTCCTCGCGAAGCACGGCATATTCCTCTTCCGTCAGGCGCTCGCGCCATTCGGCTTCGGTAAGGGTTATCTCGAATTTCTCGCCCGCGACAGCGTTGTCACGACGGCCAAGAAGAGCCGCGCCGCCAAGGGCCGCGATGGCGGCTGCACCGGTCAGAAGTTTGCGGCGGTTCGTCATTGTCGAATCTCCCGGTACGAACGTGGTTTACCGATAATGTAAGGCTCTTGCCCGTCCATGACCAATCAATCGGATGCGAAGAACGGTCACGGGGCGGGCAAAAGTTCGTGATCGGGCGGCACTTCGGGGATGGGCGCAAACAGTGCCGCCCGTCACATGCCAGCCGCTTACGAGGCTGGCAGGAGCACGGTGTCGATGACGTGGATCACGCCATTGGACTGCTTCACATCGGCAGTCGTCACGGTGGCGACATTGCCCTGCCCGTCCTTGATCATGATCTTTCCGTCCTTCTCCATGGCGGTGAACTCGCAACCGCCGACGGTCTTGACCGGATGCATGCCGCCATCGTCGGCCACCATCTTTTCGATGGCATCGGACATGGCATTGGCAGCCACCACGTGACAGGTCAGAATCGTCGCCAGCCGGTCCTTGTTCTCCGGTTTGAGCAGGGTTTCCACGGTGCCGTCAGGCAACTTGTCGAAGGCGGCATTGGTGGGCGCGAAGACGGTGAAGGGCCCGTCGCCCTGCAGCGTGTCCACGAGGCCGGCCGCCTTCACCGCGGCCACGAGCGTGGTGTGGTCCTTGGAGTTGACGGCATTCTCGACGATGTTCTTGTTCTCGTACATCGGCGCACCGCCGACCATCGGGTTCGCCGCCCAGGCTGCGGTTGCAAGCGCGACGGTTCCGGCCAGGGCGATTGCGATGGACTTGGTCTTCATGTCTCTTCTCCCACTGAAGGTGATCGTTGGCGACGCTCGTCCTTGCGAGGTCCTGCACAGTCACGGGACGCCGGAAGAAGAAGTTTCAGCGAAGACGAAAAAAAGATCAGATGCCGCGCAATTCGCCCAGGGCCAGCACGGCGCCGGTAGGCGCGCCGGTGGGCGAACCGCCGACAGGTTCGTCGGAGATGGCAAGGGTCGCGCCGCCGGCCAGGCGGGATGCCAGCGCGGGCGCAAGCGGCATGCGGGCCGTCCCGCCATCCGGCAGAAGGCCCAGGGAGCGCGGCGGATTCCCGCCCTCGATCAGCCAGAGTTCGAAATCGCGGCCGGCGGCGGGCTCCCCGGCCAGGCGGGTCAGGTCGATGCTGCCGGATCCAGCCTGATAGAGCGCCACATAACGCACGGGCGAGGCATCGGCCTGCATGGCGGCGACGTAGCGGGCGGGGCCGGGCTCTGGCTCGACGAAGAACGGCAGGATGAAGATCACCGCCAGGCTGGCAAGCGCCGCGACCGACAGGCCGCGCCAGAAGGCGAGGCTGTTCCAGAGCGATCTGCCTTGCGGAGCAGGGTCGGGGCCGGCAAACAGGCGGCGGTCGATGGCGGCCTTGGCAGATGCGGGGGCGGGAACGTCCCGGTATGCGGCGTCGAGCGGCGAGAGCCTGCGCTCCCATTCCCAGACCAGCATCCGCAAGCCGCCATCAGCCTCGAGCCGCGCGGCGAATGCGCGGCGCTCGTCCGGCGGCAGGACGCCGAGCACATATTCGGCGGCGAGCAGCGCATCGCCACCGTCATCCATCCTGTGCTCGTCTCCGCCGTTCATCGTTCCAGGCACTCTTTCAGTTTCATCAGGCTGCGGCGCAGCCAGGTTCGCATCGTGTTGAGCGGCACGCCATGGCGCTCGGCCAGTTCCTCATAGGAATAACCCATGACATAGGCCGAACGCACGGCCTCGGCTCTTGCCTTTTCCAGTTCCTCCATGCAGGCGTCGATCCGCCGTCCTTCGCTCGCCGAATCCGCCAGGCGCTCCGGCCCCGGCGCGTCGTCGGCAAGGTCGAAAACCTCCTCCACGGGACGGGCCGGCGCCTTGCGGGCGCGCAGCCTGTCGATGCAGTGATTGCGGGCAATCGCCGCGAGCCATGAGATGGGACTGTGAGCGGAAACGGCGAAAAGGTCCGCCTTCATCCAGATCCGGACATAGATGTCCTGTAACGCGTCCTCCGCCTCGCCCCTGTCGTTCAAGACACGAAGACAGATGCCGAAAAGTTTCGGGCTTGTCGCTTCATAGAGGCGGTCGAAGGCGCTCCGGTCCTTCAGGCCGGTCCTGACGATGAGTTCGGAAATGCCATCTTCCTGACCGTCCATGGCTTGAGGATAGCGCGCGGCGCCATGCCCGACAATGGCGGCGCGATTGCGGGCGGCAGGCAATCGCGCTATCAGGCGCGCACGACCGTTACAAGCGCTGCAAGGACCACGACCGACATGGCCGACGAACCCGATCTCACCCCCGCAGAAACCCAGGCCCGCCTCCTCTCCCAGGCCCTGCCCTTCATGCAGCGCTACGAGAACAAGACGGTTGTGGTGAAATATGGCGGCCACGCCATGGGCAATGCCGCGCTCGGCCAGGCCTTCGCCCGCGACATCGCGCTTCTCAAGCAATCCGGCGTCAATCCGATCGTGGTGCATGGCGGCGGCCCGCAGATCGGCGCCATGCTGACCAAGATGGGCATCGAGTCCAAGTTCGAGGGCGGCCTGCGCGTCACCGACGAGAAGACGGTGGAGATCGTGGAGATGGTGCTGGCCGGCTCCATCAACAAGGACATCGTGCGCATGATCAATGCCGAGGGCGAATGGGCCATCGGCCTGTGCGGCAAGGACGGCAACATGGTTTTCGCCGAGAAGGCCAGCAAGACGGTGCGCGATCCCGACAGCAATATCGAACGCATCCTCGACCTGGGCTTCGTGGGCGAGCCGGCCGAGGTGGACCGGACCCTGCTCGACCTTCTGGCGCGCTCGGAAATGATCCCCGTCATCGCGCCTGTCGCTCCGGGCCGCGACGGGCATACCTACAACATCAATGCCGACACGTTCGCCGGCGCCATCGCCGGCGCGGTGGAGGCCACGCGCCTCCTGTTCCTGACCGACGTGCCGGGCGTCCTCGACAAGTCCGGCAAGCTGATCGACGAACTGACGGTGGCGGACGCGCGCGCCCTGATCGCCGACGGCACGATTTCCGGCGGCATGATCCCCAAGGTCGAGACCTGCATCGAGGCCATCGAACGCGGCGTGCAGGGCGTGGTCATTCTCAACGGCAAGACGGCCCATGCGGTGCTGCTGGAACTCTTCACCGAACATGGCGCGGGCACGCTGATCGTCCCCTGAGGCGAAAGGGGACCATCGCGCGACGGAGGCCGGGGCGACCCGGCCTTTTTTCTTGCCCATCGGAAATAGTTTGCTACCATAACAATTACACGGACGCAGGGAGAGCGTCCGTTTCCGCCACAGTGGCGGGGCTGACGACCGGCTGACCGGTCCGGCTCAATTCGGGAGGAACCGCAATGAAGACCATTCGCATGGCCGTGCTTTCGGCCGCCACCGCCCTTTCCGCATGGACCCCGGCCCAGGCGGCCGAAGTGGAACTGCGGCTATCGCACTGGGTGCCGGCCACCCATCCGATCCAGACGCTGGGCATCGAGCCCTGGGCCAAGTCCATCGAGGAAGCGTCCGAAGGGCGTATCAAGATCACCATCTTCCCCGCCCAGCAGCTGGGCGCGGCGCCGGACCACTACGACATGGCGCGCGACGGCATCGTCGACCTGTCCTACACCAATCCGGGCTACCAGGCCGGCCGTTTCCCGCTCTACAGCCTCGTCGAGATTCCCTTCCACATGAACAACGCCCAGCGCGGCGCCGTGGCGATGCACGAGTGGTATGCGCCGATCGCCGAGACGGAAATGGCGGACGTGATGTACTGCCTTGCCAATCCGCACGATCCGGGCACGATCCATTCCAAGGGCCCGATCAAGGTTCCCGGCGACATCAAGGGTCTGAACGTACGCCCGGCCCATGCGACCATGGCCCGCTTCATCTCGACGCTCGGCGGCGCACCGGTGCAGGTGCCCGCACCCGAAGCCCGCGAGGCCATCGCCAAGGGCGCGGCTGACGCCATCACCTTCCCGTGGAACTCGATCAACATCTTCGGCATCGATTCGGAGACCAAGTATCACCTCGACATGCCGTTCTACATCTCCGCGCAGCTCATGCTGATGAACAAGGACAGCTATGCGGCGCTGAGCGAGGAGAACCGCAAGGTCATCGACGACCATTGCACGGCGGAATGGTCCGGCAAGTTCTCCCAGGGCTGGGCCGAGAACGAGGCGTCCGGCCGGCAGAAGATGATCGACGCAGGCGGGCACACCATCTACGAGCCGACGGCGGACGAGGTACAGCAATGGCGTGACGCGGCGGCACCGCTGATCGACACCTGGAAGGAAGAGGCCAAGGCCAAGGGCGCCGACGCGGACAAGATGTACCAGGATTACCTGGATGCGCTGGCCCGCCACGACGCGAAATTCTGAGCCTTTCGACCTGACTTGCGAGCCGCCGGACCGTCCGGCGGCTCTTCACGACCAGCTTTCCGGAGCCTGCGATGACCAAGCCGCCCGTCGGCCCGCTGGAGCGCATGTCGCTTGCCGTCGAGAACGTCGCCGGCGTCCTGCTGGCCCTGATCACGATCCTGATCGTCGTCTCGGCCATCGGACGCTACCTTCTGGCATGGCCGGTGCCGGACGCCTTCGACCTGTCGCGCTTCCTCATCGGCGCCGCCATCATGTGGGGGTTCGCTTCCGTCGGCTATCGAGGCTCGCATATCAAGGTGGACATTGTCGCCGAAATGCTGCCACCCGGCGCGCGGCGCTGGATCGACAGTTTCGCCTGGGCGGTGCTGCTGCTCTTCTCGGTGCTGCTGACGTGGAAGATGTTCGGCCGCGTCGCCAGCGCCTATCACAGCGGCGAGGCCACGTTCGATCTCCGGATGCCGGCATGGATCTTCCTTGGCATCATCTGGCTCGGGGTCGCCTTCGCCAATGTCGCCATCCTGGCGCGGCTCGTCATGGTGGCCACAGGACGGGCGACCCTTGAGCATTTCGAGAACACGGAGATCGCCGACCCTGAAGAGACGGAGCGGCGGCCATGAGCAGCGCCGATCTCGTTGCCGTCGCCGGCTTCGTCGTCCTTTTCGCGCTGATGCTGCTGCGCGTCCCCATCGGCATCGCCATGGGCCTTGTCGGCGTGGGCGGCTTCGCAGCGATCACCGGGTGGAAACCGGCGCTGAACCTGCTGGCGCAGTCGCCGGTGCGCACCATCACCGATTTCAACCTCAGCCTCATTCCCTTCTTCATCCTCATGGGCGTGCTGGCAACCAATTCCGGCATGTCGCGCGAACTGTTCCGCACCGGGCAGGCCTGGTTCGGCTCGTTCAAGGGCGGCATGGCCCTGTCCACCGTGGGTGCCTGTGCAGGTTTCGCCGCCATCTGCGGCTCTTCGGTGGCCACCGCCGCCACCATGACCAAGATCGCCCTGCCGGAAATGCAGCGCGTGGGCTATCGCGACGATGTCGCGGCCGGGGTCATCGCCGCGGGCGGCACGCTCGGCATCCTCATACCACCCTCCGTCGTGCTGGCCGTCTATGCCTTCATCACAGAGCAGGACGTGGGCAAGCTGTTCATCGCCGGCGTCGTGCCGGGGCTGCTGGCCATCCTGATGTACATGGTCACGGTGCGCGTCGCCTATGCCCGGTCACTGCCGGCAGGCGAGCCCTTCAACCTGGGCGAGGCCATCCGGTCGCTGAGCGGTGTCTGGGCCGTCATGGTTCTGTTCCTGGCGATCATCGGGTCGATCTATTTCGGCGTGGTGACCGCGACGGAAGCCGCCGCCGTGGGCTCGCTGCTGACCGCGCTGATCGGCATCGCGCGCGGACGCCTCGGGCCGAAGCTGATCCTGGAAAGCCTGGTCGAGGCGCTGCGGACCTCGGTCGCCATCTACACCATCCTGATCGGCGCCATCCTGTTCGGCTATTTCCTGGCGATCACGCAGACGCCGCAGAAGATCACCGCCTTCCTGGTGGCGATGGATCTCGGCGCCTACGGCACCTTGGCGATCATCCTGGGCTTCTTCCTGCTGATGGGCTGCATCCTGGATGCCATGGCCATGATCATCCTGCTGGTGCCGATCGTCTTTCCGGTGATCACGCAACTCGGCTTCGACCCGATCTGGTTCGGCGTCATCATCGTCATGACGGTGGAGCTGGGGCTCATCACGCCGCCGGTCGGCATGAACGTCTTCGTCATCAACACGATTGCGCGCGAAGTGAAGCTGCCGACGATCTTTCGCGGCGTGCTGCCCTTCGTGGCTGTGGACGTGCTGCGGCTGATCCTGCTCATCATCTTCCCGGCACTGGTGATGTTCCTGCCGATGACCATGAAGTGAGCGCTGCAGCGCCAAAGACACGACGGAGAGAGACGATGGACACAGCCGCGCCGGAACTGAGGCACCTGTGCGACCTGAAGGTGGAACTGGCCCCGATCATGGAACTGGGCGACGCGCCGCGGGGACGCCGGCGGATCATTCCGATCACCGGCGGCACGGTGAGCGGCGAACGGCTCAGCGGCAAGATCCTCAACCTGGGCGCGGACTGGCAGACGATCCTGGCCGACGGCACGGCGGAACTGGACACGCGCTATTCCATGCAGACCCATGACGGCGCGATCATCGACATCCGCAATTTCGGCTTCCGCCACGGTCCCGCCGATGTGATCGCGGCGCTCGGGCGCGGCGAGGCCGTCGACCCGTCGCGCTATTACATGCGGACGCATCCGCGCTTCGAGACCGGCGACGAACGCTATGCCTGGCTCAACCGGATGATCTGCGTGGGAACGGGGTCGAGGCAGGCCGACCACGTGCGCATCACCTTTTTCGAAGTGCTCTGACCGGCCTGCTTTTCTTCACACAATTTCGCGGACGCGAAAGTCTGCAACTTTCGCTGAAATTGCCTGTCCGACCACGTGCGCATCACCTTTTTCGAAGTGCTCTGACCGGCCTGCTTTTCTTCACGCAATTTCGCGGACGCGAAAGTCTGCAACTTTCGCTGAAATTGCTTGTCCGACCACGTGCGCATCACCTTTTTCGAAGTGCTCTGACCGG
>NZ_JBKFFP010000009.1:0-112221 GCF_046506625.1 Zhengella sedimenti
GCAGCCCGCTGTCGCCAGCAGCGCCGCCGCCCTCGTTGTGAGCGGTATATAGGCCCCACCAACCAAACCTGTCAACAGCCATTTCTTGAAAAAATCACGGTTTCGGAGGATCGTTTTTCGGGCACCATTTTCTGCGGCATGCCCCTCCCTTGCGACACGGGGCGAACGGGGTCAGCGTCGATTGCCTGGCGGTGCGGAACGTTATCTCCTTTCCGGCCGATGGTGCCCGCACAGCCTGCCTGCCGCACTTCGCACGCAGCCTGCAATGACATCACTTGAGGCCTTCCTGTCGGCTGCGCGGCCCTGTAAAGTCCGCCGGCAATCCGGAAGTGGGGAGGCTTTTGGTGCTGGAATACAGCCATGACTGGCGCCTTGTCCTGGCGGCCTTCGCCATTGCGCTGATGGCAGGCTTTACGGGGCTATCGCTCACGCGCGGCGCTTCACGCCTCGAGATCGGCCGCCGCAAGGCCGTCGTCTCCATGGCCTCGGTCGCCCTGGGCGGCGGCATCTGGTCGATGCATTTCGTGGCCATGCTCGGCCTGCAACTGCCCATCCTCTATTTCTACGACGTGCTGACAACGCTCATATCCGCCCTGGCCGCCATCCTGATGACCGGCGTGGCGCTGCTGATCCTGCATTTCCGCAAGCGCTCCAACGGGAACATGGTGCTGGCAGGCACGGTGATCGGGCTCGGCATCGTCGCAATGCATTATATCGGCATGTCCGGCATGGAATTGTGCCAGCCGGTCTATACGCCCTTCGGCCTTGGCGGCGCGTTCGCGGCCTCGGTCGCGCTGTCCGTCCTGGCGGTTCGCGTCGCCTATTCGGAGCGCGGAAGGCGCAACATCGTGCTGGGCACCGTGTGCTTCGGGATCGCGGTCGTGATGGTCCATTTCATCGCCATGGCGGGAACCGGCTTCCTGCCGGCCGGTATGCCGGGCGCCATCGGACCGGCGATCAGCAACGAGACGCTGGCGATCCTCGTCACGCTGTCGACCTTCCTGATCTCGGCGGCCTTCCTGCTGACCGGAATCACCTTCACCCCGCCGGCCGAACCGGCGCAGGCGGCCGTTGCCGCGCCAGTCGCCGGTGTCAGCGCCGCGCAACCGGCGCAGCCCGTGGTGCCGCCATCCCTGCCGAAGGGCAATGGCGCGGGCCTGCGGATACCGCATGAGAAGGGCGGCAAGACCCTTTTCCTCGATCCGGCCTCCGTCTCGGCGGTGCGCGCCGAAGGTCATTACACCCGGCTTCACATGGGTTCAGAGACGCTGTTCTGCCCGTGGTCCATATCCGAGGCGGAGGAAAGGCTGGCACCTGCGGGGTTCTTGCGCGTGCATCGCAGCTACCTCATCAACCCTGCCCACGTGGCGAAATTCGAGCGGCTCAAGGACACCGGCCAATGCTCCGT
The DNA here is from genome assembly GCF_046506625.1 of Zhengella sedimenti. Lineage (NCBI taxonomy): Bacteria > Pseudomonadati > Pseudomonadota > Alphaproteobacteria > Hyphomicrobiales > Notoacmeibacteraceae > Zhengella > Zhengella sedimenti. The sequence goes on from NZ_JBKFFP010000009.1 coordinate 1,409, forward strand.
GGTCGGCGCGGAGGACCTCTGGATCCCCGTCAGCCGCACCCGGCTGACGCAGTTTCGGGAGGAACTGGGGCTCTAGGGCAACATCGGCTGTCGTCGGCTCAATCCATTGGTCCGGCTTGCCGGTTTCTCGCAATTCCGGACGCAAAACCGGTTCCCGCTTCCGTCGGAATTGCCGTCAAGCCTGCCAATCCATTCCCTTTCGCAGTTCGTGCAACGATTTCGCAGTTCGTGCACCGACCGGATGCATTCGTTGAATCGCACTGCGCCCGCGACCACCAGCCGCCCTAGCTTGCCCGCAAATGCGTCCATACGACGCATGAGTGGAGGAGCACATGATACCATCATCGTTCGAATATCACCGGCCGTCAGACCTTGCGGCGGCCATCGGCATCCTTGCCGAACATGGCGACGAGGCGCGGGTGATCGCCGGCGGGCACAGCCTCATCCCGCTCATGAAGATGCGCATGGCCGCCGTGACGCATCTGGTCGACCTGCAGGGGCTTGGCGACCTCAAGCAGATCAGCATCTCGCCGGAGGGCGTCACCATCGGCGCCATGGTGACGCAGGCCGAGCTCATCGCGCATGAGGGACTGGCCGCAGCGGTGCCCCTGCTGCGCGAAGCGGCGCTGCAGATCGCCGATCCGCAGGTGCGCAACCTGGGTACAGTGGGCGGCAATGTCGCCAATGGCGATCCGGGAAACGACATGCCGGGCCTCATGCAGTGCCTTGACGCGACCTTCACACTCGAAGGCCCGAATGGCAACCGCGACGTCGCGGCGCGGGACTTCTACCTTTCCGCCTATGTGACCGAACGCGCCGACGACGAGATCCTGACTCGCATCCGCCTTGCCGCCACGGGCGGCGGCCATGCCTATGAAAAGCAGAAGCGCAAGATCGGCGACTATGCCACGGCGGCCGCTGCCGTGCTGCTCACCAAGGCGGATGGCAAGGTGGCATCGGCCTCCATCGCCATGACCAACCTGTCGGACGTGCCGGTCTGGTCGCAGGCCGCCGGCGATGCGCTCGTCGGCACCGATTGCGGGGAAGAAGCGGTCAAGGCGGCCGTCGCGGCGATGCTCGGCGACATCGACCCGCAGCCGGACAATCGCGGTCCCATCGAATTCAAGCGGCACGTGGCCGGCGTCATGCTCGGCCGTGCCATCGCCCGCGCCTGGTCGCGGGCCTGAGGGAGGAAAGCCAGATGGCAAAGAAGATGCAAGTCACCCTGACGGTGAACGGCGAGACGCATGAACTGCTCGCCGAACCGCGCGAACTGCTGATCCATGTGCTGCGCGAGCGGCTGGGGATCACCGGGCCGCATATCGGCTGCGAGACCAGTCATTGCGGCGCCTGCACCGTGGACATGGACGGCAAGTCGGTGAAGGCCTGCACGGTGTTCGCCGCCCAGGCCGACGGCGCCGACATCACCACCATCGAAGGCCTCGGCAATCCCGACGGACTGCACGTCCTGCAGGAAATGTTCCGCGAACATCACGGCCTGCAATGCGGTTTCTGCACGCCGGGCATGATCACCCGGGCGCACCGGCTGCTGATCGAGAACCCGAACCCGACCGAGGAGGAGGTGCGTTTCGGCATGGCCGGAAACCTGTGCCGCTGCACCGGCTACCAGAACATCGTCAAGGCCATCCTGGCGGCCGCAAGCCAGATGAACCAGAAGGAGGCCGCGGAATGAACGACATGACGCCAAGCCGCGAACAGCGCATCGCAAACCTCAAGGGCCTGGGTTCCAGCCGCAAGCGCGTGGAGGATGTCCGCTTCACCCAGGGCAAGGGCAACTATGTCGACGACATCAAGCTGCCCGGCATGCTGTTCGGCGATTTCGTCCGTTCGCCCTATGCCCATGCACGGGTGAAATCCATCAATACAGAGGCCGCCATGGCCATGCCGGGGGTGATCGCGGTGCTGACCGCCGCCGACCTCGCGCCGCTCAACCTGCACTGGATGCCGACGCTGGCCGGCGACAAGCAGATGGTGCTGGCCGACGGCAAGGTTCTGTTCCAGGGCCAGGAAGTGGCCTTCGTCGTCGCGACCGACCGGTACATCGCGGCCGACGCGACCGAACTGGTCGAGGTCGAATACGAGGAACTGCCGGTCGTGGTCGACCCGTTCAAGGCGCTGGAGGACGAAGCCCCGGTCCTGCGCGAGGACCTGGAAGGCTCGATGACCGGCGCGCACGGCCCGCGCCGCCATCACAACCACATCTTCCTGTGGGAAGCGGGCGAGAAGGAAGCCACCGAACAGGCCATCGACGCGTCGGAAGTCGTCGCCGAGGAAATGGTCTACTACCACCGCACCCACCCCTGCCCGCTGGAAACCTGCGGCGCGGTGGCCAGCATGGACAAGGTCAACGGCAAGCTCACCGTCTATGGCACGTTCCAGGCGCCGCACGTGGTGCGCACCGTCGCCTCGCTGCTTTCGGGCATCGAGGAGCACAACATCCGCGTCGTCAGCCCGGACATCGGCGGCGGCTTCGGCAACAAGGTCGGTGTCTATCCCGGCTATGTCTGCGCCATCGTCGCCTCCATCGTCACCGGCAAGCCGGTGAAATGGATCGAGGACCGGATGGAGAACCTGACCTCCACCGCCTTTGCCCGCGACTACTGGATGAAGGGCCGCATCTCGGCCACCAAGGACGGCAAGATCACCGCGCTGCACTGCCATGTGACGGCCGATCACGGCGCCTTCGACGCCTGCGCCGACCCGACCAAGTTCCCGGCCGGCTTCTTCCACATCTGCACCGGTTCCTACGACATTCCCGTCGCCTATGTCGGCGTGGACGGCGTCTATACCAACAAGGCGCCGGGGGGCGTGGCCTATCGCTGCTCCTTCCGGGTAACCGAGGCTGCCTATTTCATCGAGCGCATGATCGAGGTGCTGGCGATCGAACTGGGCATGGATGCCGCCGAACTGCGGCGCATCAACTTCATCCGCAAGGACCAGTTCCCCTACCAGTCGGCACTGGGCTGGGAATATGATTCCGGCGACTATCACACCGCCTGGGACAAGGCGCTGGAAGCCGTCGGCTACAAGCAGTTGCGGGAAGAGCAGGCTCAACGCATCGAGGATTTCAAGGCCGGCAGGACCCGCAAGCTGCTGGGCATCGGGCTGACCCACTTCACCGAGATCGTCGGGGCCGGACCGGTCAAGAATTGCGACATCCTCGGCATGGGCATGTTCGACAGCTGCGAGATTCGCATCCATCCGACCGGCAGCGCCATTGCCCGGCTCGGGACAATCAGCCAGGGTCAGGGCCACGCCACGACCTTCGCCCAGATCATCGCCAGCGAGATCGGCCTGTCGGCCGACAGCATCACCGTCGAGGAGGGCGACACCGACACCGCCCCCTACGGGCTCGGTACCTATGGCAGCCGCTCCACGCCGGTTGCCGGTGCGGCCACGGCGCTTTGCGGCCGCAAGATCCGCGCCAAGGCGCAGATGATCGCCGCCTACCTGCTGGAGGTGCATGACGGAGACCTGGAATGGGATGTGGACCGCTTCGTGGTCAAGGGCGCACCGGAGCGCTTCAAGACCATGAAGGAGATCGCCTATGCGGCCTACAACCAGGCCATTCCGGGCCTCGAGCCGGGGCTGGAGGCCGTCAGCTACTATGACCCGCCGAACATGACCTATCCTTTCGGCGCCTATATCGCCGTCATGGAGATCGACGTGGACACCGGCGAGCACGAGGTCCGGCAGTTCTACGCGCTGGACGATTGCGGCACGCGCATCAACCCGATGGTCATCGAGGGCCAGGTGCATGGCGGCGCGACGGAAGGCTATGCCATCGCCATGGGTCAGGAGATCGCCTATGACGAGATCGGCAACGTCAAGACCGGCACGCTGATGGACTTCTTCCTGCCGACCGCATGGGAGACGCCGCACTACACGACCGACCATACCGAAACCCCCTCGCCGCATCATCCGATCGGCGCCAAGGGTGTCGGCGAAAGCCCCAATGTCGGCTCGGTCCCGGCCTTCTCCAACGCGGTGCACGATGCCTTCCGCGCCTTCGGCCTGCGGCAGTCCCATATGCCGCACGACCACTGGCGCATCTGGAAGATCGCGCACGATCTCGGGCTTCACGGCTGAACAGGGAGGGGGCGGCACGGACGTTTCCGGCGCCGCCCCGCCATATCCATGACAAAACCCGCTGACATCCAGTCCGGCCTTGCAGGACAGGGCTATGTGGCCGCGCCGGATCTCGCCATGGCGCTGCACCTGGCGCTTCAACTCGGCCGCCCGCTGCTGCTGGAAGGTGCGGCCGGCGTCGGCAAGACCGAGGTCGCGCGCGCATTGGCGCAATGGAAGGGCTGCGCGCTCATCCGGCTGCAATGCTATGAGGGGCTGGACGCGGCGCAGGCCATCTATGAATGGAACTACCAGCGCCAGCTTCTGGCGATCCGTGCCCATGCCGAGGTCGGCGAGACCGGCGACGCGGTCGAGGCGCGGCTCTTTTCCGAGGAATACCTGCTGGAACGCCCGCTGTTGCGCGCGCTGCGCCAGGCGGTCGCGCCGGTGCTGCTGATCGACGAGATCGACCGGGCGGACGAGGAATTCGAGGCCTATCTGCTGGAGGTCCTCTCCGATTTCCAGATCACCATTCCCGAGCTTGGCACCATTGCCGCCACGACACGGCCGATGGTGATCCTGACCGCCAACGGCACGCGCGATCTCTCCGATGCGCTGCGCCGGCGCTGTCTCTATGCCCATGTCGACTATCCCGACCGGGCCACGGAACTGGCCATCCTCAAGGCCCGCTGCCCGCAGGTGGAGGACGCGCTGGCCGGCCAGATCGTCGCCTTCGTGCAGTCACTGCGGCGCGAAGAACTGGAAAAGAAGCCGGGCATCGCCGAGATGCTGGATTTCGCCGCGGCGCTTGCGGGCCTGGGCCTTGCCGACCTGTCCGACGATCCGGCCATCCTCCAGGCCGCGCTCGCCACGCTGCTGAAGACACAGGCCGACCGCGCCGCTATCACGACAGAGGTGGCGCAACGCCTGGCAGGGAAAGCGGCATGAGGGGCGCCGTCACCCGCTTTGCGGCGCGCGATCCGGGGCCTGCGGCGCGAATCGCGGGCTTCATGGCGCATCTGCGCGACAACGGCTTCCGTCTCGGCATTGCCGAGACGCAGACGGCGCTGGCCGCGCTGGCCGCGACCCCGGCCGACGAGGCGTCGGTGCGCGGCGCGCTGAAAACCGTGGCCTGCGGCTCGGCCGACGACTGGGCCCGCTTCGATGCCGTCTTCGACAGCTACTGGCGCAATGGCGGACGGGTGCGCAGCAAGGCGGTGCCTGCCGGAAATCCCGCCCATACCCGCAATTCCCGCACCGCCGAAGGCCAGTCAGGTTCGGCCGGCGGCAAGGCCGACGCCCCCGACAGCGACGGCAAGGGCGAGAGCGAGGCGGGCGGCGAAGGCCGGCTGATCGCCACCACGATCACCAACCGCATGAAGAAGGACCTGCGCGACCTCGTCGCACCAGAAGACATCCGCGCCGCCGAACAGGTGGCATGGCGTCTCGGCAAGGCGTTGCGCGACCGGCGTTCGCGCCGGACCCGCGCTGCCCGGCGCGGCGCGCGGGTCGATCTTCGCCGCACCATCCGGTCTTCCCTTGGCACCGGCGGCGAGCCGATGCGCCTTGCCTTCCGCCAGAAGCCGGACCGCCCGGTGCGGATCACGGCGCTGGTCGACGTGTCGGGCTCCATGACGCCCTATGCCCGCCCCTTCCTGGCCTTCCTCGCCGGCCTGATGCGCGCGGACGCGTCCGCCGATGCCTATCTGTTCCATACCCGTCTCGTGCGCGTGACCGAGGCGCTGCGCGACGAGGACCCGTTGCGCGCACTCAACCGCATCACGCTGCTGGCCGAGGGTTTCGGGGGCGGCAGCCGGATCGGCGCCGGCCTGCACCATTTCGCCACCACCCATGCCCGGCGCCTCGTCAACGGGCGAAGCGTCGTCATCATCCTGTCGGACGGCTATGACAGCGCGCCCTCCGGCGAGCTTGCCGCCGCGCTGGAGCGGCTCTCGCGGCGCGGATGCCGCATCCTCTGGCTGAACCCGCTGAAGGGCTGGCGCGACTACGCGCCGGTGGCATCCGGCATGGCCGCCGCCCTGCCCTATCTCGATCTCTTCGCCCCCGCAGCAACGCTCGAAGACCTCGCAGCCCTTGAAAAGGAGCTTGCCCGCCTATGAACAAGACACGCTTCGACGACCGTTTCGAAACCAGGCTGGCCAGCCTGCGCGCCGCCGGCGAGCCCTTCGCCGTTGCCACCGTGGTGCGTACCGTCGACGCAACCAGCGCCAAGCCCGGCGCCAAGGCCATCGTGCTGGCCGACGGCACCATCGCGGAAGGCTGGATCGGCGGCGGCTGCGCCCGTTCCGCGGTGGGCAAGGCCGGTGCGACGGCCATCCGTGAAAGCCGCGCGCAATTCATCTCGCTTCGACCCGAGGAACTCCTGAACGCCGAAGGCGTGGCCCCGGGCGAGGAACGGCACGGCGTCCGCTTTGCCCGAAACGGCTGCCCCTCGAAGGGTTCCATGGACATCTTCATCGAACCGGTGCTTCCAGTGCCCCGACTTGTCGTGTTCGGAGCCAGCCCCGTTGCGCTGGCCCTTTCGGCCCTGGCCGCCCATTTCGACCTGCACCGCACGCTGGCCGCCCCCGATCTGAGCGAAGGCCCGGCCGACCAGGTTCAGGACGGCTACGCGCTCGACGCCCGGCCGGCCGGACAGCGTTTCATCGTGATCGCCACGCAGGGCAAGGGCGACGAGGCCGCCTTGCGCGCAGCGCTGTCGTCGTCGGCCGATTACATCGCCTTTGTCGGATCGCGGCGCAAGTTCGCCACGCTCGCCGAACGCCTGCGCGCCGACGGGATTGACGACGCATCCCTGGCGCGGGTCAAGGCGCCGGCCGGCCTCGACATCCACGCCATCACGCCGGAGGAGATCGCCCTGTCCATCCTGGCCGAAATCACCGTGCTGCGCCGTTCTGGCGGAAGAGGAGACGCCGATGCCTGAAACGCACACCCCGGCGAAGGAGAAACCACCACCGAAACCGGGCCTGCTGGCCCGCATCCTGCCGCCGCTCGCACCCGAGCAAGTCGCCCTAATGGCCCAGTACAGACTTCCCTGCTGTTGAGAGAAACGATGAACCTTTCCGACGAACTGACCATTCCCGCCCCCCGCGCCCGCGTTTACGCGGCCCTGCAGGATCCGGAAATCCTGCGCCGCTGCATCCCCGGCTGCGAGGAACTCACCAAGGTGTCCGACACCGACCTGGAAGCCAAGGTTGCCCTCAAGATCGGGCCGATCAAGGCGCGCTTCTCGGGCAATGTCACGCTGAACCCGGAAAACCCGCCTCAGCGCTTCTCGCTGACCGGGGAAGGCAATGGCGGCATTGCCGGTTTCGCCCGTGGCGGCGCGGATGTGGAACTGGAAGACCGGGGTGAGGAAACCCTGTTGCGCTACGAGGCCAAGGCCGAGATCGGCGGCAAGCTGGCGCAACTGGGCTCACGCCTCATCCAGGGCACCGCGAAGAAGCTGGCGGGCGAGTTTTTCGGTGCATTGAAGACCGAACTGGAGCAGACCCGGGAAACCGCCTGAAGACTACCGGCTGCGGGCTCCCGGGAGATGCGGGCGCCCGCGGCGCCCGGGTTCAGAAGGACGCGTCAGCGTCCGATTCGCCGCCGAGGTCGAGCAGGCCGCCGGCAACGCGGTGCGCGATGTGCCTGTCCACGCCGGTCCTGTCCGGGCAATCGTGGAAGCGCCCGTCGCATTCCCTGGCCAGCCGTCGCAGGTCCTGGAAGACATCCGATCCTGGAATGGCGGCGGCATCGAGGATGACGGTCGAAAGATAGGCGATGTCGACCGGCCGGTCCGGAGTGAGCGCGCCGGCGGGCTCGATGGTGTAGAATGTGCGGTAGGCCAGGGAACGCGGGATCGCCAGCGCGTCATCTCCGGCGCTTCGCCTGGCGCGGTCGAGCGTGACATAGGTCTGGTGGTCGCCGAAGCTCATCACCACGAGACCGCTGTCCCTCTGCCGGGTGGTTTCGCGTTCGGCGAAGGCGGCGAAATCCTGGCGTCCGGCGATCATGCGGCGCAGGTATTCCGCCGTTTCGGGATCGGCATCCAGGGGAATGCGTGACGCGTCGTCGTCGCCGGCAAGCAGGCTCTCCTCGTAGGGCGAATGGGCGAACATCGTCTGAACGAGCAGGAAGAGCGGCCTGCCGTCCTCCCTGCGATGGCGTTCGATCAGTGCGCTCGCGGCATCGAAATAGAAGCTGTCGCGCATGTGGTACGACGGCGCCTTGAGGGCGTCCCGGTCGATCACGGTCTCGAAGCCGATCGACGAGAGAAACGGCCCCTCGTTGACGAAGGTATAGTTGAGCGGCAGGATCGCGGCGGTCCTGTATCCGCACGACGCCAGGACCTGCGGGAGCGCGCCGCGAACCTTGCCTTCCAGGATCATGGTCAGATAGGGACTGCGCCAGCCGAAATCCGTCGCCGAAAGCCCCGTCATCAGTGACAGGTTCGAGATCCAGGTCCCGCCGCCGAAGGTCTCGACGAAGAGCGGGTTCAATGCCGGACCGTCGCCCCGCATGAGGTCCGACACCTTCCGGCCGTCGTTCAGCCCAGGGAAGATGGCGGGATCGGTCATGCTTTCCTCCAGCACGACAACGATGTCGGGCCGGTTCCCCTCGCCGCAATCCACGGCATTGGTGAAGGGCCGCTCCGGCTTGATGGCGGCGATGCGCTTCTCGAAACCGTTGGCGGCGAACATGTACTGCAGATCGAAAAGGGAGATGAAGAACGCCGAAACATGGCGTCCCTGCAAATAGTAGAAGTAACGCTGTTCGGCCGACGCTTCCGACGGATAGGTGAGCCTCAGGACCAGGGCGGCGGCCAGAACGCCTGCCGAGCGAACGGCAATCCCCGAATCGTTGCGCCTGTCCGCCCTGTAGAGAAGCACCGCGCCGGCAACCGAGAGGATGCCGATGGCAAGAACCGGCAAGGCCAGCAGGGGATAGGAGTCCAGCAGGAAGGCCGCTATTTCGTGGTCCTTCGCCATGACCACGAAATCGTAGAAATGGAGCGAGAACCCCTTCATCTTGTATTTGATCGCCGACACGACGGTCAGAAACCCGACCAGGATCCAGGCAAGGAGGATCGAAAAACGTACCCGGCCGGACAGCACGTAAGCCATGCTGGCAACAAAGACAAGAATTCCGACGCAGTATGGAACTGTCATCAGACTGTTATCCATCTGTACCATGAATAAAAGTCCGGCGATGCTGACAATCAGCAACACTGCAGGATGCAGGATAAAGCATAAAATTTTATTCAATTGCATTTCCCGGCCCACCTTTCATGGTCCGGCCATGATGTCCCAACAAGAATTCCTTTTGGAAAGAAAATTATAATTTGCTTAATTTGATGACCGGAACACCACGGACGCCGTGCCTCGCGCCGGGAGGGCGAGGTCAATCGATGGCCGAACGCATCAGCGGCCCCTGCGGCTTGCCGGGCGGACTTCACGAAATATTACAAAGGGAACGATGCGCCGCCGCCTCAGTTGGATTCATGGAATTGCATGACAGACAGAGGAGGAATGCAATGAAACGTCTCGCAACCACCACCGCGATCGCGCTGATGACCGGCACGCTTGCCATGGGCGCCCAGGCCCAAGACGCCGCCAACAGCCAGGTGTCTTCGGCCTGCACGGACGCCTGGAAGACGGTGGATTCTGACGGGAACGGCACTGTCTCGGCCGATGAAGCGAAAAAACACCTCAACGTGGCGTTCAGCCAGATCGACGTCGACGGCAACGATGCGATCTCGCGGCAGGAGTATCGGGACTGCTTCGTCCGCCAGATGGACAAGTCAGCCTGGCTTGAACGCCGGGAACAGGATTTCGACGCGGTCGACCTCAATGCCGACGATGAGATCGCCATGAACGAGTTCATGCAAGGCGCCGAGAAATCCTATGATGCGATGAAGAAGGCGGCGTCCGATCCCGACACCAAGATTGATCCCGGCCCGAACTATGCTTCGTTCACCTATGACGAAGTGGCTGACCGCGCCATGATTTCCGGTATGAAGGCCGAGGAATTCGCCGGCCGGTCCGCCTACACGTTCCAGTCGCTCGACCGCGACGCCGATGACGTGATCAGCCGGGAGGAGTGGACCGACACCGACACCGGATCGGGCCGCAACGAGGCGCGCGCCGACGCGAAGTTCGACGCGATGGATTCCGATTCCAGCGATACGCTGACGCAGGACGAGTTCGCCGCGCAGCAGCCGGATGTCGACCGGTCCACGACCGCGGCCACCTCTTCCGGTTCCGGCGAACAGACCTCTGATGCGAAGCAGGACAAGGCCAAGAACCAGACGCCGGCCGATGCCGGCAGGGAAGTTCCCGTCTTCTTCTACGTCTATGAAATCTTCTGATCGTGCCGAAAACACGACATGAGTCACAAGCCCGGCCCTGCGCCGGGCTTGCGCTGTGTTGCATCGCCGATGCACAATGGGAACCCGTCCTGCGCTGCACTACCAACCAAACCGTTGTCATCGGAGCCTTTGGTCAGGGTGGGAGCCTGTGCGAAAAACACTTTGATCAAGCATTTTCCCGCCGGAATGGCCTGCGTTGAACAATGACCACCCGATGAGCGCCCTTCGGTTTCTCGACTTGTTGTCCGGCGCGATCCTGATCGCGCTGCTGGTTCTCGTGATCCTTGCCGAGTGGTTCGGCGTGAAGGGTACCGCGCCCTATTCGGCGGGCCTTTGCTTGGCTCTCCTGGCCCTGTTCGCGCCACGCGTACCGTTTTCACGCCAGGTCTTCGTTGCTTTCGGGCTGATCCTGGCGTTCGTTGCATGGCTGTCGGACCCGCTCTGGCTGGACCGCACCGTGGCCGCCCTGCGAAGCGCGGCATTCATCGCGGCCTTCCTGACGGCATTGACAGCGCTTCGCAACGTCGCCGAAACATCCGGTTCCATACGCGAATGCGGCCGGTTCCTGGCCCGGCAGCGCCCCGGCCGGCGATATCTTGCCCTGACCTTTGGCGGGCATCTTTTCGCACTGTTGCTGAGTTACGGGTCCATGGTGCTGCTGGGCCATATCGTCAAGGAACACGTCCGCAAGGACGAAAATCCCGAGATCGCTTTCCACCGCACGAAACGGATGCTGTTGGCGATCCAGCGCGGCTTCGTGTCCACGCTGCCCTGGTCGCCACTCGCGCTTGCAGTCGCGATCTCGACCACGATTGTCCCCGGATCGAGCTGGTCGGGGGCCGTTCCGGCCTGCCTCGTCAGCGCGGTCATCCTGTTCGGGACCGGGTGGGCGCTGGACACGATCTTCAAGCCTCGCATATCCGGTCCGGTTCCGCCGCGCGATTATCCCGAAGGTGGCTGGTCAGCCGTGCTGCCCCTGCTCGTCCTGCTGGCCGTGCTGGGATTTCTTGTCGTCTCCATCAGCATGGTGACGGAAATTCGCGCGGTCGCCGTCGTCCTTGTCGTCGTTCCGGCGGTCTCCATCGGCTGGGCCATCCTGCAAAACCGGAACCGGGGCGTTTCGACCGAAACGCTGGGCGGGCATGTCTCCAGGTTCCTGACCGCCGATCTTCCGGGTTTCAGGGCCGAGTTCGTGCTGATCATGATGGCCGGTTTCATCGGCTCACTGGGCTCGGTGCTGCTGCGGCCCCTGATGTCATCGATCGGACTCGACCTGCACGCAATTCCGGGCGCGGTGATCCTCGTCGCCGTGCTCTGGCTCATTCCGCTTGCCGGCCAGATCGGCATGAACCCGATCATGTCGGTCTCCATCATGGCGCCGCTCATACCGCCTGCGGCCGAGATCGGGGTTGACCCGAACGACATCATCGTCGCCATCACGTCGGGATGGGCCCTTGGCGGCGCCAGTTCCCCCTTCACGGCAACAACGGTCTTCATCGGCGCGATGGGCGGCGTGAGCGCATCGCGTGTCGGCCTGGACTGGAACGGGCCCTACACGATCATTTGCGGGATATTGCTGTCGTTCTGGCTCGTCATCCTGACCTAGAACCGGCAGCTTCCTTTCCCGAAGCGATGGCCCTGGCCGGGTCGACGTTCAAAGCTCCGGCAGCGGCGGCAATTCCTCGAAATCCGGCAGGACGGGAGTCCCCTTGCCTTGCGCACCGGATTCGCCAGGCGCATCCGGCATGGCAGGCTCTTGCCGCCGACCGGGTTCGTCACCCTGCCATTCGAGAAATTTCTCATAGTCGAAATCGACCAGGATCGTGCTGATGCACATGTCCTCGTAACGGCTGCCCGGATAGACATCGAGGACCTTGATTTGCAAGATGCGATATTCCCCCGGCGCCGGCAGTTCGACCCAGCGCTCATTCCACCTGTCCTCCAGCTGGTGGCGGAATGACAAGCCGGTATCGGTGGTGACCTGAATTGTTCTCGGCCGGGCGTTGCGCGAGAAGATCCGTTCGTCCTTACCGTATCCGTTCTCGATCAGGAATCGACGGAACGGGCCGCCGCCGTCGATCTCGAGCGTGATCACCTGGCCGGCACCACTGCCGGGGGCGCCCTCGCACCAGGCGGTGTTGCGGTCGTAGTCGAACAGGTTGGCCGGCCCGTAGCTGTTGCGTCCCTGCGGCGCAAGCACGGAGCTGACACAATAGCGGATGGCGTTGAAATTCTCGGTCGCACCGAGATCGGCACATTCTTCCGCCTGCGCGCCTGCCGAAAAGACCAGCCCGAAGCAGCAGACAATTCCTGACAGAGGCTTTGGGGACTTCATCACATTGTTCCTTTCAACGGCCGACAACGACCATCCAGCGCCATGCGCCTTCCTTGCGCCAGAAGTAGCCGGTGCCTTTGCCTTCGGGACGGACGTCAGTGAAAGCGATTGTTTCCCTTGCGCGGCAATCGACATAGTGATCGCCCTGCCGGGTGCAGGCATAGAGAGTCATCGAATTGCCGCCGAGAATGGCAAAGGGCGTATCGATAAAAGGCGGATCGCAAAGATAGCGGCCCTTGATGGTGAAGCTTTCCCCGCCGCCACCGGAATATTGCGCATAGAACGAAGCGGTGCCATCGGCCGGCACCGAGGGGTCGTGACAGGGGTGCGGCCGTCCGGCGAAGGGCTGGCCCGGATCGGCTGGCGTGACCGATTGCGATCCGCCTTGGCCATTCCGCATCTGGCCTGACGCCTTTGCACTGGCCAGGCCCTCCGCCAGTTCGAGGCTTCCGCCGACCACGCGCAGCGCATCGGTGATCCGGTCGCGATAGGCCCTGCATTCCGTCAATTGGCGCGCATTCACGAGACCCTGGCGGGCATCCTGCAGCATCTCCAGAGCCTGCCCGGGATTGCCGGCACGGACCCGTTCGTCGGCAAGCCGGTGCAGGTTTCTGGCCGCATCGAACATCTGCTCCACGCGGGATTCGCGATTGCGCGCCTCTTCGAGCAGCTTCATCACGGCGTCCCGTCCCGGCGTGTCGGCCGGAACCCCGTCGAGAAGCTCCTGTGCGGCCTTGAAATTGCACAGGCCGATATCCGTTTTCGCCAGAGCGACCAGCGCCACGGCCCGGGTGGGCGCAGCGTTGCGCCGGTTGATGGCTACCGCTTCGTCGATGACATCGAGTGTACTGTCGCAATGCGTCAGGGCGCGGGCGTCGCGCAGCAGGTCCGCGGCCGCCTGGAAAGCCAGCAGTGCATTGTCATGGTCGCCCTCACCAACCAGGCGGCGGGCTTCAGCTTGCCTGGCCAGCGCCCGGTCGTAGAGTGCGCGCACTTCGTTTTCGCGCCCGACGGCATCGGTCAGGATACGGGTCACATCCTCGTACCAAGGCTCATCGGGATCGGCGGCGGCGTGCATCGCGCGGGCTTCGGTCAGCCGGCAATCAGCGATGGCCGCAAGGATTGCCGCCCTTGCGTTGCCCTGGGCGGGAGACAATGGCGCATCTCCGCCCTGCCCGGTGTTTCCCGCCTGCTTTTCCGGCAGGCAGACATTGTTGCGGCAGGCGCCGTAATCGCAGGATGCGCCGGGGCAGCAGGGTTGGCCGTAGTCTCCGCAGGCCGCGCAAAAGGCCGTTCCGTCAGCTGCAACCACCTGAATGCCGAAGCGGCAGACCGGCTTGCCGGAGACGTCGCACGCCGGCAGGCCGACCTGGCCGCAATCGGTGGTCTCTTGCGTGAAGCAATAGAGCTGGCGTCCGCCAAGCGACATGGGGCGATAGCCGTAACCGGGAAATGTGCAAACCGGTTTGCCGTCACGACCGATACAGGCTGGCGCGCCCTCCCCGCCGCAACTCACGCAGATGTTGATCGTCCGGTCGCAGACGCCCTGATCGCAAGGATTGTCGCCGCCGCGGCAAGCTCCACCATAGGCACCCTCCGCAACGGTCGCGCCCGTTTGGCTGAACGCAGAGCCCCCCAGCAACATCAACATCAGTGCAACGAGGATCAACCGCATGAACCGCTCCTGCTGTAACATTTGAGCATGTTCACGTATTTCCGATGGATCGCCCTTGACATTTCTCAAGCTGACGCGCCGGGCCGGCAAACAGGGGCAGTTTCTGCCGGCGCTGAAAGCCAAACCTTGATCTGGTCAGCAAGCGAAGCCAGACGCTGTCAGAGAACGAAATCGCCCCCGTCGATGCCAAGCCCCGTTCCGAGGAGTTCGATGCGGAAGTCGGCAGAACCATCACCGTCGACATCGCCTTCGATGAAGGTCAGCCCGACATTCTCATAGGATCGCAATTCGCCGGCGGTTCCGGAGAAGAAGCGGCCGACATAGCTGAAAGCCTGGTTCCCCGCTGTTCCCGTGTCGGCATCGATCGCCGAAAGATCGATACGGTCGTCCCCATCGGTGAAATCCTGGATGCGGTCCCGGTCGGCAAACAGCAGGCCGGCATCCGCGACGCTGAAATAGGCAAAGGTGTCGTTGTCGTTGCCGCCATACAGGATGTCACGGCCCGCACGCCCGCGCAGCGTGTCATTACCGTTGTTGCCGAGCAGGATGTCGCCCCCTGCTCCGCCGTCGAGCAGGTTGACCTGCGCGGAACCAAACAGGCGGTCGTCGAAATTCGAGCCAACGACGTTCTCGAAGCCGGAAATCGTGTCGCCCGCGGCATAGCCGCCGGCAACCGTATTGCCGCCAAGAAAGACCTGCACCGCGGCCGTGGAGTCCGCATAGCTGAGTGTGTCGAAACCGGCCCCGCCCGACATCACGTCCGCGCCCGCGCCGCCGCGGATGATGTCGTTGCCCTCGCCTCCGGTCAGCACGTCGTTGCCCGCGCCACCATACAGGCTGTCGTTGGAACGGCCACCAAGGAGGACATCCGCGCTTTCGTCGCCGACGAGAACCTGGGGGACCAGAAGTCCGACAAACAGCGGACCGTCATCGCTGCCGCCGGCCGTGCCGGCCTCGTTGTCCCTGATCGTCAAGGTGGACGTCATGGTCGACTGGCCATTGCTGAAGACCGCGCCGGTCAGATTTGAGAATTCGACCGAGAATGTCTCATCGCCCTCGACGAGCGTGTCGCCATAGACCCGGATCTGGACGAAACCCGTCCTCTCCCCGGCGTTGATGGTCAGGGTGCCGGATTCCGTCGCGAAATCCGTACCGGCCGTCGCCGTGCCTGCCACGGTCGTGAAATCCATCGTCACGGTCGTTGCGGCGGGCTCCGACAGGAGCACATAGGCATAGACATAGACGGAGGAACCGCCCTCGTTCGCGGCCGACCCGACGATCGAAACGTTCACTGACGGCCCGATGGACGGGCCTTCGACTGGGTCGGCCTGAAGGCCGGTGCCACCGACGAGGTCCGTGGCCCCGGTGTCGTTGTCGAGGATCTGGACTTCTGCTTCGATTGCAGGGCTGCCGCCCGGAAGTTCGGCGTTCGTGACATCGAGAATGACCACACGCGCGGTCTCGTTGCCTTCGATCAGCGTATCGCCATACACGGTAACATTGATGTAGGTCGACTGCGCGCCGGCAGGGATAGTTGCCGTACCCGATGTCTGGAAGTAGTCGCCGCTGCCGTGGGACGCCGAACCGTCCTGCACGATGTAGGTGAATGTCACCGGTCCGAGCGCCGGCCGGTCAAGCGTCACGAGCACGCGTGCGGTGCCGGAGCCGCTGTCGCCTTCAACAAAGGCGACATCATGGGCTGTGAGCGTCGGCAGAATGCCCGGCTCCGATTGGGCCGGGGCGAGATCGGCGGCGAAATCGCCGATTTCGCCTGTTTCACCGGAGGGTATGCCGTCATCGCTGAGAATCGTTCCGGTCGCGATCAGCGCCGGCGCATTGTCGCTCATCACCGCATTGTCGACATCCCAGATGACAAGCTGGAAATCCTCGTCCCCCTCGATCCGGTTGTCACCGTAAACGGTCACGGCAACATAGCCGGACTGGCTTCCGGCCGGGATGACAAGGGTTCCGGCGGTGGAAAAGAAATCGTCCTGTTCGCTCCAGGCGGTGTGGTCCTGGGTATAGTAGCGGATCGTGACATCGCTCGTCGCCGGGCGGTCAAGCGACACGAGGAAGCGGGCGGACGTGGACCCCGAACTGCCCTCGATGACGCTGACGTCGCGGACATTGACCGTCGGCACCGTCCCGGAATCCTGGTCCGGTGCCGCCAGGCCGATACCCACAGGGCCCGTACCACCCGGTCCGGACACCGGCCCCCCGTCGTCATCGATGATGGTCGCCGTTGCAACAAGCGCTGGTGCCTCGCCCTCGAGGACCGCGTTCGAGGCGTCGAAGATGACAAGCTGGAACGCCTCGTCGCCCTCAATGGCATTGTCGCCATACACGGTGGCACGCACCCAGGTGCTTTGCTGGCCGGCCGGAATGGTCACCGTGCCGGTACTCTGGAAATAATCACCCAATTGTTCAGACGCCGATCCGTCCTGCATGTAGTAGGAAATCGTCACGTCGCTGGTTGCCGGGCGATCGAGCGTAATCAGGAAGTAAGCGTATTCCGAACCCGAATCGCCTTCGATGATCGAGGTTCCGTAGACACGGACCGTCGGCTCGGTCGGTGAAACCAGGGCCGGTTCCGCCACTTCCGCTGCCGGACCGCCGACGCCGCCGGGCGCGTCCGGCACGGCGTCGTCATTGTCCCGGATGACTCCCGTGGCGACCAGGGCCGGCGCATCGTTGGTCAGGCTGGCGTTCTGGCCGGCCAGCACGACAAGCTGGAAGTATTCGTTTCCCTCGATCTGCTGGTCGCCATAGACCGTGATTCGAACGGTCGCGGATGTCTGGCCGGCAGGAATGAAACCTGTGCCATTGGTCTGGAAAAAGTCGCCATTGGCACTCGAAGCCGTGCCATCCTGGGTATAATAATAGAAATATGTATCCGCGGTGACAGCCGCATCGGCGTAGACGACAAATTCAATATACTGGCTTCCGCTGTCACCTTCGATTATCGCATAATTGTTGATATTGATGACAGCCATTCGTGTTGCTCCAATTGAAATAACGAGGAGCCATTAAGCAGATAATTTACTGATATACAATGCGTGATCCATCTCAGGATCGATCGCCATCATGCTGCCCGAACAGATCGGTTCTTGCCTGAATCGTACCGGTGCCGGACCCTCAACCGGCACGTTGCCCGTGCCGGTTTGCGTTGGCGACCGGCAATCGCTCCGCACCACCGGATGCCACGGCGCGGCGCATCTGGCATTTGCCGGCGTCTACCCTTGGGCATTCTTCCACTGGCGCTTGATCCGCTTGGCCAGGCTCCATTTGTGGACTTCGGTCGGGCCGTCATAGATGCGAAAGGCGCGCACCTCGCGGAAGACCTGCTCGACGATGGTGTCGCCGGAGACACCGGTGCCACCCATCACCTGGACACAGCGGTCCGCGATGCGCATCAGGGCCTCGCTGACGGCCACCTTCGCCATCGAGCTTTCCTCGGTTCCCGACCGCCCCTCGTCGAGGACGCCGGCGCACCAATCGACCATCAAGGCGGCCTGCTGAAGATCGATCCGGTTTTCCGCCAGCATGAAGCCGACACCCTCGTGATCGATCAGGGCCTTGCCGAAGGCAGTACGCCGGTTGGCGTAATCAACGGCGATTTCCTGGGCGCGAATGCAGGCACCCAGCCACCGCATGCAATGGGACAGTCTTGCCGGGGCAAGCCGTATCTGGGCATATTTGAAGCCCTCGCCCGCCTCGCCCAGCATCTGGTCCGCCGGCACGCGAAGATTGTCGATCTCGATGACCGCATGCCCGCCGGGCATCGAACTGTCGATCGTCTGCGGGACGCGGGTGATCCTGATGGCGGGATCCGGCAGGTCGACCAGGAACATGCAGGCCCCCTCTTCGGCCCTGGCCATGACAATGCCGACGGCGGCCCCTTGCGCGCCGGTGATGAACGCCTTGTGGCCATTGATGACCCAATGGTTGCCGTCCTGCCTGCAGGTGGTCAGCATCATGGAAGGATCGGAGCCCGCGCCATCCATGGATGCGGGCTCGGTCATGAAGAAGGCCGAGCGCGCGGTCCCTTCCACGAGCGGTTCAAGGAAGCGCTTCTGCAGGTCGGGCGAGCCGACCTTGCCGAGCAGGAACATGTTCCCTTCGTCCGGCGCGCCCGTGTTGCAGGCAAGCGGACCGAGCGGGGACAGGCCCGAACGGATCAGGACCGCTGCCGTTTCCCTTTGCGAAAGATGGCTGCCGTCCGCCAGGATGTGGGGCGTGAGGACGCCTGCGGCCCGGGCCTTTTCCCGCATCTCGGCGACGAGTTCATCCGTCGGGCAATCGTGGTGGTCGCGGCGCGCGTCCTGCTCATAGGGGATCACGACGCTGCGGATAAAGGCTTCAACACGATCCGCGATTTCTGCCGATCGTTCAGTTGGCGCTGGTAACACGGATAGCACTCCGGACATGAGGTTTGCTGGCACGGGCACGGCGTATCACCGTGTCACGGTGAATTACTGGCACAGCGGCGAGCACGATGAAAGGCCGCCGCGCAACACGGGCGCATTGGAAACCGGGGTCCGGCGGGGGTTCGCGGTGCGATACCCGCTTGAGCGAAACCGTTTTCATGGACCCTGCGCAAGGCACCGGGCTACAGTTGATATGTCCATACCCGGAATGATTTCAGGACGTGCGGTCCGAAGGAATTGATCAGCGGAACGTCGGCGGCGTCACGGCCGCGTGCGATGACGATCCTGCCGATCCGCGGCGTGTTGTTGCGTGGATCGAACGTGTACCATCCGTCATCGAGAAAGACCTCGATCCAGGCACTGAAATCCATCGGGTCGATGACCGGAACGCCGATGTCGCCGAGATAGCCGTTGACGTAACGCGCCGGAATATTGAGGCAGCGGCACAGGGCCACGGCGAGATGGGCGAAGTCGCGGCAGACGCCAACCCGTTCCTCGTAGGCTTCGAATGCTGTCCGCGTTGCCCGGGCCTTCATGTAGTCGAAGCGGATGTGGCCGTGGACAAAATCGCAGATGGCCTGGACACGCGCCCATCCCGGTTCGACGGGGCCGAAGCGGTCCCAGGCGATCTGGCTCAGCCGGTCCGTTTCGCAGTACCGGCTGCCCATGAGGAAGCCGAGCGTGTCGTCGGGCAGCGCCCATACCGGAACCTCGCTGGCGCCGGGCACGATCCTGTCCGGCCTGCCATCGTCCTCGATGGTGGCATCGCCCCACATCATGAAGTCGCCGGCAGGCGCGGTCAGCCGCCGGCAGCGATTGCCGAACAGGTCATGATACGTCGAAACCGGAACGTCAGGCCGTGTGAAGGTGGTTTCGGGAACCCGGAGATCATCGGCGCGATCGTCATGGACCGAAAGCAGGCAGACCAGGGCGGTCGGTTGCGCGAATGTGAGTTCTATCTCGTAGCCGTAGCGGATCAGCATTCGCCCAGCGTCACCGAAAATCGCCGGGCGTCAAGGTGTAGGAGGTCTGATGCCTGTGGGAATAGGCTTCGCGCGCGACATCGTGGATCGAGGCGCATGCCGCATCGAAAGCCTCAACGATGAGCGCCTCGGATACGTTCGCAGCGCCCGGCCGGACCAGCGCCGCCGTTTCGACGAAGAACGGCACTTCCAACATGCCGTCATGGCCGACGAAACGAACGGCATTGCGCGCCTGGTCGAAGCTGCGGCTGCGGTTGGGAAATTGCAGGGTCATGTCAATCAGTCCCTCCTTGCCACCGAGGCGGAGCCCGCGGGAACCGCGAGAGCGAGCCGATCCTGCCGGACCACGGCTTTTCCGAGATTGAGGGCGAGCATGCCGGCTGTCGCGGCCGAACGGCTCAGTCCGGTCAGGATCTCGCCGCCCGCACGCGCCGGGATACCGGAGAACACATGATAGACCGTCCAGGACCGATCCGTCTCGATGCGGCGGCCATATTGTTCAAGATGGAATCTGCTCTCGCGTGGGCGGACCTCGTTGTCCCGGAAAGGGTTGCGAAGGAAATCCCTCAGCATTCTGGCAATATTCATGGGTCCGTCTTTCTGATTCTCATGGTCTCACCGTCGAGTTCGCCCGAATAGAGCGTCCTTCCGGATTCATCGGTGATCGTCACGGCATCGGGTTGCTGGGGCATGTCAAGCGTTCGCAGGAGATTACGGGCCGCCTCGATCGCGCCATCGATATCCGCGACGTCCACGGTTTCGCGTCCGACAACGGCATGCGCATCATCAGCGGCGCGTGTACGGTAGAAGTCGACAAGAACCCTCATCGTGCGTGTCCCCGGCTGGCCTGGCGCGCAGCGGCGCTCAAGGCTTCTTCTTGCCTTTCGGGGCAAGGCCGTTCGAGGCAAGCTTGATCTGGTTGCCAAATGTGGCTTCCGGTGCCTGGGGCGCCTTTTGCTGCTTCGGCTTCCTGATCTCCCGGTTGCTTCGCTTCTGTCCCTTAGCCATGACCGAACGTCCTTTCCAGCAGGGCCGTGTTCGACCGCGGAACGGTGACTGCCTCGATGTCGTCCTGTGTCGCGACGCGCTCGTGGAGTTCTGCCTCGTTCCGGATGCGGTATTGCGGAGAGTTGCCTTTCGGAGGAAGCGTGGCGGTGATCTGGAAAACGCCGGCGGGTGATCGGGACCCGGTGAACCGGCCCTTCATCTGGACGGCCTGCCCGACGGAGAAGAAGTGGGTTGGCGTTTCATGGCGCGACCGGCGCGGATCCGGTTGCCTGATTTTCATGTCTGTCATGATGGAGTCTGATCCTTGTTGATGGCCGTATCGAGGCCGGCGGAAATCACCGGCATCATCTGGCCTGTGTTTGCATTCGTGCCGGCGGCCGGCAATCGGATGAGGAACCGGATACCGTGCCCTCGACGCTGCGAGACCTGTCGCATTATTCCTCGGCGCGACCGACCCGATGTCCTGCGGGATGCAGCCCGATGATGCCGGGCAACACATGGATGTGGCCGCAGGATGGTGCGGGTGATGCGCGTTCTTGTGGTCAAGTCATCGCTTGCGAGAGCGCGGCGGTGCGCTCCTGCATTGCAGTGTTCAGCAATGTAACAATAGTCAAACCGGGGTGTCTTGAGAGACCGGCACCGGGCGGGAGCGAAGATGTGTGGATCCTTGCGCGGCTGTCAGCGCCCGATCCTTGCAGCGACAGGAAACGATTTCACAGGGCCTGTCATACAGACGAACCTGATCGCCAGTCGTCCGTGTGACTCATGCCTATATGCAAATAGCGGTTTAAACAAGGCCGGACGAAAAAATGTTTGCCGTCCGGCTCCACCGGACGGGCCGGGCAAGCACGCCGGAACACCCGCCGGCGTTTCCGGATGACAGCCCGGGGCGGCGGCGATGCGCCACTCTCACCGCCTCGACGATCGCCAAACGGCCAGCGTCGGTCCGCTTTCCCGGTGGCAGCGATCGAGGCCGTTTTCAACCGGATGGACGTTCCGGAAACAGGGGCCGGAAACATGAAGGTCCACGAAATCATGCCGCAACACCTGCGTGCCCACTTTTGCTGCGCGACAAATTGTGTAAACTTGGGTTGACACACTGGAGCAAGCGTTGCCGTCATGCCTTCCGTCTTTCCGTTCTCTGCCATCGTCGCCCAGGAGGAAATGAAGACGGCGTTGCTCATGGCCGCCGTCGATCCGACACTCGGCGGCGTGCTGGTCTTCGGCGACCGGGGGACCGGCAAATCGACGACCGTGCGGGCGCTGGCCGAACTTCTGCCGAAGATCGAGACCCGCGATGGCTGCCGGTTCAACTGCCTTCCCGAAATGCCGCAGACGGCCTGCGAAAACTGCCGCTGCGAGGGGCACGCCAAGCCGCCGCGCGTCGTGAAGATCCGGGCGCCGATGGTGGACCTGCCGCTCGGCGCAACGGAAGACCGCGTCTGCGGCGCCCTCGACCTCGAAAAGGCCCTGGTCGCCGGCGTCAAGCGGTTCGAGCCCGGCCTGCTTGCCGCCGCCAATCGCGGCTTTCTCTACATCGACGAGGTCAACCTGCTGGAGGATCATGTCGTCGACCTGCTGCTCGACGCGGCCGCATCCGGCGTCAACATCGTCGAGCGGGAAGGGCTGAGCATCCGCCACGATGCCCGGTTCGTGCTGGTCGGCAGCGGCAACCCCGAGGAAGGCGACCTCAGGCCGCAGATGCTCGACCGGTTCGGCCTTTCGGTCGATGTGAAGACGATTTCCGATCTCGACCAGCGCATCGAGGTGATCCGCAGGCGCGACTCCTACGAGGCGGATCCGGAAGGCTTTTCAGCACGTTGGCGCAAGCGTGAAGCCGGCGTGCGCAACCGCGTTGTCAGCGCCCGCAAGCTCCTGTCCAAGGTCGAAACGGCCGACGCCGTCCTGCGCCGCATGTCGGAACTGTGCATGGCGCTCGGCATCGACGGCATGCGGGGCGAACTGACGCTGATGCGCGCGGCGCGGGCGGCAACCGCACTGGAGGGGCGAACCGAGGTCCGCTGGGAGGATGCGGTCGCGGCCGCGCCCATGGTGCTGCGCCACCGTCTGCGGCGCGATCCGCTCGACGATACCGCCAGCACAGTGCGCATCGAACGGGCCATTGCGGCGATGAACGGCGCCGGCCATGGCTGAAGCGCGGCCGCCCGACAACCCGGTTGATGCAGCCGACCGGCTAGGCGCGCAGCTTTGGCGCGAAGCGTTGCTCGCGGCACGGGTTCTGGCGGTGGCCGGCCCGTCACTCGGCGGCGTCCGGGTTCAGGCGCGCGCCGGGCCGGTGCGCGATGCCTTCCTGCAATGTCTCGAAACTGCAGGCCCGGCCACGGCGCGGATCGTGCGGGCATCGGCGATGGCGCCGCTTTCCCGGCTCACCGGCGGAGTGGACGTTTCGCAAAGTGTCGCCGCCGCGCGTCTTGTTTCCGAGACCGGTCTGCTCGCGCTCGCCGATGGCGGTGCGCTGCTGCTTTCGATGGCGGAGCGGCTCGAACCTGCAAATGCGGCCGTGATCGGTGCCACGATGGACAATGGCACCTGTCCGGATCCCGCCAACCCAAGCCAAGGCGTCGAAGCGCGGTTTGTCGTCATCGCCCTCGACGAGGCAGCAGATGACGGGGAAACGCTTCCCGCCGCACTTGCCGACCGTCTCGGACTGACGATCTGCCTCGACCGGATCGGCTGGCATCATGTGGCGCAGGCCCCCGCCCCTGCCCGGCTGCCTGCGCTCGAACAATGCCGCGCGACGCATGTCAGCGACCGCTTGCACGCATTCCTTTCCGCTGTTGCGCTGACCTGTGCCGGCGGGTCGCTGCGCCGCCATGCCCATCTGGTCCTGGTCGCGCGCATCCTTGCGGCGATGAGCGACCGCAGCGAGGCAAGCGAGGCGGACGCGACGATGGCCGCACGGCTGTGCTTCGGGATCCTGCCCGCCGCGCCGGATGAAGAGCCTGCGCATCAGGAGCAGGATGAAGGCGACGGTCCGCCCGCAGACCCGCCGCCCGGCCGGAACGACACGAACAGCGACAGCAAGGGGGACCGTCAGGATGCGGAGGTCCGTCACGCCGACGAACCGCCCGGCGACCGGCAAACGGAGAGCGAAACGGCAAGGCTGATGGGCCTGCTCGATCTTGCCTCCGCAGAGGTCTTGCGCGCCAGCAAGCGTTCCGCCGGGAAGGCCGGCGCCATGGCGCGGAACGCGCGCCGGGGGCGGCAATACGGCACCAGCCACGGCCCGCCCTATCCCGGCGCGCGCCCCGATATCGTCGCGACACTCAATGCTGCCGCGCCCTGGCAGATCATCCGACTGCGGGAGCGCGCCGCCGCCGGCCTTCCCGGCCAGGCTTCAGGACGCCTGCAGGTGCGAAAGTCCGATTTCCGTTTCAAGCGCCTGCGTCACGCCGCGCCTTCCACGGCGATCTTCGTGGTCGATGCCTCCGGCTCCACGGCGCACCAACGGCTGGGCGAAGCCAAGGGCGCAGTGGAAGGGCTGCTCGCGCGTTGCTATGTGCGCCGCGACGAGGTGGCGCTGGTCGCCTTTCGCGGAACCAGGGCGGAAACCGCGCTTGCGCCGACCCGGTCGCTCCTGGCGGCCAAGCGCAAGCTGGCGGCGCTTGCCGGCGGCGGGCCGACGCCGCTGGTGGCCGGTCTGCATCACGGGCTGGAGCTTGCCCTTTCCGTGCGTCGCGCCGGCAATTCGCCGGTTGTCGTGCTGTTGACCGACGGCAGTGGCAACATCACGCTGGACGGGACCCCCGATCGTGCCCGCGCCGCGCAGGAACTGGAACAGATCGCGCGGCGCTACCGCGAGCAGACATTTCGCAAGCTGTGTATCGATGTGTCACGCCGCCCGCGCGGCGATGTCAATGACCTTTCGCGGGCGATGGGCGCGGACTACCATTTCATGCGCCAGGCCGAGGCGGGGCGGATGTCGGAACTGGTCGACAGCCACATGCAGGAGGGCCGGCCATGACGGGTGCCGCACGCTGGCCGGACTGGCAGACCGACGGGCGCGACTGGCCGCATCGCGGGGCGAGCCGGTTCGTCGAGACCGGCGGTTACCGCTGGCATGTGCAGCTTGCAGGTCCCGAAGATGCACCGGCATTGCTTCTGCTGCACGGGACCGGCGCCTCGTCGCATTCCTGGCGGCACGTGATGACGCACCTCGGCGGGGCGTTCCGGCTGGTCGTCCCGGACCTGCCCTGCCACGGTTTCACGCGACCGTCCGGGCCCGCGGACCTGTCGCTGCCCGGCATGGTGACGGCGCTTGCGGCACTTTTGCGCAAGCTCGAAATCGTTCCGCAGGGGCTGGCCGGTCATTCGGCCGGAGCGGCTATCGCCGTGAAACTCGCCGAAGCGCTGTTTGCCGCAACGCCAGGACGGGACGGCCGGTTCGTCGTCGGCATCAACGGTGCTTTCCTGCCGATCCGGGGCTACAGCCTGCTGTCGCCGATGGCGAAGATGCTGTTCGCCAACCCGCTTTCCGCGTCGATGTTCGCCGCGCTGACCCGCCACACCCCGCTCGGTGAAAACCTGATTTCCTCCACAGGTTCGCGCATCGACGCCGAAGGTGCGGAATTCTACCGCCGCCTGATGGCACATCCCGGCCACGTGCAAGGTGCGCTGGGCATGATGGCGGCGTGGAACCTCGACGGTTTCCGCGATGCGGTGACGCGTCTGGATATGCCGCTGACGCTGATCGCCGCCGCTGACGATCCGATGGTGCCTTCGGCCAACTCCCGCGAGATGGCTGCGGCCGCACGCAACGGGCGGCTGATTCTTGCCCGCACCGGCGGACATCTCATTCACGAAAGCGAGCCGCAGCAGGTCTGCGAGTGGATCACGGCGGCGGCGAAAGCATCGGCAAGAGTGGAGGATGCGGCATGAACGGATTCGTCGCCGGCACGCTGGCACGGCCACCGGCCGGTACCGCGACGGTCGACCGGAGACCGTCAGCCGTGATCATCGGCGCGGGCGTCGGCGGGCTGTCTGCCGGCGCGCTGCTCGCCGCGAAGGGCTATCGCGTCACGATCGTCGATCCGCTCGATGCACCGGGCGGACGCGCCTACGCCCATCGGCAGGACGGGTTCGTCTTCGACGCCGGGCCGACCATCATAACCGCGCCGCATCTGTTCGAGCAGCTTTGGCATGATTGCGGCGGCCGCATGAGCGACGACGTCGAGCTGCGGCCATGCCTGCCGTTCTACAAGATCCGCTTCGATGACGGTTCCGTGTTCAACTACAGCGGCGATACTGTGGCCATGGAGGCGGAGATCGCCCGTTTCGAACCGGAGGATGTGCAGGGCTATCGCAGCTTCATGGCCGAAAGCGCCCGCATTTACGCCGTCGCATTCGAGCAACTGGCAGACAAGCCGTTCCACAGCCTTGCCTTCACGGCAAGGACGCTTGCCGGGCTGGTGCGGCTCGGCGGCTATCGCTCCGTTCATTCGGTCGTGGCGCGTCATTTCAGGAACGAGAAGCTGCGCACCATCTTCTCCTTTCATCCGCTGCTTATCGGCGGAAATCCGTTTTCGGCCACATCGTTCTATTGCCTGATTGCGCATCTGGAAGGAAAGCACGGTGTTCACTACGCGGTCGGCGGCACCAATGCCCTGGTGAAGGGCATCGCCGCGCTCACGGAGCGCAACGGCGGCACGATCCGTCTTGGCGAAACGGCAACCGAGATCGTGACCGAGGGCCGGCAGGCCAAGGCGGTGCGGCTGGCCAGCGGCGAAACGATCCCTGCCGACATCGTCGTCTCCAACGCCGACCCGGCGACGACCTACTCGCGGCTCCTTTCCCGCCATCCGCGCCGGCGGTGGACCGACCGGCGCGTGGCGGGCGGCGATTACTCGATGAGCCTGTTCGTCTGGTATTTCGGCACCAACCGCCGGTATGACGATGTGTATCACCACACCATGGTGTTCGGACCGCGTTACCGGGGCCTGCTCGACGACATCTTCCACCATCGCCGTCTCGCGGAGGATTTCAGCCTCTACCTGCACAGGCCGACCGCCAACGACCCTTCGCTGGCGCCGCCCGGGTGCGACGCCTTCTACGTGCTCAGTCCCGTGCCCAACCTTGCAGGCGGGCAGGACTGGGATGCCATGGCCGAAACCTATCGGGCGCGCATCGAGAAGCGGCTCGACGAAACGCTGCTGCCCGATCTGGGCCAGCATGTCGTGACCTCGCGCGTGGCGACGCCGAACGACTTCCGCGACCGGTTGCTGTCCTGGCAGGGCGCGGCCTTCGCCCTGGAACCGAAACTGTTTCAGAGCGCCTGGTTCCGGCCACACAACAGGAGCGAGGAAGTCGACAATCTCTTTCTGTGTGGCGCGGGCACGCACCCGGGCGCCGGGCTGCCCGGCGTCCTGTGCTCGGCGCGGATCGTGGCGGACCTCGTTCCCGAACCCGCCGCATTGATGGCAGGGAGGCGCGCATGACCGCTTCAGCAGCAGGGCGCTCGTCTGCGCAGGACGGACTGGCGCTGCCCATGCCGGCGCGTCCGCTCGCGCTGACACATGGTTTCAACGGGGAAGCGGCAGACCGGCGCGCCTGCGAACTGGCCATCCGGCGTGGTTCGAAATCGTTCCACCTCGCCTCGATGCTGCTGCCGCGCGGACAACGCGAGGCGGCGCGGGCGCTCTATGCATTCTGCCGGAACTCCGACGATCTTGTCGATGATCCGCGCGCAAGCCTCGCCTCGCTCGACCGGCTGCGGGTGCGCCTGGAGCGGATCTATGCCGGTGATCCCGCACCGCTCTCCTGCGACCGGGCATTCGCCCGCGCGGTGCGGCATCACGGGATCCCGCGCGCCGCGCCGAACGCGCTGCTCGACGGATTCGAGATGGATCTGCGCGGCCGCCGCTACGAAACGCTTGGCGAGGTGAAGGAATATGCCACCGGCGTTGCGGCCAGCGTCGGCGTCATGATGGCGATGGCGATGGGCGCGCGCAGTGCGCAGGCGCTGGCGCGTGCCGCCGATCTCGGCATCGCCATGCAACTGACCAATATCGCCCGCGATATCGGCGAGGATGCGCGAAACGGGCGGCTTTATCTGCCGCGGGACTGGCTGGACGAGGCCGGCATCGATCCGGCGGTCTTCCTGGCCGCGCCCCGCTTCACGCCGGCGCTGGGCGCCGTGGTGCGGCGCCTGCTCGACGAAGCGGAAATCCACTACAGGCGCGGCCATGCCGGTATCGCCTTGCTGCCGCGCCAATGCCAGCCCGCGATCCGCGCGGCCGCGCTGATCTACAAGGCAATCGGCACGCAAATCGCCGAAAACGGCCATGACAGCGTCAACCGCCGTGCTCGCACGACGATCGCGCACAAGGCCGCACTTCTGCTCCGCGCCAGCCAGGCGGACGCGCCGGACCATGCCTCGCAGGCGCTGCCCGCCGATCCTGCCGCAGCAAGCCTGGTGGCGGCCGCCGCGCTCGCGCCTGCCGCCCCGGCAGGGATCGCCGAACGCGGCCAGACCCTCGCGGCTGCGATGCATCCGGCCGCCGGACGCGACCGCGGTTCGGTCGAGCGGGTGATCGTCATCCTCACCGCGCTGCATGCGCGCCAGAGCGCAAGACCGCCCGCAGGCCGTCCGGCACGTGACAACGGGATGACTGCCCATGCTTGAGCGCTGGTTCGGGCTGATCGAAGCCGCCTTCGTGTTCGGCCTCGCCGTTGCGTTCTATGTCTGGCAGCGGCGCGACCTCAAGCGCGAGGAGGAAAAAGCCCGGCGCAAGGCCTCCGGGGACAACGAAGTGCACGAGGATCGCGGTGGCATGTCCGGAGGTTGATGGCAGGAAAGCCCTTCACGCCCGTCGCGGCATCCGGAACGGCAGCATGAGACGCACGACAGGGTTTGCCAGCCGGTCGCAATCCAGCGTCTCGTGCAGCATGCTCCGCTTTTCGCCGCCGATTTCCGTCTCGACGACCGACCGCGTGTAGAACGGCGTGTCTTCCAGCGCGCGCAGGATGCGCGGATGGCTATCCGCATCACAGGCGATACCGCCTTCGACACCCCACCATCCCCGCTTCAGAGGCTGCCGGCCAGGCACCTCGAAGGCGACTGGCGGCGCCCCGTCCCCGGAAAATCGCAGCGCCAGGTTCCGCCGCGTCCCGTCGCGCAGACGCGCATCGTAGAGCACCATGGCGCCGCCATCCGGCGTTTGCCCTCGCGACCAGTCCCAGCCGCGAAAATCCGTTTCCAGCGGGCGCGTGCCCCAATTCAGGTCGTGATAGCCGCTGCCCTCCCAAGCGCCGCCGGCAAGGACGTCGCTTTCGACCCTCACACGCGCGGCGGGCGCGACCGGCCACCATCTGTGACGCCCTTCCGCGTCGAGTGCAAAGGTGGTGCCGCATTCAAGCCGGGGCGTTAGAACGATGCGCCCGCGAAGGCGCCTGGGCCGCAGCCGCCCGGGCGGAAAGGGCGGCGCGATCTCGTTGAAATCGATGACCATGCCGTCATCGCCACGCTGCACCATGCTCGGCCCGATCCGGAACCGGGACGAACTGCGCGCCTGGCTGTGCCGTCCGCGCTCGGTCATGGCCCAGTAATCGCCCTGCGGCGTGTAGAGCACCACGTTGAGTGCGACATGATTATCCGGATGCTTGCGGCCCGCAAAATGGTACCAGGTCGAGAAGACCGAACCGACGAAGGCGATCACCGTGAACGCATATTCCCCGCAATCGCTGACGCCGTCGAAATAGTGCCACCGGTATCCGCCGGCCGGGACATCTCCGTCAAACCCGCATCCGCCAGCAGCGCCTTCGCCGCCAGCTTCCCGGAAAGCGCCGCCATCGGCACCCCCGGGCCCGGATGCACCGAGCCGCCGGCCAGATACAGGCCGCTGATCGGGCCTCTCGCTCCGCGACGGCTGAAGGACGCGGTCCAGCCATGGGTCGCCATGCCATAGAGCGCGCCGCCGCTGCCCGGCCAGGCCCGCGCAAAATCGTCCGGCGCCCGCACCGTGGCCGGCAGCAAACCATGCCGAAGCGTCAGGCCGCCGGCCGCCAGCCTCCGTTCCATCGCCGTCATGCATCGTTCGCGCTCGCTTTCCGGATAGATCTTCCTGTCGCCGTCAGCCGGCATGTTCATCAGCATGTAGATGCGCTCGCCATCGGGCCTGGCCGCATCCCGCGGATTGCCGAGATCGTCACGATCCTGCGCACAAAGATAGACCGTGGGATCGGCGGGCGCGGCGCGGCGCGCGAAGATCGCATCGAACTCGGCGGCATAGTCGTCGCCGAAGAACACATTGTGGTGGGCAAGCGGCAGGCCCTGCGGACGCGCTACCGCACAGGCGACCAGCGCGGAAAGCGAGCGCTTCGCAAACGGCCGCGCCTCGCCCCGGCGGCGATGATCCAGAAGCGCGGCCAGTGCCGCCTCGTCGCCATTGTGGATGACGCGGCGCGCCGGCACCATCCGGTCCTTCCCGGTCACGACGCCGGCAACCGCCCTGTCGGCCGGACTTGCCAGTATCTGCGTCACCGGTTCGTTGAAGTGGAACGCAACGCCGTGCTGCTCGCACAACCCCGCCAGCATCGCGGCGAGCGCCCGCATGCCCCCCTCCACCAGCCAGACGCCGCTGCGTTCGGCATGGGCGACAAGCATCAGCGTGGCCGGCGCGGCGAAGGGAGAGGAACCGCAATAGGTCGCATAGCGGCCGAACAACTGGCGCAGGCGCGGATCGGAGAAATAGCCGCCAAGCGCCGCCCAAAGGCTCGCGAACGGCTTCAGCGCCAGCATGGCGCCGGGCCGCTGCCAGCCGATCCGTGAGGCAAGCGACAGGGGCGTGGGACATGGCGCATCGATATAGGTGGAGCGAAGGGTGTCGAAGATCGCCGCGCTGTCACGGACAAACCGCCGATACCCGTCGGCATCCCTGGAACCGGCGAATGTCTCGATGCCGGCGGCCGTTTCCCCGGCATCGGCAAAAAGATCGAGTTGCGCGCCGCCGCTCCAGAAATGGCGCGCCAGCAGCCGCGAACGGGAAAGGCCCAGCACATCGTCGAGCCTTGCGCCGCAACCGGAAAGCAGGTCGTCGAACACCCAGCGCATCGTCAGCACGGTCGGCCCGCCGTCGAAAGCGGTCCCGCCCACCTTGACCGGCTGCAGCTTGCCGCCCGGCCCCGCGCCCGACTCGAAGACCTCTACCTGCACGCCGCGCAGGGCAAGTACCAGCGCCGCGGCCAGCCCGCCGATCCCGGCGCCAATGATCACAACCGGTTCTTCCTGCGTTTTGCGCACCGTTTTGTCCTTGCGCGTTGACTTTGACGCTCATTGTGTCAATCTTTGTTGACATTACAAGTCGTCAATCGAAATTTACATCCGGAGTCGACATCGGGAGGCCGGTTTCATGAACATCCCAGACCGCATTGAAACCGGCATGCAGACCGCGATACGGTTCGCCACCGCCAATGGCTGCCCGCCCAGGCTCGCAGACGCGCTTCGCCACGCGGTCTTTCCCGGCGGTGCACGAATTCGTCCGCGGCTGTGCCTGGCCGTCGCGATGGCCTGCGGTGACAGCGATCAGGCCGCGGCCACCGGTGCGGCGACGGCAATCGAGTTGCTGCACTGCGCTTCCCTGGTCCATGACGACATGCCCTGTTTCGACAATGCCAAATTGCGCCGGGGCGTAGCCACCGTGCATGTCGCGTTCGGGGAGGAGATGGCGCTTCTTGCCGGAGACGGGCTGATCGTAGCCGCCTTCGAGACCATCGCGCGCGAAACACAACATGCCGCCCACCTGACCGCGCCGCTGATCGGCATTGTCGCCAAGGCGGTGGGTTCACCCTACGGCCTGGTGGCCGGGCAGGCCTGGGAAAGCGAAGAGCAGATCGACGTCGTCAACTATCACCGCGCAAAGACCGCGTCGCTGTTCGTCGGCGCGGTGACCGCCGGCGCGGTGGCGTCGGGTGGCAATCCGGCGGAATGGCGGACACTTGGCGATGCGCTCGGCGCGGCCTACCAGGTCGCCGACGATCTCTACGACGTCCTCGGCGACAGCGGCTCGATGGGCAAGCCCTGCCAGCAGGATGCGCGCAACGGCAAGCCGAACATCATCCGGGAACTGGGCGTGGAAGGCGCGCTGCGCCGCCTTCGCGGCCATGTCGAGGAGGCGGCGGCAAGCGTACCGGACTGCCGCGGCGCCGATGTCCTGAAGGCGATGATCCTCAACGAGGCAACGCGGCTGATACCCAAGACGGCTGCGGCCAGCGCAGCGTGACAGCATCGCGATGCCAGCACAGGCCGAGCCGCTACCGGACAGTTTGCCGTGACGGAAAAGCCAGCCGCAATACCTGCCCCGTTCGCGCTGCGCTACCGGCTTTGGCGGAACCGGGTGATTGCCTCGGCGCGATTTCGCAGCGCCCTGGCGCGGTTTCCGCTCACCCGCTTCCTTGCCAACCGCAAGGCCAATGCGCTGTTCAGGCTTGCCGCCGGCTTCGTGCACTCGCAGGTGCTGTTCGCCTGCGTGCGGCTCGGACTGCTGGAACGCCTTGCGCAAGCGCCCATGAAGACCACGGAACTGGCCGCAGCCACGGCGCTGCCCCTTTCGCGCATGTCCATGCTGCTCGACGGCGCGCGCGATCTCGGCCTGGTGACCGAGGTCGGGCCGGACCTTTGGGCCCTGGATGACGCCGGCGCGGTCATGGCTGCCGACCGTGGCCTGATTGCACTGGTCGACCATCACGCGCAGCTTTACGCCGACCTGCAGGACCCCGTCGCCCTGTTGCGCGGCGCGGGCGAAGCCACGCGGATGCACCGCTACTGGGCCTATGTGCGTGGCGGGCAGGAAAGCGGCCTGACGGCAGACGATGTCGGCGCCTACAGCGACCTGATGCGGGAAAGCCAGGCGATGCTCGCCGACTGCATCCTGTCGGCCCATGATTTCGGCAAGTACCGCGCGGTGCTGGACATCGGCGGCGGCGACGGCGCTTTCCTGGCCGCCGCGGGCGCGCGTTATCCGCGCTTGCGGCTGACGCTGTTCGATCTGCCTGCCGTCGCCGAGCGGGCGCGCGCGTTCCTGTCACGGCAGGGCCTGACCGGCAGGGCGGAGGCGACGGGGGGCGACTTCACCCGCGATCCCGTGCCGGGCGACGCCGATTGCGTGACGCTTGTGCGTATCCTGTGCGACCATGACGACGACGTGGCCTCGCGAATTCTTGCCAATCTGCACCGATCGCTGAAACCGGGAACGCAAGTCATCGTGGCCGAGGCCATGGCCGGTTCGAGCGAGGGCGCGCGTCTGGCTGCGTCCTATTTCAACTTCTATTTTCTGGCGATGGGCTCCGGCCGCTGCCGCAGCGCCCAACAGATCGCCCGCCTGCTCTCGGCCGCCGGGTTCCGCAACACCGCCGCCAAGGCCACCGCGAACCCGCTTCTGGCGACCCTCGTCCTGGCCGAAAAGTGAGAATTCACGCTTTCCGGGGCACGATTGTAAATTTTGTTTGACAGTTACATCTGTCAACTTAAACTGACACTCAGAATTCCAAGGATGGTCCAGCTATACGGGAGGACGGATACGCATGGACTCGTCAGCCGTCGTTTTCTCAAAGCCGCGCGAGATCGCATTGCGTCGTCTGGCGCTCAATGCGCCGCAGGACGGCGACGTCGTGCTGGAAACGCTCTGGAGCGGCATCAGCACCGGCACCGAGAAGATGTTTTTTGAAGGATCGATGCCGCCCTTTCCGGGCATGGGCTATCCGCTGGTGCCCGGCTACGAGTCGGTGGCCCGCGTCGTGGAAGCCGGAAGGGACTCGCCGCGCAAGCCCGGCGATCTCGTCTTCGTTCCAGGCGCGAACTGTTATCGCGGGACAGCCGGTCTTTTCGGCGCAACCGCGTCGCGGCTGGTGGCATCCGAAAGCCGGGTCATCCCGGTCCCCGAGGAATTGGGCGAGCGGGCCGTGCTGCTCGCACTTGCGGCGACCGCGCATCATGCCGTCGTCCGGGCGCGCGGGCGCGTCGGCCTGGTGATCGGGCACGGCGTGCTTGGCCGGCTGGTCGCACGAACCGTTATCGCGCTGGGTGCGCCGCCGCCTGTCGTGTGGGAGCGGGACAGCGCCCGACGCGCCGGCGCGCTTGGCTACGAGGTCGTCGACGAGGCCCGGGACGCCACCAAGGGACACAGCGCGATCGTCGATGCCAGCGGAAGCGTTGCGGCCATCGATGCCGCGATTTCGCGGCTGGCGCGCGGCGGCGAGCTTGTGCTTGCGGGTTTCTACGGTGAGCGGCTCGATATCGGTTTTGTGCCCGCCTTCATGCGGGAGATCTCGCTGCACATCGCGGCCGAATTCCGCCCGGAGGATGTCGAAGCCGTGCTTCGCCTTGTCGCCGGCGGCCGGCTTTCGCTGGACGGCCTGCTGACGCACCGCGCCAGCAGCATCGATGCGCCTGCGGCCTATCGCACGGCGTTCGAAGACCCCGACTGCCTGAAAATGATCATTGACTGGAGGCTGGCCGCATGAACGAGGGAATTTCCACCCGCGATCACGATCAAATGCACGAGCGCTTGCGCATGGAGGCGGCCATCGAGCCTGACGCGCCGGTCACCGGCAAGGCTTCGAAGCAGACCCAGATCATCGCGATCTACGGCAAGGGCGGCATCGGCAAGAGCTTCACGCTGGCCAACCTGTCCTACATGCTCGCCCGGCTGGGCAAGAAGGTCCTGCTGATCGGTTGCGATCCGAAGAGCGATACCACGTCGCTGCTGTTCGGCGGGCGCGCCTGCCCGACCATCATCCACACCGCCTCGCGTCTCAAGGAAGCGGGGGCCGAGGTCAAGATCTCCGACGTCTGCTTCAAGCGCGACGGCGTCTTCGCCATGGAACTGGGCGGCCCGGAAGTCGGGCGTGGCTGTGGAGGGCGCGGCATCATCCACGGCTTCGAGACGCTGGAGAAACTCGGCTTCCACGACTGGGACTTCGACTATGTGCTGCTCGATTTCCTCGGCGATGTCGTGTGCGGCGGCTTCGGATTACCGATCGCCCGCGACATGTGCCAGAAGGTGGTCGTTGTCGGCTCCAACGACCTGCAGTCCCTCTACGTCGCCAACAACGTCTGCTCGGCGGTCCAGTATTTCCGCAATCTCGGCGGCAATGTCGGCGTGGCCGGCCTCGTCGTCAACAAGGACGACAACACCGGCGAGGCCCAGGCTTTTGCACGCGCCGTCGGCATTCCGGTGCTCGCCTCCATTCCGCAGGATGAGGATATCCGCCGCAAGAGCGCCAACTACCAGATCATCGGCACGCCGGACTCGCGCTGGGGCCCGCTGTTCGAATCGCTGGCGATCAATCTGACGGAAGCGCCGCCGGTGCTGCCGTCACCGCTCGACCAGGATGGCCTGCTCGGGCTCTTCGACGACAGCGAAACCGGCGCCAACTACCGGCTCGAACCCGCCACGGAAGCCGACATGTGCGCCGCCGGCGCGCTCGCCCGCCCGTCGCTCGAAGTGATCTACGACAACCCCTGACCGGATGGTGTTGACATGGACGTATCGTTGAACGAACGCTCCAGGGAAGGGAGCGCCAAAGCAGCACCGGACGGGGTCGGCGCCGAGCCGTCCGCGGCCGGGTGCCATGGCGGTGCGGAGCTTTCGCAGGCCGCCGCCCGCGCCGCCGGCAACGGTGCGCTCATGGACCGTTTCGAGGCCGACTACCCGAAGGGACCGCACGACCAGCCGCAATCCATGTGCCCGGCCTTCGGGTCGTTGCGCGTGGGTTTGCGCATGCGCCGCGTCGCGACCATCCTCTCGGGTTCGGCCTGTTGCGTCTACGGGCTGACCTTCACGTCCCATTTCTACGGCGCCAAGCGCTCTGTCGGTTATGTGCCGTTCAGTTCCGAGACGCTCGTCACCGGCAAGCTTTACGAGGACATCCGCGACGCCGTTCACCAGATGGCGGATCCGGACAAGTACGACGCGGTGATCGTCACGAACCTGTGTGTCCCGACGGCGTCCGGCATCCCGCTGAAGATGCTGCCGCGCGAGATCGACGGCGTGCGCATTGTCGGCATCGACGTGCCGGGCTTCGGCGTGCCGACCCATGCGGAGGCCAAGGATGTCCTCTCCGCGGCGATGCTTGCCTATGCGCGTGCCGAGGTGAAGGCCGGGCCGGTCCAGACGCCGCGTGCAGGGCGCTCCGGCCGGCCGACCGTGACCCTGCTTGGCGAGATGTTTCCGGCCGACCCGATGGTGATTGCCGCCATGCTGGAGCCGATGGGCCTGGCCGCCGGGCCGACCGTTCCGGTGCGCGAATGGCGCGACCTCTATGCCGCGCTCGACTGTGCCGCCGTTGCGGCGATACATCCCTTCTATACCGCCTCGGTGCGCGAATTCGCCGAGGCGGGCCGGCCTGTCGTCGGCTCCGCGCCTGTGGGCCTCGAGGGCACGGACGCCTGGCTGACGGCAATCGGCGACGCCTGCGGCGTTTCCAGGCGCAAGACCGATGCCAGCCGCAACGCCATGCGAGGCGCCATTTCGGCCGCGCTCGCGGACCAGAAGATAAAGGGCCGCATCACGCTTTCCGGCTACGAAGGCTCCGAACTTGTCGTCGCCAGGCTGCTGGTCGAGCTTGGCGCCGACCTGCGTTATGTGGGCACGGCCTGCCCGAAGACGGTCCACAATGCCCAGGATGCCGAATGGCTCGCCGCACACGGCGTCGAACTGCGTTTCCGCGCTTCGCTGGAACAGGACATCGCCGCCTTCGAGGAGTATCGCCCCGACCTTGCCATCGGCACGACGCCGGTCGTCCAGAAGGCGAAGGAAGCGGCCACACCGGCGCTCTACTTCACCAACCTCATCTCGTCGCGCCCGCTGATGGGACCGGCCGGCGCAGGCTCGCTGCCCGCCGTCATCAACGCGGCGATCGCCAACCGTCCCCGCTTCGAGACGATGCGTGAGTTCTTCGAGGGCGTGGGCGACGGCGACACCGCCGGCATCTGGGAAGAGACGCCAAAGGACAAGTCCGCCTACCGGAAGAAGTACGCCGCGCGCGTTCGCGTCTCAAGCAATGCCGTCGACAACGGGGAGAGCGTGGGATGCTGATCCTCGACCACGACCGGGCCGGCGGCTATTGGGGCAGCGTCTACGCCTTCACGGCGATCAAGGGCCTGCAGGTCATCATCGACGGTCCGGTGGGTTGCGAGAACCTGCCGGTCACCTCGGTGCTGCACTACACCGACGCGCTGCCGCCGCATGAACTGCCCATCGTGGTCAGTGGCCTTTCGGAAGACGAACTCGGCCAGCACGGCACCGAAAACGCCATGAAGCGGGCCCGGCGTGCGCTCGATCCGGACCTCCCCGCCGTCGTCGTCACCGGGTCCATCGCCGAGATGATCGGCGGCGGCGTCACGCCGCAAGGCTCCAACATCCTGCGTTTCCTGCCGCGCACCATAGACGAGGACCAGTGGCAAAGCGCGGACCGGGCGCTCAAATGGCTGTGGACCGAATTCGGCCCGAAGAAGGTGCCTGCCGTGCGCAAGCGCAAGGAGGGCCAGAAGCCGAGAGTCAACATCATCGGCCCGATCTACGGCACGTTCAACATGCCCTCCGATCTCGCCGAGATCCGCCGCCTGATCGAGGGTATCGGCGCCGAGGTCAACATGACCTTCCCGCTTGGCAGCCATGTCGATGACGTGCGCGGCCTCGCCGACGCCGAAGCCAATGTCTGCCTGTACCGCGAATTCGGCCGCCTGCTGTGCGAGGCGCTGGACCGGCCGTATCTGCAGGCGCCGATAGGCATCCACTCGACGACGCGGTTCCTGCGCAAGCTTGGTGAAATCCTCGGCCTCGATCCCGAACCCTTCATCGCCCGCGAGAAGCACACGACGCTGAAGCCGATGTGGGATCTCTGGCGTTCGGTAACGCAGGATTTCTTCGCGACCGCATCGTTCGCCATCGTCGCCGGCGAAACCTATACGCGCGGCGTGCGCCATTTCCTTGAAGAGGAGATGGGGCTGCCCTGCACTTTTGCCGTGACCCGCCACGCCGGGCGCAAGACCGACAACCAGGCCGTCAGCGAACTGGTACGGACATCGCCGCCCTTGGTGATGTTCGGCTCGTTCAACGAGCGGATGTACATGGCCGAGACGAACTGCCGGGCGAAATTCATCCAGCTTTCCTATCCCGGAGCAATCGTGCGCCGGCACACCGGCACGCCGGTCATGGGTTATTCCGGCGCCTCCTGGCTGATCCAGGAAGTCTGCAACGCACTGTTCGACGTGTTGTTCAACATCCTGCCGCGCGCCGGCGAACTCGACGAGATCGAGGCGACCACCACGCGCCTCGACCGGGAACTCGACTGGTTGCCCGAGGCACAGGCCGCGCTTGACGCACACGTCAACGAGGAACCGGTGCTGGTGCGCATTTCCGCCGCCAAGCGCCTGCGCGACGAAGCCGAACGGGAGACGCGTCGCACCGGAGGCAGCACAGTCACCCGCGAGATCGTTGAAACGGCCGCCCGCATCCAGAAGGTGCGCGCATGATTACCGGAACCCCGGCAGCAACCGTCCAGAACGGAGGAACGACCATGGAACAAGCAACACAGGCCCATGCCCCACTGCAGCATCGCCATGACGACCACCGTGCCGAGCGTCGGCTGATGCTCTTCCTTTACTGCTTGTCCTACCCGCTCTGCCTGATCGCTGCGGTGGCGGGCCGGACCGGCGCGTTTTTCGGCAAGGCGGGGATGCGCGTTCGCGAATCCGTCTTCGCCGAAGCGAAATCAGCGGCTTGTGCAGCCGTGGGCTATGCGTTTCGCGCCTAGCCGTACCCCTTTTGCCGTGGTTCTCGACCCTGGCAAAAACCGACGGGGGCTTGCGCCTTCCGTCAAACCCCGCCGCGGGGGCCCCGCGGTTTTCGAGACTAGGAGGTGGCTTTGATGGCTGACTCATCAAACGTCTCCCTTTCGGGTCTGACCGAAAGCGAAGCGCGCGAGGTCCACGGACTCTTCATCCAAGGCTTCATGATATTCACGGCGATCGCGATCGTCGCGCATATCCTGGTGTGGATGTGGCGTCCCTGGATTCCTGGGCCTGAAGGTTACAGCTCTCTCCAGAGCTTTGACCAGGCGGTCCAGGCGCTTCTGCCGATGGTAGCATAGGAGGGCGCGACATGTGGAGAATCTGGCTCATGTTCGACCCGCGCAAGGCGCTGGTCGCACTGTCCGTGTTCCTGTTCACGCTCGCCATCCTGATCCACTTCATCCTTTTGAGCACCGACCGCTTCAACTGGCTTGAGGGCAAGCCTCTCATGACCGGCGCGCTGGAGCAGTCGATCTCTCAGGATGTGGGCGGGAGCCTCATCGGCTGAACAACAAGACGGTGGCGGGCGGCGCCGGCACATGCCGGTTTCGCCCGCCGCCAAGAAACACGCAACCGGGCCACGTCCGGCGCTTTCTTGGAGGATCTCACATGGCGCTGCTGAGTTTTGAGCGGAAATATCGCGTTCGCGGCGGGACATTGATCGGCGGCGACCTGTTCGATTTCTGGGTCGGGCCCTTCTATGTCGGTTTTTTCGGCGTCACCACCGCCTTCTTCGCGGCGCTGGGAACGGCGCTGATCGTGTACGGCGCCGCACTCGGGCCGACATGGAACATCTGGCGCATCTCGATTGCGCCGCCTGACCTCTCCTACGGGTTGGCGCTTGCGCCGCTCATGGAAGGCGGATTGTGGCAGATCATCACCATCTGCGCACTTGGCGCGTTCATTTCCTGGGCGCTGCGCGAGGTCGAGATCTGCCGCAAACTCGGCATCGGCTACCACGTGCCGTTCGCCTTTTCCTTCGCGATCTTCGCCTATGCGACGCTGGTGGTGTTCCGGCCGCTGCTGCTGGGCGCATGGGGCCACGGCTTCCCCTATGGCATCTTCAGCCACCTCGACTGGGTGTCGAACGTCGGCTACCAGTACCTGCATTTCCATTACAACCCGGCGCACATGATCGCGGTGTCGTTCTTCTTCACGACGACGCTGGCGCTGGCGCTGCATGGCGGCCTGATCCTGTCGGCGTCGAATCCCGGCGAGTCGCGCGATAAACCGGGCCAGCAGGCCGAGGTGAAGACGCCCGAATACGAAGACACCTTCTTCCGCGACATCATCGGCTATTCGATCGGCACGCTGGGCATCCACCGCCTCGGCCTGATCCTGGCCCTCAACGCCGGCTTCTGGAGCGCGGTCTGCATCGTGATCAGCGGACCGTTCTGGAACAAGGGCTGGCCGCAATGGTGGAGCTGGTGGCTCGACCTGCCGATCTGGAGCTGAGGAGAACCGACATGGCCCAGTACCTGAATTTCATCACACCGGTGAAGGTGAGCGGACCGATGGAAGCGGGCATGCCGCTTCCGCGCGGCGACGCCCCGCGCCTCGGCCAGCCGTTCGCCGTGAAACTGTTCGGCATCATCGGCAATGCGCAGATCGGCCCGATCTATCTCGGCTGGCTCGGCACGCTGTCGCTCCTGTTCGGCTTCATCGCCTTCGAGATCATCGGCCTCAACATGCTGGCCTCGGTGGGCTGGGATCCGGTCCAGTTCGTGCGGCAGCTCTTCTGGCTCGGCCTGGAGCCGCCCCCGGCAAAATACGGCCTGACCGTCCTGCCGCCGCTTGCCGAAGGCGGCTGGTGGCTGATCGCCGGCTTCTTTCTCACCCTGTCCGTCATCTTGTGGTGGGTTCGGGTTTACCGGCGCGCGCGCCAACTCGAACTCGGCACCCATGTCGCCTGGGCCTTTGCATCAGCGATCTGGCTCTTCCTGGTCCTGGGCTTCATCCGCCCGCTGTTGATGGGCAATTTCTCCGAAGCCGTGCCGTTCGGCATCTTCCCGCATCTCGACTGGACCGCGGCCTTCTCGATCCGCTACGGCAACCTCTACTACAACCCCTTCCACTGCCTCTCCATCGTCTTCCTCTACGGTTCGGTGCTGCTCTTCGCCATGCATGGCGCGACGATCCTTGCCGTCGGCAGGTATGGCGGGGAACGCGAACTGGAGCAGATCACCGATCGCGGCACGGCATCCGAACGCGCCGCCCTGTTCTGGCGCTGGACGATGGGTTTCAACGCCACGATGGAGTCGGTTCACCGCTGGGCGTGGTGGTTCGCCATCCTGACCCCGCTGACCGGCGGTATCGGCATCCTGCTGACCGGCACCGTGGTAGACAACTGGTACCTTTGGGGCATGCAACACGGCATCGTCGCCCCGTTGCCTGACGTTTTCCCGGGCGTCGTTGATCCGGCGATACAGTGAAGGAGTGACGGACATGCGACTTTGGTTACCTTTTGCCGTCAGCGCCGGTTCCCTGCTGGCCATAGCAAGTTTCGTCGGGGCGGGCTGGGATGCCCCGCCCGTCGAGACCACCCAAACAGGATATCGCGGCACGGGCATGTACCTGTCGCAGGATATCGAGAACCAGGCTGCGCTGAAGGCGGCCAACACGGTGCCGGAAGCCCCGTGGGAGGCTGATCCGGGCGGCGACAAGGCCGGTGACATTTACGAGAACGTGCAGGTCCTGGGTGATCTTTCCGACGACCAGTTCAACCAGTTCATGGCCTCGATCACCAACTGGATCTCGCCCAACGAAGGCTGCAACTACTGCCACAATCCCGAAAACATGGCGTCCGACGAACTCTACCAGAAGGTCGTGGCGCGCCGGATGATCCAGATGACGCAGGCCATAAATGTGGATTGGCAGGCGCACGTGGCTGCCACCGGCGTCACCTGCTACACCTGTCATCGCGGCCAGCACGTCCCGGCGGAAGTGTGGTCGCGCGATCTTTCGCCGAAGCCCGCGAGCGCCGCTACGCTGGTCCGGGGCGGCCAGAATGTCGTGGCCGAGAACGCCGGCCGCACCTCGATGCCGCAAAACGCACTCGAGGCCTACCTGCTCAACGACACGCCGATCCGCGTGACGCCGTTGACGGCCCTTCCGTCGGGCAACAACCCGACCGGCGTCAAGGAGACCGAGCAGACCTGGGCGCTGATGATGCACATGTCGGAATCGCTGGGCGTCAATTGCACGACCTGCCACAACTCGCGCGCGTTCAACGACTGGGACCAGAGCCCGCCGCAACGTGTCACCGCCTGGCACGGCATACGCATGACGCGCGATGTCAACATGTCCTACATGGAGGGCCTGTCCCCGGTCTTTCCGGATAACCGCAAGGGGCCCGAGGGCGATGTCCTAAAGGTCGGCTGCGCCACCTGTCACAACAGCGTGCAGAAGCCGCTCTACGGCGTGTCCATGCTGAAAGACTATCTGGACTCGCTTGGAAAGAAAGGGCCGGCCGACGTGCCGGACTATGACTCCTACGAACCCGGCAAGACGCTCCGGCTTGGCGCGACGCCTGCCCTTCCGGGCAACGACAAGCTGGCGACAAACGCAAGCCCGGCGGTTCAGAGCAACTGACCGCCGACCGCGCCCCGGGGCGCATACCGAAAGCCGATTCGAGGGCGGGCCTTTCCCGCCCTCGATTTCGTTTGCGGGTGCCCAGCAGGGCAGGACAATGTCGAGACATCCCCTTCCCTTGCAAAAACAATATCCGCCTGAAAGGCCGTGGTTTCGCCCCGGACGCGCACCACGGCAGTCCAGTGCCCGCGCACGCAAGAGCGCATGCCGCGCAGCATCGTGACGGATATGGGTACCGGAGAAAGCCTGTGGGAAAGATTCAGGACGTGAAGCGCAGATCCGGGAAGCGCTCAAGATAGATGCGCAGCCAGGGCGTGAAGGCGGACGGATCGTCCTCGGCCTCGCGCCGCAGATCGTGCAGGGAAATCCAGCGCGTCTCGTCGACCTCGGCCGGATCCGGGCGAATTTCGATCGTGCGCCGGTCGACGTTTGCGCTGAACAGCGTCACGCGCTCGTGCTCTGTCAGCCCACCGCCGACCTCGGCCGTGTATTCCACCGTGTCATGGCGCGTCAGGGGCAGCGAGAAACCGAGTTCCTCGTGCAGGCGCCGCGGCGCGCAAGCCTCGACGCTTTCGTTCCAGAACGGATGGGTGCAGCACGTGTTCGCCCACAACCCGCCGC
Source organism: Zhengella sedimenti (assembly GCF_046506625.1). Lineage (NCBI taxonomy): Bacteria > Pseudomonadati > Pseudomonadota > Alphaproteobacteria > Hyphomicrobiales > Notoacmeibacteraceae > Zhengella > Zhengella sedimenti. The sequence continues at coordinate 44,320 of NZ_JBKFFP010000009.1, forward strand.
AATGGTATTTCTGGCGGGCGCGCCGCTGGATCAGCAGGTCATCACCATCGAATACGAAAACGGAGACGGCGAGATGCAACTGGCCGTCCTGGTGCGCCTTCAGCTTGGCGATGGGGAATAGCGCACCGTCGCCCGCGACCGCGGGAATGATGATGTCGCAATTCGTTTCCCGCCGGTTTTGCACACGCACCATTCAGCTGCTCACCCGTTCATCCTGTCGCCCGCATCCCGGTGCGCTTCACGCCGCTGCCCGGGCCAGCGCGCATTGCGACCACATCGCACACAGCGCATCCGCCAGGTGACGGATGTCGGCGTCGCTATGCAACGGCGTCGGCGTTATGCGCAAGCGCTCCGTGCCCACGGGCACTGTCGGATAGTTGATCGGCTGCACATAGATACCGTGATCGTCCAGCAATGCATCCGATATCCGCTTGCACTTGGCGGCGTTGCCCACCATCACCGGGACGATGTGGCTAGGATTGGCCATGTGAGGGATGCCCTTGGCGTCGAGCGCGGCGCGCACCTTGGCCACCGCACGCTGGTGACCGCGGCGCTCCAGCTCGCTTTGCTTGAGATGCCGGATCGATGCGGCCGCACCGGCCGCCAGCGCCGGAGGCAGGGCGGTGGTGAAGATGAAGCCGGAAGCGAACGATCGCACGAAGTCGATCAGCGTAGCAGGCCCGGTGATGTATCCGCCCATGACGCCATAGGCCTTGCCGAGCGTGCCCTCGATGACGGTCAGGCGGTTCATCAGTCCCTCACGCTCGGCCACGCCGCCGCCGCGCGGGCCGTACATCCCGACAGCATGAACCTCGTCGAGATAGGTCATCGCGTTGTATCGTTCCGCCACATCGCAAATCTCGGCGATCGGCGCGATGTCGCCGTCCATCGAGTAGACGCTCTCGAAGGCGACGAGCTTCGGCGCTGCCGGGTCGTCCTGTTGCAGCAGCCTTTCCAGGTCCTGCGGATCATTGTGGCGGAACACGCGCTTCTCGCATCGGGCATGGCGGATGCCCTCGATCATCGAAGCGTGGTTGAGCGCATCGGAATAGACGATCATGCCCGGAATCCTGCCCGCCAGCGTACCGAGCGCCGCCCAGTTGGAGACATAGCCGGACGAGAAGATCAGCGCCGCCTCCTTGCCGTGCAGGTCGGAAAGCTCGCGCTCCAACTGCACATGATAGTGGTTGGTGCCGGAAATGTTGCGCGTGCCGCCGGCGCCGGCGCCGCACTGGCGCATCACCTCGATCATCCGGTTGGTGACAAGCGGGTTCTGGCCCATGCCGAGATAATCGTTCGAGCACCAAACCGTAACCGTTCCGGTGCTTCCGTCGGGACGATGGATGGTGGCGAGCGGGAAGGCGGAGCATTGGCGCTCGAGTTCGGCAAAGACGCGGTAATTGCCTGCCTTGTGCAGCCCGGCAAGTGCAGCTTCCATCTGCTTGAATGCGTCCATTTTCAGTTCCTCCCCTTTGAGTTTGCATGAAGGGCCGCGCCGATATGTCTTTCCGGCGCGGGCTTCGCTGCACGTGTCGTCTCCGCCTCGGCGGTCGCCGCGACGGCTGCAATCGTGTCCTTCGGCGCCGCCCAGCGCCAGAGCGCGGCGTCGGAAACCGGAAGCACGAGTATGAAGTGTTCGAGGATGGCAAGGGCCATGAAGGTGGCCAGCAGCAAATGCCCGACGGTGGAGTGCGGCGCCTGCGCCTGGCTTGCGCCGACGCACAGCACGATCAGCAGCCCGGCGGCAGCCGCGATCACGAACGGAAACAGCGGGGTGACACCCTCGGTGTTGAAGTAGCTCTTCAGGTGAGCGATGCGGGTGGGCATCAGTTCGCTCACCGCATTGGGTGCGCCCAGAAAGATGACGAACTTGGCCGAGATCCGCATGCCCCAAAGCAGCAGGAAGGTCGCCAGGCCAAAATGGTTCTGCCCGCCGATCAGCCCCAGCCAGAGGATCACCGCTGTCACCAGGATCGCGATTTCATGGTCGCGCACGGCGAGGAAGGCGGCGCGGAAACGCGCCAGACCGGTCAGCCCGCGCGGGCATTCGTCCTTGCTCGGGCCGGTCAACAGACCGGTCAGGAAAGCAGCCTCGTGCCAGGCCCATACGAGCAAGGCACCGAAGAAGCCGGCATAGGAGCCCAGCGGGGTCAACTCGTCGCGTCCGAAGGCAAGCAGGGCCACGCCGGCAAGACCGGCCAGCGTCATCCCCGCCATGACGGCCCACCCCTGCCGGTTTCCGCGACTTGCGCGCCGCACCGCAATCAGCACGAGCCCGGTCGACAGCCACCACACGACGGCGGCGATCATCATGACGGAAACGGGGTGGGTCGCATCCACGGCCGTTTCACCACACCGGTTGCAGGCGCGAGGATTGCGGGATCGCATTGCCTATCGACGGAATGACGTACATGCGCGCGAAATTTGCGGCTGCCGCCACGCCCCAGAAGGCCTTGCGGGCCTTGCCGGCAAGGCCGCCGGCCGCATCGGCGGCCTGCATGTGCCGGTTGATACGCTCCATGCGCCTGAATCCGTTGCGCATCGCCGGGTTGTCCAGGTCGAGCACGAGCGGGAAACACTGGCGCGAGATTTCGCTGGTCAGGCGAAAGACACGCATGTCGTAATCGTCGATGTCGATGCCGAGCGCCTTGTGGAAGGCCGGCCGCATGTGGTCGCGCACATACATCGTGGAGAACACCGCCAGCAGGAAGAACTTGATCCAGTAGCGATTGCGCCCTTCCAGCAGGCGGCGATCGGAACGGATGATCAGCGAGAACGCCTCGCCATGGGAGAACTCGTCGTTGCACCACTGCCTGAACCACTTGAAGATCGGGTGGAAGCGGTGTTCCGGGTGCTTCTCAAGATGCCGGAAGATGGTGATGTAGCGTGCATAGCCGATCTTCTCGGACAGATAGGTCGCGTAGTAGATGAACTTCGGCTTGAAATAGGTGTACTTCTTGGCCTTGGCGAGAAAGCCCATGTTGACGCCGATGCCGAAGTCCTTCAGCGCATCGTTGATAAACCCGGCATGACGGGATTCGTCGCGGCTCATATAGCCGAACAGTTCGCAGATTTCCTTGTTGTTGCCGCGACGTTTCATCTCCTTGTAGAGCACGCAGCCGGAAAACTCGGAGGTCAGCGAAGACACGAGAAAGTCGATGAATTCCTCGCGCAGATCGGCCGGCAGGGCATCGAGATCGATGTCGTCCCAATCCTCGTTGCGCTTGAAATGGCCGCGATTGGGATCGCTGCGCATCTGCGCGATGAGCGCGTCCCATTCGGCGCGCACCGGCTCCACGTCAATCCGGTCCATCTCCTCGAAATCGGTGGTGTAGAAGCGCGGCGTCAGCATGGTGGAGACCAGGGCACTGCGCGTCGTGTCATTGACTTCGGCGCGACGCTGTTCCAGCAGAGCGGCGCCTGCCTCGAGGTCGGCGGGGGGATTGTGCGTGCTCATGACAGCGACCTTTCCGTAAAGCTGAATTCGCAGAGTTCCATCATGTCGAAATCGCCGGTCGCCCGTGTCCAGGCCCGCTCAAGCGCATTGGCGCGGTTGATGGTCGCTGTGCGGCGAAAGCTCTGGCTCTTGCCATAGGGGATCGCGACGGGCGCGCCGTGCACCAGCACCTCGTCGCCGGGATGAACCACCACCCCGTTGTCGAAACGCACATGGGCCCCAAGCGCATCGAAGGTGTTGTTGATCTCGACGGTGCAATCGACCGTCTCCTGGCGCCGCAACGCCTTGAAAACCGCTTTCATGGCTCATTCCTCCCATATTGTCCGAGCAAGGCTTCGAACGCTGCCGCGTTGTCCTTGCCGAAAGGATCGAGATAGATCCGCTCGCCGGTGGCGGTGTCGGACAGGCTCACCATGCCTGCCTCCCACTTGATGAGACGGTATGGCGTCTCCAGCGGCGTTTTCGCAACGATGCGCATGCGCTCGAAGCCGCGAAGCGACCCGTTGACGAAGCCGCCCTCATTCTGGCCGTAGCGCGCGATCCCGGCTCCCGTGACGGCGTCTGTGACGCTCACGCCGCCGTCCGGCGTGCGCGCCAGAACGATGTCGCGCATGGCAACCGGCGCGCCGAGATTCTGCCTAACGGTCCCGATGCCGGTGACCTGGCCGAAAATGATTGCCGCCGCGGAGAAGGCGAGCAGTGCCATTGCACCAAAAAGAATGCGGCGCGGGAACGGGTTTGCCTTGCGGCCGGCCCGTTCGCCGAAATAGCCGAGATGCGAAACGGAACCCATCTGCGTCTCCTACTCTGCCGCCTGCGGCATGGCGATCGCCGGCGCATCACGGTTTTCGGCCTTGCGCACGGCAATGCGCGGCTGCACGGCTGAAGCGAGCCTGTACTCCTCGATCGCCGTCCTCATGATTGACGCCACATTGTGCGCATCGGTGAGGCAGATCATCGCCGGTTCCACCTGCCCAACCCGCCGGAAACGGGCATGGGGCCATTGCACCAGCCATGAAACGCGGTGGCCCGGCGCCAGCGCGATCGAGATCGAGCCGGCGTCACCGCCGAGGCTGCGCAGCGAGGCGGCGTCGATCTGCCGGTAGGGCAGGTTCAGCGTCATCGACAGGGCGACGCCGAAGCGCATCACGATGCGTTCGTTGGTAACGGTGTAGAGGGTCGTCTTTTCCACGCCCCAGGCGAAGGCTTCGATCAGGCCGATGGCAAGCGCGGCAAGCGCCACCAGGACCGCGACCGAGAACAAGATGCCGCCAGGGCCGTGCCCGTCTGCATAACCCGCCCAGGCGCCCCAGAGCGCCAGGGCGAGGAAATAGCCGGCGATCCACCGCGTCTTCAGCACGTGGCGCGAAACCAGCCGTGCTGACGGCCGGCCCTGCCAGAGCACTGTCTCGCCGCGCGGGAGCATGCCGGGAAGGCCCGGCGACGGCTCGATCTCGTGCTCTCGGGTAACGAACTGCTTCACAGCACCGACTCCTGGCGGCCGCGCACGGCATAGAGCAGGCCGGCGCCGAAATAGGCGGCGATCTGGTCTTCCTCACGCAAGGTGACGGTCTCCCCGGCCGCCGTCGGCGGCACATCGGCAAACTGCCCGGCGGTGATGGCGTGCACTTCGAGATGCGTCACCCCGCCGCGCCCCCTGGTGATGACGACGAAGTTGTTGGGCAAGAGAACCGTGCGCGCCTCGTCACCGGTTCCGACCTCGACTTCGTAGTAGCGGATCAGGTGTTCGGAGCGGTCGACCCAGACATCCTTCACCGTTCCGGCCTGCTTGCGGTCGCAGCCCATGACTGCAAGCCCGCGCGGGTCGATATCGCCCTCGGTGATGGAGAAACCCTCCGACAGGCGCATCGGCGCTATGCGCGCCTCGCCATGGGCGGTCATGTCCGGCCGGTCGGCGCGCTCAGCCCACGACCCCGGGCCGACGCCGGCGAGCAGCGGGTTGCCGACCGGCTCGATCGGCGATCCGGACGCCTTGAACAGGCGGCTGGCGGAAAGCGGCCGTGTGTCGCGCTGGCCATCGGGCGCATGGCGCGTGCCACCGCCATGCGGCAGGACGAAGGTCTTCTTGCCGGGAATGAAAAGGAACGGCGCCTTGTTGTAGTGCCCCGAAACGTCGTCCTCGAGCGGGTATCCCTCGCGCCGGTCCTCCTGGCGCAGATACCAGACAAGGCCGGCGAAAAATGCCCAGAACGCATACAGGACCACCTGTGCGACGTCGATGTTTCCTACAACTGAACCAGTCATGGTTGCTCTCCATTGTTTGGCCTTGCGGCCCGGCCTCAGCCCGGCATCCCGGCCAACCCGAAAACCGTTCTTTTCTGCTCTTCCGGCTCGGCGCGACGTCCGACCAGCGGCCCGAGGACCGCCAGGCAGACGAACATCAGGCCGATTTCAAGGTGATAGACGACAAGGTAGCCGGCCACCGGCGTCATCATTGCCTCGCCCAGCGCGCCGGTCGCGCCCAACATATTGACCGCATCCTTGATGAGGCCTCCGGCGAGCAGGCTGGCGCCGATCGCGGTTGCCTGCGCCGCGCCCCAGGCGCCGACGACGATGCCGCTGTCCGACTTCTTCGAGACGGCCATTGCCGCAATCATGGTACCAACGGCGAACAGCCCGCCGCCGAGGCCGACCAGCGACGCGCCCGCGGCAAACAGCGCAGCCGAATCGAGCGGCGCAGCAAAGACGATGGCGCTGAAGGCCACGATGCCGATCAGCAATCCGCGCGCCGCGACGCGATGCGTTTGATGGCCGCGATTGAGGCTGTGCGCCGCCCAGGTAAAACCCGCCAGCGTTCCTGCCGCCCACAGGCCGGTCAGCAGGGTCGTCTGGCCGACGGCCATGCCGAGAATCTCGCCGCCATAGGGCTCAAGCAGGATGTCCTGCATGGAGAATGCGGCCGAACCGAGCGCCACGGCGAGCAGAAGGCGCATCGTGCCGGAATCGCTGCGATACTGCGCAAGCGCCTCGAAGAAACCGGGCATGGGCCTGTCGGCGGCCGTGCCGGCCGGATTGCGCGCCTCCTGCTTCCACAGGGCAACCAGATTGAGGACGATAGTGAAGACCGCCGTGCCCTGGATCACCTGGATCAGCTGCTTTGACGTGAAATCCACCAGCATCGCGCCGTAGAACAGCGAGGCGGCGATCATCCCGGCTAGCAACATGACGTAGAGCAGCGCGATGGCGCGCGGCCGCTTTTCCTCGACGACGAGATCGTTGGCGAGCGCGAGGCCCGCCGTCTGCGCCATGTGCATGCCGAAGCCGGTCAGCATGAAGGCAAGCGCCACGCCGGCCGGGCCGGCCCATTGCGGGCCGAGCGTCTGTTCGCCGAGCAAGAGCAGCGCGAACGGCATGATGGCCAGCCCCCCGAACTGCAGCAGGCTGCCGAGCCAGAGATAGGGCGCGCGCCGCCAGCCCAGCACGGACTTGTAGGTATCGGAGCGGTAGCCGAAGAACAGCCGCAGCGGCGCGGCCAGGACGGGAATCGCCACGACCGCGGAGACCAGCGACACCGAGACGCCGAACTCGACGATCAGCACGCGGTTCAGCGTGCCGGTGAGCAGCACCAGCACGAAACCGCATGACACCTGGAACAGCGACAGCCGCAACAGCCGTCCGAGCGGCATCTCGGCCGTCGCGGCATCGGCAAACGGCATGTAACGTGCGCCAAGCCGCTGCCAGAGCGTGATCATTCTGCGATTTGCCGCGCCGAGCTTCATCCGCGTGTCACCTCCATCGCCTGGGAGGTGTAGAAGCCGCAGGCCACCCGGTGGCTGCGGCCGGCGTGCCAGCCCGCCATCGCCGGATGCCGCAGCGCCTCGCCGACGAGGCGCGCCGGATTGACGGGATAGATCGCCGGCGAGCGGTCGGCGCGCGGAAACGCCTTGCCGGCCCAAAGCATGGTCTTCAGGAGCGCCGACTGCGGGGCAAGCGTGAACAGGAGGCTCCGGCTCGTGCGCGCCGCCAGCCTTTCGATCGCCGCGACGGCATCGGCCGCCGGATAGTGGATCAGCGCATCCATCGAGACGACGGCATCGAAGCGGCCGTGCTGCGGCGCCAGCATGTCGCCGCTTGCGAACGTGACCGAACCGCCGCCGGGAAGCGCGCCCAGCACCTCGGCCTTCTCGCGGGCATGGCCGATCATCCGCGCGGAGAGATCGATGCCCAGCACGTCGGCGCCGCGCTCGGCCAGTTCGAACGCCAGCACCCCGGAGCCGCAGCCGGCGTCGAGGATCCGCCAGCCGGACAGATCGCGGGGCAGGAAGGAGGCGAGCGTGCGCCGCATTTCCATGCGCCCCTTGCGCACGGTGGCGCGGATGCCGCTGACCGGCTGGTCGCTGGTCAGACGCCGCCATGCCTCATGGGCGGTGCGATCGAAATAGGTCTCGATCTCTCCGGTGCGGCGCAGGTAGCTGGTCTGGTTCATGGCGTTGCGCTCCCCGTCACTCGAATCCGAGGAACTCGAAAATGTCGCGGTCCTTCATCGGCTTGGCGATCAGCGGCTCCGTGCCCGCCCACAGCGTTTCGGCCAGTTGCAGATACTCGTTCTGTATGGCGCGGATCTCATCGGTTTCGCCCATCTCGAACAGTGTCGCCTTCTTCAGGCGGCTCAGCCGCACATGGTCGCTGTCGGGCACATGGGCGAGACGCTTCAAGCCGATCGCCGCGTTGTAGCGGTCGATCTGGTCGGTCTCGCGGGAGCGGTTGGCGATGACGCCGCCGAGGCGCACATCGTAGTTCTTCGACTTCGCGCCGATAGCCGCGACGATGCGGTTCATGGCGAAGATCGAGTCGAAATCGTTGGCAGCCACAACCACGGCCCGTTCGGCGTGCTGGAGCGGCGAGGCGAATCCGCCGCAGACCACGTCGCCGAGCACGTCGAAGATGACGACGTCGGTGTCGTCGAGGAGATGGTGTTCCTTCAGCAGCTTCACCGTCTGGCCAACGACATAGCCGCCGCAGCCGGTGCCGGCCGGCGGGCCGCCCGCCTCGATGCACTGCACGCCGTTGTACCCCTCGACCATATAGTCTTCCGGCCGCAATTCCTCGGTGTGGAAATCGACCGTCTCCAGCACGTCGATGACGGTCGGGATCAGGCTCTTGGTCAGCGTGAAGGTCGAATCGTGCTTCGGGTCGCAGCCGATCTGCAGCACGCGCTTGCCGAGCTTGGAGAAGGCGACGGAAAGGTTCGAAGAGGTCGTCGACTTGCCGATGCCGCCCTTGCCGTAGATGGCGAACACCTTGGCGCCGTCGATTTCCATCGTCGGATCGAGATGCACCTGCACGCTGCCTTCGCCGTCGGCCCGCTCCTTCAGCTTCGCCGCCAGGCGCTGCTCGTGCGCAAGCGTCTTGGGATGCATGAAGACGTTCATTCCGCCACCTCCCTGACCAGCCCTTCGAGGCGGTCGTCCAGTTCCTGTTCAGCAACGCGCAGCGCCGCAAGCGTATCGTCGTCCGGCTCCCAGAAATCGCGCTCCTGCGCCTCGATCAGCCGTGACGCGAGGCGCGACACGGCGGCAGGGTTCATCTGGGTGAGGCGGCGGCGCATCGTCTCGTCCAGCACGAATGTCTCGGTAAGCTGCTGGTAGACCCAGGGGGCCACGCCGCCGGTGGTTGCCGACCACCCGAAGGTGTTCGTGACCTGCGCCTCGATGTTGCGCACGCCTTCATAGCCGTGCTGCAGCATGCCCTCGATCCATTTCGGGTTCAGCGAGCGCGTGCGGGTTTCAAGCGCCACCTGCTCGCCCAGCGAACGCACCTTGCCTTCGCCCTGGGTCTGGTCGGAGATGTAGACGGGCAGCGGCTTGCCGCCACGCGCCTTGGACACCGCCTTGGCGAGCCCTCCCAGCGTATCGAAATAATGTTCGATGGTCGTGACCCCGACCTCGACGGATTCGAGGTTCTGGTAGGCCATGTCGACCTCGCCGAGGATCGTGTCGAGCAGTTCGGCCTGCCGGCTGGTCTTGCCCTTGCGGCTGATCGCGAAGCTCTTGCGCGCCGTGTAGGTGTCGGCGATTTCCTGGTCGTCGTTCCAGGCCGAGGAGCCGATCAGCATGTTGACATTGGCCCCGTAGGCGCCGTCGTCGTTGGAAAAGACGCGATAAGCCGCGGCTTCCAGATCGCAGCCATGGGCGGCACAATAGGCGAGCGCATGCTTGCGGATGAAATTCTGTTCGACGGGCTCGTCAGCGGTGGCGGCAAGATAGCTCGCCTCGGCCAGCATGTTGGCCTGGATCGGCAACAGGTCGCGGAAGATGCCGGACAGGGTCATCACCGCGTCGATTCGCGGCCGCTTGAGTTCGTCGAGCGGTATGAGCGTCGCGCCGCAGACGCGGTTGTATGAGTCGAGCTTCGGACGGGCGCCGATCAGCGCCATTGCCTGGGCCAGCGGGGCGCCGCCGGTCTTCAGGTTGTCGGTGCCCCAAAGCACGATGGCGACCGTTTCCGGCAATGCGCCGTCGGCGCGCAGATGCCGTTCCAGAACCCGCGCCGCCTGGCGCTCGCCATCCTGCACCGCGAAGGCGCTCGGAATGCCGAACGGATCGAAGCCGTGGATGTTGCGGCCGGTCGGCAACAGTTCCGGTGTCCGGATCAGGTCGCCCGACGGCGACGGGGGAACGAAACGGCCGTCGAGCGCCCGCACGATGCCGTCGAGCTCGCCGTTCTCGGCAAGCTGCATGTCCATGGTGACGAGCCGGTCGAGCAGGCCCTTGCCGTCCTCGCCGAGGCGGGCGCGCAGTGCCGCGATCGCTGGTCCGTCGCGGCCGGCGATCAGGTCGCAATGCGGTGACAGATCGACGGCGGCCGGGCCATCGGCCATCGCCGTGGCGGCATGGCGGAGCATGTCCGCGCGTTCGGCTGCCGCCATCCCCCGCCCGGCGACATGGAGCCCGTGCGGGATCAGCGCGTATTCGAGTTCCATCATCTCGTCGGCGAGTGCGCGAACATAATCCTCGGCCGCCAGGTTCATCGCCGATTCGCCGAGTTCAAGGCGTTGTGCCTGCACCTGCACCAGTTCCAGCAGCCGTTCACGCTCCGCCGTCGCATCCGGGGCGGAGCCACGATAACGGTCGAGGCTGGCCTTCAGTTCGCTCAGGCCCTTGTACAGGCCGGCATGGGTGACTGGCGGGGTGAGGTAGGACACGAGCGTCGCCGCCGAACGCCGCTTGGCGATCGTGCCTTCAGACGGATTGTTCGCGGCGTAGAGATAGAAGTTCGGCAATGAGTCGAGCAGGCGTTCCGGCCAGCAGCGTCCCGACATGCCGACCTGCTTGCCCGGCATGAACTCCAGCGCGCCATGGGTGCCGAAATGCAGCACGGCATCGGCGCCAAAGGTCTGGCGCAGGTAGGTGTAGAAGGCGGCAAAGGCGTGGTTCGGGGCGAAATTGCCCTCGAACAGCAGCCGCATCGGATCGCCCTCGTAGCCGAAGGAAGGCTGCAACGCGACCAGCACGTTGCCGAACTGGCGTCCAAGAATGAAGATGCCGCGGCCATTGGCGAGCACTCTGCCGGGCGCCGGCCCCCATTGGCTCTCGATGTCGGAAAGGTGCCGCTCGTGGCGAACATGGTCATCGGCAGAGACGATGGCGTGCACATTGGCTTCGGCGCCATGGAATGCGGCATTGCCCTCCAGAACCATCGCGCGCAGTGCGTCGACGTCATGCGGCAGATCGACCGTGTAGCCCTCGGCCTTGAGCCTCGACAGCGTGGCATGAAGGCTTTCGAAGACGGAAAGGAAAGCGGCCGTTCCGATGGCCCCGCTGTTGGGAGGGAAGTTGAAAAGCGTCACGGCGATGCGGCGTTCCGCCCGCTGCCGGCGGCGAAGCGCGATCATCTTCTCGATCCGCCGCGCAAGCAGGTCGACACGGTCCTCGTCGGGGCGCATGCAGGAGCGCCCGGAAGCGCATTCGCCCAGGTTGCGCGAGCAGGTGCAAACGCGCGCGGCGCCATCATCGGCCTCGGAGCGTCCGCCCACGACCATAGAGGCGATGGCGCCGTCAAGCTCGGGGATCGCCACCATCAGGGTCGACTCGATGGGCGTCAGACCCTGCGCCGAATTGCGCCAGGTCTCGACCGACTGGAACTCGGTGACGAAGGCGGAGAAATACGGCACGTCCAGCCGTGCCAGCGTCTCGGCCGCGGCCGCGGCGTCGCTGTAGGCCGGGCCGCCAACCAGCGAGAAACCGGTCAGCGAACACAGGGCGTCGATGCGCCGCCCTGCCCCGCCCGACAGGTAGGCTTCGATGGCGGGACGCATGTCGAGCCCGCTGCAGAACACCGGCACGACGTTGAAGCCGCGCTCCTCCAGAACGGCGATGACCCTGTCGTAATGGCCCGTGTCCCCGGAGAGGATGTAGGTCCGCAACAGCAGCAGTCCGACCGTGCCGCGCGCGTCGTCGCGATGCGGCAGGTCCTTCGGCGATGCGGTGACGCGGCCTTTCAGGCGGGGGTGATAGAGGCCGGTCTGCGGATACTCGACCGGGCTTCCCACCCTGACCTGCGCCTGCAGCGGCTTGCGGTCGCCGCGCGCATATCGGTTGACCAGCAGCCGCACCATGTTGGCGATGTTCTCTTCGGAGGCAGCAATGCGGTATTGCAGGGTCAGGAAGTAGTTGCGCACATCCTGCGCAGTGCCGGGAATGAAACGCAGCAGCTTGGGCAGGCGGCGCAGCATGGCCATCTGCCGCTCGCCAGCGGTGCGGCCATTGTCGCGCCCGCCGCGCGAGGAATCGCCGCGCAGTTTCTTCAGCAGCGCCAGCGGACCCTTCTGTTCGCCATCCATGCGAAAACGGCCAAGCGCCGTGAATTTCATGATTTCGCCGGCCGACATGCAGCAGACCATGGCATCGCATTGCAGGTGCCGGGCGCGCAGCGCGTCGGCGATGGCGCGCACATGCTCCTCGATGAAGATCATCGAGACGATGATGATGTCGCCGGCAGCGATCGCCTCCCGGCAGGCCGTGAGCGCGGCCGGGTTCTCCGCCCAGTCGGTCGCCGCATGCATGCTCAGGCGCAGGCCAGGCAATTCGTGCGCCAGCATCGCGCGCGCCGAATCCACTGCAACGCCGATATGGTTGTCGAGCGTCACGAGGACGACGTTCACGGGAACGTCGTCAGCGGGAGAAATGCGCTTTGGCATCGTACATCGTGTCCACGGTGATGAGGTGAATTCCTCGCTCGGCTGCGAAACGCTCGGTGTTGCGGCGCGCCTTGCCGCGCACGAAGAACGGTATCTTGTAAAGCTCCTTCTCGGCGTCCGGCGTCCACGCTCCGGCGGACACCGTTGCTGTCGTGGTCCCGGCTGCCGGGGCTGGCGGTGCGGCCGGTGCCGGACTGTGGGCGGCCAGATGCGATGCGGTGGCGTTGTCGTGGAACTCGAAATCGTCGCGGAACATCGCCAGAAGGTGCTCTTCCAGCCCCATCATCAGCGGATGGACCCAGCTGTCGAACAGGACGTTGGCGCCCTCGAAACCCATTTGCGGCGAATAGCGGGCGGGGAAATCCTGCACATGGGCCGGGGCCGAGATGACGGCGCAGGGAATGCGCAGCCGCTTGGCGATATGGCGCTCCATCTGCGTGCCGAGCACCAGTTCGGGCTGGCTTGCCGTGATCGCGTCCTCGACTTCGAGGTGATCGTCGGTCACCAGCGGCTCGACGCCGAATTCCGCCGCCGCCTCGCGCAGCTCGCGGGCGAATTCGCGGTTGTAGCCGCCGAGCCCGCAAATCCTGAAGCCGAATTCATATGCCGCGACCCGCGCCGACGCGATGGCGTGCGCGGCATCGCCGAAGACAAAAACCCGCTTGTTGGTCAGATAATTGCTGTCGACCGAACGGGCATACCATGCCGACCGGTCTGCTTGCGCACCGGGCAGGCTGCCGGGGTCGAGCGGCGGCAGGCCGGCGAGCGCGCGGACCTCGGCAAGGAAGGCGTGCGTCGCCTTCGCCCCGATCGGGATCGTGGTCGTGTAGGGCATGGCGAACGTCTTTTGCAGCCAGCGCGCCGCGGATTCCGCGATTTCCGGATAGAGCACGACGTTGAAGGCTGCCTGCGGCAGCGCGGCCAGATCCGCGGGCGTCGCCCCGAGCGGCGCCACGCAGCGCACCGCGATGCCGTTGGCCTCGAGCAGGCGGACGATCTCGGTCACGTCGTCGCGATTGCGGAAACCGAGCGCGGTGGGCCCCAGGATGTTGCAGCTGTTGGCCGGCACGTTCTCAGGGCGCTGCCGGCCGCCGGCACAGGCGCGCACGAGGCGGTAGAAGGTCTCGGCTGCGCCCCAGAATTCCTTCTTCTGGTAGGATGGCAGTTCGAGCGGGATGATGGGCACATCGCCGCCGAGCGCTGCGGCCAGCCCGCCGGGATCATCCTGCAGCAGTTCGGCCGTGCAGGAGGCACCGACGAGCAACAGGCCGGGCCGGAAACGATCGATGGCATCGCGGCAGGCCTGCCTGAAGATGTCGGCGGTGGAGCCGGAGAGATCGCGAGCCTGGAAGGTGGTGTAGGTGACGGGCGGGCGCGCCTTGTCGCGCGCGATCATCGTGAAGAGCAAGTCGGCATAGGTGTCGCCCTGCGGGGCATGGAGCACCAGATGCACATCCTTCATCGAGGCTGCGATGCGCATTGCCCCGACATGCGGCGGTCCCTCGTAGGTCCACATGGCCAGCTTCATGACAACGCCTCCCGGGTGGCGGGGGGGGCGTCGAGGACAGCGCGGCGGATCAGCGGGCGGGCAAAGAGTTCGGCGAGATCGCCCGCCTGCTCGTAGCCGTGGATCGGCGCGAATGCGAACTCGATCGACCACTTCGTGGCGTAGCCGTCGGCCTCGAACGGGTTGGCAAGGCCCAGGCCGCACACGATCAGGTCCGGATCGGACGCGCGGCAACGGTCGACCTGCCGTTCCACATCCGCGACTTCCGAGACCGGTACGCCGGGCGGCAGGATCGCCAGTTCGCCTGCCACCAGTTCGCGATGCAGGTAGGGGCTGCCGACCTCCACGATCTGCGCACCCGCTTCGGTGACCAGGAAACGGGCGAGCGAGGGCTCGAGCTGGGAATCGGGAAACAGGAAGACCCGGCGGCCTTCAAGCCGCGACCGGTAGTGAGCGATCGCCTCGCGGGCACGCTGGCGGGGGGCAGCGACAACCTGCTCGAACCGCGCGCGCGGCACGCCGAAGGCATCCGCGATCGCCGACAGCCAGGCTGTCGTGCCGACTTCGCCGAGCGGGAAGATCGAGTCGATGCGGCGCGCGCCCCTTGCCTCTAGCGCGGCTGCCGTCGCGCCAAGATAGGGCTGGGCCAGGATGAAACGCGTCTGGGGACCGATGACCGGAACCGCATTGCTGCGCCGGGGCGGCAGGAAGGCGAAGTCCTCGATGCCAAGCTGCTCGAACAGGCGGCTGAACTGGTCTTCCACCACATCGGCCATGCAGCCGGCAACGACGAGCCGGGCGGGCTGCTGTCCGTCATGACTGGCTGACTGCTCCACCAGCGAGGCCAGGAAATTGTCCTCGCCCTGCGTGAAGGTCGTCTCGATCCCGCTGCCCGAATAGCTGGTCACCCGGCAATCGGGGGCCAGGCGGCGGTCCAGCCGGGCGGCGGCGCGCGCGAGGTCGAACTTGATGACCTCGGACGGGCAGGAACCGACCAGGACCAGCATGCGGATGTCCGGCCTGCGCGTGACAAGACGCTCGACGACGGCGTCGAGTTCGTCGTTCATGTCTGCCATGCCGGCGAGATCGCGCTCCTCCATGA
This sequence comes from Zhengella sedimenti, assembly GCF_046506625.1. NCBI lineage: Bacteria > Pseudomonadati > Pseudomonadota > Alphaproteobacteria > Hyphomicrobiales > Notoacmeibacteraceae > Zhengella > Zhengella sedimenti. The sequence continues at coordinate 59,546 of NZ_JBKFFP010000009.1, forward strand.
TGGCCGTGGCAAAGCGCGGTTCGGAGAACACCATCACACCGGCGGCTGATTGCAGAAGGTGTGCACAGGTGCGCGACCCGACGACGAGGAAGAATGCGTCCTGCACCTTGCGGTGCAACCAGATGATCGAGGTCAGTCCGCAGAACACCTCGCGCTGCCCGCGCTGGCGCTGTGCCGTCCCGGCGTCGCTGTCGTGAAGCAGGGGGAAGGTCATCGTGCCTGCTCCAGTCCTGCCAAGCCGGCCGGAACCAGGCGGGCGCGATGATCGAGCCGCGCCTGCCGCAGTTTCCAGACGAACTGGCCTGCATTGATGACATAGGCGAGATAGGCGGCGAGCGCGAGGAGCATCAGCCCCGTGCTGTCGAGCGCCCGCGAGAACAGGGCGGCAAGATATGCCGTGTGCAATGCAAGGACGACGATGGAGAAGACGTCTTCCCAGAAGAACGGCCGCGCGAACAGGTAGCGTCCGAAAACGACCTTCTCCCAGATCGAACCGGTGATCATGATCGCGTAGAGGACCAGGGTCTTGACGACCACCGACAACTCGGCGGCGAAAGCGCCCTCGCCGGTTGCCAGATAGCGCAGGATCAGGGCGAGGCTGATCAGGAAGACCAGGAACTGGACCGGGGCGAGAATACCCTGCACCAGCGTCCATGGTGACGCATCGCGACGCTTCCGCTCTTCATCGGTGTAGAGCAAGGGGCGCTGTTCTGTCCGGTCCTGCCTCGCCATGTCGCTTCATCCCGTGCTGGCGACCGGCTCCTCCGGCAAGCCACCTTCGAAAAGAGTAAACCTGCCGATACAGAAGTGTCAACTTTAATTGACGTATATTTCGGTTTACAATAGGATACGACGACAGGCATAGAGGGATATCACATCGATCTTCGGTCGTAGGATATGTTGCTCAGTACGCGCTCTGCCCGACAAGCCTTTCTCTGCTTCAGATTGCATGGCTTGGGTAGGAATCATGAAAAAACCGGAGACCGGAATCGCCGACGCCGCACCGCTTTTCTCAAAGGGCGAATTCGGACTGCGTTTTGATAATCCGGAGGTCCGGACGGATGGACAGAACCTCTCGCGCAAGCTCGAATTCCTGCTGCGCGAACTCCTTCAGGGAGACGTTGCCTCGATGACCGCTGCAAGGCTCTCCGACACGCGCGAACCAAGGATCGACAATGACCGGCTCTTCGCAAAACCGCTTGCGGATTTCCAGGCACTCGTCCTTGCCCGGGGAACCCGGCTTGCCGACCTGAAGGCTTTTCTGGAGACCGAATTGCCGCCCGGCCGGCCCGCCTATCTGAAAGTGCTTTTCCTTGAAGCCATGGTGCGCCGCCTCGGTGTCCAGTGGACAAGGGACGATTGCGATTTCATCGACGTGACGATCGGCACGGCGCGCATGCAGCAGCTCATCCACGCCCTTTCGGCCGAATTCCAGCGCAGTCAGGGACGGCTGCATCCGCCGCGCGCGTTGATTGTCACGACGCCGAGCGAGCAGCACACATTGATGACGCACCTCCTCGGATTGCTGTTCGAATCGCTTGGCTGGTCGCGCCGGATCTCCGGCGAGAACGAGGCCGCACCGCAGCGGCTTGCCACGGAAATACGCGCCGCCGATGTCGTCTGCGTCAGTTGGGCCAGCGAACGGCTGCGAGACGAGGTCGCCGCGCTGGTTCGCCTTGTGCGCCTCAACCAGAACGCCCGGCACATACCGATCGTGTTCGGCGGCAAGGCGGCGCTCGACGGGGTCGATTTTCTCGTCGGCCTCGGGGTGGACTGTGTGTGCGACTCAGTCTATTCGGCCGCAAGTATCTGTGAGCATTACGTCCTGCTGCACCGGTCAGACATCCGAAAGGAGCGCGTCGTGAAGGCGCCCGCGTCCGACGAACCGAGAACCGAGTGGCTTTTGCGATGACACCGAACAAGACCATTCCGTCTTTGCGCGGCTTCGGAGTCGCGCCGGAAATGCTGCGCAAGCTTGATGAAGCGTCAATCGCCGCGCTCGCGGGTCTCGGCGCCGATCTGGTCATGTTCGTCGATGACGGCGCAATCGTGCGGCGCGCCTACTTCCCGGATCCGGCGCTCAAGGAACAAGGATTGGCCGATGCGGTCGGGCAAAGGTTGCAAGACCTGGTGACGCCGGAATCGGTGGAAAAAGTGGAACGGTTGCTGTCGGCTGACAGCCGGCGAACCGCCGAACGCGGCGTTCAGGTGAACATCCCCGGAGCCGGCAATGACGATCTGCCGGTTCAACTGCATGTCTTTGGCGAAAAGGCGTTCCCCTACCGGCTGGTGATCGGCCACGACCTTCGCCACCAGATGCTACAGCAGCAGCGCCTCGTCCAGGCGCAGATGGAACTGGAAAGCGATTACCGTGAGTTGCAGGAAGCCGAGGCGCGCTATCGCACGGCCTTCCAGGTTTCCGCGATCGCCCTGTTGATGGTCGATGGCGAGCGGAAGACGGTTCTCGACGGCAACCCGGCGGCGGCGACGCTGCTCTCCAACACCGTGGGCATGATGGCCGGCAAGCCGGTGCGGGAGCTTTTCCGCCGCGAGGATCGCGACCGGTTGATCGACGCAATGAGCGAGGCCCGGCACAGCGGCGTGCCTGTTACCGTCAACGAGATCGAGACGGCCCGCGGCGAAACGGTGTCGCTGGGCATCCGCTCCTACCGGGAAAACGGCCTCACCAACCTCATCATCACGCTTTGGCCGGCCGACGCGGCGAACGAAGGCACCACCACATCCGTGGAAGCGCTGGCGGGAAAGCAGGCCGTCGACCTCGCCTCGCTCCCGGAAGCAGCGGTTCAGACCGACCTCAACGGACGAATCGTCGCCGCCAACGACATTTTCCTCGACATTGTCCATGCGCCGTCCCTGAACCAGGTGATCGGCCGCAATGTGAGCACCTGGTTCGGCAATTCGGCCATCGACCTTCAGGTGCTGTTCGCGCGGGTGTCCGAAGAGAACACGGTGCGCGGGTTTTCCTCCACCCTGCGCGACAACCTGTCCGGCGAGAGACCCGTGCTGCTGTCCGCGCGTCTCCACCGCGAGAAAGGACTGGTGCAGATCGTCGTCGTTTCGCAGCCGGGAACGGCGCGCAAGGTCTCGGTCGCGCCGCTTGGCATGCCGGACCGCGCGGAAGGCTTCGCCCATCTCGTCGGCAAGGTGCCGATGAAGGATCTCATTCGCGAATCGCTCGACGTGATCGAGAAGATCTGCATCGAGGCCGCGCTCGACCAGACCGGTAACAACCGCGCGTCGGCGGCCGAACTGCTCGGCCTTTCGCGGCAAAGCCTCTACATAAAGTTGCGCCGGCACGGCCTGGAAAACTACCGCGGACAGGAATGAACCGGCTGCATCCGGCCAGACAGATGTTTCGTCATACGAAAGGCGTAGCCCGGATTACGCGCGACAAAATGCCACCCGGAGACGATGCGTCAAGGTTCGTGGACGCCTCTTTTCGGTGAGTGTCAATTTTAATTGACACTCGGTCGGACCGCTCCTAACATCGGTCCATGCAAGTTGCCCGATCGCCCGCCAAGTCGCCTGCCGCTCCCACCCCGGGAGCCGTGCTCGCGCTGTTGAAGCCGATCACCTGGTTTCCGCCGATGTGGGCCTATGCCTGCGGCGCGATCGCTGCCGGACCCGGGCTGAGCGACCGGGCATTGCCGGTCGCGCTCGGCGTCCTGCTGGCCGGACCCTTGATCTGCGGCGCAAGCCAGGCGGTCAATGACTGGTTCGACCGCCATGTCGACGCCATCAACGAACCGGAGCGCGTCATCCCTTCCGGCCGGATGCCGGGGCGATGGGGCCTGTATGTCGCAATCGTGATGTCGATGCTCTCGCTCGGAGTCGCGACGCTTCTCGGACCCTTTGTCCTCGGCGCTGCCCTGGTGGGGGTTTTCCTTGCCTGGGGCTACAGCGCGCCGCCGCTGCGTTTCAAGCAGAACGGCTGGATCGGCAACATGGTCGTCGGCTTCTCGTACGAGACGCTGCCCTGGGTGACCGCGATGGCCGCGGCGCTCGGACATGCGCCTTCGGGCAGCGCGATTGCGATTGCGGTCCTGTATGGCCTCGGCGCGCACGGGATCATGACGCTGAACGACTTCAAGGCCATCAAGGGCGATCGCGAAATGGGCGTCATGACGCTGCCCGTGCTGCACGGGCCGCGGGCGGCGGCGCTCATTGCCTGTGTGGTCATGGCGCTGGCGCAGGTGGCGGTCATCTTGCTGCTGCTGAACCTGGGCATGACCTTGCAGGCCCTGGCGATCGGTGCGCTCGTCGCGCTGCAACTGGCCTGCATGGTCCGCTTCCTGCGCGACCCGGTGCGACATGCGGTCTGGTATTCGGCGATCGGCGTCAGCCTTTACGTCACCGGCATGATGGTCGCAGCCTTTGCGCTGCGCGGCCTTTCCGTTTCCCCCATTTCCACCGTTTGACGGAGACGCAGCATGGCCGGCATCCCGTTGCGCAAGCACTCACAGGCCCAGGAAGGCCTCAGCTGGCTCTCCATCCTGCGTCTCGGTCTGGTGCAGGCCGCGCTCGGCGCCATCGTGGTCCTGACCACCTCGACGCTGAACCGGGTGATGGTCGTCGAACTGGGCCTGGCGGCCGTGGTGCCGGGACTGCTGGTCGGCCTCCATTACGGCGTACAGTTCACCAGGCCGCTGTGGGGCCACGGCTCCGATGTCGGCAATTCGCGCACACGCTGGATCCTTGGCGGCCTGGCGCTGCTGGCGCTCGCAGGCACAGGCGCCGCGTCAACAACGGTGCTGTTCGAGCAATCGTTTGTTAGAGGCCTGTTGGCCGCCGTGCTGGCCTATGCGCTCATCGGGCTTGGCATCGGGGCCAGCGGCACGTCGCTGCTCGCGCTGATGGCGAGCAGGACCGCGCCGCAGCGGCGCGCGGCGGCGGCGACGATCACATGGATGATGATGATCGGCGGCATTGTCGTGACCTCCATCATCTCGGGCATCAATCTGGATCCCTATTCGCACGAGCGCCTGATCGCCGTAACGGCCATAGCCGGCGCCATTGCATTTGCCATTGCCACGCTCGCGGTTCTTGGCATCGAAAGGCAGCCGGCGGTGGCCAGCGCGCAGCCGCGCGACGCAGCGGGCAGTTTCCGCGACAGTTTCCGCGACGTCTGGAACGACGCTCAGGCGCGGCTGTTCACGATCTTCGTCTTCGTGTCGATGCTGGCCTATTCGACGCAGGATCTCATCCTGGAGCCTTTCGCGGGTCTTTTGTTCGGCATGACGCCGGGCCAGTCGACCGCGCTGTCGGGCACACAGCATGGCGGCGTGTTCATCGGCATGGCACTGGTCGGAATCTTCGGCGGGCGCCGGCGGGGCCTCCTGCGCCATTTCATCGTGTCAGGCTGCCTGGGATCGGCCGGCGCGCTGCTGCTGCTGTCCTCGGCAACCGCCTTTGCGCCGATCTGGCCGCTGCAGGCGAACGTCTTCCTGCTTGGCCTCGCCAACGGCGCCTTCGCGGTCGCGGCCGTTGCCACGATGATGCTTCTGGCAAGCGGCGGGCGCAGATCCAACGAGGGCATGCGCATGGGTGTCTGGGGCGCCGCGCAGGCAATCGCCTTCGGCCTGGGCGGGTTCATGGGCACGGCGGCGATCGATCTCTGCCGCGCGATCACCGGTGATGTCGCCACCTCCTTTGCGATCGTCTTCGCGATGGAGGCGGGCATGTTCCTTTTGTCGGCGCTGATCGCGCTGCGCATCGGTTCGCCGTTGCCGGATCGGCCCGGCATGGTCCAGGCGCCGGCACCGCCGGTTGCTGCCGAATAGCCGCGGCAAGGCCGGCGGGCGGAGGAGGACGAGATGAACACATTCGATGTTGCAGTTGTCGGCGGCGGGCCGTGTGGCGCCACAGCGGCGCTCAGCCTTGCCAGGGCGGGATACAGCGTTGCCCTCGTCGATCCGCAGAACCGCATCAAACCCTGTGGCGGGGCTATCCCGTCACGGGCGCTGCGCGATTTCGACATTCCCGACAGCCAGATCGTCGCGCGCGCCAACGCGGCGCGCATCACAGGCCCGTCCGGTTGGTCGGTGGACATGCAGATCGGCGACATCGGCTTCGTCGGCATGGTCGATCGCGAGCATTTCGACCCGTTCCTTCGCGATCGTGCGGCGGCGGCCGGCGTCACGGTGGTGGCGGGAAAACTCGAAGCCCTCGAACGCGGCCGCGGCGGCAGGATCGACCTGACGATCGAGTCGACCGCGAAACGCCCTCGCGCACCGGTGGAGACCTTGACGGCAAGGGCGGTGATCGGTGCCGACAGCGCCAATTCGGCCGTCCGCCGGCTGGCCTTCCCGAAGGCGAGCAAGCCGCCCTATGTCTTCGCCTATCACGAAATCGTCGAGAGCCCGGCTGCCGGCGATCTGCCCGGCAGTCACCCGAACCGCTGCGATGTCGTCTATGACGGCCGCATTTCGCCGGATTTCTACGGCTGGGTGTTTCCCCATGGCGCCCAGATTTCGGTGGGCTGCGGATCGGCGGTCAAGGGACACAATTTGCGGAATGCAACCGGACAGTTGCGGGCCAGCAGCGGGCTTGACGCGTGCCGCACGATCCGCCGCGAAGGCGCGCCGCTGCCGCTTCGGCCCATGCGGCGATGGGATGACGGCGACGCCATCCTGCTGGCCGGCGATGCAGCGGGAACCGTCGCGCCCTCCTCCGGCGAAGGCATCTACTATGCCATGCTGTGCGGGGAGCTTGCCGCCGATGCGATGGCCGAACGGCTGGCGACCGGCAAGCCGGGCGCGCTGAAACAGGCGCGGCGGCGCTTCATGCGCGCTCACGGCAAGGTGTTCCTGATCCTGTGGCTGATGCAGACCGTCTGGTATCGCAACGATTCGCGCCGCGAGAAGTTCGTACGCATGTGCGCCGATCCCGACGTGCAGCGCCTGACCTGGGAATCCTATCTCAACAAGCGGATCGTCTATCGCGATCCGCTTGCCCATCTGCGGGTGTTTGCACGCGACATGCAGCAATTGCTCGGCCTTGCCGCCCGTTGAAGCAATGATGGATCACCTCCTCTCCAACGGTCTGGTGGCCCTCGTCGCGGCGGCGGTGCTCGTGCTTGAGACCATTGCACTTCTCGCCCTGCGGCCGGGGCCCGCGCGCCGCCTCGTGGTCTGGAACGCCGTAGCGGGTCTTGGACTGCTCGGCGCGCTTTACATTGCCCTGACTGCCGGGCCGGGGTTCGCGGTGCTGCTGGCCCTGGCAATCGGGCTTGCAGGCCATGTCGGCGATCTGGCTACGCGTTTGCGGGAGCGTCGCTGAGGCTGCCGATGATCCACATCGGCACAGGGCTGCGCATGTCCTACCGATGCGCGAACAACGCGTCATGGGGACGCGTCATCTGCTGTCCTGAGAAAGGGAGAACGCCAAATGAAAACGAAATCCATCATTCTCGCCGCAGCCATCCCGGCCATGTTCGCATCGACAGCCGCCCACGCGCTCGACGGCGACGCCGCGGCTGGCGAAACCGTGTTCAGGAAGTGCATGGCCTGCCATAACATCGAGAATGACAAGGCAAAGGTGGGACCGACGCTGCAGAATGTCATCGGACGCCAGCCCGGTACGGTCGACGGCTTCAAGTATTCCAAGGCGATGCAGGAGTTCGGCACCGGCAAGGTCTGGAACGAGGAACTCCTGGCGACCTACCTGGCCAATCCGAGGGAGGTGGTGAAGGGCACGAAGATGGCCTTCCCCGGCCTCAAGAAGGATCAGGAGATCGCCGACGTGATCGCTTATGTGAAGCAGTTCAGCAAGACGCCCTGAGCGAAAGGGGCCCGGCTGGCGGAGCACCGCGAGTGACACGTACAGTTTACGGACAACTGTAAAAAATAGTTTACATACGCTCCACTTTGGCCAATCATGACATTCGCGCCGCCACCGACCCTTGGGGCCGGCGCGCAGGGGGAGGGAGCAAGGCGCGGCGCAGATCGCGCGCGCTCCCGGGACCCGGCCGCGACGCTCGCGCAGGAGGAGACGCGATGGCCCATGAACCGCAACACACTTCGGCGACGCCGCTGCTCGACCGCGTGAACGAGCCCCGCGATCTGGCAGGTTTCGACGATGACGAACTGGTGCGGCTTGCGGGCGAACTGCGCGGCGAACTGATCGCCTCGGTGTCCAGGAGTGGCGGGCATCTCGGCTCCGGCCTTGGCGTGGTGGAGCTGACCATAGCCATCCACGCCATTTTCGACACGCCGCGTGACAAGCTGATCTTCGACGTCAGCCATCAATGCTATCCCCACAAGATCCTGACCGGGCGGCGCGACCGCATGGCGACCTTGCGCAAGCAGGGCGGCCTGTCCGGCTTCACACGCCGCGAGGAAAGCATCTATGACCCCTTCGGCGCGGCGCATTCATCGACCTCGATCTCGGCCGGTCTCGGATTTGCCGTTGCGCGCGAGCTGGGCGGCGATGATGGCGACGTGGTTTGCGTCATCGGCGACGGCGCGATGTCGGCCGGAATGGCCTTCGAGGCAATCAACAACGCGGGCGCGCTGAAGAAACGCCTGTTCGTGATCCTCAATGACAATGCCATGTCGATTTCCCCGCCCGTCGGCGCGTTCTCGGCGTGGCTGGAGCGCCTGCGCCCGGACCGGACGGCGGCACCGGACGAGACGGCCGCCGGAAGCGAGGATGCCGCGGTCTTCTTCCGCAATCTCGGATTTTCCTATCATGGGCCAGTCGACGGCCACGACCTGCCGGCGCTGCTCGGCTGCCTGCGCCGTCTCCGCAACGAGGCCGACGGGCCGGTCCTGTTGCATGTGCGCACCCGCAAGGGCGCCGGCTACCCGTTCGCCGAAGAGGCGCCTGACCGGTTTCATGGCGTCGGCAGTTTCGATGTCGCGACAGGTACCCAGGCGAAGTCCAAGGCCTGCGCGCCAAGCTACACCGCAGTCTTTGCATCCGCGCTGATCGAGGAGGCGCGCCGCGACAGCCGGATCGTGGCGATCACCGCTGCCATGGCATCAGGAACGGGGATCGACGCCTTCGCCGAAGCGTTTCCGCAACGCGCCTTCGATGTCGGCATCGCCGAGCAGCACGCGGTGACCTTTGCCGCGGGCCTGGCGGCAGGCGGCATGCGTCCGTTCTGCGCCATCTATTCCACCTTCCTGCAACGCGGATACGACCAGGTCGTGCATGATGTCGCCCTGCAGGGCCTGCCGGTTCGCTTCGCAATCGATCGCGCCGGGCTCGTCGGAGCCGACGGCGCCACGCATGCAGGCGCGTTCGACATCGCCTTTCTCGGCAATCTGCCCGGTTTCGTGGTGATGGCTGCAAGCGACGAAGCCGAACTCTGCCGCATGGTGACGACCGCGGCGATCCACGACGCCGGACCGATTGCCTTTCGCTATCCGCGCGGTGAAGGCGAAGGCGTCGCGCTGCCGCGCACACCGCGCCCGCTGAAACTGGGCAGGGGGCGGATCGTCGCCGACGGACGGACGGTCGCGCTGCTGTCGTTCGGAACCCGCCTCGGCGTCTGCCGCGAGGCAGCACGCCTGCTGTCGGCGCGCGGCATCTCGTGCACCGTCGCCGATGCACGCTTCGCCAAACCGCTTGATGAAAACCTCATCGCGGAATTGACCAACAACCACGAACTCCTGATCACGATCGAGGAGGGGTCGAGCGGCGGCTTCGGTGCACTCGTCCTGCAACACCTCGCCGGTAAGGGGATGCTGGACGGGCGATGCGCAATCCGCGTCATGACGCTGCCCGACCGTTTCATACACCAGGGCGCGCCGCACGAAATGTATGCGGCGGCAGGATTGAGCGCTGTTCATGTGGTCGACACCGCGCTCGCCGCGCTGGGAATTGGCAAGATCGACCACTACAGCACCCTGGAGAACAACGCCGTTGTCGCTTTCCAAGCATGACGCAAGCACCGCAGGCCGCTCTCACGCGCCCGCACGGCCGGCGAAAGAAGCGAGGCTGGCGAATCGGATTGTTGTTCGTTCCATGGAATTAGGCTACGGTGTCAAGACTGTTGCCCGGATCGAGGATGCGAGGGTGACCAATGGCTGACAGGAAGTCCATTGATCATGCGAACCAAAGGGTTGAATCTCTTACCGGCAACGAAAACGGTAAGGGCCTTTCGCATACGAAGGGCACCCACCGTCTGAGCAAACCAGATCACGACATGCTTGAATCCGTCATCCGGAAAACGGTAACCGGAATGGTCGCCGAGGGGCATCCGGAGTTTGCGCGATCATCGTCAACGCCTTCAGCCGCACCAGAGCCGGCCGAGGCGGACGATTTCGGCCTGCATCCCGAGCGTGACCCGGCACTGATGGCGCTCCCGGGGGCTGCAAATGCGCTGGCTTATCGTGAACGCATCGATGCGGCGCTTGCTGACGCCAATCCGAGAGCGATCCGGGAACTGACGATCGCGTTGCATGAAAGCGGCATTCCCATCCACACGCTCTCCGTGATGCTGTTTTCGCCGATTGCCAAGCATCTCGGTGACCGATGGTGCACGGACGATGTGGATTTCATTCAGGTCGCCGTCGCGTCGACCCGGCTGTCGATGATGATCAAGCACCTGATGCAAGCAGCGCCGATATGGGCGGATACCCGGAACGAGCGCCGCTGCGTCCTGCTTGCGCGGGCCAATGGCGCTCAGCACACGCTCGGCATTCTCATCGTGGCGGCCTGCTTCCGCGATCTGGGCTGGCATGTCGATGGCGGCAGCGACCTGGAAATCGGCGACAGCCTGCTCGACCGGCTTGCCGCCTCGACATACAATCTTCTCGGCATGTCGGTCGGTTCGCTGGACGATGCGCGCCCGTGTTCGGACGCGATCACCGAAATCCGCGCACGGCACAAGTCGCCGAAACTCTGGATTGCCGTCGGCGGCCCGGCCGTGGTCTGCAACCGGCGCGCCTTCGAGGGCATTGGTGCCGACATCGTCGCCTCCACCGCGATGGAGGCCGTGCGCACGGCCGACCGCCTCGTCCACTGACCCCCTGTTCCCGTTTTCGGCTTTCGTGCGACCGCCGCCGGCGGGGTGTTGCGCGAATGCGCCCCGTGGCGGAATGGCGCTCGTGCCGCCGACCGGCGCACAGGGCGATTGCGATGCGCATTGATCGAGGTCAAGTCGTGCTGCCCTGACATGTGTCAACATAAGTTGACACTCGGGAGGAGCCCATGCGCATCGTACTTGTCCATCCAAACTACCATTCCGGGGGCGCCGAGATCGCCGGCAACTGGCCGCCGGCGTGGGTGGCCTATCTCGCCGGTCCGTTGCGGAAAGCGGGGTTCGACGACATCCACTTTATCGACGCCATGACCAACGACCTCAGCGAAGAGGCCGTGCGCGATCGTCTGGCCGAACTTCGCCCGGACATCGTCGGGGTGACGGCGATCACGCCGTCAATCTACACCGCTGAAAGGCTGCTCGAGATCGCCAGGGAAGCCTGCCCGCAGGCGCTGCGCGTACTCGGCGGCGTGCATGCGACCTTCATGTACAAGCAGGTGCTTTCCGAGGCGCCGTGGGTGGATGTCATCGTGCGTGGCGAGGGCGAGGAAATCTTCCTTGAACTGGTGCGCGCCGTCGCCGATGGCACGTTCCGCGAGAAGCGCGCGCAGATCAGGGGCCTCGCCTACATCGTCGATGACGGGCAGATCGTGGCCACGCCGGCAGCACCGACCGTGAAGGATTTCGACGCGGTGACGCCCGACTGGTCGCTGCTCGAATGGTCGAAGTACATCTACGTGCCGCTCGGCGTGCGCGTCGCCATTCCCAACATGGCGCGCGGTTGCCCGTTCACCTGCTCGTTCTGCTCGCAGTGGAAATTCTGGCGCGATTACCGCATCCGGGATCCGAAGAAGGTGGTCGACGAGATCGAGCAACTGGTCAACGAGCACCAGGTCGGCTTCTTCATCCTCGCCGACGAGGAACCGACAATCAACCGCAAGAAGTTCGTGGCCTTCTGCGAGGAACTGATTGCGCGCGGCCTGCCCGAGAAGGTGAAATGGGGCATCAACACCCGCGTTACCGACATCATCCGCGACGAGAAGCTGCTGCCCCTCTACCGCAAGGCAGGCCTCGTGCACGTCTCGCTGGGCACCGAAGCGGCCGCGCAGTTGAAGCTCGACCTGTTCAACAAGGAAACCAGGGTCGCTGACAACAAGCGCGCGATCCGGCTGCTGCGCGAGGCGGACATCTTCACCGAGGCGCAATTCATCGTCGGGCTGGAGAACGAGACCGCCGAAACGCTGGAAGAGACCTATCGCATGGCGCGCGACTGGGATCCCGATCTCGCCAACTGGGCGATGTACACGCCCTGGCCGTTCTCGCCGCTGTTCCAGGAACTGGGCGACAAGGTGGAGGTGTTCGATTTCTCCAAGTACAATTTCGTCACGCCGATCATGAAGCCGGAAGCGATGGAACGTGGCGAACTGCTCGACCGGGTCATGAACAACTACCGGCGTTTCTACATGATCAAGGCGCTGTTTCACTATCCGTGGCGTGGGACAGGCTTCAGGCGCAAATATCTGCTCGGTTGCCTCAAGGCGTTTCTCAAGGCCGGATTCGAACGCAAGTTCTACGATCTTGGCAAGCACAACTACTGGGGGCCGCAGTCCAGGAAGAAGGTCGATTTCGGCTTCGACACGAGCCGCACCATCGCGCAGGCGCAGATGGATGACTGGCAGGCGGCGTCCGACCGGGCCAGCCAGCTTCGTGCCCGCAAGGCCGGCGAGACGGCGCTGGCCTGCGGCGGCGGACCGGCCGGCGAATACGAGGAACCGGTTCGCGAAACGGCGGCGCCGTGAGCCACCCGTCCGCCGGTGCCATCGGACCGAACGCCCTGATCCAGACAGCGGCGGCGCTTGAGGCCCATGGCGGACGCGGACTTGCCGAGAGGGTGTTGGGGATGGCGGGCCTGCCGGATGTCCTCGATGCCCCGCCCGCGCGCATGGTCGATGAAAAACAGGTGGCACGGCTGAACCGGGCCGTCTTCGAGGCCTTGCCGGAGCCCGAGGCGCTGTTCGTGTTGTCCGACGCGGGAAGGCGCACCGGGCGCTACGTGCTGGAAAACCGGATTCCGGCAGCCGCGCGGCGCATCCTGCCAGGCTTGCCAAGGCGCGTCTCCTCCGCCGTGCTTCTCCTGGCGATCCGCCGGAACGGCTGGACCTTTGCCGGATCGGGACGCGTGAGCGTTCAATGCCGGCGGCCGGAAATCGTCATTGCCGCAAACCCGATACCGTTGCCGGGCTGCGTCTGGCATGTCGGCGCCTTCGCTTTCCTGCTGGGGTCTCTCGTAACGCCCGATGCGCGGGTCACCCACATGCGGCAAGTGCATGGCGGCCTGTCAATCGACCGTTTCGCCATCGATCTGTAGCGGGTCGGACTTCTCAGGCGTTCATCCGCCAGACGGTCAGATTGAGCATCGCCGCGGTCGCGACCCAGACCGCATACGGCACGAACAAGAGGGCCGCGAGACCGGAAACGGGAGCGGCCACGGCGATGTACGCAACGATGCAGCCCAGCAGCGCGACGACATCCACGAAGGCCAGGTCCATCCGGCGCATGCCGAAGAACAGCGCCGACCAGAGGGCGTTGAGAACCAGTTGAAGGCCCCACAGGCCCATGGCGGCACCCCAGCCCGCTTCGCGCCAGACCAGCCAGCCGGAGATGGTTATCATCACGTAAAGAATGGACCATACCACCGGAAACGCCCAGTCGGGCGGTGTCCATGACGGCTTTTCCAGGTCATCGTACCAAGCGCCCGGCCTGAAAATCGCGCCGCTGAGCGCCGCAGTGAACACCATTGCGACTAAGACAATAAACGAAATCATTTGAGGATTCCCTGCCGGAGAACGTTCAGTTGTCCTGCCGTGACGAGCTAGAGTTGGCCTTGTGCGGCGCCATGTCCTTCACTGGGCATACTAGGTTCAATCGGACAGCGGGAGCAACAGGGCGGATGCCCTGTTCCTGAAGGGCCCCGCCGTCCTGGGTTCGGCCCGGTCGACCAGCCCCGGCTTCCGCTCGCCGTTCATCCACGGGACATCGCCGCCGCCGTCATCGACGGGCGCTTGCGCGTGAGCGTGTCAGTCAACTGATTTGTCAGGAAGTGGTTGGCTGGGGAACCTGGATTCGAACCAGGACTAACGGAGTCAGAGTCCGCGGGTCTACCGTTAACCTATTCCCCAAAGCCGTTTCCGGAGGCGGAGCATGTGCCCTCGGTCCGGATGGGCGTCGTTTTACCCATGGCAGACAAATAGTCAACCCTTCGCCGCGATCAAGACCGGCAAATCCATCGCCCGTGTCCGGATGGCCGTCAGGATTTCGCTTTGTGAACCGGCGAAGGGCTGTTATCCTGTTTTCAACAAGTAGCTCATGCGCCTGCTGCATCGCTCTGGAAGGGTTGTATTGCGCGGCGCGACAAGGAAAAAGCCCGTGAAAGACCCCGAAGACGGCCGACCTCCGGCCAATGACGGGGCGTCCGGGGAGCGTGGCGGCAACGAAAACCGCTCCGATTTCCCGTGTGACGGCAAGAAACGCCGTCGCAGGCCGCGCAAGCGAAAAACCGCCGCGCAACGAACCGACGCCCGGAATCCCGCCGCGCCCTCAGCGGAAGCGGAACAACCCAAGCGCAAGCGAAAACGCCGGCGCGGACGGCGCAAGCCGTTCGTGCGCGATGGCGAGGCTCGTGGGGGCACGACGGCGGACACGGCGGTTCCCGCGCGTGTTCCGTTATCCGAACCCCCGGTCCCGGAGACGCCGCAACGCCGGCCAGCAGGTCATCACCATGCCGCCACCGCGGCGCGGTCGGCCAATGGCCAGCGCCATGCCCATGGCGTGCCCGCGACGCTTCGCCCCAATCCTTCCGACGCGCCCATCTACGCCGCGCTGGATCTCGGCACGAACAATTGCCGCCTGCTGATGGCGACACCGACGCGGCCCGGACAGTTCCGCGTCGTGGATGCCTTTTCGCGCATCGTGCGGCTTGGCGAGGGCCTTACGGCAACCGGACGCCTGTCCGACGCGGCAATGGATCGCGCCATCGAGGCGTTGCAGGTCTGCGCCGCCAAGCTGAAGGCAAGACGGGTGCGCCGGGCGCGCCTGATCGCCACGGAGGCCTGCCGCTCGGCCGCCAACGGGGCGGAGTTCATCGAGCGCGTACGCCGCGAGACAGGCCTCAAGCTGGAAATCGTCAACCGGGAAACGGAAGCCCGGCTGGCCGTTTCCGGCTGCGGCACGCTGGTGGAGCGCAACACGCCGGGCGCGGTGCTGTTCGATATCGGCGGCGGCTCGTCGGAAATCGCGCTGATCGACATTCCCGGCCGGCGCTCGCCCCACCTGGCGCATCACATCGTGTCCTGGACCTCGCTACCGGTCGGCGTCGTGTCGCTCGCCGAGCGTTTCGGCGGACGCGACGTGACGCGCGATATCTTCGAGGCGATGGTGGCCGACGTTTCGGTCATGATCGCCGATTTCGAGGGCCGTGACCGTCTCGCGCACCTGTCCGGCGACACGCGTTTCCACCTGCTCGGCACGTCCGGCACGGTGACGACGCTGGCCGGCGTCTTTCTTGAACTGGAACGCTATGACCGCCGCCGCATCGACGGCATCTGGCTCAATTCCGGCGACGTGACCGCCATGACGGAGCGCCTGCTGGGCTGGGATTTCGACGCGCGCATGGCCAATCCCTGCATCGGGGCCGACCGCGCCGATCTGGTGCTGGCGGGCTGCGCCATCCTCGAAGCCATCCGCCGCGCGTGGCCATCGGAGCGCCTGCGCGTGGCCGATCGCGGCCTGCGCGAAGGCATCCTGACGGAACTGATGGCGCGCGACGGCGTCTGGCGGCGGCGCAACCGCCCGCACCCGGGAGGCAATTGAACCCCATGGCCAAGACGACCAAGGGCAGCGGCAACCAGCCGCGCATGCTCAAGACCAGGGTGAAGAAGAAGCGCGGCCTGAAAAATTCCTCGCGGCGGTGGATCGAGCGGCAGCTGAACGACCCCTATGTGCACAAGGCGCGGCAGGAGGGCTACCGCTCGCGGGCGGCCTTCAAGCTGCTGGAGATCGACGAGCGCTATCACCTGCTCAAGCCCGGCCAGAAGGTCATCGATCTCGGCGCCGCGCCGGGCGGATGGTGCCAGGTGGCCGGTGCCATCGTGGGGTCCGACGAAGAAAAGCCCAGCGTCGTGGGTATCGACTACCTGGAGATGGACCCGGTGCCGGGCGCCATCATCCTGCAAAAGGATTTCCTGGACGACGACGCCCCTGCCCTGCTGATGGAAACCCTGGGCGGAGCGCCCGATCTCGTCATCTCCGACATGGCCGCGCCGACCACCGGCCATCGCAAGACCGATCATATCCGCACGCAGCATCTGTGCGAGGTGGCGGCCGATTTCGCCATCCGTGTCCTCAAGCCGGGCGGGCATTTCCTCGCCAAGACCTTCCAGGGCGGCACGGAGAACCAGCTTCTCGACATGCTGAAGAAGAATTTCCGCTCCGTCCACCACGTCAAGCCGGCGGCAAGCCGTGCCGAAAGCGTGGAGCTCTACCTGCTGGCGCGCGACTTCAGGGGCCGGAGCGCGGAAGAGACCGGCGGCACGGACGAGACCGGCGCCTGACCACCTGCGACATGGCGGCGGTGGCCGCTCATCTCGGCACCGGTTTCGCCCGGCAGGCCGAGAAACGGCAGGATGGCGCTGGCGGCGACCAGTCCCACCAGCACGAAGGCGGTGGCGAAGGCGGTGGAATCGAAGCCGTTGCCGGTGATCGTCCCGGTTCCCTCGAGGATGAGGCCAGCCAGCGCCACGCCAAGGGCGATGGCCACCTGCTGGTTCACCGCCGAAATGGCTGTCGCCTGCGCGGCCTGCTCCGGTTTCAGCCCGGAGAAGGTCAGCGCGGAGGCCGAGGTGAAGAAAAGCGAGCGCGCCAGGCCGCCGGCCAGCAGCACACCGACCAGGACCAGCCAGGGTGTCTGGCCGGTGAAGAGCGCGCTGGCGGCGATGATCGCGGCCGACAAGAGGATGGCGAGCACGATGGTGGTGCGAAAGCCGACCGCGCGCAGGATGGGCGCGGCGGCGAATTTCATGATGAGCGCCCCGCCGGCCCCGGCGAAGGTGACCATGCCGGACTGGAAGGCGGTCATCCCGAAGGACAACTGGAACAGCAGCGGCAGCAGGAAGGGCGTGGCGCCGGAGCCGATGCGAAACAGCAACAGCCCCGTGATCGTGGCGCGGAAGGCCGGCTCGCGGAACAGGGTCAGGTCGAGCAGTGGCGCGGGCGTGCGCCGGGCGTGGCGCATGTAGAGCGCCGCGGACACGATACCGGCCACGAGCGCGGCCATGCCCACCACCGGCGGCAAGGCGGGCAGGGAAATCACCGACAGGCCGAAGACGACACCAGAAGCCGCCACGCCCGCCAGGACAAAACCGCGCCAGTCGATGCGGCCGGTTTCGGTCCGCTCGGTCTCCGGCAGGTATCGGCCGGCAAGGACGATGCCGAGCAGGCCGATCGGCAGGTTAATCAGGAAGATCCAGTGCCACGAAAACCAGGTGGTGATGAAGCCGCCCAGCGGCGGCCCGGCAAACGGGCCGAACAGGGCGGGGATGGTCAGCCATGCCATGGCGTTGACGAGGTCTTCCTTGCGCGTGGCGCGCACCAGGATGAGCCGGGCGATCGGCGTCATCATGGCGCCGCCCATGCCCTGCAGGAAGCGCGCCGCGACGAAGGCGCCCAGAGAATTGGCCACCGCGCAGGCCAGCGATCCCAGCATGAAGACGGCAATGGCAATGCGGAAGACGCGCCGCGCGCCGAAACGGTCGGCCATGAAGGCGCTTACCGGGATGAAGATGGCGAGCGAGACGAGATAGGCCGTCAGCGCCAGTTTCAATGCCACGGGGCTGGTGCCGAGATCGGCGGCGATCACCGGCAGGGCGGTGGCGATGACCGTGGAATCCATGTTCTCCATGAACAGCGCGACCGCCAGGATCATGGGCAGGATTCGGTTCACGGGAAGGCATTCCTTTCAGTGCGCCGTCAGGGCGCGTATGGTCAGGCCGCGCGCGGGGCCAGATGGGCGGCGAGCCAGTCTTCCAGCCGTGCGGCTTGCGCGGGCAATTCGTTGTGCGCCGATCCCGTCATGGCCCGCCAGCCGTCAAGATAGGCCTCGCGCACCACGGTCAGGACCGGAATGCCAAGCTCGCAGGCCTTTTCGAACACGGCCCGGAAGCCGCGTCCCTCCGCCTCGTCCTTGCCGAAACGGTTGACGATGACGAGGTCCGGCCGGTTGTCCATGGCGGCGAGAAGCGGGCCGACAGCCCCGGCCAGCGCGGCGGAATCGAGGCGGCATCCCTGAGCCCCGCCGCCCAGCTCCTGCGAGATGCCCAAGGCTGCGCCGCCGCCGACATCGACCAGCAGCATGGCGCCGTTTCCGTCCGATGCCTGGACATGGCCGACGACCGCCAGACCGCGTCCGGCCAATTGCCGGGCCAGGCCTGTCAGGAGGCCATCCGCATCGGCGCCCCTGGGCGCCACGATGGCCGCGACGGGCAAACCGGTCCCGTCCGTCTCCTGATCGGCCTCCTGCGCGTCCATCGTCAGAAAAAGGCCTGGATGCCCGTCTGGGCGCGGCCGAGGATCAGCGCGTGAACGTCATGCGTACCCTCGTAGGTATTCACGGTCTCAAGGTTGGCGGCATGACGCATGACCTTGTAGCCGACCTGGATGCCGTTGCCGCCATGCATGTCGCGGGCAAGCCTGGCGATATCCAGCGCCTTGCCGCAATTGTTGCGCTTGATGATCGAGATCATCTCCGGCGCGGCGACAGCCTCGTCCATCAGCCGTCCAACGCGCAAAGCGGCCTGAAGCCCGAGCGCGATTTCGGTCTGCATGTCGGCGAGCTTCTTCTGGAAAAGCTGGGTGCCGGCCAGCGGCTTGCCGAACTGCTTGCGGTCAAGGCCATATTGCCGGGCCTGCAGCCAGCAATCCTCCGCGGCGCCCATCACGCCCCAGGCAATGCCGTAGCGGGCACGGTTGAGGCAGCCGAAGGGGCCCTTGAGACCCTCGACATGCGGCAGCAGCGCCTCCTCGCCAACCTCGACATTGTCAAGCACGATCTCGCCCGTTACCGAGGCGCGCAACGACAGCTTGCCCTCGATCTTCGGAGCGGACAGGCCCTTCATGCCCTTTTCCAGCACGAAGCCCCTGATCTTGCCGCCATGGGCCTCGGATTTCGCCCAGACCACGAAGACATCGGCGATGGGACTGTTGGAAATCCACATCTTGGAACCGTTGAGCACATAGCCGCCGTCGGTCTTTGCCGCGCGCGTCTTCATGCCGCCCGGATCGGAGCCGGCGTCCGGTTCGGTCAGGCCGAAACAGCCGATCCATTCGCCATTGGCCAGCTTCGGCAGGTAGCGCTTGCGCTGCTCCTCCGAGCCGTAGGCATAGATGGGATACATGACGAGCGAGGATTGCACGCTCATCATCGAACGGAAGCCGCTGTCGATGCGCTCGACCTCGCGGGCGACGAGGCCGTAGGTGACATAGCCCGCACCGATGCCACCATAGGCTTCGGGCAGGGTGACGCCCAGCAGGCCGGCCGCGCCCATTTCGGCAAAGATGGCCGGATCGGCCTTTTCGTTGAGGTAGAAGTCCTCCACACGGCGCGCCAGACGATCCTGGGCGAAGTCGAAGGCCGACTGCCGGATCATCCGCTCCTCCTCGTCAAGCTGGCTGTCCAGCAGGAAGGGGTCCTCCCAGGAGAACGCACCCAGATCGGGCTTGTCCTTCGGTTTCAGGGCGGGTTTCGCGGTGGCGGGCTTCAACGCGGCATCGGTCATGGCACTTCCGTTCCAGTCGGTTCAGTTCACAGGGCGCAGAAAGGATCATGGCGGGACCCAAAGCGCAAGGGCCTAGCGGGTCATCCCTGGAGGCATACCAGCAATGTATCCTTCGTACGCGAACAGGCAAGATGGGCCAGGCGGCGCGCCAGCGCCGCGCGGGCATCGGCAGCCGGCGCCTGATCCCGGTCGAGCAGCCCCTGGTGAAAGCCGGTGACGGCGACGGCGTCGAAATCCAGCCCCTTGGCGTCATTGGCGCCGAGGACGGCCACATGGCCCTTGCGCGGTTCCCGAACCGGGTCGATGCCGGCCAGCGTGACAGCCTCGCGGGCGCAGGTCCGCCCTTCCGGCGTCAGCCAGAGGATCGCGGAAGCGTGACCCTCCAGTCCGTCGCGGGCAGCGGCAAAGGAGACCAGGCTGCCCGGTATCGCCTCGCCGGCGGCAAAGACCAGCGGCCCCTCGCGGCCCTGCCAGGTCCGCGATGATCGTCCGGCGATCAGGTCGGCGCAAAAGGACCGAACGGGACCGGAAATGCGGCATGCGCCATCCAGCCGCGCCAGGCGTCCGCCAAGGTCGATACCGGCCTCCTCCATTCCGAGCCAGGGCCGCATGGTCCGCATGCTTTCCTCCGCGGCCAGCAGCAGGCCGTCCGGCCCGGACGGCGCGATGGCGGCGAAGAAGCTCGCCTCGATGAAGGAAAGGTCCTGCGCCTCATCGACAAGCACATGGTCGAAGGGCTTGTCTTCCTTGCCGTCGTAATAGTCAGCCATGCGGGCAAACAGGTCGCCGTTCGACATCTGCATGCGTGCATCGAGACCATTGCGCACCCTGGACAGATAGGGCCAGAGCGATGCGCGCTCGGGTGTCGTCAGCGGCGGCATGCCGTCGGGATTGGGCGCGCCGAGGTAATCCGCCTCGTCGGCGATCATCCATGCATCGACCACCTGGTCCCATTCGGCCATCATGCGGTCCAGGTCGAAGGCATGTCCGCCATCGAGCAGCGCCGAGGCCGCCTGGTCGCGAACCAGGCCGGGCGGCGCCATGACCGGTACGCGGCCGCCGACATAGCCGTGCAGTTCCTCGGCCAGTTCCAGCCATGAACCGATCGTCATGCGCGAGGCGAAACCGGCGCGGCCTGCCGAAAGCAATGCGAATTCGGCTTCCAGCCTGCGCGCATGGAGCGGCGTCATGGTCGCCAGCGCGACCCGGGCGCCGGCGTCGGCATCCAGAAGGCGCAAGGCCCGGCGGAGCAGCGTCTCCGACTTGCCCGAACCCGCCGGACCTGTCAGCAAGGCGGGGCCTTCGAACCGCGCAGCCACAACCGTGTCCTGCTCCTGGCAAATACTGCCCGGCACCATTGCATCATCGTCAGTCATAAGGACGCCTTCCCCTGCATCGCTACTTAATTAGTGCTTCATGCTATTCGGGTAAACGGCCCGGCCTTACTTTGCGGCAATCAAGGGGAGGCCATTTCGGCTCCAATCCGGTGCCAGCCCTTCAATCATTCAAGAAAAAAGAATTATATTGCACGAATTGGCCTCTCTTCACGAGCCGGACAATCGCATTTATCGGTGAAGTTCGTCTTTTTTTGGCTGCTCACGGGGTGGATCGCGGTCGATCAATGTATTATTTTTCATGAAACGGCGACGGAGAATTTCCATGGACTGGCAACCAGATCATCCGGTGACGCTCGATGTCGCCGGCGCGCAACTGAACGGGCGCTGCTGGGGCCCTTCCCCCGATCTTGCGCCAACCATTGTCCTGCTGCACGAAGGTCTGGGCTCGGTGGAACTGTGGCGTGACTTCCCCGGGAAGCTCCAGGCGGCCACGGGTTTCGGCGTCTTTGCCTATGACCGCCGCGGCTATGGCCGGTCCTCCTCCTACCCGGCACCATGGAGCATAGACTACATGCGCGACGAGGCGGTGGACGTGCTCCCGCATGTGCTGGATGCAATCGGCTTCCGGCGCGGCGTGCTGCTCGGCCATTCGGACGGCGGTTCCATCGCAACGCTCTACCTCGGCAATGTGCAGGACCACCGCGTGCGAGGCTTGATCCTGATCGCACCGCATTTCTTCACCGAGGATTTCGGACTGGCCGCGATCAGCCAGGCTCGCGAAGCCTACGACACGGGCAATCTGCGGGAAAAGCTGGCGCGCTACCACGACCATGTGGACGACGCCTTCAACGGCTGGAACCGCGGCTGGCTGACGCCGGAATTCCGGGAATGGAACATCGAATACGCCATCGACGAGGTGCGCGTGCCGGTGCTCGGCATCCAGGGCCGCGACGACCAATATGGCACGATGGCGCATATGGAAGCGCTGGAGGAGCGCACCTACAGCCCCTGCGAGATCCTGGCCGTGCCCGATTGCGGCCATGCGCCCCACGCGGAGAAGCCCGGCACGGTGCTGCCCGTCATCGCCGAATTCCTGCAACGGCTTGAGCGGCTCGAACAGGAACCCTCGACATTCCAGGTGCTTCAGGCTTCAAACGAGCAGTGACCCGAGCACATAGAGGGCCATGAAGATGACGATCAGCGAACCGATCGTATAGAAGGTGGCCCTGACCTCGTGGGACTGGCTGGTCGCATAGGCCACGAAATGCGCCAGGCGTGCCAGCACGAAGCCATAGATGAGGATCCGGGCCAGCCACAGGGCCGGGTCCGTCATCACGAAGAGCAGGCCCGCGATCCAGAATGCGGGGATGTTCTCCAGGTCATTGCGATGCATGCGCCGCGAGCGGTCGACATAGTCGTTCAGCGCCAATTGTTCCGGCGACGGCGCGCGGTTGAGCGGTCCTGGCCGCAGGTCTTCCGGGCTGACGAGGCCGGCATTGCTTTTCATCATGCGGAAGACGGTCATCCACCCCTGGCCCATGACCTTGAGAGCGGTTAGCGCCGCGGCGATGGCGTAGGTGGCGAATACGGGATTGTCCATCACAAGCAGGGTCATTGGCGTTCCCCTCACCCGGTGTTGCACGGATGGCAGAGCCGCAAGGCAGCTTGCTTGCCAGCGGTAATTTTCCTATCTTACCATTGGTAAGTTGTCAATGGACGGGCCGATGCGCGCAACAGGAACCCGCGAAACGATTCTCGTCACCGCCAGAACGCTGCTTGGCAAGGAGGGGCAGAAGGCCGTGTCCTTCGACGCCATCGCCAGGCGGATGGGTGTCAGCAAGCAGGCGGTGCTCTACTGGTTTCCCTCCAAGCCCGACCTGCTGGCCGCCATGTTCCTGCCCTGGCTGGAATCGGAAGCAGAAACGGCGGAACGTGCGCTCGCCGGCGCCACAACGCGCGCGGACGCCGTTGCGGCCTTCGTGCGCGCCATCGCCGCCTTTCACTTTTCGGACCTTGACCGCTTCCGCATGATGTACCTGGCGCTGCAAACGGCGGGAAGCCGCAGGCACCGGCGCCCGAACGACACGCTCGCACGCCAGGTTCACCCGGTCACCGACCGGCTCTACAGCGCGCTGGAAGCGAAACTGGGCGAGGGAAGAGGCGGTGCCCGGGCCGAGGCGGCGGCCATTCATGCCGCCGTTCTGGGCATGGTGATGATGATTGCGCTGGGCGATTCGCTCGACGATCCGCTCAAGCATTCAAACGACACCCTGGTGGATTCGTTGATCGCGGCATTGACCGCCACGGGGTACCCGGCGGATGGCCGGTGACGGCATTTGCCCGGACAACCCCGTCGCTCCACGAAAAAACCCGCCGGGATCGCTCCCGGCGGGTTCCTTCATTTCAGCGGTCAGGCCGGATCAGTTCGCGGCCATCTGCTTGGGAAGCTTGAACGCCCAGACGGTGCCACCCTGGTTGAAGTGGCTGACGACCTTGGCCACCTCGCCGCCCCAGAGCGGAACAGCGCCGCCCCAGCCGGTGACGATGGAGACCCACTGCTCGCCATCCTGCTCCCAGGTGACCGGGGAGCCGACAATGCCGGTGCCGGTGTTGAACTTCCACAGCACTTCGCCGGTCTCGTCGTCAAAGGCCATGAGATAGCCTTCCGGCGTGCCGGTGAAGACCAGGCCGCCGGCCGTCGTCAGGACACCGCCCCACAGGGGCGCCTTGTTCTTGTATTCCCACTTGACCTCGCCGGTGGCCGGATCGATGGCCTTGAGCGAGCCGATGTGGTCATCGAAGATCGGCTTGATGGTGAAGCCGGCGCCCAGATAGGCAGCGCCCTTCTTGTAGGTGACAGGCTCGTTCCAGATGTCCATGCCCCACTCGTTGGACGGGATGTAGAACATCGACGTCTTCTGCGAGTAAGCCATCGGCATCCAGTTCTTGCCGCCAAGGAAGGACGGAACGGCGAAGATCGACTTGCCCTTCTTGCCGTCGGCGGCTTCGGCCGGATTGCCCGGACGGTTCTCCGGATCGTAGATCGGCCGGCCGTTCTCGTCGATGCCCTTGGCCCAGGTGATGTTCTTCACGAAGGGCACGGCGGAGATGAACTTGCCGTTGGTTCGGTCGAGAACATAGAAGAAGCCGTTGCGGTCGGCGGTGGCGCCGGCCTTCACGGTCTGGCCGTCCTTCTCCATGTCGAAGGAAACGAACTCGTTGACGCCGTCGAAATCCCAGCCGTCATGCGGCGTGGTCTGGAAGCCCCACTTGATCTCACCCGTTTCCGGGTCGAGCGCGATGCGCGAAGAGGTCCACTTGTTGTCGCCCGGACGCAGGTGCGAGTTCCAGGGCGCCGGGTTGCCGGTGCCGAAATAGATCAGCTTCGTTTCTGGATCGTAGGTGCCGCCCAGCCAGGTGGCGCCGCCGCCATTCTTCCACATGTCGCCCGGCCAGGATTCGTTCTTCGTGCCGGTCATGGTGGATTCCTGGCCGTTCAACGTGCCCATGTGGCCCTCGATCACCGGACGCGACCAGACCAGTTCGCCGGTTTCCGGGTTGCGGGCCTGCACCTCGCCCACGACGCCGAACTCGCCGCCGGAATTGCCGGTGACGATCAGCGGACCGTGTGCCTCGGAGGGGACGATGAGCGGGGCGGCGGTGGCAGAGTAGCCGGCCTCGTAGTCGCCGATCTCCTTGCGCCAGAGCGGCTTGCCGGTCTTGGCGTCGAGGGCGACGATCTTGGCGTCGAGCGTGACGAAGTAGACCTTGTCGCCCAGGATCGCGGCGCCGCGGTTGATCACGTCGCAGCAGGGCAGGATGCCTTCCGGCAGGCGGGCGTCATACTGCCAGATCTCCTCGCCGGTCCGGGCGTCGACCGCCCAGATGCGGCTGTAGGACCCGGTGACATACATGATGCCGTCCTTGACGAGCGGCTGGCTTTCCTGGCCGCGCTGCTTTTCGCCGCCGAAGGAGAAGGCCCATGCAGGCGTCAGGTTCTTCACATTGTCCTTGTTCATCGTGGCAAGCGGGCTGTAGCGCTGTCCGCGCGGCCCGAGCCCGTAGGACACGATGTCTGCCGGCGTCCCCTGGTCCTGCACGATATCGTCAATGGTCACGCCTTCCGCGCGCGCGCCGGAAAGCGCGGTGGCGGATAGCAGGGCGACGCCCGCAGTTGCGAGCAGCATGGATCTGAATTTCATTGGAATCCTCCCGTTTGCCTGGCCGAGCCAAGGCATCAACCTGGTGCCTTCCGCTCCCTTGGAAGGCCCGTGAAGAATAGTCGAGCCAAGCCGGGACTGCTTATTGCCAAAAAGTACACACCTGCCCGCCCAAGGCCGGAGAAAACGCGTAATCGAAGCGATTTTTCCTTTTTTTTCAATTTCTTGCGGCGGCATCAAGAGACAGGAAGCACTTGCCTCCTACTTTCGGTCAACCGCGATTTCGGGCAGGATTTCGTCTTCGAGGCGCTGCCAGAGATGGACCACGGAGCGCTGGTACTCGTCCCTTGCAACGCCAAGGGCCGCGAAACGGGCCGGCAACGGCAGGGCCATGGCCTCGTTCTGCGTCAGGCCGCGCGCCATGGCGTCGCGCAACGTCCCGTCCAGCCAGTCGAGCCAGTCGCGCGTCTGGATGAAGCAGCGCCCGGCCGGGTCGGCCGGTCCGTGGCCGGGAACGACGGTGGCGATATCGGCGGCCTGCAGCGTGTTGAGCGCTTCGCGCCAGCGCGCCAGGTCGGCATGGGGCGTGGTCGGGGCACGGTTCAGGAAGGCGAGATCGCCGGAAAACAGCAGACCCGTCTCATCGTCGCGCAGGGCAAAATCGGCGCTGGTATGGCCCGACAGGCGGAAGAAGCTGAAATTCCGCCCGCCGACATCCTCGCCGTCCGTATCGATGGCCAGACCGGGCGACACCGGCGCGGTGCCGCGCATCCAGTCGCCGACAAGGCGGTACATGTTGTCGGCAAAGCCGCCGCCCTCAGCCTCGATATTGTCGATGACCTTTTGCGGCGCGGCGATGACAGCGCGCTCGAAGGCCTGGTTGCCGAGGAAGTGATCGGGATGGTGATGCGTGTTGTAGACGCGCAGGACGGATTTTCCCGGCAGCGTATGTTCGATGAGGCCTTTCAACTGCTCGCCGTAGCGTTTCGACGGCCCGGTATCGACGACCACGACACCGTCCGGCACGGCGATGAAGGCCGTGTTGACGATGTTGCCTCCATTGGCAAAGGTTAAGTGCTCACGCGCGCCGAAGACGCCGAACGTTCCGGGCGCGATCTCCTCGGCCTTCAAGCCGTAATCGAGCGTGGCGGCGCTTGCACCGCCACAGACCATGCAGGCGCATCCGGCAAGGCCGAGGCCCAGCGCCTGTCGGCGGTTGTAATTCAGTCGCGGGCGGTCTGGCGCGCGGTTCAATTGGCCACCTCCGCGGCCTTCACCGGCAAGCTGTAGGCGAAAATATTGGCCTCGCTGTCGCGCGCCTGGATATCAAGCTGGCGCGTCCCGGCATCGATGCGCGGCTTGAGGGTGAAGGTCGGATTTTCCGAGACCGGTTCATGGATGTCGATGGAGGCGAGCGTGCGGCCGTCCGTTCCCGTCACGACGAGACCGGAAAGATAGAAGGCCGGTATGCCGTCGGCGAGGCCCGTATCCATGGGATGACGCATGCGCACCGTCATGCGCGCCACGTCCGCGCCTTCGCGCCAGACCCTTGCGCGGGTTTCGCCAAGCGTCGCCATCCAGTTGGCCTGTCCATGCGCCATGGCCGGTGCGGTGCAGCCGCCGCCCGCGGCATCGATGTTGGCGCCGCCGACATGCCAGACGCCATCGGCTGTACGCGCGGCCGCGCGGATGGCGGTCGCCTGTTCGACCTTCAGACGGAACGCGATGAAAGCCTCGGCATCGGCCGGGCGATAGGTCAGCACCTGCGGGATGGGATTGAGATCGGCGAGGACGACGATTTCCGTCACGCCCGGCAGGCCGGTGGCATCGACCGTCACCGGCACGAAGAACTGGTCTTCCGCGGAAGCCGGGACCAAGACGCGCACCCGCTGGTCGAAGACGATGTCGCCCGCGGGCATGAAGCGTTCGGCCATGTCTTCCCACATGACCGATTTCAGCGGATCGGGTGGCAGGTCGCGCGCCGCCGCCATTCCCGGCACCGCCAGCATCGCCGTGACCGCCAGGGTCTGCATGGTTTTCCGCACATTGCCCATGTCCGCTCCTCCGCTTGATATCCCTGCCTGCCCCGCATCCCCCGTGCGGATTGGCGCATTTCCAATCCTATTCCAGTTCCGGCGGCTTGTAGGTCACCCCGTAACGCCGGCAGATTTCGTCCATGTGGCCATCCTGCTGGAGCGCGGCGACGATATCGCCCACCGCGTAGCCAAGATCGCGGCTGTCGTGCTTCACGGCCATGCCGACCGGCCATTTGGCGCGCACGATCCCCGGCATGGGCGGCTGGGCAATGGCCGTGGCGATCCTGCCCTGCGCCAGATGTGCCAGATATTCGCATTGCGCCAGCGACCCCATATAGGCCGGCACTTCGCCTGACAGGAAAGTCACAAAGGCGTCATCGAGCGTGCGCCCGCGCCGGATCGACTGGTGCAACTGGCCCCGGAAGGCATTGGACAGGAAGAAGTCGGAGGCCGAATCCAGTTCCACGCCGATCGGCTTCGTGACGAACCGGCCGAAGGTCGTGACCTCGGGAATGCGCGCGGTGTCGAAGACGACCGCGTGTTCCTCGCCGAAATAGGGATTGAAGAGGATGGCAAGCGATTCCGAGCGGATCTCCAGTTCGCGGTCATAGGGCACGTGCAGCATGATGTCGGCGGCCTTGCGGCCGACGATATCGCCCTTCCAGACGTTGACGCGCAGGTCGTCATCCACGTTCTCGTCGGCCTGGCGGACCAGCAATTCCAGTTCGACGCCAAGTCCCTTCGCGATCTCGCGCGCGAAATCGACATCGATGCCAACCATCTCGCCGCCCCTCTCGAAGGACCAGGGCGGGTTGTCGGCATAGACGAAAATGGTGACGCGCCCGGTCTTGAGCACATCGTCATGGGGCCGGGCCATGACGGAGCGTGCCGGAGCCACGGCCAGCATGGCGCCCAGCGAGGACAGGAGGATGGAGCGGCGGTTCATCCGGATCATTTCGCCGCCCCGCGCGAGGCATGCGGGCCTTTTCCCATTGTCAGTCGTCCTGCGGCCGCGTCTCTATGTACGAACGGATGGCCCACATGGCTTCCTGGCTCAGGACTTCCTGGAAAGGCGGCATCTTGTAGGCGCCGTTCTGGCTGTAGCCCTTGCGGATTCGCTCCATGAACCACTCGTCGCCGAAAGCGCCTTCGTCGAGGAAACGGATGTCGGGGGCAATGCCGCCGGATATTGCCTCAAGGCCGTGGCATCGGGCGCAGTTCTGGTTGTAGCCGGATGCGCCGATCTCGATCGCCCGTTCATATTGCTCACCCCCCATTTCGCGATAGGGGTTCACCTCAAGCCATTCCTCGCCCACCGGATCCAGCCCGGTCGTGTCGACAGCCTGCGGCTGGACGTCGCCATGACCATGCACCACGCCGGCGGGGACGGCGGCCAGAAGCGCTGCAAGTGCGTAGCGCATGATGGATTGGGTCTTCATGTCTTCTCCTCCCGCCGGATCCGTTCAGGTCCGGCTTGTCCGTGTCGGGACAGATGTATCAATCGCCACTGCCGCCCAACATTGTCCTTTGGTGCAGAAACGGGCATGCGCGGTTTGTACTTTTTGGCAATTGGTTTCGCGTTCACCTCCGGTAGCTTCTCTAAACCTGATCGCAACGAACAAGATTGAACCGTCAGGCAGGCCGGGAGGAGACAGATGGCCAGATCTTGCACCGCGCTCGCGCTTGGCGCGGCAGGACTTCTTGCATCGTCCGCCGCCGCCTTTTCCCAGCAGGACCGGCTTGCCGTCGACATCGTCTATATCCAGCAGCAGCCGGAGCGCGCACCCGTGCTCTCAAACCTGGTGGAATGGCCCGAGGACGAAGGGCTGCAGGGCGCGCGGCTGGGCATTGCCGACAACAACACGACGGGCAAGTTCCTGAAACAGGACTACAAGCTGAGCGAGGTCATCGTGGAGCCTGGCGGGGACACGGTCGCCGCCGCGCGCGCCGCCCTCGATGGCGGGGCGAAACTCGCCGTGCTCAACGTGCCCGGCGACGCCTTGAAGACCATCGCCGCCCTGCCGGAGGCCGCCGACGACCTGATCTTCAATGCCGGCAGCCCGGATGACGACCTGCGTTCGGCCGCCTGCGCCGCCAACATGCTGCACACGCTGCCCTCGCGCGCCATGCTGGCCGACGGGCTGATGCAGTTCCTGGCGAAGCGGCAGTGGCGCTCGCTGTTCCTGATCGAGGGCAACCGGCCGGGCGACGCGGCCTTCGCGCAAGCGTTGCGCCGCTCGGCGAAGAAGTTCGGGCTTTCCATCGACCACGAGAAGCAATGGCTGGACGATGCCGACATGCGCCGCAACGCGGCCCAGGAAGTGCCGGTGTTCACGCAGGCCCGTTCCTATGAAGCGGTCATCGTGGCCGACGAGGACCACGATTTCGGGCAATACGTGATGTACAACACCTGGCTGCCGCGCCCGGTGGCCGGATCGTCGGGCATCCAGCCCGTGGCCTGGGACCGGGTGGTCGAGCAATGGGGCGCAGCGCAGCTTCAGTCGCGCTTCGAGGAGCAGGCGGGACGCGGCATGATGAGCGTCGACTATGCCGCCTGGGCCGGCGTGCGCTCCATCGGCGAGGCGGTGACGCGGACGAAGTCGGCCGATGTCGAGACCGTCCGTGACTATGTGCTGTCGGCGGACTTCTCGCTGGGCGGCTTCAAGGGCGCCAAGATGACCTATCGTGGCTGGAACGGCCAGTTGCGCCAGCCCATACCGCTCGTCCACCCGCAGGCGGTCGTCGCGCTGGCGCCGATCGAGGGTTTCCTGCACCAGCGCACAGAACTCGACACGCTTGGCCTCGACGAGCCCGAGAGCGAATGCAACGCCTTCACGGAGTAGGTTCCATGTTTCGCATGCTTGCCGGGGCCGCGGCCCTTCTTTGCCTGACCTCCAGCACGGCACTGGCCCACTGGGTCTATGTCAGCAACGAAAAGGACGACACGGTGTCGGTCATCGACACCGAGACCAACGAGGTCGTCAAGACGTTCCAGGTCGGCCAGCGGCCGCGCGGCATCACCCTGTCCAGGGACTTCACCAAGCTGTTCATCTGCGCCTCGGACGACGACGCAGTGCAGGTATGGGATGTGGCGACCAACACGCTCCTGCACAACCTGCCCTCGGGTGCGGACCCGGAGCAGTTTGCCCTGCATCCGGACAACAAGCACCTCTACATTGCCAACGAGGACGACGCGATCGCAACGGTTGTGGATGTCGAAACCCGCACCGTGGTTGCGCAGATCGACGTGGGCGTGGAGCCGGAGGGCATGGCTGTCAGCCACAATGGCAAATGGGCCATCGTGACGTCCGAAACGACGAACATGGCGCACTGGATCGACACCGAGACGCAGCAACTGGTGGAGAACACGCTGGTCGACCAGCGCCCGCGCGACGCGGAATTCTCGCTCGACGACAGCGAATTGTGGGTCTCCTCGGAGATCGGCGGCACCGTTTCGGTCATCGACACGGAAAGCAAGCAGATCAAGCACAAGATCGAGTTCGCCATTTCCGGCATTTCCAGCGACCGCATCCAGCCGGTGGGCATGGAACTGACCGAAGACGGCAAGTATGCCTTCATCGCGCTGGGACCGGCCAACCATATCGCGGTGGTGGACCGGACGAAGAATTACGAGGTGATCGACTACATCCTCGTCGGCCGGCGCGTCTGGCACACCGCACTGACGCCGGAGGAGGACAAGCTCTACACCACCAACGGCGTCTCCGGTGACGTGACCGTCATCGATGTCGCCAGCCTCAAGGCGGAAAAGACCATCAAGGTCGGGCGTTTCCCGTGGGGCGCGGCCGTTCTGCCGAAGGACAAGATCCCTCAGTAAACGCTCATCCATCGATCCCAGGGAGGGGAACCCATGAAACGCACCATCATTCTCGCCTGCGCTGCCGCATTCCTGGCCGGTCCGGCCCTGGCCCAGTCCGGCCTTGTCGGCAAGGCGGAGGAACTGCCCGGCATCACGCTTTCCTCCGGCATGCCGCTGGCGGAAAAGCCGCTGGAGATCGAGGCCGGCAAGTACTACGAAATCATTATCACCTCGGACGGTTCGGCCGAAATGGCGATCAGCGGTCCGGCCTTCTTCCGTAATTGCTGGATCGACGAGATCGTCATCAACGATATCGAGGTGCGGCCGATGGGCGGCATCGATTCCATCGAATTCGACGACGAGGGCGAAGCGGAAATCAGCTTCATCTGCATCAAGCCGGGCCAGTTCGAGTTGCGTGCGCCGGGCACCGAGCCGCTGGCGATCACCGTGAAGGGGTGAGGCCCTTGCCAAGCATGGCCGGCGCCCGCATGGTCGGGGCATGAGCGAGGATACCGCAACCCGGGACAAGGCCGCGCTGGCCGTGGAGGGACTGACCTTCCACTACGGCCGGCGCAAGGCCCTGGACAATGTCTCCTTCGGAATCGAGGCCGGGCGCACGACCATCCTTCTGGGACCGAACGGGGCGGGCAAGTCCACACTTTTTTCCCTGATCAGCGGACTGTTCGCACCGCAAGCCGGGCGCATCACCATCGCCGGCCGCGACCTTCAGCGAACCGGCGCGGCGGCGCTGGCGCCGCTTGGCATCGTGTTCCAGGCGCAGACGCTGGATCTCGACCTGACGGTGGAGCAGAACCTTCGCTATTTCTGCGCGCTGCGCGGCATGGACCGGCGGCAGGCCGGCGCGCGCATCCGCGAGGAACTGGACCGTTTCGCCATGGCCGACCGGCTTGCCGACAAGGTGCGCTCGCTCAATGGCGGGCACCGGCGGCGCGTCGAGATCGCGCGCGCGCTCTTGCACAAGCCGGCCATCCTGCTGCTCGACGAACCGACCGTGGGGCTGGACATTCCGACGCGGCGCGACCTGATCGCGCGGCTGCATGAGCGGGCGAGCCTGGACAATGTGGCGCTGCTCTGGGCCACGCACCTGATCGACGAGGTGGCGGAGGACGACCAGGTCATCGTCATGCATCGCGGCGCCATCGTCGCCGAGGGGCGGCCCGGGGACCTGATGGCGAAGACGGGAACAGCAGATCTCGGCGCGGCCTTCGCGGCACTGACACCGGAGGCGCGCGCCGCATGACCGCACCCTCGCCCTTGCGTGCCTTCGGCGGCATTGCCCGGCGCGAACTGCTGCGTTTCCTGAACCAGCGGGAGCGCTTCTTCGCCGCGCTGGTGCGTCCGCTCGTCTGGCTCATCGTCTTCGCGGCGGGCTTCCGGGCCGCGCTGGGGCTTTCCATCATCCCGCCCTACCAGACCTACATCACCTACGAGGTCTACATCGTGCCGGGGCTGATCGGCATGATCCAGCTTTTCAACGGCATGCAGTCATCGCTGTCCATGGTCTACGACCAGGAAATGGGGTCGATGCGCGTGCTCCTGACGACGCCGTTGCCGCGCTGGTTCCTGCTGCTGGCCAAGCTGATGGCAGGCGTCACGGTCTCCATCGTGCAGGCCTATGCCTTCCTCGTCATCGCCATCCTTTTCGGGATCGACATACCGCTGGCCGGTCTGCTGCCGGTCCTGCCGGCGCTCATCCTCACCGGGCTGATGGTGGGCGCGCTCGGGCTCCTGCTGGCATCGGTGATCAAGCAGCTCGAGAATTTCGCCGGCGTCATGAACTTCGTGATCTTCCCGATGTTCTTCCTGTCCACCGCGCTCTATCCCGTCTGGAAGATGCGCGAGGCCAGCGCCATCCTGGCGGAAATCTGCCAGTGGAACCCGTTCTCGCACGGCATCGAGCTGATCCGCTTCGCACTCTATGGCGAGATGAACTGGCTGGCGCTGGCGGTGACGGCCGGCAGCGGGCTGGCCTTCTTCCTGGCGGCAAGCTGGGCCTTCGACCCGGCGCGCCGGTTCCGGGCCGGACGCACGGCCTGACCCTTCAGCCTTCGTGCTCCTCCGGCGGATAGAGCGCCAGGATTTCCGAGAGCATGTCCGCAACGGCTTGCGGCGTGCGATCCGCGCGCGGCGTGTCGATGCGATAGACGCCCCTGACCGTGGCCGGCCGGCCGGACAACATGACGATCTCGTCGGCAAGTTCCAGCGCCTCGCGCAGGTTGTGCGTGACCATGAGCGCGGTGGTCGGACGGGCCGACCAGACCTGCATGAGGAGTTTGCGCAAACGCTCCGCCGTCGACTCGTCCAGCGAGACGAAGGGTTCATCGAGCAGCAGAAGCGAGGGTTCAAGCGCGAAGGCGCGTGCCAGCGCCACGCGGCGTGCAAGGCCGAGCGACAATTGCCCGGGGAAGAAATTCTCCATGCCGGTCAGGCCGAGCGTGGCATAAAGCCCCGACAGGTCGGCATCCGCCCGCCCGCCGGCAAGGGGCAGGCGGACATTGCGGTCCACCGAGCGCCAGGGAAGCAGGCGGGGTTCCTGGAACACGACGCCGGTACGCCCCTTCTCCGGCTTGACGAGGGTGCCGTCGAATTCGCCGTCAAGGCCCAGAATGAGACGCAGCGTCGTGGTCTTGCCGCATCCCGACGGGCCGACGAGGCAGGCAAAACGCCCCTCGCCCACCGAAAACGACAGGTCGCGGATTGTGACGAGCCGGCCGCCACCTTCCGTGGGAAAAGCCTTTTCGCGGATATTCACCTCAAGCGGCACGGGGCCTCCAGCGGCGCGCGTGGCGCTCGTAGGGCTGGATCAGAAGCAGTTCCACGGCGACCATCACCGTCACGAAAGCCAGCGTATAGCCGAGAATGGCGGCGACATCGAAGAACTGGAAATAGAGATGGATCTGGAAACCGACGCCGTTGGAACGGCCCAGCAGTTCGACCACGAGAACGATTTTCCAGATCAGCGAGATTCCGGAGCGCGCCGAGGCCGCGAAATAGGGCTGGAGTTGCGGCAAGACCACCTCGCGCAGCGTGGTGAGGCGGGAGAAACGGAAGACCTTCGCCATTTCCGCATAATGCGGATCCATGGAGCGCGCGCCCTCGCGCATGGTGACGATCACGTTGGGGATCTTGTTGACCGCGACCGCACCGATGGCCGCGGCTTCCGACAGGCCGAACCAGATATAGGCGAGCACGATGGTCACAAGCGCGGGAATGTTGATGAAAAGGATCACCCAGGGATCGAAGAAGCGGTCAAGCCGCGCCGACTGGCCAAGCGCGATGCCGATGGCAGAGCCGATCGCCATGGCCACGGCGAACGCGCCCACCACGCGCATCAGCGTCATCGACAGGTGAAACGGCAGTTCGCCGCTGGCCGTTTCCTTCACCATGAAAGCGAAGACCTGTCCGGGCGGGGGAAAGATGCGCGAGCCGATGAGATGGGCCGCGACGAACCAGACCAGAAAGAGACCGGCGAGCGACGCCAGGAGCGTCGCAGCCGGCCATGAGTTGGGCTTGCCAGCCAAGGGAGGTCACCCGGTCAGAAATTGCTCTTCAGTTCGCTCCAGTAGGTGCCGGGCTGCATCTTCGTCTCGCCGCCCGTCAGTTTTTCGCCGCCGACGCGGGCCAGCACCTCGAACAGCCGTGCCGCATCTTCCTCCTCGTCCGCGGCCGGACGGGCGGGTATGCCGTCGCGATAGCGGTCGCGCAAAGTGGTCAGCGTCTTGCCCTCGTCCTTGATGGCGCCGCTCTCATGCAGCCTGTCCCATTCCGCGTCGGATGACTTCAGCAGGGCCTTGGTATCGCGTGAGGCCTTGACGAAACCCATGGCCGTCTCGGGATGTTCCTTCGCCCAGGCTTCATGGAAGATGTAGCCCAGTGCCGAGACCGGCCCGGAGGCGCCCAGCGCGTTGGCGGCGTCCTCCGCTGAGACCAGCTTGCGGAAACCTTCCGCTTCGAGGCGCGCGCTCCAGTGCCAGAAATTCAGGACCGCATCCATCTCGCCGAGCCTGGCCTTTTCCGCCAGCAGCGGCGGCGCGCCATAGGCAATCTCGTTTTCCGCGGCAAGGTCGAGCCCATGCTCCTGCTTCGCCATGGCCTGGACCAGCAGCCAGCTCTTGTCCAGCGGGCCGCCGGCCACGCCAAGCGTCTTGCCCTTCAGGTCGGCAAGCGACTGCAGCGGCGAATCGGCCGGCACCATGATCATGCCGACGGAGGAGGAATAGGGAACCATGGTCAGATCGCCGCCGCTGGCCCGGTCGCGCGAGACCTCCAGCCAGTCGGACACGATCACGTCCACCTCGCCGGCGCGCAGGGCAACCGCGGTCGCATCCTCGCCAGCGAAGCCGACGACCTCGACATCGA
The DNA here is from genome assembly GCF_046506625.1 of Zhengella sedimenti. Classification (NCBI taxonomy): domain Bacteria; kingdom Pseudomonadati; phylum Pseudomonadota; class Alphaproteobacteria; order Hyphomicrobiales; family Notoacmeibacteraceae; genus Zhengella; species Zhengella sedimenti. Next base: position 95,112 of record NZ_JBKFFP010000009.1, read on the forward strand.
CACCGTATTTCGCGTCAAGGCCATTGGCCTTCATGGCATTGAGTTCCCAGTTGACCGTGCCGTATTTCAGGACGCCGACCCTGACGGTTTCGGCGGCCTGGGCCGGCACGATGGCAAGAACGGCGGCGACCGCGACGGCCGCGCCAATGATGCGCTTGAACATGGCTTCCTCCTCGGAAAGGCAGCCGCCTTGCGGCCGCCGGTTTTCCTCCGACGCCATCCTAGGGCCGCAGGCGGCAACGGCGAATTGCACTATGGTACAGATGCCGGGCGCGTGCCCGGCATGCAAGATCGGCCAAGGGAGGATCGGGCATGCGCAGCTTCACTTTGCTGCTGAGCGCCATGGCGATGACGATTGCCTTTTGCGCGCCGCTGGCCGCGCAAGGCGCAAGCGAAGCCTTGCCGCCGGGCGTCGATCCCGTCACCGGCTTTCGCATGCAGCGCTACCGCGCGCCGACACCCGACACCCTTCCCGGCGGACGGGTCGTCGGGACGGCCGGTGTGAAAGACGCCATGGCGGACGGGCGGACGCTGCTGATCGACGTCTATCCGCCCAAGGGCGCCGGGCCGGATCCGCTGGACGGGACCTGGCGCAATTCGGAGACCCGCGAGACCATTCCCGGTGCCGTCTGGCTGCCGGAAGTCGGGCGCGGTTTCCTGGCCGCCGACTACGAGGCCTATTTCCGGCGCAATCTCGACGCGCTGACGGCGGGCGAGAAGGATCGGCCGCTCCTGTTCTTCTGCACGGCGGATTGCTGGCAGGGCTGGAACGCGGCGCGACGGGCAATCCTGTGGGGCCACACGGCGGTCAGCTGGTATCCCGGCGGCAGCGACCAGTGGGTGCTCGATGATGGAAGGACAACCGTCGCCGAGCCGGTCAATTTCCTGAACGAACCATGAGGCGCACGGGGCGCGTGTTCCCGGCAACGGAGTGCTTGAGAAGTTCCATGGACCAGGCCAAGAACAATTCCACCGATGTGGACGCGGGCGCCGCGTTCGATGCCGCGCGCGGCTGGCTCGGCGAGCGGCTGATCGGACGCGCGGCGCTCATCGACCGGCTGATGATCGCGCTGCTGACCGGCGGGCACGTGCTGATCGAAGGCGCGCCGGGGCTTGCCAAGACACGCGCCGTCCGTCTGTTCGCCCAATGCGTGTCGGCCGATTTCGTGCGCATCCAGGCAACACCGGACCTGCTGCCCGCGGACCTGACCGGCACCACCGTCTTCCGGCCCGAAACCGGCACCTTCGAATTCGTCGAGGGGCCGCTGTTCTCCAATGTGGTGCTGGTGGACGAGGTGAACCGGGCGCCGCCCAAGGTGCAATCGGCCCTGCTGGAAGCCATGGGCGAAGGCCAGATCACCGCCGGGGGCGTCACGCGCCACCTGGCCCGGCCCTTCCTCGTGGCGGCAACCCAGAACCCCATCGAGCACGAAGGCACCTATCCCCTGCCCGAGGCGCAGCTCGACCGCTTCCTGTTCTTCGTGGAAATTCCCATGCCCGAAGCCGGCGAGGAACGCTTCATCCTGGACCTGGCGCTCGGCGAGGCGTCCGGGCAAACAGGCAGCGGCGCACCGGCCATCGCGCCCGATAAGCTGGAGGCTGCCCAAAAGGCGGTTGCCGGTGTCCACGTGGCGCCAGCGGTTCGCGACTACATCGTGCGCCTTGTCGCGGCGACCCGCGGCGAAGGGGCCGGCGGAGCGGCGGCCGGGGATATCGAACACGCCGCCAGCCCGCGCGGCACGATCGGGCTTGCCCAGGCCGCGCAGGCCGCCGCATGGCTGGCCGGACGCGACCACGTGCTGCCATCGGACGTGCGCGACCTCGCCGTCGACGTGCTGTCGGGGCGCATTGGGCTGACCTACAGGGCGCGGGCGGAAGGCCGGACGGCGCAGTCGGTCATCGCCGCGATCGCAAACCTGGTTCCGGTCACCTGACATGCTGGAAGGCCCGACCGACGGCACGCAACTGACGCTCGACCGGCTGATCGCCCTGCAGGCCGAGGTGCTGTCCGGCGGCGGGCGAAGCCTGCGCGGGCTGACGCATTTCCCCGGCCTCGTGCGCGGACCGAAGCGGGGCCAAGGCCTCGATTTCGATGACCTGCGCCTCTATGCCCCCGGCGATGACGTCCGCCATATAGACTGGAATGTCACCGCCCGCACGGGCAGGCCGCATACGCGCCTTTACCGCGAAGAGCGCGAGCGCGCCGTCACCCTGGCCGTGGACCTGCGGCCCTCGATGCTGACAGGCTCGCGCATGCTGCGCGCCGTCGCCGCCGGGGAACTGGCCGGCGCCATTGCATGGCAGGCAGCGGTTGACGGCGACCGGACCGGCGCCGCCGTGTGGTCGGGCCAAGACGTCGAAGCCAGCCGTCCAGCCAGCGGCGACAGGGGCGCGCTGGCCGCCGCGCGGCTCATCGCCGGCGGCTTCGCTTCCGTGCGTGGCAGGCCGGATGGCGCAGGCGGCGATGGTCTGGACCGCTTCATTGCCTGGCTCAACGGGGCCGGCCGAACCGCCGGCGCGGCCATCCTGCTGACCGGGCTGGACATGCCCGGACCCGGCTTCACTGCGGCGATCGCGGAGGCCGGCAAGCGGCGGCGCCTGGCGTTGATCCATGTTCTCGATCCGATGGAATTGCAGAGCCTGCCGCCGGGGCGCTACACTGTCCGGGCGGGCGGCAGGCAGGTTCGGGCACGGCTGGACCGCGCCGCGGCGGATGCCGCCGTCCGGCGGATGGCCGAGACGCGCGCGCGCCTCCATGCGGAGATCGAGGCAGGCGGCGTGCCGGTCCTGACCCACGTCGCCGGCGAACCGGCCGCCAGGGCGCTGGCGGGGCTGGAAATGCGCGGCTGGCTTTGAGGTTGGCGGGCGGAACGGACGGACGATGCGCAACCCACTCGACGACCTTCGCGACATTCACCTGCCGGACCCGCCGCCCGGTCTGCCCGACTGGCTGCTGATCTTCATCACGGCCGCCGCAGCGGCATCGGCGGTGCTGCTGATCATGGCGCTGTTCGGCCGCGGCTCACCTGCCATTCGCGCCACGCTGGCGCAACTCGAACGGATCGACACCCGCGACAATGGCGCCGCCATCGCCCACATGGCCACGCTGCTGCGCCGCTATGCCCTGGCCAGGCTGAAGGGTCCACCGGCCAGCGAGGCGGCACGCCTGACCGGCGACGCCTGGCTTGCGCGCCTCGACCAGCTGACCGGAAGCCGTTTCTTCACCCAGGGCAATGGGCGGGTCTTCGGCGAGGCGCTCTATGCCCGTGGTCCCCATCCCGACGCGGAAGGGCTGAAGCACGATCTCGCCCGCCTGCTGAAGCGGCAGGGGCTGAAACCATGGTGAGTTTCGGCTTTCCGCTCGCGCTTCTCGCGCTGCCCTTGCCGCTCCTCTTTCTCCGGGGCAGCAACGGGCCACGGATGATGGACGCCCCCGCACTGCCGCCCGCACTCGCCGATGCGCTGGCCGCTGCCGGTCCGGGCGCCCGGGGCCGGCCCTCGCCACGGCTTCTCCTGCTGTTTCTTGCCTGGGCCTGCCTGGTCACGGGGGCAGCCCAGCCGAGGCTTGCAACCGGCGAGGCCGTCACCCCGGCCAGCGGGCGGGCGCTGGCGCTTGCCGTGGATCTTTCCGGCTCCATGGAGCGGCGCGATTTTGTCCTGAACGGCGAGGCGCGGGACCGGCTGAGCGCCGTCAAGGCGGTGGCCGGTTCCTTCATCGAGCGCCGGCAGGGTGACCGCATCGGCCTCGTGCTGTTCGGCGACGAGGCCTTTTCGGCAAGCCCGGTCAGCTTCGACCGCTCCGCGGTGGTGCACGCGCTCAATGAAAGCGCCATCGGCATGGCCGGCCGGACGACGGCCATCGGCGAGGCGCTGGGCCTTGCCATCGTGAAGTTGCGGGAGGATCCGGCGCCGCAGCGCGCCATCGTGCTGCTTTCGGACGGTACCAACAATGCCGGTTCCGTTGAACCGGAGGACGCCGCGCGGCTGGCGCGCGAGAACGGGATCCGCATCCACACCATCGGGCTCGGCAGCATACGCCAGGCCGATGACGGCTCGCCGCTGGATCCGTCGGCCGATCTCGACGAGGCCACGCTGAAGGCGGTTTCGGAAATTTCGGGCGGCACATTCTTCCGCGCCCGCACGCTGGAGGAACTGAGCGAGGCCTATGACGCCATTGACGGACTGGAAGCGGGCGACGCCGCATCGCCGCCCTTCGTGCCGGAACGGGACCTGACGGCACTGGCCGCCTTCGGCTTTCTCGCGCTGCTGGCGCTCGCCTTGGTACGGTTTCGAAGGAGCGCGCCTGCATGACGCTTCTCGCTCCGCTGTGGCTGATCCCGGCTGCCGCCTGCCTTGCAGCGGCGCTGCTCTGGCGGGGCGGCCGGTCCGTTGACAACTGGGACAAGGTCATCGCCGCCCCGCTGATGGCCTTCCTGCGGCCCGGCCGGACCGCGCGGCGATGGTTCAACCCGGCACTCGCGGCTTGTGCGCTGGCATTCGCGGCGCTGGCCGGACCTGCCCTGCCCGATGCCGGCGCCCGCGCCTTCCGCCATGCGGAAGGCTGGCTTGTCATGGTGGATGTCTCCCGATCCATGACCCTGACGGATATCCGCCCCACCCGGCTGGCGGCGGCGCGCGAGACGGCAATTGCCCTGTCGCAGGATGCGGGCGCACGGGCCACCGGCCTCGCCGTCTATGCAGGGGACGCTTTCCTGGCCGAACCCTTCGCCTTCGACCGCCGCCACTATGCCGCTCTCGCCCGCTCCCTCGAACACGGGCTGGTTCCGGTGGAAGGATCGGACGTGGCGCGGGCCTTGTCCTTCGCGGCCTCCGTGGTGTCGGACGCGGGGCTGGCGCGGGCGCGTGTGTTCCTTCTGACCGACACCGGCGGCATTTCCGCCAACGCCATCGCCACGGCGGCCCAGTTTGCCGCACGCGGCCACCGCATCGACATCGTCGCCTTTGCCGACGAGAACGCGGACAATCCCGTCCCGGCAGACATGACTGCAGCCGCGGAGCTGGCACAAGCGGGCGGCGGGACACTGGTGCAGGCTGACACGCTCGGCCGCGTCGCGCTGGCCGGCCTGACGGGCGATGCCGCATCGGGCCTCGCAGGGCTGACGCCCGCCGGACTGGAACCGGCCGGCGAGGCCCTGCTGTCGCACTGGCTGCTGCTCGCCGCCCTGCCCTTCATGCTCGTTGTCATACGCAGGGCGCTGTCATGAGGATGGCGATCGCCTTCGCCCTGCTCATCCTGGCGAGCGCACCGGCGCAAGCCTCGGATGATTACCTGGCGCATCAGCTTTTCCGCGAAGGACGGCATGCCGAAGCCGCGGAGATCTTCACCGACCCGGCCTGGAAGGGTGCCGCACTCTATCGCTCGGACCAGTGGTGGCGAGCGGCCGAGGCTTTCGTGCGCGCGTCCGATCCGGTCTCGCTCTACAATCTCGGCAACACCTATGCGCGCATGTCCTATTTCGCGCTCGCCCTGGAAAGCTACCAGGCGGCCCTTTCGCTCAAGCCCGGTTTCGAGGATGCCCGGCACAATGCGGCGATCATGCGCGAGATGCTGAAACGGCAGGACGATGAAAAGGGGCAGGCGGCGCTGACACCGCGCCAGAAGGCAATCGACCGGGTGGAAGAGGAGCAGGACGACGGGAAGGGAAGCGACCCGGAGACAAGCGACGAAAAAGGCGAGCAGGGCGAGCGCGAGGAAGGCCAGGACCGGCAGGGCGGCACCGACAGCCGCCAGCCCGCGCCCGAAGCGGTGGCCGAAGGCGACAGCGGTCAGGCCGGCGACAACCGCCGCCCGCCCGAGGAGGACGGCGAAGGCGGCGGCACGGTGAAGGGCGCACGCGGCGACGACGACCCGGCCAGCCGGCCGTCCGGGGGCAGCGAAAGCACCGAGGAGACCGGCATGAGCGATGCCGCCGGCGCCCGGGCGCAACTGGAACTGAGCCAGGCGACCGAACAGTGGCTGAATGCCATCAGCGACGACCCGGCGCGCTACCTCAAGACGCGCATCGCGCTGGAATTGCGCCGGCGCAAGGCAGCCGGCAATGTACCGGACGAGGGCCTGTCGCCATGGTGACGCGCCGGCTCCTCATCCGCCTTGCCCTTCTAGTCCTGACGCTTCTGGCCGGCAGCCCGCTCCTCGCCGCCACGGTGAGGTCGCCCTCGATCTCGCTGCGCCTGGAAAGCGAGACCATCGTCATGGGTGACACGGTGGTCCTGGAAATCGAATCGGTCGGCCTGGAGGCGCCACTCGATCTCTCCCCGCTCGGCGACATCGCGTCGATCGGGCGCGAAACATACGGCACACGCATTGCCGTGATCGAGGGAAAGGTGGTGGAGGTGAAGCTGCGCCGCATCGAGATCGTGCCGAAGGTTTCCGGGCTGGTGATCGTCGGACCGCTGAGCGCGGGCAACGTATCCTCCAATTCGGCCTCGGTCACCGTGCTTGCCGAGAGGCCGCCGGACTGGGCCCCGGGCGCCGGCGACGTGACCCTGACCATGCGTGTTTCGAGGCCCGATCCGCATGTGCAGGAAGAGGTCGTTCTCGATATCGAAATGGCGCACCGCCACCCCATCATTGCCGAAAGCCTCCCGGTGGCGGACCTGTCGGGGCTGGATGTCATTCCCGTTCACGAGGAACGCCGGACGCTGGACGAGCAAGCCGGCCTGCGCCGCATTTCCTGGCGCTATCTCGTCTGGCCGCGCCGGTCGGGGGAACTCGTCATCCCTGGCGTGAGCGCCAGCGGGGAGATGCAGAAGTCGCGGCTGGAGCGCGGCCGTTTTTCGGTCTCGACCGACGCGGTGCGCCTTTCGGTGCGGCCCGCGCCGGTGGAGGCCGGGAACTGGTGGCTGCCCGCCCGGAACCTGAGGATGGAGGAGACGTGGTCGGCGGATGTGCGCGCGCTGAATGCTGGCGACGAGGTGGTGCGGACCATCACCGTTTCGGCATCGGGCATCCGCGCGGTGCAGATTCCCGCCATCGCCATGCCACCGGCGCGCGGACTCGCGATCACGCCGCTTGGCGGCGACAGGCAGCAGCAGGCTGGCACGCAAGGGATAACGGCGGAGGCCACCTTCCGTTTCCGCGTCCGCGCATTGAGCCCGATCCCCGTCTTTCCGGACACGATCCGGCTTGCCTGGTTCGACACGGAGCAAGGCGCGCCACGCGAGGCGATCATCCCGGCACGGCGAATCAATGTGGGCATACCGGACCGCGATGCCCTGCTGGCGCAAGCGGTGGAAGGCCGTGATCCGCTATCGCGGCTGGCAGCCTGGCTGCGCGTGACCACGGGGCCGGGCCTGCTGGCGGCTGCCGGCCTTGCCTTTCTGCTTGGCGCCCTCCTGCTCGGACTTGGAAGCCGCCTCGCAACGTCCTGGCGGCACTGGCGCACCGCAGCGGCGCGGCGGCGGCTGGTTCGCGAAGCCTTGGAAGCGATTCGTACGGCCACGCCGCTGGATGCCGCGGCGCGCCTGGATGCGCTCTGCCGCCTGGGCGGCGGACAGATGCTGCGCCCGGCCCTGCTGATCGCCGGCAAGGCCGCCTATGGGCGGGAAAACGCTGCTGACACGTGGCGGGCGCAGGCCCGGGAGGCGGTGATCACAGCACGCGCCGTGGCACTCACTCACGGTTCCGCAGCCGGCGCCGGCGGGTTGCCAGCGCTGCCGCCGCTTTGACCGGAAAGGGAAGTTCGCCATGCGCCACAGGCCGGACGATGGTCCTTGACCAGCGAAAGCAAGACTTTGAAATCAGGGAAAAGAAATGGCGCGAGTGACGGGGCTCGAACCCGCGACCTCCGGCGTGACAGGCCGGCACTCTAACCGACTGAGCTACACCCGCGCTTTTCGACGTGGTCGCCGTTTCCGGCGGCGTCGTGGGGGTGAATTAAGCGGAACGGGGGTGAGTGTCAAGCAGATGATGAGGCGGATATGACGACTTTTTTCATCAGCGCCCGGAACGGGCCGTGCCGCACCGTTGCGGCAAGGGTTTGGGCTTGCCACCGCCGCAGGAAGGTCTTATCTGTGCCGGCATCCTGTGCCGTCGCGATGCTGCCGGCAGGGGGCGGTTAGCTCAGCTGGTAGAGCGCCTCGTTTACACCGAGGATGTCGGGAGTTCGAGTCTCTCACCGCCCACCATCCAACCCCTTGAAATCGCTGAAAATGGTTGACTTGAAAGGGGTTTTTCCCATTTTTATGCTACAAAATGATGCTACAAACTGGTTGTCCGGATGGCACGTCAACGAGCGGGATTACACGAGCGCAATGGCCGGTGGCATGCACGCAAGATCATACCCGCAGAGCTGCGAACCTACTTCGACAACAAGTGGGAATTGAGCAGGCCTCTCGGTTCCGACAAGCGCGAAGCCAACCGGCAATTACCGATCGTCATGGCGGAATTCGAGTCACGGATTGCCGCAGCCAGGCGAAAACACGAGGGTGATCGTCTTGAACGCGTGACCGGTGCGCGCGCACGCTATCCCTTGACGATCGAGCAGATGGCGCTCGCACATTACCTCTCGGAGCTGGATCACGACACGCGAGAACGAACTTTTCCTGACCAGTCCAAGATTGCCGACATCTCATGGTCACGCCCCGAATTCAAGCGAGTGTTGATCCGCGCTGCGTCCGGCAGAATCAGCAACGAGGAAATGGCCGCTGTGGTCGGTTGGGCGATCAATGCCTTTGCAGCAAGAGGAAATCATTCCTTCGAACGATTCGGGACCGAGTGGCGATCTCTGGGAATGGCCATCGCTGCGGCGCAACTTGAAGCCCTTGCCCGAGAGGACGAACGCAACAGAGGCGACTTTACCGGGGAGCCTGTCCATTCGATGCTCAAGGACACGACGGGTCTCGAACTGTTACTCGAACCGGTTTCGCTTACGGGGCTGCTTGATGATTTCCTGAAAGAGCGTGAAGCCGGCGGGCGTGGCCGGGAAGCCCGACGTAAATGGACGCCCACCATCAAGGACTTCGTTGCGTTCATCGGGCATGACGATGCCCGGCGCGTCACCAAGGCCGACATTCTGAAATGGAAAGACGCCAAGCTGGGCTCCGGTCTGGCACCCACGACCTTCAAACGAGGCCATTTCGCCGCGCTCAATGCGGTCCTGCGTTGGGCGCACGAGAACGATCGAATTGAGTCAAACGCTGCCGATGGTGTGCGCTTGCGAGCACAGACACCAATACAGAACCGGGAGAAGGGCTTTCGCGATGATGAAGCCATGAAGCTCCTCATGGCGGCAAGTTCATATCTTCCCCTCAAGCAAGAGGATGCGAAACTGGCTGCAGCGAAGCGATGGATACCGTGGCTATGCGCCTTTACTGGCGCGCGCCTTGGCGAAATCGTTCAACTGAGGCGACAGGACATTCATACGGTTGATGGTCTCCATGTCCTTCGAATCACTCCCGAGGCCGGGACGGTGAAGACGGGGAAATTCCGGGACGTGCCTATTCACCAGCAGATCGTAGATGACGGCTTTCTTGGCTATGTGGCCAGTGTTGCGATCGGCCCATTGTTTCTGACGACGAATGCCAGCAGGACCGTTGAGCAAGCAAGCAGGACCGTCCAGAACCAACTGCGCAACTGGATAAAAGACCTGAATGTCGTGCCCGATGGCATCAGCCCGTTTCACGGCTGGCGCCACCGCTTCAAGACTGTCGGTCGCGAACTGGGCATCGACTCTATCGTGCTCGACGCGATCCAGGGACATGCACGCAGGACCGCCGGCGACAATTATGGCGACATCACTTTGAAAGCCAAGAAAGCCGCGATCGACAAATTCCCTCGCCTCCAGAAATCCTGACAACGCCCGTCATCCCCCGCAATCTCCCCGCTGACCCCTCGCTATAGCTCTCATCAGATGCACGCATGTCGCGTGCGCAGATGGAGACGCTGATCATGACCAACCGCAAGCCCGGCCGCCCTTACGCAGACACCCTCCTGGCGAAGTTCGTCACCAGGAGGGTGCTGGAACTGAAATACCGCAAGACGCAGGCGCAGATCGCCGCTGAGTCTGGTTTCACCAACGCGAATATCATGTCGATGATCAAGAACGGATCGTCCAAGCTGGCGCTCGACCGCGTGCCGGCACTGGCCAAGGCGCTTGAGTGCGACGCGGCCCTGCTGTTCCGCATGGCCCTCGACCAGCATGACAGCCCGACGACGGAGACGGCGATCCGGCAGATCTTCCGCGCTGTCGTGAGCGAGAACGAGGCCGCCTGGCTGGACGAGTTGCGCGATGCCAGCGACAACAGCGACCCGGCGCTGACGACCCGCGCGCGCGCCGCCATCAGGGGGATTTTCGGGAAATGACGATTTCGGGATTGAGCGAAAACGAGAAGGCGTGGATCACGTTTCTGAGGTTGATTGCCGACGGCCGCGATCCGGCACCGACGCTGAAGCGGGTGCAGTTGCTGCGGAGGATAATCGCGAGGGGAAAGGACTAATCGCAGTCTCAGGGTTCTCGCAAATGCACCTGTCCTTCCATGGCGGTGCGATGTTGGTATTCGCAAAAAGACACATTCTGATTGCCAACCCGCGGATGCCGCAATACCTTCTGACAGCCCATTAAATGGGCGCGCATAGTTATCGTTCGCATCGCCCAACCGGGGAAAGCGTGATGGACAACGACAGGTCGGAACTTCGCTGGGGCGTCGAGCAACGCCTCGAGTTCATTGATTTCCGCCTGTTCTGGGAGGGACACGTGAACCGCAGCGATCTGATGAGCCAGTTCGGTATTTCGGTGAACCAGGCGTCCACCGACCTGAACCGCTACATCGGCTTCGCGCCGGACAACATGGTTTACGACAAGAGCGCGCGGACGTATGTCCGCAGCTCCAAATTCAAGCCGCAGTTTCTCGAACCCGACGCCGGCCGCTATCTCGCCCAGCTGCGGTCCGTCGCCGACGGGATCCTCGACCGCGACGATTCCTGGATTGCCAACCTCCCGCCCTACGCCGCCGCCCCTACGCCTGTTCGCGGCGTGAACCCGGTGACGCTCCGTTCGGTGGTCGGCGCCATCCGCCGTTCCGAGGCGATCGAGGTAAAGTACCAGTCCCTCTCCAGCCCAGAGCCCCGGTGGCGCTGGATAGCACCCCATGCCATCGCGTTCGACGGGTTCCGCTGGCACACGCGGGCGTTCTGCCTGACCGATGACTGCTTCAAGGACTTCCTGCTCTCGCGGATCCTCGACATCCGCGGGTCGCGCGACAGCGAAACGTCAGCCGACGACGACCGCGACTGGCATTCCGAGGTCACGCTGGAGGTGGCCCCACACCCCGAACTCTCGGAAACGCAGGCGAAGGTGATCGCGCTCGACTACGGCATGCGGGCCGGCAAGGCGAAGATCAAAGTCCGGCGCGCGTTGCTATACTACGCGCTCAGGCGTCTCGGGCTTGATACCGACCCGGCAGCCCGCAATCCGCAGGATCAGCAGATCGTGCTTCTCAACAGGGAGGTTATCGATGCAGATCATAGATAACACCTCTCACCTTCTCGGGGATGACCTGAGGGCCTCAGTCGGTCGGGGAACGCGTTTGCGGATTGCTGCATCCTGCTTCTCTATCTACGCGTTCGAAGCCCTGAAGTCCGAGCTCTCGAAGATCGACAGCCTGCAGTTCATCTTCACCGCGCCCACATTTGTGCCGACCGAGGTGACCGACCGCCTCCGGAAGGAACGTCGGGAATTCTTCATTCCAAAGGCGCGACGGGAAAGCGGTCTTTACGGCACCGAGTTCGAGATCCAGCTGCGCAACAAGCTCACACAACGCGCCGTCGCCCGCGAATGCGCTGATTGGATCCGCAAGAAGGCGAGGTTTCGTTCCAACACGACAAAGGCCCCGATGCAGCAATTTATGCATCTGGCTGGTTCCGAAGGCGAAGTGGCCTACATGCCAATCAGCGGTTTCACGGCCGTAGATCTTGGCTACCAAAAGGGCGATGCGGTCTCCAACTTCGTGACCCGCTTCGATGATCCTGCGCACGCCAAGATGTATCTTCACCTATTTGATCAGATCTGGTCGGACCCGGAAAAGGTGAATGACGTCACTGCGGCCATCTGCGAGCACATCAAGTCCGTCTATCAGGAGAATTCGCCCGAGCGCATCTACTTCATGATGCTGTACAACATCTTTCAAGACTTCCTGGAGGACGTGGACGAGGACGTTCTGCCGAACGACCTCACCGGGTACCGCGACAGCGTGGTCTGGAACAAGCTCTTCAACTATCAGAAGGACGCGGCGACCGGCATCATCAACAAGCTCGAAACATACAACGGGTGCATCCTCGCGGACAGCGTGGGACTCGGTAAGACCTTCACCGCGCTTGCCGTCATCAAATACTACGAACTGCGCAACCGATCCGTTCTCGTTCTCTGCCCTAAAAAGCTCGCGGACAATTGGCGGAACTACAACACGAACCTGACCACCAACATTTTCGCAAAGGACCGGTTCAACTATGACGTCCTCTGCCACACCGACCTCTCCCGCACCTCCGGCGAGTCCTTCGGTATCCCGCTCAATCGCGTGAACTGGGGCAACTATGATCTGGTCGTGATCGATGAATCCCACAACTTCCGCAACAACGATGTCTACAAGGACCGGGAGACCCGCTACCAGAAACTGATGAACAAGGTCATCCGCGCCGGCGTAAAGACCAAGGTCCTGATGCTTTCCGCGACCCCGGTTAACAACAGGTTCAACGATCTTCGGAATCAGCTGGCTCTTGCCTACGAAGGACAGTCGGAAGCGCTCAGCAAGAACCTGAAGACACAGACAAGCGTCGAGGAGATTTTCCGCCGAGCCCAGAAGGCCTTCAATGAGTGGTCGTTGCTGCCGCCAGAGGAGAGGACCGCTGCGTCGATCCTGAAGTCGCTCGACTTCGATTTTTTCGAGCTTCTCGACGCCGTCACCATCGCCCGGTCACGAAAGCACATCGAGACCTTCTACGACACGAAGGATATCGGAAAATTCCCCCAGAGACGCAAGCCGCTCTCCTACCATCGCCCGATCACAGAGCGGTCGGACGTGATGGGCTTCAACGACATCTTCACGCAGCTCTCTGTATTGAAGCTCGCGGTCTACGCCCCGATCAGCTACATCCTGCCCAGCCGTCTGCGGAAGTATGAGGAGATCTACGACACGCAGGTCGAGGGCGGACGCGGCAAGCTCAGGCAGGCTGATCGAGAGCGCAGCCTTCAGGCGCTCATGACGACCAACCTGCTGAAACGCCTGGAGAGCTCGGTCGCTGCGTTCCGCCTCACGCTTCGGTCTCTCGGCGCCAACATCTCGCGCACGCTCGACGCGATCGAGGGCTTTGAGAAGACGGGAAGAAGCGGCAGCGTCAGTGACTATCTCGCGGAAATGAGTGACTTCGACCCGGAGGACGATGACCTCTCCGGCCTTGATGAGTTCACGGTCGGAAAGAAGGTCCAGATCAGCCTTGCCGACATGGATCTGCCATCATGGAAACACGACCTGGCTGCAGACCTCGTCCTGATCGAAGATCTGATCGCCTCGATGGAGAAGGTGAGACCGGCGGACGACGCCAAGCTCCAGCACCTGCTTGCCCTAATCAGGCAGAAGGTCGATGAGCCGCTGAACCCCGGAAACAGGAAGGTGCTGGTCTTCACGGCCTTCGCCGATACAGCCAACTACCTCTTCGACAACCTGGCGCCCTTCGCGGCACAGCTCGGGCTGCATGTCGGCAAGGTCACCGGGTCAGACGCACCCAAGACGACGCTCAAGAAGTCCTACGGCTTCCAGAGCGTCCTGACGCTGTTCTCGCCGCGGTCAAAGGAGAAGGCCATCGTCCTTCCGAACGAACCGGGCGAACTGGACATCCTCATCGGCACCGACTGCATCTCGGAAGGGCAGAATCTTCAGGACTGCGACTTCCTGATCAACTACGACATCCACTGGAACCCGGTGCGCATCATTCAGCGGTTCGGCCGGATCGACCGTATCGGATCACCCAACAGCCAGATCCAGCTGGTCAACTACTGGCCCGATATCTCGCTCGACGAGTACATCAACCTCAAGGAGCGCGTCGAAAACCGGATGGTGATCGCCGACGTCACTGCCACCGGCGACGACAACGTCCTCACCGCCAAATCCAACGACATAGCCTACCGCAAGGAACAGCTGAGGCGGATGCAGGAGGAGGTGATCGAACTGGAGGACGCAAAAGCGGGCATCTCGATCACCGATCTCGGGCTGAACGACTTCCGGATGGACCTGCTCAATTACGTCAAGGCGCATGGCGAGCTCGACAACGTGCCCTTCGGCATGCACGCCGTCGTACCCGCGCAGCCGGAGCTGGGACTTCAGCCCGGTGTCATCTTCGCTCTGAAGAACATCCACGACAGCGTGAACGTCAACCAGCAGAACCGCCTACACCCCTTCTACCTGGTCTACATCGACGACGATGGCCGGATCGTCGCCGACCATACTGAGGTCAAGCGCCTGCTTGACCTGATCCGATCCAGCTGCAAGGGACGGATCGAGCCCATCCACGACGTATGCCGCATCTTCAACGAGCGCACCGAGGACGGGCGCAAGATGGGCCGCTACTCCGACCTGCTCTCCAGCGCGATCCGCTCCATGATCGAGGTGAAGGAAGAGAAGGACATCGACAGCCTGTTCAGCGGCGGGCGCACCACGGCCCTGACCCACACCATCAAGGGGCTGGACGATTTCGAGCTGATCGCCTTCCTGGTCATCGAAGGGGGCCAAGAGGCGGGGAGCGCTTTGGGCGCGACGGGGATGGAGGAAACTCCATGACCCTCTACGATTGGCCCCGCGCGAGCGCCTTCGGGCGCGTGATCCCCAAGAACAAGATCTACGAGCACGCCGGGGCGAGCACGGGCCTCAAGGAGCTTTTCGTGCGCGAGGTCGATCAGATCGTGTGGTCGCACAAGCTGGCGCCCGAGACGGTCAATCTGGCGGCGACTCGCCAAGTGGCCGAGATACAGGTCTTCCGCATCAACGCGCGCACCACGACACTCGACCGTGATGTGCTGCGCGCCATCGACAAGGCCATCCCATTTCCGCTTATCTTCGAGGTGGCCCATGGCGGCCGCGTCAGGTTGGCCGCGGCTTATAAGCGGCCAAGCGAGGCCGACAGCGCCCGCTGGGTGGTGGGCGATTATTTCCAGGGGGACTGGCTACCAGAGGACGCAGCCCGCGCGCCCCTTCCGGTGGCGTTGAACATGGGCGCGCTGTACGAACGGCTGCTCGAGCCGCTGGTCGCCGGGCAGACGGCCCGGTTGGTCCCCGGCATGGGCGAGGCGCCGCAGACGCCCTTTACCCCTGCCGAGGCGGACCGCCCCGTGTCGCTGGAAGAGCGCATCGCGCAGGCCGAGGCGATCGAGCGCCAGGCGCGCGAAGTCGAGCGGATCAAGGCGCGGCTGGGGCGCGAGAAGCAATTCAACAAGCGCGTGGCGATCAATGCCGAGCTGCGCGCGGCCAAGCAGGAACTTGAGCGGCTGACGGCGGGACACGCTGGCGCCGCACAAGCAAATCCAGCGGAAGTGGGCACCGGTTCCGCGTCCGGATTTGCGCCCAAGAAGACGACGAATGATTGAGAGGACGAGCATGGACAAGCTGAAGATGCACAGCCCGGACCTGAGCCAGGACAACATCGCGAAAATCCGCGAGCTGTTCCCCGGCTGCGTGACCGAGGCGCGGGACGAGGCGACGGGGGCGGTGCGTCTGGCGGTGGACTTCGATCAGCTGCGTCAGGAGTTGAGCGACCACATCGTGGAAGGGCCACAGGAGCGGTATCGGCTCGACTGGCCGGGGAAGAAAAACGCGCTCTTGCTTGCAAACGCACCTCTTTCGAAGACTCTGTTGCCTCATCGTGAGGAAAGTTTGAATTTCGATGAAACACGAAATCTTCTTGTATCAGGAGACAACCTCGAGGCCCTAAAGCTGTTGCGAGAAACGTTTTTGGGAGCGGTGAAGGCCATCTACATCGATCCCCCATATAATACTGGAAGTGACTTTATCTATAATGATGACTTCTCCGAAACAACTGAGGAGTATCTAATTTCATCTCAACAATTGAGCGAGGATGGTTCTCGGCTTGTGGCGAACACCGAGTCCAATGGCCGCTTCCACTCGGATTGGTTGACCATGATGTACTCTCGCTTAAAGCTAGCAAGGAACCTTCTAGCAGATGATGGCGTCATATTTTCTTCTATCAGCGATGAAGAGTCCGCCAATATGAGGCGTCTGCTTGATGAGGTCTTTGGAGAAGATAATTTCATCGACACTATTGCAGTTGAAATGTCGACAACATCAGGTCCGAAAACGGTTAACGCTCAGCAAGGTACCATCGTAAAGAATGTAGAGTTTGTGCACGTCTTTAGAAAGACGGCCGCCTTTGACAACATACGACACACTCCATTGTTTGACGGCGTAGTCTCCTTTGATACGCACTACACCGCTTGGATGAATGAAGATGGCACTTTGAGCACGCTGGCTCAGAAGATGATGGAAGATGAAGAAGTTGGGGCTGATATCGAAAAATTCGGATTCTCTTCCCGAGGCTCTTTCAGCGTCAACAATATGGACAGGCTGCTATCTGTCTCGGATGCCGCAAAAGAATTCATAGACAGTAACCTCGACAAGATCGCTCGTATTGACAGGCCGCCAGTCTCTGCCGGCAAACAATCTACTGAGGTTGGCTGTTGGGTTGCGTTCGAAGCTGATCATCGAACCTATTATCTAACAACTTTGTCAAATGGAACGCTTCAAGCTTTAATGCCTCTATCCCTAAATTATCGCATGTCCGATGATTACAAGCCTCGGTTTGGCCGCACAGTAATTCGTGGCGACCTATGGAAGGGCTTTTATCAAGACATGGGGAATGTCGCAAAAGAAGGCGGGATAGCATTTGCCAACGGAAAGAAGCCGGTTCGGCTGATAAAGCAGTTATTGAAGTGGGCGAACAACACAAAAGATGGAATTGTTCTCGATTTCTTTGCAGGCTCAGGAACAACCGCACATGCAGTTATGGAGGCTAGGGTCAAAACCCATTGATAGCGTGGATTTAACGTAGCAAATCAGATTCAAAGCGCCAAATCAGTTATTTGGAGGC